>CP064987.1:0-1200000 GCA_016699835.1 Phycisphaerales bacterium
AGTCAGTGATGGCAATCAAGCTCGGCATGGAAGCCGCCCTCAAGTACAAGACGGGCGGCCAGGCAGGCGCAGGCGCATGGACGGCACTCGGCAACACCCGCGACGTGACGCTGAACCTCGAGGCTGGCGAGGCGGACGTGACCACGCGGGCCAACAGCGGCTGGCGGGCGACGGTCGCCACGCTCAAGGAAGCGAGCGTGGAGTTCGAGATGGTCTGGGACACCGGCGATGCCGGGTTCACCGCCATCAAGAACGCCTTCTTCAACAACGACCCCATCGGCCTCCAGATCCTCGATGCGTCCGCGGGCCAGGGCCTGCAAGCGGACTTCTCGATCACCAACTTCAGCCGCAGTGAAGCCCTCGAAGAGGCCATCACCGTGTCAGTGACTGCGAAGGTCACGTACTCAGCGACGGCGCCTTCATGGATCGGTTCGTAATAGCAGCAGCAGGTTCGGTGCAACAGGTGTTCACCGGCTGTTCAACCGCTGTGCAACCGACACAGCGTCTCAACGGAGGAACGTATGCGGCAGTTCAAGGACAACGCGGGTCGGACCTGGACGGTGGACATCAACGTCGCCACGCTCAAACGCGTGCGCGGGCTCACGGGCGTCGACCTCATGCAGGTCATCGAGGGGACGCTCATCGAGAAGTTCATCCGCGATCCCGTGCTCCTGTGCGACGTGGTGTACGCCGTGTGCAAACCCGAGGCGGACGCCGCCAAGGTCTCGGACGAGGAGTTCGGTAAGGCAATGGCGGGCGACGCGATCGAGGCCGCGACGGGCGCGGTGCTGGACGAACTCATCAGTTTCTGCCCGAGCCCGAGGGACCGGGCCAACCTCGGGCGGGTGCTCCAGGCCACCAACCGCGTGATGGAGAAGGCCCGCGACGTGACGGAGAAGCGGATCGAGACGCTGACCAGCGAGGGCGAGCTGGACAAGCTCGTGAACCGACTGCTGGAGACGTCTGGAAGTTCATCTACCAGTGCGCTGGAGCTCTCGGCCTCGACCCCGGGCCCCTGACGCTGCGGGAGCTGGTCGCCATGCTCGACGGCCGCCAGCGCCACGACTGGTCAATCGCTGCCGCCGTCATGTCCGTGGTGGCCAACACCGCCCGCGACCCCAAGCGATCCCGCCTGCTCAAACCCGCCGACTTCGACCCGTTCCACAAGCCATCCCGGCCCGTCAAGGTTGACGTGTCGGTCCTCAAAGACGTGTTCATCGACCGCCGCATGCCGGAGGTCGCCAAGGAGACTCGTGCATGAAGAGCCTGACCACCCGCCATTACGTCTATCTCGGTGCCCTGATCCTGCTGGCGCTCGTGCTCGCGTCGTGCGCCGGCCTGGACCTTGGCGACATCGTCAAGGTCAAGACGCCCAACACGATCCAGCAAACCACCGGCCTGCCGTCGACGCTGAGCCTCAACGAGGCCGAGGTTGAGTACCAGAACTGGTTCAACCTCACGCAAACGACTGGCGCGCAGTGGAAGGGCAACATAGAAAAGGCCGGTGAGATCCGCGGGTTGCTCGGCCAGCTCACGCTCTCGGCCCTCGACACCGTCGGCCCGACGATCGCAGGCCTACCCGTGCTCGGGCCGGCGCTTCCGGCACTCACCGGCATCGTCGGACTGTTCATCGGGTCGGGCCGTCTCCGCAAGGAGAAGGAGGCGTCGTTCAACAAGGGTCTGGAGAAGGGCAGCGGTCTCGCTGGCACCGGCGGCGGGACTGGCGGTCCGGCGGGGAGTGGTGCGTGATCACCATGCGGATCAAGGAGATGTTCTTCGACCGCCACGTCGTCATGGCGGCGGTCGACAACGCCAAGCGAAAGGTGCTCAGCAAGGCCGGCGCGTTCATCCGCACGGCAGCCCGCACCAGCATCCGCAAACGCAAGGGGTCGGCTCCTCCCGGGGCCCCGCCCCATTCGCACGAGGGCAGCCTGCGTCGGCTGATCCTCTTCGGGTACGACAAGCCCAACGACTCCGTGGTTGTCGGGCCGGTGGGATTCAAGAAGAGCGAGGCACCGAATGTCCTGGAGTACGGCGGCGACACCGTCGTGTTCCGCAGACGCGGCGGCAAACTCACATCGCAGAAAGTCAAGATCGCGCCGCGGCCGTACATGGCCCCGGCGCTGGAGAAGGAGCGGCCCAACTTGCCGCTCTTGTGGCGGAACTCGATCAAGAAAGGGTGATTGAACGTGGCCGATACGCGGGGCATCCGAGCCGGGCGAGCCTTCATTGAGCTGGGCGTCAGCGACAGCTCGTCGGCTGGACTCAAGGCAGCCCAGAAGAAGCTCGAAGCCTTCGGCGCTGGGCTGCGGTCGATCGGCACAAAGATGGCGGGTATCGGTGTCGCCGCGATCACGGCGCTGCTCGGCACCGCAAAGGTGTTCTCTGATTCGGGCGATGCTCTCGACAAGATGAGCGCCCGCACGGGCGTGAGCGTCGAAGCGCTCAGCGAGCTGGGCTATGCGGCGGATCTCTCGGGCACGGACATGGAGACGCTGGAGAACGGCCTCCGCGTTATGCAGAAGACGCTCACGGAGGCGTCACAAGGGTCCAAGGGGGCGAACGAGGCTCTCGCGCGGCTGGGGTTGACGGTGCAGGACCTCGCCAAGCTCTCGCCGGATGAGCAGTTCAAGCTGCTGGCCGATCGAATCTCACAGATCCAAGACCCGGCGCTCCGGGCCGCGATGGCGATGGAGCTCTTCGGCAAGGCCGGGACCAAGCTTCTTCCGCTGATGGCCGACGGCGCTGCGGGCATCAACGAGATGCAGGAGCAGGCCCGCAAGCTCGGGCTGACGGTGAGCACGGAAACCGCCCGTGACGCCGCGGAACTCAACGACGCGCTGGGCACGCTCTGGAAGGTCCTTAAGCAGGGTGTGTTCACCATCGGCGGGGCGCTCGCACCCACCATCAAGGACCTAACAGAGCGGATCACCCGCATCGTCGTGAGCGCCACGGCGTGGGTGAAGGCGAACAAGGAAACGGTCGTCTGGGCGCTCAAGGTCGCGGCGGCGGTCGCCGTCGCGGGGATTGCCATCGTCGGCCTGGGCTACATCATCTCGGGCATCGGCGCGGCGCTCGGCATCGTGGCCGCTGTCATCGGCGGGATCGGCACGGCGTTCAGCCTGATCGGAGCCGCAATCGGCGCGGTGCTCACGCCGGTGGGCCTGACGATCGCCGCGATCGTGGCGCTGGGCGGCACGCTACTGGTCGTCACCGGCGCTGGTGGCGAGGCGCTGTCGTGGCTGGCTGAGAAGTTCACCGAACTGCGTGACTGGGTCGGCAAGGTGGTCGGCGGCATCTCCGACGCCCTCGCCGCCGGCGACATCGCATTGGCCGCCGAGATCCTGTGGCTGTCGCTCAAGGTCATCTGGCAGCAGGGCGTGGCGGCGCTCAACAAGGCGTGGCTGGGGGCGAAGGAGTTCTTCGTCTCCACGGCCTACTCGATGTGGTACGGGGCGCTGGCTGCTGCTGAGATTGTCTTCCACGCCCTCGAGGTCGCGTGGATCGAGACCACCGCCTTCCTGTCAAAGACATGGACCAACTTCGCCACGGGCTTCCAGATGATCTGGGAGGAAGCCTCGTCCTGGGTCGCCAAGCGGATGCTGGAGATCCAGGGGCTGTTCGATGACGGGCTCGATGTTGAAGCCGCCAAGAAGGCGGTGGACCAGCAACTCGAATCCCGGCTCGTCGAACTGGAGAACGCTGCCCAGCAGTCGGTGACCGCACGCGACAAGGAACGCGAGGCCCAGCGCCGGGACGCCGCCGCCATGCACGAAGCAACACTGGCGGGCATCGGCCAGGACTTCGAGAACGCGCAGGAGGCCCTTCGCAAGGACACGGCCGCAGGACTCGCCGAGTCGCAGGCCGGGCTGGATGCCGCGAAACAGAAACTCGCCGCTGCAATCGAAGAAGCCCGCAAGAAGCGCGAGGCCGCCGATGCCGAGAAGGGTCCCGGTCGCCCGCAGCGGGATCTGCTGGCCGACTTCGAGGACCGGCTCTCGGGACTCGGCGCGGCCATCGGCAAGGGCATCAGCGTCACCGGCACGTTCAGTTCCGCGGCTGTCTCGGGCCTCGGCACCGGTGGCGATGCCGCCGAGCGCACGGCCACCGCCACGGAGGCGACGGCCAAGAACACCAAGCGTCTGCTGGATGCCAGCGTGGACAACGGACTGCGGTTCGCCTGATCCCCACTCCAGGAAAGGAGGTCATCACTCGTGCCGGTTGAGGTCTTTGAGAAGTTCGAGAGCCGCCGCTCCACCAAGGCGAACCAAGCATCGCAGTCGTCTGCGGAGCTCGGCTACATCGTGCGCGGCACTGCGGATGATCTCGTGGCCCGCAACGCGGCGCAGACCGCCTCGCCCGCGACCTACGACAGTCTGGCTCGGCAGAACGTGCAGATCGAACCGCTCGGTCCGCAACTGTGGGACGTTACCGTCCGCTATGGCTCCAGCGACAGCGGCGGGACACCCACGCCCAGCGAGGCATCATTCAACTTCGAGACCGGTGGCGGCACGCAGCACATCACACAGAGCAAGGACACGGTGCAGTCGCGGGCGGCATCCGGATCGACCGCGCCGGACTTCGGTGGCGCGATCGGTGTGACCGCCGACGGCGTGGACGGCGTGGACATCACCGTGCCCGTGTACCAGTTCTCCGAGACGCACTACTTCTCCGATGCGCAGGTTACCGCGTCGTACAAGGGGGCGATCTTCAGTTGCACCGGCAAGACCAATGCTGGCGGCTTCAAGGGCTTCGCTCCCGGCGAGTTGTTGTTTCTCGGTGCGACCGGCTCGAAGCGCGGGGACGGCCCCGACGACGACTGGGAGATCACCTTCCGGTTCGCCGCCAGCCCCAATGAAACGGGGCTCTCGGTCGGCACCATCACCGGCATCAACAAGAAGGGGTGGGAGTACCTGTGGGTCCGCTACGCCGACGCGGAGGACACCGGGTCCGGCGCGATCATCAAGAAGCCCATCGCCGCCTATGTCGAGCGTGTGTACGACGACGCCAACTTTGGAGCCCTGGGGATCTGAGCCCCGTTACCCATGCCTGACGATCTTCGCAAAGTCCGATCCGGTGATCCACTTCGCCTGCCCGCGGGCGCGTACAACGCGTTCGTCGATGCGGCGGTTGATCTGCGCCGGCGTCAGGGGCGCGGCGAAGCCGTCGCTGGCCCGCTCATGGAAGCGGCACAGCGCGGCATCGTGCTGGTGCGCAACGACTCCGACGAGGAGATCGAGCCGTACCACGCGATGGCGATCACCGGCGTGCTCGTCGAGCCCGGCGAGGACGACCAGGAGCGGACATTCCAGAGCCGCACGCCCCTGACGGGCGACATCGCCACGGAGGAAACCGCCGGTCCCGCGTTCGTTCTCGCGCTCCAGCCCATCAAGCCCAACAAGCTCGGGCGCTGCGTGCTCACGGGCGTGACGGTGGCGCGGGTGTTCATCAACAACGAGACGGACACGACCTGCGAGCTCGCGGCCGACGAGACGGTTCTGGCCAGCACGCCCATGGGCGGCATCCCGATCCTCTGGAAAGAAGAGGGCACCGGCGAGAAGTGGTCAGTCCTTGAACTCGGCCGCCCGTCGGCCGGGCGCGTGACCGCGATCCTCGGCGCTGCCCAGGCGATCCCGACCGAGCGCAACCGCTGGCGCTATCCGTGGGTTGAAGCCCAGATCGACGGCAACCCCGGCAGCGAGACCTATCTCCGGTATGTGGCCATCGAGGGTGGCCTGTCGTCCCAGCTCGCCAGCGGCGGTGAGGACCCCACACGTCTGGCGCTCAACCGCTTCGAGGCCCACCACATGAACGACTCCGAGCCCGGCTCCGGGTTCGGCGGCCTGCTCGGGCTGGGTCCGGTGTGCGAGTTGCCCGGCGTGCTTCCCAAGTGCCCGCCCGCGCGGTCGCTCAAACCCAAGCTCGTGCCCATTCCCGAGGGCGTGTGCGTGCAGCTGACCTGCGAGCGCAACAGCAAGGGCAAGCCGGTGTGGGTCTTCGAGGCCATGAGCCTCATCGAGATCGCCGACCCCGCCGACGAGGACCGCAAGTTCAACCTCTACATCGGAGGTGCGGAATGACGACGACCCCGACGACTCTGGACACTCGCCGCGAGAAGGAACGAGCCAAGTACGTGGCGCTGGCCGCCAAGCCCGGCTCGACGTACGGCTCGACCAACCACGGCAAACTTGCCGTCCCGATCATCCAGAAGTTCACGCCGAGGTTCGTCGTGGACTTCGGATGCGGCCGCAACGACCTCGTGCGTGACCTGCGCCGGCTGGGGATCGACGGCCTGGGCGTGGACTTCGCGTTCCCGGATGCGGACCTCGTGCGCCCGATGCACAAGACCGCGCTGCACACGGGCGTGGCGGACGTCGTCACGAGCTTCGACGCCCTCGAGCATCTGCTGCCAGAGGACGTAGACGCGGTCCTCGCGGAGATGCGCCGTGTGGCCAAGCCGCGCGGCAACTTCGTGTTCTCGATCTGCACCCGGCCCAGCAAGACCACCGTCGCCGGCGAAGGTCTGCACCCGACGGTGCGCCCGCTGGATTGGTGGCTCGACCGAATCGGTCGTGTCGCCACCGTGATCAACCCGCGAGCTGATCGGCGGTTCATCGTCGGGCGATTCAAGGGTGGAAGTGATCGGGGGGGTGGGGGGTGCTGCGGTGCGTGAGAACCAGTCTGACATTGCGGCGCTCCAGGCCGGTCTGAAGGCGCGTAAGCCGGCGCGTGATGGCCTGCGCCTTTACACCGCCGACTTCGACTCGGTATCGCTCGGCGGGTTCTATCGCGGGCGTTCGGCATTCCTGATCCTGTCGGGGCCGTCGCTCACGCAGCTCGATCTCTCGGCGCTCAACAAGCGCGGCATCGTCACGATGGCCGTGAACAACGCCTGGGCCGTGCATCGCCCGACGCTGTGGACCTGCGTCGACGATCCCGGCCGCTTCATCGATACCGGCTGGAAGGACCCGGGCATCCTGAAGTTCGTGCCCACGTGCATGTGGGACAAGCGGCTCCGCATCCAGGGCGCTGACGGCGCGATGCGTAACAGCGCGTTCAGGGTCCGGCAGATGCCCAGCGTGATGTTCTTCCGCCGCGCCGATCACTTCGACCATGAGCGGTTCCTGACTGGAGACAGCGTCCCGTGGGGCAACGACGCCAATAACCCCGACTCTTTGGGCATCACCGGCAAGCGCTCGGTCATGCTCGTGGCACTCCGCCTCCTGCACTACCTCGGGTTCTCGACGGTGTACCTGCTGGGCTGCGACTTCAAGATGGCCGAGGACCGCAAGTACGCCTTCGCCGAGAACCGGGCCGCCAACGCAATCCGGCACAATAACGTGCTGTATGACTCGCTGGCCCGGCGGTTCGAAGCCCTCAAGCCGCACTTCGAGAAGCACCGCTTCCGCGTAGTGAACTGCTCGCCCGGCAGCGAGCTGCAGGTCTTCGAGCGCATGGAGTTCGCCGATGCTGTCGCGGCCGCGTCGGCAGAGTGCGGCAAGCCTGTGAACACGCAGGGCTGGTACGAGCCGAATGTGAAGCCCCAGGAGGCCGCACGATGAGCGACGGCCCCACACGCTACTACCTCTATATCCCGGTCTGGGCCACGGGCCGCGCCCCGCAGGGCGGCGGATCGAGCAACTACTCGACGCCGTCGGAGTCGCCCGACTCGTCGTACAGCACGTACTCGACGCCCACCAGCACGCCGAGCATGCCGCCGAGTTACTCGACGACGGGCGATGTGATCTACACGACCGGACCGGGCGGCACGCCGACGCTGACGTTCTACACCACCGATGCGTTCACCAGCAACACGCCGGGCACGACGCACACGCCGTCGAGCACGCCGAGCGATACGCCGTCGAGCAGTGGTGGCATGTCGTCCACGGGAATGTCGAGCAGCGGCGGTTCAAGCGGAATGAGCAGTTCCGGCGGCGGCAGTTCGTCCGGCATGAGTTCTTCGGGCGCTTCGTCGGGCATGAGTTCCGGGGCGTCCAGCGGCATGTCGTCGGGTGCGAGTTCGGGCATGTCCTCGGGCGGATCCTCTGGCGGATCGTCCGGAGGAGGCAGCTCCGGCGGCGGCTCGTCGGGCGGGGGCGGGTCCAGTGGCGGCGGCAGCGGCCCGGGCGGCTCGGGTCCCGGAGGCTCCGGCCCTGGCGGTTCTGGGCCGGGAGGGTCGGGCCCTGGGGGAAGCGGGCCGGGTGGTTCCGGGCCCGGTGGTTCCGGGCCGGGTTCCAACTGCGTGCTGGCCGGGACGCCGGTGCGGCTGGCCTCCGGTCAGACCGTGCCGATCGAGCATCTCAAGCCGGGCGATCGGGTCGCGGCGCTGGACGTGGCGGGCCTGGATCGTGATGTGCCGTGGCGGGCGCAGTACCAGTGGCTGCGTCAGCGAGCCGAAGCGGTGCTCACGCCTGTCACTGGCTCCGTGGCCAGCGTCACGGTCGGCACGCACGACGGGTTCATCACCGTCAACGGTCGCCTGCGGCTCACGCCCGAGCACCCGGTGCTCTTGCGCCGCGGCGATGAGGTCGGGTTCGTGTCGGCGGAGTTCGTGCTCGTCGGCGACTATCTCGTGCGGCACGACCTCAGCGAAGAACGCGTCGAGACGATCAGCCGCGCCGGCGATCGCGTCACCACGGTCGCGGTGCATGTGCCCGGCCTCAACGTGTTCCTTGCCGACGGCGTGTGGGTCCACAACGACATGCCCGCGACGCAGGCGACCGGCTCAGGATCGGCCTCTGGATCAGGGTCTGGCTCTGGCTCGGGATCAGGCTCCTCCAGCGGCAGCGGGTCCGGCTCCGGCAGCGGCAAGTCCAGCGGCTCGTCCATGTCGAGTTCTGGAAGCTCGTCTGGGTCTGGCAGTTCGTCTGGTTCCTCGAGCGGCAGCGGGAGCGAAAGTGGCTCGGGCCCGCCCGGTTCCGGCTCAGGCTCCGGCAGCGCCCAGCAGTCGGTGGCGCTCGGCGAGGGCGCGTCGTCGTTCATTGAGGGAGGCATGGAGGGCGTGCCGCCCGCCAAGTGGCAGCAGAGTGGATTGAGCAGTGGCATCGAAGAGGAGGTGAAGGCGTGATCCCGAAGGTCATCTACACGGCCGACTTGTCCGAGTCCCCCGACCGTCAGCGGCTTGCCGCGTGGAAGCACGCGTGGCAGACGCTGCATCCGGAGTGGGACATCGTCACATTCACGCTGGACAACCGGCCGCCGATCCTGAACCACGATCAGTGGCAGCAGACGCTCGACCTCAGCGAGCCCGCGGCGTCGGCGGCGCGGCTGAACCTGCTGCGATACGAGGTGCTCGCCCGCGAGGCCGGCGTGTTCGTCGATCCCGATCGCCTGCCGCTGCGTCCGCTGGATGAACTCGTCGCCGGGGTCGGCGCGTTCTGTTCCACGATCGCCAGCCATGGCGCGAGCCGCCCGCACATGCTCTCGCCATCGGTGCTTGGTGCGACGCGGAACCACCCGATGCTCTGGCACGCGATCCGCGACCTGCCGCACTCGGTGCTGGTCTATCGCGGCGTGTGGGACCAGAGCGGGCCAGGTTTCCTGACTCGCGTGGTCCGCGACCACGGACACTTCCGCGACGTGGTGCCGTTCCACTGGGCGCTTTTCGAACAGGGCGAAGCAGCCGCCAAGGCTCACGGCGGGGCGTTCGGGTTCGTGACCGGCAAGGCGGCGGAGGCTGCGGCTTGAAAACCACCGCAACCGCCACCTCGATCCCGCGGGTCCTGCACCAGATCTGGCTGGGCAAGGGCGAGATGCCCCTGCACCAGCGGCGCTGGCGTCGCCGCTTTGCCGAGATGAACTCGCATTGGGAGATGCTGCTGTGGACGGACGAGAACTTGCCGCCGATCCTCAATCGCAACGCTTGGGCAGCGTGCGGCCAAGTCGGCGGCACGCCCGGCTGCGTGATGCGCTCGGACATCCTGCGCCTCGAAGTCCTGGCCCGCTTCGGAGGTGTCTATCTCGACACCGACGTGAAGCCGATCCGGCCGCTCGACGAGATGTGCCCGCCCGAAGTACGAGCGTGGGCCGCATGCGAGCAACTCGACATCGTCTCCAACGCGGCGATGGGATTCCCCGCCAAGCACCCGGCGATGTGGCACGCGGTGGCGATGATCGAAGAGTCGTTCTTCGAGCGCCGGTATGTCGGCGATCAAGCCGGGCCTGGGCTACTCGCTCGGGTGGTCACCCAGTACGACGACATCGCGCTCTACCCGCCCGCGTACTTCCACCCGACCGTCGGGGAGTCGAAGTCGAATCCCGACGCGAAGCACTTCCTCCTGGGCGCACACCTCTTTGCGGGGACTTGGGTGGAGGAGAATCGACCGAAGCACAGAGTCTTGTGGAACGCCAATGCCTGACCGCTCAACGAGCGTGGCGTAACCGAAGACTGTTGAGCACCACGCTCACGCTGCTGAACGCCATCGCCGCGCTCGCAATGATCGGCGAGAGCAACCACCCCGTGAACGGGAACAGCACGCCCGCCGCGATGGGAATGCCGACGATGTTGTAGATAAACGCCCAGAACAGGTTCTGTTTGATCGTCCGCATCGTCGCGTGCGAGAGTGCGATGGCCTGGGGCACAGTTCGTAGGTCACCTCGCATCAGCGTGATGTCCGCGGACTCCATCGCTACATCCGTGCCTGTTCCGACCGCAAGGCCCACATCGGCCTGCGCGAGGGCGGGAGCGTCATTAATGCCGTCGCCGACCATGCCCACGACGTGACCCTCGGCCTGGAGAGCCTTGACCTTGTCCGCCTTGTCCTTGGGCAGGACGTCGGCGAAGACCACATCGACACCGACCTGCGAGGCGACCGCCTCCGCCGTCCGTTGGTTATCGCCGGTCATCATGACCACGCGCAGCCCGAGCGCGTGCATCGTGGCGATGGCCTCCTTCGACTCTGGCCGCACCGTGTCGGCGACGGCCACGATCCCGGCTTCGCGGCCGTCCACGGCGGCGAACATGGGCGTGCGCCCCATCGCCGCCAGAGCAGCGGCCGTCTCCGCCAGCGTGGAGCGGATACCGCGCTGCTCAAGCAGCGCGGCCTTGCCGACGAGTACAGCGCGGCCGTCCACCGTGGCCTCGACCCCGTGTCCGACCACGGCCTGGAAGCCGATCGGCTCGGTGAGAACCAGCCCGCGTGCCGCGGCCTCTCGCACGATGGCTGCGGCGAGCGGGTGCTCGCTGTGCTGCTCTGCTGATGCGGCCAGCCGCAGCAACTCGCGTTCCTCGAGCGGGCCACCGGGTGCCGGGATAATGTCGGTCACGGCGGGCTTGCCGTGCGTGATCGTGCCCGTCTTGTCGAGCACGATGGCGGTGAGCTTGTGGGAGGTCTCAAGGGCCTCGCCGCCCTTGATGAGAATGCCCTTCTCCGCGCCACGCCCCGTGCCCACCATAATCGCCGTTGGAGTCGCCAGCCCCAGGGCGCACGGGCACGCGATGATGAGGACGGAGACGGCCGTGACCAGCGCCATGCTGAGGCGCGAGTCCACCGGCGATGCGAACCACCAGACCACGAACGTCACGAGGGCGATTGCGATGACGATCGGGACGAACACGCCGCTGATCTTGTCGGCCAGACGAGCGATCGGTGCCTTGCTGCCCTGCGCCTCCTGCACGAGCCGGACGATCTGCTGCAGGGCCGAGTCGGCCCCGACCTTGGTCGCGACCAGCCGCAGCGCGCCGGTCGTGTTCATCGTTGCGCCAAAGACGCTGTCGCCGGCCGCCTTCTCGACCGGCACACTCTCGCCGGTGAGCATGGACTCGTCCACGGCGGACTGGCCGCTCTCGACGTTCCCGTCCACGGGGATCTTTTCGCCGGGACGCACGAGGACGCGGTCACCCACGACCACGGATTCGATCGGCACATCCTGCTCGGTGCCGTCTCGCATGACGCGAGCGGTCCTGGCCTGCATACCGATGAGCCGCTTGATGGCCGCGCTGGTCCGGCCCGTGGCCCTGGCCTCAAAGTACTTCCCCAGCAGGATCAGCACGATGATGACCGCTGCGGCCTCGTAGTAGACCGGGACCATCGTCATGCCGCCCATCGCGCCCTCGCCGTGCGACGCGCTCGCGACGGTCCCGCCCACACCCGCAAAGAACCCCGGCCAGATCGTCGCCGCGAGCGAGTAGAAGTACGCCGCACCGGTGCCCATCGCCACCAGCGTGTCCATGGTGGCGCTGAAGTGCCGGAGGCCCTTCCACGCGGAGCGGAAGAACTGCCAGCCGCACCAAAACATGACCGGCGTCGTGAGCGCGAGCTGGAGCCAGTTGATCCACGGAACGTTGAACGCTTCGATCTTGCCATGAGACATCGTGATGACGAGCACGGGCAGCGACAGCGCCGCGCCGACGATCATCTTGGTGAGCAGGCGTCGTGTCTCGGCCTCGCCCACATTCATATGGGCCGAGTGATCTTCGCCCCCAGTACCGCCGCTCATCGCGTGCCCTGCGTGTTCCTCCGTTGTCTGTGCCGCGAGCATCGCCGCGTGGTCGTGGCCCGCGTGACCATGCGCAGGGTTCACGGCGTTGTGCCGCGCCGGAGGCACGACCGCTTTGTACCCGATGTCGTCAACTGCCTTGGCGAGCTTCTCAGGTCCAGTCGCCGCCGGGTCGTACTTTACCGTCGCCACCTTGGTGGCGAAGTTGACGTTTGCCGACGAGACGCCGGCCTGCTTCGCCAAGCGCTTCTCGATCCGGTTGGCACACGAAGCGCACGTCATGCCCTCGATGGGCATATCGGCCCGCTCGATGTTCTTGACCTCGGTCGAGTTCGGCGGTGTGGCGGCGTCACCGTGCGGGTGGTTGTGCGCGTTGTTCATGGTCATCCTTTGTCTTCGCGGTCAGCGTTACGGCTTGGCAGCGGTCGCGGCCCGTTCAGTCGGCGACCGCGAAGCCGCCGTGCCGTTCTGCTTGAGCACCGCTCCGGCAATGAGCGCCCCGACCACTACCACGCCCACGATCAGCGGCACGAACTTCCGCCAGCCCGTCGCCCGAGTTTTGTTGTTGGGGGGGTGGCATCCGCAGTTGCAACTCATGATTCACCTCGTATGTGCCGCCGCTCACCGCGCGACCTTGGCGACCAACTCCAAGAGTTCCTCGATCATGTCGTCCCTCTTGGCTCCATCCTCGTGCATCGCTGCGGCGGCGCAGTGCGTGAGGTGGTTCCTGAGCAGGTTCTTGGCGACCGAGCGCAGCGACTCCTGCACCGCCGCGGCCTGCTGGATGATGTCGGCGCAGTAGCGGTCCTCCTCGATCATCACCGCGATGCCGCGCACCTGGCCCTCGATCCGCCGCAGGTGCTTAAGGTTCGCGGCCTTGATCGCTGCATCCACGCCGACCGCGTGCGCTCCCGGCCCCACGCCGTCGCGGGTCTGGCCGATGACTGAACCCTCGCCCGGTTTGCACCCGCACGCCGCGCCGTTCAACGCGGGCAGCGCTGCACGCTCGGAGACGCCCTTGCTCGATTTGCCTTTGGCCATGACCATCGCTCCTTGGTTCGATGCTTCACCAAACTCTCACCCGCAGCAACCGCCGGTGGGCTTCGCCCCGCTCCCGCCCTGCGGCATGGCCGACCCGCCGCCCGGCTGAGCGCGATTGCCACCCCCGCAGCACCCGCCGCCGCCCTTGGCGGGCATCGGCGACCCCGCGCTCGCGGCATCGGCCACCGCCTTCGCCGGATACCCGGCCTCGTCGAGCGCGGCCACGGCCTTGCCCGTGGTCCAACCATCCCCGGTTTCGATCACCGCCGAACCCACCGCCACCGACCTGACCTTCACCCCCGGCACCGCCGAAAGGGCCTTGCTCACGGCTTGAACGCAGTGCCTGCAAGACATGCCGTCGATGCTGAGCGTGGTCGTTGTGTTCGTTTCCGTCGTCGTGTTCATGCGAATCTCCTTGGTGGAAATATACTCCCCCCCAGTATACGCCGCCAAGTCGTCCACGGTTCTCCGAGTTCTGGTCAAACGATCCCGGGCGGCCGTAACCCGCCCCTTAACCTGGATTGGTGCGTTGCGGGGGGCTACTCCCGATGTCGCGGTTCGGTGCCCGTATCCGGGATGCTGGGTGTCTGAGGCTGCCGTAAGTGCTCGGCCGCATTGGCACGACGAATCACCTCATCGCGTTGCCAGCGCTTGTAGCGTGCATCCTCTGTGACCAGCCCGGACGACCAACCCACGAAGAGGAAGACCACAGGAAATGCGAACTGGTCGTGGTTGAGCGACCCACCAACGGCCCACCGCAGACCTAGGTATCCCAGGTAGAGCACGGCGCACGCGGTCCCGGACAACAGGCCGCCACGCAGGCCGAACCAGAGCGCCGCACGAAAGATCAATGGCAAGTAGAGGGCCGAGAGGGCGGTGTGGAGCCAATGCCAAGTGTGCGCCGCTGAGGGAACCACGAAGTGGGCGACCGTGATGATCGCGGCCCACAGCACTGTCTGCCTCAGATGGTACCGGCGCTCTTCATCCATGATGTTGCTCACCGCGTGTATCGCCGGTGCGGCTGCTCGATTGATCAGCGTAGGGCGGAGCACCGCGAACAGCAGGAAGATGGCCTCGTTCCGCCTTTTCCAGCGTCAAGAGCATCCCGAACCCCGGGTCTTTGGACGCCGAGGCCCGCCAGGCGTCCCAGTGGCGTCGCATGTCCGCGCGCAGGTGGGCCACGATGTCGCCCAGGAGCACGATATGGCATCGTCGATCCTGATGCCCGGGTGCCAGCGTCCCGAACGCGACAAGTCGAACCCCGTGGCCGTGGTGCGTGTGGGCCCGGCCGTTGCGGAGCAGCTCATGCACGATGCCGTCGATGTCGCTGTGCCGGCAGCAGCCGAACCGCTCAAGGGCGGCTGTGAGCACATCGTGCCTGGTGGCGGCATCGTTGAGTTCCGCCCGCCCCTCCTTGACCTCGCCGATCATCATGTCCGGCACGCCCCCGGCGATTCCGAGCAACCTGTTGGCTTCGCTCTCGGCCGGGTGATGCATGGCCTTGCCCGGGCCCGATGCCTCGCCGAACCGGAATGCCAGGACGTCCAGGTCAGTCAGGCACTCTTGTACACCGCCGGGGGCAGCACGGACGACGGGGAACTCCGTCACGGTGAGGTACCCGTGAAGACGCAGGAATGCCTGCACCAAGGCGACTGCGTTGTCCATCACCCACGCTCCTTCCGTGTTGTCCGCAAGACCTTGACCATTTCGAGTACCGCCAGCGGAATGCACGACACGGCCATAAGCGGGATGCACTCCGACCATGTCATCGGCGAGGTCTTCATGATCGACGACAGGGTCTCGTTGTGGTGCGTCCAGAGCTGTAGAGCAAACGACGCCGCGACGACGGCTAGGAGCATCAGGTTGTCACGCCAGCCCATGCGCCAGATCGGCACGGTCTCGCTGCGGGCACCGAATGACCTGAGCAGCTCAGCAAAGACCAGCGCGGCGAAGGCGTGGGTGCGGGCCATCGTCTCGTCGTGGTGCTTCAGGGCGTAGAGGTAGACGCCCATCACGACGCCCGCAGTAAGGAACGCGGTCAGGATCATCGTGAACACGAACCCGCGGTCGATGAATGCGGCGTTGCGTGGTCGGGGTGAACGCTCCATGACGCCCGGTGGGGCCGGGTCGGCCGCGAGGAAGAGTGCGGGCAGTCCGTCGGTCACGAGGTTGATCCACAGGATCTGGATCGGCAGCAGCGGCGTGGGCAGTCCCGCCACGAGCGCTGCGCCCATGAAGAGTAACTCCGCGGAGTTTCCCCCCAGGAGGAACTGCATGGACTTCTTGATGTTGTCGTAGACGCCGCGGCCTTCCTCGACGGCCGCGACGATCGACGCGAAGTTGTCGTCGGTGATGACCATGTCGGAGGCTTGACGGGCGACCTCGGTACCTGATGCGCCCATCGCGATGCCCACGTCCGCGCCCTTGAGCGCCGGGGCGTCGTTTACGCCGTCGCCAGTCATCGCGACGACCGCGCCCTGATTGCGCCACGCCCGCACGATGCGGAGCTTGTCGGCGGCGGTCACGCGCGCGTAGACGCTCGTTCGTGCCACCCGCTCCGGCAGAGCGGCATCGTCGATCGCCACGAGTTCGGCTCCGGAGAGCGCCGTGTCCGTCTCTCCCGCAATCCCTAGGTCGCGTGCGATGGCCAGGGCTGTCTTGGGCTGGTCGCCCGTGATCATCACCACGCGGATGCCGGCCGCCTTGCACTTGGCGACGGCATTGCGGGCCTCGGCGCGCGGCGGGTCGAGCAAGCCCACCAGGCCGACAAAGGTCAGATCACGTTCGAGGGCGACGGGGTTGGGATCGGCGACCGTCGCAGCAACTTGATCGTGCGGCACAGTCCGGGCCGCGCACGCCAGCACCCGCAAGCCTTTGGAAGCCAGGTCCGCGTTGGCCGCGTCGATCGCGGCACGGTCCTCGTCGTTCATGCTCCGCGTGCCATCGCCCCCGACGATCTGCGTACACAACGCCAGCACGCTCTCGGGCGACCCGTTGACAAGCACGTCCGCCCCGTCATCCGCCTTCCGCACCACCGCCGCGCGTTTGCGGTCGGAGTCGAACGGCGCTTCGGCCAGCCGTGGCGAACCCGCATCCAGTGCTTCGCGTTTCAGCCCGACCTTCGCCGCCGCGATGAGCATGGCCGCTTCGGTCGGGTCGCCGCTGGCCTCCCAGTGCCCCTTCTCCTGCATTAAGGTCGCGTTGTTCACGCCCGCGAGGTTGCGAGCCAGCCGCATGGCCGCGGCCCGCGCCTCCGCAGCCAACTCGTTCCCTCCAACCGTCACTGTGCCCTCCGGCGCGTACCCCTCGCCAGACACATCGCAGGCTGTCAACACTCCACCGACGCCCCCCACAGGCACTACCAGCGACCGCGCCGTCATCTGCCCGACCGTCAGCGTCCCGGTTTTGTCGGTGCAGATCACGCTCGTCGCGCCCAGCGTCTCGACCGCTGGGAGATGGCGGATCAGGGCCCGCCGCTTAGCCATGCGGCGAACGCCCAGCGCGAGGGCCACGGTCACGATCGCCGGCAGCCCTTCGGGTACCGCGGCGACGGCCATGCTCACGGCGGTCATGGAGAGCGAGAGCAGCGGCTCACCGCGCACGAGGCCGATGCCAAAGAGCGCTGCGACAATGACGAGCGCGGCGATCACCAGCAGCCGCCCGACGCGGGCCAGCCGCGATTGCAGAGGCGTGGGCCCATCGCTCTCCGCGCCGGCGATAAGCGCCGCGATGCGGCCCATCTCAGTCTGCATGCTCGTGGCAACGACCACGGCGCGAGCCGTGCCCGTGGCAATGGCGGTGCCCGAGTAGACCATGCCGATCCGCTCGGCCAGCGGCGTGTCGGCGGGCGGCGGCGACGACACCGCGCGGGCATCCTTCTCGGCGGGCTCGCTCTCGCCTGTCAGCGACTTCTCGATCGCGGCGAGCGAGGCCGACTCGATGAGCCGCGCATCGGCGGCCACCAGGTCGCCCGCTTCGAGCACCAGCACATCGCCTGGCACAACCTCGGCGGCGGGCACGACGGCGACGGCCCCCTCGCGCACCACGCGGGCCTTGGGCGCGGTCATGCCGCGCAGGGCCGCGATGGAACGCTCAGCGCTGAACTCCTGCGAGGCCCCGATGACGGCGTTGATGATGATGATCGCGGCGATCGCGCCCGCATCGACCCACTCCCCCAGCACCGCCGACACGCCCGCGGCCACCACCAGCAGCCACACCAGCACCGCGAAGAACTGCGACCCCAGCGCCGCCCACCACGACCGCCCTTCTCGCGCGGTGAGCGTGTTGGGTCCGACGTTCTGCAACCGCGCCGCGGCTTCGGCCGCGGACAACCCAGCCCGCGCATCGGAACCCTGCGTGCGGATCGCATCGTCCGCGCTCAGCCTGTGCCATGCCGGGCCCGGTGAAGTGGTATCACCAGTCGTGATGTGCGGCGTTTTGTTCGTCTTGTTCATGTTCGATGGTCCGAGTCATTTCATCGCCCGCTTCCACTTCCACTCCTCCACCGCGGAGAACACGCACGGTACGATGAAGAGCGTGATCAGGCTGATGGCCATGCCGCCCACCGACGGGATCGCCATCGGCATCATCACATCCGCGCCGCGGCCGGTGGCCCAGAAGATGGGCATGAGGGCCAGGACCGTCGTCGCGATGGTCATCAGGCACGGGCGGATGCGCTTGAGCCCAGCGTCGATCACCGCCTCGCGGATCTCCTCCTTCGAGGTGAACGTGCGGTCCTTGAAAACGCCTTCGAGGTAGGTGCCGATCACCACGCCGTCGTCATCGACCACGCCGAAGAGCACGAGGAACCCGACCCACACGGCCACCGAGAGGTTCACACCCCAGAGCGCGAGCATGATGAAGCCGCCCGAGGCCGAGACCAGCACGCCAAAGAAGATTACGGGAGCGATCCACCAGCGCTGGAAGCCCAGGTAGAGCATCACGAACATGATGCCAAGTGTGATCGGGACCAGGACCTGCATCCGCTTGGTGGCGCGAACCTGGTTCTCGAACTGGCCGGACCATTCCCAGTAGTACCCGGGTGGCAGCGTGAGCCGTCCGTCCTTGAGCGCCTGTTGCAGCACGGCCTCGGCGTCCTGCACGACGGAAACCTCGTCGCGGTCGCGGGTGTTCATGGTGACGTAGCCTACGAGCAGGCCGCGCTCGCCCTTGATCTCCTGCGGGCCCAGCACGGTGGAGATGTCGGCGAGCTGCGCGAGCGGCACCTGCGCGCCGGTCGAGGAAGGGACGTTGATCCGTTGAATAGCCTCGATGTCTTCGCGGAAGTCGCGGGCCAGGCGGATACGGATCGGGTAGCGCTCGCGGCCCTCGACCGACTCCATGAGGTTCATGCCGCCCAGGGACATCTCGATGACGTCCTGCACATCGCGGATGTTGACGCCGTAGCGGCCGATGCGCTCGCGGTCGATGTCGATCTGGATATAGGGCTTGCCGACGATGCGGTCGGCGACGATGTCGGTCGCGCCGGGCACCTCTCGGAGGAACTGCTCGATCTGAAGGCCGATCTTTTCAATCTCGCGCAGGTCGCTACCGTAGATCTTGACGCCCATCATGGCGCGGAAACCGGTCTGGAGCATGACCAGGCGGGTCTGGATCGGCTGGAGCCAGGTGGGCAGCACGCCCGGGATGGCGGTGCGCTCCTGGAGTTCGGCGAGGATCTCCTGTTTGGTGAAGCGGCGTTCCTCGGACCAGACCCAGGAGAGCGGCGTGCGGAAGAAGCCTGGCCAGTCGGAAAAGAACCGATCGACTTTCTTGGTGCGCCACTGGCTCTCGGGCTTCAGGATGACGATCGACTCCATCATGCCGATGGGCGCGGGGTCGAGGGCCGACTCGGCGCGGCCGATCTTGCCGACCACGCTCTCGACCTCGGGTACGGTGGCAATCGCGAGGTCCTGCTTGCTGTTGACCTCGACGGCCTGCGAGAGCGAGGCCTGCGGCAGGAGCGAGGGCATGTAGAGCAGCGAGCCCTCATCTAGCGGGGGCATGAACTCGCGGCCCAGGCCCGGGAGGATGCGGGCTTCTTTGATGACGGCAAGGCCCGCGGTGGCGTCGGCGGCGCGCTCAGCGGGGTCCTGCCTTCGCCACAGCAGGCGCGTGCGCTGGCCGCCGCCAGGGTCGCGGACGGTCTGCCAGCGGAGTTGGTCGAGTTCAAGGAGCGGGCGAGTGAGGTCCGCATTCTCGTCGGCGTACATCGCCTTCCTGAGCTCGGTGGACGCCTTCTCGCTTGCGAAGATATTGACCGCCCACTCCACCGGCAGCATCGTGCGATGAATGCCCAGCCACACCGTGAGGCCGGTGAGGAGGATCACCACCGGCGCGATCATGAATGTCTTCTTGTGGTAGAGCACCCAACGGAGTGTCGGGGTGTACACGCGGGCGATCACGCGCGATACGGGGTTCTGCTCGAGCGGGACGAACTTCTCGCGGGTCATACGCACCACGCAGAGCCCAACGCCCACACCCACGGCGACGGCGATCAGCCATCCGCGGTCGTGACCGGTCGCGAGCCCCCACATGAACGCGAGGTGCGTCGCGAGCATCGCCAGGACACCTATGGCGACCGCGACCCCGAGCGTCAACCCCGCCTTCCACTTTACGGGGCGGAAGAGCAGGTAGCACAGGAACGGCACGACCGTGAGTGCCAGCACCACCGACGACCCGATGGCGAACGTCTTGGCGTACGCGAGTGGTCCGAAGAGCTTTCCTTCCTGGCCCGTGAGGAAAAAGACGGGGATGAAGGAAACGATGGTGTTGGTGACGGCGGTGATGATCGCGCCGCCGACTTCGGTTGCGCCTTCATAGACGATCCCGAAGTGACCTTTCTCCTTCTTCTCCTCCTCCGTGGCCGCGGCGAGGCGGCGGTAGATGTTCTCCGACATGATGATGCCCATGTCGGCCACATCGCCGATGGCGATCGCCAGGCCCGCCAGCGACATGATGTTGCTGTCGATGCCGAAGGCGTACATCAGGATGAACGAGCCCGCGAGCGCGAGCGGGAGCGTCGGCAGCACTGTGACCGTGGTCCGCAGGTGCATGAGGAAGAAGAAAACCACGAAGCTCGCGATGATCGCCTCCTCGAAGAGAGCCTCCTTGAGCGTGCCAATTGTCTCCTGCACGATCGTGGTGCGGTCGTAGAACGGGACCAGTCGCACCTTGGAGATTCGCCCGTCCGCCAGTGTCTTGGAGGGAAGGCCTGCCTCTAGCTGGGTGATCTTGTCCTTGACGCGGGCGACGACCTCCCGCGGGTTCTCGCCATAGCGCATGAGCACGACGCCACCCACGGCCTCGACGCCCCCCTTGTCCAATGCCCCTCGCCGGAAGTCCGGGCCGAGTTGCACGGTGGCAACGCTCTTGAGGTAGAGCGGCGTGCCACCCTCCTGGCGGATGACGACCCGTTCAAGGTCCTCGATGGACTTGACGAAGCCCAGGCCGCGGATGAAGAACTCGACGCCGCTTTTCTCGACGACCTTCGCGCCCACATCGATGTTGCTCTTGCGGACGGCGTCGTAGACGTCCATCATCGTGACGCGGTGGGCCCGCATCTTGTCCGGGTTCAGGTCGATCTGGTACTGCTTGACGAACCCGCCGATGCTGGCGACCTCGCTGACGCCCGGGACGGATTGCATTTGATACCGAACGTACCAGTCCTGGATCGAGCGCAGCTCGGCCAAGTCGAACCCCTCACCCTCGACCGTGTACCAGTACACCTGTCCCAGGGCCGTGGCATCCGGCCCGAGCACGGGCGTGACGCCAGCGGGCAGACGCTGCTGGGCCACGTTCATGCGTTCGAGCACGCGCGAGCGGGCCCAGTAGTAGTCGGCGCTGTCCTCAAAGATCACGAACACCATCGAAAAGCCGAAGCCCGACATGGAGCGGATCGACTTGACGCCCGGCGTACCGGTGAGGCTCGTCGTCAGTGGGTACGAGACTTGGTCGTCCACATCCTGCGGGCTGCGGCCCTCCCAGTCGGCGTAGACGATGACCTGCTTCTCGCCAATGTCGGGGATCGCATCGACGGGCGTTCGCGTGACTGCCCAGTAGCCCGCCGCGCAGATGCCCATGATGATCAGGAGCATCAGGAATGTGTTCTTCATGCACCAACGGATGATGGCATTTACCATGAGACGCTCCTCCGTTCAGTGCTTGTGGCCAGCCGGTGGTTGGGGAGGCTGTAGTGATGTGTCGCCCGATGGTGCCGGTGGAACCGGGGGCGTTGGAGCGCCCGGCCCGCCGGGCGCTGCGGTCCCTCCGTGCTGGTGGCCCATGGAGGCGTGCAAGCCGCCGGGATAAAAGAGGCTGGGGTGTCCGGTGACCTGGAACTGGCTGTCGATCAGGAAGTTCCCCCGCGTGACCACCCGCTCGCCCTCGGCGAGCCCGGCCAGCACCGCGAAATACTCGCCAGCGCGGGGACCCAGCGTGAGCTCCCGCGGCTCGAAGAGTCCACGCGACTTCTCGATATAGACGATCTGCCGCGTTCCGCTGTCCAGCACCGCGGAGACGGGGACGGCCAGCACCCCCGAGCCCTGGGCGGCAGCCGCGGGCACGACCGGCACCTCCTTGAGCTTCATGTTGCAGACCGGGCATCGCCCCGGCTGGTCATAGGTCTTCTCGCCCTCGCACTTCATGGGGCAGTAGAACTTGGCTGCGACCGGAACGGTCGCAGTGGGGGCTGATGTGTCGTGCGCGGCGTGCTGATCCGGAACAGCGACGACCGCGTTATCCGGGATTTTCTCCAGCGGCATTTGGCAGATCGGGCACTCGCCCGCCTCATCCGCAAGGACCTGGGGATGCATCGGGCACGAGTAGCGTCCCTCGACGCCTGTCGGCGCCGCCCTGCCCTCGCTGGTGAGTTCCGCGGCGATGAGCGCCGTCACGAACATGCCAGGCTTGAGGGTGTGGTCCTTGTTGTCCACGTAGACCGGCACGCGAACGGTGCGGGACTGCTCGTTGACGACTGGCTGGACAAACGTTACGACTCCATCGAACGTCCGCCCCGGGATCGCCTGCGCTGTGATCCGCACCTGTTGTCCGTAGCGCACCCACGGGAGGTCGTATTCGTAGATCTCCAGGTACACCCACACGCTGTCAAGGTTGGCGATGCGGTAGAGGGCGTCGCCGGCCTTGAACGAAGCCTTCTCGACAATGCTCTTCTCGATGACCGTGCCGCTGATGGGCGAGTACAGCGTCACCCGGTCGGTGGTCTGCTTCTTCTCGACCAGTTCCGTGACCTGCTGGTCGGTCAATCCCAGCAGCCGCAGCTTGGTCTTGGCCACTTCGGCGAGCGAGTTGCCGGCCCCCCCCACGCCGGCCTGCAGAGCGATGAGGAGTTCCTGTTGCGCAACGAGCAGCTCCGGGCTGTAGACCTCCGCGAGGTGGTCACCCTTGCGGATCTCAACGCCCGTAAAGCTCACAAAGAGCCGCTCGGCGAAGCCGTCGACGCGCGGCGTGATGGTCGCGAGCGACGACTCGTTGTACTCGATTCGGCCGACGGCACGAAGGTCACGAGAGAGAGGCCGGCGCTCAATGGTGACGGTCTCGACGCTGGCCATCGAAACGGCGTGCTCCGAGAGCTGGAGCATGGGTGCCTCTCCGGCCGCTGTGGTGGCCGACGCCGCTGGGATCAGCGGCATCTCGCAGATTGGGCAGTTGCCGGGCTGGTCGAGCCGCACCTGCGGGTGCATCGAGCACGTGTAGACCTGCTTGGCCGTCGATGGAGCGGCGGCCGTACCTCCGGAGACTCCGGGGACGTTCGGCCGTCCGCCCCAGCCCGAGCGGGCAGAGCCGAGAAGGTAACCAGCCCCAGCCGCGACGAGGACGATGAGCGATATGACAACGATGGCGGTGCGACGTTTCATGGGTTGGCCTCCTTGGATGGAGCGGGAGCGGTCTGCAAGATGGGAGCACCCTCGGGCGCGGTGCCTGCGATCAGCAGCGAGAGCGAAGCCAGGGACAGCTCGCGCTGCGTGCGAGCCTCGACGAGCGAGAGGTCGAAGACCAGCAACTGGCGCTCCGCGTCGATGACGTCGAGGAAGGATGAACGCCCCGCCGCGTAGCCGGACCGTGCGGCGTCGAGCGATTGACGGGCCTTGGGCAGGAGCGTCGTGGCGTATAGGTCAATGTTCCGCGTGCTCTCACGGTACACATAGAGCATCGACGCCAGATCAGCGGCCAGTCCGATCTGCTCGGCGGAGAGCCTCGCCTCGGACGACCGCTTCTCGAACTGCGCCGCGGCAATCTCAGCGGCGATCTTGTCGCGCCACATCGGGAGCGTGATACTCCCGGTGGGACGCCACATCACCGGGCTGGCTTTCACATCGGCCTCGATGCCAATCGAGAAGTCCGGCACGCGGCTGGTTCTCGCGAGGTCAATCATCGCCTCGCCGCGCCGCACCTCCGCCTCCATCTGCCGCAGCTGCGGATTGTGGGCCGCGGCGAGCGCGAGGATCTGGTCCGCTGGCGGTGGAGGTTGCGACGCTTCAAAGGTGCTTGGAACCGGCACGGTCGGGTCATCCGGGCGCAAACCCAGGGCCGAGCGGAACTCCGCGAGCAGAACACTGCGGGAATCCTCAAGATTGGCGATTTGCGTCGTGAGCTGCTCCCGGTCGATCTGGGCGCGGAGCACATCCTGGATGCCGCTGCGGCCCGCCGCGACTTGCTGCTGGGCCTGAGTCTCAAGGTCTCCCAGGAGCGTCAGTGTTTCCCGCTGCACCCGAAGCGTGTCTTCGAGGAAGTGCAGGCGGAAATACGCGGACTTGAGCGCCATCGCGGTCCTGAGCACCTCGATCTCGAACTTGAAGTACGAGGCGCGAGATTCACCCGCCGCGACATCGCCCGCGGCACGGAGCTTGCCTGGCCCGGGCAGGTCGATCATCAGGCCCGGCATGACCGTCTCAATCATGCTCGTGATGTCGGCCTCGAAGGTGATCCGGGGGTCGGGCAGCGACCTCGCTCCCGTGATCCGCTCGACTGACGCCGCCCACGCATAGTACTCGGCCTCGACCCGCGGGTTGTTGAGCATGGCGAAGCGCAGGTAGTCGGAAAGCGTCGAGTGCTCCGAGAGTCTGGGAAGAGCCGGCTTGGCCTCCCCAGGACGGTACATCGAACGCACAGTGTCAACATCGGATCGGGCCTGCCTTTCGGAGGCAGTCGGGGTACCCGTGCAGCCGCTGATTCCTGCAAGCAAGAGGATCCCGAGTGGGGCGATACGTTGGTATCTGTTCATGGGCGAACTCCAGAAGGCACTTCATCCAGACCCTTGGGTGGCGCTCCCACCCCATCGGTTGAGAGGCCTCGGTTCAGCGGATCACAACCGGGAATTGGGGGCCTTGTAAGTCCACCCCCAACCGCGTATTCCAGCTCGATTCGGGCGAGCGCCGCGGCTTGCTCCAGCTCGTTGAGCGTGCGGCGGGCATCGATCAACTCGCGTTGCGACTCGAGCAGCACGGTCACATCCGCCTGGCCTGCCTTGAGCGCGGCCTCCGCGAGCGTCAGGTTGCGCTCCGAGATCGCCAGTACCGTGGAGCGGTACTGCTCGACGAGCCGCGAGGCGCTGTCGAGATCGACCCACGCGACGCGGGCTTCCCGGATCGCACGCTGCGAGACTGCTTCGTAACGGGCCAGGGCGGCGCGGGCCAGCGACCCAGCCCGGGCGATCTGGGCGGCGTTGGTGTCAAAGATCGGGATGCCGACCTCGAAGACCGGGCCAATGGACTTCGCCCCGTCCGTCTCACGCTCGAAATCGGCCCCGAGCCCGAAGTCCCTCACGCGGCTCTTCTCCTCGACCGACAAGTCGGCACGCTGGGCTTCAACAATCGAACGGACCGCAGCCACGTCCAGGCGCTGGGATGCGGCGAGCGCGATTGCGGCGGCTTCATCGATGATCGGCTCGGTCTCGGGGATCGAGTCCGCATCGGCTGTCCATTCCGCGGCTTCGCCGGCAAAGCCGATCAACTCGAGCATCCGCCGGCGTTCTTTGGCGAGGTCGCGGACGATAATGGCACGCTCAGCTTTCGCTTTGGCTTGCTGCTGCCTTGCACGATTGACATCCAGGGGAGTGCCCTCGCCTCCGCGGACGCGTGCGTCGAGCGAGTCGATCGATCGCTCGATCGTGGCGAGATTCTCATCACTCAACACGAGCTCGCGCTGACCGAATGCAATTCGCGCGTGTGTGGCCTTGACCTCTGCCACCAGCCGAAGGGCCTTATCGGAGGTGTCGAGCACGGTCTGGTTGAGCCGTGCGTCGGCGGCCTTGATCTTTCCGTCGCGCAGCCAAAGGGCGGTGAACGACTGCACCACCTGCGCCCCGACAAACGTCCCCCCGTTCACAGGGTCGAACGGGAATCGCAGCGTCAGCCCCAGCACAGGGTTGGGCAACAGGCCCGCCTGCACAAGGTCTGCCCGTGATGCCGCGATCAGTTCAACGTCCGACCTGATGTCGCGGTTGTTCTTGAGCGCCATCGCCAGGGCCAACTCAGCCTTGAGGGGCGAGCGTCCGTCCCACGTGTTCAGCGACGCCTCCCACGGACCATCCCATCCCGGCGCAACGCCCGATCGATCTGTAACCGTGTGGGCAGCGCGGTCGATGTCCGCCTTCGGATCGAGCGAGGCGCATCCACCCGCGAGCGCGACTATCACGAGAGTCCCGGCGGAGAGTCCGCAGGAGAAGTGGCGTGTTGAAAGGGGAGCGGGTCTGGTCATGAACGAAGTCTCCGGGCGGCTGTTCGAAGAGCGGCTGGGCATGAACGCTTACTTGGCGACGCGAGGCACGCACCGGTCGCAGTCCACGCCCTCGGGGGCGCACCTGGCGCAGCGAACCTTGAGCACGCCGTCCTGCTCGTAGATTCTCATGTCCGACTTGCAGTCGTCGCACCTGTGTGTCGTGATGGTGTGTGTGCCCGAGTAGCCCGTGCGCGGGCTGTATGTGCCCCGCACTGTCCTGATCTGGTCGTAGCACTTGGTGCAGACCGAGACCTGCCCGGATTTGGTACTGGTCATCTCGTGCCTGTCGGTCGCGCAGCCTCCGGCGAAAAGGGCGGACGCGGCTGCGAGCAGAAGAAGCGGGCGGATGAGTGTCATGGGTCGATCTCCGGGAACAGGACGCGCTCTTCCCGCCGCACCGTGCGGCGAGACGACGAGCGATGAATCGGCCCGCGCCGCTCTCGCGGCGCGGGTCGTTGTAATTACTTGTGCTCGTGACTGCTGCTTCCGCCGTGCCCAGTTTCGGACTGGTTGCTTCCATCGCCAACGGGTTTCTGCTCCGCCCGGCTCGACCAGTGCAGGTGCGCGATCTTCGGCGTGCCGCCGTCATCCACGACGACGTAGGTCACGGCCGCGAGGTACTTCTTGGAAAGTTCCTTGTGGTTGGGGTCGGGCACCGTGAACGAGCCGATCTGGCGCACGATCGAGCTCGTGCCGAAGGTCTGCACGTCCTCCTTGGTCACCGTCATCACAAAGCCGGGCATCTCCTTGAGTTCCGGCATCAGGTGATGGTCGCGGTAGGTCTCCCATGTCCCCTCATCGCCCGCGTTCTCGCTCACGGTCGCGCGGCCCTTGTCCAGGAAGAGGGCGTTGAGGGCGTTCGCGTCGGCCTTGCCGCACGCGGCGAGGTAGTCGCGAGCGACCTTCAGGGCCGGGCTGCTCGCCGCGTTGATCGCCGCGACGGCTTCGGGGGCCATTTTGGTCAGCAGCGCCATCTTCGCGTCGTCGGACTTGCGGTCCCACTTGCGGTCGCAGCCGGGGCAGCAGAAGCCGATGGTGACGCCCTTGAACTGCCGCGTGGGTGCTTCCGCGTCTACCTCATTCTCCATGATCGGGCAGAGTTTGTTGATGGGCTTGGGCGCGGGCTGGACCTGCGCCTGCGCAGCGGACTGGACGGGCGGTGCGGCGGGCGGCTCGGGCTGGGCCGCCCAGGCGGCGGCGCTGATAAGACCAGCGCCGAGCACAAGCGCGGCAAGCGAACGGGCGAACACGGTGGGGACTCTCTTCATGGGAATGACTCCGGGGAATGTTGAACGCGGTTGTTGAACGGACGATGCGACCGCGAACGCTGCGGGCACACGGATTGCCGCCGCGCCGGCTCTCGCGCGGCGCGGCGACGACGATCACTTCTTCACGTACTCGCTCGGATCGAGAACCTCCTTGGGTGAGGTCTTGGCGAGCAGCACGTACTCATCGATGCACGGGGGGCAGCAGAACTCGTAGGTCTTGCCGCCGATGATCCAGGTGAACTTGGGGTTCGCCTTGGTCATCGTGATCGGGCAAATCTTGTCCCCGGCCTTGGGCTTCATGTCGTGCTTGGCCATCTTGCCCTTGTACTTGTCGCCCGCCGTCACCGAGCCATTGGCCTTGATGTCGGCCTCGGTGTAGATGCCGCCGGGCGTCAGGTAGAGCGCCCGCTCTTCGTCGGCATCTACGCCCGCGGGCATGGCGTCGTCGCCGTCATGTCCGACCTTGGCCGACGAGGCCGCGATCGCCGCGACGAACTTGCTCATCCGGTCGGTATCGCTCATCGCGTCCCACTTGGCGGCGGAGGCCGCATCGTGGAACGCGACGGCCTGGCCCTTGAAGTCGCGGGTGATCTTGGCATCCGCCGCGTCGGCGGTGATGGGGCAGACGGTGTTGGCCGGAGCCGCGCCCACTGCACTTTTCTCGATGGTGAATGTAAAGGGCACCGTCAGCACCCGCTCCTTCTCGGCAGTGCCGACATTGAACTGTCCCCACGCCTTGTAAGTGCCCGGCTCCTTGAAGTGGGCCTCAAAGTCCACCTTCGGGCCGCCGGTCTGCACGGCCGCCTTGGGCGCAGCGCCGCCGTGCCCCCCGTGGTCATCCTTCTTTGCATCCGCGCCGCCCGCGCCGTGGCCCCCGTGGGCATCATGGCCGCCTGCCCCGTGTTCGCCACCCTCGTGCGGATGCGCGTGGACGAACTGCGTCCCGTCCTGACTGATGATGACCAGGTGCCCCATCGCGCCGAGGTACGGGCGGAGCGTGGTCACGGGCTTGCCGTCCTTGGTGATGTTGAACGACATGTGGGCCTTGCCGCCCGCGTTGATCTTCCCTTCGGTGTCGAGCGCGACCGTGAAACCGTCGATGGTCTTGGGCTTGTCGGCATCGACCGTCAGCGGCACCGCCGCCTTCGGAGTGCCCGTCGCCGTCACCTTCACCGGCACCACCTGCTGCGGCGAACCTTTGGGCGTGAAGTCAAAGTACAGCGTGTACTCGCCCCCGGCGGGGAAGGTCATCGGCATCGTGAACGCGCCATCCGCGCGGCGGGTTGGGTGCTCGTGCGCGAACCACGAGAGGTCCTTGCTCACCACCAGCAGGTGCAGCACCTTCTCGTGAACGGTGTCGAGGTCCTTGACCGCAGCGCCCTTGGCGTCCTTGAGCGTGAAGACCATCGCCGCGGCCTTGCCCGCCTCGATGGCCTTGCCGCCCTCGGCATCGACCGAGACCGAGTGCGTCACCGGCGCGGCCTCCGCGCCGTGAGCGTGGTCGTGTCCGTCGGCCATCGCCGGCGCGAGGGCCGCGACCTTGGCCGCCGCCGCCTTCACCGGCGCGAACGCGGCCTTGCTCTTGGCGACGTCGCCGCTGTCGGCGATGTTGTGCAGGTTGTCCGCCGCCTCGGCGAGCTCCTTGCCGGCGGTGTTGATCTCCTTGACCTTCTCACGGGGCACGCCGCTGTCTTTGGCGAGCGCGAGCGCCCCGAGTGTCTTGGCGAAGGTGGCAACGGCGTTGGCCTTGTCCGAGACGCCCGCGACCGACCCGCCCGCAAGGGCCGAATCCATCGCCTTCACATCGGCGGCGATGCGCTGGGCGGCGTCGGCGAACGAACCGGCCTTGGCAACCTCGCCGTGGCTGTGACCGTCGTCCTTGTGGCCCGGCTGATCGCCAGCCCCACCCCCTCCGTGGCTGTGCTGGGCCAGGGCACTCGGTGCGATTGAGAGCGCAAGGCCGGACATGAGGACCAACGAAAGGACCGAGAGATGCGAACGATTCATGACTGAGCTCCTTGATCTGAGGCCGCAGGGCGGCCGGATTCGGGTGATGCAGAGGCGGACGCGTTGCCACGATCGCTCGCCCCTGCTGGTGTGGCGACGGTGGGTTTAGAATGGCTTTCGGTCGTGGTCGACACTGGTTGGATCGGTGCTTGCTCGCCGTACTTCTCGGCGTGCTCCCTCGCCAGCCGCTCGGCGGCGGTCTTGCCGAACCGGTAGAAGACGGCCGGGGTCACAAAGAAGTCCAGCAGCGTGCTGGTGATCAGGCCGCCCAGAATGACGACCGCGACCGGGTACAGGATCTCCTTGCCCGGCTCGCCCTTGCTCAGCACTAAGGGGATGAGGCCCAGCCCCGCCGTCACGGCCGTCATGAGCACCGGGGCGACGCGCTCCTGGCTGCCCTGGATGATGAGTTCCTTGCTCCAAGGGCGGCGCTCCTCGGTCATCAGGTGGATGTAGTGGCTGACCATCAGCACTCCGTTGCGGGTGGCGATGCCGGTCAAACTGATGAAGCCCACCAGCGAGGCCACGCTGAAGGGTTCGCGGGTGATGGCAAGCGCGGCGACGCTTCCCAGGAACGCGAAGGGGACGTTGAGCATGATCTGGATGGCCACCATGCCCGAGCGGTAATGCGTGAAGAGAATGACGAAGATCGCGATGAGCGAGCCCGCACCAAGTGCCAGCAGCAAGCGGGTCGATTCCTGCTGGGCCTCGTACAAGCCACCGTACTGAATCGTGTACCCCTGCGGGAGTTGGACATCCATCGCGATTGACTTCTTGATCTCTTCAACCGTCGAGCCAAGGTCGCGGCCGCGGACATTGGCGGAAACCACGATGCGGCGGCGCAAGCTCTCGCGCTGGACTTCGTTGGGGCCGAGTCTCTCGACGATTTCAGCCACGTCCTGCACGAGGACGATCGCGCCCGTCGGAGACACCAGCCGGACGAGTCCCAGCGCGGTCGGATCGGTGCGGTGGTGGTCGTCGAGTGTCAGCGTGATGTCGAAGACTTTCAGGCCATCGAGTACCTGGCCCACGACCTTGCCCTTGGTGGCTGTCTCCATTGCGTCGGTGAGCGTCGCGGGCGTGAAGCCGACGCGAGCCGCCGCCTCGCGGTTGACGCTGATGTGCAGCTGCGGGATCAGCACCTGCTGCTCAACCTGCAAGTCGGCGACGCCGGGGATGCCCTCCATCGCGGCCTTGGTCTGTTCCGCGAGCGTGCGGAGCGTGCCGAGGTCGTCGCCGAAGATCTTGATGGCGACCTGGGCGCGGACGCCCGAGAGCAAGTGCTCGATGCGGTGGCTGATGGGTTGGCCGATGCCAGTGGCGACGCCGGGGAAGGCCGCGAGCTTCTCTTCGATCATCGAGAACACCTGCTCGCGCGGCAGGAGGTCTTTGACCGCGGGCGGCCTGCGGCCCGCAGGTGTCGTGTGCTTGTCGGGTTCTTTCGCTTCTTCCTTGGTCCAGAAATCGACCTCGATCTCGCTAGCGTTGACACCCAGGGCATGCTCATCCTGCTCGGCGCGGCCGGTGCGCCGGGCCGTGCTCTTGACCTGGGGGATCGAGAGGATCATCTCCTCGGCCTTGGTGCCAAGTTTGTTTGACTCGTCCAGTGACACGCCCGGTTGGCCAAAGAACGAGACGACGGCCGTGCCCTCGTTGAAGGGCGGCAGGAACTCCGAGCCAAGGCGCGTGACGACAAACAACGCCACCGCGACCAGAGCGCCGAGCGTTCCCAGCACCGCGACCGGGCGTGGCATGGAGATCGAGTAGGACTTGAGCGCCAGCCACTTGCAGGCCCGCAGCAACGCGCCATCCTTGCCATGCTCCATGCGCTTGATGCCAGGTAGCAGGTAGTACGCCAGCACCGGCGTGACAGTCAGCGCCACGAGCAGCGACGCGAAGATGCTCACGATGTACGCAGTGGCGAGCGGCGCGAAGAGCCGACCTTCGATGCCCGGGAGGAAGAACGTCGGCAAGAACACCAGGTTGACGATGATCGTGCCGAGGATGATCGGGTTGCGGATTTCACTGGAGGCGTCGAAGACGACCTGCGCAATCGGCTTGGGGGTGGCAACGCGGCGGTTCTCACCCAGGCGGCGGTAGACGTTCTCCACGTCGACCACCGCGTCGTCCACGAGTTCGCCGATGGCGACCGCTAGCCCGCCCAACGTCATAGTGTTCACGCTCAGGTCCAGCCAGTGGAAGACCAGGAACGTCGTGATGATCGAGAGCGGCAGCGCAGTGAGCGTGACGATCGTCGTCCGCACGTTCATGAGGAAGAGGATCAGAACGATGACGACCAGGATCGCGCCGTCTCGAAGGGCTTCAAAGACGTTGCCGATCGATGACTTGATGAAGTGTTCCTGACGGAACACATCGGCGTTGATCTCGATTCCCTTGGGCAGCGTGGGCCTGATCTGTTCCAGCGTCTGATCGAGTGCCCGGGTGAGCGTGATCGTGTCCGCCCCCGGCTGCTTCTGGATCGCCATGATGACAGCGGGCGTGCCGTTGTCCGACCCGTCGCCTCGTTTGATCGTCGGCCCCGCCTCGATGACCGTCGCCACGTCTCGCACCAGCACCGCCCGCGGCGGGCTGACATGGTCGCCGGGCTTGGTGGCGACGAGGGACAGTGCAATGTCGTCGGCGGTCTGCACCCGCCCGATGTTGCGGACGACAAGTTCCTGAGAACCGCTGACCACAAAGCCGCCGCCGGTGTTCTGGTTGGCCGCGGCGAGGGCCTTCTCAACGTCCTCGATGGTCAATTCAAACAGCCGGAGCTTGTCGGGATCGACTTGGACACGGAACTGCTTGAGGTCGCCGCCCATCGCCGTCACCTGGGCGATGCCGGGAATCGAGAGGATCGCTGGGCGCAGCGTGAACTCCGCGACCGTGCGTACATCCATCGGCGTGAGCGTCTTGCTTGAGACGCTGATAAGCGCGATCTCGCCCATGATGCTGGTGGCGGGCGTCATGATCGGCACGACGCCCGGGGGCAGCTTTTCCGTGATGGTGCCCATCCGCTCGGTGACGACCTGGCGGTTGTATTTGAGATCCGTGCCCCACTGGAACTCGACGAAGACGATCGAGAGCCCAAGCGATGAAACGCTCCGCACCCGTTCGACGCCCGGCGAGCCGTTGACGGCGGTTTCGATGTTGTACGTGACCTGGGCCTCGACCTCCTCCGGTGCAAGCCCGGCGGCCTCGGTCATGATGGTCACGACCGGACGGTTGAGGTCGGGCAGGACGTCCGTGGGTGTCCGCAGCGTCACGTACATCCCATAGACGGAGACGAGCAGCGCGGCGATCAGCACCAGCACGCGGTTATTCAAGGATGATCGGATGATCCAGTTGAGCACGGGGAGGTTCCTCGATTGGCTGTCGGGCGTTGAGCGTGGATGGTGTGATCAGTGCGAGTGGCCGTGGCCGTCACCAGACTTGGCAGGCTCAGCGACGGGTTCGGGAGCGCCGGGCACGAATCCACGGAGCTGCGACAGGCTGAACGCGCCGCTAACGGCCACGACGTCGCCGGGCACGAGACCCTTGACAATCTCGATGACCCGGTCATCACGCACGCCGACGGCGACGTCGCGTTTCTTGAAGACCTCATTCTCTCCCTTGCCCTCGCGCACGAACACGTACTGCATCGGGCCTTCCTTCACGACCGCCGACGCAGGCACCACGACTGCGCCGTCGTTTGTCGAAAGCACCACGCTCAGGTCTACGAACTGTCCTTGTCGCAGCAGCCCCTGCGGGTTATCAACGTCGATGATGACGTGCGCGGTGCGCTTGGACGCATCGATCACGGGGCTGAGGAACCGAACAACCCCTTCGGCAACAACTTCGCTCGCGGCCGCCACACCTCTGCGGACCCGTACCTTTGCGTTCGCCGCTGCCTCCACCCGCGAGAGCAGGCCTTCGGGCAGTTCTCCCTCGATCTGCACCCGCGAGAAGTCTCCGATGCTCACGATGGGACTTCCAGTGCCGACGCCCTCACCGATCACTGCCGTTCGGTTCACGACCACGCCGTCTAACGGGGCGAGGAGGCGGATAACACCCGTTGCGTCAGCGCCCGCTCCAGAAGGGAGCGTCGCGCGGAGGGCCTCGGCGGACGCCCGCGTGGCCTCGATCTGACGACGTAAGGAATCGGCGTCGGTCCTTGCCTGTTCGAGGGAGACCTTGCGGAGCGACGCGTCGGTGCGGAGACGGATCGCCTCGCCCCTACGCTGCGCCAGCAGATTCGCCGACACGCTCTCGCCGGCGGACACCAACCGATCCACCTCCGACTCGGCGAGAGCCGCGCTCTGTTCGGACGCAGGCGCCTCGATCTCGATCGATGCGATCTGCGACATCGCCCGCCTCTGTTCGGCGCTAAGCCGTTCGGCCTCCGACTCCAGCCGCCGGACCTCGAACAAGGCCCGGGCCAGTTCCGGTGACTCGACCTCAGAGATCAGATCACCCTTGCTCACACGGTCGCCGGGTTGCACCGCGATCGAGCGGACCACGCCCGCGTAGGTGGCTGAGACACCGGCAAGCGCCCCGGGCTGGGCGCGGACCATGCCCGTGAGACGGACGATGTCCTCGACGTCGCCAAAGTCCACCTCGGCGGTCTTGAGCCCGATGGCGAAGGCGGTCGCTTCGGTGACCTTCTTGGGGGCGTTAGGGTCAAACGTCGCGCCCGTGGGCTTGCCGTGACCTTCGTGCGCGTACACAGGAATCAGGATGGCCGCGGTCGCGAGCGCCAGTGCGCCCGCTGCCAGGGCCGCGCGTGAGCGGACCATGAGCAATCTCCAAATGAGGACGGGAAACCGAAATGTGGTAGGGGATGCACCCGCCGCGCCGTGACGCGAACAGGGCTGTGAGCGCGATGCGACCATCCGTTAGACGAGTGGTGCTCGACAACGGCTGGTCTCAAGTCGCTTTGCTACACAATGAGCGCGCAATGCATGCGCAGCAGGCTCGTCGGAGGTCGGGCGCAGGCCCAAACTTCACCGCTCACGAACGTGTGGGAAGGTTCAGGAGCAGCCCACGCAACCGTGGCCCAGTTGAGAATCGCAACGAGCACCGTGGTCGGTAGCTCGATGGTCGGCTTCTCGCCCGCCATCATCTTCGCCTGGTTTTTGCCACAGGTACAGTCGTGCTTGTCGGAGCCATCCTCGGGCGAGACCGGGGCCTGATGGTGATCGCCACCGGAATCACTGCCCTTTGAGCCCGAGTGGTGGCATCCTTTGTGGCCGTGCTCTTCCGCCGCGAGTTGACGGTCCCCATCAACCGAGGAAGCTGGCACGCACGAAGCACAAGCACTCACCCACGAGTGGAAATTGCAGCAGCAGAACGGCACCACCACTGCCAAGAGCAGGGTGACAAAGGTCCGGAAATGGCTGCTGCGAGTGAGCATACTGCGGGGGAGTATATCGGTCTTCCAAGGAGTACGTCAACAGCCTGTGCCAAGTTCGATGGCCAGAACAAAAACGCGGCCTCAGAGCCATCGACTCGTCCTGACACTACCACGCCGTGGCTAGGGCAGAACGTCCTTCGAGCGGCGGTACGTCGGCGATAAAGCGGGACCGGGTCTGATCGCTCGGTTGTCAACCAATACGACTACGTGGCGCTGCAAGTCCACCGACGTACTTCCACCCGGCGGTCGGGGAGGAAAAGTCCAAGCCCGACACAGCTACCCATCTCGGGGCGGCGCATCTCTTTGCCGGGACGTGGGTAGAAGCCAATCGCGGCCGCCACGCTCGCTTATGGCATGACAACTCAGGTTACTGATGCACGTACATCGCTGTCGCATTGACCACCAGCGACTTGCCGTCGGAGGCGGCGACCTTGCCGACGACAACGACCTCGGACAGTTCCTTCAGTCCGCGACGGCCCTTCATATCCGTCCTCAGAATCTGGCCTTTGGCGTCCACGATCTGCACCGTCACCGAGTTCGCCAGGATGTCCGCCTTGGTCTCGCAGCAGTAGTCCCAGGGCTTTGAGCACTTGTCGTCGGGGTTCTCGTTGCAGGCCTTCAACCCGCGTCCCATGAGGGTGAGCACGGTGCGCCCCGCGACGAACGGCTCCTTGCTGCCGCCAATGCGCCCACGCAGCACGACCTCCTCGCCGACCTTGGGAGCGGTGGCCGCCTTGCGGACTTCCGAAACGTCCTTGGCGTTCTCCGGCTGCGTGCTGACGAACAGGCCCGTGGGCAACGCGGCTTTGGGAACGTGCACGGACGTCGCGGTCAGCACGAGCGCGTCGGTCCCGTTGGCGGTCTCGACCTTGCCCGTGACGAAGACTTCCGCGCCCGGCTTGAGCCCGTGCTCGCCGCTGAGACCAAATCGCGCCGGCTTGCCGTTCGCATCGACGATCTGCACCGTGGCCCGGCCTTCGGCGGGAATGTCGCACGCGGTGTCGGGCAGTTTGTCGCTGGGCGGGCAGCACCCCTTGCGCGTCGTCTCGTCCACCAGCGTGAACATCGCGCGATTCTCGACGAACGCGTCCTTCGACATCGCCACGTTCCCGCGCACGGTGATCGTCTCGCCCACCTTGGCCGACTTCATCGCCGCGGTGATCTCCAGCGCATTCGCGGGCAATTCCGTCTTGAGCAGCCTCTTCACGTCACCCGCGCTCTTGACCTGCGCCTGCGCAGCCTGCGGCAGCATCACCACCGCCGCGCCGCCCAGCAGCGCCGCCGCCAGCGTCATCGTGCGGACCACACTCGTCATCTTCGTCATCATGGTTGTCACGTCGAAACTCCTTGAACAGATTGCAGCACTCTCTTCGCCGCGCGGCACACGCCGCGACAGCGCACACGTCCATCATCACACCGCCTTGAGCGCGACGGGGATCGTCGGCCTCAGGCAACGAATCGCCGGGGGCAACGCGCCCACGACGCCAAGGGCCAGGCCCGTCAGCAGCCCCAGCCCGATCACCGTCTCATCAATCTTCAGTCCAAACGCCCCCATCGAGAACCGCACCGCCAGCCCGTCGAGCAGAAACACGCCGATCGCGCACGCGATGAGCCCGCCCGCCGCCGTCGCCAGCGTCGATTCCTGGATCATCGACCACACGATCGCCAGCCGCCGATAGCCGATGGACTGCAGCGTGCCCAGTTCGCGGATGCGCGACGCGAACGCGGCGTACATCGTGTTCAGCCCGCCAAACAGCCCGCCGACGGCGATCAGCCCCGCCGTCACCCACGCGACGATCTTGATCGGCCCAAAGAAACTCGCTAGTTTGCCGTAGTACTCGCGCTCGGTCATGGGCACGAGTTCCAGGTCCGGCCGCGTCTTCGTGAAGGCCGCGATGTCGCCAAAGTCGGCCCCTTCACCCGTCGCCTCGTTGTACGGATCGAGCGTGAGGACGACGCATGAGATGGTCTCGCGTTTGGTGGCAGTCATGAGGTCCGCCAAGGGCAGCCAGACCTCCGCCTCGACCACCGTCCCCGGCGCGCCGAAGCGCCCGACAATCTTCCAGGGTCTACCGTCGATGATGATCGCCTTGCCGACCTGCAAGTCGATCTCAGCAGCCCCCAGCACAGTCGCCGCCATCCGCCCAACCATGACTTCATCGGCTCCGGAGACTGGCCAACGTCCCTCGGTGAGCGACACCGACTCGTGGACGAGTGCCGCGGCGGGGGTGATTCCACGCATCATGACCTGTCTTCCCTTCGGCTTGGGCATCGAGGCAGCGCTCGAACCCTGAGCGACTGCTGCCTGTGCTCCGCTTGGTGGGTTCGTCGTGCTCGCCGTGGCACCCACTCGGACAGGCAGCATGACGTGGACCTCGGGCGAGACGTACGCGACGCCCGCCCGCGTGCGGACGCCCGCGACGCTCGCCGCGAGCACGCCCGGCACGCCCGCCTCGATCTCCGAACGCTCGACGCTCTCCTCGCTACCCGCGCCCATGAGGATGACGTTGTGCTCGCCGCCGGTCGCGCGCAGCGCCGTGCTCATGCCGCTGACAAACCCGCCCGCGACCAAAATGAGCAGCACCACCATCGCCGACCCGGCGACGGAGAGGAACAGCCGCGAGGGCGAGCGCCCCAAGTTGCGGACGGCATAGGCAAAGGGAAGAAGTCTCATGGAGTCCTTTCTCACACCGCCCTGAAACAAGACGCAATCTCACGCCGCCCGGCTCGCCACGCGGGCACGAGGCCGGCGACGATGCCCACGCCCGCCGAGATGACAAGGCCCAGGGCCATGACCGACCATGATGCGCTCACGCTGATGGACAGTCCTTCCTGCGAGAGCGAGAAGTTGCCGAAGTGGACGACCGCGAGGGCGATGCCCGTGCCCAGCGCACCCCCCAGCAAGCCGATGAGCATCCCTTCGCTGACAATCAAGCGGGCGATAAGCCCAGAGCGGAACCCCAGCGTCTGGAGCACGGCGTGCTCCTTGATGCGGTCCTGCACGCTCAGCACGATGGCGTTGGCGACCAGCGCCAGCACCGCCGCGAGGCAGCCCCAGCCCAGCCACTGCGTGAACTTGACGATCTCGACGATGTCGGCCCCGGCCTGCGCGACGAAGGCCTTTTCGGGGCTGGTCATCGTCGGGTCGGCCTCGGCGCGAAACTCCGCGTCGATTGCCTCGGCCACCTGCTCCATCTTCGCCGGGTCATCGACGCGCACGGTGAACTGCGTGACGCTGCCAAGCCCGCCGCCCTTGCCCGCGGCCTGCTGAAGAAAGTCGAGGTGGACATAGGCCACGTTCTGGTCCTGGGCTTCGGGGGAGCGGATGATCCCCGCGACCGTGACGGTGATGCCCGAGGCGTCGAAGGACTCGCCGACCTTGAAGCCGCGCCGCGCGGCGAGCGTCTCGCCGACGAGGGCCGAGTCGGAGCGCTTCTCCCACTCGGCCACCGACCCGGCGATGAGTTGCCACTTGCTGGCCCAGCCCGTTGGCCCAACCAAGTCTTCTCGCGGCACGCCCCGGAACGTGACGACATCCAGCGAGGCCCGGCAATTGTTCACGATGATCTTGACCGGCACCGCCGAGACGACGCCGGGGATCTTCTCGATCCGGTCCACGTAGAACTGCGGCAAGCGGCTCGCGGCGGGGCAAAAACGGTTCTCGCGGTAAACTACCAGCGTGGTGTCGCCCGCAGCGGCCTGCGTCGATTGGCGCACGCCCTCCTGCAGCGTCTGCACGGCGATGAACAGGAACATGGCCACGCCCACGCCCAGGAGCGTGAGGATGCTGCGGACGCGGTGCCGCCAGAGTTGCTTGACGACGACGGGAATGAACTTGGGGGCGATCATGGGTTACGACTCCTGCAACTGGTGCGCAGCGCGGCGGGCAATCAGCGTTTGGGCTTCGACCAGTCGGCCCTTCTCAAGGTGCAGCGTCCGCTTGGCGTAGGCGGCGCTCTTGGCGTCATGGGTCACGAGGATCAGGGTCTTGCCGAGGTCGTCGCAGAGCCGCGTCATAAGGTCCATGATGGCGGCGGCGGACTCTTGATCCAGGTCGCCCGTCGGCTCGTCGCCGACGATGATGGTGGGGTCGGTGACGATGGCTCGCGCGATGGCGACCCTCTGCTCCTGGCCGCCCGAAAGTTGGCGCGGGTAGTGGTCGTGCCGATCGGCGATGCACACGAGCTGCAGCGCGGTCTGGACCTTCTCGTGGCGGTCCTTGGCCGAGAGCCGGTGGAGCAGCAGGGGCAGCTCGACGTTCTCATAGGCCGTCAGCACCGGCACGAGGTTGTAGAGCTGGAAGACGTAGCCCACGTGCGTGCTCCGCCAGTCGGCGAGCTTGCTCCGCGAGAGCGAAGCGATGTTGGTGCCACCGATGATGAGCTCGCCGCCGCTGGGACGGTCGATCCCGGCGATGAGATTCAGCAGCGTGGTCTTACCGCTGCCCGAGGGGCCCATGAGCGCGAGGAAGTCGCCCGCGGGCACGTCAAGGTCGAGTTCCTGCAGCGGCGTGATGGTGTTGTCACCCTTCTTGTAGGTCTTGGTCAGGCGGCGGCACTGGATCAGCGGCGGGCCAGACGGGGAGGATCGATGATTCGTGTCGCTCGTGGTCATGGGTGAGTGCTTTCGTGCGGCGAACGTGTCGCCGGTGTGGTCTTGAATGATGCGTTACGGCGCGGTCGGACTGGGCGTTGCCGCTGCGGTGGTTCGTTCACCGAGGAGCTTGAGGCGAGTGCCGTCTTGGATGGCCGGAGGTTTGGGAGGGTCGAGAATGACGCGGTCGGTCAGGCGCAGGCCGCTGGTGACGGCGGTGAACCCTTCGTCCGCCGAAGACGCGGTGGCGATGTCGCGCCGGCGCGCGACCGGGCTGCCGCTGCTGGTGTCCACGATCCAGACTTGGCCCTTGTCCTCACCCGTCGACGTCACGGCGGCGGTCGGCACCAGCAGCGTCATGTCGGCGCTATCCCCCTGACCGGACGTCGCGCCGCTGTGTTGGCCGCTCGCGCCGCTGTGCCGCGAGGCGAGCGCGGGCGCGTGGAGCTTGACGCGGGTCAGCATCTCGGGCTTGAGCACGGGAGAGGGCGCGTCGAGCGCGACCTTGAACTGCACGGTGTTGCGCTGGATGTTGGCCTCGTGCACGACCCTCGACACGACGCCGGTGAACGTCTGGTCCGCGAGCGCCTCGGTGCTGACCGTCGCCCGCGTACCGACGCCCACCTTGGCGGCATCGGCCAAGGGCACATCGACTCGGACCTGCAACTTTGCGGGGTCGTAGATGCGCAGCACAGCCCCCGCCGTGCCAGACATGCCTCCGCCCGCGCCCGCTTCGCCAGACTTGGCCCCCATGCTGATCCGCGAGCCCGGCTCGACGAGCCGGGCCAGCACCACGCCGCTCGCGGGCGAGCGCACCTCCATTCGCTCCAGTCGCAGCCTGGCCTCGTCACGCATGACGTGTGAAGCGGCATGGGCAGACTCCGTCTGGGCAAGGGCCGCGCGGGCCTCGCTCACCATCTTCTCCGCCGTCCTGACCTTGGCGTCAAGCCCATCGAGGCGAATCTCCATCCTCCGGAACGTCCCTTCGCTGAGGCCCCCCGTCGCGACGAGGTCGCGCTTCCGCGTCACCTCGTCGCGCAATTCCGCGGCGGTGGTGCGTTCAACGTCGACCTGCGACTCGGCCGTCGCAAGGGCGGCACGGGCTCGCGCGACATCGGACTCGCGCTCCGCGATCACGGCATCGGTGGCCCGCACGGCCAGCCGCGCATCGTCATCGATCATGCGGGCGACCACCTGGCCGACTTCGACCCACTCCCCTTCGAGCACCAGCACCTCCCGCACCACGCCTTCGGCGAGCGCGGGCACGCTGATGGCGTATGGCGAGGGCTCGATCCAGCCCGGTGCCTGCACCGCAACCGCGCCGAGCGCGGCGGTGGATGGGGGCGACGACGCGGACGATGCGTCGGTCGGGTCCGCGCCCGTCGCTCCAGCGGCTGAATCCGTCTCGGGGCGAGGTGGTGCCGCCGCACTCCCCTTCGGGATGGCTGCGGCGACATAGACCTGCAGCCGAGGCTGGAGCGCATCCCGTGCGGCATACGCGAGGAGCCCGCCGGTGGCGAGCAGCACAGCGGCGGGCACGACAAGCCGCGTCGCCCATCGTGCTTTGGGGCGAGGGATGGACGTGGTCGCGCCAGCGCTCGCAGGCGGTAGTGCGGTTGAGATGTCAGTTGGTTGCGCTACCCGTCTGAGGGTCCGCAGGTCGGTCTGCGTAGTGGCCATACATGGTTCCTGCATCGCGCCGAGTCCGGGCGCGCAACGTGACGACGAACCTCGCGCCCGCGAACTGGAGTCGCTGCGTCAAGGACGATGCGGACGAAAACCGTCCGTTGCAGGATGGAACTAGACGATCAGCGCGCAGTGCCACCGCTGAGCATCGCGGTTGGCTCTGATGAATGGTGGATCAGACCTCCACCGAGGCGGCAACTCAGCGGCCAGAGTGTCATTCGGCAGAAGATCCCACAGGATCGCGAGAGCACCCGTTGCCAGAGCGTTCCATTGCTGGTCGATTGAGGGCAGCCGGGAATCCACAGTGAGACCTGCGCCGCCCGAAGTCCCCTGGCATGTTGGACATGAAGGGCACTGGCCCGGTGGAGGCGTTTGCTCATCGTCACCAGGGTCGCCTGAACGATCGTGGGCCGAATCCTGTGCGGCTTCTCCATCGCAAGTGCCGCAGCACGATTTCAACTTCACCGCAGCCGCGTGCCGCCCGTCGCAAAGGCCTCCTGCAAACGCCGCCGCCTGGCAGCAGCACAGCGGCGTGACGACGCCGATGAGCAGAGCGACCAGTATGCGGAGGAGGGGGTGTTTCACGGAGGTGATAGGTATATCGGCAGGAGAGCCGATCTGTTCATTGTACGCCCGAGCCGCGCTACCGTTCACATTGGTCACGCGACCTGACCCTTCCGTAACCCGAACAGTGAGGGCGTGTTGCCGCACTCGGGTATGCTTTGCGTTGGCTATGGCAACGGCCGATACTCGCTGAAGGACTGCCCGTGAACTCAGCTGTTCGGAGCTCGGCCCGCAGGATGTCCTTCGGCTGAACCGGTCATCAGCACACAGATTTAGTGGATATGGTGGTTCAGATGAGTGCTCGCAAAGACCGATAGTCGATTCGTGAACTTTCGGGCGCGAATCCCGTATACTGTCCATCCGAACCCCAATGCACCAGCCATTGCGACATCGCCTGATCACGCTCCTCTGTCTCGTGGCCTTTGGCCTCGGGCAGGTGCTGTTCACATCGATGGGTGTTCGGTGCACAGACGCTTCGGGCGAGAGCCGCATTGAGCTCGCGTGCCTGAAATCTTCAAGCGGCGCGTGCCTGACCCCCTGCATCGATGCGTCGGATCACGTGGTGGACGAAGATCACTCGTCCGACCCGATCGTCCCGACGCCGTGTGAGGACGAACCGCTCGGCTCACAGGTTTCTGGGGCCAAGGTGATTCCGTCGAGCGTTTCGCTGGACCCGGTCCTCAAGGCTGTGGTCGCGGCTGTGCTCTGGAACGTTTGGTCCGTTGACGGTGACCAACCCGTACGGTTTGCCGCCTCGGTGCCCGATCGCGAGCGTCCGCCGGATTCCCTGGCGCGTCTTCGCACGATCATCCTCGTCATCTAGTTGTGCATAGCTCGATCTCCTCTGCCTTTCTCAGGGCGAGGTGATCGAGTTGTCATTGCGCACCGGCATGCGCGGTCATTGCACCGCGCGCCCACCTCGCCCTCTGCGCGGCGAGCCTCAAACTCTGCAGTCCTGACCTCGTGACCAGCCACGGTCCGGAGCCGCATCGGCCTCGGATCGCGGCGAGCCGCGCGGTGCCAAGGGCATTTCGAACCCTCGTGCTATGCAAAGGCGACTCATGAATTCCACAACCATCCATATCGATGAAACTCGCATGCGGCGATTCGTCACGCGTTTGGCTTTCCTTGCCGCAGCCGTGATGTTCGCGGGTTGCCAGTCCACTCCGCGGGCGGACGTGGACGCCGCGCTGAGCGCCAGCGAAGCCGCCGGACTCTCGGCGCCGATCGAGTTCATCGTTGTCGGACCCGACGGTGGACCGCTCGATGAGTCAAACCCAGCCGGCGGATCGCTCACGCTGGCCGACGCTCTGAGGCGGGCGGTCACCACCGATCCCGGACTCCAGGCGGCGATGGCGAGAGTGCGGATCGCGCTCGCGGACGCGGACCAGTCTCGGCTGCTCCCCAACCCCGTGCTCAACGTCGTGCTCCGTTGGGGGCCGGGCAAGCCGCAGATCGAGGCATCGCTTGCACAGGACTTTGTGCAGGCCCTCCAAATCCCTCGGCGCTCAAGCGCCGCCGACAACCGACTCCGGCAGGCGGCCGCCGACGCGGTTACGGTCGCCATCGACGTTGCCAGCGAGGTCCAGGAGCGGTACGCGACGGCCCAGGCATCGGCCGAACTTGTCCCTTTGTTGCGTGATCGAATGGTTCTACTGGAGCGGCTGGGGGCGGTGGCCAGGTCCAGGCTCGACGCGGGAGAGGGCACACGCAGTGACCTTGCCACGCTTCAGGCCCAGCGTGTCGAGTTGCAAGTCGAGATCGATCAGGCGGTGCTCTCTGAGCGAGAAGAGCGACTTCGGCTTGCAAGGCTCATCGGTGAGCCGTCGTCGGCGGCGGGGTGGACTCTTGATCCCTGGACCGCTCCCGGCACCGATCTCCAGCCGGAGTCCCGCTGGGTCGACATGGCCCTGTTGCGACGTCCAGAGATTCAGGCGATCGCGTGGAAACTCAAAGCTCTTGGCGACGACGAGGCAATCGCCCGTCTCCTGCCGTGGGAGGGCGCGAGCGTCGGGGTCGATGCGCAGCGGGACGACAAGTGGTTCGCTGGGCCGTCTGTCTCAACGCCGCTGCCCATCTTCGACATGGGCCAGGCGAAACGAGCGAGAGTCACCGCGGAGCAGTTAGAAGCACGACATGAACTTACGCTGGCCAGGCGCAAAGTCGTTGAAGAGGTCCGCGTCGCGTACCAGACGATGACCGCGAGCAACGCCAACCTCGCCCGTATTCGCAACGAACTGATCCCGCTCCAGCAGCAACGCCGCACGCTTGCGGAGGATGGGTACCGCGCCGGGCAGAGCGACGTGACCGCCCTGTTCCTGGCCGAGCAGGACCTTCGACTGTCCCAGGCCAAGGCGATCGAGGTCGAGCGTCAGGCCTCGACGGCGTTCGTGCGTCTTCAGCGGGCTGTGGGCGGACCGGGCGTTGCGCAGCCCCTGATGGCCGTGCCCACGTCAGCCACACCGGTTCAACCTGATCAAACGGCCGGAAGCGCAATCGCTCCGCCGCTGTCGGCCTTGGCCCCGCCGTCGAACCGCTAGACACCGCCACTCACACACCGCATCCCTGCAAGCAGCATCCTGACTCCGAGAGTACCCATGACCACATCAACGATGAAACACTCATTCCTGACTCGCTTCCGCACACCAGCGTTCGCCGCAGCACTGGCGATGCTGACCATTGCCAGCGGATGCAAGAAGCACGCCGAAGGAGACGGTCACGACCACGGCTCAAAGCCTCCCGCGAAGGCCGACGATCACGCTGGTCATGATCACGGCGGTCAAGAGGAGGGAGGTGGTGCGCACGCGGACGAGGTCAAGCTGACGGCGGACGCGATCACGCGGTATGGCGTCAAGGATGAGGCTGCGCAGCTCTGGATCCTCAAACCCACGGTGCTTACGCCCGCGCGTGTCGCGTTCAACACCGAGGCGATGGCCCACGTCGGCTCGCCTTTGCGGGGACGCGCCGTTGAAGTCAAGGTCCGACTGGGCGACACGGTGAAGGCCGGGCAGGAACTGGTTATCATCGAGAGCCCTGAGCTGGGCGAGGCACAAGCCGACTATCTCCAGAAAAGAACGGCCGTCCTGACGGCCGGTCCTGCGGTCGAACTGAGCAAGATCGCCTGGGAGCGTGCGAAGGGGCTGTTGGAGCAGTCGCAGGGCATCTCGCTCACAGAGGTGCAGCGCCGCGAGGCCGAGTACAAGGCCGCCATCGCCAACGTCAAGGCCGCCGAGGCGGCTTCGATGGCCTCCGAGAACCGCTTGCACCTGCTCGGCATGAAACAGGAAGCGGTTGCTACGCTCGCCGCGTCGAGTGAGATTGCCCCGCGGCACGCGATCAAGGCCGCGATCAACGGCCAGGTCGTGCAGCGCGAGGTCACGCTCGGCGAACTCGTCGGCCCTGATCGCGAAGCTCTGATGATCTTGGCGGACACGCGGCTGCTGTGGGTGTTGGCCGATGTGCCCGAAGCAAAGCTCGCGGGCATTGCCGTGGGCGCGAAGGCGTGGATCACGATCGGTTCTACAACCGGCACAAGCGACGGTATCGCGGCCCCGAAGTTCGAGGGAACGGTCTCCTTCATCGCCCCGCTGGTGGACCCAACGACCCGCACCGCCCAGGTGCGGATCGATGTGCCCGCGTCGCTCGAGAATGGACTAACGCTTAAGCCGGGCATGTTCGCGCAAGCCGAAATCGTCGCCTCCCTCCCCGGCGGAGCAGATCCCGCGCCGACGATCGCCGTGCCCGATGAAGCCATCCAGACCGTCGAGGGCGGGCCGGCGATCTTTGTGCCCGTCGCCAACGAACCCAACACCTTCGCCAAGCGAGCCGTCACCGTCGGCAGGCCCATCGGTGGCCTGGTTCCCATCTACTCCGGCCTGGTCGAGGGCGAGCGGTTCGTCATCGCTGGCACGTTCATCTTGAAGGCAGAGCTCGGCAAGGGCTCCGCGGCACACGAGCACTAAACACCACTGCCGCATTAGGAGCCCATATCAATGCTTGAAGCACTTCTTCACTTCTCGATCAAGAACCGCTGGCTGGTCGTGATCCTCACGGCGGTGGTCGCGGCGGTGGGCTTCTTTCAACTCAAGAAGCTCCCCATCGACGCCGTGCCCGACATCACCAACAACCAGGTTCAGATCAACGCCGTCGCGGCGAGCCTCTCGCCCTTCGAGGTCGAGCAGCAGGTGACGTTCCCGATGGAGAATGCGATGGCCGGCATCCCCGGCCTGCAATACACCCGCTCGCTGTCGCGCAACGGGTTCTCGCAGGTGACCGTCGTCTTCGAGGACGGCGTGGATATCTACTTCGCCCGCCAGCAGGTGGGCGAGCGCCTGCGCGAGGCGGCGGGCGCGCTGCCGCCGGGCGTCGAGACGATCATGGGCCCGATCGCCACCGGCCTGGGCGAGGTGTACATGTACACCGTCGAGTACGAGCACCCGCGCGGCAAGGGCGCGAAGGTCGAAGACGGCAAGGTCGGCTGGCAATCCGATGGCTCGTATCTCTCGCCCGAGGGTCGCCGACTCACCACCGAGGTCGAGCTCGCCTCGTATCTGCGGGAAGTGCAGGACTGGATCATCCGGCCACAGCTCAAGGGCGTGAAGGACGTGGCGGGCGTGGACGCCATCGGCGGGTTCGTCAAGCAGTACCACGTCCAGCCCGACCCGATGAAGCTCGTTTCTTATGGGCTCACGTTCCACAACGTGATCGAGGCGCTAGAGAAGAACAACGTCTCCACCGGCGCTGGATACGTCGAGCACAAGGGAGAGAGCTATCTCGTCCGGGCCACCGGACGCATCCAGTCCATCGAGGAGATCGAGAGCATTGTCGTGGGCACACGCAGCGGCGTGCCGGTCTACGTGCGTGATATCGTGGGTGTCAACGGCGTGGGGCTCGGCCGCGAACTCCGCACCGGGTCGGCCAGCGAGAACGGCGAGGATGTGGTCGTGGGCACGGCCATCATGCTCATCGGGGCCAACAGCCGCACTGTCGCTGCAGCGGTTGACGCCAAAATGAACGAGATTCAGCGCTCGCTGCCCGAGGGGATCAAGGCCAAGACGGTCCTCAACCGCACCAAACTTGTGGACGCGACCATCGCCACGGTACAGAAGAATCTGCTCGAAGGGGCGATCCTCGTCATCGTGGTCCTGCTGCTCTTGCTGGGCAACTGGCGGGCCGCGCTCATCTGCGGCATGGCGATCCCCCTGTCGATGCTCATGACCGCTACGGGCATGGTGCAGACGCGGGTCAGCGGCAACCTGATGTCGCTCGGCGCGATCGACTTCGGCCTGATCGTGGACGGGGCGGTCATCATCGTTGAGAACTGTCTGCGCCGCTTGGCCGAGGAGCAGCATCACAAGGGGAGGTTGCTCACCTTGCAGGAACGCCTGCACATCGTCTTCGACGCCAGCAAGGAAGTCCGTAAAGCCACGGCTTTCGGCGAGGCGATCATCATCACGGTCTACTTCCCGATCCTCGCCCTCTCGGGCGTTGAGGGCAAGATGTTCCACCCGATGGCCATCACGGTCATCCTTGCTCTCATCGCGGCGTTCATTCTCTCGCTGACATTTATTCCCGCTATGGTCGCCCTGTGCATCACCGGCAAGGTGACGGAAAAGGACATGTTCCTGATCCGCTGGGCCAAGAAGGTCTATGAGCCGGTGGTCCGCTGGGCGGTCAAACTCCGCTACGCCGTCGTTATCGGTGCGGTGGTCGCGTTCCTTGGTTCGCTGGCCCTCTTCACGCGCCTGGGGCAGGAGTTCGTGCCCACGCTGGACGAGAAGGACATCGCGATGCACGCCATGCGCATCGCCTCCACAGGCATCACGCAGTCGCAGAAAATGCAGTACGACGTGGAGAAGGCGGTGTCAGCCTTCCCCGAAGTCGCGTTCGTCTACTCCAAGACTGGCACGGCGGAACTGGCCTCAGACCCCATGCCGCCCAACGTCTCCGACACCTTCATCATCCTCAAGGACAAGACGCAGTGGCGGAGCGAGGCGGAGCTCGACAAGCTCATCGTCGAGAAGACCGAAGAGATGGAGCGCATGGGCTCGCACGGCGGCGGCCATGACGACCACGGGCACGGCGGCGAGGAAGGCGGCCACGCCCACGGCCCGCCGCCCGAAGGACACAAAGGCAAGGTCATCAAACTCCTGGAACTCACGCTCCAGACCGTCCCGGGTAACAACTACGAGTTCACACAGCCGATCCAGATGCGATTTAACGAGCTCATCTCCGGCGTGCGCGGTGATGTCGCGGTCAAGGTGTACGGGGACGACTTCGCGTCGATGCAGAAGACCGCCGCCAGCGTGCTGGCGACGTTGCAGAGCGTTCCCGGCGCGGCGGACGCCAAGGTCGAGCAAACCGAGGGCCTGCCGGTGATGACCGTCGAGCCGGATCGCGCGGCCCTGGCGCGCTACGGGCTCAACGTGTCGGATGTGCAGGAGGTCGTCGCGGTGGCGATGGGCGGCCGCGAGGCGGGGCTCGTCTTTGAGGGCGACCGCCGCTTCGACCTGGTCGTCCGCTTGCCCGATGACCTTCGCGGCAAGATCGACATGCTCGAACGCCTCCCGATCCCGCTGCCACGCGGCGAGAGCGAGCCCAGGGGCGTCATCCAGACCGCCAGCATCGACGGCGGCACCGGATTGCTTCAAGGACGGGAGGAGATGGGCTTTGTACCGCTGGGCGCTGTGGCGAGGGTCGAGATCGCCGAGGGTGTCAACCAGATCAGCCGCGAGAACGGCAAGCGGCGCATCGTCGTGCAAGCCAACGTGCGCGGGCGGGACTTGGGCTCGTTCGTCAACGAAGCACAGGCCAAGATGGCTCAGGTCAGCCTTCCCGCCGGGCAGTGGCTGGTCTGGGGCGGGCAGTACGAGAACCTGGTCGCGGCCAAGGCGCGGCTGACCATCGTGGTGCCGATCTGCTTCCTGCTGATCCTGCTGCTGCTCTTTGCCACGTTTAAGAGTTTCAAGTACTCGCTGCTGGTCTTCGCGGCCGTGCCGCTGGGCCTGACCGGCGGCGTGATCGCGCTGTGGGTCCGGGACATGCCCTTCTCGATCTCGGCGGCGGTGGGCTTCATCGCCCTCTCGGGAGTGGCGGTCCTGAACGGGCTGGTCATGATCATCTTCATCAACCAGTTGCGGGAGAAGGGCGAGAAACTCGAAGACGCCATCATCCACGGCTCGATCACGCGCCTCCGCCCGGTCCTGATGACCGCGCTGGTCGCCTCGCTGGGCTTCGTGCCCATGGCCCTGGCGCGCGGCACCGGCTCGGAGGTGCAACGTCCCCTCGCCACAGTCGTCATCGGCGGCCTGATCTCTAGCACGCTGCTGACGCTCATCGTGCTCCCGGCCCTCTACCGCATCTTCACAGGCACGAGCCAAGACGGCAAGCCCGGGCCCAGGCCCGAAGTGTGGGAGAAGGATGAGCCCGTCGCAACCCCCGCGCTTGCGGTCGCCGCGCCGCAGACCGCGGCCGCTGCGTCGGTCGCTCCGCCCGTTCTGTCGCAATCGCCCGCGCCGAGTTCAACGCCGCCCTCGCCCCCGCCTGCCCAGCCTGCTTCTCATTGAGTCGTTCGCCCGCACCCACCGGCGCGTGCCGGATGGGAACCACGCGGGCGCGCATGTTTGGTGTCCTCAGATAGGAGTCTTTCGATGAACCAGTCCAGTCTTTCGAGCGTTCCCCGTTCCAAGTCCGTGCTCGTGGGCCTCGCCGCGGGCGTGGGCCTCACCGCCCTCGCGGCGGTCATGATGGGCCAGGGCGCGAGCCAGCCCATGAAGTCCGAGCCGCAGTACTTCGTCACCCCCGACGGCGACGGGGCCCACCTGTGGGTCCGCGAGGGCACGGCCCTTCGCGTCGTCGCCCACGGCGAGTGCAAGGAGTGCAAGGCAAAGGGTCATGACGATCACGGCCACAAAGAAGGCGACGGCCACGACCATTCCAAGGACGCCCCCAAGAAGTAACTTTCCAGCTTCGCGGCGGGTTCACACGCGCCCGGAGCATTTCCCATTCAAGGAGTTTCAATGCGCTCATTACTTACTGCTGTTGCCCTGTCGTGCCTGTTGGGCGGTTGCGCCTCAGATCGTACTGATCTGGTCAAGACGGGCTATCTCTCGCTTCAACCGACCTTGACAGCTTCGTTGGCGCATCCGCCAGAGGTGTACGAGCGGGACGACGGACTTGTCATCGAGGGATGGCTTGACTCGTCGGAGGTCACCAAGGGTGGGCACGTTGACATCCAGGTGATCGGCCCCGACGGCACGGTGGCCTACGACGCCGCAGTGAACTATCGCAAGCCGTCGTCACAGACCCCGATCGGCCCCAGGGGCTCATATCGAGGGCCGCGCACGCAAACGGACAGCCATGCCACCTACTCAGTGCGGTTCCCCGGTCTCCCACCCCAAGGATCGGTGGTCCGCGTGAAGTACGATCCCCAGCCGCACCGGACCGAAGCGCCGAAGTGAGCCATGCCGACCAGCACGTTCATCATCCCGGCGCTGGACTGCCCTACCGAGGAAGCGTTGATTCGCCGACGCCTCGGGCGGCTGGAAGGCGTGTCTGAGCTGCGGTTTGACCTTATGGGGCGTCGTCTGACCGTCGACCACAGCCCTGCCGATGACGCTGCCATCGTCGCGGCGCTTGTCGACATCGGGATGGACCCAACGCCCACGTCGCACGGTTGCGGAGCAGCAATGCCGGCCATCGTGTGCAGTGACGGTGGACGTGCGCTAGGCACGCCAGTGGACGCCGCTCCGCCACGCCCGTGGTGGCGGAGGCACGGGCTGTTCGCGCTCTCCGGCGTGTTGGCCGCTGGGGCAGAGGGGATGTTCTTCGCCGGCGTGCAGGAGAGCTCTTGGCCGGTCGTCGCAACGGCCGTGACGTCGATTGCGCTGGGAGGGTTGCCGACATTCCGCAAAGGTTGGACGGCCCTGCGGACGTTCACACTCAACATCAACTTCCTGATGACCGTTGCGATCATCGGCGGCGCGGTAATCGGCGCGTGGCCGGAGATCGCGCTCGTGACGTTTCTCTTCGGCCTGGCGGAGTTGATCGAGGCGAAGGCCCTCGACCGCGCCCGTAACGCCGTGAAGGGGCTGATGGCGATGGCCCCGGATGTGGCGCGCGTGAAGCAGCCGGATGGGTCGTGGCGAGAGAGAAACGCAGGAGATGTGCCCGTGGGCGCAGTCGTGCAGGTCAAGCCGGGCGAGCGGCTCGCGCTTGATGGCGTGGTGGTCGCGGGCGAGTCGAGCGTGAACCAGGCCCCGGTCACGGGCGAGTCCGTGCCAGTCGATAAGGTGATGGGCGACAAGGTCTTTGCCGGGACCATCAACGAGTCGGGCGTGCTGGAGTTCAAGACCAGCGGCGGCAAGGACCAGACCACGCTCGCCAAGATTATTCGGACGGTGCAGGAGGCGCAGGGGAGCCGCGCACCGACGCAGCGGTTCGTGGACAACTTCGCCAAGGTCTACACGCCCATCGTCTGCGTCGCTGCGCTTCTGATCGCGGTCGTGCCGTGGCTGGCGTTCGGCCAACCGTTCTATCCCTGGCTCTACAAGGCGCTCGTGCTCCTGGTGATCGCGTGCCCGTGCGCTCTTGTGATCTCAACGCCCGTGACGGTGGTGAGCGGGCTGACGGCGGCGGCCCGCCGAGGCATCCTCATCAAGGGCGGCGTGCATCTGGAGAACGGCCGCAAGCTCAAGGTCATCGCGCTGGACAAGACCGGCACCATCACCGAGGGCAAGCCGCGCGTGACGGATGTGCAGCCCATCGGCGGCGCGAGCAAGGATGAAGTCCTCCGTATCGCCGCGAGCCTCGATGCGCTCTCGCAGCACCCGGTGGCCCTCGCGGTGGTGGCGGCTTGGGAAGGACCGCGCCAGAGCGTCGAAGGGTTCAAGTCGCTGACGGGGCGGGGCGTCGAGGGAAAGATCTCGGGCGAGACGTACTTTGTAGGCAACCACCGCCTCGCCGAGGAACGCACCGTCTGCTCGCTGGAAGTCGAGGCGGTGCTGGCGCACTTCGAGGTGCAGGGGAAGACAACCGTCGTGGTCGCCTCGGCGACGCGGGCACTGGGCGTCATCGCCGTCGCCGACACGCCCCGCGAGACCAGTGTCGAAGCGCTCAAGCAGTTGCACGGATTGGGCGTCAAGACGCTCATGCTCTCTGGCGACAACCAGGCGACGGCGGGCGCGATCGCCAAGGCGGTGGGCATCGACGACGCCAAGGGCGGGATGCTGCCCGAGGACAAACTCGCCGAGATCGAGCGTTTGCTGAAGAAACACGGCGACGCGGTAGGCATGGTGGGCGACGGTGTGAACGACTCGCCGGCGCTCGCCCGCTCCACCATCGGCTTCGCCATGGGCGCTGCGGGCACCGACACCGCTCTCGAAACCGCAGATGTGGCCCTGATGCAGGATGACATGCGAGGTCTGCCAGAGTTCGTCCAGCTCTCACGCCGCACCGGGGAGATCCTGTTCCAGAACATCGCTCTTTCGATCGGCATCAAGTTAGTCTTCTTCGGCCTTGCGCTCGGCGGCGCGGCCACGATGTGGATGGCCGTGATCGCCGACGTCGGGGCGAGTCTGCTTGTGGTTGGGAACGGCTTGGGGACCCTTCGTGTGGCGCAGTCTCGCTCACGTGCCAAGGCCAGTTTGCTACACCATAATCCAGACGGCGAAGCTGCGCAACCGTCCGATTCGCCGAACCACTCTAACCTCAACACGTTAAAACCCAGCGACAGTCTTTAACATATAGGCATCCACTGGATCTAAGAGGGTGGACCGACGAGGATTCCAGTTTTTTGACACCGCGCCGAACGCCGCCGGAGGGAGGGGATAGAAGGGGCTCACCATTCGCCTGTGCGACGTCGATAGCCATCTGTCAGCGTGCTATGGCGTCTCGGGATGTCAGCATCTCATTCCCTACAAGTGCCTGCGTCAGCCCTGACGCTTGGAAGCGACGAGAGAACTGGACATCGGAGTGTCATGCCTCGCACCCAGCCTGTGCGCGAACGCCTCGACCACGGCCGCCTGTGGAATGCGTTCCTGTTCGAGTCGCAGCCCTTCTTCATCGCAAATCCTGAACGCCTCCGCCTCGGATGGTGTCAGATTTACTGGGGGCCCGGGAGATCGACGCCCGCTGCGCTGGCCCGCGAGGTGGCGGTAGAGATCTAGCGTCTCGCAATCCATGAACAGGCTCTCGGTCGCCGGATACATGGATCGGACTCGAGACAGGATCACAATGCCCTCGCTGTCCAGGTCGCCCCAGTAACACACGCGGGCGTGCTGGAGCCAGGAGACATACCGCAGCAGCGATGCACCGTTCCCCAGGCCGCCGATGGCGACGGTGCGCGTGCGCTTCGGCAAAGTCATCAGGTTCACGCGGTTCTCGACGATGATTGCGCTGACGTTCCGAACGACCCAACCACCCATTGTGTGCAGCGGGACCGCCAGAGCCTCGTAGGGAACCCCCAGCTCAGCCTGAACGGCGGGGTCAAGAATTCGCACGAAGATGTCGGGCTCGTGATAGCGGAGTCCGTACCGACGCGCAAAGTGGTCCTCGTCTGCACGCACTTCGTGCGGCGGCAGGATGACGTCCAGCCATTGCGAGAGGAGTCGCTCGTGGCGCTCGATGAACTTCGAGTCCACGGACAGAGGGAGCTCCCGAGCGAATAGATTTGGGCGTGGATGCTCCTTGAAGTACTGAAGGACTTCGACGAGACCATCTAGGTCTGGCGCGGCATCAGTGAAGATCCCGATGTTTGACCTGACCCATGAATCCAGTTCGGGAAACTCGGCCCTGAGGCGAGTGACCGCGTCCGTGAACCTTCGGAACTCCCGTTCCTTACCAATTAGACGCAAGAGATCAAGCTCTGTGGCGAAAAGCACCTTGCTGGGGAACAGGTTCTTTCCGTGCCGCCGCGACTGAACCTCCTGCCACTCCACGGAGTATCCGTACCCGAGCACTTCCTTTGAACCCTCGCGCAACCGCCTGACCTGGTCAATCGCGGTGACGACATCGGGTCCCGGGTCCCTTTGAGCGGGCACGCGCCGTGGAAAGTACTGACCATCACCCTGAACCCAAGCACGCAGGTACTCGCGATAGATCGCGAGGGCCTTGCGCGAGATGTCTTCGGGCTGAATCATCGAGTCACGCTCGCCGCCGATGCTGGGGAAACAGTCACCACCGCGGGTCGACCCAAAACGGTGTCCTCAAACTCTCTCGCCGTCATGCTGAAGATCTCCGATTGGTGCGTCTTGGAGTCCTTGACGACGTGGAGATAGCACTCCACGTACGGCTCGGTGACCCGGGCCTTGGCGTCCAATGGGGCCACGATCAACAGCTGAAGCCCGAACTGCCGGAAGAGCGACAGGGCGTACTCGGCATAGCGGTCGTCGACCTTTGAGAACATTTCATCGACTACCACAAAGTGGAAACGATCGCTGCTGGGCCGGCTCGGGTCGATGTCGAATTGGTACGCGATCGCTGCGACCAGGATGGTGAACGCAAGTTTGGCCTTCTCTCCCCCAGATTGGCCGGTGCTGTCCTCGTAGTAGCCCCGCTCCGCGCCCGACTCAGCGTCAAGCTCTCGTGCAGCAAAGTCAAACCATCGCCTGACATCCGTGACCTTCTCTCGCCAGCGCTGTTCCTCGCGAAGCTTTTCGATGAGCCTGGCAATCCGGACATAGCGCGCCTCATCCGCTGCGAGCGTTCCCTCGAACGAATCGGCGAGACACTCGCGCAGGCTGGACTGAAACTGCTGGATCTCCACGTCTCGGACCGCCCGCGGCTCAAGCTTCATGTACGTCCCTGGCCTGTACTCCAGTTGCCTGAGTGAGCGGTTGAGGATCTCGATCTTCTGCTCGATCTCCTGCTTCTCAGTTTGGAACGCGCCGTTGAGGATGCCGATCTCCTGCGTGACCCTTTCGTTGAGCCGTTCCTTGAAGCGATTCTCGTGCCGGGGCAAGTCTTCACGGCGGATGTGCTCGCACGCAGCGCAGAAGCTCTCCAGGTATTCGATTGATGCGTCCAGATCGGCCTGCTGGTCCGCAAAGTCTCGGAGATACTGGTTCATGAGCTTGCAGATCTCCCGCTCCAGCGGCTCCAGATCCTTCTTCAGGCGATCCACCTCCGCGTGCCGGCCAGCCAGGAAGCCTGCCTCCCTCTGCGTGATGTTGTGCACGGTCAAGGGCTCCCCCGCAAAGAGCTTCGACAGCTCTGGGAAAAGCGCCTCGTGCCGCGACCATTCGCCCGATTGCCGGAGCGCCGAGATGGTCTGGGTGGCATCCGATATCTGACGCTCCGCGAAGCGCAGATCCCGCGAGGCACGCTCGTGCTGCCGGATTGCTTCGTCTCGCTCATCGCTCAGTCGCTTCCGGGTCGCTTCAACTTCGGTGATCCGCAGTTTCAGCGTTTTCAACGCGTCGCTCGATTCCTCCAGCGCCCGTTTCTCCTCCCGCAATGCCGCGATCGAGACTAGTTCAGATGCGAAGTCGATCAAGGCGTACGCCGCGGTCTCTCGCAGCACGTCAGCGGAACGACGCTGAGAATCAAGTCCCGTAATCTCGGCATTCAACTGATTCAGCCGAGCATCCATCGTGCGCAGCTCTTCTTCGAGCTGCCGAACGTTTTCAGCGAGGACCTTGCGCTTCTCGCGATTATCCCACCCCAGCACAAACTCGCGTGGATCGATGGCGCGATCCCGATCATCCTTCTCATGCCGCGAGCCCCTCCCTTTGATGTGGCGTTCACGAGTAAGGGCCATGTCGTGAGCGGCCTGAAACTGTTCGATGGTGTCGCAGCAGAGGTAGTCGAAGCGTTCCTCCAACTCCCCCTTCACCCAGGGCGCAAGGCCGTGGCCGTCCTTGACTTTGACCTTGCGGAGCAACGACTGAGAATGGGCGACAGCGCGTGATTGTGGCGCAGCACGCCCGCCGACGCGGAGATACACCAGTTTCTGACCGACACCACGGCCATCACGGACCCTGTTCCGGTCGATGTGGGCACTGACGACGGCGTAGTGCTTCTGTGGCACCAGCAGGCTGAGCGCAAAGGATCTGAGCAATAGCTCGATCGAGGCCTCCCAGCTCTTTTCCTCAGTCGGGATGGTGATGAGCTCCGCCGCGAACGGGAGTTCGCTGTCCGGGAGCCGCAGCGCTTCGCAGAGTTGCCGGCGAATCTCCACATGACGCTCCGGGAGCTTCGTGTGGCGTGTGCCGAGCGCCTCGAGCTCCCGCTTGCTCTCGCTGAGTTCGCGGTGCGCATCGCCGCGATCCAGCACGACATCCTGATGTTCACGCCGGAGCGCCTCCTCGCGAGTGCTTAATACCTTGATGAACTCCGGCAGACGTTGGTGCAGCTCGCGCAGCGAGGCGTCGTCCGTCACATCCGCGGCGAGCGCCGTCGTGGCCAGCGCAGCCATGAAACGAACGCTGCGCTCTCGCCGGTTAGCGCTCTCGGTCTCGTGCTGTTTGATGAGCAACGGAATCTGACGAAGCCTCTCGCCCCCGGCGTTCTCGATCTCATTTTTCAACTGCCGCTCTGCGTCGGCCGCGTCCCGCAACTCCGTATCGAGACGATCCCTGGTGGCCAACAGCGCCGAGAGGTCTTTCGCCAGCGACTCTGCTGCCGGCCCGAGCAGCTCGATCGTCATCGCCCGGAAGTACGGAGCTGCGGCACCGCACATGGCCTGTGCCAGGTGCAGCGCATTCGACTGCGCGGTGAAGGTTGCACCCTTTGCTGCGATGGGCGTGAGCAGCTCGAACTGCCGTCGAACCCGCACCAGGCTCTGATAGGCCTCCGTGAGTTGGGTGAAGTGGGCCTGCAGGGTTTCGATTTTCTCCATCCACGGCTTCGGCTCGAGCATGTGCTCGCGGATGAACTTGTTCAGACTCTGGATGTCCTTGACCGCGACGGTCTGGTTGAACACATCCATCGCTTTGGGCTGCATGCCTGTGAACTTGGCGACCCAGCCGTGATACTCGTTGTACTTGTCGGTCGCGCGAAAGCCGCGCTTTTCCATCTGCTGGCGCACGCGTTCGGTGGTGGCGAGGTTGGCGCAGTGCTCGGCGATCGACTTCTCGCCTTGGGCGAAGGCATAGACCTTCTCGGCACCGCCGTCACCGCCAAGGTACAGAACCTGCGCTACGGTGAAGGCATCGCCACGATCGTTCTTGAAGGTCGCGAGCAGGGTTGAGTAGTTGCGTCCGTCGGGCCGGAGATACTGCACCTCCGCCCGATTGTCTTCGTCGCGGCTCCGTCGGTCAAACGCCCCCTTGATGTAGGTCCGCTCATCGCGCTCGGTCTTCTGAGCGCCGGCGGCGACGTTGTAGTTGCGAACAACCGGACGCACGAACAGCGTCAACAGGGCATCCACAAGAGTGGACTTGCCCGAGCCATTCTGGCCGATGAGGAGGGTAGTAGCGCCGCAGGGTCTGACCACATGCACCGTGCCACGACTGCTATCGAAAGTTCCCCAGTTGGACACTTCGAGTTTTTGGAGTCGATAGCCGGGCGTTCGTCGCGGAGCGTCATGCATCAGAGTCCCCCTGCGTGCGAGCCGCCGCGGCCGCTGCCAGCTGCTGTTTCAGCGTTTCGAGTTCGGAAGCGGGGAGTTTCGCCTTCAGAATGCGGCGGACCTCCCACGCTTCGGGATTGTCGGCGAACTTTCGAACGAACCCCAGGTCATCGAGTTTGTGCAGGGCGGCGCTGAATTCCTTGCGCTGACGCACTTCGTCGTATTGGGCGGGAAAGAACCCCTTCCATTGGTCGAAGATGGCGTCGATCTCGACAACGCATCGTTCGTTATGAAGATCATCTTCTTCGAACCGCCGGAGCTCGTCCCGAAACAGCACGGCGAGCATCGTGGGCGCATATCCGAGTTGGCTGCGACGAACCAGCTTCGGCAGCTGCTCGTACCCACTCGGGCACTCGTCTTCTCCCCATTGACGCACATATGCGTATCCCTCCGCTTCATCGACGACGAGCGTGAGCCCCAAGCGGGCCACGAAGGTCTCAATCTGCGACCGATTGGACAGCAAAAGGTTCCACACCCGTTCTTCGTCCGCGTAGATGACCCCCTGCAGCAATCGAACTGCCGCGATGCTCCATTCGCGGAACTCGGGGATCGGAGATGATGAGGGGTTACGCATTCGCGGTCTCCTGGGGAGGGAGAAACACAATCAGCGGGACGGTGACGCGGCGAGAGACGGTGCCGTCGACCTGGATGTCCTCCGACCGTTCCCGGCTGATGATGTGTCCGTCATCTTTGGCGATCTGTATGTATCCCAAGAGCTCGACAATGCCTGCTTCCGGTGGAAACTCCCGCACCACCTCGGAAAGGGTCATGGACCTGCCGGTGCGAGAAGTAAGGGCATGAATGCGTTGTCGCATCGCCGCCCAGTTGAGGCGATGGAGTTGGGCGAGCATCCTGAACAACTCCACACGCCGTGCATCGTCAACCTGTCCCTCCGAAAGGTCCATCTTCGCAAACTCGGTGGGAGGGCTCCAGAATGTCCGCGAGAACGGGAACGCCACCTGGACGCCAACATCCACCGTGGCGCTGATGTCTGCGGGGGGCGCATCTGCAAGGGCGGCACCGAGACCCCGGATGTCCGCGAGCAGTTGGGTTACTCGACGCCGATCCGACGCGGTCCGGACATCCAGCAGTCGCCGCAGCGTGGCAGAGAGCCGTTGATTGGTCCGCATCACCTTTTCGGCGTCCGCGATCAGCGACGGCACCATTCGGCGCACCGTGGCGAGCCCGTCGGATTGCTGCGAAAGTTCGTCGATCCTCCCGAGTTCGGCGATGATCGTCTGGAGCTTTTCCTGTTGGGTGGGCGAGAGAATGAAGCGCACAAACTCGTAGAAACTCACGCCCTGATCGTCCTGCTTCAGAACATCCTCTGCGTCGAGCGCGAACTGAAGAATCTCGCCTCGGGAGTCCTTTCCATCCAGTTGCCGTCGCTGTACCTGGCGGGTGATCTCTTTGAAGCGGTCTTCAACAGCGCGGAAATCCGAGAGCAGTTCCTTGAGCAGTCCAACAGCGGTGGCGAACCGCTCTCGCACCGCTGCCGGTTCATACCGCGCCTCGACCCCGCCATCTCTCAGGATCTGTCCGATCTCATCATCGATCCGTGTGCGCTCCTCCCGGAGATGCGCCAAGCGAACTTCGGGATCGTGCGAGGCACCGGCGACGAGATCGGCCAAAGTGCTGATGACGACGCGCAGGCGGGACTCGGTGCCGACGAACCCCAGGTCCTTCTGGAGCGCGCGGTCGAGGAATATGAACACGTCCTCTGTGTGCGGCGTCAACTGATACACCGGCTCGTTCCGGCCCCCTTCGACGGAGCGGTGCAGCCAGCGTGTTTCCCCACTACACCAAGCGGACAGGTAGTGCTCGGGTTTGTCGCGCAAGGCATCCGGATGGGTTGTTTGCACGGACTCCCGGTAGTCGTTCAAAGCGCTCACCAGATCAGACGCGGGGAGCGAGATGCGGCCTGGTGCCTTGAATTGCCGGTGGAGAAAGTCAATCACGAACGGCGCGTGTTGTGCCCGCAGCAACTTCAGCGCTGGCGACGTGCCAAAATATGCGAGAAGCAGGTCAAGGCGCATGGCGGCTGTCCGATCGCTCTGGTTTCCACGGGAATAGGGTAGTTGCCACGGCATCTGCGGGCAGCGCTCCGATGAAGATCGCGTAGCGGCTTCAGACCATGCCTTTGCGGTGCTCTGGCGAGCAAATCCGACTGCGAGTGTCCGTTCGTGCCGAAGGCCGTGTGGTCTGTACCAGTTTTGGGACGAACAATCCTTCCACAAGCCAAACATACGGATCTTGCCCCGCCTTGTAACCGTTTTGGTGGTACAATGGCCTTCCGTAATGATTTTGGCGTCGTCGTATCCGTTTTGAGGAGTCAGCAATGGACCAGCCAAAGGCGACCACCCGGCCCGCAGGCTACACCGCGCTGCTCGATCGATATGCGATCCGCGCGATGCCAACCTGGCATCGGTCCGTGATTTCTGAGGGTAGTACCCGACGAACCGATTCATCCGCGGGCGAGGTCGTCGAGACGTACCCGGCTGCGTATTGGCCGGGTGAGAGTCCAGGAGACCACCTCGAGTTCGCCCTGAAGTACGACGGAATGAACCTTGGCATGCTGGCGGTCCTTCTGCCGGCGATCGGGGCGGACGAGATCGCCAGATACATCAACTCGAAGCCGAACGGGAAATACGCCCGCCGCATCTGGTACTTCTACGAGATGCTGACCGGCGATCGTCTCCCGCTTGCCGACCTGACGCAGGGAAACTACGTGGATCTCCTGGAGAGCGAGGAGCACTTCACGTTCGATCGCGCGGAGCCGATTCGTCGTCAGCGCGTCAACAACAATCTGCTTGGCGATGCAAGCTTCTGTCCGACGATTCGGAAAACCAAGACCATTTCGGCGTTCATCGAACGGGATCTTTCCGCCCGGTGCAGAACACTGATCTCGTCGTACTCTCCTGAACTCCTCCGACGAGCACTGAGCTACCTGTACACGAAGGAAACAAAGTCGTCCTTCGAGATCGAGAACATCAAGCCGGACGCGAACAGAACTGAGCGATTCATCGCTCTTCTGCGAGTCGCTCTAAAGGAGGATCTGTGCACCAAGCCGCGGCTGATCGATCTCCAGAATCAGATCGTGGACCCTCGGTTCAAGGATGACGACTACCGCGACAGCCAAAACTACGTCGGCGAGACGGTCTCCATCGGGAAGGAGCGCGTGCATTACGTCTGCCCGAAGCCCGAGCACGTCACGGCCCTGATGGCGGGGATCATCTCGGCGCACGTACGGATGGAGCGCGGCTCCGTCCATCCAGTTGTCCAGGCGGCGATCGTCGGATACGGCTTCGTGTTCGTCCACCCGTTCGAGGATGGCAACGGCCGCATCCACCGTCTCCTTATCCACAACATCCTCAGTCGGAGAGGTTTCGTGCCGGACGGAGTGATCTTCCCGGTTTCGGCGGCGATGCTCAAACAGGCCGCCGCGTATGACGCGTCGCTGGAGGCCTTCTCACGCCCGCTCTTGGGGTTGGTGGAATACACGCTCGACGATCAGGGGCGCATGACGGTCCACAACGATCCCGGCGTGTGGTACCGGTACCCGGACATGACCGTGCAGGTCGAGAGTCTGTTCACCTTCGTCGAGCAGACCATCGAAACGGAACTCGTCGAAGAGCTGGCATTCCTGGCGAACTACGACGACACAAAGCGCTCCGTGCAGGCGATCGTCGACATGCCCGATCGCGATATCGACCTGTTCATCCGATTCTGCCTGCAGAACAACGGGAAGTTGTCCCAGCGGAAGCGGGAGTCGCACTTCCGGCTGTTGACCAATGACGAAATTGACCGGCTCGAGCGAGCCGTGGCGGAGGGGTACAAGCAGCCCGACGGCGGCCCGGGGGACTGACGGTCGGCCTTCGAGAGGACGAGAAGTGGCATTCTCAACTCGCCTCATCGGGCCGAGCGGAGGGGTCCGCGAGACGCGCTCGCCTCCCAATAGAGGCGAATATCGGCGTGAGCGACGAAGCCCCGTTCGATCCCCGCTATCCATCCTCTATTGCCGGGCCGGTTGCGAAAGCAGCCGGCCCTTTGGTTTTCAGGGAACGCCGCCGAGAGACCTCGGCGGCGTTTGTCGTTTGTGGCGGAGGTGTAGCGGGGTTTTGGTGGCTCGGCGGTGTGGTTCGCGAGTCTCTGGTCGCGCGAAGGGGCAATCTACATTCCCTGCTCATCGGGCAGCCCGAGAAGAGTACTTGGGGCCAAAACGACAATCCCATCATGACGCACAGCGGAGCGAGCGCATCGTCCTTCGGATCTAGTTCAGGTTCCCGCCCGGGGTCGGCCGGTCGTCAGTGGATTCCCTCATGACTTCCGGCATCCTCAAATGCCGGCGTTCTCGAGTAGCCCTCCTCGCCCGCGAGTTGGTCGCCTTGATCCCACGATCTTGATGCTGTCTTGATGCTCACAGGGGTGAGTTTGACGCAGGCAAGAGCGACAGACATCGGTTTTGGTGCGACGCTTTGTCAGTCTCAGTCCGTGCTCATAGGAGGTGTGCCATGTGGCTCCTGATGCTGCTGCTCGGCCTTGTGATCTTTGCCTTGCTTGCCAGTCTGACCTTCGCTTGCGATCGACGCGGAGGGGCCGCCTCATGATCTGGTTCTGCGCTGTGCTCGGCTTGCTCGCACTGGTTTACCTCGTGGTCGCGATGCTCCGCCCCGAGTGGTTCAGCAACTGATCGGCCATCTCACTCGGAGCAAACTCTGATGATCTGGACACTCCCCATTCTGCTCATCACCGCGTGCGTGCTGTTGAGCGTTCCGCTCGGACGGTACATGGCGTGGGCGGTCGGCGACGCTCCCGGAGGCATCCGGTCGCGGCTTGACGCGATCGTGCGAACGCTCGGAGGGTCGCGGGTCGCGGGCGATCAGCGATGGGCCGGCTACATGTTGAGCATGCTTGTGTTCAACGCGGTCATGTTTGTCGTCGTGTACGCGGTGCTGACGACGCAGGCCTCTCTGCCGCTGAACCCTGATGGCAAGGGGAACATGGCCGCGGACCTCGCCTTCAACACGGCGGCATCGTTTACCAGCAACACCAATCTTCAGCACTATTCCGGCGAGCAATCGCTGTCGTACGTCTCGCAACTGTTCGCGATCATGTGGCTGCAGTTTGTCTCCGCCGCCACCGGGATCGCGGCGCTGGCCGCGCTGTGCCGCGGCCTGGGCGGGAAACCAGCGCTGGGCAACTTCTACCGCGATCTGGCCCGCGTGACCATGCTGATCCTTCTGCCGCTGGCGCTGGTGGTGGCAGTCGCGCTCGTCGCATGCGGGACACCGATGACCCTTCAAGGTTCGGCGGTGGTGACCACGCTGGAGGGCGTCACGCAGACCATCGCCCGCGGGCCCGTCGCGGCCGTGGTCGCGATCAAGCAGATCGGCACCAACGGCGGCGGCTACTTCGGCCCGAACAGCACGCATCCGTTCGAGAACCCCGGCTTCCTCAGCAACATCATCGAGAACATCTCGATCCTCGTCATCCCGATGGCGTGCGTGTGGATGTTCGGGCGGATCGTCGGCTCGTGGAAACAGGCGGTGGTCGTGTTCGGCGCGATGCTGGTGCTCTACGCGGCGTTCACGGGCCTGGCCGTAACAACAGAGCAGGCTCCCGCGCCCGCCCTCGCGGGGCTTCCCGTGCAACAGGAGATGAACCTTGAGGGCAAGGAGCTGAGATTCGGCGCATCGGCCGGGCCGCTATGGGCCGTCTCGACGACATCGACCTCCAACGGATCGGTCAACGCCATGCACGACAGCCTCAACCCGCTCACGGGGCTCTTCCCGATGATTGGCATGTGGCTCAATGTCGAGTTCGGCGGCGTCGGCGTCGGGTTCATCAACATGTTTCTCTTCATCATCACCTCCGTGTTCATCGCCGGGATGATGGTGGGCCGGACGCCCGAATACCTCGGCAAGAAGGTCGAAGCGAGGGAGATGAAACTCGCGCTGCTGGCTCTGCTCGCCCACCCGCTCTTCATTCTGGGGGGCACGGCGCTCTTTGCGGCGACCCCGCTCGGGCGCGACACGGTGCTCAATCCGGGTCCGCACGGTCTGAGCGAGATCGTGTACGAGTTCAGCTCGGCCGCGGCCAACAACGGGTCCGGGTTCGAGGGGCTCGGCGACAACACGCCCGCGTGGAACATCGCCACGGGCGTGGTGATGCTGCTCGGCCGGTTCATCCCGATCATCCTGCCGCTGGCCATCGCAGGCCCGCTCGCGTCCAAGAACCGCCTGGCCGAGTCGGCGGGCTCGTTCCGAACCGACAGTGTGCTCTTCGGCATTGTCCTGCTCGGAGTTGTCCTGGTTGTCGGGGCATTGCTGTTCCTTCCGCTCGGGATGCTTGGCCCCGTGGCTGAGCACCTGGCGGTGAGTGCAGCCGCGAGCGGAGGACAATAATGGAACGGCAGAAGGACATCCGGCTCTTCAAGCGTGAGTTCATCGCCCCGTCGGCATGGCGAGCGGTTCTCCGTCTCTCGCCTCGGGCGATGATGGGCAACCCCGTCATGTTCGTCGCCTGGCTAGGGGCGATCGTGACCACTGTTGACACCGTCAGGATCGCGACCGGCGGAGTCGACGGGCTGATCTTCGTCGCCGCGGTGACCGTGTTCCTCTGGCTCACGGTGTGGTTCGCCAACTTCGCGGAGTCGCTCGCCGAGGCCCGCGGTCGGGCACAGGCAGATTCGCTCCGCGCGGCCCGCCACGACGTGAAAGCCAAGAAGCTGGCGTCCGCCGACCGGAGCGAGCCGGTCACGCACGTCGCCGGCGCATCGCTCCGCAAGGGCGACATCGTTCTCATCGAAGCGGGCGACACGATTCCCGCCGACGGCGAGGTGATCGAAGGAGTCGCCTCCGTGAACGAGTCGGCCGTGACCGGCGAGTCCGCGCCGGTCATCCGCGAGTCAGGCGGCGACCGCTCGGCCGTCACGGGCGGGACGCTCGTCCTCTCCGATTGGCTCGTCGTGCGGGTCACAGCGGACCCGGGTGAGACCTTCCTTGACCGGATGATCTCGATGGTGGAGGGCGCTGCTCGTCAGAAGACGCCGAACGAGATCGCACTCACGATCGTGCTGGCGGGCTTCACGGCCGCATTCCTGCTGGTGTGCGTCACGCTGTACCCGATCGGGCGGTACTTCGATGTGCGCATCGACGTGACCACGCTCGTCGCGCTCCTGGTGTGCCTCATTCCGACGACCATCGGCGCGCTCCTGAGCGCGATCGGCATCGCGGGCATGACTCGCCTGGGGGTCCGAAACGTCCTGGCGATGTCGGGTCGCGCGGTCGAGGCCGCGGGCGATGTGGACGTGCTGCTTCTGGACAAGACCGGCACGATCACGCTCGGCAACCGGCGCGCCACGTCGTTCGTGCCGGCGCCAGGCGTCGAGGCGCAGGTTCTTGCCGACGCGGCGCAACTCTCGTCGCTTGCCGACGAAACACCCGAGGGACGGTCGATCGTCGTGCTGGCCAAGGAGCATCACGGGCTGCGCGGGCGAGACCTCCAAGGCGAGGGAGCCAGGTTCATCCCCTTCTCCGCCGAGACGCGTATGTCCGGGGTTGATGTGCAGGGACGCCAACTCCGAAAGGGTGCGGCGGATGCCGTACAGAAGTTCATTGAGACCGCAGGGGGACGGTTCGACGCATCGATTCGCAAGGCAGCCGACGACATCGCCGCCACAGGCGGTACGCCCCTCGTTGTCGCCGAGGCCGTCAATGGCTCGGCGCGGGCGCTCGGCGTGATTCACCTTAAGGACATCGTCAAGGGGGGAATCCGAGAGCGCTTCGCCGAACTGCGCACGATGGGCATCAAGACGATCATGATCACCGGCGACAATCCGAAGACCGCCGCGGCGATCGCCGCCGAAGCGGGTGTGGATGACTTCCTCGCCGAGGCAACGCCCGAGGCCAAGCTCAATCTCATCCGCGACTACCAGGCCAGAGGTCACCTCGTCGCCATGACCGGAGACGGCACCAACGACGCCCCGGCGCTCGCGCAGGCGGACGTCGCCGTCGCCATGCAGTCCGGCACGCAAGCCGCCAAGGAAGCGGGCAACATGGTGGACCTCGACTCGAACCCGACCAAACTCATCGACGTGGTCGGCATCGGCAAGCAGATGCTCATGACCCGCGGATCGCTCACCACGTTCTCCATCGCCAACGACGTGGCCAAGTACTTCGCCATCATCCCGGCGATCTTCGTCATCGCGCTTCCGCAGTTGGCTCCTCTGAACATCATGGGGCTTGCCTCGCCGCAATCGGCCATCCTATCCGCAGTCATTTTCAATGCGCTGGTCATCCCGGCGCTCATTCCCATCGCCATGCGGGGCGTGCGCTACAAGGCCGTCGGGGCAGATCTACTGCTCCGGCGCAACCTCCTCATCTACGGGCTTGGGGGCCTCATCGTGCCGTTCATTGGAATCAAGCTGATCGACCTCGCCGTCGCCGGGCTTGGCTTGGCGTAGGCAAAGGCAAGGAGTGCGATCCGTGCTCTCTGAACTGTTCACATCGCTCCGCATCGCCGCACTCTCCATCGTCGTGTGCGTCATCGGGTACGGCACGATCGTCCTCGGAAGCGCAATGCTGATCGCGCCTGACGCGCGGCTCGGCGGCCTCGTCATAGTCGATGGCGCGGTCGTCGGATCGGGCCAGATCGCCCAAGCATTTACGCGGCCCGAGTACCTCTGGCCTCGGCCGTCGGCTGTGAACTACGCCGCCAGCGCCACCGGCGGGAGCAACTTGTCTCCCGCCAGTCCAGTGATCCGCGAGCGTGCGGAAGGCCTGCTGGCGAAGCTCGGAGCGACACCCGAGCGCCCCGCGCCGGCGGAGTTGCTTCTGGCCTCCGGCTCGGGCATCGATCCGCACATCACCGAGACCGCAGCCCTGTACCAGGCCGACCGCATCGCCGTGGCGAGAGGCATACCGGCGAATGAGGTCCGGCACTTGATCGCGGGGTCCGCCACGCCGATCGGCCCTGGCGACCCCGCCCGCATCCTCAACGTCCTGCTCTTCAATATCGAGCTCGATCGTCGCTTCCCGATACCGGCCAGCGGAAAATGAACCCACAGGGGACGATTTGAGCATGTCCAACCAGCCCCGCCAACCCAGCAACAGTTCACCCGACGGGCGTCCCGATCCGGACGCCCTGTTGGCGAAGGTCTCGGCGGACGAGCCCCAGGACAAGAAGGGGCATCTCAAGATATTCTTCGGATACTCCCCCGGCGTCGGCAAAACCTACGGCATGCTCGAGGCCGCCCGCGCGCTCGAGATGAAGCGCGGCGACGTGCTCGCCGGGTACATCGAGCCGCATGGTCGGACGAATACCGAAACCCTGCTCCTAGGTCTCGACCTCATCCCGTACAAGCACATGCAGTACCGCGGCATCGAGCTCAAGGAGTTCGACCTCGACGAAGCGCTACAGCGCAAGCCAAAATTGATTCTCGTTGATGAACTCGCGCACACCAATGCCGATGGTTGCCGGCACTCCAAGCGGTGGCAGGACGTAGCGGAGCTGCTCGAAGCCGGGATCGATGTCTTCACCACACTCAACGTGCAGCACCTGGAAAGCCTGAACGACGTGATCGGTAAGATCAGCGGCGTCGTTGTCCGGGAAACGGTGCCCGACTCTGTGTTCGATAGCGCCGATGAGATCGAGCTTGTCGACCTGCCTCCCGACGAACTGCTGGAACGTTTCCGTGAGGGCAAGGTCTATGTTCCCGATCAGGTCCAACGTGCTATCGACCGCTTCTTCCGCAAGGAGACGCTCGTCGCCCTCCGGGAGCTCGCCCTCCGCCGCACCGCAGAGCATGTGAACCGGCAAGTCGAACTGGGCCGGCGCGGCCTGGCGACTAGGCCTATCTGGGCGACACGGGAACGGCTGATGGTCGCGGTCGGTCCCAGTCCGACCTCAGCCCGTCTGATCCGTGCCACACGCCGGATGGCGACGGAACTGCGGGCTCCCTGGTACGCCGTTGCGGTGGAGCGCCCCTCGGCAGGGGCGATGCCGAAGCACGAACGGGCGAACCTCGATGTGAACCTTCGGCTCGCCCAGAGCCTTGGAGCCGACGTGACGACCCTTCATCGAGAGAATGTGCCAGACGCCCTCGTTGACTTCGCCCGGGACCGAGGCGTCTCTCGTCTCGTGGTGGGCAAGACCGCCGAGCCTCGGTGGAAACAGTTGCTCGGCATGTCGGTCGTCGATCGGATCGTGCGCCGCTCGGGCGACCTTGAAGTCCTCGTGATTCGTGGCGATCCGGAGACGCCCCTTCCGACAGCCGAGATTCCCAAGGATGCACGATTCCTCCCGACCAAAGGCGACGAGTTCTTCTCCCAGATGCTGACCGTCAGTTCCGCGCTGCTCATGTCCCTTGTGTGTGCCCTGGGAATGCGGGAGATAGGGATCGCCGAGCCGAACATCATCATGGTGTTCCTGCTCGCGGTCGTCGTTGTGGCCTATGTGGCCGGCCGTCTCGCCGCGTCCACACTCGCCGTTCTATCTGTGCTCGCGTTCAACTTCTTCTTCACACGTCCGCACTACACGTTCGTGGTCTACGACATCCAGTATCTGTTCACTTTCGCGATCATGCTGATCGTGGGATTGGTCGTGAGCGGCCTCGTCGGCCGCGTCCGCGCCCAAGCCCACGCCGCGGCTCAGCGTGCCGATGCGAATGAGGTCCTGCACCGCGTGAGCCGCCAGCTCGCGACCACGACCGGGCGGCACCAGGTCTGCATCGAACTCCTCTGGCTCCTCGATGACCTGCTCAAACTCGATGCCGTTGTGTTTCTACGAGAGGCCGACGGGATCGGCCCGGGCATGGGGGACTCTTCGCTCATGTCGACGCCCAATGAGCGAGCGGTAGCGACGTGGGTGCTCGAACACGCGGCGCAGGCCGGAAACGGAACGGCCACGTTACACCACGCCGCCGCGTGGTACCTGCCGCTCTCCCCCGGCGAGGGCGAGACCGTCGGCGTGCTCGGTGTGAGACCCAAACAGGGCGTTCTGGACTTCGGGATGCGCCGCCTTCTGCAGTCCATCGCCGCCATCGCCGCACAAGCCATCGAGCGCGAGAACCTGACCGAGCGAGCCAGGGCCGCATCGGTACGGGCCGAGTCAGAGCGTCTCCGATCCGACCTGCTTGCGGCCGTCTCCCACGATATGCGGACGCCGCTGGCCACCATCGGGGGTGCGGCCTCGACCATCCTTCACTCGTCAGGGAGGAGCATAAGTGAGAGCGACCGCGCTTTACTGCAAGACATCGCCGATGAGTCAGAGCGACTCTCACGTCTCGTGGACAACCTGATCCAGATGGGTCGGCTCGACGAGGGCCGGGAGACTGTTGCCGCAGAGTGGTTTCCCGTGGATGAGATCATTGATGCCGCGCTGCGTCAGGTTCGCCGGGAAGCAGACTCACACCGCATCCGCGTAGAGCTCCCCAACGAGCCGCTCCTCGTGTTCGCGGATTCAACACTGCTCACACAGCTCCTCTTTAATCTCTTCGACAATGCGCTGAGGTATGCGGGCGATGGCGAGATCACCGTCCGCGCGGGGCAGGTCGGAAGAGCCACTCGCATTGAGGTCCTCGACCGCGGTCCCGGGCTGGGCGATGCGCCCGCCAAGCTCTTTGATCGGTTTGTCCGTGGCCCGTGCCAGACCGGGCGCGGCGTGGGCCTTGGCCTTGCGATCTGCCGCGCCATCGCCGAAGCCCATGCGGGTTCGATCGAAGCACGCAATCGAGACGGGGGGGGGGCGGAGTTCGTAGCTTCCCTTCCCTACCCCAGAGTGGGCGAACCGCCTTCGATCCCGGGAGACGAGTTCAACTCTGAGGCGGGCACACCTTGACCGAACCTTCTTTAACAGTCCTGATCGTCGAAGACGAACGCGCGATTCGCCGGTTCCTCCGCCCGGCGCTCGAAGGCGAGGGCTATCGCGTTCTCGAGGCCGAGGACCAACGCTCTGGGATGAGCATGGCGTCCAGCCACACACCAGACCTCATCATCCTCGACCTCGGCCTCCCGGATCGAAACGGCCTTGAGCTGATCCGGGCCGTGCGGGAGTGGTCGGCCATGCCCATCATCATCGTCTCCGCCCGAGGCCAGGAGACCGACAAAGTCAAAGCCCTCGACCTCGGTGCGGACGACTATCTTACAAAGCCGTTCAGTGTACAGGAACTCCTGGCCCGAGTCCGGGCAGCGCTCCGCCGGAGCACATCAGTACGAGACGCCGTCAACGGCTCGCCCATCTTCACAGTCGGGGATCTCGTGATCAATCTCGCCAAGCGCCGAGTGACGCTCGCGACCGAGCCAGTGGGACTGACCCCGCTGGAGTTCAAACTGCTCGCTGAGCTCGCCAAGCACCCCGGTCGCGTGCTGACACACCAGACGCTTCTGGTAGCCGTTTGGGGTCCGGGCCGAGCACACGAGCCCCACCTCGTGCGTGTGCACATGGCGAATCTACGCCGGAAGCTTGAGGCTGACACCGCTCGCCCACGATACCTGCTCACGGAACTTTCCGTAGGGTACCGGCTTGCCGATGAGTAGCCGTAACTCTCAGTACATCGGTCAGAGCTCGCCGACACGTGCGACCGCCGCATCTTGGAATGGATGAAGACCAAGTTGAACGCCAGTCCCCGGTCCAAGGCGATTGACAGCCACCAAACCCATTCCGAGCACGTCAAGCGTGTTCACCAAGCATTTCAGGGCATCAGCCCTGAACGTCTGGAGAGTGCGCGGCGGACGCGGCTATGGACGTGATGGTCACGTTGGGGCCTTCACTTGCCAGATCGGTGGCTTGTAGTTACTCGTTCTGGCTCAGCGGAATGCCTTGATACGGGCTGATATGGCCCTTTGGAACATATCGTTGACGTTCTATGCGTGTCTCTTCTCACCGACTCATGCGATTTGAACACCGTTACTCCCCCACTATTGCCGGGCCGGTTGCGAATGCGGCCGGCCCTTTGCTTTAGGTGAGACGCCGTCGAGAGACCTCGGCGGCGTTTTCGCGTTATGGCCCACGTTCCGCAAGCATTGGAGGCCGGGCGCGCCGACGCAGTTGCCCGAGCCCGAGCCGTATTCCACGTCGTTCTCGCGCACGTGAACGTGGCCGGATTGCTCGTGGACGTGCCGCACGTGTCGACTCGACGCAGCGCACTTGAGCAGCGCGGGTTCAACATGGGTGATCGAGAGTGCGATGGCATCGCACCCCGAGAACATCCACACGTCCCGCGGCTGTCCATTGAACAGCGGAGCCTAGATGGCGAAGACGACCCAAACGCAAAACCCCATGAGCGGAGTGGCCTCTCACGGGGCTGGGTGTGCCTGGCCCGAGGTACTGGAGCCAGGAGAAGGAGCGGATGAGAGTCAAAGTCGTGCGAAACCCGAATCCACGAGAATCCGTCTAGCACCCGGCGTTGAAGTGGTCAAGGTAGTAGAGAAGATCATCGATGGAGACCGCTCCGTCCGGGAGGCCAGAACCGGTGCTGTCATCAACGTCGGCGCGGAGTGTTCCTGCGGTGAAGGCCTCGATGTAAAAAAGCAGGTCGTCGATGGTCACCGCCTGATCCGGCGTACCGGTGGAGTTGCCGTCATCGAGATCGGCCTCACAGGAATCAACAACCCTTCCGAGTCCGACGATGTAGGACGTGAAGGTGTAGTGAGGGGCCGGGTTGTCCTGGCTCTGGACAAGTGTGTAGGTCTGGCCAGCGACGAGGTTCACGGAGTTGATGTCGGTGTATCCCACGCCATACAGCCCCTGTAGGTTGGCGTCGAGAACGTTTGTGTACGGACCTGTGACGGGAACATCCCCCTGGAAGAGGTACGTGACGCCCTCGAGGACGCCCGTGCCCCCATGGAGTTGGGTGTGAATGCCGTAGATCCCTGTCATGTCAACCTGGAAGGGGATGGCGGTAAACTCAGTGATATCGGTGTCGCGGCCGAGATCGATACCCTGGCGTGGGTTGATGATGGGGCGGTTCCATGTGCCCGACGAGTGATTGTCGCCCGTGAAGACGCTGACTTTGGCGGGATAAAACTCGATGTGCATGTTGCTCCATGTCGCGGTGTTGTTGAGGACGAGGTTGCGTCCTCGGAGGCCAATCGTCATGGCGCCGGGAAAGGGAATCGGAGTAACGCCGAAGGAGCGGTAGAAAAAGATGGGGAAGTCGAAGGAATATGTCATGGACTGGGCGTTCATGGGACCAACCACGGGGTTGGGCGTGATGGCACCCTGGACCGTGGGCGCGTGCCATACGGTCTCGCCGGGCAGGTTGTAATAAAACTGCATGGGGACGTCGTACGGCTTGGCGTTGGGATTGGTCGCGCGAACCGTGTACGTCATTCGGAGACCGTGGTAGGCTCCGCCGGGGACGTTGATGAGGCCAAGATCGGCGGCGTTGAGAGGTGAGCCGCTGGAGCCCATGGTGAAACTTGCCGGGCCGGGAATGTCAAGCACATAGGGCTCGGCGTGTGTCGCCGTGGATGCCAGTGCAAGGGTGATCAGGAGCGCACTCGTGGGCTTCATGGGTCTTCTCCAGCACGTTCGATCGACTGCCTAGCAGCCGGCGTTGAAGCGTGCGAGATAGTACAGGAGGTCGTCGATGGTGACACCGCCGTCGGGTGGCCGGCGTCCGAGAGCGAAGACGTCGCGGTAGCAAGGGTCGTCGGGCTACCGCCTGTGCCCGACGTGGTCAGATCTATGGTGAGCGTTCGAGATTCGCCCGCGATCATGCCCGCGAACGCCGTCGTGACGATGTTGCCGACAGGGATGGTGCTGGGCAATGACGAGACAAAGGACATGTTCGTTGGAATCTGAAAGGCCGCCACTGAATCGGTAGTCGCCGTGCCGTGGTTCGTAACCGTGACGACGAAGGACTCCGTGCCGCCCAAGGAGAGCGGGCAGGTTCCGCCGGCGACCGCGACGCCGACATCGGCAAACGGGCCGCACGTGTGGGTCGGGCTTGTCGAGTTTCGAGGGGAGGGCGCCCCTGTGACGAAGTTGGAGCCGTTCTGGTCGGAGTCGAAGCAGCCGTCGTCGAGCCTGTAGATCGCGAGTGTTTGCGATGGAGCCGGTGCGCCGGCCTGGCCCTCGAAGCAGGAGAGCGAGTTTCCGAAGCCAACAAAGTCCACGATCGCCGGATCGCTCGGACAAGTGCCCGTGATCGACACCGCGGTGTTGGTCAAGGCCACCTTGCCACCGTTGAAGGACATGGGCATGGCTGTGGCGGGAGTGAAATCGGGTGTGGGAATGTCCACACCGTTGACGCCCGAGAGGGTCATCTGGATGAGGAAATATCCACCGGGCAAGACAACGAGACCCGAGTCAAAGGCGCGTGAACTCCAAGTTCCGCTCGACACGGTTGTGTACTGGATGGCCCAGCCGTCGAGGCTCACGGGCACGGCAGTCGGATTGAAAAGTTCGACGTAATCGCGGTTGACTACTGCTCCGAAATCCCCTCCCGCGCCGTAAACCTGACTGATCTTGAGTTGGGCGGTCGCCGAAGAAACGAGCATCGCGATCGAACACGCCGCACCTATCACGCTGGAAACTCGCGTCGTCATGTGTGTTGTCCTTGTCGACGGGCAGCCCCTGCGGGGACAGCCGTTGCCGAAACCGGACGGCGGCGTGTTTCGGCCGCCGTCCAGAAGACACCTGTGTGCGAACTACCGCCGGCGACGCCGCGACGCGACGAGGCCTCCCAATCCCAGGAGTGTGAGGCTTTCTGGTGTCGGGATGTGGGTCACGAAGACGCCGGATTGCAAGGCGGTCGTGGTGCCCGGTACCTTGAAGGTCAACGAGAAGACGAGATCGCCGTTGTCATTCAGAACGATCGAGTGCCCGTCCTGTCCACCGGATTGACCGATGGGCGTGATTGCGGCAACAACCAAAGAGTTGTTTCCGAGTGGGGCGAAGGTCTCGCCAACCTGAGCGATCAGGTGGATCGTGCCATCGGTATCGACCACGAAGAGGCCGCTGTTGTTGGCAACGCTCGCTGGCGAGGCGACGATGGAACTTCCGGTGCTTCCGAGTGTGCCCATGAAGGCCATCTGGCCGAGTGAGTTGACCGCGACGTTGTTGTAGATAATCGTGTTGATGAAGGTCTGTTCACCAAGTGCAAGGCTCGTGAAAACAGGAGCCGAGTCGTGGGTTTGGACCACGACCCGCTGCACGTCCTGCCCCGCGACGTGATCGACGGAGAAAATGGCGGCGTTGTTGACGCCGCTGGTGATGCCATCGCCTGTGAGTCCGGTGGCATAGAAGAAGAGTGTGTCGGCGCCGTTCACGAGATAGAGGTTCCCGCCGCCCGTGGCGCCCGACGTGGTGGCGTTGTAGGCGCCATTGGTGAACGCGGGGAGGGGCGAGTTGCCGGTACGCGAGTAGATGTTCGGCAGAGACTGGCCCTGGTCGGCGATACGCCGGAGCGTGCCCGACCCGATGTCGGAGAACACCGAGCCGGAACTGACCGTGGTAGCGCCAACACGAGTCGACGAGTTGAAGGCGACATGCCCGAGGTTGTTGAACCCGACGCCGGATGATCCCAGCCCTCGGTAGACCTCGGTCCCAGTGCCGCCTGGCGCGGACTCACCCTGACGGGCAATGATCTCGAAGCTTCCGTTTCGGTTCGTGATGTACATGCTAGCGTTGCCCGTAGTCAGGCTCGTGGTTACGTTCACGCCGCCAATCTGGCCCTGGAGGGCGACCTGCATGCAGTACTTGTTGTTGTCGTTGATGTTGAAGTTGGCCTGGAAACTGCCGAAGTTCGTCCCGATGCGGGCCGATGGATCGATCGACGCGACCGCGGCCGGCTGGTCACCGGCGCGCAGCACGGCGTGGACATTGGGGTTGGCTCCGCCGCCGTTGTCGCCCTGACCCATGTAGAGAACGTTGTTATTGGCAACGTTCGGGAAGACCCCCGACGTCGTGATCGGATCGCTACCGGTACCCGACTGGAGAGACGCGAAGTAGGCGACATTCCCGCTCTGATTGAAGAGCATCGGGAATGACAAGAGCGGTCCGTTGGCATAGGACGCGTTGGCGGGAGTTGCGCCCGAGCCGGTCTCTGGTGCGACATCCTGACCAAAGGCAACACGCGTCAATCCAGAACCGGAATCCGTGAAGGCGCCCGCGCCATTGGTGCCCATCTTGAACGCGGTCTGTCCGGCGTTGTTGATGCCCAAGTTCGCGAACACGTTCGCCGTGGGCGAGCCACCGTTGTAGGCGTTTCCGTACACCTGCGTCCCGGCACCGCCCGGCGCGGCCTGCCCACCGAGGGCCTGGAGCCCGTTCGTCGAGGAGTTCGGATTGGTCCACAGCCCCTGATAGGTCGTCGTTCCAGAGATATTCCCCGTGAACATCACGTACCCGCTGTTGTTGATGACGGGCTGGACGTTGCTCGAACTACTGCCGAGCGATCCGGCGTTGTAGAACACTCCAGAGCCCATGTTTGGGCCATAGGCGCTGTCGGTGCCCGAGATCGCCACAGGCCGTGTGCTGAGCACGGATGCGTTCGCCGTTGTGCCTGCGATGAGAACCGTGGCCAAGGCCACTCCGATCGTTGTCCTATTGCGCGACCACACATACGTCTTCATAATTCAACTCTCCTCTGATGGTCCGACCTTTCGGACGGACTAGATTTCGAAAACCTACTCAATCGCATATGTACGTTTCAACATCGTTCAGAATGATGTTCCGCCTCCGAGTCCTTGTGCTCAGCATCCAGCGTTGAATCGAGCCAGGTAGTACAACAAGTCATCGATCGTCACGCCACCATCGAGTGTGCCGGTACCCGTGCCATTGTCCACATCTGCAGAGGGAAGCCCAAGATTGAAAATGGCGAGGTAGTACAGCAGGTCATCGATGGTGACACCCCCGTCGGGTGTTCCAGTGCCCGTGCCGTCATCGACATCGGCGACGCAGACGACCCCGCTGGTTGCGAAGTCAAAACCGAGGCTGGTTGCCTGTGGCGGGAACGTGCCGTTCGACTTTGTGGTATAGAGCAAGTAGTACACCGAACCCGGGTTGAGCGTGGTGATGGGGAAGAAAAAGATTTGCCCATAGGGATCCAGGAAATTCTGGCATGCGATCTCGACGAGGTTCGTGCAGTCGGGGACCGCACGGAACACGGTCAGCAACCCGTCGTTCGAGGGAATGTCGTCGGGCACTTTTGCGCAGTAGAGCGACCCAGGCGATGTCGGGGCGAAGCGGTACCAGACCGAGGTACGGGGATCCGTGACACACGAGGCGGGCTGCGCGTCGGCGGTCCCGTCGTACATGTTCAGCGCTTCCCAGTAAGGGAAAGTCGTGAGATTATGGGCTGTGACGCACGAAGAGTTGGGCGGAGGAGTACCCGGGCAGGGTTGACCCGTGTCCGAGAGATGGAGGACGAAGTGTCCTCCGTTCGCCGCGACCTTGTTCGTAACGCAGATGTAGTACGTCGTCCCCGGAGTCGTGCAGTGGCTGATGAGGAATTCGCCGGTTGGCGTTGGCGCCCAGTTCAGGATGGCCGGCGTGTTCGTGTGTAGGGGTGGGCCGTTGTCGAGCGACGGGCTCTGTACCACGCATCCCAGCGGGCTGGAGTCGTTCCCCCACACACACGACAACGAGCCGCACGACCCGGTGAACATCGAGATCTGCGCATCGAAGTTGGTGATCGGATCGCACAGATCCAGCCGCAGTCGACGCGGGATCGGCGAAGTTTCTGTGAAGACATACCACACGCCAGGGTTGGTCGAGGAGACCGCATTGCACGTGCTGGTTGGGCCGCCGGCGCCGAGTGCCCCGAGGGTGCTGCCGACGTACGAACCACCGACGGAGATCGGAGTGGCCGTGGCGCATGTGTTGTTGGGCGGGTACACACTGAAAGAAATCGACGTCGATGGCGCGGCACACGAGCCACTCACCGTCGAACTCACCTGGACCGTGTACGAGCCGGGTATCTGCGAGAGCGGAATGGTGAACGAGCGACTCCAGATCCCGTCTCCGGGCGTCGCGTCGCCGTTGACGCCACTGTCATTGAACGCGACGCTGCTCGAGAGACCAAAGGCCGTGAGGTCCGCGGACACACCCGTCGGCACACCGTCCGAGGCGATCACCGTGAGTACGGCTGTTTGGCCCTGTCCGACAGACGTTGGCGTGGCGGCTCCAGAACCGAGCACCACCGGATCGGGCAGCGACGGCCCAGTGAGCGTGAAGGCCCAGAAGGTGACGTCGTATCGCTCCGGGCGATTGTTTCCTATAGGAACCACGAACCCGCTGCAGCGGTTGCCAATGACGAAACTGTTGTTCTGATTGCTTCCCGAGCCGGTTGTGCAGATCGCGTTGGGGAAATCGACGACTGGGTTGTTGGGAAAGTCGTCGTCCGCCGCCGACTGGGCCTGGTCGTTGACCAAGTTGTAGTTTGACAATGCGAGGATGTAGTTCCCCGCTGGAAGAGTGCGCTGGAGTCGACTCTGTGTCGTGTCGCCTGTTCCGCCGCCCGCGAGAGTCTCGTCGTCATTGCCTGCGTCCGGAATCGCGACGAGGTTGGAGTCATAGACCCATGTGTCCGTGTTGACCGAGGTCTGGCCGATGGTCGAGTAGAAGAACGAACCGGCCTCGATTGACAGCGGGACAATATTGGGTATCACTGGATCGCGCGCCAACTCCACTCGATACGGGGCCGTCGTGACCGATGCGCCGCTCACCCGGAAATAGATCCTCGAGGGCGTCTCATTGGCATACCACTGCACCGTTCGTGGCGGCAGGGAGCCATCCTGGGTCGCGATGGACGTGTGCACCGAAAGGTCTGTCCCGGCGTTGATCACGCCGTTGGTTTGCGTAAGGCCCCGGATCGACCCGACATGCCCGGTCAGACCCGTCGTCGTGATCGTGAGCCGGTAGCGATAGATCCCTGGTGCACCCGCTGGCGCCGTCGTGATGTCGAAGAAGTCCCCTGAACCGAGCCCGGGCGTCGATGACGAACCCGTCGATGTCCCCACCAAGGCGTCGCCTGGCTGCATGCCGACAACCACGTTCGCCTGTGACTTGTCGTCGTTAGGCTCCACTTCCGTGAAATCCACGGCGATCGCAGAGTTCACAATCGCAAGTACAAGCGCGGAAACGGTCGAGAAGCCAAGTCGCATTTTCATCTCCTCCACGCTCTGACACCCCCAAATGGGTGCCCCGGTCGATTTATCTCTAGAGAAAATACCACGCAGCAACGATCACTGCAAGTACATTTGGTGTATATTTGGAAAATACTTTCCAAAGTGCCCACGCTGAGGTATGCTGTTGGAGTCGTACGCAGCCGATGTAGTGTGGTCAGCATGGCACCTATTTCAACAACCTCGCGTCGATCTGGGTCCTCTGGACAGACCAGCAGCGGCGGGTTTGAAGCCGGCTCCGCGGCTGTGCTGTCTCGCCTCCAGTCAGCCTTGATGGGTCTAATCACTGCTCTCAACGAACCCGTTGGCAAAGCCGTGGATGTGGAGCGGGCACTCGGAATCGACAAGAGTCTGGCGTGGCAAATTTACCGAATCTCGACGGCCACCAATCCACTCGTGGAAGTCTCGAACGTGCCGGCTCGCTCGTCCATTCGGCGATTGATCCGTGCGGCCGAACGCAAGGGAATCTCGGTTGTCGTCACCGATCGCGTCATGCAGGCTTTCGATGAGTTCGAGCAGTTCACGCTCATGCACGCGGGCGATCGTGATTCCCTCGTCTCGATGGTCGGCGGCGTCGTGCCGGCGATTTCCGAAGCGATGGAGGAAAAGATCCGGGCCACGCTCTACAGACACAACTCTCACGTATGGGGCATCCGCGCGACACATCTGATTCGAACCGGAATCACCTTTGTCGATCCGACTCGACCAGACATGATCCGAGCGATCGGGATCGTGGCGTACGTCGGGCTGCAGAGACTGCGGCGAACGGCACCACTCACCATCGCCTCGAGCATCCTGTCCGAACAGGTTGCAAAGCAGGCGGGCGCGACTGAGTCGATTTCGGGAGCGTACGACGGCGCGAGCGGCATGCGACTGATGCGAGAATTCTGCTCGTCACCGCTCCCAACACTCACGCCACGCGATCAGGTCCAGGGTGGTGTGAAGACCGACGTGAACTTTCCCATGGTCGCGAAAGCCGACGCGATCTCGCTGTATCTGTCCAGGCTCGTCCCCGAACATTCTGCCCAGCCTCAGCCGCCTCACGGGATCAACTCGATTGTGCACACGCCTACAGAGCACATGGTCTGTGAGTTGCTCGTGCCGCACGGCTGGGTCGATTCGGGCAAGGCCAGAGTGAAAATCTACGGACACCGCCAAAGTCCCGACTCGGTCCGTGAGTGCCGGCCCGAAGATGTCCTGCCGCAGCAGGAATCGGTGGTCTACATGGGTGCTTCAACGTGCGTGCCGGAGTTGCCGGGTGTCCCGCGCCATGCTGAGGCCGTGCGCTCGGCGATGGATGAGCTGGGCTTGCATGCCATGTTCGACGTGTTCCGTTGCATCGTGAAGTACCCTGTGTTGCACACGCTTGTGGACCTGCGCGTGGACGAAGTTGACTAGGCACCGTCCCGTGTCTCGACATCACCGTGTCAATGCTCGTAGTCCGTTGCTACCCCACTATTGCCGGGCCGGTTGCGAAAGCAGCCGGCCCTTTGGTTTAAGCGAGACGCCGTCGAGAGACCTCGGCGGCGTTTGGCGTTTGTGGCACACGTTGGCAAGGATACATCCGCCACCCGATGTCGTACGCGAATCTCTTGTCGAGATGTGGCTTAACCCATCGGCCGGTGGTATAAACCGATCGGGCAGATGTCGCCCATAGTCTCATGCGAGAACAGGCTCGATACTCCTGCAAACGCGTGAATCATCGCTCGACATGAACCGCGCGCGGTCATCAACCACGCCATCGCAGCCCACCTCAACCCCACCGCCGAACGCTCGTACTAGGTCATAGGACGTTCACCGTCGACTCGCCAGTCGAAATGAAGCGGCCCTGAGTGGCCCGAGGTTTAGACATGAAACGATCGTATTGCTCATCGGTGTTCACCAGTGCTGGATCAAATTATCACGCTTCGACCCACTCACGGGCGCTCCACCCGGTCCAATGCCCGAAGATCCACGACGACGGTTTGATGAGACATTCCTGCTCGACACGACTCGGCTACGACCCAGGCCCCGAGGGTCGGTTCAGCAGGACTCGACCCGCATACTAGAAGATATGTACCTGTAGTCCCGGCGACGCTGCGAATAATCCGTCCCGTCGCGATGCTCAGCATCCTTGATTGAACCTCAGCAAGAAGTACAGCAGGTCGTCGATGGTGACCCCGCCGTCAGGCGTGCCCGTCGCGGATCCGTCGTCCACGTCGGCGATAGGCGCGCCGAGATTGAACACGTTGAGGTAATACAGCAGATCATCAATCGTCACGCCACCGTCGGGTGTGCCCGTCGCGGTGCCATCATCGAGGTCAGCAACACACGACGTGCCGACACGAAGTCGCACCTGCCCGGCGGGATACTCCACGAGCCAGGCATGACCCGCATTGAGTGACGGGAGATTGACGGTGACGAACGTCCCATTCACGGACGATGCCGTGAGAATGGTGAACGTATCACCTGTCGTGGGCTGGTATCCATTCAAGAGTGAGACGTTGAGCGTCCCCGTGAGGACCGCCGAGCCGGTAATCTCGAGCGTGTCAAACGCCCCAGCCGATTCGATCTGGATGTCGAGCGCCCCGTTACCCACCTGGGTGTACGAGTTGAGCATGTGGAGCGTGGCCGTGCTATTGAAGTTGAAACCCTGAGGCGAGACATGCCCATCGTTGATCACCTGGCCCGCAACTCGGCCGTTGCCGACGAGGGTGCCAAGATTCCCAACGACCACCGTGCTGCTTCCCGTGTTAGAGCCTCCCGAGTCGACGAGATACAGCGCGCCCTCGCTGACGGTCGTCGAGCCGGAGTAGGTGTTGGTGGTGTTGAGGTAAAGCGTGCCGGTGCCGTCCTTGTTGAAGCCGGTTCCGTTGTTGATCTCGCCAACGTTCTTGAGCGTGCCGCTTCTGAAGACTGGGATGTCGATGGGATTCACTCCGCCGATAGTGTTGTTGTGCATATCGAGCGTGGCGCCGTCAAGGATGAACGTGCTCTGCCCCGAGCCGGCGTCGGTGATATGGCCGTGGATGTCGACGATGCCGCCGTTGAGATTGAGTGTACTGGCCGCTCCACCCTGGCTCATAAGGACGCCCGCAGGGCCAACGTCGAGCCGTGTGAGTCCGCCGACGATGGTGAGTGTGCTCGATGCCGTCGCGCCCTCGCCGAGGTGGAGCCCGAGGCAGGATAGCGAACCGCTGCCCGACAGGTTGACCACACCCTCGGCCGGTGTTCCGCCGCTGGCTTCGGACGTGCCCACCCGAAGGAGGCTCTGGTTGGTCCACGTGGAACCTGTCCCATTGACAGTGAGTGTCCCCGACGCGTTGACTCCTTCGCCGATGTACGTGTCGAGCGCTGTGACATCCGCGCCGGCGAGCACGTCCATCGTGCACACCGACGCCAGCCCGACTTTGAGGACCGTGGCGCTGGTGAGCGTCGAACCTTCGCCGGTGATCGTCGCGGAGGCGTCCTCCCCAACCCCGACATAGAACCCCGGGCTCGTGAGCGTGCCGCCCGCTTCCACGAGTAGTGTCGTCGCGTCGTTACTCGTGTTCCCTAACCAGAACTCATTGGTGTTCACCCAGCTCGAACCCGCGCCGCTCACCGTGATGCTCGACGGCGTGCCACTGCTGTTGCCATAGATGCGCGTGTCGGAGCCGGTCACCTGTGCGCCACCGGTCACGCGGAGCGACCTCACGCCGATCGCGCCGCCAATGATTGCGATCCCGTCATAAGTCATCGATGTGCCGGGTCCCGTGAGTATGAACTCGTGGTTCGCGCCGAGGATGGGCACAAATGCCGCGCTCGGCGCGATGGGGATGCTCCCCGTGTATGTGACATCCTGCAGCAACTCGATCCCGCCCCCCGGGTTATTGAGCGTGATATCCCGCGCGAGCGTCGGCGTGTTGATCTTGAGCCTCCCGCTCCCACCCACCACGATCGGTCCCGTCCCGGAGCCTAGCGAGGCGGGGTCGCCGATCTGGATCGCTCCGCCGTTGATCGCCCAATCACCTGCGTAGGAGTTCGCGCCGTCCAGCCGCACCGTGCCGGTGTTGACGCTGGTCGTCCATCCCGTGCCCTGCCGCACCGCGTCATTCCCGAAGATGAGCACGTCCGAACTCGTCGCCCCGCCGTTGAGTGTCATGTTCCCAAGGACGTTGGCGATCCCGCCGAAGGTGTGCGTGCCCGGGCCGCCGCGCAACGTGGACCCTTGGAAGACATTGACGCTCCCGGCGAACGTGCCGCTGCCGTTGTTGACCTCGAGCGTGGCGGCATTCGTCAGTGACGCCACGCCGGGGGTTCCCAGACCCGTCGCGTTCTGGAGTTTCAGGACGACCGCATTGATGGTCGTGGGCCCGGTTCGCGTGCTCGCCGAGTTGAGTTCGACGGTTCCGTTTCCCATGAACGTCATCGCGTTGGCATTGGCTCCGATCCCGTCGAAGAGGTCTAGCAGCGCGTTGTTCTGGAGCTCAATGGTCCCCCCGCTCGTGCCGGGCGTGATCGTCCGCTGCACGATGAACGTCGGATTCACCGAGCCGTCGAGTCGCAGTCGCCCGCCGTTGAGGGTGATGGGCGCGGTGTTGAATCCCAGTTGCGTGTTGCTGCGGATCGAGACGGTCGTGCTGGTCCCGCTGATGACCGTCCCGCCGGTGTACGAGTTCGAGGACGCTCCCAGGGTGACGGTCCCCCCGCCACTGAACGTGATCGGACCGGTCCCATTGATCACCGAGTTGATCGTCGGCGACCAACCTCCGAGCGAGATCGATCCGTTGCCCAATCGGATAGTCCCCCCCGAGAGCGTGTAACTGTTGAGGAACGTGAGCGACAACGCCACCTCGTTGGTAGTGAGGGTGATGACGCTTTGTCCGTCGGGGAATGTGTTCGGGAAGAGCGCAAAATCGGCGAGCGTGGGCTCGGTGTTGTCCATCCAATTCGTCGCGGTTGACCACTGTGCGTTCCCGGAACTGTTGTCCCAGTTGTCGGCGAGCGAGGTGGTCGCCACGAGGGTGGTGCCGCATGCAGCGAGAAGAACCCGGATGCGAGAGGTGGAATGGACCATGGAGTGCTCCTTTGTATGTCGAATCTGAGGTGTGGATGGCTGTCCGGGTGCTATCGCGAGCCCACAACAATGAAACTGAATACCTCATCGTTGGGTGTGGTTGTGAACGTGTTGTAATAGAGCCTCAGTTCGACAGAGTTCGCGCTCACGCCGTCCGTGAGGATCACCGTTGCCGCCTGAGTGCTCCCTTGCTCCGTGGTCGCTGTGACCGAGGGGATCCCGGTGAACGGCGTGTTGAACGTGATGAGATATCGCGCAGTCCCGGGACGCGACACAGTGAACCCACTCCCCGAGATGATCGATCCGTCAGCGTTGATGCGGCCACGCAGGAGACGCAGCGGCTCCTCCCCCGCGATCGGTCGATATTGCCCAAGCGTCCCATAACGCATCTCACCGCGCACCTCAAGTTTCGCCGTGGGTGCCGCCGTGCCGATCCCCACATTGCCGCCGTTCAGGTTGTTGAGCACAATGTCGCAGTTTGGACGCGCGGTGATGATCGAGAAGTCGGGATCACCCGCCGTGCCAAACCCCACCCACGCACGCTCAACATTCCCGGCGTCGCGATAACTCACATACCCCACCTGCGTGCCCCCGGCAGTTCCATTCGAATCGGTGTCCTGGAGCGCGATCGTGGGACCGGAATTCGCAATGGTCACAGAATGACCCGGCGTGCTCGTCCCGATGCCGACGCGTCCGTCATTGTCCACAACCAGCGCATTCGCGGGCGTGCCGTCGGGCGCCGAGAGCGAGAACGCCGTGTTCGCCGCTGCGGCTCTGGGCGCGGTCGTGATCGCCTGTCGAGGCGACAACGTCGTGTACCCGGTCGTGTCCGCGCAATCAAGCCCGGTATCGGCACGCACCTCGATCTCGATGAATCGCGCGGCCGTGCTCACAAACGCGCCACCAAAGTCGATCGTGACGCTGAACCGCCCCTCGATCACCGGGACATCATCCACACAGATCGTGCTCCCCACCTGCGCCCCGGCGGACATCGCATCAAAGAGTCTGAAGCGGACATCGTGGAGACCGTTCGCCAGTGCGCTCTCGCTCCGAAGTTCTCCCTGATACGTAAAGGCCGTGGACTGAGCCAGTGCCGCGTTGGTCAGAACAATCACAGCAAGCACAAAGGCGGCGAATCTCATGCCGATCTCCCATAAGGACGAGCACAACCAAGCCATGCCGCGCATCGCCCGCAACACCAAGCGGGAACGAGCCTGCCGAGCGCCAAAGAATCAACTGAGAATGCCTACCTTGACGGCGATTCGTCGCCCGAGCGCCGTTGTCGCCCCCGCTCCCGCGCTGAAACACTGTCCAGCACATACGCCCGACCCGATGTCTCGGCGTAGAAGAGCCCCGTCCCGTCTCTCGTGAACTGCACGGCACCGACGCCACCCGAACGAACCCTGATCGACAGAACCTGACGCCCGTTCGCCGCATCCCAGAACCGCACCGTGCCATCGGCCGAGCACGTCACGAGGCGAGTCCCATCGGGCGAGAACGCTCCATCAAGGACAGAATGTCCATGCCCGCGAAGCACAAGGAGTTCTCGTCCAGTCGACGCGTCCCACACGCGGGCCGTCGTGTCATTCGACGTGCTCAAGATCCGCGTCCCGTCGCCATTGAAGCGAACAGACAAGATCTGATACTCATGCGCGCGAAACCGAAGCAGCGACGCCCCCGTACGCGCGTCCCAGACGCACAACTCACCCTTACCGCCCCCCGTCGCGATCCGTCCTCCCACGGGGTCAAACGTACAGGACGTGATCGAGCCACCTTGTCCATCGAATCGTAACTCTTCCCTTCCAATATCTGCATCCCAAACCCGGGTCGTCCTGTCGTAGCCCGCGGTGACCACTCGTCGGCCGTCAGGACTGACCTCAACGCAGTTGACGATTCCCGAATGCCCCACGAGCGAGGGGCCTGGCAGATTGCCCGCCAGGATCCATGAGCGAACCACACCATCCTCAAACGCGGCGAACACTCGAGACCCATCGCGTGATATCACGCCACCGCCGGCATACTCAGGCGCAGGAGACAGCATGGTCTCGTGCCCATCGCCACGATCGATCACACGCACGCGGCCATCGCCAACCTCCAGGATCCGGTTCTCGTCCTCGCTCAGCCGAACAACCGTGGGATCAGGCCGTGCAGATGCAATGAGGCTCCGTGCAGAGTCCTGCCCGACCTCCCACATCCGCACGGTGCGATCCCCCCCGGTCATGACACGCTTGCCATCAGGCGAATACTCCGCAACAAACGGCGTCTCGCTATGCCCACGATAACACGACCGCTCCGTCCCCGTCGCCGCCTCCCACAACCGCGCCGTCGTGTCATACGAGTTCGTCAGGATCCACCGCCCATCAGGGCTGAACCGCACGCGCACGACCAGGTTCGTGTGCCCCTCCAACGAGAACACACGCTCACCCGTCGTTGCGTTCCACACCTGCGGCGACCCCTGGAAGGCACAACTCGCAACAAGCGTCCCATCGGGGCTGAACTCCGCATAGTTCACGCCCGTCTCATGCACATATCGCGCAACCTCGACGCCTGTCTCGACGTTCCACACTCGCGCCGTGCCGTCCACAGACGCCGACACCACCCGTGTCCCCTCCCGATTCCAGCGCACCCGCCGAACGTCCTTGTCGTGCCCACGAAACACAATCGGCTCGGCGTCGTGATCCAGATTCCACACCCGAACTAACCATTCATCAGACCCAGTCGCGAGACGACGCCCATCCGGCGAAACCGCCGCATCGAGAACCTTGCCCCCGTGCGGATAGACTCGCAACTCGCCACCGCTCCGCACGTCCCACACGCGAACCGTCGAGTCCTCCGACGCCGACACGATCCGACCGTCCCCCAGAAACGAGGCGAATCGCACCCGCGCGGTGTGACCCGTCAACACCGCCACCTCGCGTTGCGATATCCAATCCCACACATGGATCGGACCCGCGATCGTCGCACCAAGCACCAGCGATCCATCGTCGCTAAAGGCCACATCTCCGCGGATCGGCTCGGAAGACGCCAGCGTGATCAGCTCCGCCCCGCGTTCGCTATCAAACACACGTACCTTCCCATCGCCAGAAGCGGTCACGATCCGTGTGCCTTCGCGGTTGTACACCGCGCGAGAGACCGGACTCGTGGGGTGCGGCATCACCATCACACTGGTATCACCAGCCGCGTTCAAATACCGCCACTCCCACCCGCGACGTTCGGTCACGCACGCGTCGAGTCGTGCCCGGAGCCGAGCCGCGTCGTTCGACTCCAGCGCACCCGACGCCGCCTCGATGTTCGCGATGTAGGCCTCGTACTCCGCCTCACGCTTCCCACGCAGAGCCATCGCCTCCGCCGCCTCGGCCCGCTCCGTCTGCTCCACCGCGCTCGCTCGTTCCCGACCGGCCTCGACGAGCGCAAGGCTCGTCCCGACGACGCCCAGCACAAGCGCCACCACCACCGCACCCCCACCGACGACCAAGGCCCGATTCCGTCTCGCAAACTTCCGGACCCGATATACGAGCGATGGCGGGGCCGCCTCGACCGCCTGCCCCGAGAGATGCCGTTGCACGTCCTCCGAGAGCCGCCAACGCCGTCTGATACCGACGCGACCGATCTTTCTCGAGCGCCTTCATCACGATCCAATCGAGATCACCTGAAACACCAGACGCCAATCGCAGCCGCGGCTCGTTGTGCCGGGTCGATGCGATGCTCGCATACCGCGCCCGTGACAGGCGAGTGGATGGCGCCAGTGGCTCCACCTCGCGGATCATTCGCCGCATCTCGTCGTACGCCGCAGACCGCAGCGTCGTCGCATCGATCGGGGTCACACCCGTCAGCAACTCATACAACAACGTGCCCAGACTGTACACGTCCGAACGCGTGTCAATATCAGGTGCACCCCCGGCCTGCTCGGGCGACATGTACTCGGGTGTCCCGATGAGTTGATGGAACTCCGTAAAGAGCGTGCGATCCGTCAGACGCGAACGCGTCGCCTTCGCAATGCCGAAATCGATCACCTTGGCATGCGGCCGGCCATCTCGCGTCGAAACAAGCACGTTCCCGGGCTTGATGTCGCGATGCACCACACCCTTGGAGTGCGCATGCTGGATCGCGTGACACACCTGCACAAACAGATCCAACCGCTCCCGAAGCGGTAGGTCATTCTGATCCGCATACGACGTGATCGGCTCTCCGCGAACCAGTTCCATCACAAAGTACGGCCGCCCAGTCTCGGTAGCACCCGCATCAAACACCTGTGCAATATGCGAATGGTCCATGAGCGCCAACGCCTGACGCTCCGACTCAAACCGGGCCACCACGGCCTTCGTGTCCATCCCCAGGCGGATGATCTTGAGCGCAACACGTCGCCGAACAGGATGCTCCTGCTCGGCCATATAGACCGTCCCGAACCCGCCATGCCCGATCTCTTCCAGGATCTTGTACGCCCCCAGCCGAGTCCCCGGTCCTTCCCCGGGAACAACAACCTCACTCGCTATCGATTCACCCGTCGGCGCACCCAGAAACCCCGGACGCCGAGCCCTCGCCGCCAGCAACGACTCCACCTCGCGTCGCAAAACCGCATCCCCCGCACACGAGCGATCCAGAAACGCCGCGAGCCCCTCCGCCGAAACCTCGATCGCCTCGGCGAAGACCTCACGGACCTTGGTGCGTACCGGTGCGCTCATGCCTCTCCATCAATAGCCCGGGCAAGCCACGCCCGTGCATACGCCCACTGCCGATCCACCTGCCGCGATGACACACCCAAAGCCCGCGCCGTGTGATCCACCGTCAGCCCCGCAAAGAGGCGCAGCCGGACCACCGCCGCCACCTCGGGCTCCTCCCGCTCCAAGCGTGAGAACGCCTCGTCGAGCGCCAGGATTTCTACAGGATCCGCAAAGTCCGCGAGATCAACCAGCGACATCGGCACGCGGCTCCGGTCGCCACCCCGCTTTGCCGCCGATCGTGCTCGCGCATGATCGATCAGGATCCGCCTCATCGCCTCCGCGGCCGCCGCAAAAAAATGCGCTCGATTCGCCCAAGGCACCTCGCGCTCCCCCACCAACTTCAGGTACGCCTCGTGCACCAGCGCCGTAGCCTGCAGCGTGTGCTCCCCCCGTTCCATTGCCAGGGCCGCCTGCGCCGTCGCCCGAAGATGCGCATACACCGACGGCACCAGCCGCTCCAAACGCTCCTTGTCCGAAAGCGACTCGTTGAGCATCAGCGTGAGCGCGGGAGTGTCGTCCGAAACCGCCATAGACACATGATATTGTCACCGGCATAACCCACGTGAAGGGCGCCGATCAGTCCGAACCTAGGCCCCACGAAGGTCGTCGATCGGAAACGCCGGGTTCGCAATCGGTCGAAGCGCCAACGCAAGCAGCGCCCGCTCAAAGTCGTCGCCGGCGATCCGGTTGGTGCGAAGCGTGCCGCACCCCGTACAGCGGTGAACGATCGCCCACTCGCCGTGCGGGCGGACCTCGATCGCGATCGGTTCCATCGGCGCCTTGCACGCGGCCTTGCGGTCGCCGGTGCTCTCGTCCACATGACGCGACCAGAGGCATCGCGGACAGTGGTTGCGATGCTTGGTGCCGAAGGTGGCCTCGGGCGAAGTGAACTTGCAGGTGGTGCACGTGAATGCGTTGTTGTGGGAACGCGTGTGGTGTGACATGGGTATGGATGCGTCGAACACCCGCGGCAGTGACGCCGCAGGGCATGGAGAATCGATGAGAGGCGATGGAGTCTCCAATGGGAGTACATCGCACGGCGTGGATTGTGATGGAAGAAGACTCGAGCGATCCAAGCAGGCGTTGCACACACCCGCAGTCGAACGCATGCAGACCACGTTCGAGCGCCGGGCGTCAACGGACCGGGCGAAAGCAACAGGAATCAAGCCTGCCGAGGATCGCGTGATGGTTAGGCAATGGCGGCCATCAGCCCGCAGTTTAGGACGCGCACGCAGACCCGACCAGTGTGGCTCGAGGGTCCAGGGTCGGCCTGCGCGCTAGAGTCGGTCGATGCACATGCGCCATTCCGATGTCGAACACGGGCCGGCCGATATTCCGGTCACGTTCATCCTTGAGGACCCGCTCGGCCTGACCGGGAAGGACCAGCGCGAGTGGAAGGTCATGGCCGCCAAAGGCGAGCACCTCCTCGAGGTCGCGATGGACCACGGGATCAACATCGAGCACGCGTGCGGCGGGGTCTGCGCCTGCTCGACCTGCCATATCTACATCGAGTCGGGGGGAAAGTGCCTGAGCGAATCGACCGAGGCCGAGGAGGACCGCGTCGAGGAAGCGCCGGGCCTGCAGCGCAACAGCCGCCTGGCCTGCCAGTGCACCATCGAGCGCCAGCCGGTCGAGCCGATCGTGGTCCGCGTCCCCGCGTGGAATCGCAACGCGGTCAAGGAAGTCCCGCACTGAATCACGGTCGTCTCCCTTCCGTCACACATCAAGAAAAACAACACGCACCAGCGAGGGCCGGTGCGTGCGTGTGATGTCGTATGTTGAAGGAGATTCAGAAGATCTGCATGCCCGGCTCGTCGTTCTGCCCGCCGCGTCCGCCGCGAGGCAGTTTTTCCTTCTGCGCGGGCGTCAGAACCTTCTCGATGCGGTCCTGATACTGGGTATCGAGATCGCGCTTGGCCTGACGCGCCTCGCTCATCGCCTTCTGCTCGGCCGACTGCTCGCCGTCCGCGTTGCCGCCGCCGCCCCGCCGCCCGAACGGCATGTTCCCGATGTTGAACGCCATCTCGTTGGCCTCCTCGGCCTTCGCAAGTCGATCATTCATCGGCGCGACCGCCTTGGCGTACGCCTCCTTGATCTCCGCAAGTTGGGTCTTCTGATCCGCGGTCAGATCCGAGAGTTTCTCCGCGCCATCGAGCATGCGGCCCACCGACGACGTGCGATACACCCGCGGGAAACTCGCCTTCTTGAAGGCCGTGTCAAAGGCCTCCTTGGACGCGTCGGGAAGAACAGCCTTCACCTTGTCGGCATACCGGCGCTGGAGGTCGCGGACGCGGACGCTCGCGGCACGACCCTTCTCGATCTCCGCCTGGGCCGCCTCGGCGTTGCCATCGCGGAACATCTCGCCGACCTTCGAGGCAACCTCGTCATACACTTTGTTCCGCGCCGTGAGTTCACGGTCGAGTTCGGTCTCGTACTGGTCCAGCACCGCCACGGTCGGAGACTTCTCCGCCTCCACGAGATTGAGATCATCCACGATCTCGAAGAGGTCAACGTTCTCGCCGCTCAGCCTCCCGCGAGGGAGCGAGGCGTCGCGATTGCGGGCCTTCTCGATCTTGGGCCACAACGCCGCCTGTGGCTCGGTCAGAATCAACTGAACATCGCCGAAGAACGCCTTCTCGGCCTCGTCGGTCTGCTTGCGGGCGGCCTCCATGGTCTCGCGGAACTTCGCGAACCCGGAGCCGTCGCCTCCCCCACCACCCTCACGCATCTCGTCCCGCATCTCACGCATCTTCTCGCGAGACTCTTCCTGGATGGACTCGACGCGCCCGCGGTAGCCGTCGAAGAGCGTGTCCACGGCACTCTTCTGATCGTCGGTGAGCGCGAGAATCTCGGCGTATCGGTCGATGTTCCGGGGCGTGATGGTGGCGCGCTGCATGCCGCCCGGACCACCCATCATGCGACCACCACCAGAAACACCCATCCCCTGCCCCCCGCCGCGACGACCGCCGCGTTGCCCGGGCTGCGCCTGATCACCATTCCCGTTGCCGTTGCCGCGGGGCTGACGTGCACCGGGCTGACGGGCAGGCGCCTCCTCCTGGGCAAAGGCGACGGGAACATGGGCGGAAAAAGCCAGTGCAAAAGAGGCCGAGACCGTGAGAATCGTGCGATTGAGGCGAGATGACATTCGAGGTTGCTCCTAAGCCGGGTGAATCTTCAAAGACCGGCGAGACAGTTCGCGTGCGGCATCCGTACGCCGCGCCAGAGTCAGACCCAATGTGGAACGCTGGATTCTTCGCCGGATTGCCCCACGCCGTTGGAGATTCAAGATCAGTTCAGCCGCCCTGGACCCGAACGCGAGACGAACTGCCCATGCCCAGGCGTTCCAACGTGCTTCCCATTCTCATAGACCACAGTCCCACGGACCATGGTGAGCGACGAGAATCCATGGAGCGTCATGCCCTGATACGGCGACCAGTCGGCCTTGGAATAGAGCGATTTCGGGTCCACCGTCAGCGAAGCCGCCGGGTCGATGATCGCAAGGTCGGCATCGAACCCCGGCGCAATGGTCCCCTTGCGGTCGCCCAGCCCCATGACGCGTGCAGGGTTCGTGCAGCAAAGTTGAACGAGACGATTCATCGTGATCCGCCCGGCCTGCACACCAAAGGTGTACACAATCGGCACCATGGTGTCGAGCCCAGGAAGGCCCATCGGGATCTTCGTGAAATCGCCGTTCCACATCGCCTTCTGCTCACGTGTGAACGAGCAGGTGTCGGTCGAGACGACACAAACCTCGCCATCGCCGAGCCCCCGCCAGAGCCGATCGATGTCGCCCGCCTTCTTCACCTGCGGGCAGCAGGCATAAAGGTGCCCATCGGAACGCTCGAACACGGAGTCGTCGAGAACAAGGTACTGAGCACACGTCTCGGCCAAAACGGGCACGCCCCGCGCTCGCGCAGCCTTGACAAGGTCCGTTCCCTCGCCCGTCGACATGTGCACGATGTACAACGCGCCCCGCGTGTGTTCAGCGAACCGGATCGCCCGCTCGATCGCCTCAGCCTCAACGACATTGGGCCGCGTGATCGCGTGCAGCCGCGCCCCCAAAGCCTTCATCTTCTCGGGCGTGTGGTGACGCCCGATGAACAAATCAAGAATCCGTGGCGATTCCGCATGAAGCAGCAGCATCGCCCGAGGCTCATCCTCGCGGTTGCTCAGCGAACGCACCTTCTCGAGCGTGGCATACAGCATCGCATCGTCGCTGTTCCACCCCTCGCTCTCATAGATCATGAACTCCTTGAACGTCGGAAGGCCCATCTCAACGAGTTCGGGGATCTCCTCGATGTGCCCGCGGTCCGTGAGCGCCATGTGCCATGAGAAATCAACAAGCGACTTCCCGCGAGCCTTCGCCATCCACGTCTCGTGGGCGTCCTTGAGCGACTCCCCCTTGGAGGGAATCGCAAAATCGATCACCGTCGTGATCCCGGAATGAACCGCGGCCCTGGATCCATGCTCAAAGTCGTCGCAGGAAACCGTCCCACAGAACGGCAGCGCAAGATGCACGTGGACATCGATCGCGCCAGGAATGACGTGCTTCCCCGAAGCATCGATCACGCGTGCACCCGGCGAACTCAACGATCCAGGAGCCGCGATCGCGGCAATCAGGCCCTTCTCAACCCCGACATCCGCGACAAACGACGACTCCGCCGTGTGAACCGTCCCCCCGGAGATAATCGTGTCAAATCTCACGTCTCGCGTTCTCCCGTGAATGTCGCGAACTGCTATGCCGTGCCGTCAATCGCGTGGCGTCTCACCCGCGCCGATCTCACCAAGATCGACGACAGTCCCATCGGGGAAGTAACAGTCGGCATTGAGACGAGCCCCATCAGGCCCCAGGCTCGTGAAGACCACGCACGCCCGCGCAAAGGTCCGTGCATACTCGAGGTCCCCCTCGCTTGGCCCTGCATACTCATCGCTCGCCGCCGACTGAACATGAAAGTGATAGTGCGCCAGCGCCAACGCCCCGGCCCTGAGCATGTCCGTCGACGCTACGAATCGACGATCCCCCAGCCGCTCCGCCGGCCGAGGCGTGAACGACATCACACGGGCTGGCTCTCCCCGATCCGCGGCAAACATCAGCCCGCCATACTCAGTCGTCCGATCGCCACGATCGAGTTCAACCTGCCTGAAAAGATCCTCACGCAACATCGGGTCATCAAGCGTGAGGTCGATCGCAAGCAGCAGCAACAGGTCGGCGCGAGACAGACGCCCCCGGGCCGTCGCCCAATCCTCAGGCGTGATCTGCTCGCCCGGCGATGTCTGACGCCTGTGACCCATCCGACGCTTCAGCCGCACATCGAGCAAAATCGCCAGTCGCTGCGACGACAACGACAGCCACGACTCATTGATCGACGAGAGAGCCTCAATCGCGGGCACATGCCGAAGTTCAAGGTGCCCGCCATCAATGTCGCGGAGCCCATGACGATCGACCTGCTCACGCAGACGCTCGAGGGTCCCGCCAGGCTCCCGCATCGCGCCCAGTTGAGTCGCCCAGAGAAAATCGGTCGATGTATATGGGAATATCCCGGTCTGCTCATGGAACAAGGCAATCAACGCGAGCGACGACGCGCCACCCTCACCAAGCAGCGCCGCGGCCCGCTCCATCGACGGATCAAGCCGAACAAGCAACCCCCAGCACTCGGCCTGCACCGCGGGTTCCGACAACCCGCCACCCACGCCATCCGCACCCAGCACCACCGACCACGGATCCACAACCGCTAACTCGGCAAGATCCACCAGCGACCGCTCCGGATGCAGCCTCGAGAGCGCGACCGCCTCCGACCTCGTCGCGTCCTCCACTCCACGCAGCGGACGAGCAAGACTGCGAAGCAGCGGCACGGTGCACTCGGTCCACCCACCCTCCCCAGCCGCCATCGACATCGCCACGACCATCTCGCGCCGCGGCTCCGTGGGAAGGTTCGCCGCAACCTGCGCCCGCAACTCGCCACGCTCTCGAACGTCGCCCGACGCCAGAACCTGATTGAACGCGCGCACACGCCGATCCGTCGCGATCCGGGGCTCCCACAACGGACTCGGCTCGTCCGTGCTCGCCGTCACCATCCGAGGCGGAGCAATCCCGGGCGACCGGGCCGTCCCCTTCGCATTCGTCTCGGCTTGAGCAAGCGAGCGGTCACTCCCGCCAGACGAGCAGGCGGCAAGCAGAAGCGACACGATGGTGAGCGGGAGGAGTCCTTTCCGCGCCAGATGGAGATGCGTCATGCGCCCCAACCGTATCGCCCAAACAGCCGCCATGGCCTTGACTCACCTGAAACTCCTACCATCTGGTGTGGAATCGTCCGTCCAAACCCCGTCAAGCGACCTCCGCGAGAAAATCGAGCGGGTCATCCGCCTGATCCGCCCCGCCGTACAGGCCGATGGAGGCGACCTTGAACTCGTCGACATCACCCCCGACGGCGTCGTCGAGATCCGTCTCCACGGCGCCTGCGTCGGCTGCCCCTCGAGTGCCATCACGCTCCAGAGCGGGATCGAGCGAAACCTCAAAGCCCACGTGAGCCAGTCGCTCCGGGTCAAGGCGGTCGACTGAACCGAACCACAGCCAAACGATCCACCCCGTTCTCGGACGAATCGGCGAGACTTGCGCGACAAATTCGTGCGTAACCCGTTTCACGATTGGGCACTACGTGGTATAACCTAATGACGGTGGTGACTTGGGCTTGCTTGCCCCAAGGATGGGAGTGGTGCCATGCTTGTTATTACGCGTCGTGAGGGTGAGGAAGTCGTCATTGGAGACCCGCGAAACCCCATCGGGGTTGTTCGCGTCGCCTCGGTCAAAGGGGAGCGCGTACGCCTCGCCTTTGAGTTTCCACGCGACGTGGAGATCCATCGCCGCGAGATCGCCGAGCAGATCGTCGCCCAGGCCCCCGAAGTGATCGCCACGATCAAGCCCAGCGGCACAGGCGAGTAATCCCCAATCTCAACCCTTGGGGTTGAGAACGCGCGCGATCGAAAATCCGTCATACCCCTTGCTCCCCAGCGTCTGAATCCCCGCGGCCTGCACGCGAGTCTCGGTCTTCATCTTCTCGAGAAATCGACGCACGCCCCGCACACGCGGGTCGGTGCTTGTCGCGTCCACCACCTCGCCATCACGAACGATGTTGTCCACGATCACGAGCGCGCCCGGGCGCGTCAGCGGCACTACCAGATCGAAGTACGCCGCGATGTTCTCCTTGTCCGCATCGATAAACACTACGTCAAAGGGCGCGCCAGGATCATGACCCTTCGCGAGCACGCCCAACGATTCAATCGCGGGACCGACGACCACCTCAACGCGATCGGCGAGTTTCGCAAACTCGAGATTCTCGCGGGCGACCCTCGCGTGGTGCGGGTGGAGTTCGAGCGAAACCACCCGAGCCAAAGGCCCAGAGGCCAGCGCCCGAGCGAGAAAGATCGTGGAGTACCCGCCAAGTGTGCCGATCTCAAGAATGCGCTTCGCCCCAATCGCCGATGCCAGCAGCCCAAGAAATCGACCCTGCTGCAGCGAGACGCTGATCGCCGGCAGCCCCTCTCGCGCCGAGTGCTCAAGGCACCGATCCAACGCAGCGTCGCTCCCGCCAAGCGTGGAAGACAACAGGTCATCGACACGCGTGCCAAAGGCCTGCCAGGCGTCGAGTTCGGGTGGCATGGTCGGCAGAGACATCGGAACTCCTTTGTTGAATCCTGGGCAAGAAAACTCTACAACAGACTCATACGTCACGAGGCAGTCCATAGCAAGTAGCCCGACCGTCAGGGAGGGCCCAGGACAATCGCACAGATATCCGCAGTCTTCGTCTGCGGCGTGCAACCACGCACACCCTCGAGAAGGTGTTGTGGCATGGAGGGCTGAACCCAGGCGCGAATCAAGAACTCACGATTTCAAGCGAGCACTCGTGCGGAGTGCCGATCGACCGCCCGCCGCATCATCTGCCCGATGAACCACAGGGCAGGCCGCGCGATCCTCGACTTCGGATACATCTCAAACGACCGCACAACAACGGGCATCCCCGTTTCGCTCGAGGAGGCGCCCGAGTCATGCTCAATCGTCCACCGCTCGAAGAAATGGGTCGAGAGGTTCGAGAGCGGCGTCACAAAGCCATCCATGCGGATCTCGAGGATCGTCTCCGGGTCCCACCTGGTGATGGACTCGGTGTAGGTATCGCCACGCGTATCGGTGACGGCAAAGACCGTGCCGACGAACTCAACGCTGCGTGTGACAAAGCGTGCCGAGCGGATACCAGGGAGCGGCCCCCACCCCGTGAATGACGACCAGTTCTCAAGGTCGAGAATGGCGTCGGCGATCTCCTGGAGTGTCGTGCGCGAACGCCGACGACAGGCGAAGCAGACAGGAGCGAGTGCTCTCACGGTGCTCTGGGTCGCGTCGCTACAGGCCATTCAATCCTCCAACGTGAAACTTCAGGCCTTCTTCGCAATCATCTGCACCACCGACGATTCTCCAGAATGGTGCGCCCCCTCAATGACTTCGCGAACAAGCAACGCCTCATGAATGATCGTGATCGAGGGATCGCCCACGCGTAGATCGGCGAGAATCGACTCCAGCGGCGCGAGCATGTCGGGATCCTTGGGTCCACCGGTGTCACGCTCGATCTGGTCCGGGGCATACGACTCCAGGATGAAGACCCCGCCGGGCCTGAGCCACGTCGGAAGACGCCGAAGCACGCGCGAACGCAGTGGCGATGGAAGGTGCACGAAGATTGACGAGATCACATCAAAGGTCGCCAGCGGTGGATCGAACACGTTCAGGTCGGCGACCGTGGTGTGGAGCGTCAGTTTCCGATCGCGGGCGCGGCGTTGGGCCTTGGCCAAGCCAACCTCGCTCTGATCGACCGCGGTCGTGTCAAGCCCAAGCGACGCGAGAAAGAGCGCGTTCCGCCCCTCGCCCGCGCCAAGGTCGAGAGCCAGACCGGCCTTGGGCATGTGCCCGGCACTCGCCGCAAGAAACGTGTTCGGCGCATCCCCATACACCAAATCCTCGCCGGCATATCGCTCATTCCAGAACTCTGTGGACATGCCCGACCGTAGGACTCAACTGATACCACGGTCAGGTGTCGGCCGCCAATAGGGCGGTCTCGACATGGTGTTCCTGGGGCGATTTGACTTCATTACCCCACTGGCACATACTTGCATCATGGCGTCAATAATCCAACGTACTTCACGCACGCCCAAGGCCGCGAATCGCCAGCGGGCACGCCTGGACCGAGTCCTCGATCCCGCCATGATGCGGGCCCTCGCCGAGCCAACACGGGCCCGGTTGCTCTCATGCCTCCTCAAATGTGCCCGCGCCTGCTCAGTCACAGAAGTCGCCGAGTGCTGCTCCATCGATTTCTCGATGGTCGCTCGCCACCTCTCCACCCTCGCCAGCGCGGGGATGCTCCACGCCGAAAAGCAGGGACGCACCGTCTGGTACACCGCCGATGCAGAGGCCCTCGCCACACGCTTCCGCGCCATCGCCGAGGCGATCGAAGAGTTGAAGCCTGCCGACGCGTGCGCCGACGGAACCTGCTGCGTGAAAGCCTGCGGCCACTGTGGGGAGATCTCATGACTTCGCAGCCACACACGCGTCCGCGCGTGATGTTCCTCTGCACGGGAAACTCCTGCCGCAGCCAGATGGCCGAGGGCTGGGCTCGTCACCTGCTCGGCGATCGGATCGACGCCTGCAGCGCCGGCACGTCTCCCCATGGTGTGAACCCACTCGCCGTGCGAGCCATGCAGGAGCGCGACGTGGACATCTCGGGGCACACAAGCAAGACCGTCGAGGCATGCGATCCGGTAACACTCGACCTCGTCGTCACGGTCTGCGGCCACGCCGACGAAAACTGCCCCGCGTTCCTTCGACACTCTCTACGAACACGAGTGGTCCACCACGGCTTCGACGATCCCCCGCGCCTCGCCGCAGCCGCATCGACCGATGAGGAAGCAATGCCCCACTACCGGCGCGTGCGAGACGAGATCCGAGAGTTTGTGGAACACACGCTGCCGGGGCTCATGAACGATCTCAAGAGCAAGGCCGTGTATTCAGAACCACGTTTAAGCTGAAGGAGCATCACGATGTCAGAATCGAAGAATGGTTGCGGCTGTGGACCCGACTGCTGCGGCGGCAATGGCTCCGCGACCTCCACGAGGGCCACAGCGGATCGCACCCGTGACGCCGTACGCGAGGGCTACGCCGAGATCGCCCGCAGCGGCCAATGGTCGGGCGTGAGGCCGGCCTCGGCCCACATGAAATCCAACTCAGACTCATGCTGCAGCGACTCACCCGGCGGCGGCGGGTGCTGCGGCCCAACAACGCTGACGCCCGATCAGGTCGCCATCGCCGTGGGATACTCCGAATCAGAGTTGAGCGCACTCCCCGACGGCGCGAACATGGGCCTCTCCTGTGGCAATCCCACAGCCCTCGCCTCCTTGAAAACCGGCGAGACCGTGCTCGACCTCGGCTCTGGAGGCGGGTTCGACTGCTTCATCGCGGGCCCCCGCGTCGGCAGAAACGGACGAGTGATCGGCGTGGACATGACCGCCGACATGGTCGCCAAGGCGCGGCGCAACCTCTCGAACTACCGCGAGCGGAGCGGCCTCGACAACGTCGAGTTCCGTCTCGGCGAGATCGAGCACCTCCCCGTCGCCGACGCGACCGTCGATGTCGCCATCTCCAACTGCGTCATCAATCTCTCACCCGACAAACGCCAGGTCTGGCGAGAGATCGCCCGAGTGCTCAAACCCGGCGGCCGAGCGGCTGTCTCCGATCTCGCGCTCGCCAAGCCCCTGCCGCAAAGCGTCCGCGACGACCTCGAAGCACTCGTCGGGTGCGTGGCGGGCGCCGAACTTGTCTCCGAAGTCCAAGCCGCGATCGAGTCGGCGGGATTTTCAGAGATCCAACTCACCGCCAAGCCGCAGTACATCGAGGCCATGACCCAGTGGCAGGACCCGCTCTACCAGAAGATCGCGAGCGCGTTGCCCGCCGGAACCGCAATCAGCGACTACGTCGTGAGCCTCGACATCACCGCACGAAAGCCCAGTTGAACCCTCATGCGCGCACACAGGCTACGGGCGCACGTGGCACGCCCATGGCCTGTATGTTCAGGAACTCTCGCTCAGCCGCTCAGCGCGACGAGGTACGGCTAAACCCCTTGCCCGCCCGACGAGCAGACGAGTGAGGCTTGGCCTTGGGGTGATGCCCGTGCCCCTGCCCAGACTTCGTCCCCTGTTTCATCCCTGGCTTCCCTCCCGCCTTGCCCGCGTCACGACGGTCCTGTCCGTGAGTCGGCTGCGGCGTCGGCTTGCCCGAGTGCTTCGGCGCGGCATGCAGATGAGTGTTGCCACCAGGAGGCCGACCACTCTTCATCGCCCCTGACGACCCCTGGACCGAAGGCGAGTGGTCCGATCGCGGCTTCTCGGTGTGAGCGTGCCCACCATGCGGCTTCCCCGACGGCTTCTTCGTGGCCGGAGGCGTGGACCGATGACGAGGCGACGCCCCAGGTCGATCGGAACGGGCCTCATGAACATGCTCACCACGCTCAAGAGGCGTGTGCTGCGGCACAAAGTCACTCGGCAACTTCGAGGCCGGGATCGGCTTCCCGCCCAGCCGCTCGATCGCTCGGAGCAGCCCCCGCTCATCGCCGCTGCAGAACGAGATCGCGTGCCCCGTGGCGCCCGCGCGACCCGTGCGGCCGATGCGATGCACATACGCCTCGGGCTCCATCGGAAGGTTGTAGTTGAAGACGTGCGAGATCCCATCAACGTCAAGCCCGCGAGCAGCAACGTCCGTCGCCACGAGCACCCGGGCACGCCCGCCACGGAACGCGTCGAGCGCCCGCTGACGCTGGCTCTGCGACTTGTTCCCGTGGATGGAATCCGCCGCCGTTCCCTCGCGAGAAAGCCGCTTGGCGAGTTTGTCCGCCCCATGTTTCGTCTTCGTAAAGACAACCGCCCGCGAGATCTTCGCATCAAGAAGCAGATGCGCCAGAAGCGACGGCTTCTGCTCCCCAGGGACGTGGTACAGCGTCTGTTCAATGAGCGGAGCCGCCGAAGCCACCGGCGTCACCGACACAGTCACTGGATCCTTCAGCATCGCCCTCGCCAGGTCACGGATATTCGCCGGCATGGTCGCGCTGAACAGCAGCGTCTGACGCTCCTTCGGGAGTTGCCGCCCGATCCGACGGATCGGCTCGATGAACCCCATGTCCAGCATGCGATCCGCCTCGTCAAGCACAAAGAACCGAATGCCGCTCAGATCGACATACCCCTGCTCCATGAGATCAAGCAGTCGCCCCGGCGTCGCGACGATGACATCCACGCCAGCCTGGAGAGCACGGGTCTGACGGCTCTGCGAAACTCCGCCGTAGATCACCACCTGACGAAGGCCCGAGTGACGCCCGTAGGTGCGGATGCTCTCCTCGATCTGCACCGCGAGTTCACGCGTCGGCGCGAGAATGAGCGCACGAGCACGCCGCGAGTCACCCTTGGACGAACCCTTCGCCCGTTCGTTCGAATCGCTCTTCGCCGCACCCTCGACCTCCCCACGACGGGTCGCCGAGAGTCGATCGATCAGAGGCAGCGAGAACGCCGCCGTCTTCCCCGTCCCCGTCTGCGCGCACCCAAGCACGTCGCGCCCCTCGAGCAGCGGCGGAATGGCCTTCGCCTGGATCGGTGTCGGCGTGTGATATCCCTCCGCGTCGAGGGTCTTGAGAATCTGGGACGAGAGTTTCAGGTCTGCAAACGTGGTCAAAGAACGATCTCCATCACCACGCGGCAAAAAAGCCGCGGGGCATGACTTGGGCAAATCCGGAACCAGTTGGAAATGGTGCAGGAGTGGCCGGCTGGGCGAACACCCGCCGAGTACGCCGGCGAGCGTGCCAGCGGATTCTCGCGAGTGTGGACGCCCGAAGAACTTCGGAACACCCACGCGAGGCCACCGGCGATACACGAGTATAGGCGATGCAGGCGACCAAAACCGAAATCAACCGAATCGCCTCAGCGAACCAACTCTCAAGTCCGGGAACTCGAAATCGCGAGCCGGGCGACTCGCACTAGAAATCACGCCGGACAAACAACCCAGCCGCGATCCCCACGACCACCGCCTCGAACGCGACCGACGTCCCCAGCACCCACCACAACGGCCTCGCCCGGAACCGCTCCTCGAGTCGCTTCTGCAACGCGCGCTGGTCACGCTCAGACATCCTCGCCCCCAGAGGCCCAAGGTCGCGGTCCGCGAGATTCGACTCCTCATTCGACTCGGGCAGGTTCGCCGACGAGCGAACCACGCGAGAGATCACATCCACCGTCTCCGTCGTCTTCGGCAGCACCGTCTTCCCCATCCGCATCCCGGTCGCCCACAGTCCCCATGTCTCCGCCGACGATCTGGCCTTCTCCAGATCCTCCTCGGTGCGCGCACGCCTCGTCGAGTCCGCGGGCAGGTCCCTCAACTTGCTCTCGATCGCCTCCACACGCATCAACTGAAACTCATGCTGATGCACCACGATCCCATCCGCCGAGTTCGCGAGGAACAACACGAACCACACGATCCCCGTGATCAAAAGCGATGCGATCGTGGACCGTGTCAACACCCCCACAAGCACCATCACGCCAAACAAGTACGAGAACACCAGCGTCACCAGCGGCACCGCCACAAACAAACCAAACTCCCACACCCCGCCCCGAATCCCGATCACCAGAAACGACGCCAGCGTGAACGCCAGAACCTGAAGCCCGACGAACATCAGCCCCGTCAGATACTTCGTGAGAAACAGCCGCATCCGCCCGATCGGCTTCGAGAGCAACACGTCGATTGCCCCGTTCGCCAGAAACTCCGGGAACATCCCCGCCGTCGAGACCAGCGCCAGGATCACCGACGCCCAACTCAGCCACACCCCGATCCCCAGGTTCACAAACACCTGCTTGTACATATCTCCAGGCGTGAGCACCGACGAGTTCAGCATCCCAAACCCGAGATGCCATGGCCCGATCGAGATGCCCTCCTCGTCAATGCCGAGAAGGCCCATGATCACCACGACAAGTCCCGAAATCCCCAGCGAGATCCAGAACAACTTCTTGCTGTTCAACTCGCGATACGCATCCGCAAACATCGCCCACGTCTGGATCCCCGCTCGCTTCATACCCGTGCTCACTGGCGCCCCTCCTTCCCATCCATCTTCGCCCCAGGCCCAAGCGCCCTCCCCGTCGTCGGGTCCGACACCGCCTCGATGAACAAATCCTCCAGCGTCGGCCGCACCTCGCGCACCGTCCGGATCGACACTCCCTCGCGCCGAACTCCATCGATCACCCTCTGCACCACCGCGAGATCCGTCGTCTCCAGCCGCGCCCGCGCCACGCCGTTCGAAGCGCCGATCTCCCACGTCACGCCCGCGGCCTTCGCGCTCGCCTCCAGCGTCTCCCGCGCCGCTCCTCCAACCGCCTCCACCTCAAACCCGCGCTTCCCCGACGTCAACTCGTCCAGCGTCCCATGGCTCACGACCCGCCCCTGCACAAGAATGCTCACGCGATCGCACACCATCTCCAGTTCACTCAAAAGGTGCGAGTTCAGGATCACCGTCCGTCCCTCGTCTCGCAACTTCTGCAGCAGCACACGAATATCCCGACGCCCCACCGGATCCACCCCATCCGTCGGCTCATCCAGCACCACCAGCAGCGGATCGTTCATCAGCGCCTGCGCAATCCCCACCCGCTGACGCATCCCCTTGGAATATGACTTCAGCGGCTTCCTGCCCCACTCGCCCATCCCCACTACATCCAGTAACTCCTTCGCCCGCGACCGCCGCGCTCGCAAGTCAACACCCGCCATCGCCGCCGAATATCGCAGCATCTGCTCGCCCGTGAGATAATCCGGAAAGCGATGGTGCTCGGGCAGATACCCCATCTTGGAGATCGCCTCGCGATCCCCGATCCGCTTCCCCAGCACCGTACCCGTCGCCCGCGTCGCGCGGATCACCGTCATCATGATCTTGACGAGCGTGCTCTTCCCCGCACCGTTCGGCCCGAGCAACCCGAAGACCTCGCCCCGCCGAACGCGAAAGTCGCACCCGCGCAGCGCGTGCACACGCCCACGCCTCCCCCACCCGCCCCGATACACCTTCTCCACACCCGTCAGGTCAACAAGCCATTCCCCGGCATTCGCGTGCTCCATGCCACCATTGTTGGACCCCAAGGCGGCCCGCCATGGTGGCCCTCCAAGGTGGCCCGCCTCTCCAGAGGCGGGCTTCGGAACCTACCAACCTCACGAGCGATCTACCCTACTTCCCTACCCCAACCCGATCCACTCCCACCACCGCCTCGAGTATCTCTCGCCCATTCGTGCACCGCGGGCACTTGTGCTGCCCCCCCAACTTCCCCCTCGATTTCATCCACTCATGGAACGCACCAACTCTCAGTGGAGTGATCGTCGGCTCGCCCATCCCCAACCCATCCGTCCGCTTCGTCGTGTAATCCACATTCTGCGCCTTGAGCGACTCATCGAACGCGCGCCCGAATGCCGCCATCGCCCCGTCGCTCGCCCCGCCCTCCACCTCGACCGCGAGTTCCAGCCCCGCCCGCCGCTTGATGCCGTTCTCCTCCCCCGGATACACCGGCGCCGCCGTGAACTCGCCCACCACAACCCCCGCCGCCCGAGCCGCCGCCGCCACCGCCGTCTCAATGTGCTCGACGATCAGGTTCTCGCCAAACGCATTGATGAAGTGCTTGTGCCGCCCCACGATCCGCAGCCGCGCCGCCCCACGCCCCTCGCCGCGCACCCCATCACCCTCAAGCCCGCCAGGCACCGTGTCAAACTCCACCACGTCACCCAGCACATACCGCCACAACCCCGCGCACGTTGTCATCACCACCACATACCGCACCCCCCGCTCCACCTCGTCCGCCGCGAACGCCCGTGGGTTCGCCGACCCGATCTCCTCCAGCGGCACAAACTCAAAGAAGTTCCCAAGGTCCACCAGCAATCTCAGCCCCGGATCCCCACGCCGATCCTGGATCGCCAAAAACCCCTCGCTCGCCGGATACAACTCCAGCCGCGTCGGCACATCCGCCCCCTCCGCCGTCCCGCTCCACGCCTTCCGCACCCGCGGATCAAACGGAGCATACTTGACGCCTCCGTGCACAAACGCCAGGAAGTTCGGCCAGATATCCCGCAACGTCTCCGCTATTCGCCCCTTCTCCCGCGCTAACTCCATCATCCGCTCGAAGAGCACCAACGCCCAACTGCACATCCCACAGACCATCCGCACGTCCTGATCGACGCACGCCCGAGCCATCGCCTCGATCTTGCTCGGCCAATGGCTCATCAGCGCCACCTCAGGACCGGGCAGATACACCTCGCTCACCGGCCAGCGAATGAGCGGCGTCACAATCCCCGATAAGTCCCCCGTCCGCACCCCCTTCTCGCTCGTCGACAAATCCGTCGACCCGCCAAGAAAGAGTGCCTTCCCCGACGTCAATCGCGTCAGCGGCACGCCGAACCGCGCCAGGTGCGCGAAGATGTCCAACGACGCCCGGAAGTTCGACCGCAGCATCTCCTTCGACACCGGAATGAACTTGTCCCCCGCCGTCGTCCCGCTCGTCTGCGCAAAGTCCCGCACAAGCCCGGGCCACAGCACATCGGGCTCCGCCCCCTCGCGCATACGCGCGATCATGTCCTTGTACACATACCAGTCCGCGATCGGCACACACTCGCGATACGCCGAAAGAATCCGCGCGTTCGACAACGCCGCGATCTTCGCGAACTCGTGCGTCCTCCCGAACTCCGTGTCCTTCGCCGCGAGCAGCAGGTTCCGCAACTGCGCCCGCTGGATCCCCGCGCTGTTCCGCAGCCAATGCCGCTCATCACCAAGCAGCCCGATCCGGGGCGTCAGATACCCCCGCATCCCCGCCCCCAGCATCGTCCCAAACGCCGTTCGAGGTGCCCCAGCCACGAATCCCCCATCATCAAGATGCAAGGCACACTCTTGGTGGCACCGCTCTCCAGAGCGGTGATCATGTTCAACAGCACCGCTCTCCAGAGCGGTGTCTTCCCACCCTACTTCCGATCCAACTCCTCCAAAAACTCCACCATCGACTCCGCAAACCGCTCCGGAGCCTCGATCATCGGTGCATGCCCGCACTGCTCAAACCAAACCAACCGGCTCCCACGAATCTGAGAGTGGAACCCATGCGCGGCCTCGGGCGGCGTCACGATGTCCTGCCGCCCCCAGATCAAAAGCGTCGGCGCCGAGATCCGTCCGATCTTGTCCCCAAGATGGTTCCGCCGCGCCGACCGCGACAACTTCACCATCGCCCGCGCCCCCGACCGGTTCGACAACTCCTGGTGCGCCCGGTCCACGTCCGCCGCGTTCATCTTGCTCTGGTCGAAGAACAACTCCCCGATCTTCCGAGTCAGCCACTCCCGGCTCGGCCTGATCTGGATGTCGCTCACCATGCTCTTCTCGATCAGCCCGCTCGACCCCGCCAGCACAAGCCCCCGCACAAGATCAGGCCGCTCCACCGCGATCCGCAGCGCCACGTGCCCGCCGAACGAGTTCCCCACAAGCACAGGCAGCCGCGAATCGCCGGTCGACCCCTCGCGATGGTGCCGCTCCAAAAACCGGATCGTCAACTCCGTCGCGCCATCGATCGAGCAATCGTCCCCGCTCAAACTCAGCAGCGGCAACTCCAGCAGGCAGCACCGCGCCTTGTGCCGGATCCCCCGAACCACCTCTTCCCAGTGATCGTTCAGCCCCACCAACCCATGCAGAAAAACCACAGGCGAGCCCTCGCCCTGCGCGCTCACCCGCGCACGGACAGGCTTCCCCGCCAGGCCGACGAGCACGACCGACGAGTCTTCCTCAGAACGATGTGGCTTGGAGGCCGCGACCGACATGCTCGCCCATGATAGGCCTTGGCCTACCCCCACCTTGGTATCCACTAATCGCGCAACCGACAGCCCCGCCGCCCCGCGAGTCCTCTCCCCCACTCCAATCTCAGAATGAGAACGGGTTGTCGTTCCCACGCCGACGGGCCGTCGCCACCGGCGGCTCCTTCGCCGCCAGCCGACACTCCCGCTCCAACGACTGGTGCAGTTTCTCATGCGCTGGATGTGCATCGAGATAGTGCAGCAGATCGTCCACCCGCCACGCCGCCGGACTCTCCCCGCCAAGGTCCTTCTCAACCTTTGCGATCGCCGCATCCCCAATCGCTTCCGCCGCCTCTTCCATCCACTCCACAGGCGGCGCCACCGAAGGATCACCCCAAGGCTTCACATACGCCCGGATCGACACCACCTCCGTCGGCCCCGTCGCCACCCCCACGATCGGAACCGTTCCCTTCTTCGTCGTCGGCTCACGCGCCAAGACCAGCGTCGCCACCCGCTTCCGCTCCGTCAACTCCCGAAACACCCGCGCATCCATCCCGATCAACGGCGGCTGCAACAGGTACATTCCCGCCTCGACCGTCGCGTCCCGCGCCGGCAGCGTCTTCCACAAATACACCCGCCGCGTGTCAACCGCCATCATCCGCCGCTGCCGACGAGCCTCCTGCAGAGGCAGACAGATCCGAGCCATCCGCTCATAGTCCCGAAGCGCCCACGCCCGGTCCATCGCCTTCATGCACACACGCTCGGCCTCAAAATACGAAGCCTCCGCCAGCGCCTTGCTCGCCTGCTCCATCAACTCATCAACAGCCTTGGACTGGCGAACTGTGGCGTTCATCGCGCGCCACCTCCACCACCTTTGGGCGCGATCACGTCCGCCAACTCTCGCAGCATCTCCCGCCATCCCACAGCCCGCGCATTCAAATCATGCGCCAGCGTGTCCGACAACGCCGCCCAGTCCTCGCTCTCCAAACCAGTTTTCAACTCAATGAGAGACGCAGCCAACTCGTCAGCATGCCGAGACACCGGCATCGAGTCCCCGAGCGTCACGCGATTCAAATCAACCCCAAGAATCGCCGCAGATCGCTCCACCGCATCACGAACCTGCTGCCAAACCCCGAGCGCCTCACCCAACGGCGCAAGGCACGCCGAAGCCTCACCCTCGCGAATCAATCTCGCGGCCTGAGACTGCACCACCCCAACCTTCTCCACCGCATCCGCCGCATCCAACAGCGTCACCCGAACCAACTCCGCGGGACGCGCCGATAACAGCCGAATCTCCCGGACTCCTGCCTCCGTCTGAGGCGGCGACGTCAACATCTCGTCCCCCATCGGGGACCCGTCCGCCAACGCCTCGATCACGATCCGCCCCTGGCTCTCCGCCGCGGCCACCCCAGCCGCCAACGCCGCGGCCACGGACGCCAACGCGCCCCCAGCCTCAGACCGGACCTCATGTCCATCCAGGAATAGCCTCATACTGGGAATCTGCTCCGTGTTCCCCAAAATGCAAGTCAAAATAGGCAAATCACTTCGACAAAGTGAATAAATTTTCTGTCACAATCATTCCGTTCTGGAACCGTTCGCCATCGCCCGCTTCCGCTTCGCCAAAAGGCGCAGGTTCCGCGCATAAATCACCACACCCGACGATTGCCCCAACACCCCCACAACATCCTGACGCCACACAAAGTACACAAACAGCATCACCCCGCCCCCCAAACTCAACCACCAGAAGATCGACGGCACCACGCTCTCCTTGCGCGACTCGCTCACGATCCACTGGATCATCATCCGCCCAAAGAACGCCGTCTGACCCACCAGCCCAACCAGCACCCACACAAAACTCCCCCACGACGTGATGTTGAACATCCGCAGCACCGGGTGGCTCTGCCCGTCCGACACATCCTTCGCGACCTCTTCCCCAAACCGTGCCCGGAACTCATCCAGCGTCATCGACTCCGACCTGAATCCATTGCGAAGCAAGACCCGCACACGCACGTCCCCCGACTCCTTCACAACCTCCACAACCCCGCGCTCGCTCCCCACACGCAGAGGCACAACCTCCGCCCCCGCCGCCGGCTTCACCCCCATGTCCTGCGCGCCCCACACCAACCACAGCCCAAGCCCGATCAACAGCACCATCAACGCCACTGGCTCCCACTTCATCGAACGCCCCCACTCGCCGCCCCCGCCGCATGGCCCTTCGCCTCGATCGACCGCGACTCCTCCGCCGCAGCCGACGAATCCCCGCCCCCAACCTCCACCGCGCTCACAGGCCGCCGACGCGACCGCATATACCGCACCGCAAACAGATCGATCAACCCCGGCAGCGCCCGCTGCACGATCCCCATCCCATACTTCGTCTCCCCGGCCATCCGTGCCCGGTGCGTCACGCGCGTCTCCACCACCGTGTATCCAAGGTGACGAGCCGTCACCGGAATGAACCGGTGCATCCCCTTGAACTCCAGCGGCAGTTTCAACGCCACCTCCCGCCGCATCACCCGCAGCGAGCACCCCGTATCACGAATCGTGTCCCCCAGGAGCCACCTCCGGAACGACCGACCCACGATCGAACCGACCCGCCGCACCACGTTGTCCTTCCTCGCGTGCGAACGGTCCCCCTGCACAACGTCGGCCTTCGTCTCATCCATCAACCGCAAGAGCCGCGGGATATCCGCCGGGTCATTCTGCAGATCGGCATCAAGCACCGCGATCCGCTCCCCCCGGCACGCCCGAAACGCCGCATGAAACGCCGCCGACTGCCCCCCGCCGCCGCCACCCGCCACGCCCCGAGCCGTCGGCGTCTCGCGCATCACCACGCACCGCAGCCACGACCGATCCCGCATCATCTCGCGGATCACCGCCTGAGTGTCGTCCGTCGACCCGTCGTCCACGATCACAAACTCAAAGTCCACAACACCCGCGAGCGCCCGCTCGACCTCATCCACCAACGCCCTGATGTTGTCACGCTCGTTGTGCGCCGGCGCCACCACCGACAAAACGGGCGCACCTCGCGATCCAGTGTGGGTTTCGGAATCAACAATGTCGCCACGTGCGATGCGCGTCATCAGGGGCTAAGCGTAGCCCCAATCCCTCACGCCGCCGCCGCGAGTTCGGCCGGAGCCTCTCCCTCGGAGACCGTCGCGAAGTCCTCAAGCACCGCTAGCGCCGCCCAGAAGTTCTCCGCGCCGGTCTCGACGGTCAGAAACGGCTTCTTGTCACCGACCTTCTGCATGAAGAACAAGCCCTGATCGATGCCAACGCCACCAATCTCTTCAAACCGGATCAGCATCCCCCGGTACGTGCCGGAGCGCGCCGTCACACCATCGGACGAAATCGCACAGAACTTCGCCCAGTCCACAGCCCCGTGCTGCTCGATGTGGGAGTGCCACCGCTCCGCTATATGTCCTGCGATCGTCGAACGCAGCCGATCCATCTTCTCGTCCGGCGTGAACTTGCTCGACAACATGCTGAAAGAGAGCCCGATCGGCTTCTCTTTGTATCGCCCGGAAAACTTGATCGTCTTTCGGTCTGTGCCCGTCAGGCTCATCGTCAGGCTCGTCCCGAAGTAGATCCCGTTCAAGTACTGCCGAACGGTCCGAAACGTGAATCCCTCCAAACTCGAGTACGGGATGAGTTGATCTCCCTTCCGCCTCCGCACGACGGCACCCCGTTCACGCAATTCCAACGGCGTGCGACTCCGCAGGATCAGCATCACACCGAGTCCAATAGACCACGCCACCGCGCAACCGATCCACAGCACGGGGCTGGTATACCAGGCGGATGTCTTGGGAGGATTGAACACCGGCACGAGGAACAACGACCCGAGCACCACATTGACGATGCCCGCAAGTGCGACAAGGCCATTCACGATCGCGTGCTTGGAGACAACCTCGCCGAACTCATGCGACCCGGTCTGCGTCGTGTTCATGTCAAACCTTTCTTCGTGCCAGCACTAGATGAGAGTGCACAATCACTCCCCTGCCATTCGTCGGCAATCCTCCAAACAAGGCGCACCCGCCACGCACGCGAAGATCCGTCTGTAACGATCAGTCCAGACCGTCGCTGACGCCAAGACCACATCCACGCCCGAGAACTTTCTCGAGAGCCAGTGTGCGATCGCCCACGGGGACGCAAATACATCGAACTACGCCGTCGCCACCGCCCCACCCACACGCGACTCCAACACGCCCTCCCGGAAACTCCGCCAGTGCCGCACCGGCACCGCCGCCACCAGCATCACCGCCACCATGCTCAGATCAAACGCCACGATCCAGAAGACCGCCGACGAGATGAACCCATACGAGTGCAGCCCCACGCCCAGCATGTTTGTCCCGAACCACGACCACGCCGTCACGATGTTCCCAAAGACCGCGAGCACCGCGATCCCGCGCTCCTTGATCATCCCGCCCCATCGTGCGTGCAGAATGATCAGGTTGATCAGCACGATCAGCGCCGCCCCGTTCTCCTTGGGGTCCCACCCCCAGAACCTTCCCCACGACTGGTCCGCCCAGATTCCCCCCAGCACCGTCCCAAAGAAACTCATCACCGTCGCGAAGCACACCACCCCATAGATCCCCTTCGGCAACGTCTTCTTGAGGTCCCCCCGAAGCGCCGGCGTGAACACCCCCAACAGGATGTACGCCATCGCGAGGAACCCCGCCAGGAACGTCGCCGAGTACCCGATCGTCACCACCACCACGTGCGTCGCCAGCCAGAAGTTCGAGTCGAGCACAGCCTGCATCGCCTCCATCGTGTCCCCGGACGCCCCAAGATTGTGCGCCACGATCAGCGTCGAGAACCCGATCACCGACGCCACGATCGTCCCGATCCCCACGCGCACCATCCGCTCCACCATAAACGCCAGCGGCACGCACGCCCATCCAATAAAAACTGCCGACGAGTACAGGTTCGTCACAGGAGGCCGACCCTGCAGCACGACCCGCGCCACCAGCCCGATCGTCTGCACGAGAAACGCCAACCCCACCATCCATAGCCCGCTGCGCCGCAACACCCCGCCCCACGCCGAGTCGCTCTTCCCCGACACCGTCGTCACCAGCAACCCCAAGAGCGCCAGCACCGCCGCGAACACATACACCGCCGCCGCGTTCACAAACGGCGCGGCCCGATTGAACACCACCTCGTTCGACGACGCCCGAGCCGCCCCAGGCAACGCCCCACGCAGCGTCTCGCCATACTCCCGCGCGACCCTCGTCAACGTCGCCCCATCCCCGGCCGACAACGACTCCAGCATCGAATGCCACGCCTTCGTCGACGCGTCCCCACCCACCATCGGCCCCGCCGTCATCACCAATGGCCGCCACTCCTGCCCCGACGCCAACGGCGCCACCGCCAGCGGCGCCTCCCACTGCGCAATCGCCAGATACAACATCACTCGATCGTTCAACCCAAGCACCTGACGCTGGAACATGTCCTGCTGCTTCGCCGGCACCGCCTTCGCCATATCCACCTGATTCGCCATCTCCGGCAGCCGCGCCATCAACTCGCTGAGCGCATACCGAGTCCGCCGACCATGCACGTCGCTCTCGGGCAATCCAAAGAGCGCCCGCAGATCCGGATGATCGATCCGAAAGACCTCACGCGAGATCGCCCGCTTCTGCGTCTCCGCGTCTCCCGCCGCCATCAACTCCATCACCCACTGCACCGCCGTCATCGACGGCTGCTCCCCACGCGCAGGCAAACTCTGCCTCCCGCTCATCCGAAGCAGCGCCGATCGTGCGAAAGTATCCAAAGGCTTCGTCCGCCCCTCCGCAGAAACCGCCAGCGAACCCACGGCATTCCAATCCACACCATCCGCATCAACCGCCGGCCCACGCATCCGCGAAGCCACCGACACCGCCATCACCACGACCAGCATCAGCGGAATCCACCGCATCAATCGTCCCATGTTCATCGCGTCCCCTCCATGCCGTCCCCTCGCCGCACCGCGCCACCCCGCCTCTTGCTCCAACTCCGATACCCAAAGTGGAACAACATCCCACTCACCACCAGCCCGCACGAGACATACGGCAGCAACCACCCCGGATTCCGCACCACCTGCAGCACCGTCCCCGAGTTGTCCGACTTGAAACTCGCCTGATACAGCGTGTCCCCGCGATACCGCAGCGGCTCGTTCATCCGGATCATAACCTCGCGATTCACGTGATGCTCCGGATCAATCAGCCGCACCAGGCTCGAAAAGTTCTTGGGCCGATTCGTCCCCACGTACAGATCGTGCTTGAAATCAATCAACTCCAGCGTGTACGGCTTGTACGTCCGCTTGAACCGCAGCGCCATCGCATACGACTTCCCCCCCACGCCGAACGACTGCTCGGGCTCAAGGTGCACCGACACCATCATCGTCCCCAGCCTCCGATCCCCATCCATCAGCGTCACATACGCACTGGGAACATCCACCGTCGATCCATCCACCCCAGTCGCCCGTGCCACGCCCCGTGCCCGCACGTTCCGCCCGATCCCCATGTCCGCCGTCGGCCCCATGCTCAGCCGCGGATCCCCATCCATCCCGCCCGTGACCGCCGCAAGCGTCGAGTTCGCCATCCATGAATCCACGTGGATCTCAAACCCCAGCATCGGATGCCGAATCGTCGCCCCCTCGTGGAGTTGAGCCATCGGGATCGCGATCACGATATCGCTCGTCGGGTCGGTCTTGTCGATCACCGCCAGTTCCGCCGTCCGGATGTCCTCCACAAAGTTCGACGACTTCCCCTCGTCGATCGACATGTTCCCCTCGTCCGCAAACGCCCCGGTCACAAACTCTCCCGCCAGGAGCAGGATCACCCCAAGGTGCGTCACGATGATCCCCACCCGCTTCGCCGACAGTTTGAACCGCACGGCATGCGCCGCCACAAGGTTCACAAACAGCAACACCCCGATCGTCAGCCCCCCCGGGAACAGAATCGCCACACGATCCGACACACCCCACGAATCCGGCACAAACAACCTCAACCGAATCCACGTGTGCGTCGACCGGAAATACTCGTGCACCACCGTCCACACGCCATCGTGCATCTGCGCCAGCGTCCCCGCCAGAATCAGAACCATCGACATCGCCAGGAGCGCCACCGTCAGCCGAAGCGACGCCAGCGCGTGCAGCGCCGCCATCACGATGAACCGCCCACGCGCCCTCGCGTGCTCCTCAGTGCTCACACGCGAACCAACATCCGCTTCCGTGCTGATCTGTGTCATGGTGCCTTCGCGTTCCCCGTGATCGCCAGCCGCGTGAACTCGTCGAACGAGCCTCGCTCCTTCTCCACAACCGCCGCCGGCCCCGACAACTTGAAATACCAACTCTGCTCATTCGTCGGCAGAATCACCGCGATCATCCGATTCTTCCCGTCCGCCGAAGTCAGATCGAACCGCATCCCCCTCGCCCCGATCGGCGTGAATGCCTGATCCGAAAGCCGCACCACCGCCTCCAGCCCCATCTGACCACGCCACCGATTGATGTTCTCCAGCAACCCACCTCCATCTCCAATCAGCGACGTCAGCGTCGCACGCCCCTGCTCACCCTCGCCCCCATCGCCCGGAATGTTGTACGCCACAGCCGCGAATCCGCTCGACGTGTCCGCCTGCCAATGCGCCGGCGGCCGCCAACTCATCGCCCGCTGAGCCAACCCAGCATTCACATCCACCTCCATCCCGACACCCGTCGGCGGATGCCCAGGCGGAAGCGCCATCCCCTCACCCACGCCCATCCCACTCGGCATCGGTGCCGCCCCCATCCCACCACCCGTCATCCCGCTCCCGCCCGCCTCCACGTGGAACGTCCCCACAAACGCCGCGAAGTCCTTCTCCAGTGTCGCCGCGTCCGCGTGCGGCAGCGTGCTCTTCACAAACCACGTCTTCCCATCCCCAGGCACAACGATCGCCCCCAGCATCGTCGACGCCTCATTCGCCATCTTCGTCAGCCACACCTTCACAACCCCAACGCTCGACGAGTGATCCGCCGCCGTCAAGATCCCGCCAAGGTCCCCCTCGCCCACGGCCGCAAGCCCCAACTGCCCACGCCACCGGTTCACATTCGCCAGGTTCCCGCCCACATCGCCCGGAAACGCCGTGATCGTCACCTCCGCGTTGTTCACGATCGCCACTCGAATCGTCGCCAACCGCATCTCCTGAGTCGTCGGCACCTCCACCCACCCCGCCGGCAGCGACCACACAACCTTCCCCCCGCTCGCCGCCATCGCGCCCCCGGGCGCCGAGCCAGGCATCGTGCCGCCCGACATCCCATTCCCAGCCATGCCGTTTCCAGGCATGCCATTTCCAGTCATCCCGCTGCCCGCGTTCCCATTCGCCCCACCAGCCCCAGAACGCTCCGCAGGCTTCGCCACGCGATACGTCTTCACCGGCTCCTTCTCGCACGAAGCCAGCAACACGACCATCGCCGCACCGACCACCTTCACGCCATGCATCAATCGAGTCTTCATGATCCCCATCGTAGGGTTCGCTCCACGAGCAGACCGCGCCCGACACACCCCCATTCCCCCTCGCTATCCTCGTTTCGATGCGTGAAATCCCCGGCGAACTACCCAACATCGATACCAACGAACTCGGCCCGTGGATCGTTGATCGACACCACTATGCGCCCTCGCCCGGAGTTCTCGGATTCATCCTGATCTACGTCGGCTTCCTCGCGATGGCCTTCGCTCCAATGTACAAGGCCAACACTGTGGGTGCAAAATGGACGCTCTCATACGTGCTGCCCGTTGTGGGGAGCGCCCTCGTCTTCATGCTCGGGATTGCACTGGTCCTCGCGTCCCGTGAAAGACTCTCCTTCCACGAACGAGGCTTCATCATCAAGCGACGACTCCGCAGACCTCGCATCATCCTTTACGCTGATATCGATCAGATCATGTTCATTGCCTCACAGACCGTCGAGTCGGGCATCCCCACTGGTTCCAAAAACTACCTCAGAATCCGGCTACGAGACAACACCCGGTTCCGGTACACCGGAAGGAGCGAAGAACGCCAAAAGGGCTTCCGTCGGATACTGGGAAAGGGCTTCTTCCACGACCACAAGATGGACCATGTCGGCACACTCATGATCCGACAGGTCGCGCACCGAATGCTCGATCAAATTCACGCCGACGGCGAGATCAACTGGTCCAAGCACGCATGTCTCACCACCCACAGCATCACGCCGCTGAAAGGACCATACAAAGGTCTCGCAATCCCACTCGACGAACTTGCTGGCTGGCGACAAACGATCGACTCGATCAAACTGTTTCGCACGGGTGAGAAACGCCCTTTCCTGAAGATTCCCATCATGACAATGAACGTCCGTCCGGGACTCCTTCTTCTCGATGATCTCTGCAATATCGTCGTTGAGGACGACAACACCTAGGACCGTCCGAACTCAATCCCTACCCTCCCCCATGCCCGAAACCATCTTCACCAAAATCCTCAGCGGCACCATCCCCGCCCACAAAGTCCACGAAGACCACCACACCTTCGCCTTCCTCGACATCAACCCACTCAGCCCAGGCCACACCCTCCTCATCCCAAAAGTGCCCGTAGCCAAACTCCACGAACTCTCCGACGAAGCCGCCGCCGCCCTCGGCCGTGTCCTCCCGCGCCTCTGCCGCGCCATCGTCCACGCCACAGGCATCCCCGACTACAACATCCTCCAGAACAACGGCAGCCCCGCCCACCAGGCCGTCTTCCACGTCCACATCCACATCATCCCCAAGCCAAACGCCACCCAAGGCCTCAACATCCACTGGCCCGCCTCACCCCTCGACCCCGCACTCGCCAAATCCCTCGTCACCAAAATCACCACCGCCCTCCGCGAGTGAACTCCTGGTGGCACCGCTCTCCAGAGCGGTGTCTCCTTGACCTACTTCTCCTCATGGCACAGGGAGGGGGGCGTCTCGCCTGTGTCGACCACATGGAATTCTTCCCGACACCTGTTGCGCGCCCGCGACCACCCTACTCATGCACAATCGAAGTCGTCAGCGCCGGCAGTCCCACCACCCCATCCTCCGTCACCAACTCGATCTCCCCGCGCGGGTTGATCCCGCGCACCGTCCCCCGATACTCGCGATTGTCGTGCACGAACGCCTGCCGACGCCCCACCAGCACGTCCCGCTGACGCCACGCCCCGAGCAGCGCCGCCTCATCCATCTTGACCGCCCGATCCACCGCCCCGATCAGCGCCCGCAGCACCACCAACCGATCGCACGACGCCCCCAGTTGCCGCAACGACACCGCCTTGTGCCGCAATCGCTCGTCCCAGTCCGACAGCAGATGCGTCACGTTGATCCCGATCCCCACATACAGCAATCCATCCACACGCTCCACCAGCACCCCCGCCACCTTCCGCCCCGCAAGCCCCGCCCGCTCCACCACATCATTCGGCCAGCGCATCCCCACGCGATCCGCATCAATCCCCAGAACTCCAGACTCCAGCGCCCCCTCCGCCGTCATGCACGCCGCAAGCCCCGCCACCATCGACACCCGCGCGTCGTCCATCCCGCCATCAAGAACAAACGTGCACGCCAGCCCCATTCCGCCTGTGTCAGCCCACACCCGCCCAAGCCGACCACGCCCCCGCCGTTGACGACCCGCCGCGAGCACCAGCCCCGCCGTTCCCCCCGCCGCGTTTCGCGCCTCGTCCTGCGTCGAGTCGATCTCCTCCTCGCACACCACGCGGTCCACCACGCCCACACCACTCATCGCGAGCCACTCGCCGAGTTCCCCCGCCCACGTCGACACCGCCGGTTCCTGTGGCCCGCTCGAGTTCATGCCGTCATCTCTCCAATATCGAGCGCCACATCCAGCGACACCGACGAGTGAGTAATCGATCCCATCGAAATCCGATCCACCCCCGTCCGCGCCACCGACGCCAACGTCTCCCGCGTGATCCCCCCGCTCGCCTCCAGCAGCAACCCAGGCCGCCGCGCCTCCCGCATCGCCACCGCCTCAGTCATCATCGCCACATCAAAGTTGTCCAGCAGCACGATGTCCACCACGCCCGCCTCCAACTCCAGCAGCGCGCGATACTGCGCCATCGTGTCCACCTCAACCTCAACAAACCGAACCCCCGCGATCATCCGCGCCCGCGCGCTCGCCTCGCGCACAAACGCCGCAAGCCCCGAAACCCCATCCGTCCCCACGCCCGCCGCCGAAAGGTGATTGTCCTTGATCAAGACCGCATCAAACAGCCCGATCCGATGGCACATCCCCCCGCCGCACCGCACCGCATACTTCTCCAGCACCCGCAGCCCAGGCGTCGTCTTCCGAGTATCAAACACCCGCGCCCGACACCCCGACGGCACCATCCCCACCGCCCCCGCCGTCGCCGTCGCCACCCCCGACAATCGCCCCACCAGATTCAAGAGCGTCCGCTCCAGCGCCAACACCTCACCCACGCCCCCGCGCACCACCGCCGCCACCGTCCCCCGCTCTACACGCGTCCCATCCTCAACCAAAACCTCAACCCGCGCCATCGGCGCAATCACCCCCGCCAACTCCCCCGCGCACGCCATCCCGCACACCACGCCCCCACCACGCATCACCAGCCGAGCCTCAACTTCCCCGCCCTGCCCACCAAAGCACACCGCGCTCGTCACGTCCCCCGCCCCGCCAAGATCCTCCTCGCGCGCCAACTCGTACAACCGCCGAGCCAACCCACCTCGGGTCAACTCGGCGTGCAACGCGCCCAACGACAACGTGTTCAAATCCTGAAAACCCACGATCGTATCGTATTTCGTCCGCACGCATCCGCCCCGTGAAAATTTTGACTCCCCCGCTGTCACCTCTCCCGAATACGCTCCACCCATGACCAACCTCACACGCCGCAACTTCCTCGCCACCATCCCCGCAGCCGCCATCCCGCTCGCCGCACTCAAATCCTCCGCGCGCGCGGCCATCATCACCCAGCCCGGCGCACCAAAAACCGGCGACGACCACCGCGGCCCCTGCGTCCTCGCCTCCCTCAACGGCCTGCGCGCCACCATCCGAGCCAAGGAACTCATCGACCAGGGCTTCGATCCCGCCGACGCCATCGTCCAAGGCATCCGCATCATCGAAGACGACCCCACCGACGACTCCGTCGGACTCGGCGGCCTCCCCAACGCCGATGGCATCGTCGAACTCGACGCCTCCGTCATGCACGGCCCAACCCACAAGTCCGGCGCCGTCGCCTCGCTCCGAAACATCAAGAACCCAGCCATGGTCGCCCTCGCCGTCCTCCGCAGAACCGACCACTGCCTCCTCGTCGCCGAGGGCGCCCTCCGCTTCGCCCTGCTCCACGGCTTCCGCGAAGAAAACCTCCTCACCGAACCCGCCCGACAGGAATGGGTCCGCTGGAAAGAAAACAACACCCACGACGACGACTACCTCAACGACGACGAAAAAGACTCGCCCACCGGCAAAACCTGGGACCGACTCCCCTGGCAGTCCGTGCACGACGACCAACCCAAAGACGACACTCGCGAGAACGACGGCCCACAACTGAAGTCCCACACCCGCCGCAATCACTCTCGCCCCTACACCACCGAAGTCACAGGCACCGTCCACGTCAACTGCGTCACACCCAAGGGCGACATCGCCTCCGCCACCTCCACCAGCGGCCTCAACTGGAAAATCCCAGGCCGCGTCGGCGACTCCCCCATCATCGGCGCCGGCAACTACTGCGACAACAACGTCGGCGCCGCCGGCTGCACAGGCCGAGGCGAGGCCTGTATCACCAACCTCGCCGCCTTCCAGGTCGTCAACCTCATGGCCGAAGGCCTCTCCCCCACCGCCGCCTGCCTCGAAGTCGCCAAGCGCGTCGCCGATCACACCAAGGAAAAACGCCTCAAAAACCCCGACGGCTCCCCGAACTTCAACGTCCGCTTCTACGCCCTCCGAAAAGACGGCGCCTACGGCTGCGCCACCCTCTGGTCAGGCCACAAGTTCGCCGTCAACGACTCCACAGGCCCCAAAGCCCTCGACGCCCCCTACCTCTTCGAGTCCAAGCCGTAACCACTACCAAGACTCGTGGGGCAGGCGGCCCGCCTGCCTCTCCTTCTCCTACCTCATCTCGTGGCACAGGCGTCTCGCCTGTGTCTACTTGTTTAACATCATCCAACTCCCACAATCTCCGGCCCTACCATCGCCCCCATGCACTACGACGCCCACCAGCCCATCATCGACGACCTCGAGGCGCGGATCTTGACCATCCGCGACTCTCTTTAACCTCGACGCCAAAACCAAGCGCCTCGGAGCACTCGAGGCCAAAATGGCCGAAGAGTCCTTCTGGAACAGCCAGGACGCCGCGAAGAAGGTCGTCGCCGAGAAGAAACAACTCTCGGCCATGATCACGCCCCTCACCGACGCCATTTCCGACTTCGAGGACGCCAAACTCGCCTACGAGATGGCCAAGGAAGCCGGCGACAAAGACCTCCTCAAAGAGGCCGACGACAAACTCTTCGCCTTGAGCGCCCACATGGAGAAGGTCGAACTCCAGTCCCTGCTGGGCGGCCGACACGACGCCAAAAACTGCTACCTCACCATCTCCGCCGGCGCCGGCGGCACCGAGGCCAACGACTGGGCCGACATGCTCCTCCGCATGTACATCTTCTACTGCGAGAAAATGGACTTCCAGATGGAGGAAGTCGAAAAGACCTTCGGCACCGAAGTCGGCATCGACTCCGTCACCCTCCACATCAAAGGCCCCTTCGCCTTCGGCTATCTCAACTGCGAACGAGGCACTCACCGCCTCGCCCGCGTCAGCCCCTTCAACGCCCAGGGCAAACGCCAGACCTCCTTCGCCACCGTCGATGTCACCCCCGAGTTCGACGAGGTCAACGTCGAGATCCCCGAGAAGGACCTCGAGATCACGCCCTTCGTCCGCGCCTCGGGCCCCGGTGGCCAGAACGTCAACAAGGTCGCCACCGCCATCCGTCTCGTCCACAAGCCCACCGGCATCATGGTCGTCGCCAGCACCTACCGCGACCAGCCCCAGAACCGCAAGCAGGCCATGACCGTCCTCATGGCCAAACTCGAAATCATCGAGGAAGAAAAACGCGAACGAGAGATCGCCCAGGCCACCGGCGGCAGCCTCGAAAAAGGCTGGGGATCCCAGATCCGCTCCTACGTCTTCTACGACAACCGCGTGAAGGACCACCGCACCGGCTACGAAGAATCAAACTACGAGGCAGTCCTAAGGGGCGAACTCGAACCCTTCATCGACGCCGAACTCAAACGCCGCCGCTCCGAAAAAGAGCACGCCACCAAGTAACAGGTGCCCGCCTCTCTTCTGTCGAATCTCTGCCTTTGGTGGCACCGCTCTCCAGAGCGGTGCTTTCTTTTCTACCCAATCTCGTGGGGCAGGCGGCCCGCCTGCCCCTACTCCTCCTACCTCTCCTCGTGACACAGGGGGTGGCGTCCCGCCTGTGTCTACCTTCGTCTACTTGCTTTGCCTCACTCACATCCTCACCAAACTACTCAACCCGCGCGCCATCTCCCTCGCAATGCCCACTCCTGCGCGCAAAGACGCGCTGATACCCCCACACCCCCTTGCATTCAACCAAAGAGCATGTATGTTCCTTTCATGATCCCCACCGCCGACATCATCCGCAAACTCCTCGACCACGAAACAACCCTCGACGACCTCGTCCACGAGATCACCACCACCAAGGACGCCCTCGCCGAGTGGACCCGCCTCCCCGAACTCGAGCACCTCTTCGAGAAACTCAAGCACCTCTTCGAACTCCGCGCCGACATGCTCCTGATGCAAGCGAAGGTCCACGCCATCGCCTGCCTCTCGCGCATCATCCTCCGAGGCGAAGACAACGAACTCACCCGAAGAGCCGCCACCACCATCCTCAAACTCAAAGCAGCCTCCCAGGTGGCCCGCCTCTCCGAGGCTGGTCCTCCCCCTCCTACCCAACCTCATGGCACACAGAAGGGGGGCGTCTCACCTGTGTCTACATCTTCTCCCTCAACTCACACATCAACCATCACCGGAACCACTCACCACAGTGGTGCCTCTTCCACCCCTCCACCTCACCCAACACCCGCTTCCACCCCATCCGCCTTCGAGAACCGCCCCCTCAAGTCCACAACCAGTTTCGAAACTCCCGCCACGCCGCACGCCGCCTCATACCCCACCACATCCAACTTCCCGCGCCCCACCACCACACGCTCCACGCCATCAAAGTCGCTCAACCTCGCGCTCCCCAGCCGCCCCACCTTCGACAACTCCATCACCACACCCCCCGGCTCGCCCCCCGCCGCTAGTACCGCCGCCGGATCCACGCTCACCCGCGCCCCGCCCTCCTCCCGCGCCGGCCAACTCCCATCCACCAACTCCACACCCTCGCGTTCCGCCGTCCGGAGCAACGCCGAAACAACCTCACCCGGCGCGCGCCCCAGCCCCGCGCTCACAACGGCTCGCCCCGCGCCCAGTCGCGTCCCCACCTGACCCGCCATCACCACCGCCGCGTCCACGGCATCCGCCGCCCGATGCACCGTCGCCGCACTCGCAAAGTGCGACTCGGGCACCCACACATCCACGCCCGCCAGCGACAACCCGTGCCGCTTCACGAGCGCCGCCACCTCGCGCCGCGCCGATGTATCCAGATCCCGAGGCCGCACATCCGCCGCCGTCGCGTCGAGCGTCACCGCCCGCGCGCCCTTCGCCGCGATCCACGCCAGCAGCGACCGCAAGTCCGCGCCGACGCCCCCCGGTGGATCCACCGAAAGCCCCGCCAGCGACACGCTCCGCTCGATCCGAAACATCGTGCAAGTTGTAGCCGCCCCGCGACGCACGCCTCGCCGCCCACTACCGTCCCTCGATGTCCACCCCACGCCGCATCGCCGCCGTTGTCCACATCCTCTCCCTCTCCATCTGGGCCGCCCTCATCCTCGCCGCCGGCCTCGCCGCCGCCGTCGCCTTCCCCACGATGAAGCCCCTCAACCCGACGCTCCCCGATTTCGCGGCATACCCCCACGACCACTGGCTCATCGCCGCAGGCCACATCGCCAACCGCATCTTCCACATCACCGACACCGCCTCGATCGCTCTCGCCGCCCTCGCCATGCTCTCGGCGCTCGTCCTCTACCGCCAACCCACGCCCCGCGTCCGAATTTTCTGGCTCGTCACTCTCGCCGCCGCCGCGATCACGCTTCTCTACTCGCTCGCGATCCTCCGCCCGCGCATGGACCGAAACCTCGACGAGTTCTGGACCAAGGCCCGCGCCGCCCAGGTCGAGACCGCCGACGCCGCCCGCGCCAGATTCGACGCCGACCACCCCACCGCCTCTCGCCTCATCTCGGCACAACTCGCGTTCGTCCTCCTCGCCCTCGGCACCATCTCATGGTCGCTCGCGAGCCGCCGCCCATGACCGCCGATGTTGCTCCCATCAAGGCCACCCCGCGCCAGCGAGAGCGTGCCGCCCGGCTCCTCGCCGCACTCCGCGAGGCCTACCCCGACGCCCGCTGCGAACTCGACTATCGCACGCCGCACGAACTGCTGATCGCCACGATCCTCTCCGCCCAGGCGACCGACGTCAGCGTCAACAAGGCCACGCCTGCCCTGTTCAAGAACTATCCGACAATCCAACATCTCGCCGACGCCACGCCCGAAGAGATCGAGCCATTCATCAAAGCCATCGGGCTTTACCGCAACAAAGCCAAGTCCATCCACCTCGCCGCCCGTGCCATCGTCGATCAGTTTGCCGGCCAGGTTCCGCGCACCATGCCCGAACTCCTGACGTTCCGAGGCGTCGCCCGCAAGACCGCCAACGTCGTCCTCGGCAACGCCTTCCACATCAACGTCGGCTTCGTCGTCGACACCCACGTCCAGCGCCTCGCCACCCGATTCGCCCTCGTCAAGCCCGCCACGCCCATCCCGATAATCGAGCGCACGCTCATGGGACTCTTCCCGCAAAAAAGTTGGTGCGACGCGTCACACTACTTCATCTTCCACGGGCGGCGTGTCTGCACAGCGCGTGGCACCGGCTGCGCCGACCACGCCATCTGCAAGGAGTTCGGCACGGCGTGCGATCGCCGCGTGGCGTCGCTCCGCGTCAGCGCGCCAAAGACCCGCGCACGCCCATCCACGGCGGGCGGCTCTTCGGGAAAAGTCTGATGAATAAAGGAACGTGCCTGGCGGGGGTCGAACCTGCAACCTTCGGCTTCGGAGGCCGACGCTCTATCCAATTGAGCTACAGGCACATCGTCAAAGAGTCTAGGCGCTCACTCTCGATCCGCACGCCCTACGGTCTCGTCCCGCCATGCAGAAGCACCGCCCGCCCCACACCCACACGCCCGCCTGGGCGACGCTCTCGTTCTCCTTCGTCAACTCCATCGGGACATGCATCGCCACGTCCACCGGCCTGTTCTTCCTCACCAAGCACTCCTTCCACTTCACGGAGGCGGCGAACTGCCTGCTGGGGATGCTCGTCGGGGCGACGTACATCGCCGGGGCGCTCTCGGCTCGGCGGGTCGTCGAGTGGACCAAGCGCCGCTGGCCGATGGCCGGGACGCGCGACGTGCTCGTCGGCGTCATGTTCGCGATGGCGGTGCTGGCCTGTTTGCCGTGGTTCGACAGCCATGTCATTCAATCGGAATCCACGGCGACGCGGAGTCCCTGGGCCGTTTGGGTCTTTGCGGGGCTCTACAGCCCGCTGACGGGGATCCTGTGGCCGATTGTTGAGAGTTTCGTGTCGGGCGGGCTGCGCGGCGTGGCGCTGCGGAAGGCCGTCGGGCAGTGGAACATCACGTGGTCGGCGGCGCTCGTCCCGGCGATGCTCCTCCTGCCGCAGTTCATCGAGGACTCGGCGGACATCGCGCTCTTGTGCCTGGCGCCGCTGCACGTGGTCGCGGCGCTCATCGCGATCGTGGCGATCGCGCCGGAGCCGCTGCCCCACGACGACTCGCATCCGCCGGCACCGGCGTCGTACCGCGGGCTGCTCGACGCGTTCCGGATTCTGCTTCCGGCGAGTTACTTTGTGTCGTGCGTGATGTCGCCGATGCTGCCAACGCTGTTGGAGCGTGTGGGGTTCGACGCGAAGATCACGGTGGTCGTCGCGGGGCTGTGGCTGCTGACACGGACGTTCACGTTTGTGGCGCTGGAGCGGATGTCGTCGTGGCATGGGCGGATCTCGCATCCGATCGTGGGATTCGCGACGCTGGTGCTTGGATTCGGGCTGGTCTCGATCGGGCCGCTGTTGCCGGATGTTCTTGCCCCATGGATCTCGTCGACAGGGCTTGGGTTCTTTGGCGTGGGGATGGGCGCGATCTACACCGGGGCTATCTACTACGCGCTGGCGGTGGGCAACTCGGAAGTTGATGCCGGAGGGAAGCACGAGGCGTTTATTGGGGCCGGGTATTTCAGCGGGCCGTCGGCCGGGCTGTTGGCGGTGCTGGTCGCGCGTGGCGTGGCGGGGAAGGGCGAATCGGCGGTGTTCGGGCCGTATCTGCTTGGGGCGGCGGCGCTGGTGTGCGTGCCTGTGGGATATGTGGTTGTGAAACGCCTGTTACGCGTGGCGGCGGAACCGGGGGTCGAGGGCGGCATCGAATCGCCTGAGCACCCATCGGAGATCGCGTGATGCTGTGACGAATCGGTGAAGGGGGCGTGGACGAATGGACCGATATCATCGCGAATCGAACGCGGTTGTGGCCGCGGGTGCAGGAGGTAGCGTCGATCGTCGATGAGGCGAATCGGCGGTGTGTGAGCCCGGCCGAAGGTTGGATTGTGGCGGGAAGCAATTCCCGGCACGTCCCACTCGGATCGGATGGCCAACTTGACGGAGTGAACGCATGCGAGTTCGTGCACGACTGGGGCGTTTGGGGCTGGCGATCGGCGTGGCGTTTGGGCTTGGTGCGTGCGCGACGGCGTACTCGCAGCAGGCGGCGGCCCCGGTGGCGACGTCCACGGACTCGAACGCGTGGTCGTCGAATCTCTGGCGGCTGGCGCGGACGTCGGATATCAAGGACCTCGGGCCATTGCTCGACTCGGCGGGGCAGCCGCCCCAGGGCGTGGCGCCGGACATTGTCGAATCGGTCGATCGGCTCCGTCGGCACATGGCGATGCGAGAGGACGAGCGTCGTGCGCGTCTCCCGGAACTCGAGGACGAGATGAAGGAGATCCTGGCGGAGGCGCCCACCGACAACGAGACGAGCAAGGCGCTTCGCGCGGCGGTGGAGTTGCAGCTGCTGTCGAGCGACAAGAAGGCGTTCCTGGAGCGTGCGGAGATTCGCGGGTTGATCGATCGCGCGGACCGCGCGGCGAGGGAGGCCGAGGCTCGGGGCGACTGGCTGATGTCTCGTGAGTTGTTCGTGCGACTGCACGCGCTCCTGGAGGAGGCGGGGACGTACAAGCACGACGTGAACCGGCTTGGTCAGCGGCTGGCGATGCTGATGCTGTATGTGCCGGACCGGTTCTGGGAGATGCGGAACGCGCGTCTTCTGGCGGCGGGCGAGGACGGGTTGCCGCCGTACAACCCGGCGGGGAACGACTTCCACGACAAGTTGCGCTCGATCAACGAGACGATGATCCTGACGGCTCTCCTGCGTTCCCGTCAGCATGTTGAGGGCGTGGGGATGAACCAGATCGTGCTGGGCGGGCTTGGGTCGCTCAAGACGATGGTGACGACTCGCGATCTCTCTTCGGCGTTCCCGGCGCTGGGCGACGAGGCCTCTCGCGACGCGATGCTCAAGACGATCGACGCGGAGATCGCGAACGTGGGCGACGCGAGGACGATGCTGGACATCGCGCAGGTGCGCTCGATGCTGGCGCGGCTGACGCGAGCGAACGACGACACGACCAAGATCGATCGGACGGCGCTCCTCCACGAGTTCGGGCAGGGGCTGATGTCGCCGCTCGACGACTTCTCGGCGATCATCTGGCCCGACGAGTTGCGCCGGTTCCAGCGGAACACGCAGGGTCGGCTGGTTGGGATCGGCGTATCGATCGAGTTCGACGCGTCGTCGAAGATCCGCGTGGTGACGCCCCTGGATGGAACGCCCGCGCAGCGTGCGGGGATCCGTCCCGGCGACATTATCAAGAAGGTTGACGGCGTGGGGACGTTCGGGATGAGCCTCGACCAGGCCGTGGACCTCATCACGGGCCCGGCGAACACGCAGGTGGTGATCACGATCGAGCGTCCGGGCGCGACCTCGGACACAACGGAGGACCAGGACTATCTGATCACGCGCGCGGTGATCGACATCAAGACGGTGAAGGGCTGGAAGCGGAACGGGCCGCACGAGGACGACTGGGACTGGTTCATCGATCAGGATCGCGGGATCGGGTATGTGCGGCTGACGCAGTTCACGGACACGACGACGTCGGAGTTCGATCGTGCGATCACGTCGATGAAGTCGAAGGGCCTGGGCGGATTGATCCTCGACCTTCGGTTCAATCCGGGCGGGCTGCTCGATCAGGCGGTCTCGATCGTGCAGCGCTTCGTGGACGTGCAGGGCGGGCACATCGTGATGATGTCGAACGGGAACGGGACGATCTCGAACCCGGAGTTCACGGATCCGGATCGGGCGACGCTGGCGAAGACGCCGGTGATCGTGCTGGTGAACGAGAACTCGGCGTCGGCGTCGGAGATCGTGTCGGGGGCGCTTCGGTACTACGGGCGTCAAGGGGACATCGACTGCCTGGTGCTGGGGGAACGGTCCTTCGGCAAGGGTTCGGTGCAGAATGTGTGGGAACTCACGCCGACGGCGATGATGAAGTTGACGATCCAGTACTACATGCTCCCGGACAAGCGGATCATCCACCGCAAGCCGGGATCGGAGTCGTGGGGCGTGGAGCCGGATCTCTCGGTGTCCATGCTTCCCTCGCAGACGACCGATGCGCTGACGATACGTCGGAACGCGGACATCGATAATGGCGATCCGGCGAACAAGCCGCGCCCGAGGAAGCAGCCGAAGTTGCCGGCGGACGAGCAGCCGATCGTGGAGAGCCAACGGACGAAGCGCTCGCAGGAGGCGGAGATGTCGTCGAACCCGACGGACCTTCTGGAGAAGGGGATCGACCTTCAACTGGAGACGGCGGTTCTCTTGCTGAAATCTCGCGCGAGCGAGGGACACGCGGAGCACGCGGCGATGGGCGATCGCTAGGCGGACTTGTCGGGCGCGGCGAAGGCGACGACGTATTGCAGGCCGACGACGGGGTAGGCCATGCGCAGGCGGTAGACCCGGAACTGGTCGAGGGATCGGCCGAGTTGTCGGCTGGTGTGGTTGATGATGTCGGCGTAGCGCGGGATCTCGTCGATGGTGAATCGATCTTCGGCGGCGGAGAGGTCTTCGACGGTCTCGGTGACGACGACGCGGTCGGAATCACGAGCGGGGTCGTTGGGGTTGGCGGGGCCGCGGGCGCCGGGGTTGTAGACGATGAGTTGCGGGGCGGCGCTGGGGAAGATGTCGTTGTGGACGATGGCGTCGCAGACGAGGTTTCGTGCGGGGACGTCGACGAAGAGGGAGACGCCGCGGAGGCGTGACCCATCGGCGGCGAAGCGCTTGGGGCCTTTGCTCTGACGGCTGACGACGAGCATGTCTCGGAGTTGGTCCTTACCGAGGGCGTTGTCGGCGAGTGTGTGGATAATCTGGCCGCCGACGCGAGTGGACTCGAGTGTGGCGGGCTCGTTAGCGTAGAACTGCTGGAGGGAGACCGGGCTCTGGTCGACGTTTCCGGGGGAGTGTGGATCCTGGGGCGGGGGGCCGAAGGAGAAGCAGACGCTGGTGTCGGAGCGGAGGCGTCGCATGGCGATGGCGCCGTGGACGTTGGTGATGGCGACGGAGTCGGGGTCGTCGTTGACGGGCTCGAAGAACATGCAGGTGAGCCAGGTTTCGGCCTCGACGCCGAGGATGTGGCGCATGCCCTTGAAGACGTCGGCGCGGGCGGTTTGGGAGACTCTGGCGCGGAGGGTGTTTGATCGGCCTCCGATGGCGGCGTGGAGGGCGGCGCGGGTGCCGAACTGCTCGCGGATGAGGGCGTCGAACTGGTCGATGGCGGCGAGGGCCTCAACGGCGATGGCGCGGTCCATGCCGTGGGTGGCGGCGGAGGTGACGACGCCTCGGAGTGATTCGGGGCCTGGGATGGCCTCGAGGACCTCGTCGGGAGATTTTTTCTGGAGGGCGCCGAGGAGTTTGCTGAGGGTGACGCGGGAGAGGCCGAGTTTGGCGGCGAGGGAGGTAGGCCTTGGGTTTCCGGCGCCGGCCTTGGCGACGACGTTGGACATCGCGGCGGCGAGGCGTGATCCGATGTGTTGGACCCCGGCGGATCCTTGGTGCTGGTCGGTCCTCATTCGGGGGAACACTAGCCCACGGGGATGGGGGATGTGGATGTGGGGGCGATGCGGCGTGAGTGTTGCTTAGGTTGTTGCTTGATCGGGTGGGAGGGCCTTGAGGCCGAAGTAGGTGTGGAGGATGTGGCGGCCGAGGTAGATGGCGGGTGTGAGGGTGATGGCGATGACGTACTTGAGCATGTAGCCGGTGAGGGCGGTCTTCAAGACTTCGGGCATGGGCATGGGGATGGAGTCGGCGGCGGGGAAGAGTCGGCGGCCGAGGTTGAAGGCGAGGTAGGTGACGATGAGGCTGTCAATGAACTGGCTGATGATGGTGGAGCCGGTGGCTCGGAGCCAGACCTGCTTGCCTTTGGTGAGTTTCTTGATCCAGGAGAAGAGGAAGATGTCGCTGAAACTGCCGACGAGGAAGGCGCAGATGGAGGCGACGTACATGATTCGGGTGTTGCCGAGGACGTTGTCGAAGGATTCTTTCTTGACGTTGTAGACGGCGTCGAGGTGTTCCATGTTGAGTGCGGCGTTGATGAAGAGGAAGACGAGGAAGCCCATGGCGAAACTGATCCAGACGACTCGGCGGGCGGCTTTTTTGCCGTAGTACTCGTTGATGAGGTCGGTGAGGAGGAAGGTGATGGGGAAGGCGAGCATGCCACTGGTGTGCTGGATCGCGTCGATGGGCTGGTCGGACCAGGGGACGGAGAAGGAGAAGCCGAGGGGGATGGTGAAGAGTTTGCAACCGGTGATGTCGGCGACGAGGAGGCAGGCGACGGAGATGCAGGTGAGCCAGAGATAGACCTTCTGGGGGGTTGAGAGTTCGTGGGGCTCGTGGTGGGCTGGGGTGGTCATAGTGTGTTTGCGTTGGTGTGCGGGTTGAGGGTGTGAGCGTTAGAATACAGGTGAGTCGTGGATCGTGCCGGGAGTATTCCGGGCGGCCGCGTCTTTTCTGGGCCCGTTTGGGCGTGGTTCGTGAACTTCACCTTCTTGGATGCTCGACACGATGACTGTGCCGAACTCTTCAGCCGCGGGACATGGGACTGGACATGGTGTGGGACATCGGGCGCCGTTGTCGCACGCGACGACGGAGTTTGAGAAGAAGGACCGGTGCGCGGATCTGCCGCATCGGCCTCGGGTGCTGCTCGGGAAGATGGGATTGGATGGTCACGACCGGGGCGTGAAGGTGATCGCGCGGGCGCTGCGGGACAGCGGGATCCACGTGATCTATTCGGGGTTGTGGCAGACGCCTCGGTCGCTCGCGATCTCGGCGCGGGATGAGGATTGCGACGTGATCTGCGCGTCGATGATGAGCAACTCGCACCTGGTGCTTGGGCCGAAGTTGGTGGGTGAGTTGAAGACGATGGGGCGTGGGGACCTGCCGGTGTACATGGGTGGGATTCTGCCACAGGAGGACATCCCGCAACTCAAGGAGATGGGGGTCGCGAGGTGCTTCACGACGGGCGTGGGGCTGCTCGACATCGTGGAGGCGGTGCGGTCGGCGGTGCGGGAGAGGTCGGCGATGATCGATGGCGGGGCGACGGCGCAGTTAGCGCGGGACATCTCGCAGGTCCATGATGGGAAGGCGCTGCGGAAGGGGGCGAAGAAGCGTCGGCCTGCGCGTGTGGTGGGGATCACGGGGTCGCCTGGGGCGGGGAAGAGCACGCTGGTGGCGCAGATGGTGTCGGAGTATTCGCGGCGGTCGAAGGGCGGCGAGGCGGGATTCACGGGGCGTGCGGCGGTGGTCGCGTTTGATCCGATGAGCCCGATCACGAGCGGGGCGCTGCTTGGGGATCGGCTGCGTGTGGACTTCAACACGATCGGCGAGGGCGTGTACTACCGGTCGCTGGCGATCAGCGGCGAGGACTATCACGCGCTGCCGGAGATTCTGGAGTTGATCGGCGGGGCGGCGGAGGGCGAGGGCGGGGAGGACGGGGCGTTCGATCTGGTGTTTGTGGAGACGGTGGGCGCGGGGCAGAACGAGACGAAGATCCGGCAGTATGTGGACATGACGGCGGTGGTGCTGACGCCGGGGATGGGCGACGCGGTGCAGATGGACAAGGCGGGGATCCTGGAGATCGCGGACGTGTTTGTGTGCAACAAGGCGGACCATCCTGGGGAGCACGAGTTGGTGCGGGATCTGCGTGACGTGGCGGGGCGACGGGCGATTCTGGAGACGGTGGCAACGCGGGGTGAGGGGGTGAGCGGGGTGCTGGAGAGGGTGATGGCGTGGGCTTGAGAAATGGCCAAATGGACAAATTTCCAAGTTGCCAAATTCGGAATGTTCATGTGTGAGCGATGGGGATTGGGAGGGCTGGGATGGCTGAGGGGGTCTTCCAGTGCATGGAGGTTTGGGGCGGGAGCGAGGCCGCGGACACGGGCGTGGAGATGCCTGGTGTTGATGTGTGGGTGATGAGTCGTCCTTTTCAGGGGGACGACGCGGGCGGGGATGTTCACTATGTGTCGAGTTGCGCGACGGGGCGTGTGACTCGGTTCCTGCTGGCGGACGTGAGCGGTCATGGCGAGGCGGTCGCGTCGGTGGCGCGCGATCTTCGCACGCTGATGCGGCGATTTGTGAACTACATCGATCAGGGACGGTTCGTGCGCGAGCTGAACCGGGAGTTCAATGAACTCGCGGAGGCGGGGTGCTTTGCGACGGCGATCGTGGCGACGTATTTCAATCCGACGGGGCACCTGACGCTGTGCAACGCGGGTCATCCGCGTCCTTTGGTGTTTTCGAGGGAGACGGGGCGGTGGAACGCGATTGATATCGGGAAGGACTCGCGGGTGGCGGGGAACCTGCCTCTGGGGATCTTTTCGGGCGTGGAGTATGACGAGGGGTCGTTGGTGCTGGCGCCTGGGGATTGCGTGCTGTTGTATACGGATGCGTTGGTGGAGGCGGTGGAGGCGGGCGGAGTCGTGGCGGAGAAGCGTGGGCTGGCGATGGTGGGCGAGCGGGGGCTGCTGGAGATGTTGGAGGGTTTGGATCCAAAGGACCTTGGCGGGCTGGTGCGCGGGCTTCAGGAGCGGCTCGTCGCGCGAGTCGGGGAACTCAAGGACGACGCGACGATCCTGGCGATTCGGGTGAACACGGGGAAGCAGCGGACGTCGTGGGGTGATCGGGTGATCGCGGCGGGGCGGTGGGTTCGGTTGTGGGCGCGGGGTGAGGCGACGAATCCGGCGCCTTGGCCTGAGTGGAGCGTGGTGAACATTGTGGGCGGGGTGGTTGGGCCTGTGAATCGGATGTTCCGGCCGAGGGCTGGGAAATTGCCAAATGAACAAATGACCAAATTGCCAAATGAGGAGTGATCTTGGGTTGGGTCGTTGGCCGCTAGGATTGGGGGCATGGAAGCAATCACACAGAACTCTGCGGCGGATGGTGTGGGCGTGCCTGAGATGCCTGAGGTTGAGGTTCGTCGTGGGAAGGGGCGCGGGCGGGCGGTGGCGACTGAGCACGAGTCGAATGGTGCCGCGGCGGCGATCGCGTTGGCTGTTGAGGCGATTCTGCTGAGCGTGGACAAGGCGGTGGCGCCCGGGCGGATTGCGGAGGCGGTGTTTCGGCCTGAGGCGGCGCGTGAGGTCGGGCGGGAGCGGAAGGGCGAGGGGGATGAGGAGCGGGAGTCTCTGGCGTCGAAGGCCGAGGTCGCGGCGGTGGATGAGGCGATCGGGATTCTGAACGCGGAGTATGAGCGTTCGGGTCGGTCGTTCCGGATCGAGAGCGTGGCGGGCGGGTATCGGCTGATGACGCTGGCGGCGCACTCGGCGGTAATCGCGGCGTTCAAGCGAGCGCGGTTGAGCGCGAAGTTGTCGCGGGCGGCGGTGGAGACGCTGGCGATCATCGCGTATCGGCAGCCGGTGACGCGGGCGGAACTGGAGGCGATCCGCGGGGTGGCGTGCGGGGAGGTGCTCAAGAGCCTGATGGATCGGCGGCTGGTGACGATCAAAGGTCGAGCGGAGGAGATCGGACGGCCGATCTTGTACGGGACGACGAAGCAGTTTCTGGATCATTTCGGGATCGCGTCGCTCAAGGATCTGCCGGCGCCGGCCGAAGTTGGTGGGGGGCGGGCGAGGGACGCGTGACCGTGCGTTGGTGTTGACGACGAAGACACTCGAGAACAAGGAGTTCAAGGATGAACGGAATGACCCGAGCGATTGTGGCTGGATGTGTGGCGGTCATGGGCGGAATCCTCGGAGGGTGTTCCTCGACGAACAGCCTTGAGGGGAAGGTCGTGGCGGGGAATGCGTCGATCGTGACAGTGGTGGATTCGACGGATGAGCGTGTGAGCGGGCCTGGGATCGCCGGGGCGAAAGTTGTGCTGCGGTCGCGGTCCACGGGGCTTTCGGACCAGATTCTGGGGACGGTGACGACGAATGAGCGTGGGGAGTTCACGCTGAAGGTGGCGGGCGGGACGATCAGCCAGCAACTGGTGGTGGAGGCAACGGCGCCTGACCACACGGTGGCGAATGGGGCGATTTATATCTGGCCGACGAACAAGCGCGGGCTGGTGGTGCTGCGGAGCATGACGGCGTCGAACGCGACGAAGCCGACGAATCCGGCGACGGCGGCGTATATCAATGGGGAGAGCGGCGAGTAATACCGGAAGGATCGTGGGTGCGAGAACCACGCGGGGAGAGATTGCCCAAATTGCCTGGGTTGCGTGGAGTGCGTTGGAACTTGTGAATCTTCTGGCTCGCTCGATGCGGGCCTTTTTTCTTTTGGGGGGTGTGGTAGACTGATGGTCGACGCCCTGGTGTTGGTGGTGTGGACGGGTGGGATGCCCTCAAAGACCTTGGAGTTTTCGGCGATGGGACGGTTCGTCTCGACGCGGGAGATATGCGCGATGGCCCTGACGGGGGTTGTTGTGATGCCATTGGGTCTCGCCAATGGCGGGACGATGGTGGAGCCTGTGGGTGTTCGGATGGAGTACCCGTTGGAGACGGGGTGGGTCTCGGCGCATGATGCGGCGGTGGATGATGAGTTTGAGATTGATGTTGCGGGGGCTTCGTGGGTGCGGGTTCACTTTTCGGAAGTCGTGCTTTCGTCGGGATGCACGCTGAGCGTGGAGTCGATGCGGGATGGGGAGCATCAGGACTTCACGGCGGGGATGATGAAGGCATGGTCGGAGTCGACGGCGTATTTCAATGGGGATCATCTTCGGCTGGTGGTGCATACGGAGGCCGGGGGCGTGAGCCACGTGGTAGTGGATGAGGTGGAGATCGGATTGGGGTTGTCGTCGCGGGGGACGCCGGATCAGTGCGGGATTTGTGGAGTGGATGATCGCGAGCCATCGACGGAGTTCTGGACGGGTCGGATCATGCCAGTGGTGTGCACGGGTTCGGTGGTGTGCGAGGACAGCACGGTGATCGGGGCGGGTCACTGCGCCGGGTCGGGTCAGGTGCTTCAGTTCCACGTGCCAGCGGCGGACTCGGCGTGCGGCGTGGTGCAGCCGCCGGTTGCGGATCAGTTTCCGTTGACGGTGGCGGCGTCGGCGAATGGCGGATTTGGGAGCGATTGGGCGGTGTATCGGTGTGGCGTGAACACGCTTGGGGAGACGCCGTATGAGCGGTATGGGGAGATGAAGCGGGTCTCGACGGTGGTGGCGGAGAACGGCGTGGCCACGGATGTGTGGGGGTATGGCGTTGATGACGTGTGTGACCGGTCGCGGACGCAGCAGCATTCGCCGGGCGTGGTGATGGGGCATGGGACGGGCGTGTATGCGGTGACCAACGATGTGCGGACGGGGAGCAGCGGGTCGGCGGTGGTTGTGGATGGCGAGATCGTGGGGGTGATGACGATCTGCAACTTGTCGTGCGAGGGGAACTATGCGACGCGGGTGGATGTGGCGGGATTCCACGCGGCGTTGGCGGCGACGATGGGATGCGGGTGCCTGGCGGACATGGACGATGGGACGGGGAGCGGCATCGGCGACGGGGCGGTGACGATCGACGATCTGCTCTATTACCTGGATGTGTTCCGGGTCGGGGGTTCGCGGGCGGATGTGGATAACGCGACGGGAAGCGGGACTCGCGATGGTGCGGTGACGATCGACGATCTGCTGTATTACCTGGGTCGGTTTGATTCGGGGTGCTGATCGCCGCGGGGCGATGCCGAACGGACACCATTCATGATGGAATCGTGGTGGCGTGAAACCCACCTATGGTGTGTGGCCGTGCGCGACTGTGGCGTGCGGGAATCGCACGTATTTTTGCAAGGACGCGTGTCCCATGGGTGATGAGAAATCGGGCGGGTGTTGTGGGGGTCGTTCGTGCTGCGGCGGATCGCTAGGAGCGACGAATGTGGTGGCGGGTGCCGCGGTTCGGCTGTTGGATGAGTGCGCGCGGTTTGTTGAGGGAGTTGGGGACGAGGCGTACACGCGGGAGTCGCGGGTGATTTCGGGTGGGACGATCGGGAAGCACGTGCGGCACGTGCTGGATCACTATGCGGCGATTTTTGTGGGAATGGACATGGGGGAAGAGATCGGGTACGACCGTCGCGAGCGGAACGTGCCGATGGAGACGGATCGCGGGGCGGCACGGGCGGCGATCGTGGAGTTGAAGTCGCGTCTGTCTCGCGGGGCTTCGGAGGGGACGGCGTGGTTGTCGCGGCCGGTGCGGGTGCGGGTGATGGTCTCGGCGGAGGGGGAAGAGGCGGAACTGGGCTCGACGGCGGGGCGGGAGTTGGCGTTTGCCACGCACCACGCGGTGCACCATCAGGCGATGATGCGGGCGATCGCGGCGGAGCACGGAGCGGGCGTGGGCGGGGACTCGAGTGGATTCGGGAAGGCTCCGTCGACTCTGAACCATGAGCGTGGCGGCGGGGCCTCATGAAAGAGTGGGTGAGGTTCTGAGGCACGAGGTCAGGCGTTTGTGAGGCGTTCGTGTGTGTAGCCACGAGTGCCTACTGTGATCCGAACAGGGGGTCGGCGAGGATGTTTACGAGTGCTCACTTGTTGCTCGGGATCGGGTGGCATTGAGTGCGACGGGGCGTTGGAAGTGGCATCTGAGCGACGAGTCTTGACCGAATCTTGATCTGGGCCAACTGCTGCATGTGCACTGTTTCGATCATTCCCGTGAGTCGCGAAGGAGTTGATGGGTCGCGCGGTCGTGGGGATCGGTGGAGCGGTTTTCGGCTAGTGAGCAATCGGGACGAGCGTCATGACCGCGCGGACGCGACGGCACCGCGTTGGCGAGAGATTTCGGAAGAGGCGAAGGTTCGTGCGATCTGGCCTGCGGATGGTGAGGCCGGGGGGACGTGGATCGGGGCGACGGATCGCGGGCTGGTGCTGAGCCTCTTGAATCTGAATCCTGAGGAGTCAGTGGCGCTTCCCGAGGCGGGGCGGTTGCTCTCGCGCGGGCGTGTGATTCCGACGCTCTTGGGGCGTTCTACCAGACTTCAGGGCGTGTCGAGCGAGATCGAGCGGCTGGAGTTGGATCGGTTGGCGCCGTTTCGGCTTGTGGGTGTGGAGTGGTCGCGTGAGGGGCTGGTTGTGCTCGAGGCGGCGTGGGATCGGCGCGATGTGGCGGTGATGTGGTTTGGCGAGGCGCCGATCTGCTTTGCGAGTTCGGGGCTTGGTGACCGGCTGGTGACGCCTCGGCTTGGGTTGTTTGAGGAGATGGTTGCCGGGGCGATTTCGCAGGGGACGGGATCGACGTCGGGGGTGCTGGCGCAGGATGCGTTCCATGCGCACGTGTGGCCGGACCGGCCTCAGATCAGCGTGATGATGAACCGTGCGGAGGCTCGGACGGTTTCGGTGACGAGCGTTGAGGTGATGTTTGCCGAGCGTGAGGTTGGCTGTGGTGATGCGCCTCCCCCGCTGCCGACGGTGAAGATGGGGTATCGGCCTGTGGTTTCGCCAGTGGTTGGCTTGGCGACGGGTGCGGCGGTGCCTGGGGTTCCGCCTGCGGGCGGGGTTGGTCAGGCGTCCGTACGATAGTGGTTGGTGCCATGCGCAGAGGTATGAGGGGCTTGTAGGCACAGGCGGGACGCCTGTGCCACGAGGAGGGGTAGATCAGCCCGCGCGTGGTTGTGGCAAGTTTGGCTTGATCCGAAGGGATCGCCTGTGGACAACGGCGTTGCGTGGTGGCATGTGGGTGATCGGCTTCAACGATGAGGGGATGTGTCGTTGGCGGAGCGTGAGGGCATGTTGGCGAGTGGCGGAGGGGGCGCGGTGGTTGCGCCAGCGGTGGTGCGCTCGTCGGCTCGGCCTTCTTTGGGGAGTCTTTTGAATCCTGTGGAGCCATGGCGGATGCTGTGGCTTCGGCGGGACCTGACGCGGCAGTTTGCGGTTCGGATGTTTTTGCAGCGGTATCGGGGGACGGCGCTTGGGCCTTTGTGGGCGGCGCTTCTGCCGATGGCGATGATCGGGGTGTACACGTTTGTGTTCAGCGTGGTGTTCAAGGCAAAGTGGACGGGGAGCGCGGACGAGGCGACGTCGACGTTTGTGATGGCGCTCTTCTGCGGGATCATCACGTATGGGATTTTCGGGGAGAGCGTGGTGCGTGCGGCGGGGCTGGTGCTGGAGAATCCGAACTTTGTGAAGAAGGTGATCTTCCCGTTGGAGATTCTGGTGCCGGCATCGCTGGCGTCGTCGATGCTGTACGCGGTGATTGGGTTGGTGCTGGTGGCGGTCGGGAGCGTGGTGTTTGTGGGGAAGATGGGGCTGATGGCGTTGTGGCTGCCTGTGGTGCTTGTGCCGTTGGTATTTTTGAGTCTGGGTGTGGGGTGGTTTGTGGCGGGGCTTGGGGTGTATGTGCGGGATGTTTCGACGATTATCGTGCTGGTGGTGCAGCAGGTTCTGTTTTTCATGACGCCGGTGTTGTACCGGCGGGAGTCGATTCCGGAGTCGTACCGGTGGGTTGCGGACTGGAATCCGTTGACGCCGATCGTGGATTCGTCGCGGCGGGTGCTGCTCTTCAATGAGTCGCCGGACTGGGTGGGATTGGGGCTGGTGACGGTGCTGGGTCTGGTGGTGATGCAGTTGGGGTATGGGTGGTTCATGGCGACGAAGCGGGGTTTCGCGGATGTCCTCTAGTGTGACGCGAACGAGCCTTGAGTCGATCGCACGCGAGCGCGTGGGCGTGGATGGTGCGCGGGTGATTGGGGATATCGCGTTTCAGGATTCGCAGATTCGCAGCACCGGCGAAGAGGAGCATGGTGTCGGGACGCATGCGGTTGGTGAGGCGCCGCGTGAGAGTCTGCGAGAGGCTGATGCGATTGTGGCGGTGAAGAATCTTGGGAAGTGTTATGAGGTGTATGCGCGGCCACAGGATCGGCTGAAGCAGATGGTGCTGCCGTTTGGCCGGCCGTATTACACGGAGTTCTGGGCGCTGCGGGGCGTGTCGTTTGAGGTGTATCCGGGGGACTCGGTGGGGATACTGGGTCGGAACGGGAGCGGGAAGAGCACGCTGCTGCAGGTGATCGCGGGGACGTTGACGCCGACGCATGGGGAGGTGCGTGTGCGTGGGCGGATCGCGGCGATGCTGGAACTTGGGAGCGGGTTCAACACGGAGTTTTCGGGGCGGGAGAATGTGTTTTTGTTGGGGTCGATCCTGGGGATCACTCGTGCGGAGATGGAGGAGCGGTTCGCGGAGATCGCGGCGTTTGCGGAGATCGGAGAGTTCATCGAGCAGCCGATCAAGACGTATTCGAGCGGGATGGTGGCGCGGCTGGCGTTCGCGGTGGCGTTCTCGGTGGAGCCGGATCTGATGATCCTGGATGAGATTCTGGCGGTTGGGGATATTGGGTTCCAGCAGAAGTGCCTGGCGAGATTGCGGCAGTTGCGGGATCGGGGGTTGACGACGCTGTTTGTGAGCCACTCGCCGGACGCGGTGCGGAGCGTGTGCGACAAGGCGCTGTTTCTGGATAAGGGATTGGCGCGGTTCTATGGAGCGGCGGAGCGGGGGACGGATTTGTATCTGGCGCATGTGCGTGAGCAGTCGAACAGGGATGTGCTTGCGGATGAGGCGGCGCGGAAGGCCGAGGCGGGGGTTGAGAATGGGCTTGGAGAGGCCGTGGCGTTTCGGAAGGATGTGCCTGGGAAGATGCGGTATGGGACGGGGCACGTGCAGATTGAGCGGGTGGAGGTTTTGAACGAGGCGGGGGAGGCGTGCCGGGCCTTTGGGTATGGGCAGACGATCACGGTGGCGGCGCATCTACGGGCGTATGTGGATGTGTCGCATGTGTCGGTGAGTTTTCTGATCCGGGACATGACGGGTGTGGACCTGATGGGGACGACGACGTTTGATGAGCGGTTGGAGTTGCCCTCGATGCGGAAGGGTGAGGCGTTGGTGGTGCGGTTCTCGTTTGAGAATCGGCTGCGGGCGGGGAACTTTGGGGTGTCGCTCGCGCTGAATCGGGTGACGGCGCGGGACTACGCGGACAACTTGCTCTTTGATCAGGTGGACGGGTGCGCGGCGTTTGGGGTGATTGGGACGCCGGAGCGTCCGATTCACTACAAGTTCCATCAGGATGTTGCGATCTCGTGGGAGGGGCCACGATGAGTTCCGGGAAGCGGAGGAATGGTGTTGGCGAGGAGTCGGGCGTGCGCTCGACGGAGGAGGTCCGCGCGAACTATCGATATTGGCGCGAGCACGGGCACGAGTGGGCGGCGGAGTATGACGAACGGAAGACGTATCAGATTCTGTATCACATCCAGGAGTGGATGCTGACGGAGTATGTGCGACGGCACGCGGCGGGGCGGGAGAGGCCTTTGCGGGTGCTGGAGTATGGGTGTGGGGTTGGGCGGCACCTGAAGAATCTGCACCGGATCGAGGGCGTAGAGGTCTTTGGGTATGACCAGAGCGCGTCGATGGCGGGGAGCATTGTGGCGTGGGGCGGGGAGAAGTTTTTCTCGGAGCGGGTGCGAGTGGGGAGTCCGACGCCGGAGTTGGCGTATGAGGATGGGTGGTTTGATCTGGTGTACACGGCGGAGGTTTTGGTGCATGTCTCGCCGGAGGATGTTTCTGGAATATTGAGGGAGTTGGTGCGGGTGTGCCGGGGGCATGTGCTTCATTTGGAGCCTGGGCCGGAGTATGCGCTTGAGGCGGGGTGTCATGATGGGTGCTGGAATCACGATTTGCCCGGGCTGTATTCGGGGATGGGGCGATCGTGTGAGACGTTGGAGCGTGGGTATGCGGCGCATACGCCGTATCGGGTGACGGTTGGAGAGGGGGCGCGGTTCACGTGGTCGTCGCAGGATCTGGCGTTGTGGCGGCGCGCGGAGCGGGATATCGGGGCGGGATTTTCGGCGATGCGTGCGCGGGTGGCGGAGGAGCAGGCGGGGCGGGCGCGGGAGAGCGGGGAGTTGAGGGAGAGGCTGGTTGGCGCGGAGTCACGTGTGAGCGTGATGGAGGGGGAGTTGCGGGGGGTGCAGGCGGCGCTTGCGGCGCGGGAGATGGAGTTGGGGCGGATGAGTGAGGAACTGGCGACCAGGGGGGAGTTGCTGGCTCGGCGCGAGGGGGAGTTGGAGGAGTCGCGGCGCGGGGCGGCGGCGAATCTGGAGCAGTTCGAGCGGGAGCGGCACGAGTTGCAGGAGATGCTGGGGGCGGCACGGCGAGAGTGCGCGGATGTGTTGGCGCGGGCTTCGGCGCTCGAGGGGGAGGCGGGGACCCTCAGACGGGTGATGGCGACGCAGTCAGAGGAGCACGCGATCCGAGAGGCGAAGTTGTCCGCGGACCTTGGTCTGGCGGCGGCGCGGGCACGGCAGATTGAGGCGGATCGGGAGAGGATTGTGGCACGGCTGAAGGTACACTTGGACGCTTCATCGAAGGGCTGATTTTCGAGCCGGCTCGGGTCTTTCCGGGCCTCACTGGAGGTATTGCGTGGGCACGAGCAACTGGCAGCAGATTCCGTTCTGCATCGATGCGTTGATGAAGATCAACCCGGAGCGGGTGCTTGATATCGGCGTGGGGTTCGGGCGCTGGGGGATGATCACGCGCGAGTTCTGCGATGTGTGGTACACGCGGATCTTTCAGGAGGACTGGAAGGTCAAGATCGACGGGATCGAGGGGTTTGCGCGGAGCATCACGGACTATCACAAGAGTTTCTACAACACGATCCATATCGGGGATGCGGCGAAGATCATCCCGACGCTGCCGGACCGGTACAGCGTGACGATCTATGGGGACGTGCTGGAGCATTTCACGAGGGAGAAGGCCGAGGAGTTGCTCAACATCAGTCTGGATCGGTCGGACTATGTGCTGGTGAACATTCCGATCGGGGAGGAATGGCCGCAGGAGGCGGTGTATGAGAATGTGTATGAGCGGCACTTGTCGTCGTGGGTGCCCGAGGACTTTGATCGGTTCTCGATGGTGAAGCGGCTGCTGTTGCGGGATTACATTGGCAGGCCGCACGGGAGTTTCGTGCTGTCGCGGAACGATCCAAAGAATCTTCGGGCGGGGCTGTTCAGTCCGGTGTCGGACTATCGGGACGCGTTCGAGGCTGGGGTGGTGGAGACGAATCAGCCTGGCGGCCCCGTGAATGGGGAGTTGGAGCGTGTGCTCGACCGGGTGGCGGAGCAGGCGTTTGAGCTTTCGTTCATCAAGAAGTCGCGCCAGTATCAGATGGCGCAGAAGGTCCGGGACTCGAGGCTCGGGGCGTGGATCGGGCGACGCGGGGATCATGGCGTGACGATCAAGGCCCTGGGCGAGAAGAACCCGGCGAGCGAGTCCACGGAGGTGTGGATGGTGCATGTGGGGGTCCTGCCGGGTGAGCGATCGATTCCGTGGGACTTTGTGCGGCGGGACGCGTCGTGGAAGGTGAAGGATCAGGATGGACTGCCGTATGGGCGGTGCATGCTGTCGACGAAGGGCGAGGCGTTCGTGCGATTGAGCGCGAACCCGGAACTGAAGTTTGTGCGGCACCCGTGGAGCGGGAAGGTCGAGGTGTCGTTCGGTGGTCGTCGAGAGGTGATCGATCTGTATGGGCCGGAGAGCGAGATTGTGACGGTGCATCCGGCGCGGAGTCCGATGGTGAGGCCGGCGGCGCTGGTGGCGGCGGGGACGGCGAGCGGCACGGTCAATGGGAGCACGACTGGCGCGGCGCACGCTGGTGGTGGCCTTGAGTCGTTCGAGGTGACGGCTCCGGGCGGAGCGGGATTCACGGCGTATCAGGAGCGGTTCATCGAGCGTGTGCGGGCGGATCGGCCCCAAGCGGTGGCGATCTCGGCGCCGTGCTATCTGGGGGTGACGAGTTCGACGGTGAACCTGTTTGAGCACACGTACCTCGCGCCGGAGACGCGTGAGGAGCGGTCTGAGGAGATGGATCCGGCGACGCGGTCGCGGCATGCTCGGGCGCTGGCGGAGTGTCCTGTTGATCGGTATGTCTTTTCGGGCGGCGATCACACGCAGCACGCGATGATGCAGGAGTTGAAGTCGATCAAGCCCGGGGCGCGGTGCGATCTGTTCTTCCACGGCTCCTATCCGCAGTTCTGTGAGGACGTGGTGTGGGAGTTCTTCAAGAAGTGGATCGAGTCGGCGCGGAAGGGCGAGGTGTACTCGATCGCGAGCGACAAGTGGGGGTATGACGAGTTCATCCGGTCGCTCGGGCTTCGGGGGCATGTGCTCTTGAATCGGATTGAGGGCGTGCCTCAGGGCGTGCCGGAAATCATGGATGACGGACAGTGGCACGTGGGGATGTGGCTGAGCGGCTCGACCTATCGGAAAATTCCGCACGCGATGCTGAGCGCGTTGTCGATCGCGGGGAATATGCGGCTTCGTGGGGCGGGGCTGGATGCGCGGGCGCTAGAGGTGATCCGGTTCCTGGGGCTGAAGACGGATGTGGTGCGCGAGGCGCAGTTGCCGCATGATCGGCTGTTTGAGGAGATCCGCAAGACGCACGCGACGCTGTATGTGACGCTGATTGAGTGCTGTCCGATGCTGCCTTTGGAGAGCCTGCACCTTGGGGTGCCGGCGTTGCTTGGGCCGAATAGCCACTTGTTTGAGGACAATCGGTACTTGTTTGAGCGGCTGGTCGTGCCTTTCCCGGAGCGTGCGGAGGTGATCGCGGAGTCTTTGAAGCGTGCGATCGCGGAGCGTGAGGGGATTGTGGCGGAGTATCAGCGGTGGGTGCCTGGGTATGAGGCTCGGTCGCGGGAGTCGGTGCGGGCGTTCCTGGCGAGTTAGCGATTTAGTGTTGGGTTGATTGTCGGGTCGTGTTTGCGAATGGATTTTGGCCGTCGAGTGGCCGACAGAATTTACGATCGCGACGATCGCGGGTTGGCGGCAGCGTGGCGTGGTCTCGTAAAAACTGTTGAGTTTCTGCGGCGAGTTGGACCCGTGAAGTGGGGTAGGCCCTCCCTGACGGTCGGGCTTCATGTTTGTTTGCTGCGGTAGGAGCGAGAGCGCTCTAGGCGAGTTCTGAGTTTTGTGGTAGTCTGGGTGAGGAGGCTTGTCGGCATGGGGCCGGTGGCTTCATCTGGAGATGTGTCATGCGCAAGGTGTCGATGCTGGCGGCGATGGTGGCTGGGGTTTGCGGGTTTGGGGGCGTGGGCCTTGGGCAGAGTGCGCCGTTTGTGTATCAGGGTCGGCTGGGGGTCTCGTCGGGGACTTTGGCCGGGACGTATGACATGCGATTCCGGTTGTACACGGATGGGGTTGTGGGCGCGCCGGACACTCAGGTTGGGCCGTCGCTGACGTTCGCGGGTGTGAGCGGGGTGGCGGTGAACAGCGAAGGGTTGTTCACGGCTCGTCTGGAGTTCTTTGCGGATTCGTATCTGGGATTCACGGGTCGATGGCTCCAGATCGAGGTGAAGCGGCCGGCGGATGCGACGTACACGGTGTTGACGCCACGTCAGGAGTTGACACCGACGCCGTATGCGACGAGCGCGACGGGAGCCGTGTTCGCGCAGGAGGCGGAGGTTGCGCAGCGGCTGCAACTTCCTACTCAGATGACCGGCGTGTCTGGAAGTGATGCCGAAGCCACGTTCTCGATCATTAACTCACGTGCGACAGGCGGGGGGGGGATTTTCGGGAGCGGCGCGTACTGGGGAGTATTCGGATTCGGAGGAGACTTCAGCTCGTATCCAGCGATACCGCTGCCGATTGGTGTGCAAGGTGTGTCGGACGGGTATGGCGTGGCGGGCACGAGCGGGCCGGGTGTTGGTGTGTATGGAACGGCGGGCGCTGGAACGGGCGGGCTGTTCGAAACTCGGGATATTCCGAGCGCCACGGGGACGGCGTTCATCGTTCGGAACAACTCGGCCGTCGGTCGCGCGGCGATCATCGAGCAGAATGTCGCCAGCGTGAGCACGCCTGCGCTCGAAGTTCGGAACTCGTCCACAGTCGGCGCGGCGTATGGCGTGTACTCGGGGATGTCATCGACGACGCCCGGCGCGTTCTCGGCGGCGGTTCGCGCGCAGAATATGGGGACCGGGGGAAACGGGATCGGGCTTCACGCGTCGCACGCCGGGTCGGGATGGAGCGTGTATAGCACGGTTGGTGATGGCGGGATCGCGGTGTACGGCTCTGGGGGTGGAACCACTGGATATGCGGGCTTCTTCAATGGGCGTGTGCTGGCGAGTTCGCTGAACGTGACGGGCACGCTGACGAAGGGTTCGGGGACGTTCCGGATCGATCATCCATTGGACCCGGAGAATATGTATTTGTCGCACTCGTTTGTCGAATCACCGGAGATGATGAATATCTATAACGGGATGGTGACGACGGATGGCGAGGGGTATGCGGAGGTGGAACTCCCCCACTACTTCGAAGCGCTCAACATGGAGTATCGGTACCAGTTGACGGTGATCGATGAGAAGGACAGCAACGAGTTTGTGCAGGCGAAGGTCGTAAAGGCGATCGAGGGGAACCGGTTCCGGATTCGGACGAGCGCGGGGAGCACGGCGGTGTCGTGGCAGGTGACCGGCGTGCGGAATGATGCGTTTGCGCGTCAGCACCGAGTCGTTGTCGAGGAGGAGAAGTCGGCGACGGAGAAGGGGAAGTATCTGCATCCGGTGGAGTTCGGGATGCCGGCGAGCCGGGGGATTGATGCTGTGATGCCTCGGCCTGTTGAGCCGGCGAGGCCGGAGAGCGGGCGGGACTGAGGCGACCGACTGAGAGAATCAACTGAGCCTATTCGCTGAGATGACCTCGTGAATCTGCGAGGGACATCTGTCGATGTGCATTGGTTCACGATCCAGAGGATGTGATCGCCAAGATCTCGGCGGTTGAGATGATGGATTGGCCGCACTCGGGGCACGTGACTTTGGAGCCAGAGTTGGGAAGTCCTGTGCCGGGATAGCCGCAGTTGGGGCATTGGCCGCGGAAGGTCATGTGCTTGTAACGGCGTGATCGGCGGAGGGCGATGTATGCCAGGGCGAGCGGGGGGAGGGCGAGGTTCCAGAGTGGGATGGCGATGGCGTGGAGGCGGAAGGAGATCGGGGGCGTGCCGCCGTAGACGTTGCCGATGTGGGGGTAGGTTGGGCGCCAGGGGCTGGTGTTGATGGCGAGGCCGTCGTACATCCATCCGGTGCTGGTGAGGCCGCCTTTCCAGATGGAGGAGAAGATGAGCATGTTGGATTTGTGGACACCGACGAACTGGGGCCAGGTGGCCGGGTTCCACATGTGTCGCTTACGTGTGGCGACGGCGGCGGCGAGTGGAGTGAGAGTGGCGGCGATCGCGAGGACGAGGACGATGGTCCAGAGGATGTGCCTGGTGCGAGGGTGGCTCACGGGGGATGATTGGCGGGTGTGGGCGCGTGATCGCGGCGTCGAGCGGAGCTGTGACGCGAGCGTGACGCGTTGGTCGGGCTTGCGCGGCGCGGGATTGGGCGGATCAGGCCTCGACGCGTTCGAAGGACATGTTGCCGTCGACGAGGCGGGCGAAGTAGGCCTCGATGTTGTCGAGGCCGGTGACTCGGTGAACGAAGGCGGCGGCGCGGACGAGGTCGGCGCGCTGGACGAGTTCGAGGCGGGGCTCTTTGAGTTCGAGTCGGGAGGCGTAGAAGGCGCAGCCTTGGTGGGCGATGAGGACGATGCGTTTGAGTTTGTGGACCTCGACGAGGAAGTGGAGTTCGTCGACGACGCCTTCTTCTTCGAGGTGGGCCTGGGGGTGGCCGGCCATGCATGCGGGGCCGCCGGGGAGACAGACACGGTCGTAGCGAGGGAGGTTGAGACCTTGCTGGAGGAAGTCGTCGAAGTGCTCACCGAGTCGGCCATCGGAGCAGTAGATGGCGGCGGCGTGGATTCGGGAGGCCTCGTACTTGATGGAACTGGTGTAGGGCTTGGGCATGGGGAGGCGCCTAGGTGGGACCGTGGTGCAGTGATATGCGTTGATGGTAGGGGTTGGGGTGGTGCAGTAGTGCGAGTGCGTGTTCGGGATGCGGATGGGGAGCGATGTTGGTGATGTTGTCGTGTATGGTGTGGCGACGTCGTTCGACTATCAGGTGAGAACGAAACTGATAGCGGCGATCGAGAGTCCGAATCCGATCGGTCCTCGACGCGCGCGTGGTGCGCGTTTGAGTCTGCGTCTGAGGATCGATCGTGAATGCGACGTTGCGGGCATGAATGAGCGTCGATCGACCACGAGTTATCCCCCCGTTATCTCTACCGTCCGGCCCAGGGACTGCTCGAGCGGACCGCGCTTGGCGCGGGCCGTGTCGAGTTCTTCGGCGATGTCGGGCGTGGTCACTGTTGCTGCCAGGAGCGACTCTGGACGCGGCGGCTGGGGCGCGTGGCGGACGCGGATCGAGGGGACCGGCGCGCGGGTGATGACGCGGGGGATGGCCTCCAGCACCAGGCGTCGGCGGGTCTCTTCGACGACACGCACGCGCTCGACGAGTTGGCGGTGCGTGCGGTCGAGGCCGTCGGCGACGCGGAGGATGCCGACGAGACGCTCGACGAGATGGCGTCGGGCCTTCGTGAGCGAGGCGAACTCCGGGTGCGAGGGGCTTGGACCCGACTTGCGGTGGTAGCGGGCAAGGAGGGCGATGATCTCTACGTCGTCGGTCGTCCAGCCGCGGAACTTGGAAGACGTGGTGGATGACGAGGGGGATGATGAACGTGGCGTCGCCCGGCCGTTCAATCGCTCGCGATCCGGCTCTGCGCCCCCACTTCTCCCCGTGCCGCCCGTCCCCTCCAACCCGGCGTAGAGGACCATGTCGCGCCCGTGCTTGTGGTGCTTGCGATACTCGACGAACTGGCCGACATCGTGGAGGAGGCTCCCGGCCTCAAGCAGTCGCCGCTCGTGCGCGTCTCTCGGGACGAGGCCACGCCGCGTGAGCGAGTCGTAGAGCGAGAGCGCGAGCCGTGTGACGTGCTCGCTGTGGGCCTCCTCGTATCGCGCGGCACGGGCGAAGGCACGCACGGTGCCCATGGGATCGGGTCCATCGTGCGGCGTCGCGTTCGCGATGTGCGGCGATTCCAGGAGCGTGACGACGTGGCCTTCTCGTACGCCGCCGGGGACGACGACGACCGATCGCGCCCCCGTGCGATCCAACAGTGCCTCGACGGCGACGAGACCGGCGAGGATGACATCGTGGCGGTCCTTGGGAAGGCTGGGGATCGCCGAGAGCGAGGCCATTGGCTTGCCATTTCCCCCCGCCCCCCCCGCCCCCCCCGCCCGGACCCAGGCGAGGCGGACGCGTTCCAGAAGGTCGGCGACGTGCTCCCGCGTGACGCGCGTGGGGGCGAGGAGTTTGTGCTTGCCACCGAGGACGACGCTGGCGAGGGTGGTGAACGTGCCGCCGCACCCGCAGAGGACGACGCCGCGATCGCCGGGGACGACGGTGATGGCCTTGAGCGCGCGGGCGATGTGCCTTCGCATGGGCTCGAGCCCGCGCGTCGCCGCCCCGCGAGGCCCGTCGCGCCCGCCGAACTTCTCGGTCATCCGCACCGCGCCGATGGGCATGGAGTGGTTGCCCAGCACGATGCCGTCGCGGGACCAGACGACCTCGAGACTCCCGCCGCCGAGATCCGCGACGACGCCGAAGCCCTTGGAGAGTTCGACGTGGCGCGAGGCGGCGAGGTAGGCGAGGCGACCTTCTTCGCGTGAGGAGACGATGGCGACATGGACTCCGTCGCGCGTCGTGGCGTCGCCCCACGAGCGCGTGACCTCGCGCACCCGGTCGATGAACGCCGCGCCGTTCTTCGCGTCGCGGACGGCGGCGGTGGCGTGGGCGTAGACATCGCGCGACGAGGTCACGCCGAGATTTCTCGCCAGGGCGAGGCACGAGGCAACGGCCTTTGCGGAACGCTCGATCGCTTCGTCGGTGAGTTTGCCCTGACCGGCGAGTCCCGTGGCGAGACGGGTCATCACCCGCTCGTTGGCGAGGGCACGCCACGCGGGCCTGGTGGCGGGTGTCTCGCCGACCTCGACGACGAGCATGCGGACACTGGCGCTGCCGATGTCGATGACGGCCAGCCGACGGTTCGGGGGCGCGACCTGAGGATTGGGACGCGGCTTGGGATTGGGCTTTGTCGCGGCCTTGGGCGGTGCTTCAGATTTGGTGCGGGGGCGTGGCTTCGATCGGCGTGAGGCCGTGGGAGATGGGACCTTCGTGACGACGCCTCTGGGCATGAGATCGAGATCGTACCTTCCCGAACTGGCACCGACCGGGGTGGAGGGTTGTCGGTCAGGGCCTGAAAGTCGATTTCGCGCGATCCACACACGTTTGGGACGCGAATGGAAGGCTCACAGGCCGGCTCCCATCACGCTTGGGGGCTGTCGGGTTGGGGCCTATGCTTCCCTCCTTGGGTTGCGACCGCGGCGCGTGGCGTGCCGCGACTAACGGCGTCGGCCGCGAGGCCCGCCCGCGAAGGCTGCCCGCCTGTCCAACTCGTCACCCGCACGACGTCCGGCGTAGGCACGCCGGGCCTCCTCCTCAAAGAAGGACCTGATCCCATGGCCGAAACCCCCGCCAACGAGTCCCGTCAGATCCAACTCCGCATCGACGAGTCCAAGATGAACTCGACGTATGCGAACACGATCCGCACCTCAACCACCAACGACGAGGTCGTCCTGGACTTCGGGATGAACCTCCCCGTCCCCGGCGCGGACAACAACCCCGTGCTGGTCTTCGCGGTCGGCAGCCGGGTCATTATGAACTGGGCTGCCGCCAAGCGCCTCGCGATCAGCCTCGGGCAGGTCGTTCGCCAGTTCGAGGAGCGCAACGGGACCATCGAACTGAACCAGCCCGGCGCGGCGGGGAAGTCCGGTGGGGACAAGCCGAAACTCTCCAACTAATCTGAGTGACACACTCGCGCGCGACACCGCCGCGAACTCGAATCGTCCGACGCGGCGTCCTTCTTAGTCGGGACGCCGCGTCCAGTTTTGGAGCACGCCGAACACGGGAGCCACGAGCCTCCACGCATGACCCAGGTTGCGCCCAACACGTCGGATCCCAAGGGACCGGACTCGTCGGAGTCTTGGGTCGGCGCCGTGACGCCCTCGGCCGCGCCGTCGGCGGGGCCTCCGGACCCAGAGTTGCTTCGGTTTCTGAACGAGTTGGCGCAGATCCAGGCCGAACTCGCCGGGGCGATCGCGGCGTTTGTCTTTCTCGGGGCCGCCGGCGGGCGGCTCTCGCTCCTCGCGAGAACGCGTCGCCTGGGCGCACGCGGCACTCCCATCCCTCGCCTCGACGAGGTGCTCGCCAGCCCGGAGTTCTCGGCGAAGATGGAGCGCGTCGCCGGCGAACTCTGCCGCACCCGCGCCGTGGCTCAGGCGAGTGCCGCATCCAACGCCATGCCCCACGGGCGCGTCGAGGGGATCTCGCTGCGGAGTGGGCCGCCTTCGGACCTGCCCGAGTTGGAGCCGACGCATCAACTCGTGGCCACGCCTCTCGTCGCCGAGGGCGTGACGCACGGCGCCACGGTCCTTCTGATTCCCCACGCGCACGGTTCTCCAGACGAGGTGTTGACGCGGCTCGCGTTGACCAGCGCCCGCTTCGAGGCGTTCCTCTGGCGCTCTCGCGCGCTCGACGAGACGAAGCGCTCCACGCTCCTCACGCAATCGCTGGAGTTGATCGACCGCGCCCAGCAGGGGGAGAACGCCCGGGCCATGGGCGCGCTCCTCTGCCACGAACTCGCCGTCCGGTTCTCCTGCGCCCGCGTCTCCATCGGCCTGATCGACCGCGACGACCTCCGCGTGGTCGCGGTGAGCGGCGCCGATCGGCCCGACCGGAACGCCCCCGCGACCGAGGCCCTCGAGGACTCGATGGAAGAGTGCGCCGAGCAGGACGCCGAGGTTGTCTTCCCCAGGCCGCAGACCGACGACGCGCTCGAGGGTGTCGCCGCTCGCGTCACTCGTGCCCACGAGGCCTTGTCCCGGAAGTTCGGGCCTTCCGCGATTCTGAGTCTCCCGCTCCGCGTCGAGGGCGACCTCGTCGGCGTGGTCCTCCTGGAACGCGACGCCGAGAATCCGTTCCCCATCGGCTCGATCGCGCTCCTGCGGCTTGTCGGGGAGTACATGGGGCCTGCCCTGTGGACGCGACGCCTCGCGGATCGCGGCGTGCTCGCCGTGACGCGTGATCGGGCGCTGGATCTTGGCGCGGCGCTCGTGGGTCCACGCCACACCGCATGGAAGTTGGCGGGCCTCGCCGCAATCCTTCTGCTCGTCGCGTCGCTGGTGCCCCTGCCGTACAGCGTGAACGGGCCGGTGGAGATCCGGGCGACGACGACGCGGACGATCTCGCCGCCGTTCAACGGGTTTCTCTCGGGTGTTCACGTGAAGCCGGGCGATCGTGTGAAGTCGGGGGACCTGCTCGCGTCGATGGATCCGCGTGACCTGGAGAAGGAGATCGCCCAGACCGAGTCGCGCCGCGACCAGTTGGTCGTTCAGCGAGATCAGGCGTCGCAAGCACGCGAGCAGGCGAAGGCGCAGGTCTTCCAGTCGCAGGTGGACGAGGCCGACGCCTCGCTCTCGCTCCTGCGCGACCAGCGGGACCGCTGCGAGATCCGCGCGCCGATGGACGCGACCGTCGGCCAGGGGGACCTCGAGCGGTTCGTCGGCGCGCGCGTCGAGCCATCGCAGGCGCTCTTTGAACTCGTGGACGACGGGCGCCGCGCCCTGGTCCGCGTCTCCGAGCGAGAGATCCGCCTTGTTCGCGCGGGGGGCACGGGGACCCTGAGCGTGCGTGCCGATCCCTCGACGCGATTCTCGCTCACGATCGACCGCGTCGCCCCGGTCGCCGAGGCCGTGCAGGGCCAGAATGTCTACGCCGTCGAGTGCGACGTGAAGACGAGCGACCCGCGCGAGGACTCGACGCGCTCCCTCGACGTTCTCCTCCCCGGGATGACGGGGACGGCCCGCCTCGACGCCGGGCGTCGCAGCACGCTCTCGCGGTTGCTCGTGCCGCTTGTGGATGAACTGCGCCTGCGGATGTGGTGGTAGCGATGAAGGCCCTGACGGACATCCTCCGCGCCGACTCGGCGTCGTCCTTCAGCGACGTGTGGTACCGCGTCGCCGACGCAAGGCCGCGACTGGGCGCGCAAGGCCAGGTGATCCGGCAGCGGGCACGCGGGCGGCACGTCTACGTCATCGAGGACCCGGCGAGCGGGAGTTTCTTCCAACTCAACGAGGCCGCGTACTTCTTCGTCGGGCTGCTCGACGGCACACGCACGGTGGACCAGGCGTGGGCCGCCTCGTCGGTGCAGATGGGCGACAGCGCCCCCACGCAGCGCGAGTGCCTCGAGATCCTCGGGAAACTCCAGTACTTCAACCTGCTCACGGGCGATCAACCACTCGCGAGCGACATGGTCGCGCTTCGACAGGCCGAGGCCTCGCGCACGGCCCTCAAGCGCCGCACCGGGTTTGGACTCTTTGCCACTATTCCCGTTCATAATCCCGAGCATTGGCTCGAGGCCACGAAGTGGCTGTGGCGTGGGATCTACTCGCCGATCGGCCTGGTCGCGTGGATCATCGCCGTTGGCTTTGCCCTGTACGCCGTCTCCACGCAGCACGGCGAACTCGGGGTCTTCGGCTCGCTTAACAACGTCCTTGATCCGTCGAACCTCCTCTGGCTGGGAGTTGCCTTCCTCGTCCTGCGCACCGTCCACGAGTTGGGGCACGCTACCGCCTGCAAGGCGATGGGCGCCCGCTGCACCGAACTCGGCGTCATGCTGCTGCTCGGTGTGATTCCGTTTCCGTATTGCGAGGCCTCCGATGCGTGGCGGCTCCCCAAGGCGTGGCGGCGCATCCTGGTGTCGTCCGCCGGGATGCTCGCCGAGACCTTCCTTGCCGCGATCGCCGCGATCCTCTGGGCGCGCACCGATCCGGGCACGCTCCGCACCGTGCTCTTCAACGTGATGGTGATCTCGGGGTTCACGACGCTGGTCTTCAATCTCAATCCGCTCCTGCGATACGACGGCTACTACATCCTCAGCGACCTCACGCGGACGCCCAACCTCGCCCAGCGCGCCCGAGAGGTCTGGGTGTATCTCGTCGAGCGTCTCGCCTTCGGCATGAAGGGCATCCGTCCGCCCACGCTCCGCAGCGTGGGCGAGTTCTGGCTGCTCGTCATCTATGGATTCCTCGCCGTCCCCTATCGCCTCTTCGTCTCCTTCGGCATCGTCTATGTCGTCTGGCAGAATCCGGCGTACCTCACGCTGGGCGCGGTGCTTGCCGCCGTCGCCGTCGTCGCGTTCTTCATCTGGCCGATCCTCAAGGGCGCTGGATACGTCCTTGGCTCTTCCAGGCTCGTGGGGCGTCGGCTCCGCGCGGTCACCGCGAGCCTGCTGCTCGTCGCGCTCCTGGGCGTCGTCGTCGGCGTGGTCCCCATGCCCGCGAGCGTGACCGCGCCCGCCATCGTGCGGGGCGAGGTCGAGGCGCCCGTGCGTGCGGGCGAGAGCGGCTTTGTCGCCGAGGTCGTCGCGAGACCCGGCGCGAAGGTCAAGGAAGGCGACGCGATCCTCCGCCTGACCAACGACGCGCTCGTTGCCGATGTCGCCGCCACCGAGGCGCGCGTGCGCGGCGCCGAAGCCTCCCTCATGGACGCGATCACGCGGTCGCCCTCGGCAAAGAGCGTGGCCGAGGCCGAACTCGCCCAGGCCCAGGCCCAGGTCGAGCGTGCCCGGGCGCGGGTCGCCGATCTTGTCGTCCGCGCTCCCGCGACTGGTGTCCTCTCGACCACGATGTCCACCAACCTGGAGGGCACGCCTGGCAGATTCATCGGCAAGGGCGCGCTCCTCGCGATGGTGATCTCCGCCGATCGCCCTGTTGTGCGTGCCGTCGTCTCCGATCGCGACCAGGCCTACGCCTTTCCCAGGGGCCTCTCCCTCGACGAGGCACGTCCCATCGGATGTGCCCTGAAACTCCGAGGCGAGTCGTGGCGCAGCGTTCCCCTTCGCCTCGACCGGTTTGCCGGCATGGGGAGCCGCGATGTCCATGACGCCGCCCTTACCGTGCAGGCCGGCGGCGACATCGTCCTCGACCCCACCGCCGATCGCGCTCAGACCCTCGTCCCCCAGTTTGAGGTCGTCCTCGCGCCGATCGACGCCGCATCACTTCCCATCGGGCAACGCGGGCGCGTGCGGTTCTCGCTGCCGAACGAGCCGCTCCTGCGCCAATGGACGCGCCGCCTCCAGCAACTCTTCGGCGTGCGAGGTTCGGCCTGACCCACGCCCGAGATGCCTGCCCGAGTGACACTCCGATGACGACCCTCACCCACGAACTCCGCGATCGGCTCTCGGGAAGGCCCCAGACGTCCGTGCCGCAGCCTCGCCTTTGGCGCGCCCTGGCCGAGCGATCTTCTCGTGAGCAGGTGACCCGCGGGGCGGACGTGTTTGGCGAGGCCAGCCTTGGAGTTATGGCGAGATGGCGTGCAAAGCGCCTCCCGTGGGCCGCCGCCGATCGTGTCATGGGCATGGCGAAGGAGTACATGGGCCACAGCGACGCCGCTCTTGATGCCGAGGTTGAGCGTGTGCGTGAGGCCTATATCGCGAGCCAGAATGACCTCGCGCACGTCGAGCGTGCCTTTGCGCTTGGGTATGAGGCTATTCGTCGTGAGTTGGGGCTCTCGCTCCATCGTGTCCAGGTGGTCAGTGGGCTGCTGCTCTATCGCGGGGCGTGCGTCGAACTTGCGACCGGAGAGGGCAAGACCGTCACGGCGATCCTCCCCGCCGCCGTTCGGGGTTGGCAGGGACGGGGCGTGCACGTCGTCACTGTGAACGATTACCTCGCCCGGCGTGATGCGGAGACGACCGCGCCGGCGTATCGGCGGCTGGGCGTGCGCGTCGGCTCGGTGCAGGACGACAGCACCTCCAGCGATCGACTGGAGGCATACTCCCGCGATGTGACGTATGCCTCGGACAAGCAGGTGATTTTCGATCACCTCCGAGATCGCATGGCCTCGCCGATCGCGCCGCGTCTTGCGGGATTGCTTCTGGAGCAGGCGGGCGGGCGTGTCTTTCGCGCGGGCTGGGCTTCTCGTGTCGTGCAGCGCGGGCTCGCGTGCGCCATCGTGGACGAGGCCGACAGCGTGCTCATCGATGAGGCGATCACTCCCGCGATCCTCAGCCAGGCGACGAGCACCGACGAGGGCGACAGTGACCACATCCGAGCTGCCTCGTTGATAGCGTGGGAACTCCGGGAAGCCGAGGACTATGAAGTTGATCGCCGGCTTCAACGTGTTCGCCTCACCGACGCCGGCCGCGCTCGCGTGGGGTCCATGGCCGATCGTCTTCCCGCTTTCTGGGCCGGCCCGCGACGCCGCGAGGAACTCCTGGTCCAGGCGATCACCGCGCGCGAGTTGTACATCCTCGGCACCGACTACGTCATCACCGACGGCAAGGTCCACATTGTGGATCGCTCCACAGGGCGCGTCCTCCCCGGGCGACAATGGCAACTCGGCCTCCACCAGGCCGTCGAGAGCAAGGAAGTCGTGGACATCACGCCGCAGACCGTGACGAGCGCCCGCTCGAGTTACCAGGCGTACTTTGCACGATACTCGCGTCTGAGCGGCATGACGGGGACGGCTCGCGAGGTCGCGGGTGAGTTGTGGAGGTGGTACCGACTCGTCGTCGTCCGCGTGCCGACGCACAAGCCTGTTCGCCGCGTGCACCGCGCCGATCGAGTGCTCGCGACCGAGGAGCAGCGGACTGCGGCCGTCGTCGCGCGTGTCGCCGAACTCGCGAAATCCGGGCGGCCCGTGCTCGTCGGCGCGCGCACCGTTTCGGCCTCGGAATCGCTGGGCGAGCGCCTGCGACAGGCGGGGATCTCGTGCCAGGTGCTGAACGCGACTCGTGAGAGCGACGAGGCCGGCATCGTTGCCGCGGCCGGGCAACAGGGCGCGGTGACGGTGGCCACGCCGATGGCCGGTCGCGGGACCGACATCGCGCTGGACCAGAAATCGCGCGAGGCCGGTGGGCTCGCCGTCGTGGCCACCTCACGCCACGACGAGAACCGCGTGGATCGCCAGTTCTTTGGGCGTGCCGGACGCCAGGGGGACCCTGGGTCGGCCGAGTGCTTCATTTCCCTCGACGACGAGTTGTTCGCCCGGCATGGCTTTCGCCCCCTTGTCGGGCTTGCCCGGCGTTCTCCCCCGGGCTTGCGCGACGTTCTTGGCCGGCTTGCGCGACGCCTTGCCCAGCGATCCGCCTCGGGCGCGTGGGCCTCCTCGCGAGCCGAGACCGCACGGGCCGAGGCCTGGCAGGAGATGGCGATGCCCGTCGTCACCCGCTGAGTTGGCCGGCGAACTCCTACGTTTCTTTTCTCCGCTCACCCCGCTGCACACACTCTCGAAAGGAACTTCTGTCTTGCCCATCAACGTCGTCATCGTCGGTGCGAGCGGGTACAGCGGCGTGGAACTGGTCACTCTCCTCGCCGCCCATCCCAGCGTCTGCATCGCCGGACTCTTCGGCTCTGCCAAGCGTGAGGGCGCGCCCGAGGCGTATTCCCACCTCTTCCCCAGGCTCAAGGGCATCGTCGACCTTCCCATCCGCGCCAGCGACCCCGAGGCCATCGTCGAGTGCAAGCCCGACTTTGTCTTCCTCGCCACGCCCCACGAGGCGAGCCTCGAACTCGCGCCCAGGTTGCTCTCCCGCGGGACTCGTGTGCTTGATCTCTCAGCCGCGTTCCGCCTCAAGGACTCCTCGCTCTATCCCAGGCACTACGCGTTCGATCACACGCACCCGCACCTGCTTCGCGAGGCCGTGTATGGCCTCCCCGAACTCTTCCGCGACGCGATTCGTGATGCGCGACTGATCGCTGTTCCGGGGTGTTACCCCACGTCGGCGATCCTCCCTCTCGCCCCACTCGTGAAGGCCGGCGCCGTCGCCACCAACCCCGCGACGGGCGCGCCGCGATTGATCACGATCGACTCCACCAGCGGCGTGAGCGGCGCGGGGCGTGCCGCCAGCGTCAAGAACCTCTTCTGCGAGGTCTCGCAGCAGGCGTATGGCGTCCTCTCCCACCGGCACAACCCCGAGATAGACGCGTACTCGGGAAGTCCCACGATATTCACGCCCCACGTCGGGCCGTATGAGCGCGGCATCGTCTCCACCATCCACGTCGATCTCGCGCCGGGCTGGAACGCGTCGCGCGTCGAGGAGACGCTCGGCAAGGTGTACGACCTCGAACCATTTGTCCGTCTGTTGACGCGTGAGGGACGCACCGTGCACTGGCCCAGCGTGCTCGGCGTCCGCCACACCAACTTCTGTGACATCGCGTTCGCGGTTAGCACCGGACACGCACGGCTGGTCCTCTCCAGCGCCCTCGATAATCTCGTGAAGGGGGCCGCGGGCCAGGCTGTTCAGTGCCTGAACGCCGCCGCCGGACTCGACGAGACCACGGGCCTATTTTCCCGCCACATCGAGGGACACCACACCCATGCCTGACGCTCCACACCCTGCACCCCTGGTCATCAAAGTCGGCGGCGCGCCGCTCGAGGACGAGTCCATCGCGAATCTCCTTGCTGCTTCCATTGCCGCGCTCGCACGTCGCCGAGCCGAGGCACGACAGGGCGGCGTCATACTCATCCATGGCGGTGGCAAGGCCGCCGATCGAGTCCTCGAGGCTCTCGGGTTCGAGACGATCCGTCGCGACGGCATTCGTGTCACGCCCCCGGACCAGATGCCCCTGATCGCCGGCGTTCTCGCGGGGATCGTGAACAAGCGTCTCGTCGGTCGGCTTCTCGGCGAGGGTGCGCGGGCCGTCGGGCTTTGTCTGGGGGATGCGGGCGCGATCCAGACCCGCGTCACCCGGCGATACCCGTTCAATGCGGGGCGCGTCGGCGATGTCGTGATTCCGGAGTCACCGTTGCCTCCGAACAACCTCCTCCACGTGCTTCTTCGCGAGGGGTTCCTCCCGGTCGTCAGTTCCATCGGGCTCGACGAGCAGGGGGAGTTCCTGAACATCAACGCCGATGACGCGGCCGCCGGGCTGGCTCGCGCGATCGGCGCGCGCGAGGTGATCCTCATGTCCGACGTCCCCGGCGTGCTCGACGAGAAGAAACGCCTCATCGACGCCCTCAACCCCTCTCGGGTCGCCGAGTTGATCGCAACGGGCGTGATCTATGGCGGGATGGTCCCCAAGGTCCGCGCCGCGCTCGAGGTCGCCGCTGGCGCCCACGCGACCGTGGTCATCACCTCCGCGAGCGATCCGCTTGCCATTCGCGCTCTGGGCGAGGGTCAACCCACGGGCACACGCCTCACCGCGACGTGAATCCCGCTACGATTCCTCACCGGCACAGGCGTGGATCGCCTGTGCTTTTTCCGTCTCTGGGACAGGCTCGCCCGCCACGAACCGAAACTGCACCCGTCGAATCCGAACTACGCGCGACATGACCACCTCGATCCCCAGACTCGACTCCTTCCAGGGGCGCGACCTCCTCGACCTCTCGCGACTCTCGCGTGAGGACGTGCTCGTGCTCTTCCGCCTTGCGCACTCGATGAAGCGGGATCCGTCGGCGTTCCGCGATGCCCTCGCCCATCGCTCCATCGTTCTCATTTTCGAGAAACCCTCGCTCCGTACACGCCTCACCTTCGACCTGGGCATCCACACCCTCGGCGGGCACAGCGTCACCCTCGACCACTCCAGCGGCGGACGCCTTGGCGAGCGTGAATCGATCAAGGACTACGGACGGAACCTCGAGCGATGGTGCCACGCCGTCGTCGCCCGGGTCTATAGCCACGACGCCCTCGCCCAACTCGCGGGGCACTGCGACAAGCCCGTGATCAACGCGCTCTCCGATCGTTTCCACCCCTGTCAGGCGCTCGCGGATCTCTTCACGCTGTGGGAACCGAAGCAATCGCTCGACGGCGTCACGCTCACCTACGTCGGCGATGGCAACAACGTCTGCCACTCGTTGATGGAAGCCTGCGCCACCCTCGGCGTCCCTATTCGCGTCGTCACGCCCAAGGGCTACGAGCCGCTACGCGAGATCGCCGACTCGTGCGCGACCATCGCGAGACACACCGGCGGCACGCTCACCATCACCAATGACCTGGGCGCCGTCCGCGGCTCGACGGCCGTCTACACCGACGTCTGGACGAGCATGGGCCAGTCCGCCGACGGTGCGCTCAAGCGTCACGAGGACTTCACGCCGTACCAGGTCAACGCCACTCTCATCGCCCTCGCCTCCGAGGGGCTTCCTGCGGCTTCGCCACGAGCCGCGTTCATGCACTGCCTCCCCGCCAAGCGGGGCGTCGAGGTCACCGACGATGTGATCGATGGCGTCCATGGACCATCGCTTGTCTATGACCAGGCCGAGAACCGGATGCACGCCCAGAATGCGCTGCTGGCGCTCACGCTCGCCCCCCGCTGACGCCGCAAGTCCACACGCCTCGTAGGATTCCACAACATTTCGAACTCATACTGCACGCCGCACACGAGGCGACGACCGACGAAAGAAGATCACCCATGAGCACGCCCAAGAACCGCATCGCCCTCGCCTACTCCGGCGGGCTCGACACCTCCTGCATCGTCCCCTGGCTCAAAGAGAACATCGAGAACGCCGAGGTCGTCTGCGTCGTCGGCGATGTCGGGCAGGGCTCCGACGAACTCGCCGGCGTCGAGAAGAAGGCCAAGGACTCCGGCGCTGTCGAGTGCCACGTCGTGGACCTCAAGAAGGACTTCGTCGACGAGTTCGTCATGCCCACGGTGATCGCCGGCGCGATGTACGAGGGGCGATACCTCCTCGGCACGTCCATGGCCCGGCCCATCCTCGCCCGCGCCCAGGTCGAGGTCGCGCGGAAGACCAACTGCACCGCCCTCGCCCACGGCTGCACGGGCAAAGGGAACGACCAGGTCCGCTTCGAGAGCACCTATGCCGCCCTTGCCCCCGATCTCCCGGTGATCGCCCCGTGGCGGATGGACGCGTGGAAACTCTCGGGGCGATTGGCCATGCTCGACTACCTCAAGCAGCGCCACATTCCCACGACCGCCAGCGCCACCAAGATCTACTCGCGCGACCGCAACCTCTGGCACATCAGCCACGAGGGCGGTGAGATCGAGAACCCCTGGAACGCGCCGCCCGACGACGCGTGGATGCTCACCGCCGACCCCAAGGACGCACCCAACACGCCAGAGGACGTCACGCTGACGTTCGAGTCCGGTCGCCCCGTCGCCCTCAACGGGAAGAAGGACGAGGCATGGAAGGTCGTCCTCTCCCTCAACGATCTCGCCGGTCGCCACGGTGTGGGGCGCGTCGATCTCGTCGAGAATCGCCGCGTGGGCATGAAGTCGCGCGGACTCTACGAGACCCCCGGCGGCACTGTCATCGTCGAAGGCCTTCGCGCCTTGGAGGAACTCACGCTCGACCGCGAGACGCTCCACTACCGCGAGCACGTCGGCCTCACCTTCGCCGAACTCGTCTACGACGGCCGCTGGTTCACGCCGCTGCGCGAGGCGCTGTGGGCGTGTGCCGAGTCCATCGCCCGCCCCGTCACGGGCGAGGTTGTCGTCCGCCTGTACAAGGGCACGGCCACGGCGATCAAGCGGCAAAGCCCCAACTCCCTCTACGCCGAGAAGATGGTGAGTTTCGAGGGCGAGGACGTCTACAGCCAGAAGGACGCGGGCGGTTTCATTCGCCTGCTCAGCCTCCCCGAGCGGATCCGGGCGCTGAAGAAAATGGGCAAGGCCAGGTAGGCATCAGGGATCGGGCATCGGGCGTTTGGGAATGCAACAGGAAAAGACCGGCATGACTCCACGTCTTCCCAAGTCGCGCCTCGAGGCCTTCAGCGACGGCGTGCTCGCCATCGTCATCACCATCATGGTGCTGGAGATGAAAGCGCCACATGCCGCGGATGGAGCGGTCCCCGCGATCGGCGATCTCAAGCCCGTCCTCACCAAGTTCATCGCCTATGTCATCAGTTTCGTCTACGTCGGCATCTACTGGTCCAACCACCACCACCTGCTCCACGCGACGCGCGCCATCACCGGCGGCACGCTCTGGGCGAATCTCCACCTGCTCTTCTGGCTCAGCCTCATCCCCTTCACCACGAGTTGGATGGGCGAGACCCATTTCGAGAGCGTCCCCGTCGCGGTGTACGGCATCAACCTCCTCGCGTGCGCCGGATCGTGGGACATCCTGCGGCGGCTGCTCGTCAAGCACCACCCCGCCGACAGCGAACTCGTCCGCGCCATCAAGCAGGGCACGAAGGAGTGGATCAGCCTCGCGCTCTACGTCTCGGGCCTGCTCGCGTCGCTCCTTCTCGATGGTGACGCCGGTCGGGGTGGGTATGGGCGCTGGATCGCGCTCGTTCTCTACGCCATCGTCGCCGCGATCTGGCTGGTGCCCGACCGCCGCATCGAGCGGGCCATGGCGTCGCACTGACTCGACGGCCACGACCTTGGTGCTCACTTCGACGTGAAGCCGCCGTCGACCTTGAGGTCCGTGCCGGTGATGAAACTCGCCTCGTTCGAGCAGAGCCAGACGGCGGCCCTGGCGACCTCGTGGTCCTGGCCGACGCGGCCGATGGGGTGGAGGCTGGTCATGTACTTCTTCGCCTCCTCGCCGCCGAGCGCGTCAAGGAACCGATCGGCCATCTCCGTCTCGATGACGGCGGGCGAGACGGCGTTGATGCGGATGCCGTGCTTGCTGTACTCGAGAGCGGCGGACTTGGTGAGGCCGAGGACGGCGTGCTTGCTGGCGACATAGACGCCAAAGCCCTCCATGCCACGGCTGCCGGCGACGGACGCGTTGTTGACGATCGCCCCCCCGCCCCCACTGCCACCCCCCGCAACGCTCTTCAGAATCGCCGGGATCTGGTATTTCATGGACATGAGCACGCCCAGGACGTTGATGTCGAAGACGTGGCGAAAGTTGGTCTCGGTCTGCTCGGTCGTCGGCGTGGCGAGGGCGCCCTCGACGCCGGCGTTGTTAAAGGCGTAATCGAGACGGCCGAAGCGCTTGACCGTCTCGTCGACAACGCGCTTGCTGTCGGCCTCGATCGCCGCGTCGGCGCGGACGTACATCACCTCGCCGAAGCCGTTGGCCTTGCCGCCCAGCGCGTTGATCGCGTCGGCGACGGCGTTGCCCTCCTTCTCGCGGCGTCCGGTCAGCACGACGTTCGCCCCGGCCCGGGCGAAGAGTTCAGCCGCGGACTTGCCCATGCCGCTGGTCCCCCCGGTCACGATCGCGACCTTTCCCGCCATTGAACCCGACAACGATCCCATGCCCATACCTGATGCGCTCGCCATGACTCGCTCCTTTGACTCGTGTGTTCGCCCTCGCCTGAGGGCGTGGGGTTGAGATGCGGGCGGATTCAGAGAGGTTTCACGCGTTGTGTCGCATTCGAGAGGGCGGGCCCCGTCTTCACACACCACAAACACACGACGGCTAGCCTTCCCCCATGAAATCCACCGCGACCACCGTGAAGGAGTATCTCGCATCACTGCCCGAGGACCGCCGCGCCGCGGTCGAGGCGATCCGGACGGTGATCCTCAAGAACCTCGACAAGGACTATGAGGAGGTGATGCAGTACGGCATGATCGGGTACGTCGTGCCGCATCGCGTCTTCCCGCAGGGGTACCACTGCGATCCGAAGCAACCGCTCGCGTTCGCGGGTCTCGCCTCGCAGAAGAACTACATCGGGGTCTACCTGATGGGCCTGTACATCGAGGCGGGTGGTGGAGCGGCGAAGGACGCGGGCGATGAGGAAGGGTGGTTCCGCGCAGCCTGGGCGAAGACGGGGAAGAAACTCGACATGGGCAAGTGCTGCGTGCGCTTCAAGCGGCTCGAGGACGCCGCCCTGGATGTGATCGGGGAGGCGATCAAGCGGATGCCGGCGAAGAAATATCTTGGGTACTACCTGAGGAATCTGGAGACGCAGCGCGGGGGCAAGGGAAAGAAGGCGAATGCCAAGGGCACAGAGGGGAAGGGGAAAGACGCGGAGGGGAAGCGTGGGAAGAAGGCAAGTGCGAAGAGGTCGGGCGTGAAGAATGCGGCCGCGAAGAGCGTGGCGAAGAAGACCTCGAAGCGAGTGGTGAAGAAGGTGGGGACGACAACGGGGAAGACGGTCGCGAAGCGGACGGCGGCTCGATCGCGTGCGGGGCGATAGGCCAGCGAGTGTGTGGATCGTGCGGTCGCGTCACTGGCCGAGACGGTTGACGACGAAGTCGGTGCCCTTGTTCCCTTCGTAGAGCGCCTTGTAGCGGTCCTTGCCCCGGACGTCGTGCCCATCGTTGTCGAGGCCGTCGTTGCCGACGGAGTAGATGAGGTAGCCAACGGGCATGTCGTCGTCGGGGCGGGCGAGGCGGTACTTGAAGGTCTGGCCGGTCCACGGGTCGATCGCGGCGACGACGACCATGGGGTCGAGTTCACCAAGTGAGGCCGGGAGATGGCCGGCCTTGATTCTGAACCGCTCAATGGCAATCGCGAGACGAACCGCCGCGAACTCTTGTGTGAGTTGGTCCTCGGTCGAGAGCCATTTGCCGTAGGGCAGAAGAAAGAGGTCAACAGTGCTATTTCTTGCTGGAGCCGAGAGCTGTGCAAGTTCGTCTGGAACGCGGTTCGCACGCTCGTGACGTGGAACCTGTTGTACAGCAACAAGTGCGGCCATGTACTGTGAGAACTCCGCAACATTTTCTCCGGCAGTGCCAAGCCGCTTCCTTCCCCTGACAATCGAATACGAATCTACGAAGTGTGATGCGTTGTGCTTGTCGCCTGCATATGCCCGTGCCACTGCATCTGCGAACGTGATTTGAAGCCCTTCGACGACATGGCCGAAGGGAGCACTTGGTGTGCCATAGTCCATACCTCGTGCAATCATGTCAAGCCATTTCGATTCCACTTGGTGCTCGAACGCCGTCGCCACCATCTGGTTTGAGAAGTTGTCCAACACGAGCCCAACGAGTCGCTCGATAGATGTGACACCCGTACTGACGAGTCGCGCAAGGTGACGAGTGCCCGTGTATGCAGCCGTAAACTCCTCCAGATCGCCGGCCTTGACGGCGAGTCTCGCTCTTGCGAGATTGACGCGTCCAAGAGTCCGTATTTTCGTGAGCAGAGGCAGCGACGTGTCCAGCATGCCAAACTGAGAGTTTGCGTCATGCACATATCGTGATGTTCCACGCGTCGCAAACGCTACCTCATCGACGCGTCTGATGAGCCCAGCATTTCTGTATTCGTTGATACACCGCTCCGCCAGTTCTTGCCCCCTCCAACTCTGATCGCCCTCTCCCTCAACAGGCCGAGATCCGAGGTCCTTTCCCACGAGGGTGAAATCGGGCTTCAGAATCGCCTCGCCATCTTCGGGCTTCCACAATTGGGAATCGATCTCCTCAAGATCCTCGGCAAGGTCCGCCATCGCCTCCCACACGTCGAGATCGTTCGGCCCCGGCAACGGCACATACTTCTGCTCAAGCGCGTCGAGCCTGGCCTGACACTCCTCGATCGTCGGCACCGGCGCCTCCGGCCCGCGTGTGAAGTACACCCACGCCACAAGGCCCAGCGGAACGGCGATGACGAGCAGGACCACGCCCAGAATCACTTTCTTGGTTCGACTCATACCCCATTGTTTGCCTTATACGAAGTCCCAGCCGTCCACAGGCGTCCCTTCCCTCTTCGCGTTCCTCGTGTACCATTCCCATTCGCCCGAGACCCGAGTGGGCCGTGGGCGGCCGATCCTGTTCATGTTCACGAGGAGACCACCCATGCGTCGCTCCCTTCGTTCCACGTCCGTGCTCGCTTCCATGACCGCATGTACCTTGGGCCTTGCCGGGATGCCAATTGGGGCGATGGCCCAGTTCACGCCCTCGACACCCCCGGCTGTCACCACTCCTGCCGGAGTCGCCGCCCCACAGAACGCCCCCGGCATGCCCTCGCTGGATTCCATCTTTGACAACGCCGCCAAGGCCCTCGGCGGCAAGAGCGCGATCGAGAAACTCAAGACCATGCACGCCAAGGGCAACGTCGAGTTCGCCGGGCAGAAGATCCTGGTCGAGCACTGGTGGTCCAAGGCCGGCGGCCGAATCTCCAAGACCTCGCTCCCGGGCATGGGCGAGATGACCAGCGGGACCGACGGCACGGTGTATTGGACCAACTCCATGGCCGGGTACACCATCGTCAGCAAGGACGAGGCCGATGCTGCGGGCGGGATGTCCGGGATGCACATGGGCATCCTCGATCCTCGCCTCTTTGCCAAGGACCAGATCAAGACCATGGCCGTCGTCGGCAAGGAGCAGTTCCGCGACGCCGAGTGCTACAAGGTGAAGCAGACCAAGGGCGGGCAGGACACGTTCATTTACTACAACGTGAAGACGGGAATGCCGATGGGCTTCGAGTCGCCGGCGAACGGCATGCAGCCGCGCATGACCATGACCATCGACGAGTGGAAGACCATCGAGGGTGTGAAGTTCTTCCACCTGCTTCGGATGCAGGGGACGGACTCAGGGCCGGAACTTCCTGATGGGATGCGGGCGACGCCCTCGATGGGCGAGGTGAAGTTCGACACCATCGAGGTGAACACGGTCAAGGACGACGTTTTCGCCCTGCCGGATGAGGTCAAGGCCCTCGCCAAGGACGCGGCGGCGGGCGGGGGGGCGGGTGGCGAGATCGCGCTCTCGGATCTCTCCGCGGAGCAGCAGAAGCAGGCGACCGAGATGGTCGAGAACCTCAAGAAGTCGGGTGTCGACGGCACCAAGGGCGCACTTCCGAGCCTCGAGCGTGCCGCGAAGATGATGCCCGACAGCACGCCCCAGAAGAAGATGTTCCAGTACGTCGTGCAGGAACTGCAGAAGTTCGTCGCGGGCAACGGTGGCTGAACAAAGACGTCGCCGCGCCACAGAGGGAGCAATCGGAAGGGGGAACGACTGGCACCTACGCGGAACCGGGGAATCCCCGATAATGTTGCGCGTGATTGTCGTCGTTCCTGTCGGGGCGTCTCGACAGGTCTGGCCGATGAATGTCGCATGACCCATCGCGGGATGCGGACGAGTCACCTGCCACCCAGATCCCCCACCCTCACTCCACGGAGCCTCCATGCGTCTAGGCGTCGTCTCTGAACGCCGGGCCGGCGAAACGCGAGTCGCGCTGGTCCCCGAGTCGGTCAAAAAACTCAAGGCCCTGGGTCACGAGGTCGTGATCGAGGCCGGCGCGGGCGAGGGCGCCGCGTTCGCCGACGCCCAGTTCGCCGAGATCGGGGCGAGCGTCGAGAGTTCGCGTGCCGGCGTGCTGGGGGCGTGTGACCTGCTCGCGGGCGTGAACGCGCCCGACGAGGGCGACATCCGTTCCCTCCGCAAGGGGGCGATGGTCCTCGCGTCGCTCTTTCCGACGCGGAACCTCTCGCTTGTGGGCGCGATGGCCGAGGCTGGCGTGACCGCCTTCTCGACCGACGCCATCCCGCGCACGACCAAGGCCCAGGCGATGGACACCCTGAGTTCCATGGCGAATATCGCCGGGTACCGCGGCGTGTTGCTGGCGGCGACGCATCTGGGCAAGTACTTCCCCATGTTCATGACGGCCGCGGGGACCGTGCTCGCCGCCAAGGTCTTCGTCATCGGCGCGGGTGTCGCGGGTTTGCAGGCGATCGCGACCGCTCGGCGCCTCGGCGCCGCGGTGAGCGCCACGGACGTCCGCCCCGAGGTGAAGGAGCAGATCGAGAGCGTCGGAGCGAAGTATGTCGGGATCGAGTTGAAGGAATCGGCCCAGGCCGGCGGCGGCTACGCCCGCGAACTCAGCGACGAGGACAAGGCCCGCCAGCGAGAGTTGCTCGCCGAGCAGTGCGCGATGAGCGACGTGGTCGTGACCACGGCACTCATCGGCGGCGTGACCGCGCCGCGACTGATCTCCAAAGCCATCGTGGAACGCATGAGGCCGGGTTCGGTGATCGTCGATCTTGCGGCGGACGGCGGCGGCAACTGCGAGGTCTCGCACCCCGGCGAGACCGTTCGGCATCACGGCGTCTCCATCCTCGCCCCGACCAATGTTGCCGCGGGCATGCCGACCCACGCGAGCCTCTTGTGGTCGCGGAACCTGACCAGTTTCATCTCGACGTTCACCCGTGAGGGCGTGATCGCGCTGGACGGATGGGACGCGGCGAGCGCCGAGATCCTTGCCGGCGCCATGATCACCCACCAGGGACAGGTGGTGCACGCCCGAACCAAGGAGGCCCTGCGGCATGGAGCCTAAACCAGTGACCACAAGCACCACCGAAAGCGTGCAGACGCACGAGACCGCCGCTCCACCAGGGGGCCACGCTTCATCCGGAACCACAAGCACCACGCTCGTCGGGCTGCTCTTTGTGTTCATGCTCGCCACGTTCATCGGGCTGGGCGTGATCCGGCGTGTGTCGAGATTGCTCCACACGCCCCTGATGTCGCTGACCAACGCCATCTCCGCGATCGCGGTGGTCGGGGCGATCCTCATCGCCGGCGGCAAGGACTATCCCACATGGGTCCGCGTGCTCGGAGCGATCGCACTCTTTGCGAGCATGACCAACATCGTCTCGGGGTTCATGATCACCGACCGCATGCTCAAGATGTTCAAGCCCGCGGGCAAGGGCGCCGCGTCAACGACTGCTGGAGGGACGCACTCGTGACCCTCCCACTTCTTCTCGGCACGGGCGTTGCTTCGTCCGGCGCGCTCATCGAACTCTCGTACCTCGTGGGCGCGGCGATGTTCATCCTCTCGCTGTATTGGATGAGCGACCCGAAGTCGGCACGACGCGGCGTGCACGCGGGCATCGTCGGCATGACGATTGCCGTCCTCGCCACCTGGGCCAAGCCCGAGGTCTCCGAACATCTGTGGATTCTGATTCCCCTCGCCCTTGCCGTTGGTCCGGGGGTGTGGCTGGCGAACGTCCCTCTGACGGCCGTTCCTCAACGAACGGCGCTCTCCCATGCCTTTGGTGGGCTGGCCGCGGGACTCGTGGGCACGGCGAAGTTCTTCTACTGGTTCCAGAACGAGCCGGAGATGCTGACGTCTTTTCGCGTCGGTGCCATCGTCTTCGAGGTGCTGCTCGGGTTCCTGACATTCACGGGTTCATTGATTGCTGCGGGCAAACTCCAGGAGTTCCGCTGGATCCCGCAGAGGCCGTGGGTCTATAAGGGGCAGTCCGTCGTCAACGCGATCGCGTTCCTCGCGGCTCTGGGTCTGGGCGTCGCGCTCGTCGTCGATCCCCACGCCGCCCACGCGCCGTGGCTCTTTGCCGGGCTTGTCTTCCTCGCGTTCAACTTCGGGTGGATGCTCGTCATGCCGATCGGCGGGGCGGACATGCCGACGGTGATCGCAATCCTGAACGCCTATGCGGGCCTAGCCGCCGTCGCGATGGGGTTCGTCCTCGACAACAAACTGCTGATCACGGCCGGGGCGCTCGACGGATCGTCGGGGTTCATCCTCTCCATCATCATGTGCAAGGCCATGAACCGCTCGTTCACGAGCGTGCTCTTCGGCGCCTTTGGACAGGTGACCGCCTCGTCTGCTGGTGGAGAGCAGAAGCAGTACAAACCCGAGACGCCCGAAGACGCCGCGACAATCCTCGGCGAGTCTTCCCTCGTCGTCATCGTCCCCGGGTACGGCATGGCCGTCGCTCAGGCCCAGCACAAGGTCCGTGAGTTGTACGACGCCTTGAAGAAACGCGGGGTGACCGTGAAGTTCGCGATCCACCCGGTTGCCGGGCGCATGCCCGGGCACATGAACGTGCTCCTCGCCGAGGCGGAGATTCCGTACACCGACCTTGTCGAGATGGACGAGATCAACCCCGAGATGCCCCAGTGCGACGTGTGCCTTGTGATCGGTGCCAACGACGTCGTGAATCCGGCGGCTCGCACCGAGGCCTCCAGCCCGATCTATGGGATGCCCATCATCGACGCCGACAAGGCTCGCACCGTTTACGCGATCAAGCGCAGCAAGAACCCGGGCTTTGCAGGGATCGACAACGAGTTGTACTTCCTCGAGAAGACCCGCATGATCTTCGGCGACGCGAAGGCCGTCGTCGGCGAACTCGCGCGGGCGCTCTCGGGGTCATCGGGGATGCACTAAGACTTCAGACCTGGCTCAGGAATCGCAGGTCGTTCTCGAAGAGCATGCGGATGTCGGGGATCTTGTACTTTCCCATTGCGAGGCGTTCCATCCCGAAGCCGAACGCGAACCCACCCCACTCCTCGCTGTCGACGCCGCACGATTTCAGCACGTTCGGGTGGACCATGCCGCAGCCGCCGAGTTCGATCCAGCGTGGCTCGGCATCGGGCGTGAGGCGGACGAGGATCTCGAACTGGGCGCTCGGCTCGGTGAAGGGATAGAACGTGGGCGTGAAGCGGATCTGGGCGTCGTCGCCGAAGTATGCCCGGACGAACTGGAAGAGCGTGGTCTTGAGGTCGGCCATGCTCAGGTTCCGGTCGATCGCGAGGCCCTCGATCTGGTGGAACATGAAGGAGTGCGTCGCGTCCACCGTGTCCGGGCGATAGACACGGCCCGGCGCGATGATGCGGATCGGGTGCTGGAGTTTCCCACCGCCCTTGGCGACGGCGTCCTCCATCACGCGAATTTGCACGGTGCTTGTCTGCGAGCGGATCATCCGCGGGCGCTCGACCTTGGCCGGATCGTCGATATAGAAGTTGTCCGCCGGCTCGCGCGCGGGGTGCCCGGGGGGGATGTTGAGTTTCACGAAGTTGTGGTCGTCGTCCTCGAGTTCGGGCCCCTCGGCCACCTCGAAGCCCATGCGGGCGAAGACCTCGACCAGTTCCGCACGCACGCGCGTGATGATGTGCGGGCGGGCGGGCATCGCGGCGAGCGCCAGCGCCGGTTCGGTCATGTCGATCTGCTCGGGCGCGGCCTTTGGAGCGGCGTCGGTGGCGGCCTTGCGTGACTCCAGCGCCTCCTCGAGGGCGGCCTTCGCCGAGTTCAGTCGGGCGCCCACCGCTGGCTTCTGGTCTTTGGGAACGTCGCGGAGGCGGGCGAGCATCCCTTTGAGTTTTCCGGAGTTTCCGAGATAGGCCAGACGCCAGGCATCGATCGCATCGGCGGAGTTCGCGCCGGCGAGTTCCTGGAGGGCCGTCTGTTGGAGCGAGTCGATTTCCTCAAGCATCGGGCGAGTTTAGGGATGAGAGGCACTTGGGAATAGGCATCTGGCATTGGGCAACAGGCATCTGGCGCGGGGAGGAGGAAAGCGAATTACAGAGCATCCGCACTCTCAAAAACAGACTCGCCCGCGGAAGTCGCGGGCGAGCCGTTGGATCGGTGTTCAGGACGAAGGATTAGTTCGTCTTGGACTCGCTGCAGCAGCCCGAGGCCTTGGCCTTGACGGCGCCCATGCTGCCCTCGGAGCAGGACGTGCCGCAATCGGCCTTGTCGCCGCAGGACGAGCCGCAGTCGTCGGCCTTGACCGCGCCGAGTGAGGCCTGCTTGGTGTCCTTGCAGTCGCACTCGCAGCCGGTGAGGGCGCCGAGGGCGAGGAAGAGTGCCGCGACGCCGAGGGTTGCCTTACGCATGTTCGAGACTCCGTGGTGTGATACGTTCGAAATCGTCCACACCCGACCATCGGGCCGTGGACTTAGAAATAATACCCTTGAAACGGGGAGTTGGTTCCCGAAAGTATCTGAGAACTGTTAGGACTTTGCGGTCTCGCCATCTTTGCGGAGTTTGGCGGCGAAGGCCGTCCGCTTATCGGCGATGCGCCTGCGGGTGCTGGGCTTGCCGCCGATATCCGGGCCTTCCTCGTTGCCGACGAGTTGGATCACGCAGAGTTCGCCGCCGTCACCGATGCGGTGGCGGCCGAGTTTGACGATGCGGGTGTATCCACCGGCGCGATCGGCGAACTTGGGGGCGACGTTCTCGAAAATGTGCTTCACAACGCTCGGGGCCTTGCGGAGTTCGCCGTAGCGATTCCGCTCGACCTTCGAGGAATCGGGGAGCGGGAAGAAGCCGGAGGTGAACTCGCGGAGGCGCTCGACGTGCTCCTTCTCGGCGTCGGTTGCGTTCTTGGCGACATAGAGCCAGTCGAACCCGCGACGGTTGCCGCCGAGTTTCGAGGCGACGAGGCGGCGGGCGTGCAGGTCGCCGCGCTTGGCGAGCGTGATGATTTTCTCGACCATGGGCTGGACGGCCTTGGCGCGAGGGATGGTCGTGGTGATCTGCCCGTGCTCAAAGAGTCCCGCGGCGAGGTTGCGCAGCGTGCTCGTGCGGTGGGCGGTGGTACGGCCGAGTTTGTATCCGGCTTTGCGATGGCGCATGGGTCCGACTCCGAACTAACCCCCACCAAATCGGATGGGGTCGAGATAATAGGCTCTCGGACCGGTTTCGGCCCGGAGCCGTTGAAGACGAAAAACAGGCTCAGGCGGGGATCTCGGGCTTCTCGACGTGCATCCCCTCTGGGAGTTCCATGCCCAGGTCCAGCCCGATGTCGGCGAGTTTGCGCTTGACCTCGCGGAGGCTGGTCCGGCCGAAGGACCGCAACTTGAGCAGGTCGGCGTCGGACTGGCTGACGAGTTGGGCGACCGTCTCGATCCGGGCCGACTCGAGGCAGTTGCTCGCGCGTACGGAGAGTTCGAGTTCCGAGAGGGACATGTTGAGTTTCCGCATCAGTTCCTCATCGACGCCCGAGATCGCGACGACCTCGTCGCTGACACGGTCCTCACCCAGGTCGAAGTACTGGATGAAGGGATTGAGGTGCTTGCGGAAGATCTTGGCGGCCTCGACCATGGCCATCTCGGGCGTGACCGTGCCGTTGGTCCAGATCTCCATGATGAGTTTGTCGTAGTTCGTGCGCTGCCCGACGCGGGTCTCCTCGATCTTGTAGCGGACGCGCTGGACGGGGGAGTAGATCGCGTCGACGTGGATCAGGCCGATCTCCTGCTCCTCGGTGTGCATCTCGTTCGCGGGGACGTAGCCGCGGCCCTTCTGGACGTGGAACTCCATCTCGAAGTCGCGCGCGTCGGTGAGGGTGGCGATCACCAGGTCCTTGTTGAGGATGGTGATGGCGGTGTCGGCCTGGATCATGTCGGCGGTGATGACGCCGGGCCCGCGGGCCGCGAGGCGCATCGTCTTGGGTTCGTCGCCCTCGAGTTGGACGATGAGGTTCTTGACGTTGAGGACGATGTCGGTCGCGTCCTCCATCACGCCCGGGAGCGAAGAGAACTCGTGCTGGGCGCCCTTGATCTTGATCGCGGTGACGGCGGCGCCCTCCAGGCTCGAGAGCAGCACGCGACGGATCGAGTTGCCGACGGTGGTACCGAAGCCCTTCTCGAACGGCTCGACGGAGAGGCGGCCGTACACCGTGCTCTTGAACTTGGGATCGAACTGGACCCGGCCGGGGAGTTCGAGCCCACGCCAACGGAAACGAGTGGTCATGTGAGAATCACCTTCCCAGCGACTCGGCCGCACGAGGGCGGCAGGCCTGAAACCCCGGGGTCACGGCGAATTGCACCCGGCTGGGACGAGCGCGATGCCTTCTGCACCCAGAGCAATAAACCCCGCACACGAAACGTGTGTGAGGTGACGAAAACGACTTAGACGCGGCGACGCTTGGCGGGGCGGCATCCGTTGTGGGGTACGGGCGTGTGGTCCTCGAGAGCCGTCACGCGGAGGCCTGTAGAGACCAGGCCGTTGACCGCGGACTCGCGACCCGAGCCGGCGCCGTTGATGCGGACCTCGATCTCGGACATGCCCATCTTGCGGGCCTTGGACCCGGCGGACTCTCCCGCGCGGGTGGCGGCGAAGGGTGTGCTCTTTCGCGCGCCCTTGAAGCCCATGGTGCCGGCCGAATCCCAGCAGACCGTCTCGCCGTTCATGTCGGTGAGGGTCACGATGGTGTTGTTCTGGGTGGCACGAATGTGCGCGATGCCGCGCACGACGTTCTTGCGGACTTTGGCTTTCTTGGCCATGGATTCCTCCGCGGATCACTCGGCCCGCGATGGGCCGTCCCCGCATGTCGATCGATTCGCCCGGCGACCACCGCCGAACGACAGATTCACTTACTTCGCCTTGACGCCCTTCTTGCCGGCGACGGTCTTCTTGCGCCCCTTCCGCGTGCGGGCGTTGGATTGTGTGCGCTGCCCACGGCAGGGAAGGCCCTTGCGGTGGCGGTCGCCACGGTACGAGCGGATGTCCTTCAGGCGCTGCACGTTCTGCTGCACCTGGCGACGCAGGGCGCCCTCGACGACGTAACTGGTGTCAAGGATCGCGTTGATCTGGGCGAGTTTCTGCTCGTCCACATCGCTGGCGCGGGTGTTGCCATCCACGCCGGCCTCCGCGAGGATGTCGGCGGCGAACTTCTCGCCGATGCCATGGATGTACTGGAGGGCGTAGAGGATCTTCTTGCGATCCGGAACGTCGATACCTGCGATACGCGGCACGTGACTCTCCTTGGGGGCGAGGGGCTTAGCCCTGGACCTGCTTGTGCTTGGGCTCGGTCTTGCAGATCACCCGGATCTTGCCCTTCCGGCGGACGATCTGGCAACCCGGACAGATTCTCTTGACGCTGGCTTTGACCTTCATGGGAAACACCTTTGGTGGTGAGATTTCGGGTCGAGATAGTAGCCCCGGGCCTGCGCAGAGTCACGCCCGAATACGGGCACAACTCGGCAAACTCGAGACCAGAAAGGCCTGGATAGGCCACGGGTAGATCCAGACTGGCCTGAATGTTGGACCTAGTACCGGAACGTGATCCGGGCCTTGGAGAGGTCGTAGGGGCTCATCTCGACCATCACCCGGTCCCCCGGGAGGATCTTGATGTAGTGCATGCGCATCTTGCCGGAGACGTAGGCGAGGACCTCGGTCTTCTGCTCGTTGGGGAGGCGGACCTTGAACATGGCGTTCGGGAGGGCCTCGATCACCTCCGCCTCGAACGAGAACTTGTCATCCTGCTTGGCCATACCGGGTACAGATGCTCCGTCTACGAACACCGCGTTCCGACCGGGCACGCGCCCGTCCGGAGAGTGGTTGGAAAATGGTCGGACAAGCATACGCCTGCCGAGGGGAGAAGGCCCCAGTGGTCAATGAGACGGGTCGGGAACACGACTCACGTGGTCGAGACCCCGGCCAGGCGAGGGCCGTCGTCGTCACCACCCGAGAGGAACCCGGCGTAGTTGCGCATGAGGAGGTTCGCCTCGATGCGTTGGAGCATGTCGAGCGCGACCGAGACCACGATGAGCAGGCCCGTCCCGCCGAGGAACTGGGTCACGATCATGTTGATGTTGAAACTCTTGTAGACAACGACGGGGATGACGGCGACCAGCCCGAGGAAGGCCGCACCGACGTAGGTGATGCGTGTCATCACGGTGTCGAGATATTCCGCCGTACGCGGGCCGGGACGCAGGCCGGGGATGAATGCGCCGCTCTCTTTGAGTTGCTTGCTCATGTCCTCGGGGTTGAACTGGACGTTGATCCAGAAGTAGGAGAAGAAGTAGATGAGGAGGAGTTCGAGGACGATGTAGACGAACTGTCCCTGGGCGAGCGCGTCGCTGAAGAAGAACATCAGGTTCTTGATCCAGGGCGCGATGTCCATGGTCTGCGTCTGGGTCTTGAGTTGGGCGAAGATCACCGAGGGGAAGATCATCAGTGAACTGGCGAAGATGATCGGCATCACGCCACCGTGGTTCACGCGGAGGGGGAGGTAGCTCTTCTGTCCGCCGAAGACGCGCCGGCCTCGCGTGTGCTTGGCCTGCTGGATCGGAATTCGACGCTGCGCAACGGTCATCAGCACGGTGGCGGCGACGATCCCGACAAAGCCGGCCACCAGGCACACCAGGCCAAGCCAACCCATCTTGCCCTCTTCACCGGGCTGGAAATCGGCCATGAGCAACTTGGCGGCGGCGGGCATGCTGGTGAGAATACCGGCCATGATGAGCAGCGAGACGCCGTTGCCGATCCCGAACCGATCGATCTGCTCGCCCAGCCACATGAGGAACATCGTTCCGCCGACCATGGCGGTGACGGCCATCACCCACCACAACGGGTTCGATGAGGCCATGGGATAGATCATGCCTTGACTGTTCAGGAAGGCGAGGTATCCGATGCTCTGGAAGATGCTGAGGAGGACCGTCGCGTAGCGTGTCCACTCCATGATCTTCTGGCGCCCGACTGGACCTTCTTCCTGCAGGCGTTTGAGGGCCGGGAGGACCGAGGCGAGCAACTGGAAGATGATCGATGCCGTGATGTAGGGCATGATGCCCAGCCCGAAGATCGTCGAGCGGTCGAGCGTCCCGCCGGAGAACATCGAGACGAACTGTGCGGCCCTGGCGAGCGCTCCGCCCGACTGCGACTCGTGCGCCATCGACTTGACGATCTCGGAGTAGTTCGCGCCGGGCATGGGGATCCAACTCCCGATGCGGAAGACGGCGAGCATGCCGAGCGTGAAGAGAATTTTGTTCCGCAGTTCCGGGACGCGGAAGACGTTGATCAACGTCTTGAGCATGGTTCGAACGGCCCTTTCCGATGACGACCCGGCGTGTGTGGCTCAGCGCGATGCGACCGGGCAATGGCCAAGCCGGGTGGGATGGTATGAGTTGGGATGCCGACGAGTGAGCGTGGAGAGCGTGAGTCCCAAGAAAAACCCGAGCGTGTGCTCGGGCTTGGAGTGGGCGATGGTAGGCGTTCGGTCGGTTGGGAGCGAGTTTCTATCGCAGGCCGCGTGTTACTCGGACGCGGCGGCGACGGCCTTGACCTTCACCGGACGATTGAGTTTCTTGGTGAGTTTCTTGGGAGTCTTGTCTTCGGAGTTGCGATCGATCCCGCGGACGACGTCGCGCCGCGTGCCGGTCTCTTTGACCGAGCCGCCGGCATCGACGATGAGCTTGCGAGCCGGGGCGGAGACGCGCGAGGCCTCGACCTGGAGTTTGGCCTTGAGGCCCTGCTTCTTGTCGATGTTGCCGAGGATCTTGAGGTCGCGGCTGTCGTCGCGGACGAGGCCGGCCTTGATGAGCGAGGCGGTGTTGATCGCGCCGCCCTTCTGGAAGTCGGGGTGGGCGACGATGTCGCTCAGGTTGACGGTCCAGAACTGGGTCTTGAACTGGGCGTTGGTGAAGCCGAACTTTGCGAGGCGGCGGAAGTATGGCATCTGCCCGCCCTCGAAGGCCTTCTTGGCGGCGTTGCCGCTGCGGCTGCCCGCGCCCTTGTTGCCTCGGCCCGACTGCTTGCCGTGGCCGCTGCCCTCGCCCCGGCCGACGCGCTTGCGCGCCTTGTATCGGCCTGCTTTGGCGGTGATTTCATGGATCATCATGGGACTTCACTCCGACTCGTAAATGCTGTGTGACTGTGAATCGATGTAGAGGCGTTAGTACTGGGACTCGCCCGAGGCCGGCGCCGCGCCCTCGGCGGGAGCCTGCGCGGCAGCCTCGGCGGCTTGAGGAGCGCCGCCACGACGACCGCCCCCACCACCACCCGGACCACCGCGACGACCGCCGCGGCCGCCACGACGCTCCTGGCCGACGGTATTGACCGGGCCCTTCTTCTCGCGCTTGACGTTCGTCGAAGGCATGAAGCGCTTCCCTCGCTCGATCTTGACCTCAATGTCCGTCTGGCCCAGATCCTGGCGACGCAGCGAGGCGACATCGGCTGCGACTCGGAGTTGCTCCAGGCCATCGAAGACGGCCTTGACGCTGTTGCGCTTGTTGGTCGAGCCGAAGCACTTCGTCAGGCAATCGGTGACGCCCGCCATCTCGAGGATGGCGCGGACCGTGCCGCCGGCGACGACGCCCGTGCCCGGCGAGGCGGGGATCAAACGGACCTGCGACGCGGCGAACTTCCCCTGCACTTCGTGCGGGATCGTCGTGCCGACCATGGGGATCTCCACCATGGCCTTGCGGGCGTACTTCTGGGCCTTTTCCACGGCGGCGGGAACTTCGTTCGATTTCCCGTAGCCGAAGCCGACCTTGCCGCGGCGATCGCCCACGATGACGAGGGCGCCGAAACTGAATCGGCGGCCGCCCTTCACGGTGGTCGAGGTGCGGTCGACGGCGAGGGTCGTGGACTCGATATGAGATGATTCGTCGAGGATCTCAGGCATGGCTTTGCTCAGCGCGAGGCGTTCGTGATCGTGGTGCGATCCGTGGTGATTCGTGTCCTTAGAACTTCAGGCCGGCCTTGCGGGCGCCCTCGGCCAGGGCCTTGACTCGACCGTGGAAGCGGAAGCCGCCACGATCGAAGGCGACGTCGGTGATGCCCTTCTCCTTCGCACGCTTGGCGAGGAGTTCCCCCACTTTCGCGGCGGCGGCGGCGTTGCCGGTCTTCTTGTCCAACTTCAGATCCGTGTCCGATGTGGACGCGGCGACGATGGTGTGCCCCTTGAGGTCGTCGATGACCTGGGCATACATGTGGTTGAGCGACTTGAAGACGGCGAGGCGCGGGCGCTCGGCGGTCCCGGAGACCCGCTTGCGGATGCCGATCTTGCGGCGTGCTCGGCGGACGGATTTGTTCGTGCTCTTGTCCATGGTGGAACTCGTGTGCTTTCTGGCGTGTGATCCGGCGGCTTACGAGCCGAACTGCTTGCCCTGCTTGCGGCGGATGGTCTCGGTGGTGTACTTGATCCCCTTGCCGTTGTACGGCTCGGGCTTGCGGAGGGACCGAACAGAGGCGGCGAACTGGCCGACGGCCTGCTTGTCGAACCCGGCAACCTTCACGAGTTGCTTGTCGACGGTGACGTTGAGGCCCGTGGGAATCGGAACGGTCAGCGTGTTGGCGAAGCCGACGGTGAGTTTGAGGGCCTTGCCGGCGAGGGCCGCTGTCCAACCAACGCCGACGACTTCCAGGGTCTTCTCGTAGCCCTTGGTGACGCCCTCAACCATGTTTCGGATGTGGGCGCGGGTCGTGCCCCAGTGGGCGCTCGACTCGCCGGTCTTGTCGTTCGACTCGACGACGACGGACTTCTCGCTCTCGGCCCAGGTGACCTTCACCGATGGATGGACGTTGAGGTCGAGTTTGCCCTTGGGCCCCTCGACGGTGACCTTCTGGCCCGCGACGTTGATCTTCACGCCGGCGGGGATGGTGACGGGTTTCTTTCCGATTCGAGACATGGTCGTCGTGCTCCTACGCGTGCGGCTCTCGGGTGGTGCCCGGCTTCCGCGTGATGTGTTTCGTCAGTTCTGTTTCGATGCGTGTTCGATGGCTGCTTCGTGTGGATGGTGTTTATTCAACGGTGCAGAGGAGTTCGCCGCCGACGCGTTGCTCGCGGCACTTGCGGTCGCTCAGGACGCCTCGGCTGGTGGAAACGATGGAGATGCCCAGGCCCTGCATGGTGCGGGGGAGGCTGTCGATGTCGGAGTACTTGCGGCAGCCGGGCTTGCTGACGCGGGTGAGACGGTGGAGGACGATCTCGCCGCGCGGGCCGTAGCGCAGTTTGAGACGGAGGAGTCCCTGACGCCCGTCGTCGACGACGTCGTAACTCTCGATGAATCCCTCGTCCTTGAGGACGTCCGCGATGCCGCGGCAGACCTTGCTGTTGATGCAGTTCACGGTCTTGCTCTTGTTCCGCGCGGCGTTGCGGATGCGGGTGAGCATGTCGGAGATGAGGTCGCTGGTCGCCATGGTTCGTTCTTCTCTGCGTGTCGTCCGCGGGTGAGGCGGGCGGTGGTTCGATCGTGTGAGCGTCCGGTGTCGTCGGGGCCGATTACCAACTGGACTTGCGCATCCCGGGGATCTTGCCCTCCAGGGCGAGTTTGCGGAGCATGATGCGGCTGATGCGGAACTTGCGGTAGACGCCCCGGGCGCGGCCCGTGAGTTCGCAGCGGCGAACGATTCGCGAGCTGAACTTCGGCGTGCGCCGGGACTTTGCCATTTGTGCCTTGGTGGCCATCTCGTGTCTCCAGCCGGGCTGCACCCGGCGATCGTTCGTGGAATCTGGAATCCTGATTACCGGGTGCGGGCTTCCTCGGGCTTGGCGAAGGGCATGCCCAACTGCTCGAGGACGAAGCGGCTGAGTTCGGGCTTGGAGTTGCTGAAGACAAAGTTGATGTGCATGCCGTGCGTGAACGTCACGTCGGCCATGTTGATCTCGGGGAAGACGCCCTGCTCGGTCAGGCCGAAGGAGTAGTTCCCCTGCGCGTCGAACGCCTTGGTCGGCAGGCCGCGAAAGTCCTTGATACGCGGGGCGGCGAGGTTGATCATGCGGTCGAGGAAGTTCCACATGCGCTCGCGACGCATCGTGACCATCACCGACGCCTCGAACCCGGCGCGGAGTTTGAAGTTCGACACGCTCTTGCGGGCCTTCACCACCACGGGCTTCTGCCCGGAGATCGTCGTGATCGTGTCCACGATCGTCTGGCGCACGTGGGGCGGGATCTTGCTCCCCTCGAGGTGGCGACCCATGTTCACGTTGATGACGATCTTGTCGAGGCGCGGCTGCGACATCGGGTTCTTCAGGCCCTTCTCGCTCGCGAGTTTGGCTCGGACCTGATCGTCGTACATCTTCTTGAGGCGCGGCGCCTCGGTGGCCGGTGCTTCGGCGGCGGCCATCGCCTCGGCGGAGACGTGCTTGCCGGAGTGGCGCTTGGGCGCGGGGGCGCCCTTCTTGCCTTTGCCCTCGGGGCCCTTGCCCTTGGAGCCGCCCTCGGGCTTGCCTTCGGGCTTTGCTTCGTTCTGGGGCTTGTTATCAGTGTCCTTCGCCATGGTCGTCTCGATTCGTTTCGTGTCAGTCGAGCCAGAGGCACTCGATCAGGTCTTGATTCCAATTCCGGATTACTTGCGGGCCCCTCGCACCGTGCCCAGTTCCTTGCCGCCGCGGACCGCCACGCGGACCTTGGAGCCGTCCGATTTGGTGACAAAGCGCACGCGGGAGGGTTTGCCGTCGACCACCGGGGCGACCTTGCTCAGGGGCAGGGGCGCTTCCTTGGTGATGACCGAGCCTTGCGGGTTGATGCGGCTCGGACGCATGTGTCTCGTGCGGAGGTTCACGCCCTTGACCACCACGGCGTCCTGCTTGGTGAGAACGCGGAGCACCTCGCCGATGGCGCCCTTGTTGTCGCCGCTGCGGATGATGACGGTGTCGCCTTTTCGTACGTGCCGTGGCATGCCTTGATTCCTGATGCCCGAGTCCCGGGCCGTTTCATGTCCTGTGTGTGCCTGGTGGGGAGTGCTTGTAGTTTCTTCAGACGACCTCGGAGGCGAGCGAGACGATCTTCATGTAGTTCTTCTCGCGGAGTTCACGAGCGACGGGCCCGAAGATGCGCGTGCCCTTCGGATTGCCATCGTCCTGGATCAGGACGACCGCGTTGCTGTCGAACTTGACGTACGACCCGTCGGCGCGGCGGGTGGGCTTGGTGGTGCGGACGACGACGGCCTTGGACTTGTCGCCCGGCTTCACGTCGGCGCCCGGGAGGGCCTTCTTGATGGAGACGAAGACGCGGTCGCCCACGCCGGCCGTCCGACGGGTGAACTTCCCCGTCGCCGTCGACCCCCCGTACACGCGGATCACATAAGCGATCTTGGCGCCGGAGTTGTCCGCGACTTCGCACCTAGTTTCTTGCTGGAGCATGGCTCTTCCTTACGGTCTCGTTCGTGTCGTCTGTCGGCCCTGGCGACTGTCCGCGTTGGCCGTGGTGCGTTGGTCCTGATTCCTCTTCGCGTGTGATACCTATTGAACTTCCCGGGCGCTGGCCAGAGCCTGGTGCTGGGCGGAACGCTTCTCCACGATCTTCGAGAGGCGCCACGTCTTGGTCTTGCTGACGGGGCGGCACTGCACCACCTCGACGATGTCGCCCGCGCGGGACTCGTTCTTCTCGTCGTGGACCTGGAGGATGGTCCGCCGGCGAACGAACTTGCCATACTTGGGGTGCGGGGCGAAGAAACTCACGACGACGCGGCGGGTCTTCGCACGCTTGTCGGACTCCACAACGCCCACGCGAGCGCCCTTGGCGGATTCGCTGGTGGTCTTCTCGGCGGTGCTGGCGGTCTTTGCTGGCATCTTTCTGTCCTACCCCACTTCTGGAAACGTGTTCTGGAAACGTGGGCGAGTGTTACTGTGCGTGTTAGGCCTTGCGGCTCCGGGAGGTCTGCTCGGTGAGCAGGCGGGCGATGTCCTTGCGGACCTTGCCGAACTGGGAGGTGTCGGCGACCTTGTCGGTGACCTGCTGGACGCGGAGGTCGTACAACTTCATGCGCAAACGCGCCAGCTCCACGCCGATCTCGTCATCCCGCATCTTCTTGACTTCCGCACCGTTCATCGAAATACCTCGTGGTTTGCTGTGTGGCCTTCGGGTTGATTCCAGTTAGACTCGGACGCGGCGTCCTACGAAACGGGTGCGGACGGGCATCTTCTGGGCGACGCGGGCCAGGGCCTGCTTCGCCGTATCCTCGCTGACGCCCGCCATCTCGAAGAGCATCGTGCCCGGGCGCACGCGGGCCGCCCAGTAGTCCACGTCGGCCTTGCCCGTGCCCATTCGGGTTTCCAGGGGCTTCTTCGAGATCGGCTTGTCCGGGAAGACGCGGATGAACAACTTGCCCTCGCGCTTCACGAAGTGCATCGCGGCGATACGCCCCGCCTCGATCACCGTCCCCTTGAGCCAGCACCCCTCGAGCGCCTGAAGGCCATAGTCTCCATAGGCGACGTAGTTGCCCTTGGTGGCCTTGCGATCGCGGACGCGACGCATCTCCTTGCGGTACTTGACTCGTTTTGGCATCAAAGCCATCTGTCAATCTCCTGAGTCTGCGTTTCGACTTAGCGACGACCTCGGGCCCGGGCGCGACCACCGGCGGCGGTCGATGTGTTTTCGTCCTCGGCGGAGGTATAGAGACCCTTGTAGATCCAGGCCTTGCATCCGATGATCCCGTACGCCGTCCGGGCCTCGGCAAAGCCGTACTCAATCTGAGCCTGCAGCGTGCTCAACGGGAGCGCGCCCAGACGAACATCCATCGTGCGGCTCATCTCGGCCCCGCCGAGACGACCCGAGATCTGGATCTTTACGCCCTTGGCGCCCGCGGCCATCGCGCCCTCGGCCCGCATCTTCACGACGCGGCGGAACGCGGCCCGCTTCGACAACTGCTCGCACACCGCCTCGGCGACCAGCTGCGCATCGACGTCGGCGTTCTTGATCTCGATGATCGAGATCGCGACCTTCCGACCTGTCATGTACTGCAGTTCCTCGGTCATACGCTCGACCTCGGCGCCCTTGGGACCGATTACCAGACCCGGGCGGGCCGTCTTCACGATAACCTTCAGTTCCTCGCGCGTGCGCTCGATGTGGATGTCGCTCACCGCGGCGTTGGGTGGGCGGCGGTTGAGGCGCTTGTCGAGGTACTTGCGGATCTTCTCGTCCTCGACGAGCAACTCGCCATAGAGCGCCTTCGGGGCGTACCAGCGGCTGCGGTGCGCCTCGGTGATGCCGAGCCTGAGTCCGAATGGGTGGGTCTTCTGTCCCATGGTGTCCTGGTTCCTTAGCGCCGGGCGCCCTTGAGGGGTTTCTCTTCGACGCCGATGGTGATGTGGCTCAGCGGCTTGATGATCGGGTGGGCGCGACCGCGGTCCTTGGGGTGGAACCGCTTGATCCGCGGCGCCTCATCGACACGGCTCTCGGCCACGAACAGACGTGTGACGTCGGCCTCGGCCAGTTCCGCATCCGCGATCGCCGCGTTCAACGCCTTCTTGATGTTCACCGCCGCACGCTTGGTGGTGAACGAGAGCATGTTCAACGCCTGGTCCACGGGCTTGCCACGGACGAGGTCGGCCACGAGGCGCGCCTTGCGTGGGCTGCCGCGGTGGTGACGAACCTGGCTGGTGAACCGCACGATGTCCTTCGCCTCGACGCCGAGCGCGCCCGCGAGGCGACGTACGTGGTCGGCCTTGGCGCGAGGGTGATCGCGGCCGGCCAGCCAGTTCGCCAGCGCCGACAGGGCGCGATCGGGCTTGAGCGACGGCGAGACGATGGCTCCCGCGAGTTGCTCGAGGGTGACGTTGGCCGCCGCCATCGCCTTGCTCAGTTTGTCCGCTTGGATCTTCACGTTCGAAACTCCTGGGCGTTCGCGCCCGTGGGACTACTTCTTCTCGCCGCCCGCGATGCCTTCCTTCTTGTTGGTGTGCCCGCGGAAGGTGCGGGTCAGGCTGAACTCGCCGAGTTTGTGCCCCACCATGTCCTCGGTCACGAACACGTCGTTGAAGACGCGCCCGTTGTGGACCTTGAACGTGTGCCCGACGAACTCGGGAACGATGGTGCACGCGCGGGCCCACGTCTTGATGGGCTCCTTGCGACGCGACGAGTTCAACTTCTCCACCTTGCGGTAGAGGCTCTCGACGACGTACGGACCTTTCTTGAGGCTGCGGCTCATGGTGTCTTCCTAGGTCCTTTACTTCTTCACGCCGTAGCGCGACGTGCTGCGGCGACGGATGATGAGTTTCTCGCTGGGCTTCTTCCGATTACGCGTGTTGCCGCCTTTGGCCAGCACGCCCGTCGGCCCGCACGGCGGACGGTTGCCCTTGGAACGACCAGAGCCACCGCCCAACGGGTGGGCATGGTGGCTCTTGGCGACACCGCGGGTTTTGGGACGGATGCCGAGCAGGCGGGAGATGCCGGCTTTGCCGAGGCGACGCAGGCGGTGGTCGGGATTGCCGACCTGGCCCACGGTGGCGCGGCAGTTGATCGGCACACGACGCGTCTCGCCGCTGGGCAGCACGAGCGTCGCGTAATCGCCTTCCTTGTTCGTCAGGCGGCAATAAGTCCCGGCGCTTCGGCACATCGTCGCGCCCTTCCCCGGGATCAACTCGACGCAGTGCACGTCGAGGCCCGTGGGGATGTGGCGGAGTTGCATGCAGTTGCCGACCTGCGGCTCGATCGGGGCGTCGCTCGAGCACAAGATGGTCATGCCGTCCTTGATGCCTGCGGGAGCGATGATGTAGCGCTTCTCGCCGTCGGTGTACTGGACGAGCGCCAGGTGGGCCGAGCGGTTGGGGTCATACTCGACGCCGATGACCTTGCCCTCGATGCCGTCACGATCCTTGCGCTTGAAATCGACGAGGCGGTACATGCGCTTCACGCCGCCGCCGATGCCGCGAGCCGTGATCTTGCCGCTGTGGTTGCGACCGCCGGTCTTGGGAAGCGGCGCGAGAAGGGCCTTCTCCGGGCGCTTCTTGGTCACCTCGGCGTGCATGTTGACGGACGCGAAACGGCGTCCGGCAGAGGTCTTCTTGTACACACGAATCGGCATGGCTCAGTTCCCTTGGAGGGGCCTTGGTTCGTTCCTTAGAACAGCGAGATGGAGTCGTCGGGGTGCAGGCGGACGGTGGCCTTCTTCGAGACAGGCTCGGTCACCATCCCGTACTTCAGCCGACGCTCCTTGCCCTTGCGGACCTGCGTGCTCACGTCGATGACACGCACCTTGTAGATGGACTGGACCGCGTCCTTGATCTCGGTCTTGGTCGCGCGGCTGTCCACGAGGAAGGCGTAGCGCTTCTGCTCGTTCATGCCGTACGTCGACTTCTCCGTGAGGAGCGGCTGCTTGATGATCTGGGTGGATTCGATGTTCGCGGGCATCGTGGTGCTCCTTGTCGCAAAGGCGGGTTAGGCCTTGGCCTCCGACTTGCGCCCGCTCTTGCCGCGGCCGAGCGGCTCGATCTTGGCGTCCTTGGTCGTCTGCGACGACGGGCCCTTCAGCCACGCCTCGAGGTCGGCCTTCTGGATCACCAGGTACCGGTGATTCAGCATGTTGAAGCAGTTGATCTGATCGGCGCGGCAGAGCGTGACCGCCTCGCAGTTGCGACCGCTCTTGCGAGCATTCGCCGACGCGCCCGCGTCCATGGGAAGCGCAACCAGCGCTGTCTTGTCGACCTTGACCGCCTCGAGGAACTGCTCGAAGGCCTTGGTCTTGGGCTCCTTGAACGCGATCGTGTCGATCACGCGGACCTCGTTGTCGATGAGCTTTGCGAGCAGGGCGTTGCGGTTGGCCTTGCGCCGCATCTTCTTGGGCATGTCCAGGCGGAAATCCTCGCGGGTCCGCTTCTTGGAGTGCCCGTGCCCGCCGCCCTTGAAGAGGTTGGCCTTCTTGTCGCCGTGGCGGGCGTTGCCCGTCCCCTTCTGCTTGTAGATCTTGCGGGTCGAACCCTCGACCGCCTCGCGGTTCTTGGTGCGTGCCGAGCCCTGGCGCGTGTTCGCGTGGTAGCGGACATACGCCTGCTTGATGAGCGCGGGATTCACCTCGCCGCCGAGGGAATCCTCGCTGATCTTGAGTTTGGCAACCTCGTTGCCCTGCATGTTGTAGACGATGACATCCATTTGTCACACCTCGTCACGACGCCTGGCCCAGCGCGAGTGGGCCATGCTGCCCGCTCGCGTGAGCGACTTGCTGCCTATCCGTCTCGCCTCCAGTCCCGAGCGGTTGTCTCGGGGGCGTCGAACGCTTCGACGCGGGGCGGATCGGAATCGACTCGGCCGTCTCGAATCACCAGACTCCTCGCGGAGTTGTGCTTCTGGTGATTCAACCGTTTGTTGCCGTCCGGTGGTTTCGGGAGCAACCCCCGACCTTCCGGACCCGCCGGCCAGGATTCTGGCCCAACCGGCAGTCGACAACGCCTTCAAACTTCCCGTCTTTACTCACACTGAACAAAGACGGGTCAGGAGGATAGCCGCCTCCCGAGCGGTTTCCAGTCTTCGGCCACGCCAAGGCCGATCGAAATCGGCCTCGGGCCGAAATCAGTTCGTTCAGGCCCCCGCCGCGGCGACTTTGGCAGCCTTGCTCCGATACAGACGAACGGCCGGACGGATCTCCAGCAGCCCGTCATTTGCTCCCGGAACCGGACCTTTCACGAGGAGGAGGCCGTTCTCCTTGTCAATCCGGACGACATCGAGCGAACGAACGGTGACCCGCTCGGCCCCCATGTGCCCGGACATTTTCTTGCCCTTCTTCAGACCGCCGCCGAAACCACGGTTCGAGCAGAGCGAGCCGATCGACCCGGGCGCACGGTGCTTGCGTTCGGTGCCGTGCGTCGCGGTAAAACCCTTGAAGTTGTGGCGCTTCATCGTTCCGGCGAAGCCCTTGCCCTTGCTCGTGCCGGCCACGTCGACGTACATCGTTCCTTCGAGCTTGTCCACGCCCAGCGTCGAGCCGAGCGCGAACTCCGAGGCCTTGTCCGCCTCGATGCGGAACTCGCGGTGGAACCGCTGCGGGGCGGCGCCGGCCTTGTGGTCGTGCCCGATGAGCGGCATCGTGGACCGACGCGGCTTGACCTCGTCGAATCCGATCTGCACGGCGGAATAGCCGTCGTTCTCGGTGGTGCGGACCTGCGTCACGACGCACGGCCCGAGTTGAATGACCGTCACGGGGATCGACACGCCCTTGTCGCTATAGACGCGGGTCATGCCAACCTTCTTACCCAGAAGCAGGAGACTCATTGCAAACCTTCCTTGGGAATCCGGCGGATCGGCCGAAACTGGCCGCCCCTGATCGTCCCGTGCGAGAATGAAAAAGGCCCGGAACGCCGGGCCATTGAAAACTATCCGTACTACGCCTTGATCTTCACGAACACGCCCGCGGGCACTACCAGGCGGTTGAGCGCCTCGACCGTGCGCGCGTTGGGCTCGATGATGTCGATGATCCGCTTGTGCGTCCGGATCTCGAACTGCTCACGACTCTTCTTATCGATGAACGGCGAACGCAGCACGGTGTACCGCTCCACGCGCGTCGGCAGCGGCACCGGGCCGGCCACCTTCGCGTTCGTGCGCTTCGCGTGCTCGACGATCTCCTTGGCGGATGCGTCCAAGGCGATGTGGTCGTAGGCCTCCATACGAATTCTGATCTTGCCGCCGGTCATGAGTGTTGCGCCTGCCTTCGAGCGAGTCGTTCGAATATCACGAAATCCCGCGCCCGAGCCACCGGCCCGTGCGCACACGCTCATCAACCCGACCGGGCCGAGAGCAAGGAGGGAACAGTACGCTTTACCGTCCGGATGTCAACCAAACAGGTGTCCCCGGCGAAGACCCACGTTCAAAGCCGAGATGAGGGTTTTCTTATGCCAGCGGGGGTGCCACCAGACGATACGTGCCCGTGATGGAGTCATTGGACTTGGTTGGTCGATGTTTGCCTCTGGGCCAGGCTCCCGAACCAGAGACCGCCCCCCGGACGCGCAAGAATGATCCAGACTTGGCCCCTCGCAAGGCCGGTCCCTCGATACGGAGAACACGAGTGACACAGAGACGACATGGATGGCGGACGCTCACCCTGATATTGGCCGCATGGGCGACGCTCACGGTCCCGACGAAAGGCCAAGGCACACCGGAATCCAGACTCCCCGCGGGCACCAAGCCCAGCGTCGTCGAGTTCAGCGCCGGCGAGCCGGCCAAGTTCTCCGAGATCGGCATGTCGATCCCCGTCCCGCTCGGCGCCCTCGCCCTCCAGGCGGCGGACGGCCCGAGCCAGAAACTCGAGATCATCGCCGAAGACCAGTCGTGGAAGATCACGATCCGCGCCCCGCGCCTGGCCAGTGGCAAGGAGTTCACGATCGAGCAGTACGCCGACAAGGCCGAGGACGCCATCCGAGCCAGCATGAAGATCCCGCTCCTGAAGCGAGACGCCAGCGGCAAAGTCAACGAGGTCGATCCCAGCACCGACGCAGCAACGGCAAAGGAATCTGAACGTCGCCTGAAGTTCTTCGGCCGCATGCCCGACGCCGAGGGACACACACTCTACATCGACAACGCCGGCAAGCCACTCGCGATCGCCCGGTTCTACGCCCGCAAGGATCCCGATGGCACGATCCCGCCCATCGTCCACGGCTTCACGGTCGGTCGCCTCAGCGCGAGCCAGTATGTCACCTTCGAACTCTTCGTCGCCGCCGAAAAGTTCGATCGCGCCCAGGCGGTCTATGAGGCCACCACTGCGGCCGCCACGTTCGGCGACTACGTGGGCGTGAACATGGACCGCGGCGCCTCGGTCGAGGCCGGCAAGACACTCTTCGCGACGCTTGATGATTCGGTGTATCGCGAGGTCCTTGCCGCACGTCCCGAGCAATGGTTCCGCATGTACCGCCCCGCTCCCACCGGGCTTGATTCCGACGCCAGCGAGGTCGGTTACACCCGCGTGATCACCCGCACCGGACAGCGTGGCGAGGTGGATACTTCAAAGAACAAAGCCTCCTGGTCGGCGATCGATCGTCAGGAGGGATACCTCGTCGAGATCGCCGGCCGACTCCTCCAGAAGCCCCAGGTCATCGACACCGCCGCCACCTATTTCGTGACGACCAACCACGACTCCGAGATGTGGCTCGCCAGGACCACCGTCCGCGCCACCGACGAGAAGGGCCGAGAGACCAAACGCACCGCCCAGGAACTCGGCGTCCGCGAAGGCTCCAGCATGACCGTCACCGTCTCGGCACAGGCGATGACCGACACCACCACACGCCCCGTCATCCAGGACGATTCCTATCTCAGCATGGTTGATGCCCTCCTCGCCCCCCAGGTCATCATCCGCACCAAGGCCGTCGCGGATTACGGCTATTACGCCTGGAACTCCAGCGCTGGTCGGATTCGCCTCCGCCGCGATCGCGTCGAACGCCCCACAGACATGCCCAACACCTGGCGCATCACCACGACCCACGGCGACGCCGAGGTCGGCCAGGTCTCACTCTATAAGGACGACGGCACGCTCATCCGCACCACTATGCCCGACGGCACCATCATCGAACCGATCTCCTCCGACAAACTCATGCGCATGTGGAAGGCCAAAGGGCTCCCCGGCGCCTAGGAATCACAGTCCAACGCCACACGCACGGAGCAACTATGGCGGTCGACCGAATTATCTCACCCACCGCCGACAACCCGCCCGACGAGCGCGCCGGCTGGGCCCTGCGCCCCACGTCGATTGCCGAGTACATCGGCCAACCTGACCTCATCGAGAAGATCCGCATCGCCGTCCGTGCCGCCAAGATGCGCAAGGACCCGCTCGAGCACATGCTGCTCCACGGCCCTCCAGGCCTCGGCAAGACCACCCTCGCCCACGTCCTCGCCCAGGAGATGGGGACAACGCTCCACTGCACCAGCGGGCCAGTCCTCGCCAAGGGCACCGACCTCGTCGCCCAACTCACACGCATCGCCCCCGGCGACATCCTCTTCATCGACGAGATCCACAGGCTCCCCATCAGCGTCGAGGAGTTCATCTATCCCGCAATGGAAGACTTCCGCATCGAGATCACTGTGGACAGCGGCATCAACGCCCGAACCGTCCAGATCAAGTGCAAGCCCTTCACACTCGTCGGCGCCACCACTCGCGCCGGCCTCCTCAGTTCGCCCCTGCGTTCCCGCTTCGGCATGGTCCACCACCTGCGGTTCTATGACGAGCAGGAACTGCTGACCATCCTCCGCCGGAGCGCAGGGCTCCTCGGCCTCGAGCGCTGTCCCGACGAGGCGCTCACCTCCCTCGCCGAACGTTCCCGGGGCACGCCCCGCATCGCCAATCGTCTCCTCCGCCGCGTCCGGGACTTCTCCCAGGTCAAAGAGAACGGCACCATGTCGAGAGTTGTCGTCGATCGCGCGCTCGGCCTCGAGGGCATCGACGAACTCGGGCTTGACGACCTCGACCGGTCATATCTACGAACGATCAGCACCGTCTATGCCGGCGGGCCGGTCGGCCTCGAGACCGTTGCCGCCACCATGAGCGAGGACGCCGGCACACTCGAGGACGTCGTCGAGCCGTATCTCCTCCAGATCGGCTTCCTCGCGCGGACGCGAAAAGGCCGGATGCTCACCCGGCGCGCGTGCGACCACCTGGGCCTTGAGTTCAACGCCTCTGAAGACACGACGACAGAAACCGACCGTTCGGGCCTGCTCCCGGGAATCTCGTAAGAATACAGATTGTTTCAGATCAAAGGCCGACGCGTGTCGTGGCTCGCGTCGGAAACATCACCGCGCGGAGGCCTTCGCGCCCTTCTTTGCCGGCGGCGCCAGCGCTTCCTTCGCCACGTCATCGATATACAGCACGCACTGGCACGACGCGCACAGCGTCAACCGTCCGCTCGACATCAGCCCCGCCACCGCCTCGATCGGGAGGGCCATCATGCACGACCCGCAGTTGTACTCGTGGCGTTTCGCGTCGTGGACCTCGATCGTCGCCATCGCGTCGTCGCCACGCTGCTCGAGAAGTTTCAAGAGCGTTCCCAACGCGTCCTGTGACACGTCCTTGGTCGCGGATCCACGCTCCTTCTTGAGTTCCTCGAGCCGTTCGCGGATCTCGGCATGTCGCTGATCCCGATCTGTCGTCGCGACCTGCTTCACGCTCGACCGCTGGCTCTTCGCCGACTCGATCTCCTCGATCTGCTTGCGGACCTCGTCGACCTTCGCCATGTGCTCTAGCGCCGCTGTTTCCATCGCGTCACGCTCGGTCTTGAACGTGTTCGCCTCGACCAGGAAGGCCTGGTATTCCTTGTTCGTCCGCGCCGTGTTCATCTGCTCGCGGACCGTGCGGATCCGCTCGTCGAGGCGCTTCATCTCGCCCTCGTTGTCCGCGGCCTTCGCCTGCAGCCTCTTCAGTTGAGTGGAGAGATCCGAGTGCTTCGACTCGATCTTGCTCAACTGCCCATCCTGCTCGTTCAGGAACTTCTCCGCGGCCTTGAGCCTGGTCTGAAGTCCGCGAATCTGTTTCTCGACCAGGTACACCTTCAGCAGTTGCGACGTCACGTCCATCAGGTACTCCACCGGCGACAACTCATGATACACACCCCACGTGAGCGCGTCACGCTAGATCGCCCCGGCATGGGCTTTCAGCCACCAGAACGCGATCGGGGCCACCAACAGGGGCGAGTCCAGCACGTCCAGAATGCCCCCAAACCCCGGGAGCGAATGCCCCGAGTCCTTGATCCCCGCGTCCCGCTTGAAGAGGCTCATCACCAGATCGCCCAGTTGCCCCACCACCGCGCACGCGGCGCCGACGACAAGCCCATGCCAGATCGCCAGAGTGGCCCCGTCATTTTCGCGCAAGAGCCACAACCCCGCCGCACCCACTCCCGCCGCGAGCGCGATCCCCCCGCCCAATCCCTCCCACGTCTTCCCCGGGCTGAGCCACGGGATGAGTTTGTGACGCCCGATCGCCTTCCCTGTGAAGTACGCCCCGATGTCGCACGCCTTGGTCGTTGCGAGAATCCAAAGCAGCACCCATGGCGAGTGCCCGCGCCGGATCGCGAGCACGAACCCGAAGAGCAGGCCGAGATACACGAACCCCAGCATCACGCCCCCAGCCGCCGTGATGATCCCCCGCGGGTCGCGATCCTTCGAGTAATAGAGCAGCGAGACCGCGAGCACGAGCGCCGCCACCGTGCTCACGCACGCCGCCGCCACATCACCCGGCAGCACCGCCGGCACGATCGACGACGCGAGCATCCCGCTCGCCGCCGCCAACCCCAGCACGCGCCGCGACGCGACCACGCCCTCGTCCTTCAGGATCGCCGCCAGTTCACGCGCCCCCCAGATCGAGAGCACGAGCATGATCGGGAGCACGATCGTCCCCGCGGGCCAGTTGCCCACACCGTCCGCATGTCCGAACAGCCGCGCCAGACCCTCGGGCATCACCCGCGCCGCGAGCCATCCGTCGAGCCACAGCAGCCCGACCAGCATCGCGATCAGCAGGGGTCCAAAGAGCAGACGTTGACGCACGGGTTCGGTTCTCCGCGAACGAATCGTTGACGATCGACGCGGATCATTGGTCGCCCGAGGCACGGACGCGTTGCGATCAATCGACAGCGTCCGAACTCAACGTCGTGGTGATTCGCCCGCTGAAGGGTCAATCCCCCCAAACCGCCTCGAACGCCCCGCATACTCACGAATCGCCTCGTGCAAGTGCCCGGCCGCAAAGTCAGGCCACAGCACCTCCGTCACGAACAACTCGGCATAACTGATCTGCCACAGCAGGTAGTTGCTCACCCGCATCTCCCCGGCCGTGCGGATCAGGAGATCCGGATCTGGCAGCCCCGCTGTGGAAAGCCTCGACTCAAAGACCGACTCATCGACCGACTCGGGATCCAGCCGCCCCAAAGCCGCGTCCCGCGCGATCGCCCTCGCCGCGTCGGCAATCTCCGCACGCGACCCATAGTTGATCGCCAGGCACAAGGTTGAACCCGTGCAGTGCGCCGTCTCCGCCGTCATCCGATCGATCGCCGCCAGAACCTCCGCGGGCAGGCCATCGCGCCTTCCAATCGTCCGAAACCGGATGTTCTCGCGGATCATTTCCTCGCGTTCGCCGTCGAGATACGCCTTGCAGAGTTCCATGAGCGCGCGCACCTCGTCGGCGGGCCTCTTCCAGTTCTCGAGCGAGAACGAGTACAGCGTCACCACCTCCACGCCCAGCGCGTTGCACTCGGTCAGCACCTCGCGCACGACACGCACGCCGTTGCGATGCCCGAACTCGCGCGGGAACCCGCGCTGCTGCGCCCAGCGCCCGTTGCCGTCCATGATGATCGCGATGTGACGCGGGATGCGTGCCGGGCTGACACCGGACAACCGCGACAAGGGATCGGCCTCGGGACGGCGTTTCTGAATCGCCGCCAACGCCGCACGTCCCTCGGCATCGAGAGCCGTTGAACCAAGGACCGCGCTCGCCGTGTCCACGCTTCCGGTTGGAGTTGTCCCTGGATCCGTCCGTGTCATCGCCCCGCGTCCGCTCCAGCGTGGATCGTCTGCGTCCGATCGGGCCCGACGCTCACCAACGAGATCGGCACGCCCACAAACGACTCCACGAGGTCGATGTACGCCCGAGCACCCCGGGGAAGTTCGTCCATCGACCGCGCGTTGGACAAATCCTCGCCGAATCCCGCCAGTTCCGTCCACACAGGCTCGACCTCCGACAACGCCCGCGCATCCGCCGGGAACCGATCCGACACGCCCGTTGGCGTCCGATACGACGTGCACACCCGCAACGTTTCGAACCCCGACAGCACATCAAAGAGCGTCATCGCGATCTCGGTCACGCCCTGCACCATCACCGCGTACCGCACCGCGACCAGGTCCAGCCACCCCACACGCCGCGGCCTCCCTGTGGTCGTCCCGAACTCACGACCACGCTCGCGGATCCGGTCGGCCGTCGCGTCAAAGAGTTCCGTCGGCATCGGCCCGCCGCCCACCCGCGACGAGTACGCCTTCATCACCCCGATCACACGCCCCACCGCCGACATCGGCACGCCCGTCCCCGACGCGATCCCCGTCGTCCCCGTGCTCGAACTCGTCACATACGGGAACGTCCCGTGATCGACATCAAGCAGCGCCCCATTCGCCCCCTCAAAGAGCACCCGCTTCCCTCGCCGCAACAAATCATGCAACAAGTACGTCGTGTCCTGGATCGAATCCCCAAGCACGCGCCCGTGATCCAGCGCCCGCTCCACGATCGAGTCGACGTCAAACCCCGCGGCGATCTCCGCATTCGGCCTTGTGTTCAGCCCTCGCGCCGCCGCCGACTTGATGCACGCCGACATCGCCACCCGAGTCCGCAGCACGTCCGGCCGGCGCAGGTCGCCCACGCGTACCGCCGTCGCCCGATGCACCTTGTCCGCATACGCCGGCCCGATCCCCCGCCGCGTCGTCCCGATCTTTCCGCCCCCGCCCGACCCCTCGCTCTCCGCGAGCAGATCCTCGCGCAGCGCGTCCTCGGCCTTGTGATACTCCAGGACCACATGCGCCCGGTCCGACAGGACCAACCCCGACGTCTCCACGCCCCGGCCCCGCAAACCATCGATCTCCGCGATCAACTTCTCCGGGTCCACCACCACGCCATTCCCGATGATGGCCGGCTTCCCCGGATACAGAATCCCCGACGGCACAAGGTGCAGCGCGAACCGCGTCCCACCCACCACCACCGAGTGCCCCGCGTTCGCCCCGCCATTGAACCGCACGACGGCGTCATGGGTCGCCGCCAGCATGTCGACCAGTTTTCCCTTCCCCTCGTCGCCCCATTGCAACCCCACCACCGCCGTGGCGGGCACACGCGATCCTGTGACCTTGTTCGTCGACAATCCCATGAGGACCTCGGTACTGACGGTGGGCGAGCCCGTGAACGCTGCGGCCGATCCACGTATCAACGCGACAGGGTAGGGGATCGAATCGTTCTGGCAGGACCGATAGCCATGCACGGCCGCGAATCTCCCGCCTCGTATCGCCCCCTTCGTGAAGTGCCGCCCACACGTGGCCGATTAACGTGTGCTGGACGGGCGTCGGGTCGGCCTCACCAGGGAGACCCCTCCGACGCACCGCCCGCCACATAGGGCAATCGACATGGCGAGTGAAGAGACCTACGTCCGAATGATGTGCCCGAACCTTGCCTGCCGAAAGGTTCTTTCGGTCCCCGCTGAAGCACGCGGGAAGACCGTCAAGTGCAAGGCCTGCGGGAGCAGCATCCGCGTCCCCAGCGTGACGAACGGGCCCAAGTCCACGCCGGGCGGCGCCCCGCGCTAAAGCTTCGGCGCGTCCTTGTCGTCCAGAAAATCAAAGTCCATCACGCTGCTGTCGTCCATCTCGAACTCGCGGTCGAGTTCCTTGTCCAACTCGCTCTCCACGCCCTCGAGAAGACTCGGCCTGCCCGTGACAGGCGGCGGCCCCTTCGCGGGTGCCGGGGGTGGCTTCGACGCGGGCTTTGCGGCGGGCTTCGTTGTGCTCGAGATCGGCTGGGCATCCTCCAACGCGTCTTGCGCGATGATCTCCTCGGGCCGACCGTTGATCCGCACTACAAACACAAACTTCCCGATCAGGAGCGCGTCACCCGCGTTCAACTCCATCAACCCCTCGACGCGCTTCCCGTTCACAAAAGTCCCGTTGCTCGATCCCAGATCCCGGATCATCACCCCAGAGTCCGTTGCCGTGATCTCGCAGTGCTGACGCGACACACTCGAATCCGGCACGCGGATCTTGCAATCCGAGTGTCGCCCGATCACCTCGGACTGATGCCGAACCGGCACGTCCTGCTGCCCGCCGTCCGGACGAATCAGAACCAGTGATACTGTCATGCACTTCCGCCTTTCGAACGGCGCTTCCGTGCCTCATCGAGCTTTCACGATCGGGCACGCGGACCATACCGCCGCCAGGACAAACCAAACGCCCCGTCCACAATCCGAATCCACGTGCAACAGCCTATCTCCATCCCCATCCGCAATCAAACCCAGGGCACGCCCCGGGCCATCATCGAACACGTCCTCTCTCAGACGGCCTCACCCCCCGTTCGTTCCCTCTACATCCACGTCCCCTTCTGTTTCCACAAGTGCCACTACTGCGATTTCTACAGCATCGTCGACCCGCGCGACCGCCAGGAACCCTTCACCGACCGCCTCATCCGCGAACTCGAAGCCCTCGCCCCGCTCACCCGGTCAAGCCCACTCCACACTATCTTCATCGGCGGAGGCACTCCCACCCTCCTCCGCCCTGAACTGTGGTTGCGCCTCCTCACCACGCTCAACAGCCACTTTGATCTCACCGATATCCGCGCAGGCCGCGGCGAGTTCACCGTCGAGTGCAACCCAGAAACCGCCACTCCCGAACTCTTCGATATCCTCCGCGCAGGCGGCGTCGATCGCCTCAGCCTCGGCGCCCAATCTTTCAACCCGATCCACCTCAAAACCCTCGAGCGATGGCACGACCCCGCCAACGTCGCTCGCGCCATCACACTCGCCAAAGCAGCCGGCATCGCCCGCCAGTCCATCGATCTCATCTTTGCCATCCCGGGCCAGACTCTCGACGATTGGAAGTCCGACCTCCACGCCGCCCTCGCCCTCGGCGTCGATCACCTCTCCTGCTACAGCCTCACCTACGAGCCCAACACCGCCATGACCGCCCGCCTTAAGCGTGGCGAGTTCGCGCCCGCCGATGAAGACCTCGAGGTCGAGATGCACCACGAGACCCTCCGCACTCTCCGGGCCGCCGGCCTCGATCGATACGAGGTCAGCAACTACGCGAGGTCCGGCGAGGAGTCCCGACACAACCTTGCCTACTGGCGCCAGCACCAATGGCTCGCCGCGGGTCCCAGCGCCAGCGCCCACGTCGCCGGCCATCGCTGGAAGAACTCCCCGCGCCTCGACGACTACCTCGCCATCGACGACGCCGGCTGTACCAATATCCAAGACCTCGAAACCCCCGACCCACGCCGTGCCCTCGCCGAAACGATCATGACCGGCCTGCGCCTGCGCGAAGGACTCGATCGCAACATCATCCTCGCAAATGCCGAACGCGTCACCCCCACGAGCAGCAAGCGTCTCGATCGAGTGATCTCACGCCTCACCCACCAGGGCTGGCTCCAGCCCGACGAGGGCCGCCTCGCCCTCACCGACGAGGGTTTCCTCTTCGCCGATTCAGCCGCCGCCGATCTCATGCGGTGTCTGAAGCCCTAGCCCCGTCCTCCCCCGCCAGCCGCAGATCAGGCCGGGGCAGTTCCAATCGCCGCAGCAGGTTTCGAAGATCGCTCGGCCAGCCCGTCGTCACATCCAGCGTCGCCCCCGTCACCGGATGTTCGAACGTCAACCGATGCGCGTGCAACCCCAGCCGCGAGCCCGTCTGTGCCTTCCCGCCATACAACGGATCACCCACGATCGGGCACCCGATCGCCTCCAGATGCACCCGCACCTGGTGCAGGCGTCCCGTGACCGGATGGCATTCCAGGAGCGCCCCAACCGCTGATTCCGCGAGCACGCGATACGCCGTGACCGCCGTCTTTCCCGACGACGACACCCGCGCCAACTTCATCCGCGCCCCCTCGCGATTCCCCTCGAACTCCGCGATCGGCTTGCGGATCACGCCCTGCGCCTCGCGTGGCGTCCGTGCCGTCACCGCCCAATAGAACTTCTTCACCTCCCGCCCCTCGAACTTCTCTCGCATCGCGTCGTACGCGCTCGCCGTCAACGCGATTACGATCAATCCGCTCGTGTCGCGATCGAGTCGATGCAGGAGCCCAAAGTCGCGAGAACTCCCCAGGTTCTGGAGTAATGCTCCCCACCGCGCGAACAGCCCGTTGAGCAGCGTGTCGTCCTCGTGCCCCTTTCCGGGCTGTGTCACCAGACGCGCCGGCTTCTCCACGACGACCACCGCCGAATCCTCGTGACGGATCCTGAAGGTGACATGCTCATTGGGTGTAACCGAGAGATTCATCCGCGTTCGACTCCATCCGCTCCCGCGCCGTCCACGCTCGCCAACGCTCGGCAGAGCGACTCGTGCGCATACCACCGCAACTCACCCCCCACGGGCCGAAGTAGCCGCGCTGGCGCCTCGCGCGACTCTATCGCCGCCCGCGCTCCTGCCTCTCCATCTCGCTCCGGGAGCAAGACACAGATCAATCGTGCCGAGTTCACCAGCCGGGGCGTCATCGCCACACGCCGCTGCCCCTCCACATCCACAGTTTCAATAACGAGTCGTTCCTCGCTCTCGCTCTCCCGCGTCGCCCACCCAAAGACCCCGGCATTCCCATCGAGCACGCCCAGCACCGCGTCAAGCCGGTCGTGACCTTTTTCGCGCCACCCCAGCACTTCTTTCAGCATCGCCTCGTACCGCGCCGCACCTTCCGCATGCTCCCCATCAATCGGATGGAACTGGTCCATCGGCATCCCCGACTGCTCCGCGATCAACTCACGCAGCACCCCCGACCGGCACCGCTCATCCGCTAGACCAACCCCTACCTCGTTCACCACCCACACCCGAGTCCGCAACCACGGGAACCCCCGCAAAGGCGGGTCATACATCAACCGTTGGATCGGCCTCACCATGCCCGCCTCGGCGCTCACCGCCAGATGAAAATCACCAAACTGCCGGACACAGTTCGTCGCGTGCAGAAGCAGATCCGCGAGCATCGCGTCGATCGAGTTATCCGCCGTGGGTCGCATCACGACCCCGCCGGGGAGCCGCGGGCGGGGAATCGGCACCGAATGCTCCAGCGAAATCGGCCCCGAGGCACGCTCCTCGCCGTCGCCTCGTCGCCCCGCCCGTCGATCGCCCGAGTTTTCACCGCGTGAGTCGGTCACGCCTCATTGTTGGCCGAAGCCCGTGAACGCCACGCCAACGCCGTACGCTTTTTCCATGCGTCACGACGCCATCGCCCGCATGATCGACTCGAGCGCCAACCGCGCCAAAGAGGGACTCCGCGTCCTCGAAGACCTCGCCCGATTCGGGATGGACGACCGCGCCCTCGCCGAGTCCGCCAAACACCTTCGCCACGCCCTGACCACCGCGCTCAACGCCCTCCCGCTCGACCACGCTGACCTCCTCGCCTCCCGTGACACGCCCAACGACATCGGCACTGCCGTGCAATCCATATGCGAGTACGACCGCCCCGACCTCGCCGCCCTCGCCGACGCCAACGCCAGCCGAGTAACCGAGGCCCTACGCACCCTCGAAGAGACCTCCAAAGCACTCGCCGCTCCCGACACCGCCCGCCAGATCGAGCACGCCCGCTACGACGCCTACGAACTCCACCGCCGCCTCTCGCTCAGCCTCCACGCCGCCACTGCCGTCATCCAACCCCGCGTCACACTCCTCCTCACCCAATCCCTCTGCACCATCCACCCCTGGGAGCACGTCCTCCGTGCCGCCCTCGAAGCCGGCGCCGAAGAGATCCAGATCCGGGAGAAGTCGCTCTCCGACGCCGATCTCCTCACCCTCGCCCAGCGTGCCCGAGCCATCACGCGCGAGCACGCCGCCCGACTCGTCATCAACGATCGCGTCGACCTCGCTCTCGCTGCCCAGGCCGACGGCGTCCACCTTGGCCAGGACGACCTCCCTATCCGTGCCGCCCGCGCCCTCGCCGGGAGCCAACTCGAAATCGGCGCCACCACCCCCACCCTCGAACTCGCCCGAGCCGCCATCCAGTCCGGCGCCCGCGTCCTCGGCCTCGGCCCCATGTTCCACAGCACCACCCGCCCCGACAAACCCGTCGCCGGCCCAGCCTACCTCGCCACAATCCTCGCCGACCCGCTCCTCGCCAACGTCTCCCACCGCGCCATCGGTGGCATCACCCCGGGCAACGTCGCCCAACTCGCCGCCGTCGGTTGCAAAGGTGTCGCCGTCTCCGCCTGCGTCTGCTCGTCGCCGGATCCCGCCGCCGTCGTGCGCGCGCTCCGACACGCCCTCGAACCCACCCGCTCTACACTCGCCCGATGAACTTCCAGAAAGCAGTCCTCCCCAACGGCCTGACCATCATCGCCGAGGTCGATCCCTCCGCCCACAGCGCCGCCGCCGGGTTCTTCGTCAAGACCGGCGCCCGCGACGAGGCCTCCGCCGTCATGGGCGTCAGCCACTACCTCGAGCACATGATGTTCAAGGGCACCGAGGACATCAACGCCGAGGAACTCAATCGCCGATTCGACCGCCTCGGCGCGCGCAGCAACGCCTTCACCAGCACCGAGATGACCTGCTTCTACGCCCACGTCATCCCCGAGCATCTCTCGGAGTCCGTCGATCTCCTCGCCCGCATGCTCCGCCCCGCCCTCCGCACCACCGACTTCGACACCGAGAAGGGCGTCATCCTCGAAGAGATCGCGATGTACAAGGACAACCCCTTCTGGGTCTTGTACGAGGCCTGCATCGAGAGCCACTTCGCCGGCACTCCCCTCGCCCACCGCGTCCTGGGCACCAACGAGACCATCACCGATCTCACCGCCTCCCAGATGCGGACCTACTTCGAAGACCGTTACTCCGCCGACAACACCGTCCTCGCCCTCGCCGGCAAACTCGACTTCTCACGCATCGTCGAACAAGTCACAAATCTCTGTGGCTCTTGGAAGCGCACCGGCGCCCGCCGCGACGCCACCCACGCGAGAACCACGCCCGGCGAACTCACCCTCCACGACGAGAAGATCACCCGCGGCTACATCCTCACCATCGCCGACGCCCCCGCCTTCACCGACGAGCGCCGCTACGACGCCGCTCTCCTCGCCATGCTCCTGGGCGCCCCCGACAACAGCCTCCTCCACTGGGCCCTCATCGAGCCGGGCCTCGCCGACGAAGCCCAGGCCTCATTCTCCGCCCACGATGGGCACGGCGATTACGTCCTCTTCGCCACCGCCGACCCCGAACGCCTCGATACCGTCTGGGAAAAGGCCAAGGTACAACTCGACCGCGTCGCCCAGACCGCCACAACGCGAGACCTCGAACGCCTCCGCAACAAACTCGCCACCAGCGCCACCATCGGCGCCGAACGCCCGGGCGACCGCATGCACCGCCTCGGCGCCAACTGGCTCTACCTCAATGACTACATCCCCATCGAGGACGAACTCGCCCGCATCGCCCGCGTCACCCTCGACAGCATCCGTCAGACCGCGCGCGATTTCCCCTTGACGCCCACAACCGTCGGGCGCCTCCTCCCGGCCTGATTTCCTGATTCACGCCGCCTTCGCCACCGTGTGCTCGACCACGCGCTCGCCCTTCAGGCGCGACGCCTCGCCCAGAGACTTCGTCGCGGCAATGACCAACTCGCGCGCGCTCGTCGGCCCGGGCTCCGTCTCCGTCGCCCCGAACGCCACACCGATCGCCGCCCACGCGCCACGCTTCCCGAACGTCCCGCCCCGCAGTTCCGCAAGGCAGCGCTCGGCCTCGAACAACGTCTGCGTTCGCGCCGTCCCCATCAGGATCACCGCGAAGATGTCCTCGCTCAGCCGGCAGACCATCCCGCGCGACTGGAAGTACTTGGTCAGCACCAGCGACAACTCGATCACAGCCTCGTCCCGCGGCTCGAGCATGTCCGTCTGTAGCCGTGTCCCCCGCGAACCGACGCCGATCTGCAGCAGCGAGACCGGCAGCCCCGCCGCACGACCGTCCTTCATCGCCTGACGCAATGCGCCATCGAACGCGCTCCGTGCGAGCAGCCCGGTCAGCGGATCCAACTCGGGCTCGTTGGTCAGCAGATTCAGCACCTCGGGCCCGGGCTCCCCGGGCACGACCTCCAACTCGACACGCTCGCGCTCGGCACGCTCCATCACCTGGTCCGCGTCCACGAAGGATCCCGTGTCCAGGCTGAAGAGCGACGACAACTCTCGCACGCCGTCGTTCGCCCGGCGCACCGCCGATCGCGCCGCGCCCACGTCCAGCCCGAACCACTGCTCGGCCCGCTGATAGAGCCTCGCGAGCGCGCCGCTCGGATCCGAGTCCGACATCGAATCATGGAAACTCGATCCCAGCGCCACCGTCCGCGCCAGATCCGCGATCCGCTGCGGTGCCGCCGTCGGACGTTCGTGGAAACGCACCGCCGCGACCAGATCCGTGGGGAGTTTCCACCGCTCGGCCAGCATGGCGCCGACCTCGGCATGCCCCAGTTCGAACGCCGTCGCCTCAAGCCCCGCGACCTTCGAGTGGTCCCGCTTCGCGGGTGCGATCGCCTGCAGGTATCGATCTCGCAGCGCCATGTACATCGCCATCTGCCCGATGTCTTGCAGCAACCCTACGAGGAACGCCTCGTCCGCGAAGGGGCGACGCGTGCTCTCGGCAAAGCACTTCGCGCCCACCGCCGTGTACAACCCGCGACGCCAGTACGACACATAGTCGAACCCGTTCGTCCGGGTCGCCTCCACCGACGAGATCAACGAGAACCCCAGCGCCAGCGTCTTCACCGGCGACAACCCGAGCATCACCAGCGCCTTCTGCACCGAGCCGCACGGCTGACGCAACGCGTAAAAACTCGAGTTCACCGTCCGCAGGATCTTCGCCGCAAGCCCCTGGTCGTTCTGGATGCACTTGGCGAGTTCATCGAGTGAGACGTTCAGGTCCGACGTCAACTCGATCACACGCACCGCCACAGCCGGAAGAGAGGGCAGCGTGTTGCACGACAAAACCTTTTCCAGCAGGGTGCTATCCATGCAACTGGGCCTTCCTCGACACGGCCATCCGTTGGCCTCGCGAGATCGTAAAAACTCACATACCGCTCCGGTTCATCGGTCCGGACCGTCCGCGACTTCAGCCGCCTTCTCGGACGTGCTCCAAAACGCGGGCAGACTCACAAGCCCAACCCCCCACTGTGTTTCGACGTATCGAGCCAGAAGCCGCGCCGCACGGTCTGAGACCTCGTCACCACGCCCCATCGGCGACTTTAAGGGGCCGGCACGTTCAAGACCGCGCAGATACTCCAGAGTCTCCCCTCGAACACGCCACACGCCCGAAGAGACTCCGGCCCCCGGATCCGTGGTCACCCCGCCCAAACTCGGATCGAACCCGATCGTTCGTCCCCGGGGCGCCGAATCCCCGGTGGCCACGTCACGGTCGAGTTCGGGCTTGTGCCCCGTGTCCACGAGCAATCGCCACAGATACTCCGCCACGGACGCCGACCCGCGATCCGCTGTCCGCATCGCCTCGACGAGCGCGTCATAGACCGCCGGGTGTGGGTCCGACTCGCTGATCCCTCGCTGCGTCGCCTCGATCATCAGCGTCGCACCCGCAAACCCGACCACGCTCGACCGCGCCGCCGGAAACGTCTCGAGCACGTCCCATCCCGCGATCGTCGCCAGCGTGTGCGCCGGCTTGGGGTGGAAGACCACCTCCCCCCGCGTCGCCGACTCGATCCCCCCGCCGAACCGCCCGGGCTGCCGCCGCGACCCTTTCGCCAGCCCGCGCACCACGCCGTGCTCACGTGTGAGCAGCGAGACTGTCTGGCTGGTTTCCGACCAGTCCCACTGACGAAGGCACACGGCATGGTCCACGATCGCTGCCACAACAACAGCGTACGGGCACACGCCGAACTACGCTTCGTCCGATGCGATTCGAACTCGTCGATCAGGTTTTGGTAGCCGACGCCACGCGCCTCGTCGCGGTCCGCGCCGTCACCGCCGGCGAGGAATACCTCGCCGACCACTTCCCCACCTTCCCCGTCCTCCCCGGCGTCCTCATGCTCGAGGCGATGGTCCAGGCCGCCCGGCGCCACATCGAACGCGATTCCATATCACCCAAGCCCTGGGTTCTGGGCCGCGTCCGCGCGCTCAAGTACGGCCGATTCATCCGCCCCGGCTACACCATGCGGATCGAGGTCACACGCCTCGGCACGCCCTCAACCGAATCCCACGACCCCATCGAGTTCAAGGGCACGATCACGATCGCCGGCGGAGACGACACCGCCGCCGCCTCGGGCCGATTCTCCCTCCGCCCCACGACGGTTCCGATCCACGTGGGATGACCACGCGGAAGCGTGTCGCCCACTCGTCACGCCGCAACCGCGACCATAGACTTGCCCGATTGTGTTCCCCTTCGCCGTCTCTTTGAGGAATCCCATGCCTTCGATGTCCAACGACGAGATCTTCGCCAAGGTTCGTGACGTGATCGTGGACGCCCTCGCCGCCGATGAAGAGGACGTCACGCCCCAGGCCTCCTTGACCGCCGACCTCGGGGCCGAGTCCATCGACTTCCTCGACATCGGCTTCAAACTCGAGCAGGCCTTCGGCTTCAAGATCGCCCAGGGCGAACTCTTCCCCGACAACGTCGCCCAGAATCCCGAGTACGTCAAAGACGGCAAGGTCACGCCCCACGGCATCGCCGAACTCAAGGCCAAACTCCCCCACCTCAGTTTCACCGAGTTCGAGAAGGACCCGCAACTGACCAAGGTCGGGCGGATGTTCACCGTGGACGCCCTTGTCCGCTTCGTCGAGAAGAAACTCGCCTGATCGCGGAACGACGCCCCAGGAATCTCCCGATGCGCTGGATGTGGATCGATCGCATCGTGGAACTCGTCCCAAGAGCGCGTCTCGTCGCGATCAAGAACGTCTCTTTCGCCGAGGAGCACCTCCACGACCACTTCCAGGCCTCGGGAGATCGACCCGCGCTCCCCATCATGCCCGCCTCCCTCATCATCGAGGGCATGGCCCAGACCGCCGGCATCCTCGTCGGACACGCCGGAAGTTTCAAAGAGAAGGTCGTCCTCGCCAAAGTCAGCGGCGTCGAACTCTCCCGCGACGCGACCCCGGGAACGACCCTCCGCTACACCGCTGCAATCGAACGCATGGACCACATCGGCGCCTCCACAAAGGGCACCGTCGAACTCCTCGACCACGCCGCACACTCACCCACGTTCGAAAAAATCGGCACTATCGACCTCATGTTCAGCCACGTTGACCAGAACCTCGCTGGCGCCCAGTTCCCGGAGCACAACTTCGTCTTCAGCGACGCCTTCCGCACGCTCCTGCGAACCAGCGGCCTCCCCGCCGAGTTCTGAACACGCACTCACTTCGACGCCAGCGGCACCGTCAGTGTGAACTCCGCCCGCGAGGGCTCCGTCAGGCGAAGCGACCCGCCGAGATCCGCCGCCAGCCCGCGCGAGAGCGACAACCCAAGCCCGAGCCCCGACACCGTACCGTTCGACTGCGCCTCACCTCGCACAAACGCTCGAAAGATCTTCGTCCGCTCGCCCGACTCGATCCCCGGCCCGTGGTCCGAAACGATCATCTTCAGGTCGTTACCTCCCACCAGCACGCGCAGGTGCACCCGTCGATCCGTCGCGTCCTTCGCATACTTGCACGAGTTGTCCAAAAGATTCGCGACAATCCGTTCGATCGTCCCAGGCTCGGCCCGCACGCTCGCCGTGCCCGGACCGGATCGTTCCACCACCAACTCCATCGAGCACTGCTCCGCCCGCCGACGCAGCGGCTCTTCCAACCGTTCCATGAGTTCATCGACCGTGATCGACTCGTGGTTCGTCGCCCCCGACGCACGCCGGCGCCCGAGCCGCGCATATTCCAGCACGCTCTCGACGATGTCCGCCAATCGCTTGGATTCGCCCTTGAGCGTTCGCACATACTCCCGCGTCTGCTCCCCCTCGGGCACCATCCCGTCTGCCAGCATTTGCGAGTACATGCAGAACGTCGTCAACGGCGTCCGAAGCTCGTGCGTCACCGCTGACACAAACCGTCCGCGACGCTCCGCCAGTTCCGTCGAGGTCCGCAGCACCACCGCGATCGCCACCACCGCCCCCACGACCGCGATCCACGCCAGCACCAGCCCGGTCTCCAGTGGCGTCCACGACGCCGAGACGGGCATCAACCGCTTCCGAGGCGTCGCCACCAGCGCCGCGTCGATCGTCGCCATCCGATGCGCCAGGTCCGCCGACCGACGAGGATCCGGAACCAGATCGACCTCCGAGAACAAGTCATCGACCCGTGATACCAGTTCTGCGCGCAGCGTGGGCCAATCGATCCAGAACCCCTGGGCCACATACGCGTCTTGCTTGCGAACGTCCCGAGTGAAGACCAGTTCGCCCGCCTCGCCCCCACCACCGCTCAACCACGCCGGACGGAACATCCCAACGGCTACCGACGCCGAGTCCTCGAGTGCCTCGCTCCCGTTCCCGAGCACGTCCTTCGCCTCAACTTGCTTGAGCGCCAGGCCCGCCACATCATCCGGGGCGTTCTCCATCACCGCGGCGAGACGCGCATGCTCCGCCTTCGTCAACACCCCAATCTGATCCGAAACCGGCACGCTCGCAGACACCTTTGTGCCCGCGACCGCTCTCGAACTCTCCACCCGCGCCGCCGAGGGCGAATACGCCTGTTGCCGCTCGTTGATGATCATCGCCGCCGCGCTCCGCCGGGCAAAGTCCTCTTTCGCGTACGTCGTCGGCTCACCATACCCGAACGACTTCTCGGCACTCGGCGTATCGACCTGCGAATCCAACCTCGCATCCGCCGCCAGCGTCGTCATCAACCCGCCGATCCATGGCCCTCGGTCCGACACATCATCGCTCAGCGACAACTCTGACACCCGGAACGACGCCCCGCTCGATACAAAGCACGTCCGCAAGCGTTCCAGATCCTCCTGCGCCCGAACCACCTCGTTCGACGAGCAATACGTCGATTCCGCCATATCACGCATGTTCCCGCTCGGCGCCTGGGGCGAGGTCCACCCATCTCGCATCGACCACTGGAAATGAAGCCGCACAAACGACGCGTGCTGCCGCAAGAGCGACGACGGCACCAGCACGTCCCCGGGACGGACCTCCTCCCACATCCGCGTGTACGCCCGATCCGCCGGGTAAAACGCCTGATACTCGAAGTATGGCCTCGCCACCTCCCGCGCCAGGATCGCCGACACCACCGAGTCCATCCGCCACAGCGCCACCCGCAGCGTGTCCTGATAGAGCGCCGCGTCGCGTGCCCGCGCCTCATTCCGCTCCATCCGCAGCGCGTGCCACGTCAGCCACGCCATCGCCCCGACCACGGCAAGCGTGCACACCACGAAAGCAAGCAACACGCCGTGCCGCCGGATCATCGACCGATCTCCTGCGCCTCGCTCACCAGCATGTATCCCTTCGCCCGCACCGTCTGGATCACGCTCGGCGTCCCCGCGCTGTCCCCTAACGCCTCGCGCACGCGCGCCACCGCCATGTCCACCGTCCGCGTGTGCATCCCGCGCGGGTCCAGCCCCCACACCCGCAGCAGCAACTCCTCGCGCGAGATCGCCCGACCCGGGTTCGCAATCAGAAACGCCAGGAGGTCCGCCTCGCGCTCCGTGAGCGACGACTTCACACCATCGACCACGACCTCCCGCCGCTCCAGGTCGATCGTCCGTCCCGCGATCTCGCAGCGTCGCATGAGTTTCGGTCTCTCCGCCGAGCGACGCAGCACCGCCTCCACCCGCGCCAACAACTCGTTCGCGCTGAACGGCTTCACGACATAATCGTCCGCCCCCTCGCGCAGCCCTCGCACCCGATCCTGCTCCTCACCCTTCGCCGTCAGGATGATCACAGGCAGGGTCGACTTCGCCCGCCGGACCTCCGCCAGCACCTCAAACCCGTTCATCTTCGGCATGAGGATGTCCAGCAGCATCAGGTCGATCTCGGCCCCCGTCGCCGCGTCCAATCCGGCCGCGCCGTCGCCCGCCTCCATCGTCGCGTACCCCGCGAACTTCAGCGCATCGACAACCCCGCGACGGATCGCCGCGTCATCCTCAACAACAAGCACTCGTCCCAGCGGCATGTGGCACCCCGCTTCACGTTGACCACGGCCCCTTGTTCAAGAGACCGCCCCTCCCTCATCCACCCCCCCCCACCCCGCCGCCCTACCCCGCGAGCGAATCAATAGCCTCGGCTGGCGATCAGGCCCGCCGAGACGATACCGAGTCTTCGATCACTTCCCGCCCGCTGGAGCCTCGGCCTGAGGCCCGCGAACCAGCACGCGCTTGCTGTTCCACAGGAGCAGCACATCGCCATCCTGCGCAAGCACCGCCTGCCGGTTCTGCATCGAGAGTTCCATCGCCAGCGTCATGTACGCCTCCGTTCCAAACTCCACAATCTCGTCGGGCTTCTCCGCTTCCTTATCCAGAATACGAGAGTCCACCCACACGTTGTTCCGGCAGAACAGAGTGTAATCGGAAACGTTCTGCACCGAATTGACCTGCCGGACGTTCATGTCCTTGTCGTAATACCACTGCTTCCCGGCCACCTCTTGGGCCGCAGGGGTTGCCGTGGCCCCAGCCGCACGAGTCTGCCCGAGTTTCTTGAGATTCTCTTCCTGATTGATCCCCGCACTCCCGGACCGCTCGGCGTTCCGCGTCTCGAGTCGCCGATAGGCCTGATCGATGTTCGCACGAAGACCGACCTGATCAAACGCGACGCTGTTCGGCTCCGTCGCCAGGAACGCCGTGTACTCCGTCAGGATCCCGAACTTCGTCGAGAGCGCCACCACCTCGTCCACGATCTCCTTCATCCGCCCCTGGTCCACCTCGCCCGCTCCGGCCTGGCGGATCTCATCGAGCAGCATCCCGATCTTGCTGCTCGCCCACAATCGGGGCACATAGCCATTCCGCGCCGACGCCGATGTGACCTCGCCTTTGAAGTCGTACGACACGACCCGACTCCCGGCCTTCCCCTCAAGCCGGAATCGCACGGGCTCCTGACCACCCATGAACTGCCCCAGCACGATCACCTGATCGCCATCAAACACGTCGGGCAGATTCGTCGGCATCACCTCACGCAATCGCGTCGTCACCGGCGAACCATCCGCTCCCAACGCCGTCAGTCTCGGCTCCGCGAGCAGAGGCCCCGCGAGACGCTTGAAGACCTGCGACACCTTCGCCTCCACGTCCTCGTTCGAGAGCACAAACGTGCTCGCCGCCCGCGATTTCGTCGCGATCGCGTTCAAGAGCGGCGAGTTCACGTCGCTCCCCACTCCAAACGTGAAGATCCGACGCTTCGACGTGTTCGACGCTTCCACCTTCTCGCGGATCTTGATCTCGCTCCGCTCCCCGATCGTCGGCAAGCCATCCGTCAGGAAGAGCACGATCGGCACAAAGTGCTCCGCGGGCGTCGACCTCGTCGCCTCCAGGAGCGCATCGAGGATGTTCGTCCCGCCACCCGCCTTCAGCCCGGCGATGTACTCGCGAGCCTTCTTCGCCGATTCCTTGTCCTTCACCACCGGAGCCGCGGCAAACGACGCGATCGAGTCCGAGTAATCGATGATGTTGAACGTCTCGCCGTCCTCAAGCCCCTCCACCACCTGGATCGCCGCGCTCTTCGCCTGCTCGATCTTTTCGCCACGCATCGACCCCGACCGATCCAGCACCAGCACGACCTCGCGCTTCAGAGGCTCGCGGTCCTCGCTCATACCGCTCGGAAGCGACCCGACCAGCATGAAGTACCCGCCGCCGATCTCGCTCATCGTCGGGTCCGGATACGCGATCAGCGTGGACGCAAACCCATTGTGCATTGACGGATTCCGCACATACGACAACCGCACCGAGCCGCGGGCCCCGCCCGCCTCGACGCTCTCGGCCGCACGCACGATCACCTTGTTCGCCCCCTCGCGCGTCGTCGTGATCGAGTGCGAAGGCGAGTAGACCGTCGCGATCCCGCGAGCGTCCTCGATCGTCGCTCGAACCTCCCACCGCGTCGAGCCGAGCCCCGCCGATTCGCTGCGGGGCAGGAAATAGTCCACACGCTCCCCATCCGCGGGCAGCATCGACTCCAACGTCAGCGTCACCTTCTGCACGCCGCCCGCGGGAATCGGAAACGCGCTCGTCTGGATCAGGTTGTACCCCACAAACTCCACCAGCGCTGGATCACGCATCGAGTTCACGATCGACGCGTAGATCCGCCGCGCCTCGTCGCGGGGCAGCACCTTCGCCGTCGGCTCAGGACCCACGCCGTCATACTGCAGCGACCGCACCGCCACGCCATCCGCTACCGGAATCAGAAACTGCGCCTCCTGCGCTGCCCCCGAAGGATTCCTGACCGACATCTCCATCACCGTCGTCGAGACCTGGTCCTTGATCGAGATCTCCAGCCCCACGTTCTCCACATACGCCGTCGGCACGCGACGCGGCGTCATCCGTACCTGGGGCACGATCACCACACGCGAATCAACCGAGACCGACGACACCTGCGCCATGCTCGACGAACCAAACACGCCCATCGACGCTGCTACAACAAGCCCGCCCAACGCCCGCATCGTCCAACTCGTTCCGTACTTCATACCCAGACCTCCATTCGTGCCTTCGACCGGGCGTCCCCTCCACCGCTCGCCAGTGCATCGCCACCATGCTGACAGCATCGCACAAGGGACTAGACGCACACCACCGCCTCAACGCCGTAACCTCTCTGTAACCCGAACACCTCCCACCCTCCCAATCCACCATGCCAACCACAACCCTCGGCCTCGACATCGGCGGCAGCAGCGTCAAGGCCGCCCTCATTCGCGACGCTACCTTCGCCCGCGTCGCCCAGAGTCCGATCTACACGAAACCGACCCTCGAACAACTCATCGACGCCATCGCCAACGTCGCCGCAGTTCTCGGAACCTCCCACGACTCCATCGGCCTCTGCCTTCCCGGCGTCTTTGACCCCCACGCGCGCGTGATCACCGCCAGCGCCAACATCCCCGCACTCGTCGGCCTACGCCTCGACGATCTCCTTGCCCGCGCGCGCCTCACCGCCACACGACCGCCCGTAATCACCACCGACGCCCACGCCGCCACGCACCACATCGCCACACTCGAATCCCTCACCGGCCGGGTCTTGGGCGTCTCCCTCGGCACAGGAGTCGGTGCCTGCGTCCTCGACGACGGCGTTCCCCTCCACGTCACCGGCACCTCCGCCGGCCACATAGGCCAATGGGATGTCTCCCTCGGTGTGAACGCCCCCATTGCACCCGATGGAGGCCAGGGCGGCCTCGAGGCATACATCGGCCTCCACGCAATCTGCACCCGCCACACCTGCACTCCCGACCTCGCTCCGCAGGTTTTCACCCCGCACTCCCAAGAAATCGCCGCTCTTGCACGTGCCCTTCGCATCGCCCACGCCCTCTACCGCCCCAACCACATCCGCCTTCTGGGCGGCCTGGGCATCCGACTTCAAGCCGCATTGCCCAACATCCACAACCATGTCGCCCAGCACCTGACTTCCCTTGCCCGCCCAAACTGGACCCTCCAACTCGGTCATGACGACTATCATGCTGCCGGGGGAGCAGCCTTGCTCGCAACCAATCAAAGATAGAACATTACCGACAATCGGTGTCGATTAGGGTATTTACCCTTCTCGTTCCCAAGAGTTTTTACTGGGTATAGTCCGAAAATTCCCATTGACGCCCGCCTCTCCTCCCAATAGATTCCGAGAACTCGTGGATCGGGGGCAACACCCCGGTCGCCAAACCTCGGAGGTTTGGTGTTGGACACGCGGCGGGCGGAAGCCCATCACCGCGCAAAGACTGCCCGACGACACACTCGTTGACGCAGTCAGCACTGCGGAGCCAAACGCCGCACGAAGCGGACACAGGCTCCCGGGTCGGCTTATGGCGGCATGGCGGAGCCACGCGCCATAGCGGACTCTCCCTCCCTCGGAGAGATGTGAAATTGAAGTACACGGCTGTCCTCGCACTCTGCGGCATCATCCTCTCGCTCGCCCCGCGAACCACGCTCGCTCAGGACTGCACGGAGTGGTCCCTCCGCGCTGTTGGCGGCCCAACCTCACGCACCGAACACGCGATTGCCTTTGACCCGCTCCGCCAGCGCTCCGTCATCTTCGGTGGACACACCAGGGCAATGGGTCTCAACGCCGAACTGCTGGGCGACACCTGGGTCTGGAATGGCGACTCCTGGAATCTCGCCGCCACCTCGGGTCCCTCCCCACGCTTTGGCTCTTCCATGGTCTTCGACGCGAATCGAAATCGCGTCGTTCTCTTTGGAGGCGCGCGATTCGCCACCAACGGCTCACTCACCCTCCTCGGCGAAACCTGGGAGTGGGACGGTCGGATCTGGACCCAAGTCTCTCCACCCACGGCACCGCCCGCCCGCTATCTCCACGCCATGGCTTATGACGCGCAGCGTGGACGCGTCGTCCTCTTCGGCGGCGTCAGTGCGGGGAGCGCTCGCGACCAGGACACCTGGGAGTACAACGGCTCCACCTGGACCCGAGTCACCCAGTCCGGCCCTTCATATCGCTACGGCCACACCATGGCCTTCGATCCCATCCGAAGCCGCACCGTGCTCTTCGGCGGCGTCGGACGCCCCGACCGCAACGGTGGATACCTCGGCGACACCTGGGAGTGGAACGGGACCCAATGGTCCCTCATCCCCGTTAGCGGACCCGCTCCTCGCGTCCACCACTCCATGGTCTTCAGCACCAAGGTCAACCGCGTCGTCCTCCTCGGCGGACGCACCCGAGTCGGCGAAGGCGAGGACATCTGGGAATGGACCGGATCGCAGTGGGTCCTCGTCTCCCAGATCATCGGCGTCGCGCGACAGGCCTCGCCCGCCGCCTTCGACACCCTGCGCCAGCGCATCGTCCTCTTCGCCGGCTACCTCCAGGACTATGGCCAGTTGCAGGACACCTGGGAGCAGACTTCCGTCTTTGCCCCGTCCATCTCCAGGCAGCCCCAGCCCGTTGAGGCCCTCGTCGGCCAGCCCGTCACACTGAACGTCGAGGTCACAACCTCCGCCCAGGTCGCCTTCCAGTGGCGTCGCGACGGAACATTCCTCGTCGACGGCCCCAACCTCCTCGGCACAGGCTCCCCCACGCTCACCATCCTCTCGTATTCAGACCAGTTCGCCGGCACCTACGACGTCGTCGTCGCCAACCAATGCGGCCAGGCCGACAGTGCCGCCATCACTCTCGGCGTCGGCTCCACCACGGGCTGCGCCGCCGACGTCGACAACGGCTCAGGCACCGGCGTCCGCGACCAGGCTGTCACCATCGACGACCTCATCTACTACATCCAGGCCTTCCAGAACGGAAGCCCGAACTCCGATGTCGACGACGGGACCAACACCGGGCACCGCGACGGCGGCGTCACCATCGACGACCTCCTCTACTTCCTCGCACGCTTCGGACTGGGTTGCTGACCCTACGCGATCGGAGCGCGAACCGCACGACGCCGCGGCTACACTCGCCCACAATGATGCGATTTGTGCAGGTCGGTCTGGGGCCACTCGGAAGACGAATTCTCGCCGAGGCGATCGAGCGCGGCGTCGGGCACGCCGTCGGCGTCGTCGATCGTGATCCCACGCTCGTCGGCAAGAGCGTCGCCTCCATCGTTCCCAACGCCGACCCGCGCCTCACTGTCGTCGCCTCGCTCGACGACCTCCACGATTGGGCCGCTGTCGACGCCGCGATCGTCGCGACCAGTTCCGATCTCGCCAAATGCGCCGACACCTTCCGCACGCTCCTCGAGCACGGCAAGGCCGTCGTCAGCACCTGCGAGGAACTCCTCTATCCCTGGCTCCGCCACGTCGCCCTCGCCGAGGAACTCGACGACCTCGCCAAACGCCACGGCGGGCGCCTCCTCGGCACGGGTGTCAACCCCGGCTTCCTCATGGACACGCTCCCCGTCGTCCTGAGCGGCGTCTGCAAAGGACTCCGGCGCGTCACCGTCCAACGACTCCAGGACGCCTCCACGCGGCGCATCCCCTTCCAGCAGAAGATCGGCGCCGGCCTCGACGATGACGCCTTCGCCGCTCGCATCCGAGAGGGTTCGCTCCGCCACGTCGGCCTCGGAGAGTCGCTCCACTTCATCGCCCACTTCGTCGGCCTCCCCATCGAACGCTGGGAAGAGGACATCGCCCCCGTCCACGCCGATCGCGAACTCCCCAGCGCCCTCGGTCCGATCGCCAAAGGCCGCGTCTCCGGCGTGCGCCAGACCGCCCGCGGCTATCACGACGACCAGTGCGTCGTCCACCTCGAGTTCCAGGCCGCTATCGGCCTGCACGATCCCGTCGATCGAGTCACCATCGACGCCGAACCGCGCCTCGAGGTCTCCATCCCCGGCGGCGTACACGGCGACACCGCCACGTGCGCCATCGCCGTCAACGCCTTACCAAGGATCATCGAGGCCACGCCGGGTTTGCACACCATGGCCTCGATCGGCGCCATCCGCCACACCGCCGCCAGCAACGGACACCTGACCCCTCACCGCGTGTAACGAACACAGGAACTGACCCATGGGACGGATCCCAGTGGAATCATGCGACGCGCGACACGTGCGCCTGGATGGGCGCGACGTGCTCGCCTTCGCCGGGTGCAACTACCTCGGCCTCTCCTTCCACCCAGACGTGCAGCGCGCCGTGCGCGACGGACTGACGCGCTTTGGCCTCAGCACCACTGCCTCACGAGAGACCACCGGCAACACCCTGACCCACGAGGCCCTCGAAACCGAACTCGCCGCCTTCGTCGGGCAGGAGGCCGCCATCCTCACCGCCGAGGGATACACCGCCAACTTCGCCGCCTGCCAGGCGCTCGCACGAACCTGCGGCGTGGCGCTCCTCGACTCCAAGTCCCACCGCAGCCTCCGCAACGCCGCCACCGCCGCGGGGATGCAGGTCTTCGAATACGAGCACCTCGACGCGACGAGCGCGGCGTGGGTCATCGAGAAGTACGCCGATGCGGGCGTCGCGATCCTCACCGACTCGGTCTTCGCCGCCGATGGGGCCGTCGCCCCGCTGCGTGATCTTCTCGCCGCCCTCCCGCGCGACCGCGCGGCCTTGCTCGTCGACGATTGTCATGGCTTCTGCGTGCTCGGCCGCGCCGGCCGCGGGGCCGTCGATCACTTCGACCTGAACGACCCGCGCATCGTCATCACGACCACGCTCGCCAAAGGCCTCGGCTGCTACGGCGGCGCGGTCATGGGACGATCCACATTCATCCGCACCGTCCGCGAGCACGCGGGCGTCTATCGCGGCTCCACGCCCGTCCCCCCCGCCATTGCCGAAGGCTGTCGCGCCGCGGTGCGCGTCTTGACAACTGAGCCGTGGCGTGTGGACAGACTCCGCGAGAACGTCGCGAGAATCCGCCGCGGGCTTCTCGAACTTGGCCTTCGTGTCCCCGACGCCGCCGCCGGAGAGGGCGCGGGCGCCCACGTCCCCATCTTCACCTTCGTCATGGAGCCCCGCGCGAAGATGGACCGCATCAGCGACTCGATGCGCGAGCGCGGCGTCCTCGCCCCCGTCATCGACTACCCCGGCGGCCCCGCCCCCCGCTACTTCCGCGTCGTCGTCAACGCCATGCACGAGCCCGCCGACATCGAACGACTCCTCGCCGAACTCAGGCGGGCGTTGGACTCGTCTTCTCCGGCTCCGGCAAACGCGGCTCCAGCAGCAGGCGTGACCGCGTTGGCCCGAGGCTCCTGAGCAGTTCCGCGTTGTCACCCGCCGCCTTGCGAATGACGTCAACCGCCTCCTCCGGCGAGTCCGTGAACGTGAACAGATCCAGATCCGACGGACTGATCGCGCCGCGCTCGACCAGCCGCTCCGTCATGAACTCCCGCAGAGGCTTCCAATACTCCTGACCCATCATCACGATCGGGAAGTTCGAGATCTTCCCCGTCTGGATCAGCGTGATGCACTCGAAGACCTCGTCCATCGTCCCGAAGCCGCCGGGCATCACCACGAACGCGTACGAGTACTTCACGAGCATGACTTTCCGCACGAAGAAGTAGCGGAACTCCACGAACCGATCGAGATACGGATTCGGGTGCTGCTCGTGCGGGAGTTGGATGTTGCACCCCACGCTCCGCCCCTTCGCGTCGCGTGCCCCGCGGTTGGCGGCCTCCATGATCCCAGGGCCCCCTCCCGTCATGATCGTGAACCCGACGTCCGCGAGTTGCCGGCTCACCTCGCGCGCCGTCGCATACGCCCACGTCGATTCGTCAAACCGAGCCGAGCCGAAAACCGTCACGCAAGGCCCCACAAAGTGCAACTTCCGGAAGCCTCGGATGAACTCCGCGAAGATCCGGCACGCGCGAAGAAACTCATCCGTCCTCGTGCGCGGGCCTTCCAGGAACCGCCGATCTTCCAGCGTTCGAGTCGCCTTCCCCCACACCTCGCCAAGCGTGTGGTCGAGCAAGTGCTTCGACGCGCCCGGGTCAGGGTGCGTCGGATCAAACGGCTTCTGATTGTGATTGCTCATGATGTCCGCATTCTCACTTCGAGGTCTCGCTCACGTCCGGCCAGTCCGCAGGCATCCACTCCGGAAGTGACGCCACAGACGCCACGGCCTCGTCGCTCACAGGCACGCCCCAAGCACTGAAGAACGGCCCGAGATTCCGCCCCACCTTCCGAGAGAACCGCACCATCCATTGGTCACGCTTCTCCTGCTCCGTCGTCGGGCGTTCACCCTTGGGGAGATCACGATACTCCGCGAATACTGCCTTGTACGCCTCCCACCCGAACGCCTCGCGCAACTCGATATACATCGTGAGCGCGAGGAACGGATCCGAGCACCACTTCTCGAACGAGGCTCCCTCCGCCAGATACCGTGCGCGCCGCGCCAGGCGCTTCGCAAGGGCCTCGTGCCCCGTGCCCTCGTTCTTGCCGCACACCGTCTCCATGATGTACAGCGAGAAGAGATTGCACGTCACCTCGCCCGTTCCATGAAACGTCCACGTCCCCTGCTGATGGTTGTGCCCCAGTTCGTGGAAAAGCCCCCACGACCCCGCACGAAGTTTCGCCTCCTCCACCATCTCGTCGGCCGCATCCAGATGCGTCATGATCGGATACCCCGAGTGCATGTACCCGGCGCTGATCTGCACATCGGCGACATACCGCTGAGGGCGGTCTCGCTCCCGTGGAATCGTCGCCAGATCCGCCGCGGCATCGAGCACCTTGTTCCACACCTCCAGCACGCCTCGCGGATCCTCGAGATCCCGAATGTGCGACGAGGGCACGCTCACGATCACCGTGCCCGTCTCCAACTCCGCCCAAGGCCCCGGCGCCTTTCGTATCGTCGATCGCCACGCGTCGACGTCGGTCTCCCCAAGCACAAACCGCGGCGCCTCGACCGCGCCCGACACCGACACGCGTACATGCTCCGCCGCAGAATCGGCCCCACGCGAATCTCGATTCGGGATCAGGTACACCAACCCCCCGAACGCGCTCGCCACACGATTCTCGCCAGGCAACAACTTCATTCTCGTCGTGATCCTCGGCACGCGGTCCCAGCGGTCCTTCTTCGCGATCGAATCGGTGTGGCAACCAATCTGCACGCTCATCGCCGGGGCATCCTGAGGAACCCCTATCCGAATCACCTCGCCCGCTGGGGCATACAAACCCGTCGAGTGCCACCCCGGCACGCGTGCATCAATCTCCACCTCGCGCGTCACCCGCTCCGCCTCGACCGCCACCGCGCCGGGGAACTCTCCCGCCGACGGATCGGCCTTGATCTCCTCCGACGCCACACCAATGCGCATCGCTTCGTCCACCACGAGCGCCACCCGCTGGAGCACGTCACTCTCGCGCACGGGCGTTTTCTTGGAGACCATCACGCCCCCAGCCCGCTCCCGCAGCGCCCTGAGGCGTGGCATCACCAGCGTGTCTTCCCGAGGGATCGATCGTGCCGCGAGCGTCAGCGTCGCCTGGATCTGCCTCGAGTCGTCCTTCGAGAACGCCGACTTTGGCTCGGCTCCTTCCAACGCACGCAAGGCCTCCTCGACATCGATCAGACGCAACGTCTCCGCCCGATCGAGCCGCTTCGACTTCGGCACGTCGATGGTCTCCGTCGTGAACGAGATCCCATGACCGCTCGTGAATCGATGCAGCGCGTTGTCGCCCAGTTCCTTGCCCGAGTGGATCTGCAACCATCCCCACGCCGTCTGCCCCGCCAGCAACGTGCCGCCCTCGTTCAGAAACCGCTCCATCGCGGCGCACTCTGCTCCGCTCGGGTTCGCCTCACGCAGGACCAGCACGTCGACATTCGTCAATGCGGCGACGAATTCACCTTTCGGCGAAACCGTCCCCTCACAACCCTTCGCACCCACGGCCTCACGCATCCGCCCATCGGGAACGAGCACCCGCACCGCGCCCTCACCCCCGTCACGTCGATGCCGCGGCAGCACCGACTCGATCAACGCCCACGTCCCGGCGTCATTCCACGACTCCGCTGACAGATACCCGCCGTGGGAAAAGACCACGAGCGACCCCATACCCACGCTCGACTTCGCCGCAACCGCGACAAGCGCACTCCCGTCCCGGGCCGCCCAAATTACTTCCCCGGGCCCGAACACCACCAGCGAGCCGGGCACCCCCGGCGACACGATCGACTTTGCCTCGGGATTCCCCTCCGGATCCAACCCCGCGATCGCGCCTCGCCCACTGAACACACACGCCACCGCAAGAACAAACAGGATCGCACGCTTCATGCCGACCTCCAACAGGTGAAGCAGGATTCTAGTGGGGGCATACTCCCATTGAACCCCTCGCTACGCGCCGACCGATCTAACCCATCGAGTTCCACGCACACTTGCACAACGCACCACAAGCCATGCCCCCACAGACCACCAACGAAACCTCGAACAACGCCCCGACGTGCTCCACGAGAGCCGCAACCGCGCTCACCCTCGTCGCCGCGTTTCTCTCCGCCGCCCTCGGCATGTGGCTCCACCACATCGCCCTCTACCTCACGAGCGACCCGCTCATCGGTGGCCTCGGCATCCCGCCCACTCACGCCGCATGGACCACCGGCCTCGGCGCCTTCATCGGCGTCGCCGCCGCGCCCCTCCTCGCGGGCCAACTCCCCGACCGACTCCTCAAACCCGGCATCGTGCTGGGCGTCGTGCTCCTGATCGCCGGCGTCCTCCGCGTCGCCACGGCCCACGCCCCCACGCACGAAACGATCCTCGTTCTCACCATCCTCTCCTCCATCTTCCTCATGTCGGGCGCCTCGCTCCTGTTCTCTATCACGCTCGACATGCTCTCGCCCAAATCCTTCAGCATCATCCTCGCCGTGTGCTGCGCCTCATGGTGGCTCGGCGTCTGGGCGTTCGATGTCATCCATCTACGCACACCCGGAGGCTGGCACGCGGCCTTCCCCTTCTACGCAGGCGACCGAATCCCCACCGCCCCCGCACTCTGTCACGAAGTCTCAACCGTCTCCGGCATCCTCGCGCTCATCGCAGGCGTCCTCACGCTCGCCCTCGTGAGAACGCCACGTCCGAAGCGTGACTTCGACCACCCGCTCTCCTTCATCGTCGCCATCGGCGCGCTCCTTCGACCCAGCGTCGTTCGCACGCTCTTCTCCAGCACCATCACCCTCGCCGCGGCATGGGCCACATGGATCCACTGGAGCACCGCCAGCGCCGCCGCAGGACTCTCCGCGGATCGCGTCGGCCTGCTCACCCTGATCGCCACCCTCGCCGCGTGCGTCGCACTCATCGCCACGCGAACGCTCCGCCACACCACCCTCATCGCGGCCGGCTTGCTCACCCTCGGCTTCGTCCTCCTCTGGTGGTCGATCGGCACCGCCGCCAACTGGGGCGTCCAGGCCGGCGCCCTCGCTTTGATCACCACCGGCGCCATGTTCGCCCTACGCGCCGCACTCACAACCGTCCACGAGGCCGCCCCCGCCGACGCCGGTCATGCCGCCATCGCCCTCGCGTGCGTCGCCCTGCTGGGCCTCGCTCCGATCGCCGCGAGCATGGTTTCCGGACGCCTCGTCGCGTGGGCAACGTCACTTTCCATGGGCGTGCACGGCGAGTGGTTGATCCTCGCCGCGGCCTGTCTCGGCGCAGGTTTCACCGCCCTGCGACCCGATCCACGTCGCAGAACCATGCCGTGAAACGTTTTCCAGTCCGACTCCGCCCGCGAAACTCGCCCGAAACACGCAAAACGCCGATCCCGAACACGTCCAACGCCTATCTTGTACAGGTCCATGGCGTCGGTTCGTGAGCGAGCGGTGCACCAAGACGACATTCATTCCGGGCGATGGATCGCCCACGCCACGCTCTGATCGATCGCCATCACGAGGAGTCTCCCATGAGCGGGTGGTCGCGCGGCGGTTCGAATGGTCACAACGGGGTCGCGATGATGCACAACAGCAGGGACAAGGCCCACGCCCAGGCCCCCACCGACCAGATCTTCGCGGAGGACGTCTTCACCCTCCGCGTCATGCAGCAGCGCCTCCCCAAGGACGTCTACAAGCGCCTCGTCGCGACGATCGGCCACGGCGCCAAACTCGAACTCGAGGTCGCCGACGCCGTCGCTTCAGCGATGAAGGACTGGGCCGTCGAGAAGGGTGCCACCCACTACACCCACTGGTTCCAGCCCCTCACTGGCTCCACCGCCGAGAAGCACGACGCCTTCCTCGAGCCCGATGGCCAGGGCGGCGCGATCAATCTCTTCACCGGCTCCGCCCTCGTCCGCGGCGAGCCAGACGCCTCCAGTTTCCCCTCCGGCGGCATCCGCGCTACCTTCGAGGCCCGCGGCTACACCGCGTGGGATTCCACCAGCCCCGTCTTCGTCGCGCGAAACGCCGGCACCGCCACCCTCTGCATCCCCACCGCCTTCGTCTCCTGGACCGGCGAGGCCCTCGACAAGAAGACGCCCCTCCTCCGCTCCATGGACGCGATCTCCGCCGCCGCGATGCGCGTCCTGAAACTCTTCAACGCCGACTCCGGCGTCACCCAGGTCACTGCGACCCTCGGCTGCGAGCAGGAATACTTCCTCATCGATCGCGACTTCTACCTCCGTCGCCCCGACCTCATCGCCTGCGACCGCACCCTCGTCGGCGCCCGCCCGCCCAAGGGCCAGCAACTCGAGGACCATTACTTCGGCTCCATCCCCACGCGCGTCCTCGCCTGCATGGCCGAGGCCGAACGCGAGTTGTACACCCTCGGCGTCCCCATCAAGACCCGCCACAACGAGGTCGCCCCGGGGCAGTTCGAGATCGCGCCCCTCTACGAGACCGCCAACGTCGCCTGCGACCACCAGATGGTCGTCATGGAGACTCTCAAGCGCGTCGCCCCACGCCACGGCCTGCAGTGCATCCTCCACGAAAAACCCTTCGCCGGCGTCAACGGCTCGGGCAAGCACGTCAACTGGGCCCTCTCCACCAACACCGGCGTCAACCTCCTCGACCCACGCGACCAGACCCACTCCAATCTCCAGTTCCTCGTCGTCCTTTGCTCGGTCATCCGGGCCGTCGATCGCCATGCCGACATCCTCCGCGCCTCGGTCGCGTCCGCCTCCAACGACCACCGCCTGGGCGCCAACGAGGCCCCGCCCGCGATCATGTCCATCTACTTGGGCGACATGCTCACCGACATCATCCGCCAGATCGAAGAGGGCAAGCCCCGTTCCACCAAACGAGAGAGCCTCATGGACCTGGGCGCCCGCACCCTCCCCCAGATCCCCCGCCACTCCGGCGATCGCAACCGCACCAGCCCCTTCGCCTTCACCGGCAACAAGTTCGAGTTCCGCGCCGTCGGCTCCTCACAGGTCGCCGCCTGGCCCTCCACCGTCCTCAACACCATCGTCGCCGAGAGCATGAACTTCATCGTCGCCGAGATCGAGAAGGCGATGAAGGCCAACAAGAAGGCCAAGCCCAGCGAGCGCCTCGACGCCGCCGTCCGCGTCGTCCTCCAGAAGGTCGTCAAGCAGCACAAGCGCGTCCTCTTCGATGGCGACGGCTACACCGAGAAGTGGCACGCCGAGGCCGCTAAGCGTGGCCTCCCCAACTTCAAGGAGTCCGTCGCCGCCCTCGAAACGATCGCCTCCAGGAAGAACATCGATCTCTTCGAAACGAGCGGCGTCCTCAGCAAGGTCGAACTCGAGTCGCGGATGCACATCTTCCTCGAGAAGTACACCAAGCAGATCACCATCGAGGCCGAGACCATGCTCCTCATGGCCCAGACGCTGATCCTCCCCGCCGCCATCCAGCACCAGCAGTCCCTCGCCGAGGCCGTCGCCGCCACCGAGGCCGTCGATGTGGACGCCACATCGATCCGCGCCATGCTCGAGGAGCACGCCGAACTCGTCGCCAAACTCGCCGACGCCATCGAGACTCTCGAGGACAAGGCCCGCACGCACGACGAGGACCCCCTCAAGCACGCGCGCCACGTCCGCGACAAAGTCAAGAAGGCCATGGCCGACGTCCGAGAGACCTGCGACGAACTCGAGGCCCGCACCCCCAAGGGTCTCTGGCCCCTCCCGACCTACCACGAGATGCTCCTCGTCAAGTAGCGTCGCCGGAGCGCGAAGCGTCGACCTACCCGGGCTATCGTGACCGGCCGGTGATCCCCCAAGGGAACACCGATCGGCCCTGTAGCTCAGCGGTTAGAGCAGGCGACTCATAATCGCTTGGTCCTCGGTTCGAATCCGAGCGGGGCCATTGGGATCAAGACAGAACACAGAGGACGCGGAGGAGGAACAGAGGAAGACAGAGGGAAGGAGTGTGTGAGATTGCGAGATGGCTCCAGAGTTTGTGGAGATGAACAGCCGCCATCGCCGCAAGTCCTCATTCCACTGCTTTTTTCACACTCTTCCCCTTTGTATTCCTCTGTTCCTCCTCCACGTCCTCTGCGTTCGCCCTCCTACTTCGCCTTCTCGGACAGCAACTCCTCGATCCGCTTCACCAGCGTCGAGTCATCCGGCTTGATGCGGCTGTCGAACTTCGCCACCGCGTTCCCGTTCCGATCCACGAGATACTTCGTGAAGTTCCACCCAGGCTCGCCCCCCACCGACGACGGCTGCGACGCCAGATCCTTGTACAGCGCGTCCGCCTTCTCCCCCTTCACGACGATCTTCGAGAACATCGGGAATGTCACGCCATAGTTCTCTGTGCAGAACTTCTTGATGTCCGCCTCGCTCCCAGGCTCCTGCTGCTTGAAGTCGTTGCTCGGAAAACCCAGGATCACCAATCCCGCATCCTTCTTCGACTCGTACAACGCCTCGAGCCCCTTGTACTGCGGCGTGAACCCGCACTTGCTCGCCACGTTCACGATCAGGACCACCTTCCCTTTATACGTCTCGAGATCGACCTCCTTGCCATCGATCGACTTCGCCTTGTGATCCAGCACGTACGGGCTGACCGGTTTCTCATCGGGCTTCACATCAGGCCTCGTCTCCGGAGTCGCCGGGGGTGTCGCCGGCGCCTTCTCCCCCGCAGGCTTCGCGCCATCGTCCATACGCGACGCAATCGCCCCCGTGCCGAGCACCGCACCCGCCATAGCACACACCGCCAGCACCGTCTTTGTCGTGTTCATCGTTTGACTCCCAGGCAACAGGATCTCTCGGATCTTCCAGGCCCATTCACCCTCGTGGCACAGGCGTCCCGCCAGTGCCTCGTTCTTCAACCCACCCATCAACAACCAATCTGCCCCTCGACTGCCATCTCAAAAACTCTGATGACGACCTCCCACCGATCGTGTCGCTTGAAATCAACGAACACGCGTACCCTCCTGTGTGGTACGACTCCATCGTATTGTCCGCTTCGGCACCGCATCCTGGGACGGCACAGGCGACCTGCCCCGGGGCAAGAACTCCTTCGCCGCCTCCCCAATCGCGGATTCGCCCGGCTCCTTCGGCGAGTTCCTCGTCAAGGTCGAGGGCGAGGTCGGTCCGCGCACCAAATACCTCATCGATATCAAGGACATCGACCGCGTCGTCCGCGACCTCGCCATCCGTGAGATCGCCAGCCGCCACGCCTCCGGCGACCACGCTATCCAACCCGCCGCGTTGCTCTTCTCCATCATGCCCCGCATCGCGAGCGCCATCGCCGCTCTCCGCGACGACGCCGGCGCACGCCTCTTCTCCATCGAATGGTTCATCACGCCGTACTATTCCCTCACGATGTCTCCTTCCACTGACTCAAACACCCCCACACGCGCGGTCATGCGCCAGACCTTCGACTTCGCCGCCTCCCATCGCCTCCACGTTCCTGAACTCAGTGACGACGAGAACCGCCGACTCTTCGGCAAGTGCAACAACCCGCGCGGGCACGGGCACAACTACCGCCTCCGCCCCAGCGTCGAGGTCTCCGTCCATCGCGATGGCACGCTCGCCCTCTCCCTCGCCACCCTCGAGCGAATCGTCGATGAGACCATCCTGACCCCCTTCGACCACAAGCACCTCAACGAGGACACCACCGAGTTCAACGCCCAGAAAGGCGGCGTCGTCCCCTCCGTCGAGAACATCGCCCGCGTCTTCTTCGAGCGCCTCAAACCCGCCATCGAGCGTGCCGCCACCACGACCCCTCACAACGCCGCGCCCATCCTCAGATCCGTCGAGGTCTGGGAGACCGACCGCACCAGCGCCGTCTACCCCGCCTGATCGCTCGCGCCGACGCCTCGTCCGCGACTCCACTCCACGATGTCCGACTCTTCTCCACTTCCCGCACGCCGCGATCCGCCGCGGCGCATCCTCCTCATCCGCCCCAGCAGCCTGGGCGATGTCGTCCGCACAGCCCCCGCAGCCGCCAGCCTCCGCCACGCCTTCCCCGATGCCACCATTGACTGGGTCGTCGCCGAACCCTTCATCCCCGCCGTCAAACACCACCCCGCGATCAACCGCATCATCCCCTTCCCTCGCGCCGCCATCGGCAACCACCTCCGCCGCCTCCAACTCAAGCCCATCCGCGAATGGCTCGCCACGCTCATGGCGAGCGACGATGGCCACCCGTACGACCTCGCCATCGACCTCCAAGGCCTCTTCCGCAGCGGCCTCATGGCCCGCGCGACCCACGCCCCGCGCAAGGTCGGTTTCGCCGACGCCCGCGAGGGCGGCTGGCTCTTCTACAACGAACGCATCCGCGTCGCCAGGGGTCTCTCCCACATCGACCGCGACGTCGAACTCCTCCGCGCCATCTACGTCCCACCCTCATCCGACGACCAGGGCCGCTCACCCGACCTCCGTCTCTACCCCGGCGACGAGGCCCGCGATTTCGCGCACAGCGACGATCGTCTCAAGGCCAAACGCTTCATCGTCCTCGCCCCTACCACACGCGGCGCCGGCCGAGCCTGGCCCATGGACCGCTACGCCGAACTCGCGCGCCGACTTCTGTCCGCGCACGCTCATCACCTCGTCCTCGTCGGCGCCGCCAACGAGCGTCTCGCCTGCGCGCCACTCCTCCACGCCGCCAGGCACGACAAGCGCGTCATCGACCTCGTCGGCGCTACCGACATCCTCAAATGGATGGCCGTCATTCAGCGTGCCGACCTCGTCGTCTGCAACGACTCCGCCGCCATGCACGTCGCCGCCGCCTTCCACCGCCCGATGGTCGCGCTCATGGGCCCCACGCGCCCGGAACGAAGCGGCCCCTACCGCCGCCCCCACGACGCGATCAGCAAACTCAAGCACAACGAACACGTCCGCCACCGCGACGCCGCCCGCGCCGCCGACATCATGCGCCGCATCACCGTCGACGAGGTCGTCCAGACCTGCGCCGAGCGACTCGAACAGCAAAGGACCACCTAGACCGTGGTTCCACACTCAACCTTAACACGCTCATCGACGCCACCCGAGTCCAGATTTTCCATACGCCACGCACGCTTGATGTGCAATTTGAGCCCGATTCATGTTGGCTCTTGAACACGGCTCGAACGCCACATTGTGGCCAATCGAACAAAACAGACACGCGGGGCGAGATTGACCCCCCATGGGCGCACGATGTGATTCCGTCCCGAGATGGCCGTAACTCAATAGAGTGTTTCCACACCAACCGCACTCTCTCGCACATCGGGTTTTTCCCACCCTTTCGTTCCATACCCCAGCCCGATGGGATTTCCCCCGTGCACGGGATAATTCAATCGCCCGCACGATTCACTCGTGCGAGATGCGTAGTATCTTCTCCGCAACTCGCGGCGTTTCGTGCCGCCGCGATCTGATCCTTGACCATCCACTTTCCTCAGGAAACACAGCATTATGCGTGTCAAGTTCGCCACATCCCTCGGCTCGTTCGTCCTCGAGTTGAACGAGGCCAAGGCGCCGATCTCCACGAAGAACTTCCTCGAATACGTAGACGCCGGAACATACGACGGCACCATCTTCCACCGCGTCATCTCCAACTTCATGGTCCAGGGCGGCGGTTACACCCCCGATATGAACCGCAAGCCAACCAATGCGCCCATCGCCAATGAGTACAAGAACGGCCTGAAAAACATCCGTGGCTCCATCGCCATGGCACGCCTCGGCGGACAGCCCGACTCGGCCACCAACCAGTTCTTCATCAACGTCGTCGACAACGCCTTCCTCGACAAGCCCCAGGACGGGGCCGGTTACGCCGTCTTCGGCATGGTCGTCGATGGGATGGAGACGATCGACAAGATCCGTACCGTCAAGACCGGAAGCAAGGCCGGCATGGGCGACGTGCCAATCCAGCCCATCGTGATCGAGAAGGCCGAGCGCGTGGAAGCGTGAATCACGTGCCGAAACATCGGGCAGACTACGGCCTGCCGATCTTGTCCCACACCTCCTGAAGACGCTTTGGAGACACGGGCACGCTCGTCCTCAGCTCCTGCGCAAAGAGCGACACGCGGTATTCCTCCACCATCCAGCGAAAGAGGGCGAGACTCGCGTCAGTCACGCCGGCACGCTCGTGGAGCGTCATCCGCGCCTTCGCCGCATTCCAATACGGCACAACCTCCGCCATCAGTTTCCCGTCGCGATCCAGCCCAGCCCCACTCCCCATGCGATTCAGGCGATGCCACATACCCGCTAAGAACCGCGGCATGTGCGGCGTCCACTCCGCCGGCGTCGAGAGCAGAAACCCCGGCGGGAGCAGATGCGCAATCTGATCACGAATGTCCGCATGGTGACGGGCAAACGCCGGAGCCGTCTGTGATTCCATGAGCAACCGAGCCGCCTGATACGTCGTCAGAATGCTCGACGCGAGGGCCGAGCACTCGTCAATTGCCCGAGCGATCGAGTCGTACCCCTTGTCAAGGCGCTTCTCGAACTCCGCCTGCGTCCGCGGAAGATCGTGTGGCAGCCCAAACGCCCGCTCCGTGATCAAACCCATGAGGTCGCTCTTGAACTGCTCACCAGGCCCCAGCGTCGCATGCTGCGTGGCGAGGGTCTCGATGCTGCTCCGAGCGTACATCCGGTGCTTGATCTCGCGACCGGCACGCAGTTGAAAGAGCCGCCGCATCCCCGCGCGGGTCATCTCCTCCGCTCGCTGCGGCGTCTCGAAGACCCGCAGACCCACGCTCGACCCCAAGTCCTCCAGCCCCGGATACGCAACAACGGTCATGCCGCTCCGACGGATCGAGACCTCGCGTGCAAGATCGCCAAAGTCCCACGTGGTCACGCCGTCGCGGTGGTAGTCCTCGCCGCCGATCTTGCTGAAACTCGCCTGCACCTTGTGCCCGAGACTCCGCTTGATCTCGTCAAGGTCTCGCCCATGCGCGATCACTTTCCCGCGCTCATCCACGACGCGGAAGTTCATTCTCAAATGCTCGGGCACGACCACCTGATCCCAGAACTCGCGTGGAATCTCGATGTTGGAGGCCTTGAAGAGGTGATCGCGGATGGCGTCGCGAAGGTCGCCCTCGCCGAAGCGAATCACGCCTGCGATCTCGCGCGACGCCTCACCAGGTGGCCCGACGTGACGCCTCGCGCTCTTGGGGATCGCCCGCAGAATCGCCTCGACCTTTTCCGCCAGAAGCCCCGGCACCAGCCATTCCGCCTTCTTCACGTCCACCTGATTGAGCGCCTCCAGCGGCACATTCATCGTGACGCCGTCGCTCGCCTCCCCCGGAGCCAGTTCATACTCCAGGTTCAACCGGCTCCCCGCAACCTCTACGTGATCGGGGTAGTAGGCCTGGCTGACATTCGCCGCGTCGTGCAACATCAGGTCGTCACGCGTCATGATGAGCACGAGCGCATTGTCGCGTTCGGCCGTCTTCCGCCACGCCTCGAACGTGTCGCGGTTGAACACGCCCTGTGGTATCCGAGCGTCGTAGAACGCAAACCGCGTCTGCTGGTCCACCAGCACGTCACGCTTGCGGCTCTTCTCCTCGAGCGCCTCGACCTCCTCCTGCAATCGCTGGTTCTGACGCAGAAACTTCGCGTCGGTGTTCAGCGTCCCCTCGACGAGCGCCCCATGGATGAACAGATCGCGGCTCTTCACCGGGTCGACAGGCCCATAGTGCACACGCCGCCCCGACGCGATCTCCAGCCCGAAGAGCGTCACCGTCTCCAGCGCCATCACCCGCTGGCCTTCCTCGTCCCAGTACGGATCGGAATACGACCGCTTCACAAGGTTCTCGGCCAGCCGCTCGATCCACTCCGGCTCGATCCTCGCGACGCCCCGCGCGTACAACTTCGTCGTCCGCACCAGTTCCGCCGCCACGACCCACTTGGGCTTGCTCTTGTAGACGCCCGACGCCGGGTGGATGAGGAACTTCGTCCCGTGCGTCCCGCTGAACTCCCCCTGCTCCCCCTTGCGGCCGACGCTCGTGAGCAGCCCGCTCAGAATCGCTCGGTGCACGGCCTCGGGCGTCGCGGGCCTGGGATTCTCCTTGAAACCCATCTCCGTCACCAGCGAGTGCAACTGCCGCCACACCTCGCCCCACTCACGCAACCGCACCCACGACAGGCAGTTCTGCTTGCACAGTTTCTGCATCTTGCTCCGCGACAAACTCTCCTCGTGCTCGCGATAGAACTTCCACAGGTTCAGGCTCGCCCAGAAGTCGGAGTTCTCGTCCTTGAAGCGCGCGTGCGCCAGGTCGGCGCTCGCCTGATCGCCCCTCCGATCGCGAGGGTCCTGCGTCGAGAGCGCCGCCGCGATCACCAGCACCTCGCTCAGGCAGTGCTCCTTCACGCTCTCGACGATCATCCGTCCCAGGCGCGGATCGATCGGCAGGCGCGCCAGCCGACGCCCCATCTCCGTGATCTCGTACTCGTCCGTCACCGCTCCCAGTTCACGCAGCGTCTCGTACCCGTCGCGCACCATCCGCGAGTCCGGCGGCTCCACAAACGGGAAGTCCTCGACCTTCCCCAGACCCAGCGCCTTCATCTGCAGGATCACGCTCGCGAGATTCGTCCGCACGATCTCCGGGTCGGTGAACTCCGGACGGCTGTCAAAGTCGGTCCTCGCATACAACCGCACGCACACGCCGGGCCCAAGCCGCCCGCAGCGTCCCTTCCGCTGGTCCGCGCTCGCCCGGCTGATCGCCTCGACCTCGAGTCGCTGCACCCGCGTGCGCGGCGAGTACCGATTCACCCGCGCCTCACCCGTGTCGATCACAAAGCGAATCCCAGGCACCGTCAGCGACGTTTCCGCCACGTTCGTCGAGAGCACGATCCGCCGACCCGAGTGCGGCTCAAAGACCTTGTTCTGCTCCTCCACGCTCAATCGCGCGTACAGAGGCAGGATCCGCGTCTGCGGCGGATGGTGCTTCCGCAAGGCCTCAGCGCACTCCCTGATCTCCCGCTCGCCGCTCAGGAACACCAGCATGTCGCCCCCCCCACCATGCCCAAACGTCGACGCCTCGTCCACGGCCCGGCACACCCTCGACGGCAGATCCGTCGCGTCGAACCCGTCGCCGTCACCACCCTCGCCGTCCGCCCCATCCTCGTCGCCAACCGCCGGGCGATACAGCACCTCCACCGGATACATCCGCCCGCTCACCCTGATGATCGGGGCGACCGACGCGCTCCCCTCGAAGTGCCGGACGAAGCGCTCGGGGTCGATCGTCGCCGACGTGACAATGACCTTCAGGTCCCGCCTCTTCGGAAGGATCAGTTTCAGATACCCCAGCAGAAAGTCAATATTCAGCGACCGCTCGTGCGCCTCGTCGACGATGATCGTGTCATACTGCTCGAGCAGCCGATCCGATTGCGTCTCCGCGAGAAGCACACCGTCGGTCATCACCTTGATGAGGTTCTCGGGGCTGGTCTTGTCGCCGAACCTCACCTTGTACCCAACCAACTTGCCCAGCGGCGTCCCGAGTTCCTCGGCGATGCGCCCCGCCACCGCCCTTGCGGCAATCCGTCGCGGCTGCGTGTGCCCGATCGTCCCCGCGATCCCGCCGCCGAGTTCGAGACAGATCTTGGGCAACTGCGTCGTCTTCCCCGACCCCGTCTCGCCGCAAACCACGACGACCTGGTGCTTGCGGATCGCCTCGGCGATCTCCCCCCGCGCCTGGCTAATAGGGAGTTCATGCGGATACTCGATGCGTGGCCTCGAAGCCCGCCGCGCCGCCCGCCGTGCAATGCTGCCCTTGAGATGCTCCTCGAGACGCGACCCATCGCCCGCGCGACCTCGCCCCTCTCGAAGGTCTCTCAACCGCGACCGAAGCCGCCGCTGATCAACGAGCATCGCCTCATCCACCAGGCCAAGCAGCCGCGCGACATCCCCACCCCCACCACCTCCCCCGCTCCCGTTCCCCCCTCCGCGTCCTCTGTCCCGCCTCTGTCTACCACTGTGTTCGCCTTTCGGCGCATCGCCAGGCCCATGCGACGTCCCGTCCGGGTTCGGACGCGTCGGCGGAGTTGAAGGCGGCCCATCGCTCACGAGGGGATCGTAAAGCGTCCGCGCCTCACCGGCTGAGACTCTTTCTCACGCCACCATCTCCGCCTCCCCGCGCTTGATTCGCCGTGTCGTCCGTGGTTGAATGCACCGTCGGCCTGGCGTTCCACGGTTCGCGTGCCGTTGCAACGCCGACCACACCACACGGAGCCACCACTATGCCCACCAGGAAACCCTCGAAGAAGTCCGCCTCCAAACACTTTCCCATCCTCAAACTCGACCAGTGGGTGAAGAAGAACTGGAAGGACCTCAAGCCCCCGGTGAGCAACAAGGAACTCTTCCCCGGCTCCGACGACGCGATCGTCTTTGTCTCCGGCGGCCCCAACACCCGCAACGACTACCACGTCAATCCCACCGAGGAACTCTTCTACCAACTCAAGGGCGACATCGCCGTCCGCATCCGCCCCCTCGATGGCAGCAAGCCCAGGGACGTCGTCATCAAGGAGGGCGAGGTCTATCTCCTCCCGCGCTGGGTCCCCCACCGCCCCCAGCGCCCGGCGGGGACCGTCGGCCTCATCGTCGAGTTCCCCAGGCCCAAGGGGATGAACGACGGCCTGCGCTGGTACTGCCCCAAGTGCGACTACCTCGTCCACGAGGCGTCTTTCCGCCTCAAAAAGATCGACAAGGACCTCCATGTCATCATGAACAGGTTCTGGGGAGGCCCCGCCTCGGGGCGTACGTGCAAGAAGTGCGGCCACACCATCACCCGCGCCGGCGAGATCGAACTCAAGCACGGCAAGATCCAGGCCAAGGCCTCACGCTCAGCCGCGAAGACAGGCGACAAGAAGAAGGTCGCCAAGCGCCGGACCAACGGCTCCAAAGCAAAGCGGGCCCAGTTGCGGGTGTGAGGCGTTGGTGATCGGTCCTGGAGGCCCGCCTCTCTTCAGGCTGGTTACTTCGATCACTAAGACACGCCCGCATGGGAGAGTCGAGCCACCTTGGGCACCGTGCCACACTCCGGGCACGGCGCGTCGGGTGAGGAAAGCCCGCGGCGGCTGTAACCGCAGCACAGACACTGGTCACGTGCGCGTCGGCGTCGACGACGATCCATGAAGTCCCTGGCGTACGGCCTCGACAGCCACAACGTCACGAGCAGCAAACTCGCGGTCACAGCCCAGCAGGGCGCCGTGATCTGCATGCGCGGCAGGATCGAATACCCAAGCCGATGAACCGTGGTACGGAATCCCCACCGATCAAAATCAACGATGGGCTCGTCCATCATCGCCACCGCCGACGCGCTCAGGAGAGAACTTCCCAGAGACGCACGCCCAAAGGCAGGACTCATGATCGAGGGTGTGTACCGGATCTGCCGTGAGCGTCGACTGAACATCTCCCACGACCACGTCACCCGCGAGATCGATGTATCGCTCGGCATCAAGTCGAGCATGGGGAGATAGGCGCGCCCCAGTTGCCACACACCCCGATCCACTCCAACAACAATCGAGTCGGTCGAATAGTTCGACGGATCCGGGCGAAAATCGGGCAGGATCACGGGAATCGGCGTGTAGCGCCGGACGACGCGAACCCCAACCTCATCCCTCTCGGAGATTGCCCACAGCACGCCGCTCACAATCGTGATTACGGCCATCGCAATCGCCATTCGCGTGCGAAACCAACGAAGCACACGCGAGACCCGCGACATCTGAGGACGCTCGCTTGCCATGCTTCACCAACCCTTCCACCCACCGTTGCCTCTCCATAGACCCGTCGCCTACTCCGCCACGATGTACGCGATAAAACTCTCGCACGCCTCGCCCTTCTTCTGGGGCTTGAAGACGCCGTTGCCCCCGCCCTTCCCGTCGTCACCCTCCCAATAGACCGTCGAGGCTTTGAACCCCGCCTCGGCAAGCAACTCGCGCACCTCGGGAATCGTCCACAACCGCCAGTCGTACGTGAACGCCTTCCTCATCGCTGGGCCTTGCGTTCCACCCTTCCGCTTGAACTCAAAGTGGATGTGGCAGCGGATGCGGTTCGTGATCGGATCGAACTCCGCCTGGTCCCACACATACGTGAACCCCTTCTGCCGCCGCCGCTCCTGCTGCTCCTTCATCGACTCCCACCCGCCCATGATGTCGAGATAGAACAGCCCCTTCTTCTTCAATGACTTCTTCACCGAAGCGAAATACGCCCGCAGCGAATCCCGAGTCTGGAACACCCAGTATGAAAAGTTCATCGCCAAGACCGCGTCTACGCCCCTCCCCTCCGCGTTCGGCGAGAGCACGTTGCGCTTGAACAACCGCAGCCGCGACCGCTGCTCCGCGTCCAGGTCCTTCGCGTTGTGCTCCAGCCCCCACCGGATCGTCGGCCCGTGCAAATCCAGCCCCACAGCCACGTTCCCCTTCCGCCGTCGAACCCACTCGCAACTCGTGTACGCCGTCCCGCAGAAGTCCTCCCGAATCTTCACGGGGCGCACGCCAAACCGCTTCGTGTACACCTTCTCCACAAACTCGACCTCGGCCTCCGGGCACTGCACCGACTGCTGGTACAGGTCGTGCTTGCTCGAGGTCCTGGCCGAGGGTAACTCCCCTTTCGCGCGACTCTTTGAACGCGCGGCCGGGCCTCTCGTGGTGCGTGCGGGTTGTGACGCTCGTGTCTTCTTCGTGCCCATGTGGCCCGAGAATATTCAGGTTTCGTTGAATTGGCGAGCCGCTCCTTCCGATGGGGGGAGGAACGAGTACGCCCAAGGGCCAAACTCCATCCCCTCGCCATCGAGGCCGGAACGCCCAACGCATATACTCGCATCTTTTCCCCGCGGTCCGCCACAACGCGACCGCCGCGGGCCAATCCGTCCTGTCCAATCGTGTGTGGGAGATTCGGCGATGCGTCTGACAATGGTGGGTACCGGTTACGTCGGCCTGGTCACGGGCGTCTGCTTCTCCAACACGGGCAACGACGTCACCTGCCTCGACGTCGACCCCAACAAGATCGAGAAACTCAAAAAGGGCGTCTGCCCCATCTATGAGCCCGGCCTCACCGAACTCATGGAGAAGAACCACAAGGCCGGACGACTCCACTACACCCTCGACAAGAAAGCCGCCTACACCAACGCCGACATGATCTTCATCTGCGTCGGCACCCCCACCGGCGAGCACGGCCAGACCGATCTCAAATACGTCAACGCTGCCGCCGACGACATCGCCGAAGTCCTAAAGGCCCTGGGACCCAACCAGAAGCCCAAGGTGGTCGTCATGAAGTCCACCGTCCCCGTCGGCACGACCCTCGCCGTCCGCGACCGCATCCGCGCCAAGGTCGGCCCCTCCATCCCCTTCAAGGTCGCCGATAACCCCGAGTTCCTCAAGGAAGGCGCCGCCATCGACGACTTCATGAAGCCCGATCGCGTCGTCGTCGGCATCGAGGACGAGACCGTCGGCGAGGCCTTCAAGGAACTCTACGACCCCTTCGTCCGAAACGGGCACCCCATCTATCTCATGGACGTCCCCAGCGCCGAGATGGTCAAGTACTGCGCCAACAACTTCCTCGCCACCAAGATCTCCTTCATCAACGAGATGGCCAACCTCTGCGAGGCCTACGGTGCCGACATCAACCGCGTCCGCGAGGGCATGTGCTCCGACAAACGCATCGGCCACGCCTTCCTCTATCCAGGCCTCGGCTACGGCGGCTCCTGCTTCCCCAAGGACACCCTCGCCTGCATCATGATGGGCGACAAGTGCGGCATCGAGGCCACGCTCAGCAAGAGCGTCCACGCCGTCAACCAGAAGCAACGTGACCGATTCTTCGACAAAATGATCGCCCATTTCGGCGGCAAGACCGGCATCGGCGGCGGCGCGGCCGGCATGCAGGGAAAGAAAATCGCCTTCTGGGGCGTCGCCTTCAAGCCCAAGACCGACGACATCCGAGAGGCCCCCGCCCTCACCCTCATCCGCAAAGCGAACGGCTACGGCGCCACCTGCGTCGCCTTCGACCCCGTCGCCAACGAGAACGCCAAAGCCGAACTCGGCCCCACCGCCACCATCGTCGACAATCTCTACGACGCCGTCAAGGGCGCCGACGCCCTCGTCGTCTCGACAGACTGGGACGAGTTCAAGAGCCCCGACTTCGACAAACTCAAGAGCCTCATGAACACCCCCGTCATCTTCGATGGGCGAAACCTCTACCGCTTGAGTGCGATGCGCGACGCCGGGTTCACCTACTACAGCGTCGGCCGGGCGGTCGTAAAGGCCAAGTAACTCATCCTCTCGAATCGAAATGAACAGGCCGGGCATCTCGCCCGGCCTGTTGTTCATTCACAGTGTTGCCGGCACACTCACCGAGCCGCCAGCACGCCGGACATCGTCCCGATCGTGATACGATCCCCGGCACGCATCATCGGCACGACGCCCTGGTTTGGGTCATCGCCACCCTGATGGACCTCGATCCGCCCGGTGCCGAGCGAGTTTGTCACAACGGTCCCGATCACCACGCCGTTGTGCCGGACCACGAACTGCGCGTTCGGGAGCGCCCGCGAGACCTCGGCCTGGAACTTCCGCCGATCCACTCGGTACTCAAAGGCCAGTTTCCCCTCGACGCGGCCGCTCCGCATCCGAGCCTCAAGTCGAATCCGAACCTCGCTCGTCGCCGACGTTCCGCCACCCGACGCGCTCCCACCCGACGAGGCCCCGCCCGAGTTGCTGGTCCCGCCGCCGCTCGAACCTGAATTGCTGGATCCCGAATTGCTCGAACCAGAACTGCTCGAACCCGAGTTGCTGGATCCGGAGTTGCTCGACCCCGAACTGCTCGAACCTGAGCTGCTGGACCCGGAGTTGCTCGAGCCCGAGTTACTCGAACCAGCGCTCGATGAACCAGAGTTCCCCACATTCCGGTGGAAGAACCGCCCCCGGGTGCCGGACACATGCCCATCCGCAACCTGAACCAGAACCATCCCCGTCGTGGCAAGCGCGAACATCAGCAGTACGATCTTCGACTTCATGGTGCTTCCTTTCATGGGCCGAACGGCACACGGCCTTCGGACTCCATGCGAAAACCCAATCCGCGGCATGTCACGATTTTTTAGACCGACCAGTGTTTTCCAATCGAGTTTCTCCCCGATCCAGTGGCGTGTGCCCCAGGCCCGATACTCAGGCTGCCCTCGCCCCAGGACGCGATCCGACCCTACGCGTACGTTTCGGGGTGAAACAGGTCGCCACTCCCGTCGATTGGCTCGCTGGCGTAAAGCCCCTCGCACCGGCCTCCATCGACTTCCTCTACGCCGACCCACCCTTCAACACCGGCGCCGCCAAACGCACACCCCCAAACGCCCATAAGCGCTCGCTCGTGCCTCATGCCCAATGCCTCGTGGCTTCTTCTTATCCCGACTCCTGGCCAACCATCCCCCACTACATCGCCTGGCTCCGTGAACGCCTCACCGCCACGCTCCCCGCCCTCAAGCCCACCGGCGTCATCGCCATCCACTGCGACTACCGCACCTCTCACCACATCCGCATCCTCCTCGACGAACTCCTCGGCGACGACCACTTCGTCAACCACCTCATCTGGCACTACGGTCTCGGCGGCTCCTCCCCTCGCCGATTCGCCCGCAAGCACGACGACATCCTCATCTACGCCATCGACCCCGATCGCTACTACTTCGAACCGCCGATGGTCCCCGCGACCAGCAACCGCCTCAAAGGGAAACTCAAGAAGGCAACCGATGTTGTTCGCGTCCCTCTCGATGCGATGATCGACATCCCATCCCTCAATAACATGGCCAGCGAACGCACCGGCTACCCGACACAAAAACCCCTCGCCCTCCTCGACCTCCTCATCCGCGCCTTCTGCCCACAGGGCGGCACCGTCCTCGACCCCTGCTGCGGCAGCGGCACCACCCTCGTCGCCGCCATCAGCGCAGGCCGAAACGCCATCGGATTCGACATCTCCAAGAACGCGATCAAGGTCACGAACCAGCGACTCTACAGTCTCGTGGAGTCATGAGGATCACGACGGCATCTGCGAATGCCGCCGACCGGCACACGACACGCTCGCAGTTTCACCGACCACCTCTCGCGGCACACACGTCCCGCTGTGTCTACTCCGCCTTCAGTACCACTCCATGGAAACTCGAAGTCTGCCATTGCCTATTGCCCATTCCCCATTGCCTCTTCCCCCTCTAGACTTGCCCGCATGACCTGGTTCATGCGCTGGTACGGCCGGCGCATCGTCAACGTGAACGTCAACATCCTCGTCGCGGGGGCGCTCGCGCTCGCCATCACCGTGGGTGTCATGCACCTCTTCCAGGAATACGGCCTCGACTGGCGAATCCACGACGAACTCGCCGAGAAACTCGGGCCCCGCTGGACGCTCAAGCAGACCGCCATCATCTCTGTGGTCACCATCGTCGTTGATCTCATCGCCGACGTCGCCGTGTACTACCTCCTCCACTGGCTCGCCAACCACCTCCCAAGAAAACTCCCCAGGATCATCGAGCCGGCCTACGCCAATCTCAGTTTCGTGAAGGATGCCACCATCGTCCAGGCCCAGCGCATGGTCCTCTCTCCCGTGCTCTACGTCATCGCCGTCGGGCTGCAGTGGATCATGCTCCACAAAGACGCGTCGGTTGGCGTCGCCACCGCCGTCGGCTACGGCACGGGAATCCTCACCACACGCACGCTCCACACGACCTGGATGCTCTGGGTTGAACGCCGAGCTCGCCAAGACGCCGCGAAGGCCGTCGAGGATCGCGCCCATCCGCCCGCCGCCGAGCCGCGCGACTAGCCTCCACCCATCCATGTGCGGCATCGCGGGCATCCTCCGAGTCACTCCTCCCGACGCGCCGGCGATCGATCACGCCAACGCCATACCAGAAACATGGCTCGACGCGCTCGACGCCCGCATCCGCCATCGCGGACCTGATGGCCACGGGCGGTTCCGCGATCGCGCGATCCACACCGATGGCTCGACGATCGATGTCGCGCTCGTCCATCGCCGACTCTCAATACTCGACCATGCGCTGGGTGCGCAGCCGATGCTCGCCGGGCATGGCCCGTTCGCGCCCGGCACCGGTGTCACGCACGCCACGCCGCCGATGTACGTGCCGCCGAATCGCGACGACGCCGGCGAGATCGCCGCGATCGCGTTCAACGGCTGCATCTACAACCACCGCGCGCTCCGCGCCGAACTCGAATCACGCGGCGAACGCTTCGCCTCGGCCCACAGCGATACCGAGGCGATCCTCCGCGGATTTCGCGTGTGGCGTGAGGATGTCGCGGCACGGCTCGATGGCATGTTCGCCGCACTGCTGTGGGATCGGCGATCGGCGACACTGACGGCAATGCACGACGTGGCGGGCGAGAAGCCGCTGTATCGGCTGGACGTGGCGGACAAGGGCATCACGGCGTTTGCGAGCACGGTGCCGGCGCTGGTGGCGGTTGCTCGGCAGATTGAGGGATGTTTCACGTGGAACATTGATGCGGCGATGGCTTGGCGGTGGTTGACGCATGGGTTTGGGTGTGTGTCGATGTCGCTTGGTGGCGCGCGTGTGGGTGAGGTTGAGTGCGGGACTTTGGAGTGTTGCGCGCGCGATCGTGTGGTTCGGCGATTCTGGCGGCGGCCTGCTCGCGGGAGTGTGGCGCGGGTTTCTGTCGGCGAACTGGGCGAGATGGTGGATGCGTCGGTGCGCGCGCGGCTGGATGCGGATGTGGACGTGGGGATTTTTCTTTCAGGGGGGATCGATTCGGGACTTGTGGCGGCCTCTGTGGCGCGCGCGGGCGTGCGGGCGACGGCGTACACGGTGTCGATGGGGACAGCGGATCTGGACGAGCGCGCGTTAGCGGCACGGACGGCGCGGCGTTGCGGGCTGGAGCATCGGGTGCTGGAGTGCTCGATCGCTATGGACTCGGCGGCGGAGGATGTGCGGGCGCTGGTCAAGCAACTTGGGCTGCCGCTGGGCGATTCGAGCGTGCTACCGACGACGTGGATCAGCCGGGCGGTTCGGGAGGAGTGCCGGGTGGTGCTGACGGGTGATGGCGGGGACGAGTTGTTTTTCGGGTACGACCGGTATCGCGGGTGCGCGTGGTTGCAGGAGTTTGGCGCGGTGCTTCGGCGCGTGCCTCGAGGAGTGGCGGCGCGGCTCCCGGGACGATTGGGCGAGCGGGGTGTTCGGCTGGTTGATGCGGCGCGATGGGGCGGGTACGACGATTTGCTCGCGGTCTTCCCGAGAGGGGAGTTGCGGCGATTGGGTGGGCGGGACGGCGGCTCGGAACGCGATGCGGATGGCGATGTGAGAGATCCAGCGGGTGTGGACTTTGGTTCGTATCTGCCTGGGGATCTGATGCGGAAGGTGGACACGGCAACGATGTCGGTGGCGCTGGAGTCTCGGTCGCCGATGCTGGCTGGGGCGATCCGGGAGGCCGGGCTTGGGATGTCTTTGGAGGATCTGGGGGGCGGCGGCGTGTGGGGCGGGACGAAGCGGCTGCTTCGGGAACTGGCGATGGAGCGGCTGGACCCTGGGGTCGCACGGGGGCGGAAGCGCGGGTTTGGGGTGGCGATTGACGGGTGGTACCGGCGTGGGGGGACGCTGCGGGGCCTGTTTGACGAGGCCGTGATGGGCGATCGTGAGCGTCTGGACGGGCTGATTGGGGAGGTGCTGCCCTGGAGTGGTGTGGAGCGGCTGGTCGCGGAGCACGACTCAGGGACCGGGCGGCATGGACAGCGTCTGTTTGTGCTGACGAGCCTGGCGTTGTGGCTGGATTGGCTCAGGGGCGGGTAACGGGGTCTACCCTTTCCTTTGCCGGTGGGTTGTTCGGGATGGACACTGGACGGACCTCGGCGTGGATGCCGATATTGGGCTTACTCATGGATCACGAGACCCTCGCCACCCCACATCCCCACTCCACCCCCATGCTCAGCACCGACTCCCAACCGGAGTCGGCTCGCATCGACCACGACGGCGGATTGCCTGTGGATCGTCGATCGATCCTGGGCGGCGGGATTCTGTTTGGACTTTCGGCCTTGATGGCGGCATGCAATCGCGGGTCGCAGTATGTGACGAACCTGCCGACGCCGGTGTGGCCTGATCAGCAGCCCTCGCCGGTGAGCGGGTCATCGGGGCCGGTGTGCACGAAGCCGACATTCGTGGAGAATACCACGCCGGTGCAGCAACTGCCGGGGAGCCTGCCGAGCGGGGTGATCTCGCGTTCGCGATGGGCGGGGAATGGGCCTGTGATGAGCCGATCGAACCCGATGAACGGGATCAACCGGATCACGGTGCACCACGACGCGATCTCGGCGGCGTCGGGGATGTCGTTCGACGAGGCGGCGAGGCGGCTGGAGTCGATCCGTCGCGGGCACGTCTCGGGGTCGCACGGTTGGGCGGACATCGGGTATCACTTCTCGATCGATCCGCAGGGACGGGTGTGGGAGTGTCGGCCTTTGAACCTGCAGGGCGCGCACGTGTCGGACAACAACGAGCACAACATCGGCGTGATGCTGATGGGGAACTTCAACCAGCACGGGGCGACGAACGCGCAGTTGGCGGCGCTGGATCGGTTTGTGTCGGATCAGAGCCGGGTGTTCCGGGTGCCGATTTCGCGGGTGTACACGCACCGGGAGTTGCGGCCGACGGAGTGCCCTGGGGATCGGCTGCAGCGGTATATGGAGGGGACGCGGTCGTTTGGCGGGGTGATGCGGAAGATGGCGTTTGCGTGAGCGGGGTCGGGAACACAACGGGAAGCACGCGGACGCCTCAAAGCCCTCCCTCACGGTCGGGCTACATGCCTGATTTGAGATGTGCTCGTGCTCCAGGTTGCTGATTGAGTATGTGTCAATCGTCTGTGTCGTCGGTGTCGGGTTGTTCGCGGCCTGGGCCGAAGATTGAGGTTCCGACTCGGACGATGTTGGCGCCCTCGGCGATGGCGTCCTCGAAATCGCCGGACATTCCCATGGAGAGGATGTTGAACTTGCCCTCGCTGAGGCGGAGTTTTCGCATTTCTTCGAAGAGTTCGCGGCATCGCTCGAAGACGATGCGGGGCTCTGGGCCTTGGCCCTGGATGGGAGCCATGGTCATGAGGCCGCGGACGCGGACGTGGGCCATGGTCTCGATCTGCTCGGCGAGTGGGATAGCGGCGGGGACGGGGCAGCCTTGCTTGGAGGCTTCGGCGGAGCAGTTGACCTCGATGAGGACCTCGATGACGTGGTCGCGTTTGAGGCCGATGGTCTGGAGTTCTTCGGCGAGACGGAGGGAATCGACGGAGTGGATGAGTCGGACGAGTTCGGCGGCCTTCTTGGCCTTATTGCGCTGGAGGTGGCCGATCATGTGCCAGCGGACGGGGGTTGGCTCGGCGGCGTCGAGGAGTGTCTTGGAGGGGAAGAGGGAGTCGCTGGCGTCGGCACGGCGGGCCTGGCGTGAGTTCTGGAGGACCCGGAGGCGCTGGAGGTATTCCTCGGCCATGGCGGCGCGCTGGATGAGTTGCTGGACTTTGTTCTCGCCGAAGTCGCGGTGGCCGAGTTGCATGAGTTCGCGGATGTCTTCGGGATCGGCGAACTTGGTGACGGCGACGAGGATGATGTCTTCGGGCTTTCGGCCGGCGCGTCGTGCGGCGTTGGCGACGCGGTCCTTGACGAGGGCGTAGCGCTTGTGGAGGGATTCGGGGAGGCTTTGGGCCGGGTCTGCGTGGGTTGTGGGCATTGAGGACCACCTCCGTGGATTTCAATCGAGGGGGTCCTTCCGATGGACCCCTGTTGGCGTTGGCATTACCGAACTAGAGTACACCGGTTGTCGCGTCGTTTCAGGGCGAGAGAACTTGAGGCGTCTTTGATGGGATTGACGGTCGATTCTGAATGCAGAGTTCGGAGTTGAAGGAGTAGGCACAGGCGGGACGCCTGCGCCACGAGACTGGGTAGGGACCTTGAACCGGTGCGTTTGTGCACTGTTGGGAGATTGAAGTTGGCACAGCAGACCTTGACCGCGCGGAATTCCCCGATTGGCGTTGGCGATGTGGCGCCGGACTTCACGCTTGTGGATCAGGATCGGAAGGAGTGGACGCTCTCGGAGGCGGTGAAAAAGGGGGACGTGGTGCTGGCGTTTGTGCCGTTCGCCTTTACGGGGGTGTGCACGACGGAGATGAAGTGCGTGACGAGCGACATGGCGAACTGGACGGGGAAGGGGATGTCTGTTGTGGGGATCTCGTGCGACAGTTTCGCGGCGAACAAGGCGTGGAGCGAGCAGGAGGGGTACACGCATCCGATTCTGAGTGATCTGAAGCGCGAGGTGTGCAAGGCGTATGGGTTGTATTGGGCGGACCTGAACGTGGCGCAGCGGGGGACGGTGGTGATCGGGAAGGACGCTTCGGGGCGGGGGAAAGTGAAGCATGTCGAGGCACGGGACCCGAGCGCGGCGATGAACTGGAAGCATGTTCTCGAGAAGATCTGAGACTGTGACGCCAAGCGACATGGGCGGGTCGATTCGATGTTCATCCTGGGGTTCAGGTCGGACGTTGGCCTGAGACTGGTTGGCGGCGGATCGCTACGCTGTGGCTATGTCCACACGTCCGACGTCGATTTCCAACACGCCGTTTGTCTTGATTATCCGTGATGGTTGGGGGTTGAACCCCAATGAGTCGCATGCGGCGTTTGATGCGGTGCGGATCGCGCGGGAGCGCGGGCTGACGCCGACGGCGGATCGATTGATGGTGGGGTGTCCGTGGACGCTGATCAAGACGAGCGGGGAGGATGTGGGGCTTCCTGAGGGGACGATGGGGAACAGCGAGGTCGGGCACCAGAACATCGGGGCGGGGCGGGTTGTGGATCAGGAGTCGGTGGCGATCACGAAGGCGTGCCGGGCGGGTCTTGAGACGAATGAGGCGGTGATCGGGGCGGTGAACGCGGCGAAGGATCGGAGCGGGCGGGTGCACCTGATGGGGATCTGCTCGGACGCGGGGGTGCACGGGCAGTTGTCGCACTTGTATGCGTTGCTGGCGGCGTGCAAGGCGTTGGGCTCGCCGAAGGTGTATGTGCATTTGTTTATGGATGGGCGGGATACGGGGCCTTTCACGGGGAAGGGGTATGCGGCGCAGGTTCAGGCGAAGTGTGAGGAACTCGGGGTTGGGGTGGTGGCGTCGGTCATCGGGCGGTACTACGCGATGGATCGGGACAACCGGTGGGAGCGGGTGGAGAGGGCGTATGCGTGCCTGACGGGGAAGGGGGAGAGCGCGGCGAAGACGGCGATCAAGGAGACGGCGGGCGAGGCGATCGAGGCGTATTACGCGTCGCCGATGACGCCCAGCCAGGCGGGGGATGAGTTTGTGTTGCCGACGATGATCGGGTCGAGCAAGGGGGACGCGGCGGCGGGGCGGATCCGGTCTGGGGATTCGGTGATTTTCTACAACTATCGGGGTGATCGGCCCCGGGAGATCATCCGGGCGTTTGTGTTCGACATGTTCGAAGGGGCGGTGGCGGCGTCGCCGGATTCGGGGAAGAAGGGGTTCGCGCGGGACGAGAAGTTGGACGTGCACTTTGTGACGATGACGTCGTATGAGGAGGCGCTCTTGCCGTATGTGCACGTGGCGTTTCCGAAGGCGGCGAAGATGAAGAACATCGCGGGGGAGTATCTGTCGGCGATGGGGCTTGGGCAGTTCCGGTGCGCGGAGACGGAGAAGTATCCGCACGTGACGTTCTTCTTCAATGACTATCGGGAGGAGGCGTTCGCGGGGGAGAGGCGGGAGATTGTGCAGAGTCCGAAGGTGGCGACGTATGACCTGCAGCCGGAGATGTCGGCGAACGGCGTGTGCGAGGCGGTGCTGCGGCGTGTGAATGCCACGGATGGGGAGGATGTGATCGTCGTGAACTTTGCGAACGGGGACATGGTCGGGCACACGGGGAATCTTGAGGCGGCGATCAAGGCGTGCGCGACGGTGGACGCGTGCGTGGGGAGGATCGTGGACGCGACGCTGGCTCGGGGTGGGAGCCTGATCGTGACGGCGGACCATGGGAACTGCGAGCAGATGTATGACCCGGAGACGAAGTCGCCGCATACTGCGCACACGGTGTATGACGTGCCTGTGATCGTGGTGGGCGAGAAGTGGCGTTCGGCGATGCTGCGCGGGGACCGGGAGGGGAAGGGGTGGTTTGATCCGACAGTGCGGGCGTCGCGCGGGTGCCTGGCGGATATCTTTCCGACGGCGCTGGAGATGATGGGGCTGGGGCAGCCGGCGGAGATGACGGGGCGGTCGCTGCTGAAGTCGTAGCGAGCGTGCGAGTGGGTCAGGATGACGATGGAGGCGTGGATATGCGACATGGGGCATGGATGCTTGGTGTGGCGGCGGGGATGGCTTCGATGGCGAGCGGCGCGTTTGGTGAGGCGGCGTTGCGGCTTGTGCCAGCGGCACCGGAAGAGGTTTTGAGACCCGTGGAGATCGAGCGTGCGGAGCATGTGCCTGCGTCATTGAGTCTGGATCGCGCGATTGGTGATGCTGATGCTGCGTCGGACAAGCCTGCCTATGGCGAGGAGGGTGGGCGGTTCTGGGCGATCGGGGCGGGGATCACGCACGACTTTGTCGACGCGACGGACACGAACATCTTTTTCAGTTACCACTACTTCCTTGCGGATGGTGTGGAGTTCGTGGGCGAGGTTGGGGCGTGGTACTACAACCAGCCCGGGGATGATGCGTTTGCGTTGAACCCGGCGATGGTGTTCCGCTGGCACTTTCTGCGGCAAGAGGACTGGACGCTCTACGCGGACATGGGGATCGGGCTGCTGTTTGCATCGGACAATGTGCCCGATGGCGGGACGTCGTTTGATTTCACGCCGAGGGTTGGCGTAGGGATGACGTACGAAATTGACTGGGACACACGGTTCCTAGTGGGGCTGCGGTGGGCGCATGTTAGCAATGCGCGGATCTATGGGAACGATCAGAATCCGTCGCGAGATGGGCCGATGCTGTATGCGGGGGTGATCATTCGGTTTTGAAGGATGCGTGGGATGGAGTCGGGCTTGATGGTGTCGTGTCGCACCTGGGCCCTCCCTTACGGTCGGGCTGCTTGCATGGACACCGCGCGGAGCGTGTGGTACTTGGGAATGCCCACCTCGCGGAGCGAGGTGGTATTCGAGAAGGCGCACCACGCGTAGCGTGGTGGTACCCGGAGGCCGTGCTAGGCGACTTTGAGTCTGGCTTTGAGGACTTCGTCGGCGTGGATGGCGACAACGCGGTTTCGGCCGCTGCGTTTGGCGGTGTAGAGGGCTTCGTCTGCCATCTGGACGAAGTCTTCTGCGGTACCGGCAAAGACGGAATCTGAGCCGCAGACGCCGATGGAGATGTTGACGTGGCGTTCGGGGTGTCGGGGCCAGACGGTCTCCTGGCAGGCGACGCGGAGTCGCTCGCAGGTGGCGCGGGCGTCCTCGATGCCGGTCTCATTCATGACGACGACGAACTCCTCTCCGCCGTAGCGGCATGCGATGTCGGTGTGCCTGAGTTCACGGTTGAGCATCTTGGCGATGCCCTGGAGGACGATGTCGCCGACGGGGTGGCCATAGGTGTCGTTAATGGATTTGAAGTTGTCGGCGTCGATCATGGCGACAGAGAAGGGCCGGTTGCTGCGGAGGGACCTGGCGAAGTCCTCCTCGACGCGGCGGTCGAAGTACTGGCGGTTCCAGAGTCCGGTGAGGCCGTCGACCTGGGCACGCTGGGCGAGCATGCTGATGAGGTTGTGCATGCGGAGCGAGGATCGCATGCGGACTCTGAGTTCGGAGATGTCGAAGGGCTTCATCACGTAATCGACGGCGCCGAGGTCGAAGGCGGTGACTTTGTCGGCGGCGGTGTTGAGGCCCGAGAGGACGATGACGGCGATGTCGCGGGTCTCGTGGCGGTCCTTGAGGAGTCGGAGGACCTGGAAGCCGTCGATGCCGGGCATGTCGAGATCGAGGAGGATGAGGGCGGGGGATCGGACGGCGGCGATCTGGAGTCCTTCTTCGCCGCTGGTGGCGCTGATGAACTCGACGTCCTCCTGGCGGAGTCTCGCCTTGAGGAGCCTATGGACATCGTGCGAGTCATCGATGATGAGCACGACGGGACGGATGTCCTCGGGCTGCTTGCTCGGGCCCATGATGGAGTCGTGGACGTGGCTCATGGCTCGACGATGGCCCTCCGGCAGAGTTCGACGAGTTCGTCGACCTGGGACGCGAGGGATCGGACGTGGTCCTCGGCGTTGGTGTTGAGGGCGAGGATCTGTGATTCGAGCGAGGCTGCGGCCTGTCCTATGGGCGCGAAGCCATATCCTGCGGAGGCGCCCTTGAGTTGATGGGCGAGTCGCTGGAGGGTGTCGAGGCTGCGCGACTGGTAGGCGTTGATGACAGAGTCGGCCCGGGCGGGGAGTTCCGAGACGAACAACTCGACGAGTTCCTTCATGTCCGGGTCGGCGGCGAGGTCGCTTCGCAGGGGAACTCTGGGCTGATCGGGGGTCGGCATGTTCACCTCCACGCGCGGCGTCGGCCCACCGGAGGCCCGACATCGGTTCTGCATCGACGCGTGGGGATTTCGGCTTTGTTATGCCGCTGGAGTGGATCGCGTGGGCGATGGCACAGGCGGCAATTTCGGCACAAGCACTCTGATCGCCCCACCAGTTGGAGTGGCGTCGCGGGACTTCTCGGACGAATCGGCTTCTTCAGGTTTGGGAGGCGTCGGGATGGCCCTAGGATCGACCCGTTCGGGTATTTTGGCCTCATCGGAGACCGGCGATGCGCACGATTGTGACGGGACAGATCGGTGTGGACAAGAAGCCTTATCTGGACGCGGCGGCGAAGTTCGCGGGTGGGCAGGGGGAGACGGTCTCGACGTATCACGTGGGCGACCTGATGTATCGCGAGGCGCGGGACGTGCGGCCTGGGCGGATCCTTGATCTGCCGATCTCGCGGCTGGATTCGTTGCGTCGGGCGGCGTTCAAGGACATCATCGCGGAGAGCCGGGACCAGAAGAACGTGGTGGTGAACACGCACGCGACGTTCCGCTGGCGGCACGGGTTGTTCTGCGCGTTCGACTATGACCAGATCCAGAAGTTTGAGCCAAGCACGTTCATCTGTCTGGTGGACAACATCGAGGTCGTGCACGATCGGCTGCACAAGGAGCACGAGATCGACGCGACCTTGAAGGACTGCATGGTGTGGCGTGAGGAGGAGATCCTGGCGACGGAGCTCATGAGCAGGGCAATACCTGAGAGCAAGTTCTACATCCTGTCGCGCGGACGGCACGAGCCGACGACGCGGACGATGTTCCGCCTGGTGTGCCGGCCGGAGATGCGGAAGGTGTATCCGAGTTTTCCGATGAGCCACGTGATGGACATGCCGGAGGTCTTGGCGGAGATTGATGCGTTCCGTGCGGCATTGGCGGAGCACTTCATCACGTTTGATCCGGGTGACGTGGACGAGAAGTTGCTGCTGGATCGGGGGATCGAGGCGGCGCGCGAGGGGAAGGAGTTCATCGAGGTGAAGCCGCACACGTTTGGCGGCGGGAAGAGCGCCGGTGACGATCCGATCCGGGTTCGCGTGCGTGAGATTCTGGATATTGCCGGGGATGTGGATGGGCAGATCTACATGCGTGACTTCAAGTTGATCGATCAGTCGGACATGATCGTGTCGTACATCCCGGAGTTGCCAGGCGTTGGGGGGAAGGACATCCCGGGGCTGTCGAGCGGGGTGGAGCGGGAGTTGCACCACGCGTTCGAGCACACGAAGGAGGTGTTCGTGGTGTGGAAGCCGAAGAAGGCGCCCAGCCCGTTCATCACGGAGACGGCGACGAAGATATTCGGGAGCACGGAGGAGGCGCTGAAGTACTTTGAGCAGAACGGGTACTTCACGCAGAAGAACCTGTTTGGGAACTGAATCGGGCCGGGACGTAGGGATGTGTGAGGGGATTGTTGGACGGGGCTTGGTATTGCCAACACGATATGTTTGTGCTTTGGCAGGGTGTGCGGGACGATATTTCGCTACGCATGGGTAATTTCTCCACGCTGGTTGCGGGGTTGGGCCGGGTCTGGTAGGGTGTGTTCGTCATTGTCTCGTTCGGGTCGGCCTTTAGGGGCTGTTGGCGGGTGTTCACGCGTTCTGCGGTGGGTGCCTGCGGTGGCGGATGTCTCGGAGCACCTCGGCGTTCTGCCGAGGAGAGTGGCTTGGAGTGTTCGCGAAGAAGGAGTGTCGTATGACTTTCTCCCAGAATCGTGCGTGGCGCGTTGGTCGCGGGTTCACCCTGATTGAACTTCTGGTGGTGATCGCGATTGTGGCGCTCCTGATCAGCCTGCTGTTGCCGGGTCTCTCGCACGCGAAGCGGCTGGCGAAGATGCTGGAGGAAGAGAATCTTGCGTCGCAGCAAATGAAGGCGATGGCGAGCTATATCACCGATTACAAGGATCGGACGCTGCCGGCGGCCCCGCACTGGAACTGGGTGCACGCGACGAACTATGAGAGCATGTATCCCGCGGACGTGTCTCGCGGGCAGAACGTTCGTGTGTTCATGTGGCACTCGATCGCGAAAGTGTGGCCCTGGCATTTCCTGTCGTCGACATACTACCGGTTGGACGCGTTTCAGTTCGACAAGGCGACATACCTGGAGTTCCGGTCCAGGCCGAGCAATGGTCCTTCGAGCGGATTCACGGATTACCCGTCGAGTTCATTCCAGGGAGCGATGGCGTATCACCCGAGCTTTGGGTACAACGGTGTGTATGTGGGCGGGGCGTACACACATGGGGGCTTCCGTTCGGGGCGTGCGGGACCGAATCCGCGGGTGTCTGGCGGGGACTTTTATCTGACCAAGGCGGCGGATGTGCGGTACACGGATAAGTTGATGATTTTCTCGTCGTCGCGAGGCGGCGATGTGCGAGATGGAGGGTTCTGGGGTTGGGGCGCGAGCAAGCCCGACAGCGGTGTGAAGCGTCCGGGATACTGGCTCGTGACGGCTCCAAAGCCACACCCGGTTGGTCGGGGCGCCGGCGCGTATACGTTGGGGTGGGGCTGGTCGTCTGCGAGCAACAAGTACAGCGATTCGGCGGTGCCGAGCACGTGGGGGATGCTGCACCCTCGGCACTTCCAGAAAGTCACGAGCGTGATGTTCGATGGACACGTGGAGATGCTGACGCTGGAGCAGTTGCGTGACATGCGTCGCTGGTCGAACTATGCGGACCGGGCGGACTGGAACTTCCAGCCGCGGTAATGCCGGCGACTACTTTGTATCCATGGGCGCCGGCTTGATGGCCGGCGCCTTTTTTCTTTCCTCGACGGCCTTGGTGTAGGCGTAGAAGACCATCGCGGCGGGCATGAAGGCCTTTTCGCCGGCGGTGCGGGCGAGGGCGTCGAGGTTGGTGATCTTGCCCTGCTCGATGTCGAGGCGGAGATCGACGATGAGGTTGTTTACCACGGCGACCATGCTGCGGAGGATCTGGTACTCGGCGGGGGTGCGGGGGGCGTACTTGGAGATGACGGGGAGATGGAGCGGGAGGACGAAGTACCAGTTGCCATCGGCGGCTTGTTTCAGGGAGATGCCGACGGGCGGGAGGATGGGCTGGTTGTCCCAGCGGAGGGAGACGGTCTCGTCATCGACGTAGGCGGTGGTGAGGCGGGTGTCGGCCTCTTCGAGCCAGCCGTAGGGATCGACGAAGAGGCGCTTGAAGGAGTCGTCGAAGTCCTGGCGCTGCTCGGAGCCTTCTTTGGGGGTAGGGCCACGGCGGGTATTGGACTGGGAGCGGGTGATCGCGGACATGAGTTTGGCGGCGCCGCCCGACTCTGCGTCCTGGCGGATCTTGTCCTTGAGCGTGGCGACCTCGGCGGGGAACTTCTGGTCGATGGCGAGAGTGAGTTTCTGGGTGTTCCTGAAGAAGATGCCGAGACGGTCGAGGACGAGGCGCATCTCGGGATCGTCGGTGTGGATGAGGGTGGCGAGTTTGTCGGCGTGGCCGTCACGGACCATGTCGCGAGCGGTGCGGAGGGTGGCCTCGGGGGTGGCCTGGCTGTAGATGGGCTCTTTCTCGCAGCCTGGGAGGATGGCGAGGATCGAGACGAGCAAGATCTGGAGCACTCGAGAACGCATGAAGGAATGGTACCGCGCGGCGGGGAATCGCCCAAGGTGAATCGGTGTGCGGGATGGGTGTGCCGTACGATTGCGGCATGCGGGTGATTGTGAATGGAACCGAGCGGGATGTGGCCGAGGGGATGACCGTGAAGGGGTTGATCACGGCGAGCGGGTTGGAGGGGAGGGCGTGTGCCGTGGAGGTGAACAAGCGGCTGGTCCCCCACCGCGAGCATGAGACTCGGGTGTTGGCGGCGGAGGATCGGGTGGAGTTGGTGACGCTGGTGGGTGGGGGTTAGTGAGTATGTAGAAGTATGTTGAGGCAGGCGGGCCGCCTGCCCCACGAGATTGGGTAGGGAGTTGAATGTGAGCGAATCGAAGGTGATTGTGGAGAGCAAGTGGAATGCGGCGACAGAGCCGGGCGCACAGGCGTGGACTCTGTCTGGGCGCACGCTGCACAGCCGTCTGTTTGTGGGGACGGGGAAGTATGCGACGGCGGAGTTGATGCGCGAGGCGTTGGCGGCGAGCGGGTGCGAGGTGGTGACGGTCGCTGTGCGGCGGGAGCGGCTGTACAACGAGCAGGGGAAGAGTCTGTTGGATTCTCTTGACCTTGATCGGTTGGTGGTGCTGCCGAATACGGCTGGGTGTTTCAGCGCTGAGGATGCGGTGCGTGTGGCCCGGCTGGGGCGGGATCTTCTTGAGCAACTGGGGAATCGTGGCGCCGACTGGGTGAAACTCGAGGTGCTTGGGGACAAGAAGACGCTGCTGCCGGACCCTGTGGGGACGATCGAGGCGACGCGTGAGTTGGTGGCCGATGGGTTCAAGGTTCTCGCGTACACGAGCGATGACCCGATCGCGGCGGTGCGGATCAAGGAGGCGGGTGCGGCGTGCGTGATGCCCGCGGGCAGCCCTATCGGGAGCGGGCAGGGCGTCTTGAATCGGGCGAACATCTCGCTCTGTATTGAACTGCTTCGGGAGGGCGATGCGACCTTCCCGGTGGTGGTTGATGCGGGGGTCGGGGCGGCGAGTGATGTGTCGGTGGCGATGGAGTTGGGGGCGGATGCGGTGCTGCTCAATACGGCAATTGCGCACGCGAAGGACCCGGTGCTGATGGCTCACGCGATGCGGCACGCGTGCCTGGCGGGGCGACAGGGGTTCAGTGCTGGGCGAATCCCGCGGAAGCGGTACGCGACTGCCAGCAGCCCCTGGGAGGGGTCGGTCGCGGCGATCCCCGGGGAGTAGGGGTCGCCTGGCGGACAATCCGGAGATGAGGTTGTCGGTGAAACGGCGAGTTTTGCAGGGTGACACCTGAGAGAGCCGATAACCATGTCGTGTCGGATCGATCCCCTGTTGTGGGGATGTCGGACACGGAACTACTTCATCAGCAAGGAGAGCGTATGGGTCTCATCAAGGAGTTTCGGGAGTTTGCGATCAAGGGGAACATGGTTGACATGGCGGTGGGCATCATCATCGGTGCCGCGTTCGGCGGGGTGGTGAACTCGCTGGTGAAGGACATCGCGATGCCGCTGGTGGGGACGCTGGGCTCGGTGGACTTCAGCAATGCGTACATCGGGCTGAATGACAAGGCCCGTGCGGCGATCGAGGCGACGCCGAACATGAAACTGGCCGATGCACAGACGCACGGGCCGATCCTGGCGTGGGGGAACTTTGTGACGCTGGCGATCAACTTCCTGATCCTGGCGTTCGTGGTGTTCATGGTGGTGAAGATGATCAACACGGCGAAGAAGAAGTTCGAGGCGGAGAAGGCCGCGCCGGCGCCGGCTGGGCCGACGAAGGACCAGCAGTTGCTGACGGAGATCCGTGACGCGCTGCGGTCACGCTGAGTGAATCACTTTCGGAGTTGATTCCACGCACGCCCCGGGGTTTTCCGGGGCGTTTTTTCGTTGGTGCGGAGTTGTTGCGCGGGCGCGGTGGAGTCTTGGTATCCTGATTGAGTTGCGAGTTGAAGTTGTTGCGAGAGATGGAGCGTGGTGTGAGTCACGGGAGTGAACATGGAGATGGGGTAGGAGTGGGAGCACCACGCGGAGCGTGGTGGTACGCGGGGAGGGTGCCCTGGTTCCGATTCGCGGCGTGTCTTGCGCTGGGGCTGGCGACGACGGCGGCGGTGGCGTGGGTTGGGGCGGTGCTGATTCCGTTGGAGCGGCTTGGTGGCGTGGTTTCGCTGGATGGAGATCATCTTGAGCCGTGGTGTCTGGAGGTGCGTGGGCCTTCGTTCTCTCGGTTTGTGTGGTTCGAGAAGGGGCGTGTATATAGCAAGCCCGGCGTGGGGCCGAGCGGGGCGAGTTCGGCGGCGGTGAGCAACTGGTCGTTCGCGACGAATACGAGGTCGAATCCGAGGTTCACCAGAGGGAAGGTGTCGATGCCCGGTGACGTTCGGAAGTTGCTGGAGCGCGGGCAGGACTCGTGGTGGGCGGTGGCGGAGGACCGGCGAGGGTGGCCGATGGCGGCGTTCAAGGGTCGTGTGTACGGGACGATGGATCGTGCATCGGCATCGGTGTATGTGGTGGAGGATGCGAGTCTGTGGGTGCCGAAGACTCCGTGGTCGGGGATTCCCTCGAGCACCGCATTGGCGACGATGCGGTTCATACCGCTACGGGTGTACTGGCCTGGGCTGGTTGTGGATGTGCTGGTGTTGGCGATGGCGTGGGGCGTGGTGTTTGCGGGCGTTCGCTGGGTGTGGCGGGTGACCTTGGGGAAGAAGCGGAGCGTGCAGGGGGCGTGTCCGAAGTGTGGGTATGACCTGCGCGGGGATCTGGAGGCGGGGTGTCCGGAGTGTGGATGGAATCGCGCGGGCTTGAGCGAGGAAGCACCTGAGTCCGGGCCGGCGTGAGGCGGGGGCATACAGTGCTTTTGGAACGGCGTCTCGATGTTGATGCCGAGTGATTTTTCAGAACTGCATGCAGGAATGAGGGGATTTTCGATGTCGACCGCCGCACAGAGCGCGTTCGCGAAGGGTCTTGAGGGGGTCATCGGTGGGCAGACGAGCATCTGCTCGATCGAGCAGAGCAAACTGATCTATCGCGGGTTTGAGATCCATGATCTCGCGGAGCACGCGACGTTCGAGCAGGTGGCGTTTTTGTTGCTTGAGGGTCACAAGCCGAGCAGCGATGAGTTGGCGCGGTTCACGAAGGAGATCGTGGCGGAGCGCGGGCTGCCGGCGTCTGTGGAGCAGTTTCTGGTGCATGCGGCGGCGCCCTTGAAGGAGGGGACGGCGGTGCCGATGGATGTGCTGCGGTCGGCGGTGTCGCTGCTGGCGCATGTGGATCGGGATTGCCAGGACAACTCGGCGGCGGCGAACCTTCGGAAGTCGAAGCGGCTCTTGGCGAAGATCCCGACGGTGATCGGGCACATGCAGAACGCGCTGGATGGGAAGGCGGCGGTGTCGCCGGACGCCTCGTTGGGACACGCGGCGAATCTCTTGTGGATGATGACGGGGGTGAAGCCGACGAAGGAGCAGGCTCGGGTGATCGACGTGTCGCTGATCTTGTATGCAGAGCACGAGTTCAATGCGTCGACGTTCACGAGCCGGGTTATTGCGGGGACGCTGTCGGACATGCACGGTGCGGTGACGGGGGCGATCGCGGCGCTGAAGGGTCCGTTGCACGGCGGTGCGAACGAGGCGGCGATGGAGATGCTCAAGGAGATCGTCGCGAGCGTGGGGAAGGATGGCATCGGGACGGGAAAGGTCGATGTGTGGATGGAACAGGCGTTCGCCAGCAAGCGGAAACTGATGGGGTTCGGGCATCGCGTGTACAAGAACGGCGACCATCGCGCGGGGATTCTGCACACCCTGGGCAAGAAGATGGCAGCGGGAGTCTCGGGGAATCCGGGCGGGATTCCGGCGGGGAAGTGGTTTGAACTTGGCGAGCAGGTGCAGAAGATCATGCTCACGAAGAAGAACATCCATCCGAACGTGGACTTCCCGTGCGGGATGACGTACTTCGTGATGGGGATCCCGGTGCCGCAGTACACGCCGATCTTTGTGGCGTCGCGGATCACGGGGTGGTGCGCGCACATCATGGAGCAGCACTCGGACAACCGGCTGATCCGGCCGTTGTCGATCTATACGGGTGAGGCGGAGAAGAAGTGGAACGGTTGAGTTCCGCGGCGTGATGCTATTGCGTGACGGCCGCCTCGGGCGCGGGTGTGAGCGGCTTGACCTCGACGCTTGATGCGCTTTCGTGGCCCAGAAGCGAGGCGTAGATGCGCTCGATGGCGGTCACGTGCTCTGTGTGCGTGGGGATGGAGAGACTCTCGCGGATCTGGTGGGGCGAGGGGAGGGTGAGGTGTCCCTGGATGATGCTGGTGATGGCGATTGCGAGGTCGTCGGGGTCGGCGGGGTTGACGAGGAGGCCGCTCTCTGAGGACTTGAGGAGATCGCGGCTCGCGCCGAGGCGAGAGGCGATGACGAATCGTCCTGCGGCGATGGACTCCAGGACGACGAAAGGGGAGTTCTCGAGGGCGCCGTTGGGGAAGATGCAAGCGTCGATGGCGCGGAGGGTGGCGATGAGGGAAGTGATGTCGTAGGCACCGAGGAAACGGACGGCGGTGGCGGCGTGCGCGTGTGCGGCGAGGCGACGGCGGAAGGGTGCGTCGTCACCCATGGCGTGGACGTCGAGGGTGAGGCGGGAGAGGACGCTCGGGTCGAGGCGTTCGATGGCGGCGATGAGAGTGGCGAGACCCTTGTGGGGGTAGGTGCTGCCGAAGAAGGCGAGGCGGAGGGGCGAGGGGGAATAGGGCGTCCAGCGGGCGAGATTATCGCGGTCGGGATCGAGGGTGTGCCGTCGGGCGAGGTCGAAGTGCGGCTGGCCTATGGGGAGGTGGCGTGTCTTCGCTGGGTCGGCACCGGCGGCGACGTGGACCTTGCGGAGGAAATCGCCCGGGCAGAGGATGGCGTCGGCGGCGTTGAGGGCGTCGATGGCGGCGCGGCGGCGGGTGCCGTAACGGTTGAGGACGCGGAGTTGGATGGTGCCGTCGAGCAGACGCTCGTGGACGTTGGGGTTCGGCGGGGTGAGGACGTGGGGAAGTGGAGGCCGTGTTTGTGAGATGGATGTGTGCGGGGTGAAAGACTCGCCGGCATGTTCGCGGATGGGGATGGGGTCGTTGGGCCAGGCGTCGGCGGCGCGGAGGCGTCTGCGGAGGGCGGCCTTGGCGGATTTGGCGGCCTGGCCTATGGAGGGGCCGAGCCAGCGGCGGGCGGTGAGTCTGGCTTTTCGGGCGAGTATCTCTCGTGAGACGGGCCTTTGGGGCATGCAGGTTTCGCAGCGCTGGCCGCCTTCGAAATCGTCGCAGACCTTGCGGACCTGGTGGAGCATGTCGACCTGGGGGCAGAGGAGGAAGTAGTTGTGTGGGGTGAAGACGACGCGTGTGCCGCTGGCCTTGATGGCGGGGATGAGATCGAATGGGAAGCCCTCGAGGGCGTGGACATGGACGACGTGGGGGCGGAAGGTGCTTAAAAAATCGAGGACGAGGGCGGTAAGGCGTGGCGAGGAGATCTGTGTTTCCGGGGAGGCGAAGTGCTCGTTGCCAGTGCTGAGGATTGGGCTGTTGAGGATGGAGAAGCAGGCGACGCCGCGCCAGATCTCGGTGGGCTGGATTCGGGTGACGGGGAGGAGGGAGTAGTCGATGCCGCTGCGGAGGAAGGCGACGAGGTGGCCCCGCTGTGCGAGTTCGCGGGCGAGTTCGGAGACGTAGAGGTTGTATCCCGAGCCTTCGCGTTCCTGGAGGGCGAGGCGTGCCCAGCCGAGCATGGCGATTCGGAGCGGTGGAGCGGGTGATTTCGCTGTGTTGGAGGTGGAGCGGCGCGAGACGGCCTCATGCTCGGCTTTGGTGATGCAATCACGGACTCGGCGGCTCATGGACACGCATGTAGGGTAGGGAGATTCGGCGTGGCTACCGAGCGTGGGCGTGGTAGGCGAGTCGGAGGGCGTTTTCGATGAGTATGGGGCCGAGGGGGGTCATGAAACTCTCGGGGTGGAACTGGACGGCCTCGATGGGGAGTTTGGTGTGGCGGATGGCCATGATCTCGTGGTCGTCGGCGCGGGCGGTGATGACGAGTTCGCGCGGGAGCGAGGGTTCGTCGATGGCGAGGGAGTGGTATCGGGCGACCTCGAGTGGCGAGGGGAGTCCCGCGAAGAGGCCCTGGTTGTCATGCGTGATGGTGGAGGTCTTGCCATGCATCAGGCGGCGGGCGGGGACGATGCGGCCTCCTGATTCGAGGACGATGGACTGCATGCCGAGGCAGACGCCCAGGAGCGGGTGGGAGCCGGTGGTGAGGATGTGGCGGACAATGGCGGGCGTGGTGTGGGCGTCTTCGGGGCGGCCTGGGCCTGGGGAGATCACAACGAGATCAGGGGCGAGTGTGCTGAGGTCAGCGATCGTGATGGCGTCGGCGCGGCGGACGAGGACTTCGGGCGCTTTGGCGATGCCCTCGATGTGTGCAGCGGCGAGGGCGTGGGCGAGGTTGTGAGTAAAAGAGTCGAAGTTGTCAATGAGGAGGATGCGCATCGCGTGATCGTTCTCTTCAGGTTGCTCGCACACAGAAGTTGAAGTTGGAGTAGTCACAGGCGGGATGTCTGTGCCACGAGAACAGGTAGAGATACTTGAAGTTCGCGTTGAGATTGTTGGACAAAAGCAACAGGCCCGCGGTGGCGCGGGCCTGTGGAAAAGACACGATTGAGTCGCGATTAGCGGGCGTGGCCGGCGGAAGCGGCCTTGCGGGTGTAGTTGATCTCCATGATCTTGTACTCCTTGCCCTCCATATCGGGGCCGAACATCTCGAGTTTGGAGTGGTTGTCATCGATGAAGGTCTGGACCTCGCGCATGGACTTGGGGCCGCCGGTCATGGGGCAGTTGAAGGTGTTGTTGTAGGAGAGGACCTTCTTGTCGGCGGAGAGTTCGCCCTTGCCGGTCATCATGCCGGTGCCCATGTTGTCGACCCAGATGGACTGGAAGGACTTGCTGACGTTGTCAAAGCCGTAGACGCCGAAGCCCTTGAACTCGCCCATGCCTTCCATCATGCCGTTGGTCTCGATCTTGATGAATCGGCCGTCCATCATGGGGGTCATGACGGTGGTGCAGGTGCTCTTGCTCTCGGGCATGCCGGGCATCATCCACATTGAGACATCGCCCTCCCAGGTGCCTGCGGATTTCGCGAGGAACTGGTGCATCTCACCGGGAGCGGCGGCCTGCATGCAGGCTTCCATCATCTTCTCCATACCCGGGGGCATGTCGGGCATGTCGTGCTTCGGGGGCTGGGGAACCTGGCCGACCTTGTCCTGGGCGATGGCAAGGGTGACTCCGATGCCGGCGGCGAAGGCGAGAGACAGCGCGATACCACTCTTGAGATTCATGTGCGGACCTTTCTTGTGTGTGTTTGGGCGTCGATGGCTCGCAACGCTGCGGCGGACGCCCTGTTCGCGAGAATACTAGTCCGGCCGAACAGGGAAGGGAAAGGGGCTTGGGAACGCTAGAATCACGCTTTCCTTGGCCAAACCGCACCCCGGACGCGAGAATCGTTCGCGTTCTTTGAGATTGTGGATATGTCTGACCACCACCCGGCAGGATCGCCTTCGCCCGAGACCGATCGTCCGTTGCACTTCATCGAGCAGATCGTGGAGGAGGACATCGCGTCGGGAAAGTGGGGCGCGTGGGCGGACGGGCGGGCGAGGGTGCACACGCGGTTTCCGCCCGAGCCGAACGGGTATCTGCACCTTGGGCACGCGAAATCGATCGCGCTGAACTATGGACTCGCGAAGAAGTATGGCGGGAAGTTCAACCTTCGCTTCGACGACACGAATCCCGCGAAGGAGGAGCGCGAGTATGTCGAGTCGATCATTCGCGACGTGAAGTGGCTGGGGGCGGACTTTGACGTTGGAGCGAACGCGGGCGGGTTGTTCTTTGCGAGCCACTACTTCGAGCAGATGTACGCTTGGGCGGAGGAGTTGATCGAGAAGGGGCGGGCGTATGTGTGCGGTCTGACCGCGGAAGAAGTGAGCGCGATGCGGGGCGATCTCAAGACGCCGGCGCGATCGCCGCATCGGGATCGATCGCCGGAGGAGAGTTTGAGGCTCTTTCGAGAGATGCGGGCGGGCAAGTTCCCGAACGGCTCGAAGACGCTGCGCGCGCGGATCGACTTAGCCAGCCCGAACTTTGTGATGCGCGACCCGGTGATGTATCGGATCGTGCACGAGCACCACCACAACACCGGAGACGCGTGGTGCCTGTATCCGATGTACGACTGGGCGCACTGCCTGGAGGACTCGATCGAGGGGATCACGCACTCGATCTGCACGCTGGAGTTCCGGAACAATCGGCCTTTGTATGACTGGTTCATCGACTCGATCAATATCGATCGGACGAGGGACGGGAGCGGCCGCTGGGGGAAGGTGATCCACCATCCGCAGCAGATCGAGTTTGCGCGGGGGAACATCACGTACACGCTGATGAGCAAGCGGTGGCTGCTGAAACTGGTGGACGAGGGGCATGTGCGCGGGTGGGACGACCCGCGCATGCCGACGATCTCGGCGGCGCGGCGTCGGGGCATCCCGGCGCGGTCGCTGGTTCGATTCTGGGAGGAGGCTGGCGTCACGACGCAAGTGTCGATGATGGACGTTTCGCGCCTGGAGCACACGGTGCGAGACGAGTTGAACCGGACGGCTCCGCGGGCGATGGGCGTGTTGCGCCCGCTCAAGGTCACGATCACGAACTGGCCGAAGGACGCGGCGGGGAAGTCGGTCGTGGATCACCTGGACTTTGTGGTGAACCCGGAGGATCCGGGCGCGGGGACGCGGAAGGTGCCTTTCTCGGGGACGCTGTACATCGAGCGTGAGGACTTTGAGGAGCACCCACCGAAGAAGTTCTTCCGGCTCGCCCCGGTCGGGAATGGCGGGCAGGAGGTGCGTCTGCGCTGGGCGTACTTTGTGAGGTGCACGGGCGTCGTGAAGAACGACGCGGGTGAGGTGGTTGAGATTCTGTGCACGTATGACCCGGAGACGCGTGGAGGCGATGCGCCGAAGAACGCGGACGGGACGCCGAGCCGAAAGGTGAAGGGGACGATCCACTGGGTGAGCGCCGACCACGCGATTGCGGCGGAGGTTCGGCTGTTCGATCGGTTGTACACTGCGGAAGAGCCTGGGGCGAGGACGGGGAACTCGATGGATGACCTCAATCCGAACTCGCTTGAGGTGGTGAAGGCGAGGCTGGAGCCTCACTTGGCCGGGGCGGGCGTGGGTGATGTCTTCCAGTTCGAGCGGCTTGGGTATTTTCGCGTGGACGAGGATTCGAGGGTGGGCGAGGCTGGCGGACTGGTGTTCAATCGGACGGTGACGCTGAAGGACACGTGGGCGAAGGAGAAGGCGTGAGCGACGTGAGTGGGCGTGGCCTGCAGGGGATGATAACCGGATTGGATTGGTGATTTGGCCGTAGTATTGGTTGATGTGGATCTGCTGTAGTGATTCTTGAACACCGAGGAGGCGCCATGAAGAGTGTCGCACGAGTGACGGAAATCATCGCGAGTTCGTCGAAGAGTTTTGAGGATGCGATCAAGAACGGCGTGACGAGAGCGAACAAGACGCTCGACAACGTGACGGGGGCATGGGTGCAGGACATGAAGGTGGACGTGAAGAACGGGAAGATCGCGGGGTATCGCGTGAACATGAAGGTCACGTTTGTGCTGAAGGACTAGCGATCGTGGTTGAAGGCGATTGATGGAGTTGCGGCGATGGGTGTGTCGTCGTTCGGGTGGCTGGATGTGCGGCGGATCGCCGAGGAGTTGGCGGATCGTCACGCGGACATCGATCCGCTCACGGTGAGTTTCCCGAGGCTGCGGGAGATGGTGGCGGGCCTCCCCGGCTTTGTGGCGGACCCGAAGCACAACGTGAACGAACGGATTCTGGAAGAGATCCAGCGGCTTTGGATTGAGGAACGCGAGTAGACGGGCGAACGATGAATTGGGCGAGGTTTATCGCGTCCGGAACGCCTCGATGGCTCGCGTGCGGGTGGTCGAGAGATCGACAATGGGGCGCGTGGGGTACTCTCGGGAATCGAAGAGTCCCCCACTGCTCGCGGATTTTGTCTTCCCACTCCATGGTTCGTGGATCGCGTCGCTAGTCACGCCACGGAGTTCGGGGATCCATCGCCTGATGTAGTCGCCCTCTGTATCGAATCTTCGGGACTGCGAGACGGGGTTGAAGATCCGGAAGTAGGGTGCGGCGTCGGTGCCTGTGCTGGCGGACCACTGCCAGCCGCCGTTGTTGCTGGCGAGGAAGCCATCGACGAGGTGGTTCATGAAGTGCTTCTCGCCGAGGCGCCAGTCGAGGAAGAGGTTTTTGGCGAGGAACATGGCGGTGACCATGCGGACGCGGTTGTGCATCCAGTTGGTGGCGCGGAGTTGTCGCATGCCGGCGTCGACGATGGGGACTCCGGTTCGGCCTTGTTTCCAGGCCTCGAGGAAGGCGGGGTTGTCGTCCCACTCGATGGCCTCGGTGGTGAGGTCGAAGGCGCGGTGCATGCAGACGCGGGGGAAGAGGCTCATGACATGGATGTAGAACTCGCGCCAGATGACCTCGGAGATCCAGGTCGAGGGGCCTGACTTTGAGGCAGTGGCGGAGGCGAGTGTCGCGACAGATGTGTTGCGGTTGAGACTCGCATCGATGGCGGCACGTATGCATGCATGTGGCGAGATCGTGCCGAGGGCGAGGTGCGGGCTGAGGCGACTGGTGGCGTCGAGGGATGGGATGTCGCGCGCGTCGGCGTAGTCGCGGACTCGATTGGCGACGAAGTGATCGAGCTGTGATCTCGCGGCTCGCTCACCGGCGGGGAAGGGGTGATACGCCGCATCGGTCGAGGAGAGTTGGAGTTCGTCGGGTGGTGTTGGGGTGAACTCGAAGCCGGCGATAGAGGTCGGGATCGGGTCCGGCGGCGTCGGCGTGGATGGTTGTTTCTTTGGGGCCTGAGTGGCCTCGATGAGTTCGGGGGAATCGGCGAGGCGGGCGATGAGGGCCTTCTTGAAGGGCGTGAAGACCTTGTAGGCCTCGCCGGCGCCGGTTCGGATCGTGCCCGGCTGGGCGAGGACGGCGTGGTTGTGGGCGCGGACCTCGCGGCCTGACTTTGTGAAGAGTGTCGTGACGATCTCATCGCGGCGTGATTCGTTGAGTTCGTACTCGGGTGTGAAGGCGAGACGATCGCACTCGTGCCTGGTGGCGATATCGAGGATCAGTCGCGGGATCTCGTCGGCGGAGGCGGCTGTACGGATGAGCAGCGGGATGTTCAGGCGTTCGAGGTCGCAAGAGAGTTCCACGAGGGTGCGGAGCATCAGGTCGATGCGGGACGGGGCGTAGTCGAAGGACTTCCACTCGGAGGGAGAGAAGACGTAGAGGGCGATGACGCCTTTGGACGAGGATCGTGTGGCCTCGGTGAGGGCGGGGTTGTCGTGGAGGCGGAGATCGGCGCGGAACCAGACGAGTGTTCGCATGGGGCATCGTTCGCCCGTCGGGGCACTCGGGATTCAACGTGTGTGGAGTGGACTGCTACGGTTTTGTCGTGACGACGGGACTCACGAGGATGGAGCGGTGGTTCGCGGAGCAGGGCTGGGAGCCATGGGCGTTCCAGCGGGCGGCGTGGGCGGCGCACGCGCGGGGCGAGAGCGGGATTGTGCAGGTGGGGACGGGGGCCGGGAAGACGTATGCGGCGTACATCGGGGCACTCGCGGAGTTGATCGATGAGATCGAGGGAGTTTCTTCGGGGGTGAGAGAGAGGAATACGAAGCGAGTAGGAGCGAATCTGGAAGATGGGGTTGGCACAGTCGGGACGCCTGTGCTACGAGGGCGTGGAGCTCGGACAACGAAGAGGCCGAAGGAATCTGGGATCGGGTTGCGGATTTTGTACTTGACCCCGCTGCGGGCGGTGGCGCGGGATATCGAGCAGGCGATGCGGCGGCCTGTGGATGATCTGGAGTTTGGGATTCGGGTCGAGTCACGCACGGGGGACACGTCGGCGTCGGTGCGAGCGCGGCAGCGGGAGGTGCTGCCCGAGGTGCTGGTGACAACGCCGGAGTCGTTGACGCTCATGCTGACGCGGGCGAACGCGCGCGAGCAGTTGCGAGACGTGCGATGCGTGATCGTGGACGAGTGGCACGAGTTGATCTCCACGAAGCGCGGGACGCAGACGGAGTTGGCGCTCGCGAGGCTGCGGCGTTTCTCTTGTGAGTCCGGCGACGGACGCGGGTTGCGTGTGTGGGGACTTTCGGCGACGCTCCCGAATCTGGAGGAAGCGGCTCGGGCGCTGGTCGGTGTGGGGGCGACGCCGACGATCGTGCGGGGCGACATGCCGCGGGAGGTGGTGATCGACTCGATCTTGCCCGGCGAGGGTCGGCGGTTGGCGTGGGCGGGGCATCTGGGGCTGACAATGCTGCCCGATGTTGCGGCGGCGCTCGACCCGGCGGTCTCCACGCTGGTTTTCACGAACACGCGATCGCAGGCGGAGCGGTGGTATCACGGGTTGTGCCTGCTGAGGCCCGAGTGGCAGGACGTGATGGCGCTGCACCACGGGTCAATCGATCGAGGAGAGCGCGAGCGCGTCGAGGCGGGGCTGAAGGACGGGAGCGTGCGGATCGTGGTGGCGACGAGTTCGCTGGATCTGGGGGTGGACTTCACGCCGGTGGAGCGGGTGCTGCAGATTGGGTCGCCCAAGGGGATTGCTCGAATCGTGCAACGTGCGGGGCGCTCGAGCCATCGGCCGCGGACGCCGTGCCGGATCACGTGCGTGCCGACGCACGCGCTGGAGTTGGTGGAGATCGCGGCGGTTCGGCTGGCGCTGTCGAAGGGCGATGTGGAGCCGCGCCAGCCTTTGGATAAGCCATTGGACGTGCTCGTGCAGCACCTGGTGACGTGCGCGATGGGCGGGGGGTTTGTCGAAGAGGAGATGTTCGAGGAGGTGCGGTCGGCGTGGAGTTATCGAGAGTTGACACGCGATGAGTTCGACTGGGCGATGGCGATCGTGCGGCATGGCGGGCCGGCGCTCACGGCGTATCCGGACTTTCAGCGCGTCGTGGAGATCAACGGACGTCTTGGCGTACAGAACTCGCGGATCGAGCGATTGCACCGCATGAATGTCGGCACGATCACGAGCGATGGGACGCTGGAGATTCGGTTCCTGGGCGGGCGGAGCCTGGGGAGGATCGAGGAGTCGTTCGTGGGTGGGCTGAAGGAGGGGGAGAAGTTCGTCTTTGCGGGGCGGGTGCTGGCGTTTGTGGGCGTGCGTGATCTGGTGGCGTTTGTCAGGCCGGCGTCGGGGAGGACGACGTACACGCCGATCTGGTCGGGGACGAAGTTACCGATCAGTGAGTCGCTCTCGAGCGCGATCCGGGAGATGATCGAGACCGCGAGAGAGACCTGCGAGGACAGCGTGGAGATGCGAGCGGCAGGGAAGGTCTTTGAGGTGCAGCGTCGGGAGTCGGTGGTGCCGTCACGTGATGAGGTGCTGATCGAGACGTGCGAGACTTCGGAGGGGCGGCACCTCTTTGTGTTTCCGTTCGAGGGGAGACTCGTGCACGCGGGGCTCGCGTCGCTGCTGACGCTTCGGCTTTCGCGGCGAACGCGAGCGAGCCTTGCCGCGGCGGTGAATGACTATGGATTCGAGATTCTGTCCGACGGAGACGAGGATCTCGGTGCGATGATTGATTCGTCGCTGTTCGATGCGTCCACGCTCGAGACGGACATCATCGAGGCGATCAACACGAGCCAGTTGGCGCGGCTGGCGTTCCGCGACGTGGCGCGGATCGCGGGGCTGGTGGTGCAGACGGTGCCGGGGATGCGGAAGTCGGCGAGCCAGATCCAGGCGAGCGCGGGGTTGATGTTTGACGTGCTGAGCGAGTTTGACCCTGAGAATCTGCTGCTCGCGCAAGCACGGCGTGAGGTGACACAGCGGCATTATGAGCAGAGTCGTCTGGGGCGGGCGCTCATGAGGCTCGAGTCGTCGAGGCTCCGTATCGTTGCGACGAGGCGGCCGACGCCGCTGAGTTTCCCGCTCCTGATCGAGCGGCAGTCGACACGATTGACGAGCGCGTCGATCGTGGAGCGGGTGGAACGGATGCGGGCGGCCTGGGAGAACGCGGAGTCATGGACGAGGGAATCGAGCGAGACGAAGTCGGGATCGAGGTCGTCCACGGGTTGGGCGTCGTGGGATCTCGGGCCGCCGCCGGCGCCCAAGGAGAGCACGCCGAGGCGTCGCGGGCGTCGGGCGTTCGGGTCCGGCTCGGGGCGTCGCCGGGGTGTGTGATGGAGTTGCTGGCGGGGCGTGCGGCGTATTGGGAGGCACGGCGGACGCTGATCGTCGCCGATGTCCATCTCGGCAAGTGCGCGACGTTCCGGTCGATGGGCGTGGCAGTGCCCGAGTTGTTAGGGGAGGATCTCACGCGATTGTCGACGTTGGTCGCACGGCACCGCGCGGAGCGATTGCTCGTGCTTGGTGATCTTCTCCACGCGTCACTGGGATTAACGGAACATGTGATCGAGCGAGTGCGGCTTTGGCGAGACGCACTCGGGGCTGAGGTTGAGGTCGTGCCGGGGAACCACGACCGGGCGCTCGAGCGTGTGGCTGGAGTCTGGGGGATGCGTGTGTTGGACGATGTGCATGTCGAGGAGCCATTTGTGTTTCGGCATGATCCGGCGCCGGATGATCGCGGGTATGTGCTTTGCGGGCATGTTCATCCGGCGGTGTCGCTCTCGAGCGGGAGCGACCGGATGAAACTGGCGTGCTACTGGCTCGGCGAGCGTGTGGGCGTGCTTCCGGCGTTCAGCCGGTTCACGAGCGGGGCGAGTGTGCGGCGGGGCGTGGGCGATCGGGTGTTTGCGATTGTGGAGGACCGGGTAATCGAGGTGTGAGGTCAGGACCGAAGGGCCTTGGTGCTATGCGATGATTGAATATGGAGATCGTCTGGAAAACGAAGCCCCACGCGGAGCGTGGGGGTACCCGGGGCGATTCTGCTCAGACCGCGGCGTCTGGAGCGATTGAACGCTCGCGGAGTTTGGCGAGGACCTCGTTCTCCATGGCCTGGGCGGTGGCGAGTTCTTCAACGATGACGTGGTCGGCGCCGAGATGGCGGGCGTGCATGGCCTGGCTGAGGAAGCCGGTGCGGACGGCGATGAAGATGTGTGGCGCAATCGAACGAACAACCTGGCAGGCGCGCATGGCGACTTCCTGATCGGGGATCGTGATGATGATGGCGTCGGCGTGGTGAACGCCAGCGGACTCGAGGACCTCGGGGTTGGTGACGTCGCCATAGATGGTGCGGCGGCCGATGTGGGTTTGTCTCTGGACGGTCTTGGGGTTGAGTTCGATGACGGTGAGGGGAATCTTGAGTCGTTCGAGTCGTTCGGCGAGGGCGCGGCCGACGGGGCCGAAGCCGGCGACGATAATGTGGCGCGGCTTGGGCTGGGAGTCGTCGTGGTCGCTAGGGGTTTGATGCGGCTCGGGGGTGTGGTCGGCGAGCGTTGAACCGGTGGTCCATGGGGCGGAGCGTATGCGGGAGAGTCGGCGGCCCTGGACATGGGCCGGGGCGGCGAGGAGTGGGCTGATGATGAGCGAGAGGATGACGATGGCGATGCCGACGCCGGCCTGGGTGTTTGTGAGGACGTTGGCGTCTTCGAAAGCGCCGAGAGCGATGAGGGAGAACTCGCCGGTGTTGGCGAGGTAGACGGCGGTCAGAAGAGCGGCGGGAGCGTGCATGCCGGCGGCCCAGGCGGAGGCGCCGATGGAGAGCGTCTTGATCGCGACGACGGCGAGGACACCGAGGACGATGATCCACCAGTGGGTGACGAAGACGGCGGGATCGATGGCGAGGCCGACGGTCGTGAAGAAGACGGCCATGAGGAGATCGCGGAGTGGGGCGATCTGGCCTGAGAGTTGGTAGCGAAAGGGTGTGGCGGCGAGGAGGAATCCAGCGAGGAAGGCGCCCATCTCGGCGCTGAGGCCGACGGCCTGGGTGGCGAGGCCCGCGCCGAGGGCGATCGCGCCGGAGACCACGAGGAGGAGTTCACCAGAGCCGAGTTTGGTGACGAGGGCGAGGAGGCGTGGGAGGATGAACCTGCCGACGAGGATGATGATGGCGCCGCCGCCGAGCGCGATGAGGCCGCGACGGAGGAGGTCAAAGACGGGCGAGACTTCGGCGGTGGATTGGGCGAGTGCGGCGTGGGCTTCTGCACCGGCCCATGTGGCGATGGGCGGAACGATGGCGAGGATGACGACGGAATAGAGATCCTGGACGATGTTGATGCCCAAGCCGACGCGGGCGTGCATCGTGCGGATTTCCTTGCGTGCGGTGACGATGCGGACGAAGACGGCGGTGGACGAGAGGGCGAGGGCCATCGCGAGGGCGAGGGCGTTGGGGGCCTTGATGCCGATGGCGAGAAGGATGGCCCAGAAGACGAGGGTGGAGAGGGCGCAGGAGGCGACGCCGGCGAGGACGATGTTGGTGAAACCCCGCTTGAGCGAGGTAAGGTCCATGTGGAGGCCGATGCCGAACATCAGGAGGGTGACGGCGAGATCGGAGATCTGGTCGACGGAGTCGGCATTCTTGACGAGGCCGGTGAGATTGGGGCTGGCGATGACGCCGGCGATAAGGAAGCCGGGGATGGTCTCGAGGCGGAGGGCGCGGAAGATGGTGGCGACGGCGGCGGCGAGACCAAGGATCACGGCGAGATCACGCGCGATGTCGGAGGCGTTGGCGAGAGTCGGGATGAGGTACAGCGTGGACATGCGTGTGGTGCGAGTGTATCGGCGTGAGTTGGATGCTCACGCGAATCGTCGGCACGCGACTTTGGTCAGATGGACGCGAGCGGTGGACGGCGTGAGCAGAGGACGGCGAGGAGCGTCAGGTCGGCGGGGGTGATGCCCTCGAGGCGGGAGGCCTGGCCGAAGGTGCGCGGGCGGAAACGGGCGAGGGATTGGCGTGCTTCTGTGCGGAGGTTGGGGAGCGATTCGAAGTCGATGGACTCGGGGATTTTCCGGTGCTCCAACTCGGCCTGGCGACGGATCTCGACTTCCTGGCGACGGATGTATGGCTCGTAGCGGCGATTGGCGTAGACGGTGAGCCGTGTAGAGCGCGGGGTTGTGGCGAGTGTCGCGGAGGATTCGATGATGGCGTCGAAGTCCTCGAACTCGAAGCGGTCGGTGCGGAGGAGATACTCGACCTTGCCGGCGGGCGTCGAGAGCGTGGGGATGGCGGCGTCGAGTGTGGCGATGTCGCGGGTGCGATTCTCGAACATCTCGCGGCGGAGTGTGCCGAGGTCGTGGTGGTCGAGCAGGCCGAGCGTTTGGGCGATGGGCGTCAGTCGGTCGGCGGCATTGTCGGCGCGAAGGAGGAGGCGGTGCTCGGCACGGCTGGTGAACATGCGATACGGCTCGACAGGCGTCTTGGTGACGAGGTCGTCCATGAGGACGCCGATGTACGCCTGGTCGCGAGAGAGCGTGAACTCGGGTTCGTTGCGGATGAGGCGTGCGGCGTTGATGCCGGCGATGAGTCCCTGGGCGGCGGCCTCTTCGTAGCCGCTGGTGCCGTTGATCTGGCCGGCGAGGAAGAGGCCGTGGACGTGGCGGGTCATCCCTGTGGGGAGGATCTGGTGGGGGCGGACCATGTCGTATTCGACGGCGTAACCATGGCGGAGGATCTCGGCGTTCTCGCAGCCTGGCATGGAGCGGACGATGGCGTCCTGGACATCGCTGGGGAGGCTGGTGGAGATGCCGTTGCAGTAGATCCAGTCGTCGTCGTGGGATTCTGGTTCCAGGAAGACGCCATGAGATTCTCGCTGGGCGAAGCGGACGACTTTGTCTTCGATGCTTGGGCAGTAGCGTGGGCCTGTGGATTCGATCTGGCCTGTGAACATGGGCGCGCGGTGGAGGTTGGCGCGAATGAGGTCGTGGGCTTGTGATGTGGTCGACGTCTGGCGGCACTCGAGTTGGGGGAGGACCGGGAAGGTGTGGAGCGAGGGGAAGGAGTCGGCAATCGTGATTCGTGATTCGTGATTCGTGGTTGTTGGCTTGTGTTGATTGTGAAGAAGGCATCGGGGCATTGGGGCATCGGGGCATCGAGTTGTGGAGAGGTCGCTGAAGGGAGTTGGTGTGGTGTCACCGTGCTGAGCGGGGAGGTCAGTCCAGCGGATGGTGGAGCGTTTGAGTCGGGGTGGCGTGCCGGTTTTGAGTCTGCCGAGTTCGAAGCCGAGATTGGTGAGGGAGGCGGAGATGGCGTTGGCGGCGGGCTCACCGTGGCGGCCTCCTTGGGTTCTGTATTCACCAGTGTGCATCAGACCGCGCATGAAGGTGCCGGTGGTCAGGACGACGGCATTGGAATGGAGTATGCGATCGCCGGTGGGCGTGTGGATGCGGACGCCCTGGATGCGATCGCGATCGACGAGGAGTGATTCGACACTTCCCTGGATGATGTCGATCTCGGGGCGCGTGGCGAGCATCGCCTGGACGGCGCGGGCGTAGGCGTGCTTGTCGCACTGGGCACGTGGGCCATGGACGGCGGGGCCTTTGCTGGTGTTGAGGACGCGGAACTGGATGCCTGTGGCGTCGGTTGCGAGGCCCATGAGGCCGGCGAGGGCGTCAATCTCGCGGACGAGTTGGCCTTTGGCAAGCCCGCCGATCGCGGGGTTGCAAGACATGACGCCGATCTTGGTGGGGTCGAGGGTGACGAGGGCAATGCTCCCCGCGCGGAGCGTTGGGGTACCCAGGAGATTCGCGGCGGCCCAGGCGGCCTCGACGCCGGCGTGGCCGCCGCCGATGACGATGACCTGGTAAGTGGATGTGGTGCTCGAGCCGCTCACCGAGAATCGTACGCGGCGGACGGTGTGCTCCTGCTTTGTAGAAGAGAGTAGAAACAGGCGGGACGCCTGTTCCACGAGTTTGGGGAGGGCCTAATTGAACGAGGCTTAGTGGGCGTTTCGGTGGAGGAAGCCGCGGAAGAGGGTGAGCCAGAGGATTTTGAGGTCGAAGCCGAGGCTCCAGTGTCGGATGTAGAAGAGGTCGAGTTGGAGGCGTTTGCGGAGGCTGGTGTCGCCGCGGAGGCCGTTGACCTGGGCCCAGCCGGTGATGCCGGCCTTGACGTGCTGGCGGAGGATGTAGCCGCGCCAATTGTCCTTGAATGAGGCGACGAGTTCGGGGCGTTCGGGGCGGGGGCCAACGAGGCTCATGTCGCCGAGGACAACGTTGAAGAGTTGGGGGAGTTCGTCGAGGCTGGTGCGGCGGAGCCATCGGCCGACGCGGGTGATGCGCGGGTCCTCGCGGCTGGTCCACGCGGCGGGGGTGCGCTCGTCCTCGGCGTGGGTCATGGTGCGGAACTTGTAGATATCGAAGACCTCGCCGCCGAGGCTGACGCGGGGCTGGGTAAAGATCGCCGGGCCGTCGCTGGTGGCGCGGATGATGGCAGCGATGGCGAGCATGAGCGGTGAGAAGAGGATGAGTGCGGCGAGGGCGCCGAGGAAGTCCAGTACCCGTTTGGTGGCGCCACCCAGGCCGTGGTGCGGGTTGTCGCGGTAACTGAGGATGGGCATGCCATCGAGTTCGCTGACGACCATGCCCAGGGGGAGATAGCGGGGCTGGACATCGGGGATGATGCGGACATCGACGGCGAAGCGCTCGAGTCGGCGAAGAAGATCGGGGACGCGCGCGGCGCCGGCGGTGGGAATCGCGAGATAGACCGCGTCGGGCTTGTGCTCCTCGAGGGTCTCTTCGAGATCGACGAGCCCCGAGTGCACGGGGCGGCCCATGCAGGACTCGCGGCGGGCACGATCGCGATGGGAGATGAAATAGGCGACGTGGATACCGGTCCAGGAGTTGCGCTCGAGCGTGCGGCAGGCGATTCGCCCGAGGCGGCCTGTGCCGATGACGGCGACGTGGCGGAGGTTTCGGCCTCGGCTACGAATCTCGCGGAGGATCACGCGGAAGACGATGCGGTGGATCGCGAGGAGCGTGAGTTCGAAGGCGGTCAAGAGGGCGAGTTGGAGGCGAGGGGCGTCGGTCTGGATTCCGGCGACGAGGGCGTGCTTGGTGGAGCCGAAGAGTGTTGCGGGATCGCCGGCGATCGCCCAGACTGTGGCGACAAGCACGAGTTTGGCGGCGATGGAGGCCTTGGCGACCTGCTTGACATCGGCGAGGACGGAGCGGTCGCGGCGCGGGCGATAGACACGGGCAAGCCACATGAGCAGGAGCGTGAGCGGAACGGAAACGAGGACGAGGGTTTCCTTCGCGATGGTGCGCGCATCGGTGGGCCAGGGCTCGCCCATGAGTGTGCGTCGCGCGGCCCAGGAGGCGAGGCAGGCGGCGGCGGCGATCGCGGCATCGCTTCCGGCGAGGATGGCGACGAAGAGTTGATGCTGCTGCTTGAGCACGCGGATGTGTTCCTGCGTTGGGGCGAGCGGCTCCGCCGCGGAAGCAATCCCATTCTGCGCCCGGTCACAGAAGTCGAATCGGTGCCGGCACGAGGGTTCAAGAACTTTCGCCCTTGATCGACTGGATGTCAACAGGCTGTTCGCTTATTGCCCCGCATCCACGGGACGGGGCCAGTAGGGTCCTGTGCGTGGTGAGCCCGGGATGGCTCGCATGGATTCGATGGCTTCGCGTTGGCGTGGGTCGAGGTCCTGGGGCTGGGGAACGACAATTTTGACAATCGCGTAGAGGTCGCCCTTGGAGCCGACCTCGTCGGAAAGGCCGTGGGCCTTGATGCGGAGCATCTTGCCGCTGCTGGTGGCGGGCGGGAGGCGGAGTTCGACGGCGGTGTCGAGCGTGGGCACGAGGACGGGACCGCCGAAGAGGGCTTCGGGGATGGTGATTGGCAGATCGAGATAGAGATCGAGGCCCTTGCCGCTCTCGATGAGTTCTCCCCGGCGGAAGAGCGGATGCGGATCAACGCGGACGGTAAGGATGACGTCGCTGCCATCGGCGACGCCTCGCATACGGAGTTGGGCGCCGTCGGAAGCGCCCTTGGGGATGCGCACCTCGATGGACTTGCTTGAGCCGTCCTGGACGAGGCGGACTTGCTCGGTGCCGCCGCGGGCGATGGTGGTGAAGGGGACGCGGACTTCGGCGCGGAGCGGCTCGCGTTCGGGTTCTTGTCGATGGGCACGGTGGCCGCGGCGCGAAGTCCTACCGGCGTCTCGTTTGTTGCCGTTGAAGATGGCCTCGAAGATGGAGCCGAGATCTTCGTCGAAGGGAGCGCCGCCCGGGGGCGCGCCCTGCCATGTGTAGGCGCGGCCGGAGGGCTGCGGGCCACGCGCCTGCTCGCGGTAGGTGCCATACTCGTCGTACATCTTCCGCTTTTGCTCGTCGGAGAGGACGTCGTAGGCCTCCTGGAGTTTCTTGAAACTCTCCTGGGCTTCGGCGGAGGGGTTCACGTCTGGATGGTACTTCCGCGCGAGTTTTCGATAGGCATTGCGGATCTCGTCCGCGGTGGCCTTCTTCGTGATGCCGAGAATGTCGTAGTAGTCCCCCTTTGGCATGATGGAGTTTATGGAGCATTCGCGAAAAGAAAAACGGCCCGTCACGAGGACGGGCCGAGTGTGTTTTCACGTCACGATTGGTTACTTGGGGTTCTTGGGGACGAAGGGCGGCGGGCCGTCCATCGGTTCGATCTTGATGCCGGGATCCTTGCCGACTGGCTGGGGCGGCGTGGGCTGGGGCGGCGGGGTCGCGCCCGGCGCTTCGACCGCGAGGACGTCGAGGTCATAGGTCAGCGTGGCGTTCGGCGGGATCTTGTTGCGGGGACGGCCCGCGGCTCCGTAGCCCATCTCCGGCGGGATGAAGACGCGGACGTGGTCGCCCTTGTGGAGGCCGATCGCGGCCTTGCTGAAGCCCTCGATGACGCCCTGGCCGAGGGTGAAGGTGAAGGGTGCACGCCCGATCGAGGTGTCGAAGACCGTGCCATCGGTGACGGCGCCGGTGTAGTTGACGGACATGCGTCCGCCCATCTCGCCGGCCTCGCCGTCGCGGTTGGTGTAGTTGATGACCACAAGCCCGTTCTCGTTGCGGATGCCGATCTCGGGCTTGAACTTGGTGAAGGTGTAGCTCTGTCCTTCGGCGGGGCCCCAGACCTGTGAGCCGTCGGCGCCGAAGCCGCGATCGGCGGTGGTCATGACATCGCCCGAGACGGTCATCTGGCTGGTCATCTCGACGGCGTTCGCGAGCCCGGTGGGGTATGGATAGGGCGTGCTCGCGGAGAAGCCCATGCCGCCGGGGCTGACGGCGAGGTCGAGCGTGCCGATGAGGTTGCGGTGCGGGAAGTCGCTGGGGAAGACCTCGGGCGCGGCCCAGGCGCCGATGGCGCCCTGCTGCACGCCGTTGGGGAGGCGGAACTCGAACGTGCGGAGACGGATCTGGCCCTTGTGGCGGTAGAGCTGCCAGATGGTCTGGCGGCTGGGGGACCACATCGCGTCGAGGCGGCCCGACTCGGCATAGAGCGCGTTGGGGAGGCCATCGATCACGACCGGGGCAACGGCGACGAACATGTCGGTGCTCTTGGTCGCGTCGTCGCCCTGGGTGACCGGGAGCTGGGTGCGCCAGGTGCCGACGAGGGCTTGGCCGATCCTGGCGAGTTCGTCATCGCTCCAGGCAAAGACCGGAGCCGGGGCCTTGGCAGCGACGGCTTCGACGACCTTGGCGGTCATGGTGTCCTGCGCATGGGCCGCGATGGGCGTCAGCGTGACGACCGACGTCGCCGCGAGCGAGAGAAGCATCCGTTTCGTGGGATTCATGGTTCTTCGTTCCTTGGTGAGTGCGAGTGCGATATCTGTGGATCAGGCGAGATCGGGGTACAACTTGCCCACGACCGAGACCAGCTCCTTCACGTGGCTGATGGACTCGTTCATGAACTTCTGCTCCTCGGCGTCGAGTTTGAAGGTGATGACCTTCTCGACGCCGCCCGTGCCCAGGACGCAGGGGACGCCGACGAAGTATCCCTTGCCCTTGGCCCCGGGCGCGACGCCGAACTGGTCCTCGCAGTACGCGGCACAGGCGATCACGCGCTTCTTGTCGCGGACGATCGCCTCGACCATCTCAACGGTTCCGGCGCTGGGCGCGTACCACGCGCTGGTGCCCATGAGTTTGACGACCTCGCCGCCGCCGACCTTGGCTCGGTCCACGCAGGCCTGGATCTTTTCCATGGGGAGCAGATCGGTGACGGGGATCCCGTTGACGCTGGTCCTTCGCGGGAGCGGCACCATGTCGTCTCCGTGCCCGCCGAGCAGGAGTCCCTGGATGTCCTCGGCGCTCACGCCGAGTTCCCACGCGAGGAAGGTCTTGTATCGTGCGACGTCGAGCGCCCCGGCCTGGCCGATGACGCGGCTGGGCGGGAATCCCGTGACCTTCCACATGACATAGACCATCGCGTCGAGGGGGTTGCTCACCACGATCACGACGGCGTTGGGGGCGTGCTTCTTGATGTTCTCGGCGACGCCCTTCACGATCCCCGCGTTGATCTGCACGAGGTCGTCGCGGCTCTGTCCGGGTTTGCGGGGCACGCCCGCGGTCACGATGACCACGTCGGAGCCTTCGATGTCCCTGGGCTCAAAGGTCCCGGTGATCTTCGAGTCAAAACTCTCCACCGGCCCGCAGCACGCGAGGTCGAGGGCCTTGCCCTTGGGCATGTGCAGGTCGGGCTTGTCCTTGATGGGGATGTCCACGAGCACGACATCGCCCAGTTCCTTCATGGCCAGGGCGCGAGCGCACTCGCCCCCGATGTTCCCGGCCCCGATGACGCTGATCTTCGCTCGACGCATGGACTCTCCGTTGATGTTCGACGCGGTCAAACCCGTCAAAGACTGGGCGAAAGGCCCCCAGCAGGTCTTTGGTCGGGGGTCAATGGTAGCGCGGGGGGCGAGAAGAAGGCATCGGGGATCGGGCATCGGGCATCCGTGCAGATGCGGCGGGATCTGGCCTCTCTCACGCCCAATCCCTCCTCATCCCCCCCTCCCCGCTCCGCGTCCCCCCCTCCCCGCTCCGCGTCCCCTCCTCTCTCCTCCGCGTCCTCTGCGTTCGCCTTCCTCACCCCCAACGACAAAGCCCCCGGCGGACCGTTCCACCGGGGGCGTCATTCACTCCTGTCGGGATCTCACGCGATCCCCCGCCGCGAAGCGGCGCTCGCTCACGCCGCCATCTGCAGCGTGGCGCTGGTCATGTTCCCCGCGGCGTCGAAGCCGAACTGCACGAGCACGACGTCGCTGGGCAGGCCCCAGTCCTCGCCGCGCCGGCCGCGGACGATGTACTGCGCGCCCGAGGCCGCGCTCGTCGAGGGGAGGCTCTGGTCGGTGAAGGCCATGCGCCGGTCGCGATTGGTCGCGCCGGGGGCGCCCCCGATCCCGACGAAGGCCGTCTGCCCCGGGAGTTTCCTCGTGACCTCGAAGAACGCCCCGCTGCTGGCCGCGGCGTTGTCGGCGGTCCACGAGAGCGTCACGGCCCCGCTCGGCTGCAAGGTAATGATGAAGTCCTCGGGCTTGCCCACGGCCGGCAGCGGCGACGGGGGGGACGGGAGCGGGATCTGCGCGAGGTTGTAGACGACCGCCGGGTTGGGCTGCTGGGCGGCGTGGGCCTTGATGAGATCGATGCACAGGGCGGCCTGGGTGCGCATGAGGGCGACGGCGTTGTAATACTCGCTGGTCGCGGTCTTGCTGGCGAGGCGCGCCTCGAGCGCGGCGTCGAGCGCCCCGCGCGCCGCCACGGTCCGCGCCTTCAGAAGCGTGACCATATCGGACGCCAATCCGATCGCGGCAAAGTTGGATTCCCACGTGTCGTTGTGGGTCTCGCAGAAGACGATCTGCTCTTCACGATTGTCAGGAAGGACGGCCATCACGGTCTCCATAGGAAAGAGGCTCTGAATCGGCCCCCGCGTCACGCGCGCGGGCGTCCCGATCCCGGCACACCCCTCCGGGATCACACGTCCCGGAGCCGCGCGCCGTGGGGTCGCGGCCACGAATGGCCCACGCCCACGCCCGACCATCGACGTCCCCAAAGCAAGTGTTCACGACGGACCGAGACATAGTCCATTCGCGCGGTCCATATGTGACGTCTGGACCGGGTACGAGGGGCACGGGCCCGCGATCCCTCCCACATCTCGTGGGGCAGGCGGCCCGCCTGCCCCTCCCTCTCCTCCTTCGCGCCCCTCTCACTCAATCCCCCCTCTTCCCCCCCCTCCCCGCTCCGCGTCCCCTCCTCTCCCCTCCGCGTCCCCCCCTCCCCACTCCGCGTCCCCCCCTCCCCACTCCGCGTCCCCCCCTCCCCACTCCGCGTCCCCCCCTCCCCACTCCGCGTCCCCCCCTCCCCGCTCCGCGTCCCCCCCTCCCCGCTCCGCGTCCCCCCCTCCCCACTCCGCGTCCCCCCCTCCCCACTCCGCGTCCCCCCCTCCCCGCTCCGCGTCCCCCCCTCCCCGCTCCGCGTCCCCCCCTCCCCGCTCCGCGAACTCTGTTCTTACCTCTGTGTCCTCTGCGTTCGTCTTGGCATGAAGAAGGCATCGGGGATCGGGCATCGGGCATCGGGGTGGGCGACCCGCGTTCTGGCACAGATAAACCGTGCGGACCCTCCAGATGACTCTGATCTGGCCCGGGATCGGAGCAATCTGGGCCGGGATCAGAGCACTCAGGCCCGGGATAGGAGCAATCGTGGACGGGATCGGAGCACTCTGACCCGGGATCGGAGTGATCTGGTCCCGGATCAAAGGAATCTGGGACGGGATCAGTGTGATCTGGGGCGGGATTGGTATCAAGGCGAAGACGAACACAGAGGACGCAGAGGAGTGAGGAGGGGGAAGAGGGGGGATTGGGTGAGAGGGGCGCGATGAAGAAGAGGGAGAGGCAGGCGGGCCGCCTGCCCCACGAGGTATGGAAGGGATCGCGGGCGTCTACCGTTCCCTCATGGCCGACACGCCCGAGAACACGGCGGCGTCAATGAACGAGAAGCCCGCCACGCCGCGGACGAGGTCCCTCTGGCGGCGGGTTCGCCGCGCGGCCCGCGTGGTCGCAGCGGTGGTGCTGGGGCTGGTGTGCGTGCTCGCGCTGGTGGCGTGGCCGCTTTCGTATGTTCGACGCGCGACGCTCACCGTGATACGGGATGTTTCGGTCGTTGCGAACTCGACGACCTCGTCGCTGTTGATGATGCCCTCGGGCCCGAATCCAAGCGGCTATGAAGCGAGCGGATGCCATGTTTCGGTGTTTGTGTTCCCGGGAATGTTTGGCATAAACGCTTGGATCCGTGATATCTCCAGGGATCACAGGTACCAGTATGAATCGCTCATCACCGATTGGAACGCTGAGGCGCACCTGACCCCGGCGATGGTGATGGACACCCCTAAAAATGTCGACCAGCAATGGGTGATCTCGCCGCTCTTGAACGCCGTCGGGATCACGTTGCGAACACAGTCAATGTCCTCGATCGGATTTCGGAGCACGGTGATCATCATTCCGCTCTGGATCATCATCCTCGCGAGCGGCATCCCGGCGTTCTTCCTCTCGCGCGGCGTCTTCTGGCGGCGGCGCGGGCCGGATGAGTGCGTGACGTGCGGCTACAGCCGGGTCGGGCTGCCAATTGGAGCCGCGTGTCCCGAGTGCGGGAGCGCGAGTGGGGAGAAGGTCAAGGCGAACGCCGAGGACGCGGAGGGGAGCACAGAGGTCGCGGAGGGGAAGGAGTGAGAGGGGCGGAGTGAAGAGGAGGTAGGGGCAGGCGGGCCGCCTGCCCCACGAGAGTGGGTCGGGGTCGCGGGCGCGACGCCGGGGATGGAGTGCCTTGCCCCAGTGCCTCGGCTCCCCACCCTCCACGAATGCCGAATCACGAATCACGAAGGCCGGGCCTTTGCTCTCGAATGCCGAATCACGAGTCACGAAGGCCGACGTGCAGCCGTAGCATCGCCCATGGACATCGATCCCGCGTCGCTCTCGCAGCCCGATCGGTACAAGTTGCTCATCGGCGGGATCGTCCCCAGGCCAATCGCGTGGGTCTCGACCGTGGCCCCTGATGGGAGCGGTCCCGCCGGGCGCACCAACCTCGCGCCCTTCTCCTTCTTTTCCGGCGTGGGGAGCAACCCCCTCTCGCTCCTGTTCTGTCCCGCCCTCAACGAGCGCGGCGAGGAGAAGGACACGCTGCGGAACGCGAAGCCCGTGGACGAGGGCGGCGTCGGCGAGTTCGTCGTCAGCGTCGCCACGCACGCCCTCGCGAGGAAGGTCGCCGCGACCGCCGAGGCGTTGCCCCATGGCGAGAGCGAGTTCGAGGCGTTCGGCCTGACGCCGGCGAAGAGCCGCGTGGTGAGGCCGCCGCGCGTGATGGAAAGCCCCTTGTCGTTCGAGTGCGTGACCGAGAGGGTGATCCGGTTGAACCCCGGCGCTCCCGCGGGGGGTGTCATCGTCATCGGCCGGATCGTGAGCGTGCACGCGGCGGAGGGAATCGTGAACGAGCGGCACCACATCGACCCGGCGGCCCTCGACGCCATCGGACGCATGGGCGGATTCGACTATTGCACGACCCGGGAAAGGTTCCAGATGCCCCCGGGGCGGAAGGCGTTGGACGCGTCATCGCCGATGGGCGGGTGATGTGGATCAAGGGCGCGGGCGAGCGCGGATGAGGGGCGTGGGCGCGACGGTCTCTGATCGTCGCGCGGCGTCGATGGGTCCTCGCGCGATGCGGTCTGGTCCTCGCGCGGAGCGGAGTGGGCACATCGCGCTTGCATTGCGGGCGATGATCCTGTAGATTCTGTCGTGAACGGCAAGGATCGCGGCGAGTGCCGCGTGCCGAGACACTCTTTGGGAGTCAAGGACATGGCCAAGAAGGCAAAGAAGAAGGCGAAGAAGAAGGCCGCGAAGAAGGCGGGAAAGAAGAAGGGCGCGAAGAAGTCAAAGAAGAAGGCGACCAGGAAGGCGGCGAAGAAGGCCGGGAAGAAGAAGTCCGCGAAGCGGGGAGGGGGGGGCGCGAAGAAGGCGTCCGGTCGCAAGAAGGCGAAGAAGAAGGCCCGGCGCACGGTCCTCTACAGCAGCAAGGGGAAGAAGTTGTACGCGGTCCGCTCCGCGGGCGGGCAGTTCAAGGACATCCAGTCCTATCAGAAGGCCCACTCGATGGACATGGCGCGCAACGCCGCCGACGAGCAGTAGATCGAGTCCGCATTTCGCGGACTTTGGCTCGTGGGAGACGCAAAGAAGCGGGCCTGGCCGAGTGGTCGGGCCCGTTGTTCTTTTGGGGTGGGCGTGCGCGGCATTGATGCGGGTCAGGGTGCCGTTGATTCGGCGGGGGTCGTTGTCGTGGCGTCGGCGTGCGACGCCTTTCGGTACAAGATCAACTGGCTCTCTGTCGTGTGCGTCGGGGCGTTGGTCTTTCCCCGGGCGTCGTTGACGTAGTCGTCGAGGATGTACTCGAGGTTGAGCGGGCGATCGGCGGCGAGGGCGTCCGTGACATCGACGATCCATGGACGCACGACGTCGCCCGGGGCCCACCCGGCCCGGTCGTACTTCCACGTGCCCCCCTGCGGGCGACACGGGTTCAGGTAGTTGTCCGTCTTCCACAGGGTGTTCGTGAACGCGTGGCCGTTGGCCTTGAGCGTGCGCCCGATCGACATGAACTCGGCGGCGTTGCCCGTGTTCGGCGACATGCCATGGCCGGAGACGACGAGTCGGACCTTGGCGGCGACCGTGTCCCTGGGAATCGCGATCTCCTTCGGCGTGTAGAACTCGCTGGGCGGGTGATCGGGGTCGCCGATGGTCGGATTGCCGCACCAGAGATTGATGACGCTCGTCGCGATGAGATTCTCGGGGGCCGGGCCGGGGTAGTACTCGAGATTCAGCGAGACGATCCAGCCCTCGCCATAGGTCGTGCACTCCTGGACGAAGCGCTTTCGGCCCATGAGGAGAGGTCGCAGGTCCGAGACATCGACGGACCACTCATAGCCGCGGTGGTACGGGGTGATGTAGCGGATCATCTCGGTGCGGTCGGTGCCGTCCTCGTTCTCGATGGAGATGTGGGCGATCCGGTCCCAGGGGTCGAAGCGTGATTCTGGCTTGTCGAGGCGCAGAGTGGCGATGATCCGGCCGACGCCGTCGAGGGACTGGGGGAGATCGACGACGCTGGTGTTCGTGGTGTGTTCCTTGTCGTTGAGGACATGGTCGAGGGCGACGATGCGCGTCGGCGGCGTGGGGCGAGTGACGAGATTCGACTCGACGATGGAGAGGTCATCGAGCAGGACATCGCCCGCGGTCTCGGCGTTTCTCGCGCCGAAGAACCCGCGGCCGCTGAAGGCGACCATGCCGGGTATGAAATATCGATCGAACACGGTCTCGTCGTCGAGGGTGAGCGTCACGTCGGCCCCGCCGGTCACGAACTCGATCGTCGCCCTGATGGCATGGGGCTTCTCATCACGGAACTCGGTCGCGGTCGTCTTCTTGATGATCTCCAGGCCGTCCCAATGCAGCGAGATCTCGTGCTGCGGGCGGTCCATGGCGTTGCCCGAGCCCTTGAAGGGGTCGCGATTGACGGGGTTGCTCGCATCGAGGCCGAGGCCGAAGGCGTGGCGGAGGTTTGGCGCTTCCCAACCCCACACGGGCCGCTCGAGCATGGCGTTGCCCCAGGGGTCCTTGCTCTCGTCGGGCTTCATCGGGACGGGGAGGAAGGGAGTCGTCGCAGCGTCGGCACCATCGCTCGCGTCTTTCGTGGTGGTGGGAGAAGGAATGTGATCGGCGTCGATCCACGCGAAGCCCATCCCTTCTGTTCCCGTGTTCATCACGACCGTCCAGCCGATCACGACGGTCGATGGGACGAATCCGACGCCGGCATTCACTCCTTCGAGCGACTCGTCATAGGGAATCGCGATCACCGCCGACGAGTTCGCCCAACTCTCGAGGAGGTAGAGTTTCCCGTCCTCGATCCGCGGGGCACCCATCCGCTTCTTCGCGTCGCCGCTGAGTTCGCTGGGCCAGTCCTTCAGGTTGACGGGCACGGCGTCGGCGTCGTCGAAGTGCCAGGTGCGCCCCTGGGCGTGCACCGGGGCGAATGGCGGCGGCTCGACCACCGGCGCAGGAGCCTCTGGAGAATCGACGTGGGGCGTTTGGGCGAGGAGGCCCGCGACGAGGAGGATCTCGATCATGCCGCATCCTATTGAGAGTCAGCGGGCGGCACCGCCGATGGGGATCGCCGACCAACGTGAACAGGCCCCACGAGAACGCCCTTGACCGGAGCGGGAGGCGGACCGTCGGGTCGTCGAGGTGGTTCCAAGTCGGGCTGGGCGATGGCGACTACAGTTGGCCCCGCTCCGCACGATGGCGTGCGTGCGACCCCTGGAGAGGTGGCCGAGCGGCTGAAGGCGACGGTTTGCTAAACCGTTATACGGGTTCAGGCCTGTATCGAGGGTTCGAATCCCTCCCTCTCCGCTTTTCTCTGGTGGACGCCCCGAGTGGCGGGCCCCGGCCTGACGGTTCCTACCCGCCTCACGAGGCCCATCGGACACGCCCACCAAAATACAGAAAAGCCCCGGAATCTCCGGGGCTTCGTTCCTTGGTTCTTCAACGTTGGGCCAATGGCCTTTGGCCGCGTCCGTCCTCACGCCGCCTTGGCCGACGGCATCGCGGGCTGGACGTAGCCGACGTTCGCCGACTCGCTCGTCGACGCGACCGTGGCCGACTCGCTCCCTGGCTCGGCGCCGAAGTTGATGGTCAGGATCTGGCTCGGCGGGCCGTACTCGCCGTTGCGCGAGGCCTGGACGACGTACTGCACGCTGTCGGGCCCCTGCACGAAGGTCTTGTCGACGAACGACCGATTCCCGCTCACGCCGATGAAGGCGAACGGCTGGCTCGACGACGACCGGCGCGTGATGATGTATGACGTGCCGCTCGTCCCCGGGGGGTTCTCGCACTTCCATTTGAGTTGCAGGGATCCGCTGGCGGGGTCGATCCCGACGGCGAAGTCCTTGGGGGTCCCCGGGGGGGGCGGGGTGGAGGGGGTCGCGGGGGCGGGGATCTGCGCCAGGGCATAGACGACGCTGGGGTCATTACTATTCTCGGCGAACATGCGGACCAGCCTTATAATGTCGGCCGCCGAGCGCCGCGCCTGGGCGATCGCCCCGTTCTGGGCCTCGGTCGCGGCCCGCGCCGCGGCCGCCGCGGTGAGGCGCGCCTCGAAGGCGACCTGGGCGCCCTCGGTCAGCGACTGGAACTGGGCGGCGACGGCGGGGCTGATCCCGATGGCCACCGCGTTATCGGCCCAGGTCGTGGAATGCACGAGGGCAAAGTTCAGAAACTCCTGATTTCCATCGGGCAAGACGGCCATGCGATGCTCCTTCTTCGGTTCGCGCCCCGGATCGGCGTCCTCCCGGTCACGCGCCGAAAGAAGAAACCGTCCCGGAGTGCGTCGAGGGCATCGGCGACTCGCCGCCGCGGATGAACCCCGATCCGCGCCGCGCACGAGCGAGCCCCCGCGCGATCCGTCCACAGCCGCGATCCGGATCATCCGGTCCAGTTCTTGCATTCGAGGCGACGCGTCGGATCCCCCCACACCATCCGACGCTTCCAACCCGCCGAGTCGCCCCAGAGCGCACGACGCTCTCGTCCTGTCGCCCGCCCGACGATCGTCGCGATCGCCCCTTCCCGCGCCTCCCCACCGTCCGACAATCCTTCTGTTCGGGTGCGGCGGACTTCCAATCGCCTCCGCGACGTCCACGCCGAACACGGCAAGGTCCGAATCGAAAACGGCGACGAGCAAAGCGTCCCGGTCAGGAACCAAAGCGGCCACGGCGACGACCAAAGCGTCCCGGTCGGGAACCAAAGCGGCCACGGCGACGACCAAAGCGGCCACGGCAACGACCAAAGCGGCCCGGTCGGGAACCAAAGCGGCCACGGCGACGACCAAAGCGGCCACGGCAACGACCAAAGCGGCCGCCGGGAGTGTTCCCGTGCCCGCCGCAAGACCTCCGGCGGGCGTGGGAAGAGTTCGCCCGCCCGCCCATCACGCGAACACCCCCACCCCGCGCGCGAGCACCCCCGCCCCGCGCGGACGAGCGAGGTCCGATCACGCCTGCGGGCCGGGCCGAGAACAATGGAAGATCGAACAACGAACCGGGGTGTCGGCGATCGACACCCACGCCGTGGGGTTCTTACCGTCGCCGCCGCGTGGTTGCGAGGGTTCCGGCCAGAATCAATGATACCATCGCTCCGGGGGTTGGGATCGTGACGAGTACCGGTCCTGACGCAAAGTGCAGTCCATCCCCGGAAACGATGAGTTGGCTGAAGAGTGTGAGATCCCCAGTGTCAACACCGTGATATTGGAAAAAATCAACCGCCCGCATCACACCGGTCTCTTGGGTCCAGATCCACGACCCGAAGCCATCCGGGGCACCAAGCGCGCCGACGAGCACACTTCCGTCATACGACGCCCCGCTCGGAAAGATCCCGGTGAAGGGAGCGCCATCGGTCCAGCCCACGGCGACTCCATCATGAATCGCAAATCCACTCGCATAGATCGTGCGTCCGTCCCCCGTGATGGCGGTCGCGTTTCCAAACAGAATCGGTTGCCCGCTCTGCGTGACCAGTGGTGTGAGGGCTGGCTGCGATGTGTCCCAAGCCCAGGGGCCACTAATAACCGTTGAGTTGAAAGCCCAGTCACCGACCACGATACTCCCATCGCTCGACATTCCATTGGCGTGGTTCCACGTGCTCCCGCCGGGGAAGGGGGGGATCTGGACTCCGCCGCTCTCGGTCCAGCGGTACGCCGTGCTCCGGCCGATGCTGTCCACGAAACTCGTGTTCAGCATCGCGATCGAGCCGTCGGTGTTCAGATGGGTCACGCGGCCCTGACGCGTCTGCCCCGCGAGCGAGACGTTGGGAAGATCGCGGAACGTGCCGTCGTCGTAGTACAGGCGGGGAGGAACATTGGGCGTGAACGAGTTGGAAAAGCCAACGACGAGGCCATCGCCCGAGATTCTCGGAAGATCGCCCGCGGCATACTCGGTGCGGGTGCCGCCAGGCGCGTACCGAAAGACAGGCCCGTTCGAGGAGCCGCCCAAGGTGTAGCTCCAACCAACGACAACGCCGTCGTGCGAGATTCCGGTCACGGTGGTAGACGTGAACCCAGGCGAGGGCTGGATGTACTCGATCGAGGGGGTCTGGGCGAGGGCGGATGTGGACGGCGTGGTCAGGCCCGCGAGGACGACCAAACCACCAACCGCCGCCCGAACCATGGCGGAGGTCTTCGCCCGGTTCGCCGACGGGCCCGTCCGATTTCGATGGTCGCTTCGCATCTGGCCGCCTCCGATCGCCCCACTACGGAGAATGTGCGCCATGTTTTCCAGAATGCCAACCAAAGTGGAGAGAGTATCTTGGGATTCTGCGAGGTCGGAGTCTGGAGTCGTCTTCTCTCCAGGATCCATTCGACTGGCACCGTGCTCATCTTCCCTCCCCCCCCCGCCGCCCCCCCGCCCCCGCCCTCCGCCTTCCTCGGCGTTCGGATTCCGACAGGACGTCCCATGCCGAGCGGCTCGGGAGTCGTTCTAGATTGCTTGTTTCTGGACGTTTCGGTAGCATTTGTGAAGATTGGCGCAAGATCGTGACGGAGACGCCGCCTTCTGTCGGTGGGTCGAGACGGCCGACGGGAGGCATGGGGTTGGGGGTGATGGGCGTGGTGGCGGCGAGAGCGGGCGCGTCGGGCCTCGTGGGTCCGGCGTCGAGGCGTGCACCCGGCTTCGCACCACGGCGGACGCCCGACGGCTTGCCCACTCGTGGAGGTTCAACATGAAGGTGTGGGAAACTCGTGGGCGGTCGCTCCTTTTGGTCGCGTGCGCCGGGATGGGCCTTGGGCTTGGGTTCGAGCGGGACGCCGCGGCCCAGTGCGTGGTGACGGACGTGTACTCGGGCGGGTTCCGCCATGTCGCGACGGGCGCGGCGACGCTCGAGCCGCTCGCCGGTCGCCGACTCGCGGTGCACAACCTCGGAAGCAGCGGGCAGGACGGCGTCGAGATCAAACTCCGCAGCGTCTGGGGCGGGGGCGTGAGCGTGGACGTGGATGAAGTCCTCGCCGCGGGAGGCTCGGGGCTTGCCACCGGGATCCGCATCAGACCCAAGGGCTGGGACGGCACGGTCAAGGGCAACCTGCGCGTCTCCGCGGGAGCTGTTCCGGGCGAGTTGATCATCGAGCACGCCGAGTCCACGATCGGAACCGACCATTTCGTGTACCGCTTGTACGACTCTACCGGGAATGTGCTCGACACCGGCACCGTCGCGTCGTCGATCGCCGCGTTCACGTGCACGCCGATCACGGGCGGCCTCCCCGGGGTGACGTCAACCGCCATGGCCATCGAACGCAAGGGCCCGCCCGGGCAGCACCGCTCCTCGATGCGGTTCACGGGCGGACCGGGCGCCGTCGCGCTCCAGTGCACGGTCTCCGGACTGGCCTCGGCGCCGGTCCCCGGCGTGCACACCATCGAGTTCGAGTCCATCGGCTCGACCGACGACGGGCGCACGCAATCCGTCGACATCGACGCGGACGACCTGACCGACCTGATCGTGGGCGACCCGCACATCGCCTCGCTGAACGTCCCCTGCCCGCCGTGGGACTGCGCCTCGTCGTTCGACGATCACGCGATCTCGGGCATCGGGGGCGCGACGATCAAGGATTTCTGCGCCGGCGAGGTCTGCGACGGCACCGATCCGGAAAAGCACATCGTCCTCGTGGACAACCTCGGCAGCAGCGGGCAGGACGGCGTGAGCGTGGACTTTGGGCCCGTGGGCGACGGCTCGGGGCTCCAACTGGGCCGCAGCGGCAACTGCTGCCGCGGGCACGTCATCATCATGAAACTTTATGATGATGCCAACACCGAGAACATGCGAGTGATCTGCTATTCAGTCAACGCCATCCCGTGGACTGAAAAACTCACCTGTGACGCCACGGCCACGCCAGGCGCGGTCGAAATGGAGGTCGTCGTGTATTCCTCCGGCAGCGGCGGGGGTGGTGGCGGATCGAGCATCTACGACCCAAACTTCGATTTCACCCCAACGGCCGTGCGAGTCTTCAGCGGGCTTACCATCGATGTCGATGTCCTCAATCCATGCTCGAACGGGAGTTGGGTCAAGGTCCCCGGCGGCACGGGCCAGTGGTGGCAGGACGCCGTCTATCGCTGCGAGAGCACGATGGATTTTCTCCTGCCCAGCGGCGAGATCCTGAGCGGGAACGCGATCGCCATCCGCCCGGTGCTCAACCCCGCCACGATCCCGCCGCGCGTGCGCCGCGTCGAGATGACCAGCGACTATGGCGGATCGCTCTATGTCGACGACATCCCCCTCGCCAGCCCGCCCCAGTGCGTCAGTGACGTGGACGACGGGACGTTCACGGGCACGCCCGACGGCGGAACCACCATCGACGACCTGCTCTACTTCCTCTCGCGATTCAATCTCGGGTGCTGATCGTGGATCTCTAACACGTATCAGCGGCACGACATCGATGATGTTGAATCACCACCGCCCGGGCGATGTTCGCTCGGGCGGTATTTTTGGTGCGAACTCCGTGAGCCACGTCCCCTAGTGCGCCCGGCACATGTCCACGACAGTGAGGGCCGATTCGGGCGTGTCGCCGGGCGTCAGGACCGTGACGTGATCCCCCGCCATCACGCGGGTCGAGCCGATGGCGACGATCTCCTTGCCGCGACGCTCGATGTGCACGACGTGGCACCCGACGGGGAACTTCGCGTCGCGGAGGAGGGCGCCGTCGAGGATCGAGCCGTGCTGCACGCCCATGACGACCGGCACCGGCTCGGCATGGACCACACCCAGTCCTCGGTGGCGCAGGTCCTCGTCGAGGAGGGCCTCATAGATCGGCTCGTCCTTCAATCGCTCGGCGGTCATGTACGACGCCAGGCACGCCACGGCGATTGGCAACAGTTGGTTGTAGTTCCCCGTCATCTCGAGGATCAGGACGATGCCCGTGAGCGGGGCGCGGACAGAGCCTGTGAACCAGGCCGCCATGCCGAGCATCGCCATCACGCGCGGGTCGAGATCGACGCCGGGGAAGAGCGCCTGGAAGGCCTTGCCATAGAGGAACCCCGCGAGCGCGCCCATAAGGAGCATCGGCGCGAAGATCCCGCCCGGTGCACCCGAGGCATACGACACCCAGGTGAGGAGCAGTTTCGCGGCGAGCAGCACCGCGATCCACCAGATAGCATGCGAGACGAAACTGTTGTTGAGCAGGTCGTTCGCGACCGAATGCCCGCCTCCGAGCGCCTCGGGAATCCACCACCCGACCAGCCCGACGATGAGGCCGGCGAGGCCCGTGAGCGACCACGAGGGGAGCCTGGGAAACCGCGACATCGTCGAACGCGCCACGCGGCTCGATCGCATCAGCCCCTTGTTGAAGAGCACACCCGCTGCACCGCCCACGATGCCGAGCACCGCCACCGCCGGGATCGCCACCAGCGGCGTCATGGAGTCCTGCAGAACCCGGTCCACGATGTGGAACGACGGCAGTGAGCCGGTGAGGAATCTCGCGACGATGTCGGCGCAGACCGCGGCGAGCAACGCGCCGGCGTAGGTGATCGGCGACATCTCGCGACGGAGTTCCTCGATCACGAAGATGAACCCCGCGAGTGGCGCGTTGAAGGCCGCCGCCAGCCCCGCCCCCGCGCCGCAGGACACGAGTTGGCCCGTGACGCGGGGTTTGAGTTTCAGGAGATCGCCCATGGCGCGACCGACCGTCGCGCCCAACTGCACCGTCGGACCTTCGCGACCGAGCGACAACCCCATCCCGACGCCGAGCACGCCGCCGATGAACTTCACGGGGAGGAGCCGCTTCCATCGGATCTCCCGGAGTTCGAGCAGAGACCCCTTGATGTGCGGAATACCGGAGCCCGAAGAATCCGGCTCGAACTTGCGGACCATCGCGCCGACGATCGACCCGACCACCAGTCCCACAGCGGGCAGGATCATCCAACCCCAAGCGGCACGCCCGTCGGCATGGAGCCACGCGAGAAGTTCCATGCGCCAGTTCTCGGATTCGTGAAGGCACCACTGGAAGGCCACGGCGATTAAACCCGCGATCACACCCAGCACGCCGACGCGGATGAAGTGCGCCGAGCGCCCGGGTCCATCGCGCCCGACCCGTAACTCTTCCAAGGGCTCACGGCTCGTGTTCGTTGAGGGGCTCTTCTCGACGACGGTGGCGGTTTGGGTACTCTCGTCGATGTCCTGGGCCGGTTCGGTCTCGCTCACCTCGGTCTTCCTTTGCGTGTGCTCGAATGACTGACTTCATTGACTCAACGATGGAGTTTGTCACTGGAAGGTCAAGAGGCATCGATCGATCCTCGCCAGCGTGTGGTCGCGCCCGAGGACGCCGAGCGTCTCGCCCAGGCCCGGGCTGACGCCGGCGCCCGTGACGGCGACCCGCAGCGGCTGAGCCACCTGCCCCATGCCCAGGTCCTTCTCGCTCGCGTACCCCTCGATGACGGCATGGATGCTCTCGGGCGTAAAGGTCCCGATGTCGTGCAGTCGCTCGCGCAGATCCTTGAGAACGCCCAGGCCTTGCTTGTCGTTGGCGAGAAGATTCTTCTTCACGGCCGCGTCGTCAAACGGGTACGCGTCGTCCTTTATGACCGCCCACCACGCGTTCTTCACCGCGTCGGCGAAGGTCTTGGCCCGGGGCTGGAGGCCTCGCGCGAGGATCGACCAGCGATCCTCGACGATCGCCGCGGCGAACTCCGGCTCATACTCCTTCGCCCACGCCCGCCAGCGACTCGCGAACTCCTCCGCCGGGAGCGACTGGATCGCCGAGGCGTTGAAGGCCATGAGTTTCACGCGGTCGAACTTGGAACTGGTCTTGCCGATGCGCTCGACAGAGAAGTGACTCGCGAGGAAGGCGGCGTCGAACTTCTCGAGGTCCTTCCCGTCTTCGGTCTTCATCCCCGGGTTCCAGCCCAATAGCGAAAGGAAGTTGACGATCGCCTCGGGGAGATAGCCGCTTCGCCGGAAGTCGTCGACCTCGATCTCGGGAAGGACGACGCCCAGCGTGCCCGCGATCCTTGACGCCGTCGCGACCGAATCGTTCTCCGCGTCCATGAACGCCTGGAGTTCGCCAGCCTCGACGCCAATGCGAGCGGCGAGCGTCGCGAGCCCTCCCGGCGAGGTGTCCTTCTTCACCTCGGCCTTGAGCGCCACACGGGCGACTTTCGCCTTGTCGCGCTTGCTCATCTTGCTGCCATCCATGTTGCTGATGATCGGCATGTGGGCGTAGACCGGCGTCCGAAACCCAAGCGCCCGCTGGAGCGCCACGTGCCGCGGCGTGTTGTTCAGGTGCTCCTGCGCCCGCATCACGTGCGTCACGCCCATCGTCTCATCATCGACGACGACCGCGAAGTGGTACGTTGGCATGCCGTCGGCCTTGCGGATCACGAAGTCGTCGAGTTCGCCCGCCGCATACTTGACCTCGCCCAGGACCTCATCGACGACGACGATCTCGCCCGCAGGGGCGGCCAGCCGAATCACGCACGCCTCGCCTGCACGCCGCCGTCGCTCGCGCTCGCCTTTGGGGATCGCCATCGCCCGCGATCGGTCGTAGCGGAAGGTCTGCTTCTTCGCCGTCACCTCGCGCCGCATCGAATCGAGTTCCTCGGTCGTGTCGAAGGCGGCATAGGCCATGTCCTGCTCGATGAGCCGCTCGAGGTGGGTGTTATAGAGGTGCAGCCGCTGGGCCTGGAAGAACGGGCCAATGCCGCGCGGATCGCCGCCGACGGGCTTGGTTCGACCGTCGCCGGCCTCGAGCACCGGCCCCTCGTTCCAGTCGATCCCCAGCCAGGCGAGATCCTCCATGATGCCACGCGCCGACTCGACTGACGACCGGGCGAGGTCGGTGTCCTCGATGCGCAGGATGAACCGACCGCCATATCGGCGAGCAAAGGCCCAGCAGAACAGGGCGGTGCGAGCGCCACCGACGTGCAGGTGTCCGGTTGGCGACGGGGCAAAGCGCGTGATCGGCGCGGTCGACGAATCGGTGGAAACCATGGGCCATAGCCTAGGTTCGCCGGATCGCCGAGGTCTGTTTTCCCGTCTCGCGGGCTATGGCTTGGCGTCGTGCATGTCGAGCGCCCGCACGAGGAATGTCCAGCGATCCGCCGAATCCTCGATGATCTTCGCCGTGGGCTTGCCCGCGCCGTGCCCGGCCTTGCTCTCGATGCGGATCAGCACCGGACTCGGGCACGTGGGCGACTGGGCCCACTGGAGCGCCGCCGCAAACTTGAAACTGTGCGCGGGCACGACGCGATCGTCGTGGTCCGCCGTCATCACCATCGTCGGCGGATAGCACGTCCCCTTCTTCACGTTGTGCAGCGGCGAATAGGCAAAGAGCGCCTTGAACTGGGAATCCGTGCTCCCCTCGCCGTCGGCGGCGCCGTAATCGCTCCGCCACGCGTGCCCGATCGTGAACTTGTGGAACCGCAGCATGTCGAGCACGCCAACGATGGGCAGGCACGCGCCGAAGAGATCCGGGCGCTGCGTCATACACGCCCCGACGAGCAGCCCGCCGTTGCTCCCGCCCATGATCGCGAGTTTCTTGGGCGTCGTGTACTTCCGCGAGATCAGATATTCACCCGCGCCGATGAAGTCGTCGAAGACGTTTTGCTTTTGCTCTTTCGTGCCGGCCTGGTGCCAGTCCTCGCCATACTCGCCCCCGCCGCGGATGTTGGCGACGACGTACACCCCGCCCATCTCCATCCACACGAGATTCGATACAGAGAAACTGGGCGTGATCGAGATGTTGAACCCGCCGTATCCATAGAGCAGCGTCGGATTCGTCCCATCGAGTTTCACGCCCTTCATGTGGACGATGAACATGGGAACTCGCGTGCCGTCCTTGCTGGCGAAGAACTCCTGCTTTGTCTCGAAGTCGTTGGGATTGAAATCGACCTTGGCCTGCTTGTAAATTGTGCTCTCGCCGGTCGTCGTGTCATAGCGATAGATCGTCGGCGGCGCAGTGAACGACGTGAACGTGTAGAACGTCTCGGTGTCGGTGGACTTGCCACCAAACCCGCCGGCCGTGCCCACGCCAGGCAGATCCACATTCCGCACGAACGCGCCATCGGTGCCGAAGACCTTGATCTCGGATCGCGCATCGCGCAGGTAGTTCGCATGGAGTTTCCCGCCGACATATCCCACGCCCGTGAGCGTCGCGTCGCTCTGGGGGACGATCTCCTTCCAGTCCGCCCGTGCCGGATGATTCAGATTGATCGAGATGACGCGGCCGCGCGGCGCATCAAGATCCGTCTTGAAGTAGAACGTCGGCCCGTCGTTCCCGATGAAGTCATAACTCGCATCGAACGCGTCGAGGAGTTTGTTCACCTTCAGATCGCCCAACGTGGCCCTCGCGCCGTCGCCCGATCCGAGTTCCTTGACATAAATCCGGTTCTTCGGGTCGGTCCCGATGGAGACGTGGATGACGAGATAGTTCCCGTCGTCGGTCACGCCGCCATAGAACCCCCAGTCCTTCTTTGCCTCGCTCGGCTCGTGATACACGAGCACGTCCCTGGACTGCTCCGTCCCCATCGCGTGGAAGTACAACTTCTGGTAGAAGTTGCTCGAACGAAGGGCCTCGCCCTCCTTGGGCTCGTCGAACCGCGAGTAGAAAAACCCGCGACCGTCCTTCGTCCACGACGCGCCGGAGAACTTCACCCAGTGAACCTCGTCGCTCGTGTCCATTCCCGTGGCGATATCTCGAATGCGCCACGTGTTCCAGTCCGAGCCGGCCTCCGCGACGCCATACGCGAGATACTTCGCGTCGTCGCTCACGGCCGTTCCCGCGAGGGCGACCGTTCCGTCGGCGCTCAGCGTGTTGGGATCGAGCAGCACCCGCCCCTTCTCCCCAAGCGAATCGGCGACGTACAGCACCGACTGATTCTGCAGCCCCGAGTTGTACGAGTAGAAATATTTGCCGCCATCCTTCGACGGGCTGCCGAACTTCTCGAAGTCCCACAACTTCGTCAGGCGCTCGATGATCTGCGACCGCTGGGGCACGGCGTCCAGATACGCGTGCGTCACGGCGTTCTCCGCCTCGATCCACGCCTGTGATTCCGCCGAATCGGGATCTTCCAGCCAGCGGTACGGATCGGCGACCTTCACGCCGTGGTACTCGTCGACCTGCTCGCCGCGCGGCGCGGGCGGATACGTCCACGCCGTCTGCGCTCCCGCGCAGCCGACCAGTCCAACGACACCGAGCGAGGCAACAAGCGATCCGAGCAACCGGCGATTCATGCGAGCGTCTCCGTGGGCCGGCGTCACGCGTCGATCACGCGCACTCGCGGCCACGAAGGATAGTGCGTGCCTCGCACCCGCGCATTTCCATCAGAGAATCGCGGCGCAACAGTCGTGTCACGCCAAATCTACTGCACCAGTCCCTTCGTCAGTCGCATGAACGCCGTCTCCAGGTTCACCGGCTCCTCCGTGAACTTGGTGATCCGGAAGCCCTGGTTTACGAGCACGCTGGGAATGTCCGACACGGCCGCCCCGGGGCTTTCCTCGTAACTCACGTGGATCAGGCGTGCCGGCGGCGCCTTGCCCACCAGCCGCGAGTTCGTCGCCGCCGGGTTCTCGTCGACGGCGATCGCGACCTTCTTCACCCCCGCCATCTTTCCGAGCATCTCCGCCGCCTGCTCGACACGATCGGACACGCCGATGTGGAGCACGTGCCCCATCCGCGCACGCTTCACGATCTCCTCCACCGTCCCCGAGAAGAGCAACGTGCCTCGCTCGATGATCCCGACCACGTTGCACAACTCCGCGAGTTCCGGAAGGATGTGGCTGGAGATCAGGATCGTCTTCCCCATCCGCCGCAGTTCCTTCAGGAGTTCACGCATCTCGATGCGTGCACGCGGGTCCAGCCCGCTCGCCGGCTCGTCCATCAGCAGCACCTTCGGGTCGTGCAGGAGCACCCGCGCCACACTCAATCGCTGCTGCATCCCGCGCGAAAGGCTGTTGACCTCCGCCGTCGCCTTGTACGTCAGGTCCGTCAACTCCAGCACGTCACGCACGACCTTGCGACGCTGCTGCCCGTGGATGTTGTACGCCGCGGCAAAGAACTCCAGATACTCCGTCACCACCATGTCCTCGTACGCCCCCATGAAGTCGGGGACATAGCCGATGAGCGGGCGAATGAGCCGGTTCTGGTACCCGATCGTGTACCCCGCAATGTTCGCCTGTCCCGAACTGGGGCGCAAGAGCGTCGCGAGGATCTTGATCGTCGTCGTCTTCCCCGCGCCGTTGGGACCGATGAACCCGAAGCAGTCGCCATCCTGGATCGTGAGATTCAGGTTGTTGAGGGCGACCAGTTCGCCATAGTTCTTGGTCAGGTTGATCGTCTCGATCATCGCCACGCGTCGGTCTCCTTCACGAGTCACAGAACACTCACGCGATCCATCACGGCGTCGTCGTCTCGCCCGGCTGCGACGACGTGCCCATGTCACGAAAATCGGGGAGCGTCCCGGGCATCGGATACATCCATCGCACCAGCGTCACTCCCGCGCTCCGCACCGCCTCGCCATCCACGCGAACCGGCGTCGGGAGCACGGCCTTGTCCGCGGGCGTCAGATCTCGATCCTCGAGCAGCCCGATTACGATCACGCAGGGCTGCGTGAACCAGCGTGCGATGTCATAACCGTGTGTTGCACGACGCACCAACGCCGCCGAAGGCTGGGATGTGGTCGACCGGAGGTCCGGCGGATCCAACATAGGCTCGACGGAGAGCGCCAGCAGGCGGTCCCATTCATCACCGCCGGCCGTGCTCGAGATCATCATGCCCGAGGAGGCACCCAGTTTGCCGGTCAGAGTATCGAGCCATGCAGAAAGGTCGTTGGTCGAGGCACCCCCACTCTCCTTGAACTTCAACTCCAAATCAACCACTTCGTCCGCCGGCCACTCCGAAACGGAATACGCCGACCCGTTCGCCCACATCTCCACACTCGTCGGATAGTCGCGCTGACCGCGGACCACGATCACCATCGCCGGTTGCAGCAACCCGGGGAGTTTGTGTATCAACTTCCCCTTCACGATCGTCCGCCCGCGATCATCCTTCCCCCACTCCAGCGACCCCACCGACCCATCGACGTTCACTGGCTGGAACATGCTCCACACCGGCGGGCCCGACCAGTCCGCGACGAACTCCTTCATCGTCCCGCGCGTCGGCACGCTCATCGCGCGAGGCCGGAGCGCATCGACGACGTACGCCGCCGAGTCGGTGAAGGTCATGCCCATCGAGGTACTCGGCGCCTCCCACGGCGCGAGGATGTCGCTGCTCATTCCCCCATCGCCACCGGGCCTCTCGTCACCGAGCGAAACCTGCGTCCGCCCATACCCCGGCAGCATCACGCCGAACCACGTCCGGGCGCGATCGACTGGCTGCCCGTAGACGTGATCGAGGAACGTCGCGTGCCGGATCAACGGCGTCTTCGGGCGCAGTGCCGTCGCCCCCGTCCACGCGAGTAGCGTGAACACCCCGGCCAAACCGAAAAACGCCAGCCACGCGTGATGGTGCAGCGAGCGGCGTTTCAACATGATGTACGCCATCGGTCCCGCCAGCAGCCAGTACACACCAAAGAGCACAATCGCGAGCAGCAGCCCCGACCCCGTGCGCCCGGACGCCGAGACCCACCGCCCCAGATCTTCATCGAGCACGAGTTGCGAACGACCGAAGACTCCGGGCGATTGCCCCTCGATCGGCTGCCCTCGCTTGCCGAGGATTCGATTCCAGAATCGCTCGACTTGGATGGCGCGCCCGCTCACGAACGCCGGCGCGTTGAGGTCGAACCCCACCACTGTTACCGCCCCGAGACCCACCAGCCGACGCACGATCACCGGCTCGCCGTCGGGCGTCGCCGCGACCGGCCAGGCCTCCGCCATCGGAGCCCCCTGGATCGGCGTCAGCGTCTGCACCACCGACTTGTTGGGCATGACGATCTTCGGGTCCTTGCTCGTGTCGCGATCGGTCCGCCCGCGAGCCTCAGGGCGCTCGCGATAGAAGATGTCGCGCAACGGCTCCAGGTCCACGTCCTCGCGTCGTCCGATGGTGACCGCCGGCATCAGATCGTACAACTCGTTCGTGGATGGATTCGACCACGTCTGCCCCACGCTCGGGAGCACGATCACCAGATGCCCGCCGCGCGTGATCCACTCGCGCATCGCCTTTGCGCGCTCGCCCCGCAAGGCTCCGGGCTCGCCGCGCCCCCACACGATCACATCAAACACCGAGAGCCCCTGCCATCGATCGGGCAGGTCGTCCACGCTCATCCCCGAGACCACCTCATTCACTTCCTGAGCAAACGTTGAGACTCCGGGCCCGCCCCCCTGCATCTGGTCTCGATAGTCCGCCAGTCCGAAGTGCCCCGGCCCAAGCACGCCGATGAGACCCGCCGTCGAGGGGATCGGCGAACCAGCGGCTCCTTGCGTGCCAGTCGTCGAGAACAGGTTCACTCGCCCAAGGAGGCGACCGCCCCGGAACCCGATCGGCGAGGCACGATCCTCCTCGGCCTCCAGCACCGAGACTATCCAATCGTTCGACGAGGCGAACGGCAGCCGCATGTACAGCCACACCGGGATGTCGGAGTTCGGATTCAGCGCGACGACTCGCTCGTACTCCGGGTGATCGCCATCGGCGTCCGGCCCGGACAGCCGCACGACCACGTCCCTCGGCTTGCTCGCGGCGTCACGCATTCGAACCCGAACGCCGCACCAATCCCCGATCCGGGCCCGTTTCCCGACGCCGAGTTGGTCGATGGTGACCGTGACCTCGCTCTGGGCGCGCGTTAGGGGCGCGAGCACCGCCAGCACGAGTGCCGCGACGAGGCCAACCAGTGTCCGAGAACGCGTGGTCTTCGAATCCGGCATTCGCACTCCGGCGGATCCCCTGTGGACAAGTGAGCAGACTGTTCGTACCAACATTCTACAGACGAACGCCCCCGGGGTTCGTCAAGTCAGCCCGGATTCCGTTCGATTCATGGGTCATGGAACCCGGGACACTTACTTGGATTCTGGTCGGCTTCATCTCCGCCCTCAGTGCGCTGGCCTTCCTGTTTCCGCTCGCCATGTATGTCCGCAACGAGGCCTACTCGCGCGACCTGAAGGCCCGGATCGCCGAGTTGCAGGAGGCCCGCAACAAGCGGCTGCGGGAACTCGCCAAGATGAGCACCCGTCCGCCGCTTGGGGTTAGCGCCAAAAAGGCGGCGTAAGGACTTTCAGGCTCCCGTGATCTCGGCGACAAAGAGGGCGTGCGCGCGCGTCCCCTTGCGAAGACATTCCAACTCGAACTTCTCGTTGGGCGAATGGACCCGGTCGTCGTCCAGACCAAAGCCCATGAAGATCGTGTCGATGCCGAGTTGGCTCTTGAGCATGCCGGCGACGGGGATGCTGCCGCCGGATTTGATCATGGCTGGCTCGTTCCCAAATGCGCGCGCGACGGCGCGGCTGGCGGCCTTCAACTCCGCCGAATCGACCGGAACCGTGACGCCGAAACCGCCGTGCATGTCGGTCAGTTCCCAGCGGCATCCCGGCGGGGTTCGCCCCTTGAGCCAGTCGAAGAACTTCTCGGAGATATCCGTCGGCTTCTGATCGGCGACGAGGCGGAAGGAGACCTTGGCGCTGGCGTGGGAGGGGATGACGGTTTTCGCGCCGGGGCCGGTGTATCCGCCCCAGATGCCGTTGATCTCGGCGGTGGGCCTCCCCCACTCTCGTTCGAGAGCGGTGAAACCCTTTTCGCCGACGTCGGCTTCTTTGGGGAGACCGATCTTCTTGAGGGCGTCGATCTGATTAAAGGGGATCTTCGCCCAGGCGGCCCGTTCTTCCGGCGCAATGGCGCGCACGTCGTCATAGAACCCGGGGATGGTGACGCGGCGGTCGGTGTCCCACAAGCCGGCAAGGACTTTACAGAGTTCGGTGATGGGGTTGGGGCAACGTCCGCCCCACATGCCGGAGTGGAGATCCTGATTGCTGGCGTGCAGGGTGACCTCGGTGTAGGCGAGGCCGCGGACGCCATAGGTGATCGCGGGGACGTCGCGCGAGACCATGCCGGTGTCGGAGATGAGGCAGACGTCGGCCTTCTCGAGTCGTGTCTTGTGGGCCTGGACGAAGGCCTCGAGATTCTCAGAGCCGGACTCTTCTTCGCCCTCGAGGAGGACGGTGAAGCGTGCGCCGTTGGTGGCATGGCCGGCGGTCGCGTGCCATGCCCTGCAGGACTCGAGGAACGTCATCACCTGGCCCTTGTCGTCAACGGCACCGCGTGCGACGACGCGTTCTCCGACGCCGTCGCTGGTCGCGGGCTTGATGACGGGGTCGAAGGGGGGGCTTTCCCAGAGATTCAGCGGGTCGGCGGGCTGGACGTCGTAGTGCCCGTAAAACAGGACGTGCGGGCCGTTGTAACCGGGCTTCGCGTCGATCTCGGCGAGGACGACGGGACGGCCCGGCTCGTCCTTGGTGCCCGTGGGCAGTATCTCGACCTTGAAGCCGCATTCATTTAGACGATCGCCAGCCCAGCGGGCGGCCTTCTCGCAATCGGCGGCGTGCTTGGGATCGGTGCTGACGCTAGGAATGCGGAGCCACTCGACAAGCCGACCGACGGCACCCTTGCGCTCATTCTCGATCGCCTTGAGCACGCTCTCGACCACGGCATAACTGTTGGGCACGCGACGTCCTCCAAGAGTGTGGAAAACGCAGCGTAGGCCCGAGGAGAGATGCGTTTAGCCGCTGATCTTGACCTTTTCCTCGTGCTGTCTGGCAAGCCAGTCGTCGATCACTTTGACGATATCTTCCTGAACGTCCTTGCTCACGCGATTCTCGACGTCGGTATTGGCGTCGTTGATGAGGATGCTGAAGGCGACGGCATGATCGTTCTCGCGGTTGTAGACATAGCCCGAGAGCGTGCGGACGCCGGTGATGTAGCCGCTCTTGGCGTGGACCTCGTTGTGCAGGTTGGCGTTTCGGAATCGTTTCTCGAGTGTGCCCTCGCCACCGGGTTCTGCCAGGGACTGGCGGTACATCTCGGCGTGGGTGCCGGTCGCCATGGCCTTGAGCCAACGGGCGAAGACCGATGGCGCCACGCGGTTGTCATGGCTGAGACCCGAGCCATCGACGACGGTGGTCATGGCGGAGGCCTCGGGCCCCAGGACCTCGGAGAGGACCATGCGCATGACGGCGGGTCCGTTGGTCCAACTGCCCGGCTCACCCGTGACCTCGTGGCCCATGCGCTTCATGAGGCTCTCGGCGTAGAGATTCTCGGAGTCGCGGTTGCAGCGACGCAGGACTTCCTCGATGGGTGTCGAGACGATGCCGACGACGGTGCCCCCGGAGAGATCCTCGGCGAGATCGGCGAGCCTGGCCTTCCTGGCGACGGTGACGCCACGCGTCGAGAGGCGGTCGGCCACGAGAAGCCCAAAGACATCTCCCGGCGCATGAACGCTGACGCCGTCTTCGAACGAGGATCCGAGTTCGCCGACAAAGGAGAGACGGCGGCCATCGTTGGAACGGGCGATGCGGAGCGTGTTCTTGCCCATGGCGCCGCTGCGGGCGCGGTTGTCGAGGTCGATAAAAGGCATCGCCGGGTCGAGGGTGATGGTGGGCGGGGCGCCGTCGAAACTGCCGCGCCGCGGCGCAAGGAGGACGCGGACGAAGTTTGCGTGGAAGTTGACGCCTGAGACTTCGGCGCTGTATGGACGTGTGAGATTCGCCGCAGGCCAGGTAGGATGGACGTACTCGCGATCGAAGACGCGATCATCGACGACGACCTCGTCCACGCCGGTGATGTTGGCTTTCCTGACGGTCTCGACGATGACGCTCAGGAGATCCTCGGCGTTCATGGGGGGTTGCATGCCCTTGAGGACCTCGGGGTCACCCAGGGCCGGGTCGCCGCCGCCGCGGATGACGAGGCGATCGCCGATGGAAACGATCTCGGTCTTAAAGGAGAACGAGTCGCCGAGGACACGGAGAGCCGCGCCGGAGGTCAGGAGTTTCATGTTGGAGGCGGGCTTGAAGGCCTCGTCCTCCTTGAACGCGGCGAGAGATCGACCATCGGCGCAATCGATGATCTGGACTCCGATGCGTGTTCCCGAGAGACGCGGATCGGCGACGAGGCGGCGGACCGAGGAGGTGAGGGCCTGGCCTAATGTGGCGGCGGTGAGGGCGAGAGCGAGGACGCAGGCCGCGATTCGCGGCATGACCCGCGCCACTGCCGCGTTGTGGGTCCCCCGTTGGTGTGTGCGCCTCAACTGTGGCATCGTCAACTCGACCTCCGTGATTGGCGTGTGCGTGAGTCGTGGTTCGATCGTGTGCACCAGACATCGGCCGAAAGGGCGCTCGCGCTCCATCTTGGCGAGGCTATGCACCGTGTGTGAGGCTCGTGTATCCCGCCCCGAGTCGACTATGGGGCGATGCAGGCCCGAATCGCGGCGACGATCTCGTCCAATTCGCTCGGGTTGGTGGGCGCCCATTGGCACCAACGATTGGGACCAACGGGCGTGGAACCAGCGACGGCATCGCGGACGTGGCGTGGGGCCTTCTTGCCGTTCGCCTTCTCGAGGGAGGCCGCGTCGAGTTCGACGATGAGAAGGATGGCGGCGGGGTCGGGAACGATCCACACGCGTCCGCCTTGCTTCCCGGGTAGGGTGCAGAGCCAGGACCAGCGCCAGGCGGGGCCGGTCCACTCGAGAGATTCTTTGGAGCCGGTGAGGGCGTTGAAGGCCTCACGGGCGTGGGTGATGACGCCCCTTGCGTCCGCCGGCAATGGAGCGAGGAGCGCTTCGGCGGAGGGCTTCTGGAATCGGTTTTTCCAGGGGAGTGAAACTCGGGATTCTGGGGGCGTGGACATGGCGAGGCATTCGACGCGTGGGACAAACTGCGGGGATGAACCGCAGGGGTCGGCGGTCGCGGAACGTGCACGCCGGACTCGTGGACCGCATAGTCTTAGTCGGCGTCCTATGCCCGGTCCATCGGGTGGGGCGGATCGAGTCGCTCTTCTCTTTTTTGTCCTTGAAGTGCGAGACGTGGGCGAGACGCCTTGCCATGAGAACGAAGGGCGATACGCCAAAGATACCGAGGGAGCCTGATGCCCGATCCAAATACACACACCGACGCGATGGCGCTCAACGATGAGGACTACTCGTCGTGCTCGGTGCTGCTCGTGGACGACAACGAGCAGAACCTGGAGTTGCTGCTGGCGTATCTCGATGACCTCAAGTGCGAGTTACGGACGGCGAAGGACGGGCTGGAGGCGTTGGACGCTGTGAAGGCCAAGTTGCCGGATCTGGTGCTGATGGACGTGATGATGCCTCGAATGTCGGGATTCCAGGCGTGCGCGCGGATCAAGAAGGACGCTGGGACGCGGCACATTCCGGTGCTGATGGTGACGGCGCTCAACGAGGTGGGCGATGTCGAACGGGCGGTGGACTCGGGGGCGGACGACTTCCTGACCAAGCCGGTGAATCGGCTGGAACTGTTGACAAGGGTGCGGTCGATGCTGCGCGTGGGGCTGCTTCAGCGGCAACTGCGCGAGACGCTGGAGAAGTTGCGGGAATCGGGGAGCGACGCGACGACCGGGAGGGCGTGAGACGATCACGTGCGGGATGCGCCTGTTCGGCGGTCACGCTTGATCGTTATGCGTCGCGACCGTTCGTGGACTTCGGACGTCTCAGCAGCCAAGGCCGAAGCGGAACAGGTAATAGAGAAGATCGTCGATGGTGACGCCGGCGTCGGGGATACCCAGGCCGCTGCCGTCGTCTACATCGGCGGAGAGGTCGCCAGCGTTGAAGTTGTCGATGTAGTAGAGCAGGTCGTCGATGGTGACGCCGCCGTCGGGGACGCCCGAGCCAGAGCCGTTGTCCACGTCGGCGACGCAGGCAACAGCACCGGTGGTGTTGGCGAGGAGAAGGGCGACGTTGTAGGCCTGATCGACGCTCGCGGCGTTGCCGCCGGGAAGAGTGGGATCCTCGAACAGTCCGTTGGCGTCAGTGTCGTAAAGAATGCGTGCAGAGAGGACGAGGCCACCGAGGGTTTGCGGGTCTTTGGGCTCGAGGCCGCCGAGGGGGATCGCATTCCATGCACCGGCCGAGATGCTATTGGCCCATGGGGCGTTGGAGGCGATGGAGTCGCCATCAGCGAGACCCAGGGCCGCGATGCGGTAGGGTGTGGCAGAGTTGGCGCCCATGACAGTCGTGCCCTCGCGGAGCACGAGTTCGAGGGCGTAGCAGAACGTCGCGGGGTTATAGACCGCGCGGAAGAGGCCGATGCCGAAGTCGTCTTGGACGACCGATGGGCCCGAGACTCGCTTCTGCACGAACGAGGCGACGAAGTAGATGTTGCCGACCGAGTCGAACATCGGCGAGGAGATCGAAGGCCCCGCCTTTCCGATGGCGAGTTCGGACATCGAGGCGAGTCGCCCTATGGGGGCGTCGAGGGCCGAGATAAGCCCATCGCCCTCCCCAGCGTCGGCGGTACCGAAGACGCCGTCGGCGCCCGCATCGCCTCGAATGACCTTGCCGTCGAGAACATCGCTGCGGACCCACGCGGCGAGGGACCAGTCCGGAGACGTCTGCATTCCGGGGACATCGAGGCGGCCGACAGCGATGGCATCAAAGGGGTTGGCGGGTGTGCCGCCGCCGGCGCCGGTGTACGAGCCTCGGTAGACGGTGGCGGCAACGAGCCACTGGGCGAACTGGTCTTTGCCGACGGCGACCTGGGACGAGCCGCCGCGGAAGGCGACCTGGCTGTCGTAGCCGCGGAAACTCCCGCCGAGGAGGGGCCAGGAGAGGCTGTCGCAGGCGTCGGTGAGCACGCCAGGAAGTGTGAAGACGGTTGGTGTGCCCGGTGTGCCGCCGGAGGTGATGCCGAAGACGTGGATGGCGTTGACCGATCCGTTGGGCGTGGTTTGCGCGAGTGCGGCGCCGGTTCCGATGGTTCCCATGAAGAACGTGGTCGGTGAGAACGTGATGCCGCCACGATGGTCGGCGGCGGCGGCGAGGTGGGCGGAGGAGGTTGAGAGCACGTTCGGTGCCGATTCAAAGACGTAGTGGCGAGCAAAATCGGCAGCAAGGAGGATCGATCGGCCCTCGATCTCGCTGGGGATCAAGTTGGGCGTGGCGTGGATCACGCTGCTGTTGTTGAGGAGGCGCGTGGAGGCGCCGGTGTCGGAGGCGCCGGCGGTGTCGATGGAGTTGGTGCTCGTGGTACGGCTGGCAAGGGTGACGCGGAAGAGGTTGTCGCCCTGGATGAGATTGGTGGTGCCGAGGGCGGTCGTGGAATCGGCACGGAAGACGATGTTGCCGTCGGCATCGACGCCGCCGTAGCCGAACTGGCTGCGGTCGAGTTGCGAGGCGGCGGGCGAGTTGTTCGCGGCGAGGACGCGCGTCACATAGAAGCGTGTGGGATTTGCGGGATCAAAGGCGACCTGCGCACCAACGACCTGGTTGATGAATCCCAGATTCGTGAGGATCTGCACGTCGCAGAAATCGAGGAAGCCGATCGAGAAGACCGAGGCCGTGCCCGTGGGCGTGACGGTGGAGACGAGGGCTGTGTTGTTGCGCGAGGTGTTGACGCCGCCGCCCGCCTGGGTCCAGAGGCTGTACGACGCGCTGGGGAAAGGGCGCCCACGGCGTATGGTCTGGCTGATGGACGACGCGCCGTTGAGCATCGTGAAGCGCGTGGTGTTGCCGGCGCCGGGGAGGCTCGACTTGGCGATTGGTGCGAGGCCGAACGTCGTGCCCCATGAGGTCGTGATGGGCGCGGTGTCCACGATGTACGACGCGCGCTGCGGAATGCCAGATGACCAGGGATAGAGCGCGTCACCGGGAAGACCGTTGCCGCCCTCGCCATTGGTCGAAACGCTGTCCTGGGCGCACACGATCGGCGCGGCGACCACCAAGGCGACAGCCGATACCCATAGCCCACGGCACGTTTTCGAGGCTCCGTCTCGCATCCGTCGCTCCTTCACGCCGAAAGTCATCGGCGTGTAGTCTCCATGAGTCTATCAGACCGGCGTGCAACTCAACCCTAACATTACCCGATTCGGGAATGTCTGCTCGCGAGTCGCGCGGCGAGTCGTGCGTTGGACTTCACTAGGGCGATGTTGGCGGCCAGGGTCTTGCCGCCGGAGAGGCGATGGAGATGTCCGAGAATCGCCGGGGTGGCGTCGCGGCCCGTCGCGGTGTCACCGGCCGCCTCGACCGCCTGGGCTAACCAGCGGGACCACTGGGCCTCGGGAATCGCATCCTGCTCGGCGATCGGATTTGCAATGACGAGGCCGCGGCCGGTCCGATTGAGTTCAAAGGCGATGAATCGAGCGAGATCATCGACGTCATCGAATCGGGCGTCGACGCTGGTGCCGCCGTCGCGGACGTAGAAGGCGGGGAAGCGGTCGGTTTGGAAGCCGACAACAGGGATGCCGAGGGTCTCGAGGGCCTCGCGGGTGGCGTGGACATCGAGGAGTCCCTTCACACCCGCCGAGACAACCGCGACGGGGAACCGCACCAGAGCCTGCAGATCGCCCGAGATATCGAGATGCTGGGCGAAGTTTCGGTGGACGCCGCCGAGCGCGCCCGTGGCGAAGAGTCGCACACCGGCCTGAGCGGCGAGTTCCATGGTGGTGGCGACGGTCGTGGCGGCATGAGACTCGCGGAAGAGGCACGCGCCGAGATTGGCCGTGTTGGCCTTGGGCACGCTCGTCGCTTCGAGGAGGTCACGTACCTGGGCGTCGGTCATGCCGACGATCGGGCGTCCCGCGTGCACCCCCACCACCGCCGGCACGGCACCCTCCTCGCGGACGATCGCCGAGAGTTCCGTGGCAAGAACCGGGGCGGACTCTTTGGGGACGCCATGGACAAGAAGCGTCGTCTCCAAGGCGACAGCCCGGGCACGAGCGGCAGGATCGAGGGGGCAGTGGACGAGCATGAATCAGTGTAACACTTCGTCTCAAATCGCGGAGACATCTTGACACACTGAAGTCTGCCTGAAACCCATATCATTCTCATATGCCCACCCACCACGATCCTATCTCCGCGTCCGTCATCGACTTCCTCGCCTCGCACGACCCGCAGGTCGGCGCACTGATCGCGAAGGAGCGTGCCCGCCAGCACTCGACGCTGGAACTCATCGCGAGCGAGAACCACGTCTCGCCGGCCGTCATGCACGCGATGGGGACATGCCTCACAAACAAGTATGCCGAGGGATATCCCGGCGCGCGCTACTACGGCGGGTGCGAGTTCCACGACGCGGTCGAGTCGCTCGCGATCGAGCGGGCAAAGCAGATGTTCGGGTGCAGGTTCGCGAACGTGCAGCCGCACTCGGGGGCGCAGGCCAACGCCGCCGCGTTCATGGCGCTGATGCAGCCCGGCGACACGTTCGCGAGCCTCGTGCTCAAGGACGGCGGGCACCTCTCGCACGGGATGAAGATCAACTTCTCGGGCGTCTACTTCAAGCCCGTGCACTATCCGCTGCACTATGACGCGTCTCACAAGGACTTCGAACGGATCGACTATGACGCGGTGCGGAGCGTGTGCTTGGAGCACAAGCCCAAGGTGCTGCTCTGTGGATATTCGGCGTACCCACGGGCGATCGACTTCGCACGCTTCCGGGCGATTGCCGACGAGTGCGGAGCGTTGCTATTGGCGGATGTCGCGCACATCGCCGGGCTGATCGTGGGCGGGTCTCACCAAAGCCCCTTCCCGCACGCGCACGTCGTCACGACCACGACGCACAAGACGCTCCGCGGGCCGCGCGGCGGGCTGATCCTCACGAACGACGAGGAACTCGCGAAGAAGATCGATAAGTCTGTCTTTCCGGGGATGCAGGGCGGCCCCTTGATGCACGTCATCGCGGCCAAGGCGATCGCGTTCGGCGAGTGCCTGAAGCCCGAGTTCAAGACGTATTCGGCTCAGGTCGTGTCGAACGCCAGGACGCTCGCGACGGCGCTCACGAAGCGCGGCTTCCGGATCACCACGGGCGGGACCGACAATCACCTCATGCTCGTCGACCTTCGGCCCAAGGGCGAGGCGCTCACCGGGAGCGACGCGGAGAAGTGGCTCGAGATGGCGGGCCTGGTGTGCAACAAGAACGGCATCCCCAACGACCCGCGCCCGCCCCGCGTGACGAGCGGCGTGCGCCTGGGCACGCCCGCAACCACGACGCGTGGCCTGCGCGAGGCGGACATGGAGTCGATCGCCGAGATGATCGACACGGTGCTGAGCGCGGGGCTCAAGGGTGAGGCGGCGCTCAAAGCCGCCGTCGAGTCGACACGGGCGCGTGTGGCGAGTATCGTGGAGAAGTATCCGCTCAAGTAGATCGCGTGGATCACGCGGAACTCGCCAGGCAGATCAGGTCTTCAGTTGTGCCGCGGTGAACGTCCGGCCCGTGGTCTCTCTCGCCCACGTCCACGCCGGGCCTCGTTTAGCCTCGTAGAACTCCCACAACTCGAACCAGTAACTGCGGAAGGCGTGCGTGCCGAAGGGCGAGTAGTGGTTGTGAAGGCGTTTGAGGATGGCGCGATCGGGGCCCTTCATGCCCAGGACCGTTTTCGCGTGGCGGATGGACTCGGTATCGAGGGGGAGCGTTGAGTATCGGCCCATCAACTGCATGATGTTGGCGGCGGCGTAGGGGCCTATGCCGGGGAGTTCGATGAGGCGTTCGCGGACGACATCATCTGGCGTCGCGGGATCTTCGAGGGCGTCCACGTCGAGATCACGCTTCGACGTGAAGAGGCGGGCGAGTTCGACGATCCTCGCGTCTCGATACCCGGTTCGGCAGCGGGCGCGGAGCGTTTGCACGCGCGTCTTGGCGAGTTGGGCCGGCGTGGGGAAGGCGTGCTCGGGGTCGCAGGCCTTGCCCACGACCTCGCAGAGGCGCAGGTTCATGACGACGGTGCTGGGCCATTGCACGTTGCAACTGGTCACGGTTTTGATGACGTCTTCGAAGAGTGAGGGGGAGCGGAAGAGGCGCCCGCGGCCGGATTTCTTCCAGCGAGGATCGACGCGGTGGAACTCGCGCATCGTCGCGTGGTCCTCGTCGAGGCGGAGCATGCGCGAGATCTGGCCCTCGGCGTCAGCGCGCTCGCGGGTGGTGAGCGTTCGTGACGCGCGGACGACGAGCGGCTCGCCACGCCTGGGCTTGGGCTGCGTGATCGAGACGCGGGCCGGCGTGCTCGCGAGGGTCAGCGTGCGGTGGAAGGTCTGGCTCTCAGGCTCCCAGTAGTTGGGCGCGAGGAGGAAGTAGCCATACGAGCACGCGTCGCGCTTGAGGAGGAAATCCGACGGGACCTTGAGCGATAGACGCGAGCCCATCGCTATGCCCGCATCCGGCGCTGGAGCGGGAAGCAGGTCTGGGCGATGTTGAGGCAATGGCGATCGCTGAGGCGGGCGAAGCCGGAATAGGCATGGTCTACCTGTGAGGCGAGGTCGGTGGTGTGGAGCCCCATCTTGCTCGCGAGGCCGGCGCTGGAGTTCAGGATCGCGTCCACGCCCGGGCGGTCGCACTCGAAGTGGTAGATGAAACCGAAGGTGCGCAGGCCGACCTTGTACGCCGCGTTCTTGGTGCCCTTGGAACTCGCGAGGAGTGTCGCGCCGGGGGGCAGCGCGGTGATCTCCTGCTCGCAGGCGTAGAACTGCTGCGAGTTCCAAGCGATTCCGGCGAGGATGGTCTCGGTCTGGCCTGGGATGGTGATCGAGGTGGCGCGGAAGCCGACCTCGGGGGTGGCCTTGGGGGCGACCGTGCCGCCGAGCGAGTGGGCGATGAGTTGGGCCCCGAGGCAGATGCCGATGACGGGCAACTGGGCCTCGTGGCATCGTTTGATGAACTCGGCCTCGGCCTGCATCCACGCGAGCGAGGCGATGTCGGTGACGTTCATCGGGCCGCCGAGGATGATCAGGCCATCGACGTCGTCGAGATCGTGGGGAACAGCTCCCGAGACCTTGTCGAGCCTGCGGATGTCGAGTGTGAGGCCGTGGTCACGGAGCGTGAGCCCGAGGCGGCCCGGGGTCGAGATGTCCGAGTGCTGGAAGACGATGATGGGCATGGGCCGATGGTATGGGTGTTGGATTGAGTGTGTTCAAGGCGTCGAGCGATGCCACACGGCGATCTCGCTCACCGGTTTCCGGTGGATGTCGGGCACGCGGCAGCCTTCGGCGGGATATCCCACGGGGATCAGGAGATACGCCCGCTCGTTCGAAGGGCGATTAAGAATCGAGGCGAGGAAGCCCATGGGGCTGGGCGTGTGCGTGAGCGTGCTCAGCCCGGCGAAGTGGCACGCGGCGAGGAAGAAGCCGACGGCGATGCCGACGGACTCGTTCACGTAGTAGACCTGGCCCTGCGTGCCCTGGTCGTTGGGATCGTCCTTGGCGAGTTTGAAAACGGCGACGAGCCAGGGTGCGGTCTCGAGGAAGGGCTTTCGCCAGTCGGTGCCCAGGGGGGCGAGGTCCTGGAGCCACTCTTGCGGGGCGCGACGTGAGTAGAACTCGCGTTCCTCGGCTTCGGCGGCCTCGCGGATACGGGACTTCATCGCTGGATTGGCGATGGCGACGAAGCGCCAGGGCTGCTTGTTGGCGCCGCTGGGGGCGCTCCCGGCGGCCTCAATGCAGGCAGCGATGGCGGCCTCGGAGACGGGACGATCCGAGAACTCGCGAATGGAACGGCGCTGGCGGATCACGTCACGAAACTGGCGAGCGCACGCCTCGGGAGCGTTTCCTGGAACAAACGGCGTGAAGGGAATCGAACTCGGCGGCGTGGAGGGCTGATCCATGGTCAAGCCTATAGCCCGTCCCATAAACGGGTGGTGGGATTGTGCTGATTGGGGCGGCATACTGATCGCACGCGGCATGAAGGACCACGCGGATCTCGACGATATCGAGGGCACTATGAGCGCTGGACCCACTCCATCGAACGGCCCTGAGAAGACCCCACCCCAATCGGCGGAGGCGCCCGCCTCCAGTCCGCCAGTGGTTCGCGTCACCATCAAGGCGTCGGGCATCACGAGCACGGGCGGGAACGACAAGTACTCGAACCTGATCAACCAGCGCCGTCACGGGCGCGTGCGGTGCCAGAACGTGCACTGCAATCTCGGCGATGTGCAGGACATCTCGGCGAGCGGGATGCGGATCATCACGCGCTGGAAACCGCCTGGCCCGAACCACGTCTTCCCGATCGAGATCGACAGCATCGACGGGCTGATCGTGCTCGAGGCTCGGGCGATGTGGTCCAAGCGCGTCGGCTGGTTCAAGCGCGAGATCGGGCTTCGCTTCGAGAGCGTGCCGCGTGACGCGTCGGAGGCCCTGGCCCGGCTGGCGCGGGCGGCGGCATACAACGAGACCATCCGCCCGGACATCGACAAGTTCCGTCACGCGTCCTGAGGTCTTGAGGCTCCACCACGGAAACAAGAAAGCCCGCGGGACGGCCCGCGGGCTTTTTCATGGCGTGAGCGACGCGTCTTAGATCTGTCCGAGCACTCGATCGAGCAGCGAGACCGAGTCCTGGCGTCCGAGGTAGAAACTGGTGTTGGTGATGGTGTCGAAGCGGTCGGATAGATCTCGATTGTTCGTGGGCACGGTGTAGGCCTGGCCGGCGCCGGGGCGATTGGCCACCGAGTCGGCGGCGAAGGGGTCGAAGGTGCCGCCGACGCCGTTGTCGGACGTGATCCGCAGGCCGAGGAGTTCTCCCGCGCGGCGGGCCGTCGCCGCGGTGAGGGCCTGGACGAAGTTGTCGAGATCGGCCTGGCTTGGGGTCAACCCCAGGGAGCCGAAGGACGGGGCAAAGATGACGGCCTCGTCCTCGGGGTCGGCATTGAAGGGATCGGAGTGCTCAGAGAAGCCGAACGGCTGGGTGAGCGACGGACCCTCAAAGATGAGCGTCATGGGATCGGACGACGACGTGAGGAAGATGGTGGAGAAGGGCTGGAACTCGAAATCGGCGGCGTTGGTGGAGAAGTTCGCGTCGAAACCGGCGTTCTGACCCAGAGCGCCCTGGAAAAGGGCGTTGAGCGAGGCGACGAGTTGCTGGCGGATGTAGTCGTCGGCGGACTGCGTCCCCACGACGACGCCGTTGAACCCGAGAGTCGAGGCGGAGAAGGGGATGAGTGAGGTCGCGAGACCCGCGGGCTCGAGCCAGTTGATCGTGCCGCCGTTGGTCTCGATGAGGAAGTTCTGGGTGCCGCGGGTGATTTGGCCCTGGCCCTGGGTGACGATCTCGACGGTGTAGTCGGTGTTGTTGACGCCCTGGATATAGAGGGCGAAGGTGCCGGCCTGTCCCGGCGTGTCGAACCGCTCGGGGACGATGAAATCGATGAAGAAGTCGCCCGAGGCGTCGTAGCCATAAGTCGTCGATGAACTGGAGGCGATCGTGCGCGGGCCGTCGGCGGCGATCGGAGTGAAGTCGCTCGGCGAGAAGACCATCACCGCGTCGTCGATGGACGAGGAGGCGGAGGTGTCGAAGAGGCCGAACTGGACCTCGCCTGAGGTGAGGAAGCCGAGATCGGCACCGGTGCGCGCCAGGCGGAGGGTGATCCGCATGCGTGTGCCCGGGACGATCGGGTCGCGGTTGTTGAGGTGGTAGACATCGACGTCGGCGACGGGGAGATTCGGGACGCCCGCGCGGCCGGCCGGGCCGATCGAGGAGTTGATCACTGTGGACTGCGACCCGGCGGAACTCGAGGTGGTGATGCCGTGCCCGTTGGTCCCGGTGACAACGTCGTCGGCGGTCCCCAGGATAGCATCGGCGCCCGCGGCCACGGTAAAGGTGGTATCGCCAACCACGATGGAGCCGAGGTCGTCGGCGGTGCCGAAGTTGCCGTCGGGCCCGGCGAAGAGCGTGGAACCCGGAGCGGTGGCGATGGACTGGCCATCGGCGGAATCGGTGGTGCTGGTGAAGCCCGTGTTGTGGTCGTCGAAGACATCGATGGTGAAGGAGTAGTCCCCGACGCCGCCGGGGATCGGATCGAGTGTCTGGAGGTCGCCCTGGCCGGGTAGGGAATCGAGATTGGTCACCACGATGGTGTAGAGGCCTGTTCTCTTCACGAGCAGGGCGCGCGTCTCGGTGCCGACGGGAAGATCGACCGCGTCGGCGGGGGTCACCGCGACGCCATCGGGATCGAGGACAAGGAAGTTGGCCAGGTTGGCCGAGCCGGTGAGAGGCGAGATCCGGAGGATCTGGCCTTCGATGAGCGTGATGGTGTAGGCATCGGTGTCGGCGGAGGTCGAGAAAAGCGGGTTGTGGTCGGGATTGTCGCCGATGAATCCGCGGATGGTGATGGGCGTGTTGACTTCGGGGAGACCGTCGGGGTCGCTGGGATTATCGAGGAGGAGATCGAGCGAGATTGGTGCGTAGAGATCGACGCGACCGAGCGCGGTGTTGAAGACCTCGGCCTGGGCGCGATCGCCGGCGTCTCCGACGATGCCGTGTCCGCGGTAGTTGTCGCCGGGGAGGGAGACGCCGTCGCCGTTGCCATCGACACGAGCGGCGAGGGATCGGCCACGGAGGATCTCGCGGTCGAGTTCGAAGCGGTAGACGCCGGGGCCTGGGATTCCGGGCACGGAAGGAAGATTCGCGGAGGTCACGTCGCGACTGAAAGTAATGACCGCGGCGTTGGTTGTGTTGTTGTAGGAGACGTTGAAGTCGATCGATTCGATCAGGCGGATCGTCTGGGCGCCATTGCCACGGACCTCGAGGACCGAGAGGGCGCTGGAGATCGTGCTGGCGTTGACGGGCTGATTGAACTGGAGCGTGGCGGTGAAGGTCGTGCCGCTTGTGCCCCAGACGATATCGGTGACCTGGAGATCGGCGGGGGCGAGTTTGCCCTTCTGGGCGTCGGTCGCGAAGTTGCCGATGGGGTTGGTGACGTTCTGGCCGGCGAGGCGGACGGTGCCCAGCGTGCCGCTGGAGGCGATGCGGTAGGACTCGCCCAAGCGGGTGGAGCCGACCTGGTTGCCGGAGATGTTGACGCTCCCGATCGTGGAGAGACCGCCAGCGACGGAGTCGTCGGCCGTCCCGAAGAACCCATCGGGCCCGCGGAGGAAGCCCGCGATGATGTCGGACTCCTGGAAGTTGCCGTTGATCGTGACGTTGCCGATGGAGCCGGCGCCGGCGCGATCGGCGGCGAGACCCGTGCCGCCATAGAAGCCGTCGGTTCCCAGATCAACACCGCCGAGGATGGCCGAGTCGAAGAACGAGCCGTTGACCGTGGCGGTGGTGAGGGACTTGCCAACCGAGACGACAGTTGTGCGGACCTCGCCCGAGGTGAAGGAGCCGAGTGAGCCGCCGACGCGGAAGGTCGAGCGTTCGGCCGTGCCGGTGATGTTGATGGCCGCAGCGTCGCGATCGATAGAGATCGCGCCGCGGGCGCCGTTACGAAGGGCGATGGTCCCCGCGGAGAGAGCGAAGACATTGACATCGTTGACGACGGCGGGATTCACGTTGCCGAACGCCCCGTTGACGGTGAAGGTCTGGATGGTGCGTGCGGAAATCTGGGCGGCGGTCAGATCGTCGAAGGTGAAGGCGTTGACGTTGCCGCCGATGGAGATCCTGCCGGTCGTGGCGACCGAGGTGAAGCGGGCGTTGTTGACGTTGCCGTCGATCACAACGTCGGACCCGCCGGCGAGTCCGGGGTTCACGGTGAGCGTGCCCAGTGAAGCGTCGTCGTTCGAGACGATGTCGAAGTTGGTCAGTGAGGCAAGAGTCGAGGAGACGGTGAGCGACGAGGCCGTGGTCGTGCTGCGGAGCGTGACCTTGAGGATGTTGGAATCGAAGAAGGCCTGGCCGGGGCCGGAGAATGTGAGCGTGACCGTGCCGCCACCGATGTTGAAAGTCTGCGTGCCGCTGAACTGGGTGCCGGGGATACCGATGCCCGAGTCGATGGCGGGATCGCTGGTGGCGATGCCCGCGGCGGCGACGCTGAGTTTCGCGTTGTTCGCGACAGCGGAAGAGATCGTGTCGCCATAGGCCGTGACGTTAGTCGCGGTCCCGGCGATGTTGATCGCGTTGATGAAGGAGAGGCCCGGGGCGACGCGGTCGTCGACGGTGTTGTACACGCCGTCGGCGCCGGCGAGGATGCCCGCGGAGAAGGAGGTGTTGGAGGCCGAGCCCGAGATGGAGACGGTCGCGATGTCGCCAGACTTGATGAGGTCCGCCGCGCTCCCGACGCCGCCCAGGCGGTTGTCTGACCCGAAGTTCACGACGCCGGCGACGAAGGCGGCGTTGGCGACCGAGCCGGTGATCGAGATGTTGGTGATCGTGTCGCCCGCGGCGAAGACCGTGCCCACGCCAGGGGTCGCAAAATCGTTCGCGACGCTGCCGTTGATGGCGATCGCGTCGATGGACCGGCCGGCGAAGAAGGTCGCCTCGAACACGCTGCCGCCGGTGACGCTGAGATTGACAATTTTCTCACCCGCAGAGATCGTCGGGCCTTGCACGTCTGAAGAGATCGCGATGCCCGGCGGGAGTTGATTGCGCAGCGCGTCGTAGGCGGCGAACTGGCTCAGGTTGGGATTGATGCCGATATCGCCGAAGACGCCATCGGCGCCCGCCGCGACGCGGAGGAGCGTGATGTTTACGTCGGCGTGGACGTTGCCGTAGAGGTTGCCGTTGGTGATGACAAGGCTGGCGATGGAGGCGGAGTAGGCCGCGATGGTCCGGCCCGGGAGGAAGGAGCCGTCGGTGATCGTGACGGAGTTGATCCCGCCCGAGTAGCTGATGATGTCGCCGCCGAAGTCGCCGCGGATCGCAACATTGTTGATAGCGCCAAAGGCGATGATGGAGCCTTCGCCGGCCTCGGCCTTGCCGATCTTACTGGACGACGAGTTCATCGAGACGGTGCCGATCGTCCCACCGACGCGGAGGTCGGCGTACAGCCGCCCGGTCGAGGCCGTCGCCGTGGAGAGATCGCCTCGAACGACGATCGCGGATCGATTCTCCAGGTCGCCGATATGGCGCCCCGCCGTGAGTTCGGAGACATTGCCCGAGATCGTGCCCGAGATCTTGAGATCCCGGCCTGCGGTGAGGCGGGTGACGTTGCCGAAGGTTCCGGTCGTGTCGATCGCCGCTTCGAGGTCGCCCTGCGTGACACGGATCGAGGTGATCGGGCCGGAGACGGCGACAGAGCCCGAGAAGAGGTCGCGTGTGGTGATGGAATCGATGCGCCCGTCGGGCCCGGAGACCTCGATGCGGGTGTTGGCGATGCGCTCGCCCGTGGTGAAGTTCTGGATCGGACCCGAGACGATGAACTCGGAACTCTCCACGCTGATTCCCGCGTTGAGCGTGGGGAGACGGCCGAGGACGAAGGAACTGGACTTGATCCGCTCGGCGACCTGCACGTTCTGCAGCGTGTTGGCGACTCCGACGATCGAGCGCGAGATGTTGCGGGCCTGGATGCGCCCGGTGACCGAGCCGACGACGTTGATCGTCAGGTCGTTCATGTTCTGGGCGATGGTGAGATTCTCGAGATTCTCCGGCGTGGAGATGAGATTGTCCCGCACCTTGAGGATCGGGCCCTCGAGCGTGCTGTTCCGCGTGCCCAGGAAGCTGATATTGCGGATTCGCCCGAAGATCCGCGTCGTCGAGGCGTCGTAGTAGCCGTTGTTGAGCGAGAAGTTGTTGAGCGTTCTCCCTCGCATGTTCGAGCGATAGAAGTTGGTGTTGGTCCCGATGACCTCGTTGATGTCACCCGTCGGGAGGGCCGGCTGGGTGAAGAGGTACGACTGCCACCACGTGTCGATGCCCGCGGCGTTGATGTCCGCGTCGATGATCGAGCCGTTGCTGATCTCGATGCGGCCGATGCCTTGCGTCTCGCCATCGACCTGCGGGTCGTTGGCGTTGGACGCGACGATCGGGCCGGAGAGGATGACGCCGCTGGGTCGTGAGGAATAGATGCGGCCGATATCGTCGATGGCGAAGATGCCGGCGCTGGCGAAGGGCGAATCGACCGTGTTGCGCAGGCCATCGCCGATGTTGATCTGGCTGATATCGCCCGCGTAGATGGAGCCAACGACACCGTCGAACGCGCCGAAGGGCGTCACGCCATCGGAGTTCGCGTTGATGGAAGCGATCTCGCCGTCGCGCGCGGTGGTCCCGGGCACATCGGAGGGCGCGGTCTGGAGGATCACGTCGCCGACCGAGCGAGCGACGTTGATCGCGGCGATCCCGCCGTTGCGAACGACCAGCCCATTGAGGAACTCGTCGAAGGGAACGCCGAGGTCCTCGAGGTAGGCATTGCCCGTGGCAATGGAGTCGTCGTCGAGCGGGCGATAGATGTTCCCGTTGTAGTTCGTGACGATGGAGTCGGTGTTGACGCCCAATGGACCGCCGACGCCACCCTGAAGGCCGTCCACCACGCCGAGTTCCACGCCAATGCGGCGCGGTCCCCAGGCGGGCATCTGGGTCGAGCCGAGGCTGCCGCGCGTGATATCGAGCGCGTTGAGCGTGTCGGCATCGATGGTCACCATGTCGCCGCCGGGCGTGGAGTTCCCGATGTGCGCAAACGTCGCCCCTCCGGCGTTGATCTCGGTGCGATACACGTCGATCTCAACATTCCCGGAGATCTCGACCGCCGAGTTGAAATCGTGGTTGGCGATGATGATTCGCCCGATCCCGACCGAGCCGGGCGATGCGCCCCCGCCCGCCGAGACGCCGGTCACGCGAAGGATCGCGCCCCCGGTCAGATCCGCGATGATCGACGCGATGGTCACACCCTGCGACCCGTCGATGGGGAGCACCGTGATGACCGCGGCGGGGTTCTGCTGCAGCCCCCCCTCGATCGTGATCTGCACGCGCGCGCCCGCGTCGTCCACGAACTCGATCGACTGGTTCGGCTGGAGGAGGAACGACGTCTGCGGTCCGGCGTCGAGGTCCACCTTGGGCGTGTCGAAGAAACGGACATCAGACCCGAAACCCGAGGTGATCGGGAGGCCCAGCGTGCCGCCATAGATGCCCCAACGGTCCTGGTCGGTCGTCGGCCCATAGGAATCCTGGCTGACCAGGAACGCGCCGATGGTGGAGCCTGGCGAGGTCTGGATATTCCAGGTGTCACCGGCAACGTGGAAGCCGGTGCGGATGTATCCGATATCGCCCCGCCCGCCGCTGGTGCCGGTGACGAAGGTGATGGTGTCGGGGTCGGCGGGCGCGAGCGGATCCTGGGCGTCCTGGTTCATCCCGACGCCGCCGGAGATGTTGACGTACCCGATCGAGCCGCCGACGCGGAGGTTGAACGAGTTGAGATCGCCCTCGGCGGGGCCGCCGCCGACCACCGGATGGAGTCCCGTGTACATCTGTCCGACATTGCCGCCGACGTTCAGCGTAATCGCGGAAGTGAGTTGTGCGGCACCGCCGATGTCCGACCCGGCGATGAGGCTGAAGAGCGTCCCACCGAGCGTGTACGTCCCGCCGTGCCACGACATGAGTTCGTCGATCGCAAGCCCGTCATAGTTGTTGACGAAACTCTCGATCGTGGCGTCGGCGTCGCCGTCGAACACGCCGGTACCGACACGCATGACACCGATGCTTCCGGTTGGCACGTTCAGCACGTTCGACGCCGCACCCCGGCCCATCGAACCGCCCGTGCGAATCAGGCCGGCCGCGACCGGCGAGAGCCCTGTGAGCGCGATCGAGTATGAGGCATTGCCGAAGTTGTTGTCGGGCTCGCCGAAGTTGCCATCGGTCACAACGAGGTAGTACACGCCGGGTCCGTCGGGACGGAAGCGGAACTGCCCGGCAAATGGCGTCCCCGCACCGGTGACATCCTCGGGCGCCGCCAGGCGATGCCCCTGGGCGTCCATGATGCGGATATACCCCACGCCGTCGCCGATCGCCTCGATCACGATGTCCTGGGTCCCATCAACCGCGAAGCTGTACACGTCGGACTTGTCCTCGGCGTCGAAGGGGCTTTGCCCGGAGATGTCGCCGATGATGCGGACACCCGTCGAGACCGATCCGACGAACTCGGCAGAGATGAGCGAGTCGTTGCGGAGGAAGCCGGCACCGAACGGAATAGGCTGATCGACCGCGCGGAAGAGATCCGAGGGCTGCCGCGCGGTGAAGTTCGTGTTGTTCACCAGCTGTCGCATCACGTTGATCGGGTCCGTGTTCGGATTGATGCCCAGAACGAACTCGCTCTCGTAATACGTGAAGGTGTCTCGCGCGGGGATCGTGAGCGGCGAGTTGAGGTCGCCGGTCACGGTCACGTCCAAATCCGAACGTCCGGCGACGATGAACTGACCCAGTGTGCGGCCGACGACGAGTTGACCATTGGTCTTCAAGACGCCATCACGGCCGCCTTGGTTGCCCTCGTCCGGCGAGACCGTCCCCGCCTCGCCACCCACGATCAGCGACCCGAGATCGCCGTTGACACGGATGCTGCCGTATTGATTGACCACCGCGATGCGATCGACAGCGCCGGTGTAGACCGACGACCCGAAGACCGTGCCGTGGACGAGCACCGAACCCATGGGCATGCCGCCATCGACAAAAATACCCTGGGTGGGGTTGGTGAAGTTGCCACCGCCCTCACCGTTCGCGCCTGGGGCAATCGCCCGCGGATTCGAGCCCGACGTATTCACGAAGGGGGAGCCGACCATCACCGAACCGGCAACCGGCGGAAGACCGTGGACGACGAAGTTGCCCTGGCCCTGCGGGTCGCGGTAGAACCCGAATCCCGCGTCCTCGAACTCGTCCGCGAATCCGGCCAGGTCGGCCGTGATCGTGAAGAAGGACGTGCCCTCGGACTGATCCGCGTCCGCCACGGGTGTGTCGGACTCCTCGATCACGCCGCCGACGAGCGAGAACGCCGTGCGAGAGTCGGTCCCGGTGAAACGAATGGCGCCGATGCCGTTGAATCCGGCGTCGGGAATGCCGTCGTCGTTGAGATCTGCAAGCGCCAGCGTGCCGTTCGGGCGAATGTGTCCGGCGAGGCTCGCCGCAACATCGGCCCCGAGGAGATCGGTGATCGTCACCGTCGCTCCGACCGGTCCGGAAAGCACCGCGAGCGCGCCGAAGACGCGACCGTCGATGAATCCCGCGAACTGGGGTGTGGGGATGGTGAAGGCGAGATCATCCACTCGGAACGCGGGGTTGATGCCAGCCCCCGGCGCCGTGAGCGTCTCGATGCGGACCTCGTCAAAGGACGGATCGTCCACAGGACCGTCGATCACGAAGTTGCCCACGCCATTGGCGACCGGGCCCTGCGCATTCTGGATCAGCGCGTCGATCTGCGGCCCGGTAAACGTGGCGATCACAACGTTCGCCCTGCGGAGCGTGATGCGCATCCGCGCGGTATCGAGCCCCGTGTTGTCGAGCCCGCCATCGCCCGTCACCGTGAACTGCACGCGTGTGGCCCCGGCCGGTCCAGTGGGATTATCCGGATCGTCGAACACCTTGAACGAGATGAAGTCCCCGGCATTGGCGAGCGATCCGCGGAGGTATCGCTCGGTGTTGTCCGCGCCCGGCGGCTCGATGCGGATGCTGCCCGCGGGGACCACGTTGTGAAGGATCTGGATGCCAGAATCGGTGAAGAACGTCCCGCTGCCGGCCGCACCCGGATTGTCGTCGTTGAAGTCTTCGGTCCGGTCCTCGGTCTGTTGCTGCTGCTGCTCGATGGCGGCCGGTGGAATCAGCGAGGGAAGGACATAGGCAAAGGCCTGGCGAACCGTGCCGATGCCCGTCGCGGGATCGATGTCGGCTGGTGTGATCGTCAGCGAGAAGAGCAACTGCCGCTTCTCGAGTTGATCCACACTCGGGCGATCCAGCCCGCCGGCAAGAGACGCGAGGCGTGCCGTCCCGTTCATCGCCGGCGATCCTGCCGCGCGAGCACGAACATACGGACGACGCGCACGACGAGAGTTCACGCCCGGGTTCTTGAAGCCCATCATCGACTCCTCATTGGTCGCCCGCATGTGGCGACGCGTGCTGGTCCAGGCTCCGCCTGGATCCAAGGTGACCCATTATCGCGGCCTTGGGCACCCACGTCTCATGGAATCTCCCGGTGCAAAACCGGTCAGTTCCCGCGCGCGCCGCACGATCCGCGAACTCCACGAGCCATTTCGCTCCGTGATTCGCGAGCCTGTCTCACGCCGCACCGTGCGTTACCGCCGTTGCCGCATGACCTTCGGGCTGACTCAGGTTCGAGGCGCGACCCACGATTCTCGCGGGCCGTGTCGATCGAGTCGCCGTGCCGGCACGCCATGGCGCACCAACCGGCTCGCTCGTCTCCAGGCGTCGATCTCCAGAACTTCCGTCCCAAAGTCGGCCCGGTGACTCTAGTAGCGTACCGCAAACCGTACCGCCGCACAACCGAGGTTCACCCGAAGTGTGCGGCCTCCGATCAGGACGCCAAGGAGCATGAACAGCGAATCGGCTCCGCTTGCCTGCTCCTCAAGCGAATCCATACGCCTTGTGACACACGTTGGATCCGACGCCGAAACCCGTACTTGAACCAAACGCAACGCCCCGTCAAACACAGCCCAATCGCGCAAACTTCGCCATTCCCCAGAAACCCGACCCCGATCGGGCCGAAGAAATCGATAGCGCGACCGTTTCGACCTTACCTCGGATTCGGCCCGGGGGACCACTCGACCGCGTCGCTCCGGAGGCAAACGATCACCCAGATGGGCATGCAGGACGCGACATTCACCGCCCTGGCGATCGCGCAGTCCGCAGAAGGCGGATTCGATCAGGTCATGGTCGCGCGCGCGGCAGCGCTCCTCGCCATCATCGTCGGGCTGATCCTTTGGTCGGTCGGCTCGAAGATCCTCAAGCCCGCGACCGTCACCATCGGTGCCTTTCTCGGTGGACTCCTCGGCTGGACCGTCGCCGGTCCGATGCTCCCAGCACAGGTCGGCCCCCTGACCGGAGGCCATATCGGCGCAGGTGTCGGCGGGCTTGTGGGTTTGGCTCTCGCGCTCGCCACGTTCCGCCTCGCGCTTTCGGTCGTTACGGCCGCGACCTTCGCCTCGATCGGCGCCCTCGGTGCCGCGGTCTACATCGCCTCGACGCCGCCTCAAGATACGAGCGCCACCACTGCCGCCGTCGCGACACACGAAACACAAAGCCCTTCGATCTCGCTCGCAGGGTTTGGACTTTCGAGCCACACCGACGACTCGCTCCCGATCGGGGCATCGCTCGCGTCCAAGCAGGCTCTGGCCGAGGTCGCCGAGCGGGTGCCGCAGGAAGTCTCGGAACTCGCGAGCAGCGTCGTTGCGGACGCGTCGAATGCGTGGTCAGCACTGCCAGCACCATCGCGTGCGATCTTCGCGGGGACGATCCTCACGACCGCGATCCTCGGGCTTGTCGTCGGCGGCCTCTCGCCGAGACGTGCTTCGGTTCTCGTCACGGCCGCGGCCGGATCGGCGCTCTGGCTCTGGGGCCTGATCTCGCTTGCGGGAGATTTCCAACTCCCCGGCGTGCAACCGCTCCGCGAGTCGCACGCGTTGGCGCTCGCCATCTGGGCCGCACTCGCCGCACTCGGATTGATCATCCAGCGCACTCGCCACCAGCCCGAGCCGGCGGAAGACTGAATCGAGCGACTTCGAGTTCGTTCGCTACGGTCACTCTCGCGCGAACCTCACACCTCGATCGTCTGCCCCTGCGCCACCATCTCGTCGTGCCGTTCCTTGAGCAGGTACTTCCTCGCTCGGCTATGCGTGTCACGCGGTGGAATCGTTGAGCCATCCGAGCGGAACCGGATCAGGTGTCCGGCCCGGCAGAGTTTCGCGATCGCCTGGTTCACGGACGATCGCAAGGACGTCGGGGCCGCGTTGGTCACGTACCCAACAGCCGAAAGACCGTCGGCGATCTCCTCGCTGGTCAACGTGCCTCGCTCAATCTCCCAGATTGCCAGGATGGCCTCCGAGATGTTCTTGTGCCGGGACATGGACAGAGTGTCCGTGGTTTCTTCCGGCTCAGTATTTCGCAGGATCCCGTCGAACGACGATACCTTGCGCCGCTGCGCATTCATGAGTTCCTGGGCTCGTTCGCGTATCTGTGCGATTCGCGACTCTACCTTGGAGGCCACGGCCTCGTATTGCTTGCGCGCCTCACGCTCCACGGCCCGTTCGGACTCAATCTCGGCCGTAACCCGCTCCAGACGCTCCGCAATCTCGACTAGGCTCAACTCGGAAACCGGCTTTCCGAGCGTGCCCAGTCCATTTCGGCTTGAAGTAGGGATTCCAGTCATCAGTGTGCTCACGTTCTTCTCCCGACGGTTCTGCACAGAACCATGCTTCGCGTAGATGTCCTCGCAACCCTCAAGGCTCATGGCTGTACATGCACTTGTGGAACGCGGATCTTGTACCGTGTGTACCCATACACCGTCAATAGGGAGAAACCCTCGATGTAAACATTTTCTATGACTTGCCGTGCTTCACCCCAGTGTATTTGCTGGTATGCCAATCATTTTCCGAACGCATTCTGATCACGAGCGAGGCTAATTGGACGAAAATTCACTGGCATCCCGAGCGGAGGCCGTGTCGAATAACCTGTATATGGATCGATCGAACGCGAACGAGGATTTCCCCATGCTGAACCACGCCCGACGGATTGCACGCCCCGCCTTCTCGGTTGTCGAGTTACTGGTGGTGGTGTTCATCATCGGAATCCTGATCGCCCTGTCCTTTGCCGTGGGCACGCGCGTGCTCGAGGCGGGGAAGTCGAGCACGACGAAGGACATCCTGTCGTCACTGGATCAGGCGCTCGGGGCGTACACCGCCGAGCACGACGGCAAGTTCCCGCCGGCAACGGTCTCGTTGCAGCAGACGGGGTCGAACGAGTTCAACCTCTGGCCGGTCGCCGACGCGATGGGCGATGGGGCGATGCTGAACTCCACCGGCATGGCGCTCAAACAACTCAAGTCCGTCCCCGCCGCCGAGGAGATCGTCAAGAAGATCCCGGCGAAGTTCCTCTCGAACACCATCGGAAACCCGGCGTTGCAGACCGTCGTCGATGCCTGGGGAAACCCGATCCGCTACGTCCACCCGACATTCGAGGGATTGATCGTGGACAACCAGAACTCGGCCGTGGGCAACGTTGCGGCGTATCGCGACCTCGCCCAAATTCTCGGCCCGGCGACGGCGGACAAGCCGTACAAGATTCGACAGATCCGTCGCAACGGAGGCGAGTCCGACGCGGGACTCTGTCCCAACTCCAGGCCGTATTTCTACTCGTCGGGCCCCGATGGGAACGCCTCGACGACCGAGGACAACGTGTACGTGACGCGGCCCGAGAAGGTGGCGGCAAAGAACCAGTGAGAGAGTGGGTGGACCCTCTGGCAAGACTGGCCACGTACCGGATACACCACGCTTGAGCCAGTGGTCAACGGCACAGGGGCGTTTGGCGAGGTTCTTGGTAGCGGCTGATCGAGGCCGCCTACACTGGTCACCTGCGGGGTGTAGCGCAGCTTGGTAGCGCGTCTCGTTCGGGACGAGAAGGTCGTAGGTTCAAATCCTATCACCCCGATTGACGATTGAAACGCCTGCGAGTCACTGGCTCGCGGGCGTTGTCGTTTTCGATGCGCAATCGAATCGGGGCGTGGCCGATACGATCTATTCATGCTGAAATGGCTTCTCAACCGCGGTGGCGAACCTCCATTCGATCCCGCGTCTCTCGGCACTCCGTGGGGCGATCGGCCGTCGGTATACTCCTACGTAGAAAGTCGCTTGGATCCTTCCAGTGGGCGTCTGTTTGCGCCGCACGCCGAGCTCCCTGATGAACCTTCAATCGCAGACAACGAACTACGGTTCTCCGGGGGGGCCCTTGATGGCATCTCAAGGCACGGGCTTGGCAATACCAGCGCGCAAGACGCGGCGCGGGTGGTATACACGCAACTCTTGCGCACGGTAGAGCGACGAGACCAGCGTACTTTCAATGTTCTGCACAGTTACGTTCTGGAACATTCAGCGTTGAGCTATGTCGATGAGTTGAATCCTCTGCTTGCTGGCTCGGTCGAGGAACTCGGAGGCGACCTTGCGGCGCTTGGGAGGCATCTCCTGAAATACGCCGCCGATCGGGAAGTGGTCAAGTTCGCGATCAATCTTGTCGGTGTCTGCGGAGGCGTTGAAGATCACTCGGTCTTATTGACGATTGGCGCTCATGACGAGTTCACCTTGTTCGCGGTGGTCGCGCTCGGTCACACAGGTGGCGGACAGCGGTCCGTATGGGAGATGGCCAAACGAGTCGACGGTTGGGGGCGAATCCAGTGCGTTGAACGGCTCGACAAGGAAACGGTCGATTTCGACGTCCGCACTTGGTTACTTACGGAAGGTTACAAGAACTCTGTGATGACCTCGTACACGGCAGCGATTTGCGCCCGACGCGGCTGTCTGAAAGAGGCACTGGATTCTGGGGTACTCGATCGGACGCTGATCGACGGTGCGGCCGAGATCCTGGCTGCTTTGGCGCGAGGCAATCCGGGAGAGGGAATGGAGGGGTACACCGAGAGCGCTCTCGCAACCGAGCGATTCCTCGCCATCGTCGAGCAGGACGAGTCTCCGAGTGCTCATTGGCTCCTGGCTGCACGTGACATCGAGCGGTATGTACAAGGCGCCTCCGGCAAGGAGGTATCTGGGCAATGGACACAGGAAGCTCTCGAACGATGCGCTAGGGGGATTGACCGCATCCGCGCCCGATCAGTATGGCGTCAGGTTGTCGCGGAGTGGCTCGAAAGCAACGACGATTTCCGATTCAACGTCGCTGCCGAAGCAGCACAGTACATTGGGATTGACACTTGGGAGCACCGGTTCAGCAGATTGGTTGCTGGTAAAGAGCAGTGGTACTGGCTTCTCGAAACGACCGACTCGCGTCGATTGGATCGAGTTCTTGAGTTTGCTAGTACGGCAATCGATCTGAAAGCCGTCACAACCGGATACGGAGATGCGTTGGGTTTCGGCCCGTCGTTCGTGGAGCACCGGAAGCTCGACTGGATTCTGCAAGCCCTTCAGCGATGGCCTGGGCGCGGCAGGGAATTCATCAGTGCGGGCTTTCGGAGCCCTGTAGTACGAAACCGCTGGGGTGCCGTTCGTGCGGCGCTTCGGTGGGCCCCGGAGCACCGACAACCGTTTCTCGAGGTCGTGCGACGTCTCCATCGGGATGAGCAGAAGGCCGAACTGCAGGCCGCGCTTGCAAGGCTACTCTCTGGAGAGGTCGATTCGCTCGAGTCCAGCGGGTGATGATGTGCGGAACGACTTTGCACTCATCGGCCATCGAACGGCGAGGTGCGCCGAAAAGCTCATGATTGGCTCGGTGCCAGAAGTCCGCGGACTGCAGGCCCGAACACTCTAACGCCCTCCAAGAAAAGTTCTATTGGTGTACTGTCACCCCGATTTTGCTGACCGCAGTCCACGAATGGTGGATGTATGAGACTGCGAGTTGCACAACCGCACGTTCCTTGTGTCTTCATCGGGCTTCGGGCATGAACTCGAATCGCCTTGGGGTGCCGCCTTTGGTAAATCCGATCGTGGCCGTCAGTGCGCCCTCGGGTGAGAGTTCGTAGGTGATGCGTTTGGGATAGTCGTGGCGAGGGTTGTCGAAGACGGCGTGCGTGGCTGTTAGTTCGGTGAGGACGAACTCGGTGGGCGTCCCGCCGTTGGGCTGGGCGATGTAGACGAGACCGTCGTCACGTTCGATGACGCGGAGATACTCGAAGGCGGACAGTTTTCCGCGCGACACGGTGCGTGATGTGGCGAGCATGGATCCACCCAACGGCGGGCTCCATCGCTCTTCAAAGGAGATCTGCCCCTGGGAGCCTCTCGTTCCGGTCCACGCGCCGGCGAGCCAGGCGAGATCGGCGATCGTGGCCTTTGCGGGCGTGGGCATCGGGATGTCTTCGGCGTGCCGATAGAGGCCCTGGGACTGCGGCCTGGAGGCGCTCACGAGGAGGCCGTCGGGCGACATGCGGAACTCCCTTCGGATGAGGCCCTGCGGCTCGTCGCCTGGCTTCCGGATGTAATCGATCTCGTAGGAGAGAGTGGCGTCTTTCCATTGAGCCCGGTATCGTGCGACCTCGGAGTTTTCCTTGGTCTGAACTTCGGTGATCGACCCATCGAGCGCCACTCGTACATTGCCGCGGCCGCCGCCGTGGCCCCACACCAGGATGACGGCATCATCCTCGATTCGAAACGTGAACTTTGAACTCATGGGAGGTCCGAGTTGTTCGAGTGTTCGGCCTTCGGTGCGGTCCTCGACATAGATCCACTCGCCGTCCAGCGCGCGCAGGCCATCGTCGGCGTGTGTGGAGCGTGAGGCATGGCTCGGCGTTGGCATGAGTGCCAACAAAATGGCGAGCGATACGAAGACAGGGACGAGCCATGTGTACCATCGCATTGGGGACTCTCCTTTGAACGGTCGAGACGATCGCACGCGGGCATAGTTTCCGAGGACTACCGCAATCGACATCGGCATCGTAGAGGACCATGCAAAGAGTTCGGTGTAACAAGGAAATCATGCGCGTGCGAGTGAGATACGGACCGGGGACTTTGGCCGGCTCTGCCCCTGCCTCCGATTCCGACCAGGCGTCAGCAGTGTGGCTGCGATCATGATCTCCCCCGGTGAGGCCCGCCCCACGCCCCCACCACACCCGACTCGATCATCGCGGAGACTGGACGGCCGCAGCGATGAATGCGGAAGGGGGGACCGAGGAGTGTCTTGTGAGTCGTGCCACGACTGACGGGCTGAGGTATAGCGTGGCCGGTCGGGAAGGCGTGGTTTGTGGTGGGACTACTACCATCGCCCGATCGTCACCCGTTCCGAGGACTCGCACACTCCATCTTCCCGAGGACCCATGGAAGCCTTCAAGCAACTCCGCCAACATCTGCTCACGGGCGTGTCGTACTCGATCCCGTTCATCGCGTGTGGCGGGATCCTGATCGCCTTGTCGCTGGCGTTCGCGCCGATGGGGGAGCATGGGCCAGACATGGGCGCGATTCAGCCCGAGTCGTGGCAACACGTGCTGCGACTCACGCTGAAGGTGGGCGAGACGTCGTTCGCGTTGATGCTCCCGATCCTGGCGGGGTACATCGCGTACTCGATCGCTGGGCGACCCGGGCTGGTCGCGGGGATGATCGGCGGGCTTCTGTGTGCCGATCTGCGTCTACCGTGGTCGATCGTTGAGGATGAGAAGGCGCTGAGCGCGGGATTCCTCGGGGCGCTCGTGGCGGGACTTGCCGCGGGATATCTCGTCCAAGCGATCAAGAAGATCCCGGCGCCAAAGTTGGTAAAGCCGCTCATGCCGATCCTGGTGATCCCGGTGGTGTCCTCGGTGGCGATCGCGGCGTTGATGATGCTGGTGGTCGGGCCACCGATCGCGCACGCCTATGCCTGGATGGGCGAGGCGCTGCGAAACATGCAAACGGGAAACGCCGTGGCACTGGCGATGCTCCTCGGCGCGATGATCGCGTTTGACATGGGCGGACCGGTGAACAAGGCGGCGTTCTTCTTCGCGTCGGGCCTGATCACGCAGGGGAACTACACGATGATGGGGGCGGTGGCGGCGGCGATCTGCACCCCGCCTTTGGGCATGGGGCTCGCGACGGTGCTCGGGCGGAAGATGTGGAGCGAGGAGCAGCGAGAATCCGGCTATGCCGCGCTTGGGATGGGAATGATTGGGATCACCGAGGGCGCGATCCCCTTCGCGGCGGCGGATCCATTCCGCGTGATACCCTGCATCATGCTCGGCTCGATGGTCGCGAGCACGATCGCGATGCTCGCGGGCGTGGGCGATCACGCGCCGCATGGCGGGCCGATTGTGATCTTCGTGGTCGACAACAAACTGATGTACGTCGTCGCGATCGCCGCGGGCATGCTGGTCACGGGGCTCGCGATCAACACGGTCAAGCGGATCTGGCCCTCGGCCCTCGATCCCAAGGAATCGGCGTAACCGTGTGTGGATCGAGACCACGATGAGGAGAGCACACCGATGAGGATCGTTGCCGTCACCGCGTGCCCCACGGGGATCGCGCACACCTACATGGCCGCCGAGCAACTCGAGAAGGCCGCGAAGGCCGCGGGGCACACGATCCGCGTGGAGACGCAAGGGTCGATGGGAATCGAGAACGAGTTGTCGTCGCGCGACATCACCGAGGCGGAAGTGGCGATCTTCGCGGTGGACATCGAGGTCGAGAACAAGGATCGATTCGAGGGAAAACGCATCGTCAAGGTGGGCGTGGCCGAGGCGATCAAGAACCCCGCGGCGGTGCTCGCCCGGGCCGTGAGCGGCACGTGAGCGGAGCCACCCCACGCGCCCAGTTCCGATTCGTGTGCCCGCTTCCGAATGGCATGCACGCGAGGCCGGCGAGTCTGCTCGCGGATGCGGCGAGGGGATTTCAATCGGTCGTTCGGCTCACGATCGATGATTCGGCGGGCGTCGATGTCACGAGCGTGCTGTCGGTGGTGGCGTTGGACGTTCGTCATGCTCAGGAGTGCACGCTGATAGCGGAGGGCGACGACGCGAGCGTGGCGATCCATGCGCTGGCTCGGTTCGTCACGGAGACTCTGCCGAGTGTTGACACGCCGACGATCCATGGTCGCGGGCCTGAGAGCGAGCGGGCCGTCTGGCTTTCACCTGTGTTGATGTCGCCGGAGTCGAAGACCTTCGTGGGTGTGCCAGCGGTTGGTGGGATCGGCTTTGGCGAGGCGGTTCATGTCGCGGGATTCACGCTGAGTGCAGAGGCGTTGCGGGCCGTTCCGTGCAGCGTGGCGGACGAGTTGGGAGCCTTGCATGCCGCAGTAGAGGCGACACGCGAATCGCTGACGACGCGGGCGCGTGGAGCGCGGGGAGTCGAGGCCGAGTTGCTGAGGGCGCATATGGCGATTGCCACGGACACAGCGCTCTCGGCCGCGATGGAAACGCATGTCCGAGGCGGCGCGACGGCGATCCGCGCGGTCTTCGAGGCGTGCGAAGGATTCGCGCAGCGGCTGCGATCGGCCGAGAGCGAGTACATCCGAGAACGGGCGAGCGACGTGGGAGAGGTCGGGATGCTTCTCATGTCACGGCTCCCTGGAGGAAGCGGGCGCGACGATGGCCCTGGCGTTCGACTCGGCTCGCCGAGCGTGATCCTGGGCGAGACGCTGACCTCGCACCAGTTGATGTCGCTGGACCGCGAGCATCTGCATGGCCTGGTGCTCGGCGGTGTCGGGCGGACATCGCACGTCGTGATCCTCGCTCGATCCTTTGGCATCCCCACGGTTGTTGGGATGCGCGAGCCGCGATCGATCGCGAGGGCCGGCGAAGAGGTGATCGTCGATGGTGAGGAGGGGCGGGTGTTCGTGTCGCCGGCGGCGGGCGTGCGAGGCTATTTCGAGCGCGAGAGGAACGCGATCATTCACGGCGCAGAACGGACTCGCGATACGGCACGGGGTCGTGTGTGCACGATCGATGGGCAGTCGATCGAGGTCGGTGTCAATGCCGCTTCAGAGGCGGAGGTTCATGAGGGCGTGCGGAACGGTGCGGACGGCGTCGGGCTTGTACGAACCGAGTTTCTCTTTCTGGATCGGAACGCGCCTCCCAACGAGAATGAGCAGTTCGAGACATACTCGTCGATCGTGCGTGCGGCGGAGGGGCGACCGGTCCTCTTTCGCACGATCGATATCGGCGGCGACAAGCCCGTGGCGTACATGCGTCTGCCGCGGGAGGAGAACCCGTTCCTCGGTGTCCGCGGCTTGCGGTTGTACGCGACCCACGAGGAACTGCTGCGGACGCAACTGCGGGCGATGCTCCGGGCGGCGACACTCGGATCCGTCAAGATCATGGCCCCAATGGTCTCGACGCCCACGGAAGCGAGTTGGTTTCGCGATCGGGTTGACGACGCTCAGCGGTCGCTCGAGCGCGATGGGGTGCACGTCGGCGAGGTATCGATCGGCATGATGATCGAGGTGCCCTCGGCCACCACGGTGATGGACCAGTTCTGCCGCGTGATGGATTTTTTCAGCATCGGCACGAACGACCTGTGCCAGTACTGGTCGGCGGCGGATCGGGGGAACGCGGGCGTGGCCTCGCTTGGCGATGCACGGCAGCCGTCGTTCGTGCGGCTGCTCCGTGGGATCGTGCGGGAGGCGCGCCGACATGGGCGATGGATCGGCGTGTGCGGCGAGATGGCCGGGGATGCGGCGATTCTGCCGCTCATGGTGGGGCTTGGGGTGGATGAAATCAGCGTCGCTCCCACGAGCGTCGGCGTGCTCAAATCGATGGTGCTGCAGGCCTCGGGCGAGAACTGTCAGAGTGTGCTCGAGGAGGCGTGTGGGTGTGAGAAGGTGTCGGAGGTCGCCGAGTTGTTGGCGCGGCCGGGCTGGCGCGGAGGTTCGAGCATGCCGATTGTTGATCCTTCGCTTGTGGCGATGAGATCCGAAGCGACGACCAAGGCCGAGGCGATCCACGAGGCGGCGTGTGTGCTTCGGGCCACGGGACGCCTCTCAAGCACACGCCCGGTCGAGCAAGCGGCGTGGGCGCGAGAAGAAACGTATTCGACCGGACTGGGGCATGGCTTCGCGATCCCACATTGCAAGTCCGAAGCGGTGGTCCACCCGTCACTCGCGATCGTGCGGCTCGCCACACCGATCGAGTGGGGCTCGCTCGATGAGCAACCCGTCTCGATCGTGATGCTGCTCGTCGTGCCGAGCAGCGACTCCGCGGGGAGCCATATGAAGATCTTCGCCAGACTCGCCCGCAGGCTGATGCACGAGTCCTTCCGCGATCGTTTGCGAGCCGCTGAGAGTGCCGAGGGTCTGGTTGGTGTGCTTCGCGAGGAGTTGGAGTTGTCGTGATCTGTCGGAGTCGGAACGGCCACCCGCTCCGTCTACGATCGAGTCGAGCGGGCGTGATGCGTCTCTGACGCGGCGTGCACGATGAAAACATCGACCTCGTCGAGACTCGACGAGAACACGGTTCTGGGAGTTTCATTCATGACGAATCAAGACATGCGACGAGTGTTGGCTGCCCTTGCGATGACAACCCTCTGTGGTATCGCCCTCGCCGTCGAGCCGCCCCGTGAAGCGCCCCAGTCGACAGCACTCCCCAGCGACATCCCCAACCTCGGCACAACGCCCACGCTCTTTGTCGTTGGCTACGCCCACCTCGACACACAATGGCGATGGACGTACGTCGACACCATCCGCGAGTTCCTCCCCTCCACCCTCCACGACAACTTCAAACTCTTCGAGAAGTACCCCGACTACGTCTTCAACTTCAGCGGCTCGCGTCGGTACCGCATGATGGAGGAGTACTACCCCGAGTCGTTCGCGAGACTCCACGATTTCGTGGCCGCGGGACGCTGGTTCCCCTGCGGCTCCTCCGTGGACGAGAACGACGCCAACGTGCCCTCGAGCGAGTCGCTCATCCGCCACGTGCTCTACGGCAACAACTACTTCCGCAATGAGTTCGGCGTCGCGAGCGAGGAGTACATGCTCCCCGACTGCTTCGGCTTTCCCGCGGCCCTCCCCAGCGTGCTCGCGCACTGCGGCATCAAGGGTTTTTCCACGCAGAAACTCACGTGGGGCGGCGTCGTTCCGATCCCCTTCAAGGTTGGGACGTGGACAGGGCCTGATGGCCGAGGCGTGATCGCCGCCCTCGATCCAGGCGCCTACGTCGGCGAGGTGAAGGAGAATCTCGCCAAGAGCAACGGCTGGCTCACGCGAATCAACACGAGCGCCAAGACATCCGGGTTCTTCGGCGATTACCACTACTTCGGCACGGGCGATCAGGGCGGCGCGCCACGCGAGCCGTCGGTCCGCATGGTTGAGGAGAGCGTGACGACGCAGGGGCCGATCAGGGTCATCTCCGGGCCCGCCGACTGGCTCTTCCGATCCGTGACCAGCGAGCAGCGTGCGAAACTCCCGACATACCAGGGCGAGTTGATGCTCACCGAGCACTCGGCCGGCTCGATCTCGTCGCAAGCGTACATGAAGCGGTGGAATCGCAAGAACGAGATCCTCGCGGACGCCGCCGAGCGAGCCTCGATCGCCGCGTGGTGGATGGGCGGACGCCCGTATCCGTCTTCGAAACTGGAGGACGCGTGGTACCTCGTGCTCGGGTCACAGATGCACGACATCCTGCCGGGGACGAGCACACCCAAGGCCTACGAGTTCTCGTGGAACGACGAGGTGCTCGCAGCGAACCAGTTCTCCTCAATCATCACCGATGCGTCCGATGCTGTTATCTCGGCAATGGACACGAAGGTGCAAGGACAGGCCGTCGTGGTCTTCAACCCGCTGTCGTTCGCACGCGAGGACGTGGTCGAGGCGAGCGTGCCGACCGTGCGCGGTGCGAAGAGCGTGCGCGTGATCGCTCCCGATGGGCACACGGTTCCCGCCCAGATCCTCACGACCAACGACACGTCCACCCGTGTCGCGTTCGTCGCCCCGATGGAATCGGTGTCATTCGGCGTCTTCACCGTACAACTCGGCGACGATCCGGCCCCAGCAATATCCTCCCTCTCGGTCACCGACCACACGCTCGAGAACGAGCACCTGCGGGTCACAATCAACGCCGGCGGCGACATCGCTTCGGTCATCGACAAAGCCTTGGGACGCGAGGTGCTCTCCGCGCCGGCGACACTCTCCACGCACTATGAGAACCCCAAAGCCTGGCCGGCATGGAACCAGGATTGGACGGATCGCCAGAAGCCCGCGGCGGCGATGGCCGGTGCACCCACGAGTATCCGGGTCGTCGAACGCGGGCCCGCGCGCGTGGCTATCGAAGTCGTGCGCGAGATCGAAGGTTCGGCCGTCACCCAGGTCATCTCACTGGCCGCCGGTGACACCGGACGCCGCGTGGAGTGCGACGCGACTATCAACTGGCGAGGCAAGGAGCGGAGCCTCCGGGCGGCGTTCCCGCTCGCCGCGAGCAACCCGATCGCCACGTTCGACATCCAGACCGGCGTCGTCGAGCGGCCCAACTCCCACGCCAAGCAGTACGAGTACTCCTTCCATCGCTGGCTCGATCTCACCGACACCGACGGCACGCACGGCGCCTCGATCCTCTGCGACAGCAAGTACGCCTCGGACAAGCCCGACGACCACACGCTCCGACTCACGCTCCTCTACACGCCCGGCACCCAAGGCGGTTATCCCGACCAGGGCACGCAGGACATCGGACAACATCGTGTAAAGTACGCTCTCTATCCGCATTCCCAGGACTGGCGTGCGGCACGGTCATACCAGCACGCCGATCGATTGAACACCCCACCGATCTCATACGTGGCCACTCCGCACGTTGGCGCGCTCGGGCGATCGTTCTCGCTGGCTCGTTGCGACGATCCGTCCGTCACGATCAGCGCGATCAAGAAGGCCGAGGCCTCGGACGAGATCATCGTGCGCCTTCGAGAGCAAGACGGCAAACCCGCGAGTGACGTGCCCATCTCATTCACACGCCCCATCCTCTCCGCACGCGAGGTCGATGGCCAGGAGCGTGAGATCGGACCCGTGACGATCGTCAACGGCGTGCTCCATGCCAATCTGAGCAGTTTCGAACTTCGCGCCTACGCCATTCGGCTCGGCGAACAACCCGCGGCGATCGCGCCCGTGGTCTCCGCGCCGGTGCCATTGCCTTGCAACGTGGACGTCGTAAGCACCAACGCGAATCGCGCTGATGGATCGATGGATACCACGCACGGCGCATACCCCGCCGAGCAGTTCCCATCTTCAATAACCGACGCCGGTGTGACCTACGCCTTCCGATCCACAACCGACGGCTCGATGAACGCGGTCGCGTGCCAGGGCCAGACCATCGAGTTGCCCGCGCGAGATGCGGATCGAGTCTACATCCTCGCTGCCGCGAACGAGGATGTCCGATCGATGATCCGTGTAGGCAATGTCGAGCACGCGTGGAACGTGCCCTCGTGGACGGGGTACATCGGTCAATGGGACAACCGCGTTTGGCCTGGAAATACCGACGACCCGTCCTATCGCTGGAACGACGCCCCAATCGGTCTGGTGCCGGGTTACATCAAGACCGACGCGGACGTCGCGTGGTTCGCCTCGCATCGGCACACCGCGAACGGCGACGCGTTCTATCAGTACTCATACATCTTCCGCACCTCCTTCGAGTTGCCCGAGGGCGCATCCCACGTGACCCTGCCCGATGATCCAAGGATCAAAGTCTTCGCCATGAGCCTCGCGAAGCATGGCAAGTCGAGCATCGCCCTTGCGCACCCGCTCTTCGACACGCTCGATGGCCATCAGCAGGATGCCCCCGTAATCGTGGGCGATCGCCACGCCACCGACACCACTTCCGTGACCATCGAGCCGGGCCTGTACTGGAGCCGAGGCTCGATCCGCTACACGACCGATGGCTCAGCACCGTCGGCCACATCGCCTGTCTTCGACTCCCCTCTGGAAATCGACGCGCCGATGACCATCACAGCGGCCGTCTTCGACGACGCCGGGCGTGCCGGACCCATGGCCAAGGCGACGTTCGATGTCCACGATTCCACACCACCCAGCGTGACGCGAGTCATCTCGTCATACCAGTCCAAAGTGGTGACAATCCTCTTCTCAGAACGCGTGGGCACGGTGACGAAGGACCACTTCAGTATTGAGCCGCACATCGATGTGACAAGCGTCGAGTCTTCACCCGATCGTCTCGCAATACGTCTTGTTCTGGCCTCGCCGCCAACGGAGGGCACCCCATACACGCTCTCCATCCGCGACATCCCGGACGCGTCGGCAGGCGCGAACCGGCTCGTCTCGACGTCCGCGATCATTCAGGTCACCGGCCCAGTCTTCACGCTCGAACAGATCACTCCCAAGGACCAGGGACGAGTCCTGTCCAACATCCCAGGCCTGCCCGTCGGCGCCAAGGACCCATGGACGATCAACGCGTTCATAAAGATGGCCAAGCAGCCCGACAACCGAACGATCATCGCGGGATTCGGGCGCTGCGCCGACGATGTCGATGGCGGCGCCCGGTACCTCGCCAAGTTCGCCGGAGGCGTCCACTTCTGGAGTCGCCTGCGCGATGTGTCCACGCGGTCGCCGTACACACTCAATGCCTGGCAGATGGTCACCGCGACATACGACGGCGAGACGCTCCGCGTTTATCGCGACGCAACCCTCGTCGGCGAGCGACGCCTGACGCTCTCGGACGACATGAACACCATCGAACTCCTCCCTAAAGACCCATGGGAGCAGACACGCGTCTTCGAAGGCGAGATCTCGAGATTCACAATTTGGAACTCGGCCCTCTCCGTGGAGTCGCTCCAATCGATCATGGCCACCAAGCCAGGGACATGAGCAGAACATCACCATGTCGCGAAACTCGATGGCGTGCCCTCTGGTCGCGAATCGTTCCGATCGTCGCATGTCTCACGCTCGTCGCACCGACGGCCTTCGCTCACCCGCCACTCGCGACTGTCGCCACGCTGCGCATCGACACCGATGGACACGTCGACCTCACGGTCCACTATGACGCCCTCGCCTTCGCCCTCAACGATGTCTCGGCCAATATCCCCGACGAGCCGATGTTCGAGTTGCTCCACGCCGGCGACGATGCGATCGCTCAATCACTCGCGGCATGCGGCCCTCGCTTCGAGCAACTCTGCATCCTCGAGGCCGACAGCAATCGGATTCCACTCTCGGTGGCGACCCTGCCGACCGTGGCCGACGTGCGCGCCGAAGAGGCGCGACGTCCCACATATCCGCTTCCCATCAAGTCCACACTCGAGTCCCATGCCCAACTCACGGCAAGCACGTCGAGCATCACGATCCGCTTTCCCGAAATCCTCGGCATCGTGGTCGTCACCATCGATCGACCGGGCTTCGAGCCGGTGGCCATCCCGCTCGGCGTGAACGAACGATCGCCCGCCTTCAAGATCATCCCCATTTACGAGTCCGGCTCGACAACACAGCCAGAACCTCCAGCAGCCGGCGACTCGAACTCCTCACGCTGGCAAGCGTTCCTTCGCTTCGTCTCCCTCGGCTTTCGTCACATCGTGCCCGAGGGCCAGGATCACATGCTCTTCGTGCTCGGCCTATTCCTCCTCACGCCAAAGGCCAGGCCCGTGCTCCTCCAGATCTCCGCGTTCACGCTCGCCCACACCGTAACCCTCGCGCTCACATCGCTCCGAATCATCGGCCTGCCCGCATCAATCGTCGAACCCGCCATCGCCGCCTCGATCGCCTTCGCCGGCATCGAAAACCTGGTCATCACCCGAGTCACACCCTGGCGAACCCTGGCCGCGTTCATTTTCGGCCTGGTCCACGGCATGGGCGTCGCCACTTCGTTCAACGAAGCGGGATTTCCCGAAGGAACACTCGTCTCCAGCCTCGTCGCGTTCACCCTGGGCGTCGAGGGCGGGCACCTCGCCGTGCTCCTCGCGGCATTCGTACTTCTCGGCTGGACACGAAATCGAGCGTGGTACCGTCCACGCATCGCCATTCCACTCTCACTGGTGATCTCGGCCATCGCGATCGTGTGGTTCGTCCAACGCCTTCGTTGAATCCCACACGTCCGCGCCAGTATGCCTACTCCCATCCGCCGATCGTGGTCCGTCCGCTGCTCCCGAACGAGGCCGACCCACGCGCGCCATACGGCTGGAACAGGATACCAAAACTGGTATCCCCCGAGACCTCGTCATACCCGATGTTCGCCCCGAGCACCATCGACTCGAATCGCCGCACGAGTTGGATCGAGGCCCCCTGGAACCCCGTGTTCGAGGCATCGTAACTCCCCGAGAGCGAGAGCGAGTACTTCGACGCGAACTCGTACCGCGAGCCCGCCGTCACCACCGTCGCGTCCTGAGAGTTGATGAACCGCACGTCGGCGTACGTCGAGAAACTCGGGTTGTGCCGGAGCAGCACGCCCGCCGTCGAGACGGCCATCTGATCAATATCAAAGTCGAACACACCACCGCCCGTGATCGCGAGTGTGTCCGAGGCCTGCCACACGGCATCGGCGATGAACGCGTCCCCCGCCGTGCTGAGTTCCGGGCGCGGCTCATAGAACCGCGTGATCGGCCCATCCGTCACGCGTCCTTCACGCTTCGCGTCGGACGTGGACACGACCACGTCGGTGCTCAGTGTGAAGAGATCGACCGAGTGCCACCGCCCTGGCCCGCCGCGCTGGGTCTGGAACCGCTGCGTCACGCCCGCACGCACGATCCCGCCCGTCAGGAGCGACTCAACCGAATCGTCGAAGACGGGAAGGCTCGTCGAGGGCACGTTCGTCCCGGAGTACATCACGGTGACGCTCGGCTCCACGATGTGCCGAAGGCGATGCACGTCAAAGAACCGCGAATCGACGTCGTCGTGCACACGCTGGATGGTGGTGCCGAGGCGGACCCCATACGCGCCCCACGTCCGTGTCTCGTCGTTCTCTCGGCCCGTGCCGAATCCAGAGAGTTGGTTGTACTCGCCAAAGCCGTTGTCATAGAAACTTGCACGCCCGATGACGAACGGCTGGATATTCACAGGCCCCTCGCGGAATTGCGAGGAGATCTCGTGGCGAGTATCCAGACGTGTCACGCCATCCTCGTCCAGACCGATCGACCGGAGTTGATCCGCAATCCTCTGATCGGCATCAAGCCCGAAAAGCCGCTGCGCCCCGGTGTTGTTGAGCCCACGCGTCGAGAGTGCTTCCTCGTCAAACGACAGGCTCACCCGCCCCGCCCGATACTCGCTCCAATACGTCACGGCCCCAGGCGCAAAGTCGTCGAACACATCATCCGCAAGCCGCGTGTACGTCGCCTCGGGGAGTTTCTGAACGCTGTACCCCTGCGACTCGAGCAGGTAGTCGTTCGCCACGAAGTCGTTCACATTCCCAGAGACCTCGAGCGAGAAGAGCGACTGGTCGCTCCGCCGCTGGACGCGGGCCCGGCTGATGAACTCACGCCGCTCGGTCGCGAGATCCGGGAAGAACGCCCCCACGAACGACGCGTCGCTTGCGTACGCCCCCTCGACCATCGCCGACCAGTGCTCGTCCAGGCGCCAGCGATGCTCGCCGAGCGCCAGCAATCGCCCGTTGTCGTCGGGCGCTCGCTCAAGCCCGGTCCTGAAGGCGTCGGTCCCCGAATCGCCGGGGAGTCCATAGACATACAGCCCGCCGGCGCTCGTCTCTCGCGTCCACCCCAGCCGCGCGCCCAGGCCCACGCCACGCTCGTCGTAGTAATCCACCAGTGCGTCGGCGGTGTACCAGTCCGGCTGGTCCATGCCCAGAAGCCCAAAGACATTCAGCCGCGTCTTCACCGCAAACCCGCTGTTCCGCGAGTTCTCGAAGCGAAGATCCTTGAGCGGCACCGCCGCCGGATCGCCCGTGAATCGAGGCCAATAAAAAACTGGGAACCCTGCGGCCCGCAGAGTGATATTCCTCGCGTCGATCGTCGTCCGAACGCGGCCGCCATCCGACCCCACCCCACCGCTCTCGGTGCCCGCATCACCACCAGTCGACGAGACCTGCGTCGCCCGCCGCGAGATCGTCACGCTCGTCGCGCCGATCGAGAACTCCGGCTCAAAGAATGCGCTGTTCGCAAACGTCGCTCCCGTCGCCTTGAACTCGTCGGCCGCCTCCTGCCGGATCGTCTTCGCCCGCACATACAGCGGCAGCCCACGTCGCTCGTCGTACGTCCAGAAGACGCCATCGAGCACCACCGCCTTGTTCCGCGCCACGTCGTACATCATCTGTGGCCCGCGCAGTGTGTACTTTCCGTCGCTCGCGACCACGTCCCCCTCGAGATAGATCGCCTCGACGTCCCCCTGCCTCATCCGCGTCGCGTCGAACGCACCGACGCGCCCGCCCTTGAGGAAGACCACCGCACGCTGCGCCGTCATCTCCAGACGACGGTCCACTCGCACGTCTGTGTACTGCACCGTCACCCCGCCCGTCGCAACGACGGTGCGTTCATCCTCACCCGTCCCGCCCGGCACGAGCGAGAGACTCCCGAAACCCAGGCTGATGATCCCATTTCTCGCGAAGATCGGCTCGCTGATCTCTCCGATCGCGGTGTCGGCGAGGATGCTCCGAGCGCTCTCGTCAGCGGCCGTCCGGCGCGACGGCTCGAAGGGCCGCCCCGTGCCCGGTATCCCAGGCTCACGGGCCGCTTCACTCACGCTCGTCGCCACGCCCGCCTCGACGCCCTCGCGCACATACGCGGGCGGCGTAGGCACAAGATCCGGTCCCCTGGGTAACCCCGCGAGCGGATCGGGTATCTCCTCGACAAACCCAGGCACCAGCCGCCGCAAGGACCGCGCAAGTTCCCCCTCCGACTCGGTCACGAACGCGCCGTCCGAACCCGACGGCCGCTCGCGAACGACCAGATCCGCCTTGAGTTTCACGCCCTCACCCTGCGGCGGCCGCAGCACGCCACGAACCAGCAACCGATCACCCGCGACGCGAATCGCACTGGATGAACCCACCGCGTCCGACGCCGTCCCCACGCGATCAAAGTTGATCGCCACCTGGAAGACACCATCTTCCAGAGGCTCGATCCACACACACGCCCTCGCCGCCTGCAAATCAAACGGCCCCAACCTCACGCGAACATCACCCACAAGCAGCAGCCGCCGCGTCGCGCCGGGGATCGAGTCGCCAAAGACGTACACCTTCCGGGCCGCAAGATCGATCGGCCCGTCTTGCGTGGCCAACGGCAGTCGCATGCCCGCAAAGTCACGACCATTGATCCGCGCCACATCGATGCTCGTGACCGGTCCGCCCGTCGCGGCCGAAGGCGTCTGCACGATCGGCTGGGCGAACGCCGGATCACCACCATGGCACGCGAGCCCCGCGAGCGACGCGATCATCGCGGCGCGTGCGGATCCACGGACCAGGAATGGAGTCGAGAGTCGGGCGGCGATCCGTGCGCTCCGGCAGTTCATGGGTCCATGCTAGGGTGCGTCCCCGCGTCGTAGAATGCCCGTTCGCTCCTCATCCAGGAATCCACAACCATGAGCACACCCACCTCCCAATCTCTCCTCGCCGGCAAGGTCGGCCTCATCGTCGGCATCGCCAACGAGCGCTCCTACGCCTGGCACATCGCCAAGGCCCTCCTGGAGCACGGCGCCACCTGCGCCTTCACCCACCTCCCCGGCGAACGCAACGAGCACCGCACCCGCCGCTCCATCGACGCCCTGCCCAACGCCGGCGCCGCGATCGCGGGCCCCGCTGCGGGCAAGAAGCCCTGGGTCGCCGCCATGGACGCCTCGAACGACGCCGAACTCGACGCGACCTTCGCGAAGCTTGTGGAAGGCCACGACCGCCTCGACTTCCTCATCCACTCCATCGCCTTCGCCGAGCGCGACATCCTCCAACCCGGCAAGTTCGTCACCACCACGCGCCAGCAATACCTCCAGGCGATCGACATCTCCGCCTACACACTCCTCGCGATGGCGACCCGCGCCCGCCCGCTCATGGCCAGACCCAAGCCCGGCTCACCCGGCGGCAAGGGCGGCGGCAGCATCCTCGGCATGTCCTACTACGGCGCCGAGAAAGTCCTCCCCGGCTACAACGTCATGGGCGTCGCCAAGGCCGCCCTCGAGTGCACAGGCCGATACCTCGCCAGCGAACTCGGCGAGGACGGCATCCGCGTCAACCTCATCTCCGGCGGCTACCTCAAGACCCTCGCCAGCAGCGCCGTCGGCGGCACCGACGCCATGAGCGACGCCGTCGAGAAGCACGCCCCGCTCCGCCGAAACGTCGAAGGCGCCGACGTCGGCGGCACCGCCGTCTGGCTCTGCTCCGACCTCTCCGCAGGCGTCACCGGCGAGACCATCTACGTCGACTGCGGCGTGAACATCGTGGCGGGGTGAGTTCCCACTCGACGATCGGTCATTTCAATGCTCAACGTCGAATGCACACACCTGAACTTCAATACGCCTTTGTTGAAAACATCACCCTACCGAACAGAGTCTGGGTCATCCCAGTCGCAGGGCCGCAGTTCTCCGCCGGAGTGTGGCTGTCAAGAACCGTTCAATACGATCTCAGAGCGGCACGTCGCCGGTCCTTAGCCGGAGCGATGGAATTCTGTGATTCTGAACTTCCCGGCTGGGAGTTGTGGCTCATCTATTGCTCCGTGGCTCCACAGCCGGACAACAGAATCAACAGATACAATGGTGTCCAGTCGTACTTTGCTCAGTACGAGCACCTCGGGTTCGAGCAGCGGCATCAACGGCGCATCGTGGAGAGTGTTGACGGATTGTGGTTTGTTGGCGCCTGTCAATGGGATCATGAGCATCTCGAATCTGTTGATCGAATCATGATTCGAGAGCACGCCGTTTCTCTCTGTGTCCCTCCTGCACGCGCAGAGACTGTCGTAGAGATGTTTCTTGGACATCAAGGCCGACTCGGCACAGATATTCGAGCCGTCGCATTCGAAATCGCAATCGTCGATCCTATCGCACTAATACTAAATCACGGTGATTTCGATGATCCAGAAGGTGCGGCATGTGTCACCATGCCCGCATCGTCAGTACACACCCATCGACTTCGGCGGTACCAAATTCAGTAACTGTATTGAACTCAAGACACCGCCTACTTCGCCATCTCCTTCAGGAACGCGTCCGCCTCGGCGATCGACTTCTCCATCTCCGCGATCAGAGCTCGGATGTCGCTCTGGACCTCCTCGGCCGTCCCCTGCATCGCGGCGATCGCATCGGCGTTGAGTGCGTGCTTGAGGCTCAGCACCTGATCGCGGAAGGCCACGAGCACCGGGTCCATGCTCGACGAGGCCTTCTTCATCGCCGCCAGCATCGTGTCGAACTTCGCCCGCGTCGCCTCCATCTGCCTGCGGCTGTTCTCGCGCAGCGCCTCGCTCGAGTACTGCTTGAGTTCCGCCTTCCACTCCGTGAAGAGGTCGTCGCCCACGCTCTCGACCGACGAGATCCGCGATCGCACGGCATCGGCTCGATCCTCACACGATTCCATGGACGACTTGGCCTTGTCGTACGCCGCCTTAAGGTCGCCACTCTTGTAGTTGACAAGGGCCGAGAAGCGGTCGAGGGCGCTCTGGAACTCCTGCTTGGCCTCGTTCTGGTCCTCGCGTGCCGTCTTCACCCTCGAGACGAGGATGTCGCGCTTCTCCTTGCCGAACACCTCCATCGTGGAGTAGTACGCCTTCGAGCACCCGCCAAGACCACTGGCGAGACCGCCCAGCACAAGGGCAAGCACGAGCACAACTCCACCGCAACGCGAACCACTCATCGATAACTCCTCGATCTTCCAGTCTTATGGCCCATGCGTCCCGCCTGGGCCTCCGAACAGCGCATGGCCAGAGCGAGCCGTACAGCCTCCGCTCTGGTCGATCGTACCCATCGAATCCACGAATCCCACGCTGCATCGGTAGTTTCCGTATCGCACAGGCCGCCTTCCACCGCCCCCCACCGTCCCCCCGCCCACTACACTCCCAGCATGAGCACGGAGGCGCTCGCCGACCAACGCATTCTGATCCTGCCCACGCTCGTCGCGAACCAGATCGCCGCGGGCGAGGTGGTTGAGCGCCCCGCGAGCGTCGTCAAGGAGACCGTCGAGAACGCCATCGACGCCGGGGCCACGCGCATCACCGTCGAGATCGAGCAGGGGGGAATCGAACTCATCCGCGTCACCGACGACGGCGGCGGCATCCTCCCCGACGATCTCCCCCTCGCCCTCGCCCCGCACGCGACCAGCAAGATCAGGACCGCCGAGGATCTGGAGCACGTCGAGACGTTGGGCTTCCGCGGTGAGGCGCTCGCGTCGATCTCCAGCGTCGCTCGCGTCTCGATCCGATCGCGCCACACGAGCGAATCCGCCGCCAGCGTGATTGAAGCCGCGGGTGATGAGATCTCCGCGGTCAGGCCCGACGCGGGTAGCGTCGGCACAGTCCTCACCGTCCGCAATCTCTTCTTCAACACCCCGGCCCGCCGCAAGTTCCTCCGCACGCCCACGACCGAACAGGGCCGCTGCGCCGAGATCGTCGAGGACCTCGCGATGGCCCACCCCGCCATCGGTTTCACGTTCATCACCGATGGGCGAAAGACCATCGACCTCCCGCCAGGCCAAACGCTCCGCCAGCGTGTGATCGATGTCCTCGGCAAGGAACTCGAGCCCGAACTCCTGGAGGCCCAGGCCGACACCTTCGACGACTCCCGCGGAATCGCGCTCTGGGGCCTCGTCGGCACGCCCGCCATCGCCCGAGCGAACCGCAACAAGCAGCGCGTCTTCGTGCGAGGCCGCAGCGTCCGCGACAAGACCATCCAGCACGCCCTCAGCGAGGCGTACCGCGGTCTCATCGAGCCGTCCCGCCACCCCACCGCCGTCCTCGTCCTCGACATGGCGGCCAGTGCCGTCGACGTCAACGTCCACCCCGCCAAGAGCGAGGTGCGATTCCGCGACTCGTCGCTGGTGCACTCGGTGGTGCTGCGGGCCGTACGCGAGGCGCTGCGCCGAGCCGACCTCACGCCGAGCGTCTTCTCCATCCGCCCGCAACTCGGCGGCGTGGGCCGATCTGGAATGAACGGCGGCGCGACCGGCGGCCCGAATGGCCTCCCCGGCTCCTCGGGGAGCAACGGCGGGTACGACTCAACCTCGGCGTACGCACCACCGTCACCCCGCGCCTTCGCCGACTTCGTCCAGCGATGGACGCCAAGACCCACGACCAATGACGGATTCTCGAGCCGTGGCTCCACGCCGAGCGTTGACTCCATCCGCGAAGCAATCCGTGGCACGGACGCGCCCGCAACTGGAGCGTCCTCCGATTCATCGCACGCGCCGTACACCACCGATACGACACACGACGCACCAACCGACACGCACGCGATTCCCCAGCCCACGCCCGCCGAGCGCGTGCTGCAGGTGCACAAGAGTTACCTCGTCACCGAGGACGAGCAGGGCGTCGTCATCATCGACCAGCACGCCCTGCATGAGCGCGTCATGTTCGAGTACCTCTGTGCTCGCGTGCTGGGGGACGGAGCAGGTGCAGAGAACGATGCTGCCGCTCCAACTCCTCTCGAATCACAACGCCTCCTGATGCCCGAGGTCGTCGAGGTCCCACGCTCAATTGCCTCAGGCGGCCTCGACCAACTCACGCCCATCCTCACGCGCCTGGGCATCGAGGCCAGCGTCCTCGGCCCCACCACCCTCGGCGTCAGCGCCTTTCCTACCTTCCTCTTCGATCGAAACGTCGACGCCCAGGACTTCCTCAAGGAGTTCTTCGACAAGGCCGAGCAGTTGGGCCTCTCCGACTCGGGCAAGAACGCCGGCGAAGAAGCCCTTCGCGAGGTCCTCGACATGATGGCGTGCAAGGCCGCGGTCAAGGCCGGCGACCGCCTCACGCCGACAGAACTCATCGAACTCGTGAAACTCCGCGGAGCCGTCGAACGCAGCAGCAACTGCCCGCATGGCCGCCCCACAAGCATCCGCCTCACCATCCGCGATCTCGAGAAACTCTTCGGGCGGAGTTAGCGGGAATCGGCATTCGAGTTTCGTGATTCGGCATTCGTGTCGGGCAACGAACGACACATCTGTCATTACCTATTGCCTATTCCCCATTTCCCGCTCTCACCTCCTTCGACGCCAACTTCAGACCCACGATCGCCACCACGAGCAGCCCGAGGAATACCAGCCTCGCGGGCGTCACGCCTTCCTTGAAGTGGACGACGCCCACGATCGCCGTGCCGAGCGCCCCGATGCCGACCCACACGGCGTAACCGGTCCCGATCGGGATCGTCCGCACCGCCATCGCGAGCAACGCCATGCTCGCCGCCAGGGCCACGATCGTCAGCACCGTCGGCCAAGGCCGCGTCAGCCCGTTCGACTGCTTGAGCCCCACGGCCCACGCGACCTCGAACAGCCCGGCGAGCACGAGTAGCACCCACGCCATCACGCACGCTCCGAGGGCGTCGCCACACGCGGCAGCGCCAGCCCCACCAACCCCGGCACGAGCAGCACGATCGCCGAGCCATAGATGAGCGAATCGGGCTGCTTAAGGATGAACCCGTCGAAATAGAAGTACCCCGCCGCCGCGCTCGTGAGCAGCGCGAGCCCGACACGATTCGACGCGTGTGACCGAGGATTCACCAGCGACGCGATCACAAACGCCGGCACAAAGACCGCATAGAACGACAGGAACCCCATGTACATCCGCTCGGAGTTCAATCCCAGCGGCGTGCGGATCGCCACGAGCATCGTGCAGAAATACAGCACCACGCCCAGCAACATCGCCCCCGTCCCCGCGCCCGAGATCGGCGGATCGTCCATCCGGAGCGGATCACGCGACGAGCCCACGCTCACGCCATGCGACAGAGATCCGCCCGTCGGCCACGAACGCTCGTGCAAAGTGATCGTGATCGCCAACTGGATCGCGACGTGGAAGACCAGGAACGTGGGCAACGACGACGGCCCGGGGAGTCCCGTCCCCGCATCCTTCAGGATCAGCGGCGCATAGAGCAGCGTGATCCCCAGCATCATCGAGAAGAGAATCCCAAAGCCGCCAATGAACGCCATCGTCCCCGTCGTGCCCGGCAGATCCTGGCGAACGCGGTGGAACGTCGGATCCAGGAGCGGCGAGCACAGAAACCCCAGCACGCACGCCGGCACCAACGACATCGCGTCCGACACGCCAAACGTCGTAGGCCCGAGATACTCGATGCGATCCTTGATCTTCAACATCGACGGATCGTGCACGATCCAGGCGAACGCGAGCAAGATCGAGACGAGCGTCACCGTGCTCGCGACCGCGTACACACCGCTGATCCCCGCGACACGCTTCGTATTGGTCCACGACGCGAGAGGTATCAGCACCAGGATCGCCACAAGCGCGAATCCACCCACGCCAAGGATCGCCGGGCCGCCCATGATCCCGCTGCTATACGCGAGCCACACCACAAAGAACCATTGGAACGCCAGCGTCACGAACGAGAACAGCCGCATCGCCGGGGCACACCGAGCCACAAACCGCCGGCTCGACTCCGGCGTCGGGAAGAAGAACGCGAACGCCATTGCCCCGATCACGTTCGGGACGGCGAACGCCAGAATCCCGGGCACGCCATAGTCCCGCAGCAGATACACCGGCAGGAACATCCCGATACACCACGTCCAACTCGCCGCCAGGAACCCGCCGCCGAGCACAGCCCGCGCCGGCGAGAAGCCCTCGGACCCCAACCCGGACCCTCCAGCCGTTCCAGTTGTGGAACCAGACGCCGTATGTGTTGTCGAAGACGCCATCTCGGTCATGATGCATTGATCGGTTCGCGCCGGGCATCGTCGGCAAAAACACAGCGAATTCCGAACGCCCATCGCCACGCAGACCCCGTGACGCACGCCCCCGACCCTCTATCATCCACCCTTTGCGAGCCAGGGAGGGCTGCCATGGACGCCGTGCTCGAGCGGACAACAACCAAGAAGGATGGATCGATGGCGAAGCGCGCGGCGGGTCGTGGCACAAAGTCGAAATCTCGGGATCTGGACACAGACTCGCCATCCCCGGACGCGGGCCAGCGCAAGCCCTCCCGCGGCTCCACCGCCGAGCAGATGGCGCTCAAGCAGCGCGACATCTCCGTCAGCGAGTTCTTCGCCAAGAACCGCCACCTCCTCGGCTTCGACAACCCGCGAAAGGCCCTCCTCACCACCGTCAAGGAAGCCGTCGACAACTCTCTCGACGCCTGTGAGGAGGCGGGAATCCTCCCCCACATTACCGTCGTCATTGAGGATCTCGAGGACGCCCCAGCCACATCCAACGACGCCACATCGAAGAAGAAAACCGGCCCCAGCAAGAGCGGGCGTTACCGCGTCACCATCGTGGACAACGGGCCAGGCATCGTCCGAAAGCAGGTCGAGAACATCTTCGGGCGTCTCCTCTATGGCTCAAAGTTCCATCGTCTCAAGATGAGCCGCGGACAGCAGGGCATCGGCATCTCCGCCGCAGGGATGTACGGCCTGATCACCACCGGCAAGCCGATGGTCATCCATACCAAGCCGAAGAAATCCGCCGCCGCCCACCACATCGAACTCGCGATGAACACCAAGACCAACCGCGCCGAGGTCACGGTGGACGTCGAGACCGACGATTTCCCGCCTAGGCGCCTCCGCTCGCTCACCAAGGGGACCAAGGAACTCGCCGCTCTCGGCGAGATGCTCGGCGACGACGACCACGAGACCGGCACCAGCGTCAGCCTCGAACTCGAGGGCAAGTACCAGAAAGGCCGCGGCAGCGTCGACGAGTTCCTCGAACTCACCGCCATCGCCAACCCCCACGCCCGCATCGTCTTCGTCCCTCCAAGCAAGGAGTCAGCCCCGGACGAGGAGGACGAGCTCATCACACGCTCCTCGGCGAAGAAGGATGACTCGGAGCCCGATGCCGATTCTCCCGTCACCGCCTCGATCCCCACCACCATCGAAACGACCGAGACCGGCGGCGTCACCGTCTTCCCCCGCGCCATCCACGAACTCCCCCCGGAAACCAAAGAGATCCAGCCCCATCCCAAGGGCGTGGAACTCGGCATCCTCATCCAGATGCTCCGCGAGGCCGAGATCGAAAAACCGGGCACCACGCTCTACACCGTCCTGCAGGACAAGTTCAGCCGCGTGAGTCCCGCCGCCGCCGGCTCACTCTGCAAAGCCATTGGCGTCACGAGCCGCACCAAAGTCGGCGACATCGACTCCGCCCTCGCCGAGAAACTCTACCGCGAGTTCCAGGACGCCAAGTTCCCGCCGCCGCCGACCGACTGCCTCGCGCCGATCGGCGTCCGCCAACTCCTCGCCGGGCTGCTCAAAGGAGTCAAGGCCGAGTTCTACGCGGCGTCGTCGCGCGAGGCGGCGATCTATCGCGGGCGTCCCTTCCTCATCGAGGCCGCCATCGGCTTCGGTGGCGACCTCCTCGCCGACGACTCGGCCCGCGTCATCCGCTTCGCCAACCGCGTGCCCCTGCTCTACCAGCAGTCGGCGTGCTCGTCATTCAAGGCCGTCGTCGAGACCAACTGGAAAAACTACGACCTCCAGCAGCCCCGCACCGCCGCCCCCGTCGGCCCGCTCGTCGTCATGGTCCACATGGCCAGCGTCTGGGTCCCCTTCACCAGCGAGTCCAAGGAGGCCATCGCCGACTACGACGAGATCCGAAAGGAGATGAAACTCGCCCTCATGGAATGCGGGCGAAAACTCGGCACCTATCTCAAGAAGCGCGCGAAGATGAAACGCGAGTCCATGCGACGCGACGTCTTCGAGCGATACATCGGCGAGATCGCCAAGGCCGTCGAGGCGATCAACGGCACCGACGCCAAGAACCTCTACGACGCCCTCCTCGCCCAGGCCAAGAAGCACACCGCCATCGCCGACCAGGAACTCGACGACGAGGGCCGAATCGTCAAGGCCAGGATGGACGACGCCCCCGACGACGACGGCGTCATCATCGTCGATCGCGGCGAGTACAAAGACTCCCAGAACCAACGCCGCGTCGTTGACTCGGACTCCACGCCCTCCAATCCGCTCGAGTCCTCCAAAGCCGAGCGTGCCCGCCTCAAGGTCGCCTCGCTCGCCAAGGCCGACGACGACGAACTCTTCGAGACCAAGCCGAGCCGTGGTGCATCACCCTCCGGGCGTGCCGAAAAGCCCACACGCAACTCCAAGTCGACTCCTCCAAGCACAGATCCCAAGTCCAAGTCCGCTTCAAAGCCAGGGCCCACGACCGTGAAATCCACGACAAAGGCCGCACCCGCCTCGCCGACCTCGAAGAGCGAGCCAAAGCCAAAGGCCGGATCGGGCAACAAACTCCGCATGCGACTCGTCAACGGCAAACTCGTCCGCGTCGACAACGACGGCCCGGCGCTCTTCTAAAAACATTTTCAACGCCAATCGCTCGTCTTAGGCCCGTCCGTCCGGGATCGCCTTCTCGCTCGCGAGTTCGAAGGCCTTGAGCACACAGTGTCCACAGACCGTGAGGCACACGATTCCCACAAGGCCAAGCACGCCATACAGGCCGACGCTCGCCCAGCCCGGCCAGGAGTCCAACGCCGACGAGATCGACACGCCCTTGAGTTTCCACACGATGCCGCCGATCGCAAGGGGCGCGCCCCACACCGCCGCACGCATGAGCAGCGAAATCGACGAGGGCATTCGTGAGACCGTGATCCACGCGGAGACAACCAGGAAAATCACGCCGATCGCGAGCCGAGCCAGGAGATACGGCCGAAGCGAGATCCCCTGATCCCGTCCCGCGACCTCGATCTGCCCGAGTGCTCCCAGATTCGCGAAGTACGCGCCGGCCACGATCGTCGCTCCCAGGCACATCAGCGTCATCGCCGGCCCGGTCCGCAATCGTCCGAACCCCCACAACACTCCGATCACCCCCGCGAGGAACGACACGGCCTCAAACCCAAGCAGTTGCCACGCCGGAGTCGTGCTGAGCGTGAACGCCGCTGCCCATGCCGCGACCGACGAGAGAAACACGATCGCGCTGAACCCTCCCACCAAATTCCGGAAACCCCGGCTTGTGGACGTTGAGTCGGTCTGTGATGGGGGATGTGACATGGCCAAGACTGCGCTTATCGGCACTCCAACTGGGCATTCTTCGCCTCAGACGAGCGCAAAGTTCGTTTGCCGGGGTCAGGTCTTTGTACGCGTCCGACAACCCCCCGGATCTCTCTTGAGCGACCCACCAATTTCTGCCGATCCAATCGAGGCGGATGGCTCCACGCTTGCGGAGCGTTCCCATCCGGCGGAGGACGCGGTCGAGATGGAATCGGGGCATCAGATCGAGCAGGAGGCCAAGCGGCTCTTCGACCGCGTGCTGTCGCAGTGGGCCATGGACGTCCTGCGGCTACGCGGCAACGGCCTCGATCTCCCCTGCGCGCGCGACGCCGACGAGTCAACATGTCCCTTCCCGGCCTCGAGGAGTCGAGGAAAGCAGGATCGTCGCCGGTGGGTGCTTGCGGCACGTCCCACCTTTATCCCACAACGCATCCCGCAGAAGCGCGCGGCCTGATCAAGTGTCGGACACGGAGGTTCTATGAGCGGCATCACCACGGGCGTCGGATTGTTCAGCGGTATCAACTCCGCCGACCTGATCAGCCAACTCCTTGCCGTGGACGGCAGGCCCAAGGTCCTGGCCCAGCGTCGCATCGCCCAACTCCAGCAGACCTCCGCAGCCTACCTCGACCTCAACTCACGCCTCTCGGCGATGCAAACCGCCATCTCCTCGTTCCGCACCGACAAGATCTTCCAGTCCAAGAGCGTCAGCACGTCCAACCCCGACGCCCTGAGCGCCACCGCCGACGCCACCGCCGCCGCCGGCAGTTACCCGCTCCTGGTCGATCGCCTCGTTTCGACCCAGCAGCGTCTCTCGCGCGGGTTCGTGACCTCAAACTCGACCGCAGTCGGCGCCTCGTCGATCACCTTCGAGTCCGCCCGCGCCCGCCTCGATCGCGACATCGCCCTCGCCGACCTCAATGGCGGCGCCGGCATCGCCCGCGGCAAGATCAACATCACCGACTCCGCCAATCGGGCCGCCACCGTCGATCTCTCGCGAGCCGTCACCGTCAACGACGTCCTCGAAGCCATCAACGCCAACGGCACGGCCCAGGTCACCGCGAGCGTCGAGGGCGGACGCTTCGTCATCCGCGACAACGCCAACGGCTCCCTCACCATCGCCAATGGCCTGAACTCCACCACCGCCGCCAGCCTCGGCATCGCCGGAACCGCCACAGCCACCATCACCGGCTCCGAGGTCTACTCCCTCGGCGCCAACACCGCCCTCACCCAGATCAATGACGGCAACGGCGTCCGCATCCGCAACACCGTCGGCGTCGGCGCGGGATCGGTCTACGACTTCAAGATCAACCTCAACGACGGTGGATCCACCACCAGTGTCCTCATCAACCTCGGCGACATCTACGAGACCATCGACGATGTCCTCACCAAGACCGAGGGCCAGGTCTCGACCGTTGGTGGCGTCATTGATCGCATCAACGAGGCCCTCCAGGCCGCCGCCGTCGAGAACGGCTTTGGCGATCAGGTCGTCGCCTCCATCAACGCCACTACGGGCGGCATCGACATCACCGACTCCAGCGGCACGCTCACCCTTTCCTTCGAGGACTACGTCGGACAGAACACGACAGAGGACCTGGGCCTCGTCTCGCCCACAGCCCCCTCCACCACCGTCTCTGGCCGTCGCATCCTCGCGGGTCTCAACTCCACCCTCACACGAAACCTCGGCGGCGGCACAGGCGTCGGAGGTGACGGGACTCTCAACATCACCGCTCGCGACGGCTTCGCCTTCAGCGTGAATCTCGATGACGAAGGCTCGGTCTCCGACGTCATCGCCGCCATCCAGAGCGCCTCGGGTGGACGACTCCGTGTCGCCCTCGACTCCAACGGCACCGGCCTCATCGTCAACGACCTCACCGGCTCCACCGCAAGCAACCTCATCATCGAGGGCACGCCCGGCGACGACTCTGCCGAGTCCCTGGGCCTTTCCACCGACGCCACAGGCGTCGCCGCCAGCACGCTCAACTCCTCCAATCTCCAGCACCGCTACATCACGCGATCGTCCTCGCTCCTCTTCACGCCCACCGGCCAGGCCATCGGCACCGGCGCCATCCGCATCACCGACTCCCAGGGCGCCAACGCCGAGTTCACCATCGACAACGCAACCTCCACCTACGGGCAACTCATCGACAAGATCAACGCCGCCAACCTCACCGTCTCCGCCCGCATCAACGCGCGAGGCGACGGGCTGGAACTCTTCGAGAACGTCGCCCCAGGAGCCGAGGGAACCGTCAAGATCAAGGTCGAAGACGTCACGGGTACCGTCGCCCGCCGCCTCAACATCCTCGGCGAGGCCACGGGCACCAACGCCGACAACCACATCGATGGCTCCTTCGAGCAGACCGTCACCCTCAGCGCCGCCGACAATCTCGAGACCGTCGCCCAGAAGATCAACGCCGCCAACCCCGGCGTTCGCGCCGCGGTCATTCGCGACGGCTCCTCCTCAGCCCCCTTCCGCCTCTCGCTCGCGAGCACCCAGGAAGGCCGCGCGGGACGCATGATCATCTCCTCCGCCTTCGACTTTGGCTTCCAAACCCTCGACGAGGGCGAGGACGCCCGCGTCTTCTTCGGCGCGAGCGACCCCGCGAGGGGCATCGCCGTCACCAGTTCCTCCAATCGCATCGACTCGCTGCTCCCAGGCGTGAAGATCGACCTTCGCGCCCCCACGGCCCAGGCCGAGACCGTCAACGTCGTCAGCGACTCCGACGCCGTCCGCGAAGGCGTCCAGTCCTTCGTCAATGCCTTCAACGACGTCGTCTCCAGAATCACCGAACTCACCAAGTACGACCAGGAGACCGAGCAGAAGGGCGCGCTCCTCGGCGACGGCACCACGCTCAATCTCCGAAACGATCTCTACCGCACCGTCCAGTCCGCCATCGTCGGCGCCTCGGGCACCTTCCGCCGACTCGAGGACATCGGCATCCGCATCGGCACCGGCGGCAAACTCGAGATCAACCAGGACCGCTTCGACGCCGCCATGGCCCAGGACGCCCAGGGTGTCGAATCGCTCTTCACCGCCCGCGAAATCGCCAGCGACCAGACCATCGAGATCTCCCCGGGGATCACGGCCCGCAACCCCAACTTCGGGTCCACCCTGACCACCCAGGGCGTCGCCGTCCAACTCGAGGAACTCGCCAAGAAATACGTCGATTCCACCTCGGGCACGCTGACTCTCCGCGTCCAGGGCGTGGACGCCCAGATCAAGATCCAGAACGACCAGATCGCCAGAGTCGATGCGAAACTCGTCTCACGCCGCCAGGTTCTGGAGGCCAAGTTCCTCGCCATGGAGAAGACCCTGGGCCAACTCCGCAATCAGCAGTCCGCCCTCGGGTCGCTCGGCCGAGGCTGATCAACCGCACCGTAACGTCGAATCCCCCGTTCGTGGCCCGCCCCACCCCTGAACTCTCGCCAACCCCGGCCCGATAGCACCTAGGTCATGAACAACGCCATACCAAAGAACGCTTCCCTCACCGATCAACTCGCCGCCGTTGGCACGCCCGCACGGAACGCCAACGCGTATCTGCGCACGCGCGTGCTCACGGCCTCGCCAGAGGAACTACGACTCATGCTCCTCGACGGCGCGATCAAGTTCGCCCGCCAGGGGCGCGACGGCATGGCCGCCCACAACCACGAGGCGACCTACCTCGGCATCTCCCAGTGCCGCAACATCGTTTTCGAGTTGCTCACCACGATCCGCGAGGATGTCGCGCCGGAACTCGCCCAGAACGTCAAGGCCCTCTACACCTTCCTCTACTCGCAACTCATCGACGCCCACCACGACCGTGACCTCGAGAAACTCGACAAGGTCATCGAACTCCTCGAGTACGAGCGCGAGACCTGGGTCCTTCTCATGCAAAAACTCGCCGAAGAGCGCGGCACGGGGGTCGCCTCATCCCAGGACCAGGCCGCGACCACGCTCGGCGTGACCACCGCCTGATCCATCCCCGCCGCTCTCGGCTACCATGCGTTCCACGCGATCCTTGGGCGAGACGCCTTCCGATCCGTGATTCGAAAGCCCCACGCCGAGGAGTCCCAGAATCGCTACAAAACGCTATGACCTCTGCGTGATCGGCTCCGGCCCCGCGGGCCAGCGTTGTGCCATCCAGGCCGCCAAACTCGGCAAGCGTGTCTGCATCGTCGAGCAGCGCGAGGTCGTCGGCGGCGTCGCCGTCAACACCGGCACCATCCCCTCCAAGGCCCTCCGTGAGGCCATCCTCCGCGCCCTGGGCCGGGGCAGCGTCGCCGTCCGAACCGACGACTTCACCAACGGCAAGGGCGTCACATTCGCGAAACTCCTCGACTCCTCCAACGAGGTCGTCAAGAGTGAGATCGACCTTTGCCGGCGTCACCTCGACAGCAACGGCATCGAGATCATCACCGGCGTCGCCCAGTTCCGCGACGCCAACACCGTCGATGCCGTCGGCGTCCACGCCACCACCACCATCGCCGCCGATCACTTCCTGATCGCCGTCGGCACCACGCCCTCGCGCCCCAAGTCCATCCCCTTCGACAACGTCAACGTCGTCACCTCCGACGAGGTCCTCCACATGCCCCACCTCCCGCGATCCATGATCGTGGTCGGAGGCGGCGTCATCGGCACCGAATACGCCAGCATGCTCCAGTCCCTCGGCGTGCGCGTCACCCTCGTCGAGGGACGCCCCAGACTCCTCGACTTCGTCGACGCCGAAATCACCGAGGCCCTCCAGTACCACCTCCGCCAGTCCGGCATGACCCTTCGTATGGGCGAGAAAGTCGTCTCCATTCGCTACGAAAAAGGCGACAGAAACCCGCTGACCCGAGGCGACGAGTTCGCCGAAGCCTTCCTCGAATCCGGAAAGACCCTTCGTGCCGACAGCCTGCTCTACGCCGTCGGTCGCCAGGGCGCAACCGCCGAACTCAACCTCGGTGCCGCGGGCCTCTCCGCAGACGATCGTGGCCGCGTGCGCGTCGATGAGTCCTTCCGCACAACCGTCAAGCACATCTTCGCCGCAGGCGATGTCATTGGCTTCCCCGCCCTCGCCTCCACCAGCATGGAGCAGGGCCGCCTCGCCGCCTGTGCCATGTTCGGCGAGCGTTGCGACACCAACCCCGCCCCGCTTCCCTATGGCATCTACTCCATCCCCGAGATCTCCATGGTCGGCTGGACCGAGGAACGCCTCACCGCCGAGGGCATCCCCTACGAGGCCGGCATCGCCCAATACAAGGAAATCGCCCGCGGGCAACTCGTTGGCGACGAGATCGGCATCCTCAAACTCCTCATCCATCAGGAGACACGAACCATCCTCGGCGTCCACGCCCTGGGCACCGGCGCCACCGAACTCATCCACATCGGCCAGACCGCCATGGCTTTCAACGCCACCGTCGACTACTTCGTCAACACCGTCTTCAACTACCCAACCCTCGCCGAGTGCTACAAAGTCGCGGCCTTCAACGCGGTCAACAAACTCCGAAACATGTAGATCTCCCCGGAACTCCACGGTCTCGGGGCGTTTCGCACGACCAGCGTACAATCCCCCATGCCGAACGATTCGGACATGCGGCTGGCCGGCATCATCATCTTTGCCGTTCTCGCCCTGGTCTTTCTCGCCGCGTATCTGAGAGAGCGTTCTCGACGCCAGGCGATGGCCCTGCGGGAGATGCGAATGGAATCCACCGCCCCCCCACCCGTCCCCAACGACCGCGACGCCAAGGCCTTCGAGCAGCACCTCCAACTCAACGATCTCGCCGCCCAGAAGATGCGCCAGGAGATCGAGATGCTGGGCCTGCAACTGCAACTCGCCAAGCAGGAGGTCAACGCCCGCCTCGAGCGCCACGACTACCACGACGCCGTCATGGAAAAGACCCGCCTCGAGATCGAGAGCCTGAAACTCCACATCAAGGAGCAGAAGAAGCGCCTCGACGAGTTCGGCGAGTTCCGCGAAGAGTTCTGATCCATCCCCCCTTCCCCACCGCGTACGACGGAGCACGCCGCGATGGCGAAACGACCCGCGACAAAGACCTCGTCCAAATCGGCATCTGCGCCAAAGACCTCTGCCCGCAAGTCCGCGCCCAAGACCATCGATTCGCCCGCTCCGCCCGAGACCAACTCTTCTGGCACACAGCGCGTCGCCGCCGTCACCTTCAGCGAAATCCTCGGCCAGGATCGAGCCCTCGACACTCTCCGAGCCTCCATCCGCTCCAAACGCATCCACCACGCCTGGATCTTCCACGGACCCAACGGCGTCGGAAAACTCACCGCCGCCCTCGCCTTCGCCGCCGCCATCCTCGATCCGACCACCGGCACCTCGCTCACCGGCGACATCGAGCCGGACCCGGACAGCCCCGTCCAGTCGCTCCTCCGCGCCGGCACCCACCCCGACCTCCACGTCATCACCAAAGAACTCGCCCGCTTCTCCGCCGATCGCAAGACCCGCGACGCCAAACTCATCACCATCCCCAAGGACGTGATCGAGACCCACCTCATCACCCCCGCCTACCTCGCGCCCTCGGTCCGCAACGACGCCCCCATCGGCAAGGTCTTCATCGTGGACGAGGCCGAACTCCTCGACCGCTCACCCACCAACGCCCCGACCCAGAACGCCCTCCTCAAGACCATCGAGGAACCCCCCGAGCGCACGGCATTCATCCTTGTCACCAGCGCCGAAGACCTGCTCCTCCCCACCATCCGTAGCCGCTGCCAGCGCGTCGCCTTCCGCCCGCTCGATGCCGACGCCATGCGCACCTGGCTGAAGACCCACGCCGACATCGCCGAGCGCCTCTCCCCCAAGGACCAGCAGTGGGCCTTCGCCTTCGCCGATGGTTCGCCGGGCGTCCTCGACCTCGCCCTCAAGACGGGCATCCTCGGCTCCAGCGGCAGCCCCGGCTGGGTCGCTACCCTCGACCCCTCGCTCTCCGCGCTCGAACGAGGCACCTTCGACCCCGCGCTCGGCCCGGTGATGGCCAAACTCGCCGACGAGTGGGCCGAAGCCTGGGTCAAGTCCCATGACAACGCGAGCAAGGAGGCCGCCAATCGCGCCGCCGCCGACTGGATGCTCCGCCTCCTCGCCACGCGCTTCCGCACGCTCCTGCGAGGCTCGGTGCGTGACCCCATCATCGCCGAGCGGGCCGCCGGTGCGATCGAACTCCTCCGCACCGCCGAGCGTCGCCTCGACGCCAACCTCCAAGGCGTCTTCGTCTTTGATGCCCTCGCCGCCGACCTCGCGGCCCACTTCGCGGGCGCGCTCGTCTCCCCGTAATCGATGCTCCATCAACACAAAGCCCCGAGGCAATCGCCCCGGGGCTCATATTCAATGAGGTTTCCAACCGCGATCAGCAGCCGGCGTTGAAGCGATTGATGAAGTAGAGCAAATCATCGATCGTCACGCCGCCATCGGGCGTGCCCGTCCCGCTCCCGTCGTCGACATCGGCCTGGATCGAGCCGCCGCCGAAGATCCCGATGTAGTAGAGCAGGTCATCGATCGTCACGCCGCCGTCAGGTGTGCCCGTTCCGGTCCCATCGTCCATGTCAGCAACGCACACCGTGCCGGTGCACACGTCGGGCACCTTTGCCGCGATCGTGATGCTCGGCGTCGCGCCAGGCTTAAACAGACCGAGCGTCACGTTTCCATCGACTGGGGCGTGATTCGAGATAAAGCGGAAGTTGTAGAGCGTCCCCCAGCGAATGGCGTTCGCGTTGGCGTTCGTCGCGAACGACTGTGTCGCCCACGTCAGTTCCGTCGCGGTCTTCGTGTCGGTCCAGTCGGACGTGGAATACGCCTCGCCGCTGTGGTGGAACGTGTCGTGGAACCCGATCGACGTCGCCTGGGCGCAGTCGCCCATCGGCACGCTGAACGAGCCGATCGAGCGGTCCGACGTCATATTCTGCAGGGCGTACTCGTACTGCCACTGCCCGCCGCCGAGGTCCGTGACCTTGTAGGCCAGCGCGACGTACCCATCGCCGGGGATCTTCGTGTAGCCGTCGGTCGCGTTCGCCGGAGCGCTGTTCATGTCGCCGGCCGTCGTGAACGGCGAGCCGACCACCGTCACCGTCGGGTCCATCTGACGCCACGCCTCGACCGCCGGCATCCGCCGACGCGTCGTGCTCGAGAGAGCATAGGTGAAGTTGTCCGTGCCGCTCGAAACCGAGTGGGTCACGTTGACCGGGCGATACGAGTTGTTGTTCCACGAGTTGAGCGACGCCGTGTCATCGGCGGCAATGTATTGCCCCTCGACAAAGTACGACGCCCCGACATTCGTCGCCGGAAAGAGGTCCGACTTCTGCACCTGCAGGCGCCGATTGAGCGAGCCGGACGCCGGCCACGACGCCGACGGCAGATTCGCCGCGCTGTTCCAGTCCGTCGGGAAGAATCCTGTCGCCGCGTTCACCTGGCTCCGCGGGCCAAGCCCGGACTGCTGCCCGTTCAACGAGGACGAGTACGGATCTGAACATCCCACGCCCAACGCCGTCCCATCGGTCGGATCGTTGCACGGCAGGCACAACGACTGCGAGAGGGCGAAGAAGCCGTGCTTCACGAAACTCAGGCCCAGTTGTTCGAAGCGACCCGCGCCGCCCACCACCGAATACCGGAACAAGTTCTGCCCAATCGTCGGGTGCCGGTTGTCCGGATCCTGGAACCAGTTCAGGCGCGCGTTCCCGATGTTGCACGACGTCGTGCCCACCGCCAGAGCCGTCAGAGGTTCCGATGTCGCCGTGTTGTACCGTGAGATATTCGGCAGATCACCCACGATCACGTCCGGGCCATCCGTCGCCAGCGCCACGCCGCACATCGCCGACCCTGCCAACAGACACACAAGCCACGCCTTTTTCATGCCATGAACTCCTTCGTGGGCGAATGCCCCAGAGACCCTCGCGGCACCATCCATGTCGACACATACAGCACCACGGCGTGCCGCTCGGTCTTCGATTCGACACCAACGAACCCCCGGATCCGAATTCTCCTCAACATCGACCCCTAACACAATCCTATTTTGGTGCGATTCCAAGGTACTTCCTGACCCGGTCGTGACGTGCCTGCTGCGCACTCTGCAACTCCTCGGCCTTGTCCGCCCAAATCTGGGCATCCGCCGACTTCCCCATCGCCTGAAAGACCTGCGAGGCCTGGAATGCAAAATACGGATTCCGCCTTTCGAGCCGGGCGGCCTCGAGGGTCTCCGCCAGCCCCTCGTCCATCCTGCCCAGAGTCGCGAGGACCATCCCGTAGTTGGCCCGCAAGGCCGCCACCTTGGGCTGGGCCTCCACCGCCGCCTTGGCCGCCGAAAGCGCCTCGTCGCTCTTTCCAAGCGAAAGCAGCATCGGTGCCGCCCGGGTCGCCGTAAGCCCTGCCCCGCCCTTGGGCCCCGTGTCGGTCTCCAGCCCCTTGTCGATCGCGATAATCGCCGCCGCCGCGTCCTGCCGCTGCATCGCGCTCTGCGCCAGATCCATCCACAGCGTCCCCATCCCCGGCTCACGCTCGGCCCACGCCCGCACGAACTCCTCGATCTGCGCCGGCGTGTGCCCCTGCATCACCCGTAACTTCACCGCGTCATAAATGAGCGACGCCAGCAACTGACGCTGCTCGCGGCGCGGCCCCAGCGATGACGCGTCACGCACGCCATCCAGCCTTAACTCGATCGCGCGATCGATCGCCGCCTCGGCCTCCTTGGGCCGACCCGCCACCGCGTGCAGCCACGCCACCCGCTGCTCCGTCGCGACATCAAGCGTCCACCCATACCCGCCACGAGCAAACGACGCCGACCGCAAATAGTGCTTCAACGACCGATCGGCTAACGCCACCTGGTCCGGGTCGGGCGTGTACGACGCCGAGAAGACCTGCGCCTCGTTGGGCTTGATGTCCCACTCAAGGTACCCCGCGAAGTACCGCTCCCAGCGAACCCACGCACCCCAGAACCCAAGCAACGCCAGCCCGATCGCGCATGGCACAAACACCATCCCAGTCGGCGTCAACCTCCCGCGAAGCCGCAACTGCCTCGTCGACAGCCGGACATTCGGCGTCGTCAAGACCCGCCACAACTTCCACACGCCAAACGTCGCGATCGACCCAAGCCCCGCCGACATGAGCAGTGGCACCTGCGCCCAAAGCCCGCGGAACCCGAAGAACGTGAAGATCACAAACACGAACGCAAGCACGGCCTCTTCGCCCAGGGTCGCGTCGTACAGCCCCGAACGATCCGCACGCCGACGCTGTTTCGCCGCCCCCGTTCTCGGCTTCGTGAACACACTCGGCTTGCCAAACTTGAACGACAACGCCTCATTCGGGCACACGCTCACGCAGTCCAGGCACTTCATGCACCCGGGATCGACAACCTGCCCGAAATCCCGAACCTCCTCGTGAACTCGAACATTCGACGTGCACACCGCCGTGCAATGCCCGCACCCCTCGCACCGCTCATTCACCACGATCTTCCCGACCGACACCAGATCCGCCGGCCCGAACAGCCCGCCATACGGACACCCATACGTGCAGAACCCCTTGTTCCCCAGGAAGTACACCACGGCAAAGCCGCAGATCGCCAGAAACGGAATCCCGATATACCACGGCGCGAACGTCGCCCAGAAATCCTCGACCATGAAGTGCGGGATGAACTCGGGCCGCGGAACGGGATAGCCAAGGTATCGAATCGCCCAGGTCACGAGTTTCGTGCCGCCGATCGCATGCAGCAGCGGCCACACCGCCTCTCGCTTCAGCGTCGGCCACACAAACATGTACAACCCCATCGCCAGCGGCATGAACAACAGCAGCCGAGTGCGGAACGGCTTCGGATGAATCCCGATCTTCTTCAGGAACGCCCCAAAGAAGTCCTGCATCGCGATGATGTGGCATCCCCACCCACAGAAGAACCGCCCGAAGAGCAGCGTCGACAGAATCGCCAGCGCAAAGAGCACGAACCCCGCGTTGATGAGCCCCGACTCGAGCGTGAACATCGACTCCGACGGCTCGATCGGGCTGAGCGTCTCGCGGACGTCATCACCCATCCCCGACATCCACCACTGCACCAGGTGCACCACAAAGACCACGTGCACCAGCACGAGCACGAGGAACCGCCACCGCGTCATCTTGGAGCGTGCAACGCGCGGGCGATGCCCATCCGTCTGCACCGGAAGCGAGACCGTGCGACCACCCGTGGCCTCCTTCGATACCTTCGTGCACGCGGCTCGACCCATCGCCAGTGACCACTCCTCGCACGACCGCGGACCGCACCATCGCGATCACTCCGGCCCGCAAGAGCCTAGGCCAATTCCGCGAAGAACCTCACCAACAGGCACAGGCAGCGACTGACACACGGTCTCAACCCGGGTTCGTCGGCCTCGCCGCGATGACCACGCGACGCTTCATGTCCGAGACCCACGTCCCGCCCTTCTTCTCGATGGTGATCGCGAACGCCGCCGCCTTGTTGACCTTCAATCCAGGCTTAATGGGCACAACCTGCGACTTTGACCCGTCCCCAGAGAAGATCGCCCCGCTGATCCGCTGCTCCATCCCACGCTCGGCGTCGATGATCCACAACTGATACTGCTCGTCGGCATTGGACCGCGGAAGACCGCCAAACTCCAGATACCCGCTCTGACGCAGATCCGACCACACCAGGTCGCCCGTCACCCCGGCCACCTCGGGCGCCTGCCCGTCCACCGCCCAATCGCCCCACGACAGGATCGTCGCGTCGGGCTGCGACTCCTCGAACCGCTCCTTCAAGACAGCCAGCGAAGGCCCGGGCTTGGGAGGCAGCAGCATGTACACCCCGACGCCGACAATGAGGGCCACCACCGCCGCCATCGACAGCCGCTTCAATCGCTCCAAATTCGACGTCGTGTCCGCTGGGCCAACACCCCTCGCGATCGGAATGGGCGAGTCCGCGACCGCACCGTGCCCCGCCGCCCGACCGGCACAGAACGACGCTCCCGCACGATCGAGCCGCGCGACCAGCGACGCCGAAGGCCCATCAGCCGCGCCCCCCATCGTGCCGCTCGTCGACTCGTCATTCATCATCGCCAGATACGCCTCCGCGGCGGCGAGTTCCATCGCCTCCCCCGCTGCTTCGGCCTCGTCACGCGATCCGGATTCACGAAGCAGCCGATCGAGTTCCTGCGCCTCCTCGCGCGTGAGATCCCCGGCCGCGCGCCCCGCGAGTAGTTCAAGGAGCCGCTCATCGAGCCCGGAATGGCCTCCATCACGACGATTCGGAGGTTGCACGCTCATGTCGCGACCTCCCTTCGCTCGGAGAGCAAGTCACGCAGCCGAATCAGCCCACGCCGTGCGTGCGTCTTCACTGTGCCCAGGGGCATATCCAATGACCGCGCGATCAACTCGTGCGAGAGCCCGCGGAAGAGCGACAGCCTCAGCACACGCTGCTGATCCGGGCTGAGCCGATCCAACGCCTCGACCGCACGCTCCGTCGTCGCGGGAAACTCGCTCACGCTCGAGCTCTCTCCGCGACCCGCCGCCGAGCCGCGCCATCCTCCCACCCGAGCCTCCGCCTCGATCGCCTCGGAGAGCGCCACACCATCCGCCTGCCTCGACACACGCCGGATCCGATCGATCGCCCGCCGCCTCGCGATCATGGCGACAAACGCGGGCTCCGACGCGATCGACGCGTCGAACCGATCCGCCGAACGCCACAACTCCACGAAAATGTCCTGCACCGCATCCTCGGCTTCCACGCTCGGCACCCCGAGACGCCGCACAATCGACCACACGAGTCCCGCGTATCTCGCATTGAACTCGCGCACGCCGGCCTCTTCGCCACGCGCCACCGCCGGGAGAAGCGGCTCCTGGAGTTGATTCGGTTCGGGGACCACGTTCGAGCCAACGCCCTCCTTCACTCGTGTCCATCGTACCCGTCGGGCGGGGCAAGATCCCACCACCAACTGCACAAGGTCCACGACTCCAACTCGCGCCAACGCCAACACCGCACACCCTCCCCAACACGCTCCATCGCTTCAACGCTTCGACACGCCCCACGTTCCGGATTCAGGCAGCATGGTCCAGAAATGGCGAGGGCCCGGGATTCCGCCCCGGGCCTCGCCGCACAACACAAGGCTCGGCCTTGAACCTACTTCTTCTCGGGCATGATCACCGTGTCGATCACATGGATCACGCCGTTCTTCGCGTCGAGGTCCGCCGCGACGACCTTCGCCTTCCCGACCATCACGCTCCCGCCCTGGCTCTTGGTCGTCACCGTGGAGCCCTCGAGCGTCTTGACCGTCGCCCCCTTCGCCGCCGCATCGCTAAAGACACGACCCGGCACCACGTGGTACTTGAGGATCGAGGCGAGCGTCTCCCGATTCTCGGGCTTCAGCAGGCTCTCCACCGTCTCCTTCGGCAACTTCGCGAAGGCCTCATCCGTCGGCGCAAAGACCGTGAACGGCCCCTCGCCCTCAAGCGCGCCCACCAGGCTCGCCTTCTCCAAGAGCATCGCGAGCGTCTTGAACTGGCCCGCGTCGAGAGCCGTCTGAACGATCGTCTTGGACGACGGCATCACCACCGAGTCGATCACATGGATCACGCCGTTGCTCGCCATCACGTCCGTCGCGATGACCTTCGCCCCGTCCACCATCACACTCCCCGACGCAGCCTTGATATCCAGCCGCTGACCATTCAGCGTCGCAACTCCACCCGTGGCGACGTCCTTCGCCAGCACTCGCCCAGAGACGACGTGATACGTCAGGATGCTCGCGAGCATCGCCTTGTTCTCGGGCTTGAGGAGATTCTCCACGGTCCCCTTGGGGAGTTTGGCGAACGCCTCGTCATTCGGGGCGAAGACCGTCAACGGGCCATCACCCTGCAGCGCCTCCACCAGCCCCGCCGCCTTCGCCGCAGCCAGGAGCGTCGAGAACGTCCCAGCCTTCGAAGCCACCTCGACGATGTTCCCCGTCGCGTGCGGCGATTCGACCTTCGCCATCGCCTTGTGATCGCCCGACGATCCGCTGCATCCGCCGGCCAGCGTCGTTCCCGCGAGAGTTAGCGCACCAACAGCCGTGCCCAAAAGGGTTGTCCACTTCATATCCATCTCCATGTCCAGGTTTCGAGTCTCGTATGGCCGAGTCGCACCGCACACCGCGGTGGGGCCTCACCCAAACGTTCGAGGGTCATCCGCGAGTGGATTCACCCGCATGCACCACAAAAACAAAGCGGCCCGGATCGCTCCGGGCCGCCAGAATGATTTCTCAACCGATCAACCGGCGTCACGCCCCGGCGATCACGATCTCCACGCGACGGCTCGCCGCCTTTGAGCCCTTGGGCTGCGTCGAGCCAAACCCGATCGCCGACATCCGATTGTTCGACAACTTCTGCGAGAGATACGTCCGCACGGCCTCGGCCCTTGCCTGGCTCAACGCGTCATTCGAGGCCCACTTGCTCTTGCGGATCGGATCCGAATCGGTGTGACCCTCGATGCGGATGGTCGAGCCGTTGTACTGCGAGCGAATCTGCCCCGCGATCCGATCCAGCGTGCGCTTTGCCGTGGACTTCAGCGTCGCCGAGCCGGAGTCGAAGAGCACCTCGCCGGCGATCTCGGCGACCATCTCACCATTGGTGTTTCGGTGGAAGTCGCCGCCGTCGTTCGCGTACCCGCCGTTGCTCCAGCCGCCCGAGTTGCCCTGAGGCTGCTGCTGAATCACCACCGGCGCTTGCGCGACGGGTTGGCTCCGCAACTGGTTCTCAAGGTCGGCCAGACGGATATCACGCTCGCGATTCTCGCTCTCGAGTTTCGCGTTGCGCTCCCGCAACTCCGCTGCCTCCTGCAGCGCCAAGTCATACTGCTGCTTCTTGCTCTTCGAGCATCCGGTCAGCGTTGCCGCGACCATGAGCGCCACCAGGAAAAGTCCTCCGACTCGTGTAATGCGACCGCGATCCATCGTCAGCCCCTATCCAAAGGTTGTTCACAAACACGCCGATGGGCGACCCATGCCGCTGCGGCGCACACGCATGATATCGGCCCGCACGCCAATTGTGCCCCAAAACGCAGACCTTGCGCACAATCACGCAACCAACAGACAATCAACACCAACCGACAGACACCCCATCTCCGCCAACTCTCCGCACGCTCAAGGAATCGAATACACCTCCCACGCTCCAAGGTGCGGCACCAACCACCGTATCAGCAAGGGTTTACAGACCACCACCAGCACCGTCGCCACCGCCAGGAACGGTCCGAGCGGCATCGACCGCTTGAGCCGCCCCCCAAGCACCAGCCCGAAGATCGCCCACAAGATTCCCACAAACGCCGACCCGAGGAACCCCAGAGTCGCGTCGATCCACCCCAGGCACGCCCCCACCGCCGCCATCATGTGCACATCGCCTAGCCCCATCGCTTCCTTCCCGAATGCCAGTGAACCCGCGATCCGAACGAACCACACCGCCCCGCCCCCGATCAGCATCCCCAGGAGTGCCCCGGCCAGCGCGTCGAGCCACAAGGGTGCCGAGTGCTCGCACACCAGCCCAAACCCACTCGGCGACGGCCCACACCCCGCCACCTTTAGCGCCACCCAACCGCCAAGAAGCCCAAGCCCGATGACCGGCGCAAGGAAAATCACCTCACGCAAAACCTCACGCCTCGCGTGCGGATATCCACGCCAGACCTCGGGGTTGAACACGAACGCCTCTTCATCCGCCGAGAGTTCGTCTTCCTCGGCCTTTTCGAGTGACAAACCCACGACCGCGGCTGTGGCCGGCTCGATCGTTCCCGCGTCGCCCGGCGTCTCCGTTGTTCCCTCGACGTGCTTCTCGCGATGCAGCGCGCGCAATCTTGCCACCTCGCCCCGCTCCCACTCCTCGGCATCAAGAAAACTCCGCCGAATCAGCCCCGTCGCCATCAGCACGTTCGCCAAGACCAGCCCCGCCGCCCCGCCCAGTGCCAGCCCGATCCACCACACGCCCCACCCCTGCCCCCCGGGCGAAGGGATCACCCACGTCCACCCCGCGGAAGGCACGAACTTCAGTCCCTCCCATGACGAGACCCACGCCGCATACGCCGGATGCACCACCAAGCCCAACACCAACGGCACGGTCGTCAACGGCGCCGGAATCGTGAACGTCTTCGCGTCCACGATCGTCATCGCCACAAGGCACCCCAGCAGGATCAGCCACATCACAAAGATCGGCCACGTCCACTTCACACCGATCCCCGCCCACGCCGGAGCCATCGCGTGCGGCGCCCCCATATGTCCCACGGCATCGGGCAACCCATAACACAGCAGGTACGTCGCGACAAAGAGAAAACCCACGATCGCCTCGACGATCGGATACTCCGCCGAGACCCTCGCCGAGCAGAACCGGCATCGTCCGCGGAGCATGATCCACCCGATCACCGGGATGTTCTCACGCCACGTCAGCCGCGTCCCGCACGACGGACACGCCGACGCCGGCGTCACCACGCCCAGCCCCCTCGGCAGCCGCCACACCAGCACATTGATCAGCGAACCCACGCACGCCCCAAAGGCGAACATGAACCCGAGCATCACCACCCGGTGCATGAACTGAAGAAACTCCAGATCTCCCATGCGTTCCCGCCTCCATGCGGGGAGCCGACGCCAACTCGCGGCCCTTAGTCCGCCTCGGCCTCGTCGTGCTTCGACAGTTCGGCGTTCAACTCCTCAACCCGCTGCTCCACACGCTTCAAAATGTCCTTGCACCGCTTGAGCAGCCGCACCCCGCGCTCATACTCGCTCAGCGATTCCTCCAGCCCGATCTCGCCCGACTCGATTCTTTCGATGATCGACTCAACCCCCTCCAAAGCCGTCTCAAACGGCATGGAGTCGCCCTCGTCCCCACCCTTGCCCTGACGTGATCGCGGTGCTGCCACGCGGGAAGTTAGGTCCATTTTCGCCCAAGGTCCAACGAAGATTGCCGCCAGCCCAGAGCAGCGCAGCCGATTTCCTACCCCAACTCGTGGCACAGGCGTCTCGCCTGTGTCTACTCCCTCTACTCCACTGAGTAAAAACCGCTTTCCTACGCGAACAGCCCAGGCTCCCCATCCTGCGGTCGCTCCGGCTTTTTCGCCGAGGCTCGTCTTGGTGTAGGCCCCTTCGCCGACCCGTCAACCACCGACTCCACCCGCCCATCCGCAACCACCGTCGTCAAACGATCGCCCGGCGTGACCGCGCCCACGCTCCGGATCGCCCGCCCATCCGCCCCCAGCGTCACGCTGAACCCACGCCGGAGCACCTCCGCCGGCCCCACCGCCTCCAGCGTCCGCTCGGCACTCTCCACATCCTTCCGCTGCCCCACGACCCGCGATTGCACGACCTGCCGCAGCCGATCCATCGCGCTCTCCAATCGCGCACGCAACGGCACACCATCCCACGCTCCCTCAAGTCTTAGACGTGACCGCTCGACCGACGACGCCAGCATTGCCAGCCTCGCGCTCGGCCGATTCAACCGAAGCCGAGTCGCCATTCCCTCCGCGTTCCGCCCCGCCTCGGTCATGGCCTCTTGGACCGCATCGCCCAACGAATCCACCGCCGTCAGCATCCGCTCGCGCGCCATCGCCAGGGACGTCTCCGGGCGCGCGATCCCCGGACGCCGCTCCAGCCCGCGCAATCGCTCGGCATAGATCCGCGTCGCGCGCGCACACGCGCCATGCAGCCGTCGACGCATCGAATCGGCCTGACGCGCCAGATCCTCTCGATCGGGCGTCAACCGCATCGCGGCCTGCGTCGGCGTCGCCGCCCGCACGTCCGCCACCAGTTCCGCGATCGTCGTGTCGGTCTCGTGCCCGATCGCCGCGACCACGGGAATGGGCGACCTCACGATCGCCTCGGCCACAACCTTCTCGTTGAAGGCCCAGAGGTCCTCCATCGACCCGCCGCCCCGTGTGACGAGGATCGCGTCCACGCCGAGCGCCCGGTGTCGCGCGCCCAGCGTCGCGATCGCGCGTGCGACCTCACCCGCCGACCCTTCGCCTTGGACGCGCACATCCGCCAACACCACGCCAACAGCCGGGCACCGTCGTCGCATCGTGTCGAGCACGTCCTGGAGCGCCGCCCCCGTCCGGCTCGTCACGACGCCGATCTTCCTCGGAAACGCCGGAAGAGCCCGCTTGCGCTCGTCGGCAAACCACCCGAGCGCCCGGATCTCCTCGCACAACTTCCGAAACGCCAGTTCGAGCGCCCCCACGCCCACCGGCTCGATCGAATCGACGATGAACGACACACGCCCGCTCTTGGCATAGAACTCGACCCGCCCGCGGGCCACAATCGATTGACCGTCGCCGGGGCGTATCTTCGCCTTCCGGGCCGCCGACTGGAACATCACGCACGACACTACAGCATCAGCGTCCTTCAGCCCGAAATACCAATGGGTGCGGTCCGTGAAGTTCGAGACCTCGCCCACGACGCTGATCGTTCCGGGGATGCCCGTTGATAAAGCCGTATCGATCCGTGCCGCGAGTTGCGAGACACTCAGCGGCGAGCCCTTGCCCTCGCGCGACAGAGCACTGCCCACATCCCCCGGCGGCGTCGAGCCCGCACCAGCGCCCCCAGCACCCGCGGCGGTGTCCCGACCCCGCATCCGCACGGGCATCGACCTGGCATCAAAGAGTGATCGCTCCACATCCCAGCATACGCCAACACCGAACCCCGGCTTCATCGGCGAGAGACTCATCCAAAAAGCAAGGACGCCGGCCCAAAGGACCGACGCCGTTGCCGCGCCCGCATGAGAGAGTTACGGGCAGCCACCCACGAGATTGACGCGCGTCTCACACACCCCGTCGACGCGCACCCAAGTCTCTTACTTCCGCGCGTCCGCGACCTTTGTGCCCTCGGTCAGCGGCCCATGGTACACGATCACGCTCGACGCCTTCATCGGCGTGGCGCGGACCTGCATCTTCGACCGATACCCCGTGACCTCCGGATTCAGACGGAAGATCGCCCGCGGCTGGATCGGGCCCTTCTTCTGCACGATCATGTCCCGCTCGACGATCGGCGCCGCGCTCGACTGACGCGACGGCGCATACGCCGGGTTCCGGAACGTCCGCACGCGGTTCACATAGCCACGCTCTTCCAGCCAGCGGTTGCGAGCCGTCTCGAGGTGCCGATCGTCCTGCCGACCCCACGCCGGGATGGAGACCACAACCTGGCCCACGCGGACGTGCACCGACTGGTGAGCGTGCGAGGCACCATACGCCCCAGGACCCTCGCACCCACACGACGTGTTGTCGCGGCGAGAGTGCCACTCGTTCCCCGACCGATTCGTCACCGTGTAGACGCTCGGCTCACAGTGCCGAGTCGCGATCGCACGCCCGAAGTTGTTGTACCCCGCGAGATGCCCCGGATCCTCGCCCCCACACCCGCCGAGCGCCGACATCGCCAGCGCCGCCATCCCTGCCAGAATCATGCTCCGCCTCTCTTTCGATGTTCACACCACGACCATGCCCGCACTCCGGCGAGCGTCACCATTCAATGTGCATCAATTCTGCCGAGTTTGCAACCTTATCCGCCGGCAACGCCCGCACAATCGTGTGATTCGCCCGATCGGGCGGTGCTATCGGACGCTGCGAAGCCAACTACGCCCGAGATCTCGCCGGAAACGGGATGGGGTCCGCCGCCCGGATCGCGTCGTAGGCGTCAAGGACCGCGCGAAGATAGGCGCTCGCGCGTCTCGACGACGCCGCGAAGGATCGGGCCGAGTCCGCCTGCTTTCTCGCGACGCCCGGCTCACGGACAACACGCGTGATCGCGGAGGACCACGCCTCCACTGTCGCCGATTCCACGATCGATGCCGTTTGCCCGTCGATGAGCACCGAGTTCATCGGGTCCTTCGAGGCGATCACCGGGATCCCGGTCGCGAAGGCATCAAGAACCATCGTCCGCTGCTCGCCGTTGGCCTCGGGCAGAAGGATCAGATCGCCCTCAAGAACCAGATCCCGTCGGTTCTCCAGTTCCGCGACCATCGACAGATTCGCGATGAGACCGGCCCGCCTCGCCGCCGCCTGCACGCCCGCGCGCTGCCCCGTGTCGGCGTCGCAGAAGACCATGAACTCCACGCCTGACGCGCGAAGGGCGCCGAGCGCCGCCACCGCCGCCGTGTATCCCCTTGGATCCCTTCCCGCGCCCACGATCATGATCGACGCCAAACGCCCCGGTTCGAAGATCGGCGTGGCAATCGTCGGCGTGATCACGCCCCACAACGCCTCACGCAACTGGATCGGACGCGACGACGCCCCGGCCCTGGAGAACGGATTCACCGACGTCGAGGTCAGCTCGCCCAGCACCTTCGTGATGCACGAGTCAGGCGACAGAAACGTCGTCGAGACGCCCGCCCGCGTCGCGAACGTCCGAACGCGCGGCGCCAGCCCCGATCGCCAAACCTCGATCAGGAGCGTCGAGCCGATCTCCCGCGCGATCGCCTCGCCCAACTGCCACGCATTCCCGCCGAAGACATGCACCGCATCGATCAAGGGCCCCGCAGGGCTCACGGACGGAAGATCCAGGATCTCGTCGATCTCACGCTCCACGCGACGGGCCGCGGCCTCAAGCCCCGCCTGCCACAACCCGACGTGATAGGGAATAGTCCTCGCCACGATCGGCGATGGGGCGTACGACATCGACGTCTCGGGCATCGCGCGAAAGACCCGAACTCCTTCCGCAGCCAGACCGATCTCGAGGCGCGCAAGGAAGCTCTGCTCCCGCACCGCGAAGATCTCATCCGTGAGCGTCAGCACTCGCATCAGGCAATGGTAGTGCCGCCGCAGCAGTCAACCAGAACTCACGCCGTCGCCATCTCGCGACGGAATGCCAGATCGGGGACGTGATCCATGTGCCCCGCCGCCCCCTCGGTCCGCCACACCCCGACCCAGTGCGTCTCGGTGACCTGACGAAGGACATACTCGCCCCCAGGTCCCGAGAGCGGCACGAGGTCCTTCGGCGGCTCGTGCCAGGGCCACCACGGCCTCACGCCCTCACTCGCCCCGGGTAACTTCGTGAACTCCTCGGGATTGTCCACGATCTCGCGGATGGTCACGAGCCTGTCACGACGCGCCCCCAATCGAGGGATCGAGTTCAAGAGCCCCCGCGTGTACGGGTGCATCGGGCGGTCGAAGAGTTCCGTCACCGGCGCATACTCCACCACGCGCCCCGCGTACATCACGCACACGACGTCGGCGTTCTCCGCCACCACGCCCAGGTCGTGCGTGATCAGCATCACCGCCATGTCCCGCGTCCGCTTGAGTTCCGTCAGGAGATCCAGAATCTGCGCCTGGATCGTCACGTCGAGCGCCGTCGTTGGCTCATCAGCCAACAGCAGCCGTGGGCGGCACGCCAGCGCCATCGCGATCATCACGCGCTGACGCATGCCCCCCGAGAACTGGTGCGGATATTGCCCGATGCGACGCTCGGCCTCGGGGATCCCCACCGCCTTCATCGACTCCAGCGCGATCGAGTACGCCTCATCACCCCCCACCGCCTGATGCAGCAGCACGGCCTCAGCGATCTGGTCGCCCACCGTATATACAGGGTTCAGGCTCGTCATCGGTTCCTGGAAGATCATCGCGATCTCGTTCCCACGAATCGCACGGATCTGACGCTGATCCAGCCGCAATAGATCGATCATCCCGTCCTGCCCCGCGACACCCAGCGACGCCAACTGGCGCGAGCGAAACCAGATGCTCCCGCGATCAAACCTGCCCGGCGGCATGGGAATCAGTTGCAGCATGCTCATCGCCGAGACGCTCTTGCCACACCCCGACTCGCCGACCACCGCGACCGTCTGACGCGGATAGATCGTCAGCGAGTTGCCATCCACGGCCTGGATCCTCGGGCCGCCGCGATTGTCGAACGAGACGCCCAGATCACGGATCTTGACGAGCGGCTGCTCGGCGCGGCGCTTGGGCGCGGGCGACCCGGGCCCCATGTTGAACGTCTCGATGATGGTGGGATCGTCCTGCATGGCGCGTCACACCCTCGCCTTCTTGAGTTTCGGGTCGATCGCGTCGCGGAGCGCCTCGCCCATCAGGTTGTACGAGAGCACCGTGAGGAAGATCGCCGCCCCGGGGAAGACGCCCAGCCACCACATGAACGCCCCGACGTTGTTCGTGGTGTCCGTCAGGAGGCGTCCCCAACTCGACTGCTCCTCGGGCCCAAGCCCCAGGAAACTCAGCGTCACCTCCGCTGAGATCGCCACCGCAATCCCGAACGACGCATCGACCAGCACCGGCGTCACGCCATTGGGCAGCATGTGCTTGAACAGGATCGACCGCAGCGGCAATCCCAGCGCTTGCGCCGCCTGCACGAAGTCCTGATGCCGAAGCCGCATGAACTCCGCCCGGATGAACCGCGCCGCCCCCGTCCACGTCACGCACCCGATGAGCGCCATCGTCACGTATAAGTTCCGAGGCAGCACCGCCGCCGCGATGATCAGCAGGAAGAGCACCGGCATCGCCATGAACGCCTCGACGACGCGCAGGAGGACCATGTCCACCCAACCGCCGAAATAGCCCATGAGCGCCCCGATCGTCACTCCGATCGCCACCGCGATCCCCGTGCTCACCAGCCCCAGCGAGATCGCCACCCGGCAGGCGTGCATCAACTGCGACACCACGTCCTGCCCGAACGAGTCTGTCCCGAGCCAGTAGACCGACCGCCCCGGAGTTCGCACCGCGCGCCCCGAGTTCAACTCGTCCAGACTCGCCTGCGTCATGTCGCTGGAAGTCAATGGCGGGAGCAGGTCCGCCGAAATCGAACGCTGATTCGGCGAGAACGGCACGAGCGTAAAGACCGCCTCCGCCCGCCGCGACTCCACCGCCGCCTGATAGGGAAACGTCTGCAAAGGCTTACGCCACCACACCGACCCCAGCAGCACGATCACAACCGCCGCGAGAACCGCCCCCAAGAACTTGCCCTTTCGACGAAACGGCAGCACCAGCCCGAGCACGATCGCCGGAATCAACGCGACTCCCAGCATGACCAGCGGTCGTGCCGCGTTCAACGTCAATCGCCCCCACATCAGCGGACGCGACTCGATCATCTCGCGCTTCGTCCCCCCCATGTCCGCGATAAACCTCAGCACGAACGACCCGGCGATCAGCCCCGCGCCGCACGCCAGGAGGAACCCAGTGAGAACCCCAAGCCGTTCCGATCGTGAGAGACGCTTCGCGAGAAACATCCACGCCCCGCCGGCAAACCCGATGAGCAAGAGCAGCACATCGACCGAACTCATGTTCTCCAGAATCGGCGACGTCCACCCGCCCCACTCCCCCGTAGGCATCTTCACGCGATACAGGATCGGGTGCCCATTGGCAATGATCGGTGAGAAGAGCGCAAAGAAGAGCACGATCCCCAGCCACACGATCGCGAACCGAGCCCCGCCTCGCTTCGCCACGTGGTCCCACGCGTCGGCCCAGAATCCCTTCGCCGGCTGCACGCCAAGGCCCTGCATCAACTGCACGCCCGTCACCGTGGCCATCGGCCCCGGCGCCTGCATCGCCTTGATCTGTGGTCCCTCGCTCGTCATCGACTCGTGTGCGCCTTCCTGTTTCAGAGTGGCTCTCGCCACGACTACTTGTAACTGATCCTCGGGTCCGCGATCGCATACAGCACGTCCGCGATCAGCAGACCCACCATGCTCACGATCGCGATCATCATCGCGTTCCCCAAGAGCAACTCCCGGTCGCGCAACTCGATCGCCTGGATCACCAGCGTCCCCATCCCGGGAATCCCGAAGATCCGCTCGACAACCACACTCCCCGCGAGCATCGCCGGGAAGACATTCGCGAACATCGTGATGAGCGGGAGCAGGCTGTTGCGGAAGACGTGGGCGTACACGATCGTCCTGTTCTCCACGCCCTTCGCCTTCGCCGTCCGCACATAGTCAGAGTTGAAGTTGTCCAGCATCGCCGCCCGAGTTTGCTTGCTCAGCACCGCGAACCCCGTGTACACCAGGCACGCCACCGGCAGGCCCAGATGCCACAGCATGTCGAAGAGATACCCCCTCGTCCACCCGCCCTCGCCCATCGAGGGCAGAAACGTCATCCCCTCGGCGGCCCGATCATGCAGGCCCGTCGACGGAAAGAGCATCAGGTTGTTCTGCGACGCCAGATAGCCGCGGAGCAGAATCCCCCCCAGCACCACCGGGATCGACCACATCGCAATGAACTTCATCCCAAGCAGCACGTCGATCCACCGCCCGCGGTGGTTCGCCGCCAGAATCCCGCTCGGAATCGCGATCGCGTAGATCAGCGGGATCGCCAGCAGATTCAGCCCCAGCGTCACCGGCAAGGCACGAGCGATCTCGCTCGAGACCGTCTGGCCCCGGGAGAATACGGTCCCCAAATCGGGCTTCGCGATCGACACCGACCCCGGCACGATCGACACTCCCGACGCCTCGAACACGGGCACGTCGAACATCCCCAGCAGGGCCGCACGAGCCGAGATCGCCTCACGATAGATCCCGATGATCCGATCGCCCGCAACCTTCACGGGCCTCCACGACTCGCTCGTCCGATCCGGCGTCACACGCCCCAGAACGCTCGACGACAGATCCTCGCCGGGCTCCGTCGTCACCTCGATGTCCAGTCCGCGAAGATACTCCGCGATCGCCACGTTCAATGCCGCCCGAGCGCCGATGAAGTCCGAGCGACCCTTCGCATACGCCTCCTTCGCTCGCGTGAATGCCAGCGTGCGACTCTCGTCCGTCGTCAATACCGATTCATCCGGCTTGATCGGCGAAGGCTCCACGGGGAGAGAATCCACGAACCACTCCCACGCCGGCGGCACAGGAATCTGCCGAGGGCGAGCCTCAACCTCTCCCGAAGGCCGCACCATGTCTCGCGGCCCAAACTTCAGCGGGCTGATCCGCCTCAGCCATCGGACGTACTGCGAATGCACAGGGTCATTCAACCCATATCGATCGTCGAGGTACGCCTTCTGGACCCACGACGCCTCTTGTCCGCCGCTCCCACCCGACTGCCGAAGCGCCGCCCCCACGCCGCCCGGTGCGAGAGCCACGAGCATAAACAGCAGGTACGAGACGCACAGCAGCGTCGGCACCATCAGCAGCACGCGTCGTGTCAGATAACTCAGCACGCTCGCGGTCCCCTGCGCCTCGCGCCCATCGACAAATCAGAGCACACCACAATCACGGCTCGACCGCCGACGCCGAGCCACCGCTCTTCACAAACAACTCTTCATACTGGAAGCCGTTGCGATACTCCGTGAAGTTCCCGATCCGCTTGCTCACGAATCGGTTCCACGGACGCTCCACAAGGAACGTATACGGCTGCTCCTCGTGCAGGATCGTGTGCAACCGGTGCCAGATCTTCAGACGCTTCTCAGGGTCGAGTTCCTGACGCCCCTCCTCGATCAGACGATCCGCCTCGGGGTTATTCCACTGCGCAAAGTTGTCGCCCTGATTCTGGATGTACCGGCTATGCCAGATCTGCTGCGGGTCGCTCTCCGCCCGCGAGGGGGACCAGCCCATCGTGATCGCGTCGAAGTTCCGCCGATCCATCTCCTGCATCAAGACCGACCAGTCCATCGTCCGCAGCGTGCACTCGATCCCCATGATCGCGCACTGGTCCTTGAGATACTTCGCGAGTTTGTCCGTCAACTCGCTCCCCTTGGCGAACGAGAACTCGAACCGGAACGGATCGCCCGCCTCGTTCCGCAGAATCCCCGATCCATCTCGATCCACCCACCCCGCCTCCGCGAGCAGACGGCGCGACGCCTCGAGGTCATACGGCCAAGGCTTGATCTCCGGGTTCGCCTGGGGAGTCGAACTCGGGAACGAACCCGTCGCCGTCCGGGCCAACCCCTCATATAGATCGTGCACCACCACCTTGTCGCGGTCCAGCATCATCGTCATCGCACGACGAACGCGCCGATCCGCGAACGGCGTCGACTTCCCGTCACGCTTGTCGCAGTTCCATCCAATGAAACTGTACCCCGAGCGGATGTTGTACCACGAGTGTGCCTCGCTGCGCTCCAGCCAGGCCTTGTCCTTGATCTTCGTCACGTACTGCAGCGAACTCGGCTGCGTGACGTCGCCGCTCGCGTTGTCGAACGCGATCATCCGACCCTGATCGTCGCTGATCACCACAAACCGCAGCCGCTCATACGCCGGCTTGGGCCCCCAGTACGCCTCGTTCCGCTCGAGCACGATCGGCTCAGGAGGCGCCCACTGCGTCTCCTTCGAAACCGACCGGAAACGAAAAGGCCCCGACCCGACGACGCGACCCGTCGAGCGGTTGTACTCCTCCGCCGTGAAGTCCTTGTACACGTGCTTCGGCAAAATCGGGAACGTGTTCATCGCCGCGTCAAGGTTGGTGAAGATCACCTCCTTGAACGTGAACTCCACAGTCTTGTCGTCCACCCGCGTGATCGAGTCGATGACATCCGTGATCGATCGCGGCCTCTCCGCCTCCACCTGCGGGTTCCGCATCCACTCGAACGTCCACAGCACATCGTCCGACTTCACCGGCTCGCCATCGCTGAACCGCGCCCGCGGGTGGATATGCACGCGGAGCCACGTCCCGTCCGGAGAATACTGCCACGCGTCCGCCAGCACCCCCTCCAGCACCAGTGACTGAGGATTCAACTTCGCGAGATACTCCACCACACGCTCAAAGACCCACGCCCCATACACGTCCTTATAGACGAGGGGCATCACCGTGCTCGGCTGGGCATTGATCAGTTCCGTCACCTCGCCTCCGCGAGAGAACCCGGGCTGCCCGGTCGGATCCGTCACATGCTCGAACGCCGGCTGCCATGAGATGGCCACCCCTGGCCTCGCCCACGCCGGGTGCCCCCGATCCGCGGGATCCGGCTTCGCCTCGTTCGTGTCACCCGAGTTGTTTGCGCTCGTCGTGGGCGCGATCGTGACCACCGGTTTCCACGCCGCCAACTTCTCGTCGATCGACCGTTCAAGGTCGCGGATCTCCCGACCGACCTGGTCGACCTTCACGCTCTGGTCCTCATTCGAGGATTGCAGACGCCCGAGCGTGGACTTCATCTCGCCAATGTCGGCCTTCGTCTGCTGCAGTTCCTTCCACTTCCGGTCGTCCTGCATCATCCCCAGGAAGACCAGAACACCCACGCCCAGAACGAGCAGCACCAGCACGAGGTCCTTGAGTCCAAACTTGCTTTGCATGGCTCTCCAATCGCCAGTTCTCAGCGGGCATTCCCAACCAGGGCCGATGCAGACCTTAGCGCCCACGCCGCTTCGGATCGAACCCCTCCCGCAACGCCTCCCCCACAAAGTTCAACGATAACAGCGTCACCCCCAGCAGCACACACGGCGAGACCAGCAGCCACCAGTGCGACCGATACGGGTTCAACTCGTCCCGACCCTCCGCCGCCAGGTTCCCCCAACTCGGCAGCGGCGGCTTGATCCCGATCCCCAGGAAACTCAGGAACGATTCCTGCAAAATCGCCTGCGGCACCGTCAGCGTCGCGTACACCACGATCGGCCCGATCAGATTCGGTAGCAGATGCCGCACAAACACTCGCGACCGCGACATCCCGATCGCCCGCGCACTCTCCACAAATGGCAGCGCCTTGAGCGACAGCACCTGCCCACGCACCACCCGCGCCAGCGTCAACCAACTCATCGATCCGATCGCCACCAGCAGGATCCCCACATCCAGCATCGATCGCGTGGACCCCGACATCACCCGAGGCGGATACTTCGCCACAGCCTCACTCCGCATCGCCTCCGCACGCTCCGGATTCGCCAGCAGCCACCCTCGCACCGCGCGATCCGAAACGCTTGCCGATGCCGACTCGCGCATCACCTCTCGCACTTCCGCAGACACATACGCCTCCTGCGCCCGCGTTCGCGACTGGTACTCATCCACAACCGCATCCCCCGCGACCGCCAAGAGCACCACCAGCAGCACGTACGGCAATCCATACAACACATCCACCGTCCGCATCAGCGCACTATCCACAACACCCCCGGCATATCCCGCGATCGCCCCCACCATCGTCCCAATCGACACCGACACCAACGCCGCCAAGAGCCCCACCGCCAGCGAGATCCCGCCCCCCGCCAGACACCGGATCAGTACGCTCCGCCCCAGCGCATCGCTCCCCAACCAGAACCGCGACGAGGCTCGCCCATCGTCCTCAGAATCGCCATTCGCAGTACTCGGCGCACGCCCACCCGCCCACCACGGCCCAACCCGAGCCTCCGAAGTCTCCCCGGCGTTGTACCTCGCGACGCCGTCCGCCCCACTCCCAAACGTGAACGGCAGCGTCGCCACGCACGCCACCACCATCACCACCAAGGTCACCACACCAAACCTCCCACCCCCGCCCAATCGCAGACGCGGCCTCACCCGAGGCCGATCCAGCGTCACCTCACCACCACCCGCCGAACCGACACCATCTCGTGGCACAGGCGTCCCGCCTATGCCTACACCCCCTCCAACTCCCATCGGCATGTGGTCAGGCTCCATTCCACCAGCATTCTTCGGTGCATCCGCCATCAACCCACAGCGTAGCGTCGCGCGAACTCATCCCGGCCCACACAACCATCCAATACAATCGCCGCCATGACCCAACCGCCAGAGCCATCACGCCCTACACCCAACCCGCGCGCCGTCCTCCCCTGGACCATCGAGGCCGAGCGCCACCTCGTTACCTCGCGCGTCTTCGACATCAACGAGCGCACCATGCGCTCCCGCCAGGACCCCACTCGCGTCGGCGACTTCGTCGTCATCGATTCTCGCGACTGGGCCAACGTCATCGCCATTACCGACGATCACCACGTCGTCATGATCGAGCAGTTCCGCCACGGCCTCAACGCCATAACCCTCGAACTCCCCGGCGGCATCGTCGACCACGCCGAGGACCCCGCCGAGACCTGCCGCCGCGAACTCCTCGAAGAGACCGGCTACACCCCGACATCAGGCACGCCGATCGAGATCATCTCCCGAGTCTCAGCCAACCCCGCCATCCTCACCAACCATGTCCACACAGGCCTCGTCCGCGGCGTCACCAAGGCCCACGCCCAATCCCTCGACGAGCACGAAGAAATCGCCATCCACCTCGTCCCCCTCGCCAGGATCCCCGAACTCATCAACTCAGGCCGAATCCACCACAGCCTCATCGTCGCGGGCCTCGGCGCGCTCGCATTCCGTCTGGGAGCGAAAATGAATGTGTGAATCGTGTACGAAATGCGATGTGAATCAGGGTGACAGTACGCCAATAGAACTTTTTGTGGCCGGAGTTCGGTCTTGGAATGGGCCTCTCAGGATCGCACTTCGGACTCAATCCAGCAACAACTGCACCCCGTCTTCAGCCTCCTGACCTTCCGGACCATGCTCCCGGATGATCTCCACGAGCCAGTCGAAGACGGTGGACCCGGTGCCCTCCTTGGCGAGCTCCAGTTGTTCAGCAACTGCGGCACAGTTCGAAGGATGGCAACGAATCAATCGACTCTGAAGTTGGCGCACGGTCTCCCGATAGCCCAAATGCTCCCTCGACCGATCGCTTTGCACCCACCGCAGCACAAATCCACCTTCAGGCGTCCCGAAACCGCCGCGGAGAATGTCATTGAACGCATTGAGGTTCCGTCCCCATGCAGCGCCGGGGATCAACACTCGCTCCACCTCGTCGTAGAACCCTTCAAGCGTCGAGAACTTGTCGCCATCAATGACGAACACAGGCTTCTGCACAGCCTCTCCTAAAAGCACGAATCAGGGTGACAGGATTTGAACCTGCGGCCTTCTGGACCCAAACCAGACGCTCTACCAAGCTGAGCTACACCCTGGACCGCACAGTGTATGGCCACGCCGACGGGCGCATGCCGGGACACGCCTGGCCGCCCGCTTTCCTGATCGTGGCGACTACAGCGGCACCTCGCGGAGCATCAGGATCCTCGGCTTGTCGCCGCGCCGGACGACGTTGCTGCGGTCGACGACCATGAAGAACCGCTTCTGGAGGCTGGGGACCATCGGCGCGTCGCTCCCCGACGCCGCGGGCTGGCCGGGCGTGCGGAGGCCGTCGACGTCCTCGCGGGTGTAGCCGTTGATGATGAACCACACGCCGTAGACGTCGCTTCGCGTCGAGAGCGACCCGAGCGCCCCGCCGGCGACGGCGAGTTTCTGCTCGTAGTCGTCGCGGATCGCGTTGGGGATCAGGTTGGAGGAGTTGTTGGGATCTTCGTAGAGGCCGAAGGAAACGCCCTTGCGGCTTGAATCGCCCGGGAGGTACCCGAGGAAGTCGATGTTGTGCGTGGCTCGTGCCGTGTTGGTTGGGTTGGTCAGATCGCGAGCCCTGGCGAGCATGATCTCGCCCGGCGTGCGGAAGCCAGCGTCCTCGCGAATCCCGGGCACGCCCGTGAGAACAGATCGCGCCGTTAGTTGGTTGTACTGATCCAGGGGCACGCCCGCGGCCTCGGCGAACGAGACGAGTTCGGGAACGCCGGTCACCGGCACATTCCCACTCGACACACTCGACTGGCGGAATCGCTCGGTCGTCTTGTCGCGGAAGGCGACAAGCGTCGTGGCGAGATCGGAACTCGACGTGAGTTCGGTCGATCCGGCGCCGCCGGAAGACACCCACCACCACCGCTTCTGCCCCTGCGTTCCACCCATGTCCGGCAGCGACGGGTCGGTCGGCGTGGCCGCGGTATCGAGATCCGGGCTGAGCATCGGCACGGCCCGCGCTACGGGCGTGGGCATCGTGTTCATATTCACCACCCCCGACCGCGACCGCGTCAGCGAGGGCGGACGGACCGTGAACAAGTCGAGCACGTTGAGCGCCAGCGGCGTCGCGGGCGCGCGCTGGGCGTCCGTCCCGGGTGTGTAGTTGGCATCCGCATCCACATCGAGGAAGGGGACGTAATCATCGAGCACCAGCCGCCCGCGATCGAGGGGACGGATCACGTCGGTCTGGGGAACAAGACTCGGATCCACCACCGTCGTCGCGCCGAACATGTCGCACGCCACGGCGCTGGTGTCCGCGCCCAGAGTTCCCAACTCGCGCTCGTATCCATAACTCAGGGCGAGCGCCTCGGAGAGCGTCGTCCACTGCACATCGGTGTCCGTGAGCCCAACACTCGCCCACTCCGCCGGCACCAGCGCGTCGGGCTGGTGCATCGGCCCGATCGCCAGGGGCATGAGCATGTCCACGACGCGCAGTCGTGTGGAGTCCGTGGGCTTCCCCGGAGGCGGGTTTGATTCACCAACACCAGGTGTGCGCGTGAATCGATCCGCCGAGAAGTAGTTGTTGTCGATCGGGATCTCGGTATAGATCGCGTTGAACGGGACACCCGCGACGGACGGTTTGCCGTTGACCGGGTTGGAGGTGTTGCTCTGGTTTCGCGGGGCGTTGGCCACTTCCGGGACGAGGGTGTTACCGATTTGGCTTGCCCGCCAGGCCTGGAACGAGGGAGCGCCCGCCACGCCGGCGAAATCGCTCCGCGGAATCGTTGCTCCCACGTTGTTCTCGCCGCCGTGACTGTTCCACGAGTTCCCCGAGGCCTCGACCTGCTTGCGTTCGAGGCAGTACGCGGGGATGGCGCCGAGGGGGATCGTGCCACCGCCGGTGCCCGCGTTGGGGTCGGACGGGCGACGAACCCACTCGAAGAGCGACATCGCGAACCCAGACTCGCTCCCCGCATCGGTGCCCTGGATCGTGACGTCGCCATCGGCAAAGCGCACGTCCATGTTCGACGCCGTCGGCGCGCGGAGACGATCCACCAGGAGGTCCGTCGATTCGAGATTCACGCCGAGTGGGTCGCCGTCGATCGTGGCCTCGGGCGTACCCGGCACGCGCATGGTGCGCCACAACTGGGCCGTCTTGTTCTCCAACTCCACCGGGGCGGCCTGCGTGTCCTTGTAGATCAGTTGCCCGAAGGTGTTGAACCCCGTGTTGCTCGAGCCGCCCACGCCGCTCTTGAACGTGTTGGCGATCAGGCGGGGCGAGGGGCGACCGGAGTTCTCGGCGATGCCGAGTTCGCCCGGCGCGGTCGTCGTGTCGGGCATCATCTCGGGGATCCAGTAGGCGTTGCTGACACCCTCGCTGGTGCTCGCGATCATCCGGCGGATGATGGTGTTCTCAAACCACAGCGGGTCGTTGTATTGTGCTGGTGTGATGTTCGAGTCGGCCGGATGCAGCCGGTCGCGGAGGATCACGCTGGGGATCTGGCTGAGGGCATAGACCACCACGGTCTCGCCCGCGGGGATCTTGATGGGGTTCATGGTGATCCCGAGGTTGCCGCCGCCGGCCGCGCTCGGTTCTTCCTTCAACCTGACCAGCGGGAACGTCCGCCCGCCGAACTTGATGTAGTGGTAGTCCTTGAAGGTGTCGAAGGTTGGGAACCGTGGATCGGCCACGTCCACGCCGTCGGGCCAACTCCCCACGCCCGTCGTTCGGTCGACCGTGGTATACCCGCCAAGATCGATGTCCACGTTGAACGGGTTCGTCAACTGGAACGCGAGCACGCGGAAGAGAAACTCGTCGTTGGCCTTGGTCACGTCGCCACGGATCTTGACCTCGTTGCCGGGGCCGGGCGTGCCCGTGTCGTCCGTCCCTGAGTCGGCATAGACCGTGATCATGGTCATCGCGGTCAGGAACGGCTCGGCCTCCACACCGATCAGGTCCACGGCCTTGGCCCGGGTCTGATCGCTCCGGCTTCGCTGGGCCAGACGCGACTGCGTCGGATCGCGATACCGACCGGCGTTGTCGACCGCGCTCGACACATAGTCGAGATCCAGATCGTGCCCCGCGTGCCACCACGGATACTCCAACGGATCAAGCCCGTTCTGCCGGGCCGAGCCGTCCAGGAGGAGTGTGTACACGCTCGGCTCGCCGTTCCTGTCGTAGGAGTCGAAGAGGTTGAGCGTCATCCACGCGGCGTGGTAGATCGCCTGCTCGGCGCCGCGCCCGCCATAAGTCAGCGTCGCCTCCGCCGCCCCGCTCCCCGTCGGGTCCTGCCACGACCCGGCCTCGTTCGAATACGGCAGCAGCGCGTTGGCGTAGCCTGTGAAGATCCGGTTGAGCGTGTGGTTCTCCGCGCGCTGGTCCGCGGTGCCGAAGATCGGCTGCCGCGCGGGCTGCTGAGTCACATAGTCCTGCGTGGGCTGCGTGGGATTCTTCGCCTGGCTGAAGCGCAGCAGCGTCGCCGCATCCACGCGAAGATCATCCGACGTCAGCACGTCGGGCGAGGCCCCGGCCGCCGCGCGGATCTCTCGAGCGCCGCTCACCGTCGTGAGCAGGCGGCGGATGTCGCTGTACGCCAACTGCAGCGCCTGCTCCGACGCGTCACCCGTGGGCGAGGCGGTCGTCATCGTGAACTCGGCCCGGTGCGAGCGGTTGTCGCGCAGGGGCGAGTAGTCGGGAAGGGTGTCGAGCCTGCCCGAGACCGCGAGTTCGAGGTCCGACCGGACGTTGTCGTTGTTCACGCCACGCCGCGTCATGAGTTCGAGGAGATCGGTCGAGCCGAACTGCCCCAGCCAGAGCACGTCGACAGGATTCCCCGAGGTGTCGCGCCGATAGACCGCGCCCTGGTTGTCGGCCTCGAGCGCGTTGTAATACGCCTCGCGACGGGCCGCCTGGCTCATCGCCCCGGTTGTGCCCGAGGGCGTGAGGAAATCCCAGAACGGCCATTGGGTGACCGGGTCGTCGATCGTGTGGAAGAGTTTGAAATCGTCGAGCGGGTCGGGAGTCGTGCCGTCGCCGTCGCCGCGATAGATCGGCCTGGTCTCCCAGGGCGACTCGCCGACGAGCGGCGCCGAAACGCCAGCGCGCCGCGACATCGTCAGCACGCGATACGCCTCGCCGCCGATGAGGAGCGCGGCCTGCGGGTCATAGTTCGAGTAATCGTCAAGCGTCGCGGGCAGGCCGAAGATCCCGTCATACCCGCCGCTGGCGCCGTTGAACGCCGTCTCGTCCCAGGTGCTGCCGCCCTGCAGGAGTGTGCGCACGCTGACCTCGGTCGGCGAGGACCCCACCGGGTGCCCAATTTCGGGCGGCGCGACGAAGTCCCCCGCGGTGTTCACGTTCACCAGGCCCGAGAGGTCCACGACCTTGGTCGCGATGAAGAGGCGATACTGCGGATCCTCGCTGATCGCGTTGAGCACACCCAGCGGGTTGCTCGCGTCGCGGAGTTCCTGCCAGATCGCGTCGAGGTACCCATCGCCATCGGCATCGGCGTACATGTTCAACAGGTTCCGCGGGTCCGACGCCGGATAGTTCGCGTCCATCGCCGGGCGGAAGAGCCACCGCTGGCCCGTCGCGACGTCCCATGGCCTGGGCGTCGGCCCGAGCGACACTCGTGCCACGCCCGCCGCGTCGCCGATCTTGTACAGATTCGCACTGATCCGTGGCAACCCGTTCGCGCCCGTGCCAAACCCCGACTCGGCGTCGAAGTTGCCGCGAAGGTTTGCGAGATTCACCGCGCGACCATCGGGCGAGACGAGCGAGAGCGTCGCCCAGTCGCGGTTCCTTCGGTGCGCCGGCTCGTTGTACATCGGATCCGAAGCGTCCCCCAGGAACGACGGCGCGTTCGGCGAGAGGTACGGATCGGTGTCCCGCCAGAGCGTGGGGATCACGACCGTGGCCGACGTCGAATCACGCCAGAACGAACCCGTCGGCGTGAATCGAGCCTGGTTCGCGCCCGTCACGACCGAGACGACCTGCGGATTCACGCTCGGATAATCGAACGCCGCTCGGGTGGTGACAAACGGCGGCGTGCCGCTTGTCGGCGAGATCTCGACGTCCAACGCGTCGTCACCAATCACCCCCGCGATGTAGTTCGCGACATTCTCCGGGATGTTCTCGACCCGATCGGCCTTGGCGATCGCGCCGCCCTTCTGCCGGTCCGAGAGCCCGATCCCCGCATAGATCAGCGTCAGCACGCCGATCACCGCGAGCATCCCCACGACCATGAGCAGGAACGTTCCCCTGCGACGCCCCGGCCACGCGTGCCCGCCCGTCGAGCCCGAGAGCAGGCGCAGCACGCCCGCGCCCTTCGAAGCGAGGCGAACGATCACGCGAGCCGGCAAAGTCCGCGACTCGTTCGAGGTTGCGCCCGTGTTCATGTTCCGGCCCATGTCCGCTCCTTCCGATACACCATCAACCCCACCCAACCATCTCCCAGCACACGCCGACTCTTGGTCCGAGGCTCGACGCGGCTCGAATTATCTCGGATCCGCCGCGGGAACCTCGAGCACGAACTGCAGAGTCTCCTCGACGTTCGGCTTCTTCACGTCGGGGACATATGACAGCGTGATGCGCACCAGTTTCGGCCAGGCCCACGCCGGCGGCGCCTTCGCCAACGGATCGCCCGGAACCTGCGTGTCCACCCAGCCGAAGTGCGACGTCAGAATCCGCGAGGCACGCGGCTCGGCCGTGTGCGAGCCGTTCGCGTCGGTGTAGTCCCGGGCCGTGAAGCCGTAGATCAGCCGGTCGGTCGTGATATAACCAACTCCGTTGTCACCGCGAACGATGTGATACACCGCTTCACCCGCCGTTGTCAGCGGCGGATATGGCCTTGCGACGAACTCGTTCGCCGCCGCGACCCCGTCGCCGTTCACGTCGCCGACACGATCCAGTCCGTGCCACACAATGTTCCCGCCCAGGTCCACGTCGCCGAACGACCACTCCACGATGAACTCCGAGCAGCGAGGCACGAAGTTCGACGAGGTCAGGATCATCTGGTCCGCGCGGGCCAGCGCGTCCTGCATCACGTCCCCCGTGCTCGACGCCCCCAGCAGGTCCGGCGGGAGCGGCTCGTACCGCATCCGCGAGCCCGGCACGTCATCGCCACGAGGCGTGACCTGCGGCATCGTGTCCGATTCGGTCGGGAGCGCGTTGTCCATCCACTCGTGCGTCACGTCCAGCCTCGGCCCAAGGCCCAGCGGCGTCTGCCCGATGGGGATGTAGTTCGACCCGTTGTTGTTCGGGAGGAACGCCGACGGCGCCTCCACGATCGTCATCACCCACGGGCGAACTTCGCCCAGGTCCATCGAGGCGATGTCCACCAGGCCCGAAGCGTAATAGTGCGCCAGCGGGCTAGGGAGTGGCCTGAGATACTCGTCGTTGGGCATCTCAAACGGGAAGAGATTCGAGCAGCGGAAGATCCCGCCGATCGCGGGCTGCCCGCCGACCTGCCCGGACTTGTCCCGCAGGAGAAGCCGCGACGCCGGCGTCGTCGGATCCGCGATCGTCAGGAACGGCCTCGTGACCCTCGACGAGTCCGCCGACTCGGGCGGCACGAGCAGCAACTGATGCCGCAGCAGCATCCAGTCGCTCGCGTACCGATTCGGATTCCCCGCGGCGCGCTCGCCCAACTTGTACCCGGCCGTCGCGTTTCGATCATTCAGTTTCGGCACGCGGTACGCGTCGAGCGTGTTCGGATCGTTCGTGCGATCCGACTGGCGCTGCCCGTGCCCGATGTAGATCCGCGCCGCGTTCGAGGTCACGACCAGTTCATCCGAGAGCGGCAGGCGCGACGAGTGGAACGTCCCGCGATCGAAGAACAGAATCTCATCGACGCGTCGAGCACGCGGCGCCGGATCCGTCGGCGAGAGTTCCACCACGTCCTGGTTGGAGATCGTTCCGTTGGCGTCCACGTCCAGCACCTGCTGGCGGACCAGCATGAACCCCTCGCGCGTGATGTGCGAGAAATCCTCGCGCAGGCGCTGTTCGATCATCGCCGACATACCGACCTTGACGCTCACGCGGCGACCGCCCGAGACCGTCTTCCCGATCGCGCTGAAGATCGCCGCGATCCCCACGGTAAGGAGCGCAACCGCGCCGACCGCCACGAGCACCTCGAGCAGCGTGAACGCGCCCGTTCGGCGCCCCCGGCGTGTCCTCGATTGTCCTCGATTCATCCTCATGACTTTCCCTTCGTCTCTCTCTCGACTCATGGCCGCCACGGCGACACCGTCCGGACCTCCACCGCCGCCGGTACCTGCGGCGTGAAGACCACCGTCCCGCTGTACACCGCCTGCCCGTTGCGGAGTTTCGCCGGCATCGCCGGTGAAACCTGCACCAGCACCGCGTTCGTGGGCACCGCACGCACCCGGGCCGCGATCTCGTCGTCGATCTTCTCGACCGTGTACACGAACCCGTCGTCGTCGACGAGTTTCTGCCCGATCTGGCTCACATAGCGCTGCATCTCAGGCGTCGCCGTCGCGATCGCGAGCAGTCGCCGAGACGGATCGAAGCCCGTCTGCACCGCGTAGGCCGCCAGTTGAGGGACGGAGTAACTCGGGCGACCCTGCGGCGTCGACCGGTCCCCCAGCCCGTCGAACGACGGGATGCCCGTCGCCGGGTCCGCGCCGACCGGCACGGCCGCTCCGGAGAAGATGGTCTGCTTGATCGTCCCCACGCGCGCCCGGATCCCCGAGTCAAGCCGGCGCACAAAGACCGCGATCTGCACGGTATCGTCCGAATAGCGTGGGGCATCGTTCGGATCGAGCGAGGGCGTGACCGGGTTCGAGTATCCGCTCTGCACGCGCCGCGCGACAAAGTCCCACACATACACGGGATCGATCCCGTCCGGTTTCGCTTCGCCACTCACCGCGCCGATGTTGGCCACCCCGGGCCTCGGCCACAACCGCTCGGAGAGCGGCATCGAGAAGAAGCCCGTGTAGGTCAGGTCCGGATTCGCCGAGGGAGACGAGGGCCTCCCGCCGAACATGTTCCCCGTGCGAGGCTCGATCCCCAGCCCGCCGATCCCGTCGAGATCGCGGAACGACGACACGAACTGCGGGATCGTCCACTCGCCTAGAGGCGACCACGTCGCGTCTGCGGTCAGCGTCCGCCACCCGCGACGCTGTGCCGGCTCGGTGAGATCAACGCCGTAATCGGGCGAGGTCATCGACACATTGCCCGTCAACTGATCCGCGGCAGACCGCGCGACCGTCACGCCCTGCACCGAGTCCGTCGCCTTCTGCTGCTGCTTGAGCACGAACGGGAAGATCGCCGCCACGCCCAGGAGGCCCAGCGACAGCACCACGACCGAGATCAAGACCTCGATCAGCGTGAACGCCCGACGCCCGACCCCAAGACGCCCAATCAGGTGTTCATTCATCCTCATCACACTCATGGCGTCACCTCCCGCGGCACCCCCGAGTACGGATCGATCGTGAAGATCCGGGCCGACGACTCGACCCGACGACCACTCCGCACCAGCCGACCCTCCATCCACGCGTTGATGTCGCTCTGCGCCCCCGCCGGCGTGAACCCCACGAACGCCCGGGGATCCAGATTCGGAGCCTTCGGAGCACGCTCCGGCTGACTTCCTATCGGCGGCTCCGCGTACACGCACCCCGTCGCCGCGCTCAGCCGTCCCGTCCCGATCGACGACGCCATCCGACGCTCGTTGTAGAGCGCCAGCATCGGCACCGGGCGAACCAGGATCGTGTCCGTCGAAGTGTTCCCAATCAGCGCCCGCAGCAGCGTCTGATCCTGCGCGTCAATCGTCCCGCTCGCGTCGAGATCACGCGTTGCGATCAAGCGACGCACAAACTGCCGAACATCCTTCGCCTTGTCGATGCGGTACGACGCGAAGGGCGCGACCGCCGGCCGCCAATCCTCGACGCCAACCAACGTCGGATACGCGCTCTTCACCGGATCGATGACAATCGCCAGGCGGGAATCGCCCGTCACGACCTCGCCCGTTCCTGCGCGGAAGCGGACCATGAAACTCTGTCGCTGGTTCCCCTCAGAGGCGTACTTCGCCGCCGAGGCCGCCGCGTCGTTCTCTTTCGTGCTGTAAAACTCCGTCTCGGGGAAGACCCAGTTGGCGACATTCGGATCGAGCACGCGCTGCGCCGTCGCCTCGTACCACCCGTTCGCGAGCGTCCCGCCGCCGTCGATCGTTCCCGCGAAGGCGTGCCCGCGCACCATCCACCCCAGGGGCAACTGTGCCGGCTTCATCTCGCCGTTCACCACAAAGATGGGCCGGGTCTCCGCGTTCGTCGCGCCCACCGGCCGGGCCGGGTCGCGCGTGTCCTCGATCTCACCTACTTGCACACAGGAAAGAATCGTGAGCCGCCCGTTGACCTGATATGTGAACACCGCCGCGGTGTCGCCATCGAGCGAGCGGATCGCCGCGGCCCGCGCCGACGCCAGCCCCGCATTCAACTGCGTCTCGGCGAGAGTCTCCTCCGACCCTTGGATCGCCGAGCGGAACGCCCCGATCCCGATAGCCGCGAGCAGCGCCAACAGCGCCATCACCACAACCAGTTCAAGAAGCGTGAAGCCACGGACGAAGGCCGTGCCGCTGGTTATTCCTTGAAATCGTCCGTGCCGGGTGCTCATGGACCCACCTCCACCACGTTGTCACGTGCGGCCTTGAGCCGCGCCGTCGCCTCGACGCTCGCGTTGTCGCCAAGAGCCGCACGCAGCACCCCGATCGGCTCATCCCCAAAGACCCCGTCGGCCCCCGCGCCCACCATCGCGTACCGCGGCTTGCCACCGATCCCAGAGTTCAGCCGCACATCCACCCGCGGATCCCCCACCATCGCCGGCACGTTCATCTCCCCAGCGTTCCGCGGGTCCGCGAACTGCCGAGGATTCCCCGAGACCGCGCGCCCCGGATTCCAGCGGTAATACCGATACGCCGCGCCCTTCAGGTCGCGATACTCGGGCCACGCCACCACGTTCGTCGCGCTGCCTACGCCCGGCATGACCAGCCGTGGATCCTGCCGCCCCGCATCGAGAAACGACGCGTATGTCCTACCGCTGCGCTTCCACCCCTGACCGTCCCAATCCGCATACGCCGGCAGCGCAAAGCCCGCCAAACCATTCAACTCATCAACCTCGGGCGCGAGATATCCACCGCCTGGCACGCCATCAAACGGCGGCACCCCAGGCCCCACAGGCCGACCCGACGCCACGCTCTCATTCAGCGCCCCGCCGAGGAACACCGCCAGCGACGCCGTGCTGAACCGGTTGTCCAGGTACGGATTCGTCGCAGTAGGCTGCCAGCCCGTCGCCGGAGCCAAAAGTTCCGACTTTGCGTACACCTTCACGCGCGAGAGCCCGTTCACGTTCACCACCTCGATGCCCATCGTCGCCGGCTGGGCCTGCTCGCGGAGCAGCGGCGGCGTGAACCCGAAGTCCTGCTCGAACTGCGACAGTCCCTGCATGAACGTCCCAACCGTCACGCGCTGCTGCACCATCCGACCCGTCTTCCGCACCCGCGTGAAACCCACCAGTAACAGGCCCATGAGCAGCCCGAGGATGATGATGACAAAGAGCAGTTCCACGATCGAGAACCCGCGACGACACCCAAAGCGACTCCGCTCCTGGTGGCACCGCTCTCCAGAGCGGTGTGCAGTCTGGTGGCACCGCTCTCCAGCGAGGTCTCCAGCTCGTTCGTGACTCACGTTCTTCTGGCCGGCTCGCATTTAGCCACCTCCCGCCTGCGCCGTCAGGCTCTCGATCATCGCGACCAGAGGCAGGAACATCGCCACCACGATCGTCCCGATCGTCCCGCCCAGGAACACGATCATCAGAGGCTGGAGCAGGGACACCAAGGACCCCACCGCGACGTCCACCTCCTCGTCGTAGTTGTCCGCGATTTTCAATAGCATCGCGTCCAACTCGCCCGTCTCCTCGCCGACGTCGATCATGTTCACCACGATCGAGTCGCACGTCTTGCTCTCGCGCAAAGGCCCCGCGAACCCCTCGCCCTCGCGGATCGAGTCGTGCACCCGCTGCAGCGCCTTCTCGTACACATAGTTCCCGCTCGTCTCCTTCGCGATCTTCACCGCCTCCAGGATCGGAACGCCCGCCGAAATCAGCGTCCCCAAGGTCCGCGTGAACCGCGCGATCACCGTCTTGCGGATGATCTTCCCGAAGATCGGCGTCCACAGCAGCATCGTGTCCGTCACGGCGCGCCCCGGCTCGAGCATCCGGATCACCTTCCAGAACACCCACGCCAGAATCGGAGCCGGGAGCACGAACAGAACGCCGGGCAGCTTCTGACCCGTCGCCGTCCCCGCGAACCATCGGCTCGTCCCGATCAGCCACCGCGTCAGACCGGGGAGGTTCACGCCGAAGTCCGTGAAGATCTCCTCGAACTTCGGGATGATGAAGAACATGATGAAGCTGAGAATCAGGATCGCGATCACTATGACCACGATCGGGTACACCAGCGCGCCCTTGATCTTCCGCTTCAGTCGCTCGCTCTTCTCCATGAACTCCGCGAGGCGCTGCAGGATCACGTCCAGCACGCCGCCGATCTCCCCCGCGTTGATCATCCTCGTGTAGAGCAGGTCGAACGCCTTGGGGAACTTCGCCATCGCCTCCGACAACGCCGTCCCACCCTCGACCTCGTCGCACACGCCCAGCAGCACGTTCTTCATCTTCCCGGGCTTCTGCTGCTCCTCGAGGATCTGCAGCGAGCGAAGCAACGGCAGCCCGGCGTCCTGCAGCGTTGACAACTGCCTCGTGAACTGCGTCAACACCTTCTGGCTCACGCGCCCGATCGAGATCGTGACCGCGCCCTTTTTCTTCTTCTTCGACGCCGCCGCCCCACCGGCGCCGCCGTCCGCGTCCTTGGGCTTCCCCTTTTGCTCTCGCACCGACGTCGGGAAGTATCCCTGCGCCTTGATGCGCGAGATCGCCTCCTCGGTGCTCCCCGCCTCGATCGTCCCCCGCTGGGGCTTCCCCGCCGCGTTCAGCGCTTCATACGCAAAGGTCGCCATACGTCTTCCCTATTCCCAATGTGAAGCCCGCGCTTCGGTCCCGATTCCCAGATGCCCCAATACCAGATGCCTGATGCCTAATGCCTGATGCCTGATGCCTGATGCCTGATGCCTGATGCCTGATGCCTGATCCCTATTCCTCATTCAACGTCTCACGCACGACCTCGTCGATCGTCGTCAATCCCTCATAGATCGCCAGCAAGCCCGACTCGCGCAGCGTCCGCATCCCGCGCCGACGCGAGTGCGCCCGCAGCACGTTCGTGCTCGCGCTCTTCATCACCAACTCCCGCATCTCGTCGTCCATCGTCATGATCTCGAACAACGCCATCCGACCCTTGTACCCGGAGCCATGGCACTTGTCGCACCCGCGACCCCGCGCAAACTCCCGACCCTTCACGTCCTCCGGAGTCAGAGCCAGTTCCATCAACTCCTCCTCCTTCGGCGTGTAGAACTCCTTGCACCCCGCGCACACCGTCCGTACCAGACGCTGCGCCACCACCCCCTCGATCGTCGCCGTCAGGAGGAACGGCTCCATCCCGAGGTCCACAAGTCGAATGATCGAACTCGGCGCGTCATTCGTGTGCAGCGTGCTCAGCACCAAGTGCCCAGTCAGCGACGCCTGCACCGCGATCTGGGCCGTCTCCAGGTCGCGGATCTCGCCCACCAGGATGATGTCCGGGTCCTGTCGCAAGAAACTCCGGAGCAACTTCCCGAACGTCACGCCCGCGTCCGTGTTCACCTGGCACTGGCACAATCCGTCGATGTCGTACTCGACCGGGTCCTCCGCCGTCAGGATCTTCGTCTCGATGTCGTTCAACTCCGACAACGCGGCATACAGCGTCGTCGTCTTCCCGGAGCCCGTCGGGCCCGTCACGATCACGATCCCGTTGGGCTTCCCCACGATCCGCCGGAACGTGTCCATATCGTCCGGCCGCAACCCCACGCGGTCGATCGACAACTCCACGTTCCCGCGATCCAGGATTCGCATCACGCAACTCTCGCCCCAGATCGTCGGCAGGATTGCCACGCGAAGATCCACCGGGTTCCCGCCCACCGTCAACTCGATGCGGCCGTCCTGAGGCAGGCGACGCTCCGCGATATCCAGATTCGCCATGACCTTCACGCGGCTCGTGATCGCCGGGCCCAACTGCTTCGGCGGCGGCACCATCTCGTACAGCACACCGTCGATCCGGTACCGCATCTTGAACTCGTTCTCGAACGGCTCAAAGTGGATATCGCTCGCCCGATCCTTGATCGCCTGCAAGAGCACGAGGTTCAGAAGTTTGATCACCTCGTTGCTGTTCGCCGCGTCGTTCAGCGAGTCCAGGTCGATCGACTGATCGCTCCGCCCGCTCAGCCCCTCGAACTTACGGTCCGCCGAGATCGACCCCACCACGTCCGAGATCGACTCGGTCTTCGAGAAGTTCTTCTTGATCAGGTGGTCGATCACCTCGGGATCGGACACCACCGCCGTCACGTTGAACCCCATGAGAAGGCGTAGATCGTCCACCGCACGGAAGTTGTCCGGCGACTTCATCGCGATCTTCAGCCGCCTCGCCGTCGGGTTGTACTCGAGCGGCACGACCTCATACTGCTTCACGTTCTCCGACGGGATCGCGTTCTTCGCCTCGTCGGGAATCGAGAAATCCATCCCCAGCGTCTCGTACGACATCCCCGCCTGCCCCGCCAGCCCCTCGGCGATGTCGGTCTTCGAGCAATATCCCAACTCGATCAGCAGCTCGCCGATCCGTGACTTCGAGCGCGTCTTCTGCACCTCGAGCGCCTCGTGCACCTGCTCGCGCGTGACCTTCCCCAACTTGGTGAGCACCCGCCCGAGCTTGCGCCCTTTCAGTTCCGCGGGATCGACCATCGTCTTTGCCATGCCAGATGCCTCTTCCAACGCCCGTCATGGAGCGTTCCAGTTCGAGCAGCCCAGCCGGTCAGCATTCCGCCGACCCCGCTTTGGACAACCCTCTCGGCAACACGTCGTGAGACGCCGCCCTGTTTTCGGACGATCGCCCGCACGACTCCGACCGCACATCCGACCATCCAGCGATAGGCCGATGTGCCCAAGTCGAGCGTTTCATGTGACCCAAAGGTCACACAAACGCCATCCGACCGCCCCGCCCCGAGCACTCCCACCCCGCCCCAAACCCCCACCACCATTCCCCACCCGAAGGACCAACAGGCTCAACCAAGCACACCAACTCGCCGTCCCACCTTGAATCCCCACATCATGCTATTGGGTGGATTCCGGTGGAAAACTCCGGCGTGTCAATGAAATACCGGTCGCTCCATGCCATCCTTGTTCGGGCACGATAACCGACCGGTCGCACAATTCCAATCAGATTTTCGCCTACAGAGACGTTGCGACATGTTGTCCGTGTCGCATTCAGCCTCAGTCCGGCTCCTCCATCTCCTCGTCCCACTCCATCCGGCCCACCGTCCGACCCAGCTTGTGGATCTTGTTGGTCAAGTCTTGCGGGTTCTTCGACACATCGATCATCTCGTCTGCGGCAATCACGCCCTTCATATACAGCGACCACAGATGGTCGTCCAGCAACTGCATCCCGAACTTCTTGCCGGTCTGGATCATCGAGTCGATTCGGAATGTCTTGTTGTCGCGGATCAGGTTCGCGATGGCCGGCGTCATCACCAGGAACTCGTACCCGGCCACCATGCCGGTGGTGTCAATCCGGGAGAGGAGAACTTGGCTCAGGATACAGATCAGGGCGGTCGACAACTGCACTCTGATCTGGTTCTGTTGGGTGACCGGGAAGGCATCCACCACACGGTCAATCGTCTTGGCGGCACCCGTGGTGTGGAGGGTGCCGAAGACCAAGTGGCCTGTCTCGGCTGCTCGAATCGCCGCCTCGATGGTCTCCAGGTCTCGCATTTCGCCGACGAGGATCACGTCGGGGTCCTGGCGGAGCACGCGGCGGAGGGATTCGGAAAAACTGGGCACGTCCGCCCCCACCTCTCGCTGATTCACGATCGATTTCTTGTGGACGTGGTAGTACTCGATCGGGTCTTCCATCGTCACGATGTGGCGGTCCATGTTCGTGTTGATGTAGTCGATCATGGTCGCGAGTGAGGTGGTCTTTCCCGAACCGGTCGGTCCGGTGACGAGGAACATCCCGCGCGGTCGCCGGATGAGATCTCTCACGACCTCGGGCAGACCGATTTGCTCGAACGTGAGCAGGCGACTGGGAATCTGGCGGCAGACGATCGCGAGATCGCCGCGCTGGCGGAAGACCGAGACGCGGAACCGTGCCGCGTCGCCGTACGCGAACCCGAAGTCGCTCCCGCCCTCTTCCTGGAGTTCCTGCTGGTTCCGCTCGGGGGTGATGGCCTTCATGAGCGAGACCATGTCCTCGGAGTCGAGGACCTTGGTGTCAAGGTTTTTGAGGTGCCCGTGGAGGCGGATGGTCGGCTTGCGGCCCACGGTGAGGTGGAGGTCGGAGGCGCCGAAGCGGACCACGGTGTCGAGGAGTCGGTCGATCTGGATGCCGGACATGCTGTGCTCACTCGCTAGAAAAAGGTCAATGGGTCGGGATCGAAAGGCCCGGAAGTCTCTGTCGTGCGCTCACGCCTTGGCGTGCTGAAGACTGTATCTCGTGTGATCGGTCGTGAATCGGCGTGCTCCGTGCACGGTGCGGCTCATCCCGCCACCGCGATGTTGTCGAGATCGATCTGTGTGGACCGGGCGATCTCGTCGGGCGTGGTCACGCCGTTGAGGATCTTGATCTTCCCGTCGCCCACGAGGCTCCGCATGCCGTTCGCGATGGCGGCCTTGCGAATATCCGCGATCGGCGCCAGGTTGAACGCGAGTTCGCGGATCCTCGTGTTCATCACCATCATCTCGAAGATCGCCTTGCGTCCCTTGTACCCCGTGCTGTTGCAGACCGGGCAGCCGACGGCCTTCAACACCTTTCCGCGCGCCTCGTCGGGCGTCACGCCGACCAGCCGCATGATCTTCGGGTCGAACTCCTCGTCGCCCGCGACGGCCTTGCACTCCTTGCAGAGGATCCGGATGAGTCGCTGGGCCATGACGGCCTGGATCGAACTCGCGACGAGGAACGGCTTGACGCCGATGTCGATGAGTCGAGTGATCGCGCTCGGCGCGTCGTTGGTGTGGAGCGTGCTGAAGACCAGGTGCCCTGTCAGCGCGGCCTGGATGGCGATCTCGGCGACTTCCTTGTCACGGATTTCACCGACGAGGATGATGTTCGGCGCCTGACGCAGCATCGATCGCAGGATCGCTGTGAACGTCAGCCCGATGTGCTCGCGCACCTGGCACTGGTTGATCCCCTCGAAGTTGTACTCGACCGGGTCCTCGGCGGTGATGATCTTCTTATCCGGGCGGTTGAGGACGTCGAGCGCCGAGTAGAGCGTTGTGGTCTTGCCCGAGCCGGTCGGGCCGGTGACGAGGAAGATGCCGTTGGGGCGGCGGATAATTCGGTTGAAGATCGCGAGGTTGTCGGCCTCGAAGCCCAGATTTTCAAGGCCGATTCGAACGGAATCCGGCCTCAGAATACGGCAGACCACGCTCTCGCCGTGGTACGCCGGGCACGCCGACACGCGATAGTCGATCATCACGTTGTCGACGTCGAGTTTGATGCGCCCGTCCTGGGGCACGCGCCTCTCGGAGATGTTCACGCCCGCCATCAGTTTGAAGCGAGACAGGAGCGCGTTCTGCATGCGCTTGGGCAGGTTGTCGCGCTCCATGCACACGCCGTCGATGCGATACCGCAGGCGCACGCGGTCGGCCATCGGCTCGACGTGCACGTCGCTCGCCCGCATGCGCACCGCCTCGGTCAGTATTCGGTTGCACAACTTGACGATCGGCGCCTCTTCCGCCGCCACGTCGATCGAGCGGTCCACCGACCGATCGACCGAGCGGTCCACCGACCGATCGACGGACTTGTCGATCGACTCGGTCATGAGCGACTGCTCGGAGGTGAATCGCCGGGCCGTCCCCGCGCTCGCCTGCTCGATGAACTTCTTGATCCCGCTCCTGGACGCGAGCCTCGTGTCGATCTCGGCGTTCAATCGGAACCGCAGCATCCCCTGCAGATCCAGATCCATCGGATCGTGGATGATCAGTTGCAGGCGGCCGTTCGCCTTCGACATCGGGATGATCTGGTGCTTCTTGATCAGATCGTCCGAAACCAACTTCATGTCGATCTTTTCGGCGATCCCCGGGGCCGTCAGATCGACGTACTCCATCCCGAACTGGTTCGCGAGCGCCTTGGTGACTTGCTCCTCGGTGGCGAACCCGGCCTCGACGAGGGCCTCGCCGATGCGCTTGCCGGTCGATTGGGCGTTCCCCATCGCCTTCTCGACCTGGGCGGCGTTCACGACGCCCCAGCCCACCAGGATCTCGCCCAACTTCTTTCGTGATCGAGCCATCGTGCCCCTTACGTCGTCATCACGGCGTTCCTCGCCGCGTCATTGCCTTCCAGTTCGACCTCGTCGGCTGGGCACTCCGATCGCCAGGCGGCCGCGTCGCCACCCAACGTCCGTTCCCCGGACACCAACGGTTCCCAACCGCCAACCCGAGCGATTCCCCCAAGTCGGACCTCGGGGCGGGATTATGCGGCACACTCGCCCTGCTATCAATTGTTCAGCCTTGGTTTGCTCCAAGGTTCATCGAACTCGCCCGCGGCACCCCGCCGCGATCCCGGAAAGGTATCTGTTTGTCTCCACTCTCGCAACCCGCCCCCCCAAAGGCTGCCACGCCAAACGCCCGCGCTCGGGCCATGCTTATCACCGCCGGCCCGACGCACGAGCCGATCGATGCCGTTCGATTCCTGGGGAATCGCTCCTCGGGCCGCCTGGGCGTCCACCTCGCCGATGCCGCCGCGGCCTACGGCTGGGAGGTCACGCTGCTCCTAGGACCCGTCGCCCTGCGGGCCACCCACAAGGGCGTGCGGACCATCGCCTTCCGCACCTGCGCCGACCTCCAGGCCCTGCTCGCCGAGCACGCGAGCAAGGCCGACGTGATCGTGATGGCCGCCGCGGTCGCCGACTATCGCCCCAAGGTCGATCCCAACTTCTTCGGCGGCAAGTTCCGGCGCAAGAACGAGCCGCTCACACTCACGCTCGAACCCACGCCCGACCTGATCGCCGGCGTGAGCGCCACGCGCCGCCCTGGCCAGACCATCATCGGCTTCGCCCTCGAGCCGCGCGATGAACTCCACGCCTCCGCCAAGGCCAAACTCGAGCGCAAGGGCCTCGACATGGTCGTCGGCAACCCCCTCGAGACCATGGACAGCGACGAGATCGAGGCCTTCGTCCTCCATAAGGATGGGACGATCGTCCACTCTCCGGGAGCCGAGCAGGGCCGGCGCATGCCCAAGTCAAAGTTCGTCGATTGGCTCATCACGACGGTCGAGCCGGCGATCACGAGCATTGCCGCCGGGAAGGGGAAGTAACGCGTGCCCAACTCCGACCGTCCCCGCCGGCCCAACTCCAGACCGAACTCGAGACCCAACTCCGGATCTGGCCCGCGAACGAATGGCCCGCCAAACTCGCGAGGCCCGCGAAAACCCTTTGGAAATCGACCCGAATCGGGCGGCCCGCCCTTCGCCCGTCCACGAAAACCCTTCGGGCCGCGCCCCGATGGGCCTCCACCATCGCGAGCCGGACATCCGCCGCGTCCGCCCAAAGGCTCGTACCTCGCGCGCGATGTCCGCGTCATCCATGAGGACGACGACCTCATCGTGCTCGATAAGCCCTCGGGCCTCCTCACCGCCCGTCCGCCCGGCGTGGGCCAACGCGCCGATGCCCTCTTTGAGATGGTGAAGGAACGCATCAAGGCCGCCGCACGATCCGCGTCGAAACGAAAAGTCTGGATCGTCCATCGACTCGATAAAGAAGTGTCGGGCCTCATCGTCTTCGCCCGCAGCGAGCGCGCCTTCGCGTGGCTGAAAGAAGACTTTCGATCCAAGCGCGTCCGTCGCTTTTACACGGCCGTCGTCGAGGGAAAGCTGGGCACGCCCGGCGAGACCAACTCCATCCAGAGTTACCTCGTTGAGGACGCCGAGGGCATCGTGAAGAGCGTGACATCCGCCTCGGAAGCACGCCGCCTCGAGGCCCACCCGCAACGCGGCGAGGACGCCAGCCCACGCCCGCCACGCATGGCCGTCACCCACTACCAGGTGATCGACCAGACGCCTTCGGCCACGATCCTCCGCGTGAAACTCGATACCGGCAAGAAGAATCAGATCCGCGCGCATCTCGCATCGATTGGGCATCCGATCGTCGGTGATCGCCGGTACGGCTCAATGGTGGACCCCGTCGGGCGAGTCTGTCTGCATGCCGCCGAACTCGCTTTCACGCACGCCGGCACGGGAAAGACGCTGGCGTTCAAGGCTCCTGATCCGCCCGAGTTCACCAAGGCCGCACGCGCAACGGCGATCACTCCCGCCGCGCCGCCGGTGACGCCCGCCTCCGCCGAGCCAACCACCGACTGGGACCACGTCGCCGACTGGTACGACGACCTGATCGACGAGCGCAAGAGCGATCACCACGAGAACGTCATCGTCCCGGGCGTGATGCGTCTGATCGCCCCGAGTGCCGGGAGGCGTGTGCTCGATGTCGCGTGCGGGCAGGGCATTCTGGGACGGGCGCTCGCGGTCGCAGGATGCGAGGTTGTGGGCGTCGATGCCTCGCCGCGCCTGATTTCGAGCGCGCAACGCCACGCCACACCACGCGAGTCATATCTTGTCGCCGACGCACGCGCATTGGGCACGCTCGAACATCCGCATTTCGATGCCGCGGCGTGCGTGATGGCCCTGATGAACATCAACCCGTTGGAACCAGTCTTTGCCGGGATCGCCAGTCGCCTCAAACCCGGCGGCACGCTCGTGGGCGTGATCCTGCATCCGGCGTTCCGGGCCCCTGGTCAAACGTCCTGGGCGTGGGATGAATCTCGCGACCGCGCGCGTGGCGTGACTCAATACCGGCGTGTGGACGGCTACCTCTCGCCCGGCGAGCGCGAGATCGTGATGAATCCGGGGAGGGCCGCCCACGGGCAAGCTCCGGTCGCCACGGTCACGTTCCATCGCCCGATTCAGACGTACATCCGGACGCTGGTGGATGCCGGGTTTGTGATCGAGGCGATCGAGGAATGGCCGAGCCTGCGGTCGAGCCAACCCGGGCCCCGGGCGGCCGAGGAGAACCGAGCCAGGCGGGAGATCCCGATGTTCCTGGCTTTTCGGGCGAGGCTGACCGACCAAACGCCTTCCGAATCGCATTGACGCTGGGGTGGTCGGTCGCCTATTGTCCCGACCTGTATTCGCACCATGCGCTGTGGCGTGTAGGCCATCGCGTGAGGAGTCCGCTCCATGCTCCCTCCACAGAGAGTCAGCCACGGCCGCACCCGTCGTCGGCGTTCCCACCACGCGATGACCGAGTTCGCCGTGACCTTGTGCCCGCTCACGGGCATGCCTAAGGCCCACCACCGCGCGTGCAAGGAGTCCGGGTACGTTCGTCCGGGCCTGCGCATCAAGGTCCCCAAGTTGGGGATCGGCGTGGCGAAGGAACAGGCCTGAGTTCACGCGCTCCGATCGGAGTGCCTGCCTGACGACGAGTGAGGCCAAGCGGCTCCTCCTCGTCCACACGGCGCATGGATGCATCTCGCTCAATCTCGTTCCGATGCAGGAGACCGGCCCCCCGCGCGACCCTCGCGCGGTTGGTTCGCGTACACTCGGTGATGCCGACCCGGGGCGGGACGCCGACGATTCGCGTCGCGCACCCCGTCGTGATTGCGGCGACTCGTGAAGAGAGGACCCACTGATGCGTGTCGCGGTTGATGTCATGGGGGGCGATCACGCGCCCGACGCCGTCCTCAAGGGCTGCGTCATGGCTCTGCCGGATCTCGCGAGCGATGACACGCTGGTCCTCGTGGGCGCTCGCGCCATCATCCAGGATTTCCTCGACGAGCGTGGGATCAACGACCCGCGTCTGGAGATCGTTCACGCGGATGAGGTCATCCACATGGACGACTCGCCCGCCAAGGCGGTCCGGTCCAAGCCCGACTCGTCGATCGTGAAGATGGCGCAACTCGGCTCCAAGGGGCACGAGCAGCGTTGCGACGTGGTGCTCTCGGCCGGGAACACCGGCGCGTGCGTGGCGGCGGCGATGCTGCACATGCGGCGCCTCCCCAACGTGATCCGCCCGGGAATCGCCGTCACCGTTCCCTCGTTCCACGGGCCCGTCGTCCTGACTGATGCGGGCGCGAACCCCGAGCCCAAGCCCGAGCACCTCTGGCAGTACGCGGTGATGGCCGATGTCATCGCCCGCCAACTCCTGAAGATCGAGAATCCGCGTCTGGCCCTGATGAACATCGGGGCTGAGGAAGCCAAGGGCACCGATCTCATCAAGGAGACGCGCGACCTGCTCCGCGCGACGCCAGGGATCAACTACATCGGGTACGTCGAGGGGCGCGATTTCTTCGACGGCGTCGCCGACGTCGTCGTCACCGATGGTCTCGTGGGCAACACGATGCTCAAGTCCGCAGAAGGGATGGCCAAGAGCCTCTTCAAGGCGATCGCCCAGGAGATCGTGGCCCAGGACCCCGAACTCCTCCAGCGATTCGAGCCGATCGTTAAGGCGATCTACGCCAAGAACGACTACCACGAGCACGGCGGAGCGCCCCTGATGGGCGTGAACGGCGCGTGCTTCATCGCGCACGGCTCCTCGGAGGCCCGCACCATCCGGGCGGCGATCAAGAACTGCCGGGACTTTGTCCTTTCGGGCGTGAACGACACCGTCGTCCGCCGACTCGCGGAGGTCGCGCCCGTGCTCGAGATCGCGGGGGCGTCCACCACCAACGGCAACAGCAACGGCAACACCAACGGCGGACCGGTTCCGGCGGCCGCGGCCTCTCAACCCACGTCCGTTCGAGGGCCCGCATGAGCGCGAATCGTCCGCTTGCCGCCCCTCCTGCGCCGCCCAAGATCGGGGTGCGCCTCGCCGGCACGGGCTCCGCGGTCCCTCAGCAGGTCCTCTCGAACTCGGACCTCGAAAAGATGATGGAGACGTCGGACGAGTGGATCGTGCAGCGCACGGGGATCCACCAACGGCGGATCATCAGCCGCGAGCGGGGCGAGTCCACCGCGTCGCTCTCCGCCGCTGCACTCTCCATGGCGCTCAAGCAGGCCTCGCTTGCGCCGAGCGATCTCGACCTCATCGTCATCGCCACGATGACCCCGGAGATGGGCGCCCCGCCGACGTCGTGCCTGGTCAGCAAGTTGCTGGGCGTGCACGGCATCGGCGCGTTCGATGTCTCGGCCGCGTGCACAGGGTTTGTCGCCGCGATGAACATCGCCCACGACCTCATTCGCATGGGGAGTTATCGAAACGTCGGCGTCGTCGGTGCCGACACGCTGTCGCAGTTGATCGATTACTCCACGCGTGGCCGTGGCACGGCGATCCTCTTCGGCGATGGTGCCGGGGCGGTAGTTCTCCGTGCGACCGACGACCCCACCAAGGGGATCCTCGCCCAGGCGTTGCACGCCGAGGGCGACGGGTGGAAGGACATCTACATCCCCCACTGCCCCCAGGATTTCCCCGAAGGCGACGAGTTCGACTCGGCGAAACTCGGGAAGGTCCAGATGAACGGGCAGAGCGTCTTCCGCTTTGCCGTGAGCACGTTCCCCGAACTCATCCAGGAGACGCTCGACAAGGCGGGGCTCAAGGCCGACGACGTGTCGCAGTACATCTGCCATCAGTCCAACGGCCGGATCCTGGAGGCGGCCCGTAAGAAGTTCAACCTCAGCCCCGACAAACTCCTCGTCAACATCGATCGCTACGGGAACACCGTGGCGGCGTCGGTCCCGCTCTGCCTCGACGAACTCACCCGCTCGGGCAAGATCAAGGAGGGCGAGAAGATCATGTTCCTCGCCTTCGGCGCCGGGCTGACATGGGCGAGCAGCCTCTGGCAGGTCTGACGACTTCCCCGTGATTGTGCGACGGGCCAAGCCCCGCACGTGATTTCTCGATATCATCCGAGGATGTCCGCCCCCCCCACCATCATCCTTTGTCCCGGACAGGGTGCCCAGGTCGTCGGCATGGCCCGCGCCTGGCACGACGCCTCCCCCGAGGCACGGACCGTCTTCGACCAGGCCGAGAAGGTCCTCGGCAACCGCCTGGGAAGCCCGCTCCGCGCTCTCTGCTTCGAGGGGCCGGCCGAGACGCTCAACCGGACCGACATCTCCCAGCCCGCGATCTTCGTCGCCTCGGTCGCGGCGTGGCGCGGGGTGCTGGCGAAACTCGGCATGGGCAACGGCGAACTCCCCCTCGCCGCCACCGCGGGATTGAGTCTGGGTGAGTACACCGCGCTCCACCTCGCGGGCGCGATGGCGTTCGACGCGGCCCTCGAACTCGTCACCCTTCGCGGGCGCGCCATGCAGGACGCCGCCGAGGCTCCGACGGCGACCTCGGGCGGCGGCGGCGGGATGGTCGCGATCATCGGCGCCGACGAGGGTCAGGCCCAGCGCGTCTGCGACGAGGCCCGCGCGGGCGACGTGCTCGTGTGCGCCAACTTCAACGCCCCGGGACAGATCGTGTTGAGCGGGCATCGTGCCGCGTGCGAGCGTGCGGCGGAAGTCGCCGCCGCGCAAGGGTGCAAGGCCACGGTGCTCCAGGTCGCGGGGGCGTTCCACTCGCCGCTCATGCGTCCCGCCGCGATGCGGCTTGAAGAGGCCCTCGCAAGGACGTCGATCGCTGAGCCGCGCTGCCCGGTGATGTCGAACGTGACGGCCGAACCGCACACCGCGCAGGGCGGCCTGAGCCTCTCCGATTCCATCCGCCGCCGGCTGGTCGAGCAGTTGACGAGCCCGGTGCGCTGGGCGCAGTGCTGCCAGTGGCTCGCCTCGAGGCACGCGTCGGCACAGTGGCGCGAGCCGGCCCCTGGACGCACACTGGCCGGGCTAATGCGGCGCATCGACAAGTCCATCAAGATCCACAGCGACGACGCCCCGCCGGACGCCGCGGCGTGACGACCAAACCACTCGTGTGCCACATCGTGTGCACGCTCTCTTCTTCCGTATGTTCCTGAGTTCTCGATTCACGACACACCCACAGGTCTGACACCGATGCCCACCCACCCGCGTCGCGGCCGAAACCGAACTCTCCACACGCTCCTGGCGTCGAGCACGATGCGCTCGTGCGCCACGCTCGTCACATCGGCATCGCTCCTGGGCGTCCTCGCGCTCGGCGCGGGATTGCCGCTGGTCACGCTGACGGGATGCAAGAAGAAGGCCCCGCCGCCGCCGCCGCCCCCACCACCACCGCCGCCGCCGATTCCCGATCCGGTGAAGATCGAGCCGCTCTCGCAGGAGATGAACGCGGATCGCCGGATCGCCTTCGAGCAACCGCTCGCCCCGCGCGACCCCGCGCTGGCCCGAGGCATCCTGACCCTGAGCGACGCGATCGCCAAGGGCAACTCCGACAAACTCCGCGCCGTGCTCGATCCGTCGGCGAAGGACGACCTCGAACGCCTCCTCTCCGAGGGAGTCTGGGAGACCGCGACCGCGAAGATCGAGAAGGTCCGCGTCGTTTACCTTGAGCAATCGCCTCCGGACACCGACTCGGCGTATACCTGCGTCCTTTTCATCGCGGTCCAGGAGATCGGCACGTCATACCTCACCGGCTGGTCCGGGGCCCGCGTCGGCGACGCGTGGTTCTTCAAGGGCGCGCCGTCGTCCCGCGAGACCAAGCGTCGGGCCGAGGAATGGGACGGCCTCGCGATCGCCGACCTCGAAGGCAAGCCCAAGGAGCGAGCCAAGGGTGCCGCGGGCATCGACACCGGGAACACTCCCACCGACCCCAACGCGCCCTCGAGCACGCCCGAGAGTGAACCAAGCCCGGGCACCGGCGAGGCTCCAATCGCACCCGCGCCGATGGCACCAGGCGGTGGTTGAGCCCCGATTCCCCATTCCTGCAATCGATCTGCGACATCCATGACACCATCAAACACCAACGCTGAGATCCGCGTCGCCTTTGTGTCAGGAGCCTCCCGAGGCATCGGCAAGGCCATCGCCCTCGAACTGGCTTTGAAGGGGCGCCACGTCGTTCTCTGCTCGCGCTCCGCCGCGCCGCTGAACGACCTCAAGGCCCAGATCGAGGCCAACGGCGGGAAGGCCAGCGTCGCCGCGTGCGATGTCGCCGATTCGACGGCCCTCGCCGCCGCCATTGATGGCGCCGCCTCCGCCCACGGGCGACTCGACATCCTCGTGAACAACGCCGGCATCACCAAGGACGGGCTGGCGCTCCGCATGAGCGACGAGGACTGGGACCTCGTCCTCGATACCAACCTCAAATCGGCCTTTGTCGCGATCCGGGCGGCGGCCCGCCACATGATGAAGGGCAAGTTCGGCCGCATCATCAACATCAGTTCCACCTCGGGCGTCGTGGGGAACGCGGGGCAGGCGAACTATGCCGCGGCCAAGTCGGGGATGCTGGGCCTCACCAAGACCATCGCCCGTGAACTGGGCGGGAAGAACATCACCTGCAACGCGATCGCTCCGGGGTTCATCACGACCGACATGACCGACAATCTGCCCCAGCAGGTCAAGGACCACGTCACGAGCCTCATGGCCATCAAACGCCTCGGCACCCCCGAGGACATCGCCCACGCCACCGCCTTCCTCACGAGCGACGACGCCGGATTCATCACCGGCCAGACCCTCTGCGTCGACGGCGGCATGACGATGTGCTGAGCGTTCCGTGGGTGGTGAATCAGCGGAGGTGTGACGCGATCGTGGAGTCCCTCGCATGAGCCGCAAGACACCGCCGCCGCTTCCGAATCAGGAACTGGACAACTACCAGAAAATCGCCGACAAGGTGGGCTTCGTCCCCTCGCTCCGCGTCAAGGACAACGTGATCCAGGGGATCACCGCTGTCATAGGTGCCGGCATCGGCGTCCTCGTTGGCTATCTGATCGCCGCACACATACAAAGCGGTGCCACCGGCATCGCCATGATGGTCGGCGGACTACTCGGGTTCATCACCGGCGCCCTGCTCGTCGGCTTTGTCCTCATGATCCTCGGCTGGTTCCGGAAGTAGTCCGGATTCCGACCGAATCGAGAACTCACACCTCGACGATCATCGCCACGGCGTTCCCGCCACCCAGGCACAGCGCCGCCACGCCGCGCTTCCCGCCCGTGCGCTTGAGTTGGTGGATCAGCGTCGTGAGGACGCGCGCCCCGGAGCAGCCGATCGGGTGCCCCAGCGCGATCGCTCCGCCACAGATGTTCACCTTCTCCTCGGGGATGCCGCCCTCCTTCATGTTCTGGAGGACCTGCGCGGCGAAGGCCTCGTTGAGTTCGAAGAGGTCAACATCCTTGATCGAGAGGTTCGCCTTCTTGAGCACCGCGGGCACGGCCAGCGCGGGGGCACGGAAGATGTCCTTGGGCGCCAGTCCCGATGTTTGGTACGCGACGATCCGCGCGAGCGGCTTGATCCCCAGTTGCTCGGCCTTGCTCATGCTCGCGACCACGACCGCCGCGCCGCCATCGGAGATCTGGCTCGCGTTGCCGGCGGTCACCGTCCCCTCCTTCGCGTCGAAGACGGGGCGGAGTTTGGCGAGCCCATCCGCGGTCGATTCGGCACGGATGCCCTCGTCCGCCGCCACGCCCGACGACTTCTTGTCGAGGCACTGCTCCCCCGTCACCGCGACGATCTCGCTCTTGTACCAGCCGTTCTTGGTCGCCTCGGCCGCCAGTTGGTGCGAGCGGGCGGAGAATCGATCCTGCTCAGCGCGCGAGACCTCGAACTTCTTCGCGATGTGGTCGGCGGCGTTGCCCATCGCCCAGCACTCAAAGGCGCAGCGGAGGCCGTCGTACTGCATGTGGTCCTCGAGCGTCGTGGGCCCGAACTTGGGAGCGCCCGCGCCGTCACGGAGCGAGGCGAAGTACGGCGCCCGCGTCATGCTCTCGAACCCGCCGGCCGCGACGAGTTGGTTGTCCCCCGCCTTGATCGACATGGCCGCCTGCATCACCGCCTGCAGCCCACTCCCGCAGACCTTGTTGATCGTGACGCACGAGGTCGTGTCCGGAAGGCCCGCCTTGAGCGCCGCCTGGCGTGCCGGGTTCTGCCCCAGCCCCGCCTGCAGCACGCACCCGAACATCGCCTCATCGAAGTGCCCGGCCTCGGCTTCCTTCTTGAGCGCGGCATGTTCGGCAAAGATGCCCTGCAGCGCGTAACTCGCCAGCAGCGGGCTGGGCACGCGCGACAGGCCGCCAAAGAACTTGCCGATCGGCGTCCGCTTCGCAGCCAGAATCACCGGGACATTCGCGCTTGACATGCCATGCTCCTTTGCTCGTGCATTGGTCCGTTCTCGCCGGCGGGCCATGATGGTGATGCCCGCCGCGCCGAAATGCCGAACCAGGAAGTTGTTCGGGTGTGGACACGATCACACAGACTCGTGGCCACTCTTGATCCAGAGTAGAGCATAGTTCGCGTCACGAACCGAATCCGTCTGGCCTGCGTCCAAGAACCACACGCATGAGCGAAACTCCCCCCGAAATCCCCGGCCTGGATCCTTCCTCGCGGGGAGGAGGGAGGGCCGGCCCCACGGACCCGCAATCGACTCGACCGATCTCCGAACAACCGGGCGTGCAGGCCGCCTCACTTGCCACCGTCGATCGACCATCCCTTCGTGCTCGCGCCATGGGTCTATGGGATTCCCTGGGGATCTCGTGGCGATTCGTCGAGTATGTTCTGCTCTTCTTCGCGATTCCCGCGGCCGCCGCACTGCGATTCGAGAAGCCGCCGGTTTGGATCCTGATCTGGACGTCGTCGTTGACGTGCCTGGTGCTCCTCCTGCTCGACAAGACGTTTGATCGCGATCGGCTCTTCAACTCAAAGGAAATCGCGCCCGCAGTTCCAAGAATCGTTGGCGTGTGGGTCGTGGCCGCGGCCGCACTCACGTGGCTCGTCTCCGAGTTCCACCGCCAGCACCTCTTCAACTTCCCGACCAGCAAGCCCTGGCTCTGGATGCTCGTGATGGTCGCGTATCCGATCCTCAGCGTTTATCCACAATCGATCGTCTATCGGACATTCATCTTCCACCGGTACCAGTCCGTTTTCCCGTCACGTTGGGGCATGATCTGGGCGAGCGCCATCTCGTTCTCCTTCGCCCACGTCATCTTCCACAACTGGATCGCCCTGGGGCTCACGGCGATCGGCGGCATCCTCTTCGCGCACACCTACACACGAACGCGCTCGACCCTTGCGAGCGCGATCGAGCATGCCCTGTACGGCTGCTGGGTCTTCACTGTCGGCCTCGGCAGCGCGCTCTACCACGGCACGGTCCAATAAACCAATGAAGTATCTAGCCCGACCTCGAAGGATGGCCTGTGAGTCACTCGTGTCCGGAGCTCTCCCTCACGGTCGGGCAGCATGGCGATTCGCTCTGCTTTGGAGGAATCGCCAAACGACGCGTGAACACGCGTGCAAGTTTCGCCGATCTCACAGTCATGTGGCACCCAGACCCCACCGGCCCCACACCCGGCGAGATGAAGAACGCCCGCTCCACCTCGATCGGCGACCTCTCGCGCATCGAGTCCCTCGAGTCCCTCGAGTCCCGAGTCGAACGCCTCCAACTCGCGTGCATGGCCCTCTGGGAGTTCCTCCAGGAGCACCACAAGATCACCAACGAGGAACTCAACCTCCGCATCCGCGAGATCGACGCGCGTGATGGCGAGGAAGATGGCCGCGCTTCGCCCCGCGCCCGCGCGTGCCCATCCTGCCAACGCCCCGTCTCGGTCCGTCACCAGAAATGCCTCTACTGCGGCACCGAAGACCTCGAGGCCTCACCCTTCGGCATGGCGGGGTGATCGAGTGTTCTTGCCATAGGTCCTCGGTGGCACCGCTCTCCAGTGGAGCGGACAATCTAGTCTCTCCGACATCGCGCATCGAGACACAGAATCAACGCGTGTTTTCTCGCCGAAACGCCACCACGGTCGTGACGAAAATCGTGCGGCCTACGCTTTCGCCCTATGCCAATCTCACCCGAAACCCACGTCACCCTCCCCGCCGACACCAACCAGGCTTTGGGCCTTGCCCGATACGCCATCGAGTTCATGGGCGACGCGCCGAAAACGCGTGGCGAGCCATCGAAGAGCGTCCTCGAACGCACCAACCAGTTCTTCACCGACGCCTGCCTCTGCGGCCTCTCGGCCCTCGCCCTCAACACCAACGCCCCGACGATTCTCCGCGAGGAGGCGCAGCAGTATCGCGTCCCCGTCTCCGGGATCGGCACGCTCGCGGGCGTCTCGTGGGCGAAGGGGTGCGTGCGTGGCGGCGTGCCGGCCTTTGGCAGCACGACCGATGTCGCCGTCGAGAAGGCGATCGTCGCGAACTGTGCCGCCGTCCGCGAGTGGGATAGCAATGGCACCAACTTCGGCTTCAACCCGGAACTCGGGCACACCGCGGGCGAGTTCGGGCACAATGACTTTTACTCGGTTGCCCTCGCCGCCGCCCAGATGCGTGGCAAGGGCGGCGCGTACGCCCTCCGCGGCATGGTCCTTCTCGACGAGATCCGCGGGCGCCTCGCCGAGGTCTTCAGCCTCAAGAGTTACAAGATTGACCACGTCGTCCACGGCGCAATCGCCTCCGCCGCGACCTTCGGCGCGATGATGGGCGCCACCGACGAGCAGATCGAGAGCGCTATAGGCATGGTCGTGGCTCACTACATCCCCTTCCGGGCCATCCGCGCGGGGAAGCAACTCTCCGACAGCAAGGGCGCGAGCGCCGCGATCAGCACCGAGGCCGCGATCCTCTCGGTGAAGCGCAGCATGGCCGGGTTCATGGGCCCGCGCGACATCTTCCGCAACCCCGAGGCGATCTTCCGCCTGTTCGAAGGCCCCGGGCAACTCTTCAAGAAGACCCAGTCCGCCGGGACGGGCATCCCCGACGCCACGACCAAAACCGGCTACGCCTCGCCCTTTGATCTCGTCCTGGGGCGAAAGGGCGATGACTTTGCCGTTATGGGTATGCACTTCAAACTGGGGCTGTACGAGCACCAATCCGCCGGCGCACTCCAGGGGCTTATCAACATCATCGCCCGCCGCCCCGAACTCCTCGACGACCAGACCGGCGACTGCATCGCCGCGATCAAGGTCCGCGCGTACGAACCCGCCTTCGGCATCATCGGCGACCCCGCCAAGCGCGATCCCAAGACGAGGCAGTCCGCCGACCACTCCATGCTCTACCTCGTCTGCACCATGCTCAAGAAGGCCCTCGAACTCCGCACGGCCTCGAAGAAGACCCTGGGCTGGAAGGAACTCATGCTCCTCCCCTACGACTTCGACGCCAAGAGCCTGAAGGACCCGCTCACGCGCGAACTCATGGGCAAGATGACCTTCGAGCACGGCGGCACCGACTACGACGCGAAGTATCCCGACGGCATCCCCACCTCCATCATCGTCACCGACGACCAGGGCGCCACACACGACAGCGGCCTGGTCATGTACCCCGGCGGGCACGCCCGAAACCACCTCGGCACCGACCGCGTGGACCTCAACGACGTCCTCAAGCACAAGTTCGAGATGCTCGGGCGACTCGCGAGCGAGAACCCCAAGGAACTCGTGAAGCGATTCAGCGGGCTGGATCGAGCGACCGCCAGGGACGTCGCGGGCATCATGGACTTCCAAATCATGCACGCCCAGGGCAAGTTCGACTGAGGCGGTTCGGCGACGCAGGTCACCTGTGTACAGTCCCGTATGACGCCACGCTCCATCGTGATCGTGCTGGGCCTCTTCGCCGCCGCAACTATCACCGCCTCGTGCCATTCCTCGTCAGCGCCCCGACCTTCATCTCGTTCCGACGCCGCCGCCACCCTCGCCCTCGGCTCCGACGACGAGGCCCTCTCGCTCCTTGGCCAGCCCCTGAAGCGCCCCGGCGTCGACCCGATCAAACGAATCGATCTCGAGAAGTCGCTCGTCGAGGCAAAGAAGGCCCACACCGCCGCGCCCAACGACGAGCGCGCCGCGATCGAGCACGCGCGGTGCCTGTGTGCGCTCGGCCGATATCGCGAGGCCATCGGCGTCTACTCCGTTGCGCTCGAATCCCACCACGACAACCCCTGGCTCCTGCGGTATCGCGGGCATCGATACATCACCACTCGACAACTCGACCTCGCCGAGCGTGATCTCAGAAAGGCCGAGTCGCTCATCAATGGTCAGCCCGATCAACTCGACCCCGAAGACGAGCCAGCCGACGGGGCCCGGAGTTCCCTCCACACCAGCGTCTACTACCACCTCGGCATCGCCCTCTATCTCCGCGGCAAGTTCGACGACGCCGAGCGGGCCTTCGACCAGCGCAACCGTCTCAAGATCACCAACGACGACCTCCGCGTCGCAACGGCGTACTGGCGCTGGCTCTGCCTCAAACGCCTCGCCCGCGATGCCGACGCGAAACACGTGATCGCTCCCATCACGCCCGGACTCGACGTTCGCGAGAACAAGACCTACTACCGCCTCGGCCTTCTCATCAACGGATACATCCCCGAATCCGACCTCGTGAACGAGCAGGACACAACCACACCCCTCAATCAGGGCGCGGCGTACGGCGTCGCGATGCTCCGCAAGTTCAACGGTGACGATCCGGGCTATCACCGCCTGCTCCTGCGGATCGTCGAAGAGCCGTCGTGGATCAACTTCGGGCGCATTGCCGCCGAGGCCGAGATCGCCCGCGAGGAAGCGCCCTAACCACACCACGATTCCCGACTTGTCATTCCGTGGCACACGCGTTCGGTCCCGCCGGTACGATCCGCGGCATGAGCCAGCCCCCCACGATGCCCGCATCCCCACGCCCGACCTTCCCCGGTGCGGGCCGCGCGCTCACGCTCCTGCTCGCGATCAACCTCTTCAACTACATCGATCGCTACATCCTCGCCGCTGCCGAGCCAGAGATCAGCAAGGAGTTCTTCCCCAACCCTTCCGATTCCTCGATCGCCGACGCCAAGATGGGCCTCCTCGCGACGGCGTTCATGGTCTCGTACATGGTCCTCTCCCCAGTCTTCGGCCTGCTCGCCGACAAGACCCGCCGCTGGGTGATCATCGGCGCGGGCGTCATCATCTGGAGCCTTGCCTCGGGTGCCTCTGGATTGGCGGCGACCTTCGCCATCCTCTTTCTCACCCGCATCCTCGTCGGAGTGGGTGAGGCCGCCTATGGCCCCGTCGCCCCCACCATCATCGCCGACATGTACCCGATCGAGAAACGCGGGCGGAAACTCGCGTGGTTCTATCTCGCCCTCCCCGTCGGCAGCGCCATCGGCTATGGACTTGGCGGGATCATGACCAAGCACTTCGGCTGGCGATCCGCGTTCTACAGCGTCGTCATCCCCGGCATCCTCCTGGGCCTCCTCTCCTTCGTCATGAAGGACCCGCCCCGGGGCGCCGGCGCCAAGAAGTTCAAGTGGAGCGACCTCACCCAACTCCGAATGAACCCGTCGTACATCCTCAACACCCTCGGCATGACCGCGATGACCTTCGCCGTGGGAGGGATGTCCTTCTGGATGCCCCGCTACGTCGCGCGGTTCCGCTTCGATGATCCCTCCAAGGAGAAACTCGCCGCCGTCAGCCTGACCTTTGGCGCCATCACCGCCGTCGCCGGCCTCCTCGCCACACTCTCCGGCGGGCTTCTGGGCGATTACCTCCGCCCCAGGCTCAAGGGTGCCTACTTCATCGTCTCCGGCGTCGGCATGCTCATCGCCTTTCCCCTCTTTGTCGCCACGCTCTATGTCCCTTTCCCTGCTGCCTGGTTCCTGATGGCCGGCGCGATCTTCTTTATCTTCCTCAACACGGGTCCCTCGAACACCATCACCGCCAACGTCACCGCCCCGGGGATCCGCGCCTCGGCCTACGCCTTCACCATCTTCACCATCCACGCCCTGGGCGACGCCATCAGCCCGCCCATCATCGGGTTCATTACCGACCTCACCCGCACCGATGCCAGACCCAATGGCAACATGAACACCTCGTTCATGGTCGTCGGCGTCATGATCCTGGTCTCGGGAATCCTCTGGATGCTCGGAGCCCGATACCTTGCTCGAGACGAAGCCAACGCCGAGGCCGTGGCCTCCGATTCCGCGAGATCAGATCTCCCCTCCGAAGCCCCGAATTCGTGACGCCTTTGGTCTCGACCAGGATCCAAGTGTTATGGACGGTGTAGCATGAAGTGCCAACGGGCCTCGTGCCGATACAACCTGTTCACAGCGTCGGACGCGGCACGGTCGGATCAATGGGGAGTGTGCGTGTGCGGATCGGTCGTGGAATGATCGTGATCGTGGTGGCGACCACCCTTGGCATGTCCTGGGGTGGAGCCAAAACCGCGTTTGCGTCTCCCGATTTCCAGCCCCGCATCCCCAGCGAGTCCCGCCTGCCCCAGCGTGCCAAGGAGAGTCTGGCGACCTTGCGTGACGCCTCTGCCGATCGGTCCTTGCGTCTCGCCGCCGCCTCGCAACTGCTGCTCGATGCGCGAGAAGAAGGCGTCGCGAGTGCCCTGGCGAATATTCTCACCGAGCAAGCCTCGACAGATTCCGCGGGCGCGGTCCTGCTCGGCACCCTGGCGTTCTCGTCCAATCCTCCACCGGAGTTGCTCACTCCATTGCAGCAACGACTCAACTCCACCGGCGAGGCCGAACTCCCTCAACTCATCGCCGCCCTCGCTTCCTACCGCCTCCGCTCGGTGGCGGAATCCATTCTTCAGTTCGCGGCCCCGGCGCGCTCCCCCGCCGTGAGATCCGCCACCTATGCCGCCCTCGAGCGTCTCTCGGGTCGCACCGACATGCCCCGCGACGTGCAGGCGTGGACCGAGTGGCTCGATCGCGTGAAGGCGCTCAACGAGACGCGTTGGCTCGCCGAACTCGCCGCCGCCCAGGGCGCCCGCGCCGACGCCCTGTCGAACGAGGCCGCCCAGGCCAAGGACCGCCTCATCACCGTGCTGCGCTCGAACTATCTCGACACACCCCCCGAGGATCGCACGCCCGCGCTTGTGGCGCTCCTGAATGACCCCGAGATCAGCGTCGCGTCCCTGGGCATCGAACTCGCCGTGCGAGAACTCGCCGATGGCACCCCCCTCGACCCGGCCGTCGGCGTCGCCTCGCTTTCCCTTCTCGAAAGCAGGAGTCCCTCGCTTCGCGCCAGGGCGGCCACACTCGCGAACCAGCTCGTCCCCGAGGGCGGCTCCGACGTGCTCATCCGCGCCCTGAGCGCCGAGTCCGATCCCCCCGCCGCCGCCGCGATGCTCGCCCTGGTCGCCCGTTGGCCGAGCGCCGACACCGTCGCCCCCGCGATCCGATGGCTCGCCAAACCCGGCGAGGCCCGCCCCGCCGCCGCCGCCGCCCTCTGGGACCTCGAGCGCGCGGGACGACTCACAAACGCCGAGCGCGATCAGATTCTTTCCATAATCCGCTCCATCCCACTCGACCAACGCGGCGAGTCAATGGCCAATCTCCTTGCCTCCATTGGCAACGACGACGACCGCGCCTCGCTCGTGTCCCTGCTCGACGCCCCAGTTCCGGGCCTTCGTGTCGCCGTGGCCTCCATCCTCGCGCGCGAACCGATGCACGTGGATGCCATCCTCGATGCCACGCGCCGCCACCCTTCGCTCTACCCCATCGCCGCCCGGGCCCTCGTCTGGCACAAGCCCAGCGTCGAGTCCTACACCCTCCTCCGGTCCATCAATCCGCCATCCCCCGAGGTCGGCCGCGACGCCCGACTCCTCCTCGCCCAAGGCCTCAACGTCCCGGGCCTCTTGAGCGCCGCCAAGATGGCCACCACCTCACGCGAACGCATCGATCTCCTCTCCATGCTCACCGCCGAGCCTCGCCTCATGTCCGAAGGCCTCATCCCCGGCAACGCCCGCATTATCGTCGAGGGCGGCCTCATGCTCGCGAGCGAACGCCTCAGCACACACGAGTTCGACGCCGCCCTCCGCGCCCTCGATCGCATCAGCCCCCTCGCCCGCGCGACCGATGTCGACGTGATGGACGACCTCCAGGTCCGGGCCCTTGTCGGCGCGGGACGCCTCGATCTCGCCGCCATGCTCCCCTCAACGCTCAACGCCTGGATCGAGGGCCTCCGCCTCGTCGCGGGCACGCCCCTCGCCGCCGATGTCGCCAGCGAGATCCTCGTCCGGTTTGGCTCCGAACTCAACCAGGAGCAATCCATCGAGGTCGCCGCGGCCCAGAACCAGACGGTAACTCCCGCCGATTGAGCGTCGCAACCCGACAAAGTGGAGTTTGATCTACGCCGCACGCCCACTGCGTCCCGCAGGCAGGCCGCGGAGACCATCGAGCCACTGTCGCAGCACGCTCTTCTTGACGCTCGCCTCGCTCGTCCCCTCGCCGAAGTTCCCGCCATTCTCGGGCGACGACGTGGACGCCGAACGCTCGATCACGCGCCCGCCGCTCCCCCCGCGCTCGCTCGGCAAAGCCGCCATCGCCTCTCCCGCCGACTCAAACCCATGGCCCAGAAGTCCCGCCGCAAACCACGCGTCCCACTCAGGCCGTGTCCGATGCCCCGCCGCCCCGCTGGAGAACGCTCCCCGATCAAACTCGCGCCCGGCCAGCATCGAGTATGCCATCGCCACGGCGTCCCGAACCTCTCGCCGAGCAAACGCCGCCACACTCGATTGCTCGATCCACCCCAACGACGCCGGCAGCCCATGCAACTCCAGCGTCACCTTCCCATACCGATCCAAGAGGCACCGCTCCGCCCGCAACGCCCCCTCAACCAACCCCCCAGCGTGCGCGACCCCAAGCCCGCCAAGCACATGCCGCATCGCCCACGCCACCTCCGAAGGAAGGATCCGACCCAACTTCGCCTCAAGGTGATCCCGGAGCGTCCGCAACCCCGACGAATCACCAAGATACGGAGTGATCACCACCACCGCTCTCCCACCACCCTCACTCGAAAGCGTCAGCCCCTCGATCGCCAGCAGATGCGACTCACGTACACCAGCCATGGATTCCAGCGCCCCCAGCAGCCGACGCATCGAGCCGCGCGTCCCGCACCCATCGAACCGGTACAACGTGTGGCTCGTCTGCCGATCCGCGTGCACGCCCCCAAACCGCCGCGCCACAAGGCCCCTCCCGCCACGCCCCGCCCCCGCGTCCACAACCCACCGCACCTCGCCCAGCCCACGAGTCTGACGGATCAATCCCAACGTCCGCCCCTTGTGCGGGTCGGTGTTCGCATCCCTCGACTCTCTGGAGACACTCGTCCCCTTCTGAGAATCAGTCGCAATCTCGTTTCGAACAGCGTTCATCACTCGGGTTCCCTCCCGGCCCAACTTTATCGGCTCTTCCCGCTCCGCCGCGCCATTCCCCACCACGCCCCACTCCCGACGCCACCGCGTAGGATTCTCAAGCAATCTCGGCGCGACTCGCGCGCCACCCCACCGGAGGACCCACCATGACCACCGCCACCACCAAGCCCACCACCGCCGGCAGCAAACCCGCCGATCCTCTCGCCCTTATCGACGTCGATCACGTCCGCTTCTACGCCGGCAACGCCAAGCAGGCCGCCTTCTTCTACGCCATGGCCTTCGGTTTCAACATCACCGAGGTCAGCGACCTCACCACCGGCAACCGAAACGCCGCCGAATACCTCCTCACCCAGGGGAACATCCGCTTCCTCATCACGACCGGCCTCACCAAGGACCACCCCGCCTCGCGCCACGTCATGCACTATGGCGACGCCGTCAAGGATGTCGCCTTCACCGTGCACGACGCCGTCGCCGCGTATGAGAAGGCCCTCAAGAACGGCGCCACCTCCGCCGCCGCGCCCACCGAGGCGACCGACGCCAACGGCAGCGTCATCTCCGCATCCATCAAAACCTTCGGCGAGGTCATCCACACCTTCGTCGAACGCCGCGGTGCCTACGCCCTCCCCAACGTCAAGCAGGGCGGCCTCTTCGCCCCCACCTTCCGGAAGTTTGACGCGAACAACATCAACGAGCACAACAAGGCCCACCCCTGTGGCCTCAAATACGTCGACCACCTCGTCGGCAACGTCGAACTCGGACGCATGAACCACTGGGTCGCCTTCTACGAGAACGTCCTCGAGTTCTCCATGTTCAAGCACTTCGACGACAAGGACATCTCCACCGAATACTCCGCACTCATGTCCAAGGTCATGGCCAGCGGCAACAACCTCATCAAGATCCCCATCAACGAGCCAGCCCCCGGCAAGAAGAAATCCCAGATCCAGGAATACCTCGACTGGCACGACAACATGCCCGGCGTCCAGCACCTCGCCCTCCGCACCGACGACGAACTCCACTCCATCACCGAACTCCGCCGCCGCGGCGTCGACTTCCTCAGTATCCCCGACGCCTACTACGAGCAGGTCTGGAAGCGCGTCGACGCCATGCTCACCAGCCACGGGCACACGCCCGTGAAGGAAGACCACACCCGCGTCAAGAATCTGGGCATCCTCGTCGATGCCGACGACGAGGGCTACCTCCTCCAACTCTTCACCAAGCCTCTGCAAGACCGCCCGACGCTCTTCTTCGAGATCATCTGCCGCCGAGGCAGCCAGTCCTTCGGCAAGGGCAACTTCAAGGCCCTCTTCGAGAGCCTGGAGATCGAGCAGGGTCGCCGAGGCAACCTCTAGTCTCCATGAGTTTGACATTACCTGAACGCTGACCGACGTGGAGGCTCCGCGGATGTCCAAGATCTACGACGTCAGCCCCCTCATCTCCCCCCGCCTCGCCGTCTGGCCCGGCGACACCGCACCCTCGCGAGATGTCCTCTGCGACCTCGCTAGAGGCGACACCGTCACCCTCTCCACCCTCCGCGCCACCGTCCACCTGGGCACTCACGCCGACGCTCCCAGCCACTACGCCCTCCAAGGCCGAACCATCGAGCACCAGCCCCTCGATCGATACCTCGGCCCCGCCCAACTCATCGACTGCCCCGTCTCGAAAAACTCCCGCGTCACCCCCACCGACCTTCGCGACACGCCCAACCGCCCGCGCGTCATCCTGCGCACTGGCACCTACCCCGATCCCACCAACTTCAATCAGGACTTTGCCGGCCTCAGCGTCGAACTCATCGATTATCTCGCCAGCAGCGGCGTCATCACCATCGCCGTCGACACGCCCAGCATTGATCTCTTCTCGTCCAAGGACCTGCCCGCACACCACGCCTGCTATCGCCACGACCTCGCCATCATCGAGGGCCTCGTGCTCGAGGGCGTCCCCAGCGGTCACTACGAACTCATCGCCCTCCCACTCAAACTCGAGGGCTTCGACGCCAGCCCCGTCCGCGCCATCCTCCGCCGCGAAGATTAATGTCCTTGGTGGCCCGCCTCTCCGAGGCAGGTCTCTTTCTTGGTGGCACCGCTCTCCAGAGCGGTGTCCGAGATCAATATCTCACACCATCCGCCGTGGCGAACTCATATCGCTCGGCCCCACCGTCGCGATCACCTTCACCTCAAACGCGATCGGTGTCGGCAGACAGTTGATCTCCACCGTCGTCCGTGCCGGCGGATTCTCAGAGAAGTAATCCGCCCACAGCCGGTTGAAGATCGCAAAGTCGTTCTTCATGTCCGTCAGGAAGACCGTGACATCGACGATGTTCGCCCAACTGCTCCCGCACTCCTCCAGCACGATCCGCACGTTCTCAAAGCACGAGCGCACCTGCGCCTCGATGTCGTGTCCGATCACGTTCCCGCGATCGTCGAGCATCACGCCGGGGATCACCTTGCTCCCGCGCTTGCGCGGGCCTAGCCCCGAGAGGAACAGCAGATTCCCCACGCGCCTCGCGTGCGGATAGTTCCCCACAGGCTCCGCCGCCGAGTGCGACACCACCGCCGAGGGGTCCGCCTTCGCCGCGGGCTTGGTCACTCCCGACGCGGCCTTCGAGACGGGCCTCGTCGAGCCTTGCGTCGCGCTTGATCGTGGCACACTCGTGACCTTCGCCTCGGGACGCGAGGATCCGGTCCCCGACTCACTCGACGAGCCGCGGTCGCCCGCGCCGCCTTTCCCCTGCCCGGACGCAACGACCGTCACCGTAGCGCTCGGCCCGGCGGGTGCCGATGGCTCGGGCTTCTTCCCTTTTCGCGCCTCGGTGATCCCGCGGTGCACCGCCATCGATGTGATCCCATGCTTCGCGAGCAGCAGCCCGAACGAGCCTTGCCCCTCGTCGGCGAGCGCGAGAAGCAAGTGCTCTGTCCCCACGTGCTCGTCGCCCATGCTCTCGGCGTGCTTCGCCGCCGTCTGCAGCGTCCACTTTCCCGCGCACGCCGAGTCGGCCTCCTTCATCACCGCATCGACCTCGGCCTGCAGCGATTCCAGATCCACCGACATCGACGACAACGCCGCCCCCGCCTCGCTGATCGGCACCCGCGAGATCGCGTGCAGCATCTGAAAATGCGACAGATCCTCGGGCCCGCGCACCCCCGACAACGAGAACGTGTCGGTCGCGATGCTCAGCACCTGCTTCAGACTTCGAGAAAAGTTGTCCTGACCGCGCATCGTCACTCCCCTTGCCGTGGGACCACCCGCCTCGCCTCCATCGACAACCTTCATCGAACGCTCGAATCCATACGGCGTCGAGCGACATTATCAGACTTCCCCACATCACGCGCCCGGCACACGCCCCCCACTCCATCCTGCCGCACGCGTGCAACACTCACACCTTTACACACACGTTCTTCGTCTCGGTAAAGAACCGCAGCGCCTCCTGTCCGCCCTCGCGACCCACACCGCTCTGCCCCATGCCCCCGAACGGCGTGCGAAGATCTCGCACCATCCAACAGTTCACCCACACGATCCCAGCCTCAATCGCCTCCGCCACACGATGCGCGCGCGACACGTCACGCGTCCACAGCGACGCCGCCAACCCGAACGGCGTCCCGTTCGCCAGCCGGATCGCCTCGTCCTCACTCGAAAACGCCGACACGCTCACCACTGGACCAAAGATCTCCTCTTGCTCCACGCGGCACGTCGGTTCCAGCCCCGACACCACCGTCGGCTCGAAGAAGAACCCGTCCGTGCAGCGCTCACCGATCGCGGGGTGCCGCGCGCGCGTCGCGCGCTGCCCGCCGCAGTGGACCGTGCCGCCGAGTTCGCGGGCGAGGGCGACGTACCCCTCGACCTTCTCCAGATGCGCGCGCGACACGAGCGCCCCCTGCTCGGTCTTCGATTCCAGCGGATCACCAATCACGAGCGCCGACGCGCGCGCCACAAGCCGCGACACGAACCGCTCGTACACCGAGTGTTCCACGTGAAACCTCGACGCGCACAGGCAAATTTCGCCCTGATTCCGGAACGCCGCCTGCACGCACGCGTCGGCCGCGGCGTCGACATCGGCGTCGGCGAAGATCACCGCCGGGTTCTTGCCGCCGAGTTCAAGCGAGAGCCGCTTGAACATGGGTCCGGCGGAGCCCTCGATGGCTCGGCCTGTGGCGGTGCCGCCGGTGAATGAGATCGCCGGGACGTTGGGATGGATGACCAGCGGCACGCCCGCGCCGGGGCCTGAGCCGTGCACGATGTTCAGGACGCCCGGCGGGAGACCGGCCTCGATGGCGAGTTCGCTCAGGAGGAATGCGGTCATCGGCGTGAGTTCGGAGGGCTTGGCGACGGTGGTGTTGCCGGTGGCGAGGGCCGGCGCGATCTTCCAGGTGAGGAGGTACAGCGGCAGATTCCAGGGCGAGATGAGGGCGGCGACGCCACGCGGGCGGCGGAGGGTGTAGTTGAGCGTGTGCCCCGGGGTCTCGTGGAGTTGGGATTCGGTGTGGAGGATGGCGGTCGCGAAGAAGCGGAAGTTGGCGGCGGCGCGCGGGATGTCGAGCGACCGGGCGAGAGAGAGCGGCTTGCCGTTGTCTATGGATTCGGCCCGCGCGAGCCGGTCGGCGTCGCGCTCGATCAGATCGGCGAGACGGAGGAGCACGCGTGATCGCTCCTCGGGATGCGTGCGACTCCACGTCGGGAAGGCCGCGGCGGCCGCGTCCACGGCGGCGTCGATGTCCTCGCTGCGTGAGTCGGGCACGCGTGAGTAGACGGTCCCCGTCGAGGGATCGGTGTTGTCGAGATACTTCCCGGCCTTGGGCGGGACGAGTCGGCCGTGGATGAGATTGGCGATGGTCTGCACGAGGGGAGTGTACGCGAAGCCCGACACCTCCCTACGCGTGAGTGCTCACCACTCCGGCCCGCCGCTGTAGCGGCCGTAGATGTCGGCCATCGCCTGGACCATCTCTCCGAGGGTGCAGTTGGCGAGGGCGCCCTCGACGAGCGTGGGCATGACGTTCTCGGCATTCTTGGCGGCGGCGCGGATGGCGTCGAGGGCTCGCTTCACGGCTTCCTTGTCGCGGCGTTTCTTGAAGTCGGCGAGGCGGCTGGCCTGCGTGGTCTCGACGTCGTGGGAGATCTGGAGGATCTCGATGGGGCGCTTCTCGTCGGGGTCGGTGTAGGCGTTCACGCCGACGATGAGGCGGTCGCCGGCCTCGCACTCCTCGCTGAATCGGTACGACGCCTCGGCGATGCTGCGCCGGAAGTAGCCGCGGTTGATGCCGTGGACGACGCTTCGGCCATAGGTCTTGCGCGGGGCGTAGGCGATGTGGTTCTCGAGCGACGGCGGCGCGGGCGGCGGCGTGCTCGGCGACTTCCAGTCTCCGTACTCGCCCATCGAGTCGATCTCGTGGATGAGGTTGAGGGCCTCGCGCTCCATGGTGTCGGTGAGTTGCTCGACGAACCACGAGCCGCCGAGCGGGTCGGTGACGCGGGTGACGCCGGTCTCGTGGGCGAGGATCTGCTGCGTGCGGAGGGCGACGGTGACGGCCTGTTCCGTCGGCAAGCCGAGCGTCTCGTCCATGCTGTCGGTGTGGAGGCTCTGGCACCCGCCGAGGACTGCGGCCATCGCCTGGTAGGCGACGCGGACGATGTTGTTCATGGGCTGCTGCTCGGTGAGTGAGCAACCCGCGGTCTGGACGTGTGTCTTCATGTACCACGAGCGATCGCTCTTGGCGCCGTAGCGTTCTCGCATGACGCGGGCCCAGATGCGTCGGGCGGCGCGGAGTTTGCAGATCTCCTCGAAGAACTCGTTGTGGCTATTGAAGAAGAAGGAGAGCCGCGGGGCGAAGGAGTCGATGTCCAGCCCGCGCTCGAGGCAGGCCTCGACGTATTCCATGCCATCGCGGAGGGTGAAGGCGAGTTCCTGGTGGGCGCTGCTGCCGGCTTCGCGGATGTGGTAGCCCGAGATGGAGACGCTGTTCCACTTGGGGACGTGCTTGCTCTGGAACTCGATGGTGTCGACGACGAGTTTGACGCTGGCCTCGGGGGGATAGATGAACTCGTTCTGGGAGTGGAACTCCTTGAGGATGTCGTTCTGGAGCGTGCCGCCGAGTGTGTCCCAGGAGATACCTCGCTGCTTGGCCATGGCGAGGTACATGGCCCAGATGACGGCGGCGGGGCCGTTGATGGTCTGGCTGACGGTGACCTTGTCGACGGGGATGTCGGCGTAGAGGCGGTGCATGTCCTCGATGGTGTCGATGGCGACGCCGCAGCGACCGACCTCGCCGATGCTGAGTTCGTCGTCGCTGTCGCGCCCCATGAGCGTGGGGAGATCGAAGGCGGTGGAGAGACCGGTGTTGGCGTGGGTGCCTTTGGCTTGTTCCAGGAGATACTTGAATCGGCGGTTGGTGTCGTCGGCGGAGCCGAAGCCTGCGAACTGGCGCATGGTCCAGAGGCGGGTGCGATAGCCGCTGGGGAAGAGCCCGCGCGCGAAGGGGTAGGCGCCCGGCTGGGGGATGTCGCGCTTCCAGTTCTTGAGACCTTCGGCGATGTCGGCGCCGGCGTTGGGCGTGCCGGGGCCATAGGACGGCTCGAGGACGAGTCCGGAGATGGTGACGGCGTGCGGATCGATGGAGGACGGCGCGCCGTGGGGCAGGGCGGTGTGTAAAGTCGGTCGGGAGTGAGACGTGGTCATGCGTATCTCCGGGATCGATCGATGGCGACGAGCGTCTTGAGCACAGACGGGTTGGCGTCCAAAGCGACAGGTTTGTCGCCTGTCCGGATCACATTCTAAGCGAACTCCTACGCTGAATTGATGCAGATGGGATCGGAAAGCGGGATCGGGTCGATGTTCGCGGACCTTGCCGTCTCGGTGGGGCTGGGGCTATTGATCGGGATCCAGCGGGAGCAGGCGGGGAGCCGGATCGCCGGTGTGCGGACGTTTCCTCTTTTGACGATGCTGGGGACGCTGTGCGCGTGGGCGCCCGAGCCTGGGCGATGGTGGATGGTCGGGGCGGGGATGGTGGGCGTGTCGCTTCTGACGCTGGTGGGGAACCTGTCGTCGTCGCCCGACCGGCATGACGGGGCGACGCCTGAATCCAAGGCCGGCGGCGTCACGACCGAGGCGGCGATGGTGCTGATGTATGTCGTCGGCGTGACGGTGGCGCTGGGGCATCGCGAGATCGGCGTGGCTGTGGGCGTGGCGGTGGCGGTGCTGCTGCACGCGCGCGAGTATCTGCACGGGCTGGTGGCGCGGCTGGGCAAGGAGGACCTCTGGGCGATGCTGCAGTTCGGGGTGGTGACGCTGATCGTGCTGCCGGTGGTGCCGGATCGCGTGATGGGGCCGTTCGGCGCGCTCAACCCGCGTCAGGTGTGGCTGATGGTGACGCTGGTGGTCGGGTTGAATCTCGTGGCGTATGTGGCGCACCGACTGGTGGGGAGACGGCACGGGGCGCTCCTGGCGGGGGCGTTGGGCGGGTTGATCTCGAGCACGGCGACGACGGCGAGTTTCTCGAGGCGGGCGCGGGAGTCGGCGGGGCTGGTGCCGGTGGCCGGGGCGGCGATCATGCTGGCGACGACGATCCTGTATGCGCGGATTCTGTTCCTGATCTTGATCGCGTCGAGGCCGCTCTTTGAGTGGGCGTGGAAGCCGTTCGGCGCGATGCTTGGCGTGAGCGTGCTGGCGTCGGTGGTGCTGGCGGTGCGGGCGCGCCGGAGCGAGGCGGTGGTGCCGACGCAGAAGAACCCGGCGGAGTTGGGTTCGGCGCTCCTGTTTGCGGGGTTGTATGCGGTGGTGGTGGTGGCGGTGGGCGCGGCGATGCGATATGTCGGGCATGCCGGGGTGTATCTGGTGTCGGCGCTCTCGGGGGTTGTGGATCTGGACGCGATCACGCTGTCGAACTCGCGGCTGGTGCAAGCGGAGACGCTTAATGCGCGTCACGCGCTCGGCGGGATTATTCTGGCGTCGGGAGTGAACCTGATCTTCAAGGCCGGGCTTTCGGCGGGGCTTGGAGGGTGGCGGTTGGTCCGGACGCTGATCGTGCCGTTTGGGATGGTGCTGGTGGCGTCGGGTGTGGTGCTGTGGTTGTGGGTGCTGTAGTTTGGACGCGGGATGTGTGCGGCGTTGAACAAATCGTTACAAAGGCGTGCTCACTCGGAGATGTCGTTGCCACACTCCGGGCAGCGGGCGGTTCGTCGCAGGCCGATGAGGTTGTAGCCGCAGTTCGTGCAGGGCGCGTCCTTGCTGATCGTGAGCGGGTCGTTCTTGAGGGACTTGCTGGCCTCGTGGGAACGGCGTTCGCGTTCGGCGCGCTCTCGGAGTTGGCGGTCGCGTTCGTTGCGGACGTCCTTGTTCTGGACGGCCCAGGTGGCCATTTTGGCGAACTGGAGCATGGACCAGGCGAAGACGAAGACGCTCGAGAAGAACCCGAGGAGGCAAGCAGAACCGATGAGGGCGAGGAATCCGATGACCTCGGGTGGAGAGACGGGGATAAGAAGCATGGAGAGGATGAAGACGAGGAGGCAACCACCGATGCCGAATGAGGTGAGGCGGAGTTTGTAGCCAAGCCCGGAGTCCTGAGCCCATTCGGCGATCTGGCCGACGACGAGGCCGAGGCTGAAGATGCCGAGGAGGCCGACCATGGAGAGCGCGGCCGAGATCCAGCTTACGACACTGAGATGAACGAAGTCGAGGAGCATCGCGGCGAGGAAGGTCCATTGCGACCAGCGCGCGATCGTTGCGTATGTCTCGTTGATGGGGTCCTTGGCGGAGGTCGCGACCTGTGTCCGTCGCACGCAGACCATCCACGCGCCGAGCCCCCAGCACGCGAAAGCGACGAGTCGCGTGAGGACTCCGGCGGCGACGACCGCGTCTGAGGGGCCGCTGGAGAAGCCTGTTCCTTTGATTGCGTAAAAGACCGCGGTCAGCGGGCCGCCCGCGGAGACGACGGCGCTCACGAGCGGAGCGCCAATGAGGATCGCGTTGAGGACGATGGCCGTCGCCATGAGCAGTCCGCCGAGGCGGAGGCGACGGAGGTAGGAATCGGTCGCGGACATGAGGCTGTCGCGGACGAGGCCACCGGCGGTGCTTGGTGGCGGGGCCCCGCACTCGGGGCAGGGCTTGCCGATGGGGAGTCCGAAGAGGTCGTAGCCGCAGGACGAGCAGCCGCGGTGGTTCTGGTTCGTCGCGCCGTGCTTAGCGGCATGCGATGCGGCGAGGGCGCTGGTGGCGCGGGCGTTCTCGGCCTGGCGTGAAGGCTCGCGACGGGGCGCGTGCGTCGGCGTGTGATGTGCTGGAATTGCGTGGGATGTGGGCGCTGTGTCGCTGTCTTCTTCCAGCCCGATGATGTCCTTGTCGGGCTGGGGATTTGGCGGTTGGCCGTTTGGGGGCGTGTGCGGTTGGTCACCCATGCTGCAGCACTGTACCGGAAACGGGTGGGGTGGTTGCGGGTGAGTCCGGCGTCAGTGACTGGAGGCGAGGGGGGCCGTTTGTGATTCTTTAATCGCGTCCACGGCGTTCAAGAAGAACCGCTGGCCCGGCGTGGGGCCCGAGCGGGCGGACTCGTCGAGGCGCGTCCAGAAGGGGTGGCGGGTCCAATCGAGGAAGCGGTCGGGATGGGGCATCAGGCCGAAGATCCGACCCGTGGCGTCACAGAGGCCGGCGATGGCGCGCTGGGAGCCGTTGAAGTTGTCGATGTATCGAACGGCGACCTGGCGGTTCTTCTCGAGGTCCTCTGTCGTCTGGTCGGTGAGGCCAACGAGGCGGCCTTCGCCGTGGCCCACGGGGAGCATGGACTCGTGCCCGTGGAGGTTGGAGAGGCCGCGGGTCCAGACGCAGGGGGAGTCGTCGACGTATTCGACGCGGACCCATCGGCAGGCGTATCGCGCGTCCTTGTTCCTGGTGAGCGCGACGCGGCGCTCGGGGGCGTGGTCGGCGGGCCAGTCTTGATCCGCCGAGTGCGGGCCGGGGAGGAGGCCGACCTGGACGAGGACCTGGAAGCCGTTGCAGATGCCGATCATGGGGCAGCCGCGCTGGGCGGCCTCTCGGAGCGCGGGGTAGAGGCGCTCGCGGACACGCATGGCGAAGATGCGCCCTGAGGCGATGTCGTCGCCGTAACTAAACCCGCCGGGGAAGGCGATGAGGTCGGCGTCGTGGATCATCGCGGGGGAGCGGATGACCTCGTCGAGATGGACAAGCCTCGGCGTGGCGCCGGCCTGGGAAAACCCCCGGCAGACTTCCTCGTCACAGTTCGTTCCCGCCGCTCGGAGCACCAGCGCTGTGGGCATGGGCGATGGTAGTCGCGGGAAGAATGAATCACGTCGTATACTGATCTCCAATTCGCATAGTTGTCACGGTTTTCAGGAGCATTCGCCCATGCCTCAGGTTTTTCCGTTCCGTGCCGCGCAGTACAAGGGTGGGAAGGGTGACGTGAGCGATCTCGTGGCCCCGCCGTATGACGTGCTCGACGCGTCGGGGAAGGGCAAGTTGCTGGCGAAGGACCCTCACAACATCGTGGCGATCGATCTGCCGCACACGCCGGCGAAGGAACTGGGGCCGCCCGAGGCGTATGAGGGCGCGGCAAAGGTGTATCGCAACTGGCTCGCGTCGGGAACGCTCACGCGACGCGCGACGCCCGCGATGTTCGCGTATCGGCAGACGTTCACGGCCGGGAGCAAGACCTTTCAACGGTCGGGGATGGCGTGCGCGGTGGAGACGGTTCCCTTTGGGCCACGCGAGGGCGGCGGGATTTTGCCGCATGAGGAGACGTTCTCGGGGCCGAAGGAAGATCGCATGGCGCTCATGAAGGCGACCAAGTCCCAGTTGTCGCCGATCTTCGGGCTGCACGCGGACGAGGACGCCAAGGCGACGAAACTGCTCCAGAGCGTGATGGCGTCACGCCCGGCGGACCTGACGGCGAACATGAACTCGAGCCTGGGCGAGAACATTCCGCACGAGATCTGGACGATCGAGGACGAGCAGACGATCGCGGCGTACCAGGACGCGCTGCGCGGCGAGGACGTCTTCATCGCCGACGGGCACCATCGGTACACGACGGGGCTCAACTATTTGAAAGGGCTGGAACAGCAGGGCGGCGTCGCGGCGGATCATCCCGCGCGCCGGTGCATGATCGTGCTGGTGAGCATGTCGGACCCTGGGCTGGTGATCTGGCCGACGCATCGCGTGCTGGGCGGGATGAAGAACTACTCGTTCGACTCGTTCCTGGAGCACTCGCGCGAGACGATCCGATTCGAGCCGGTGGCGGGCGACCTGCACGCGATCGACCGGGCGCTGCAGAGCCTTGGCGGGATGGGGCCGATGCGATTTGCGCTCTATGACGTGAAGACCGGTCGCGGCGGCGTCGCGGCGCCGGCGACGGGCGATCCACTGAACGCGCGATTCCCCGATAAGCCCAAGGCGTGGCGAGAACTCGTCGTCGCGTTCATCCAGTATGGCATCGTGGAGCAAGTCTGCACGCCGAAACTCAACGCGGGCGAGGCGGTGAAGTGGGCCTTCCCGCACACGATCGACGAGGTCCTGCAGATCACACGCGGGCTAGAGACGGGCGCGGGCGGCGGCAAGGTCTTCGGAAGCACGGGCGCGCAACTCGCGGTGATCGTGCGCCCCACGCCGCTCGACGCGGTGAAGGATGTCAGCCGCGCGAACCAGTTGATGCCTCAGAAATCGACGTTCTTCTACCCGAAGATCGCGACGGGGCTGTTCGTCAATCCATTGGAGTAGCGTCGGCGGCGGGCTGGCCGACGGTTCCTTCCGAGCCGCGTTGGAACTCGCGCTCGTCGGGCATGCGTCCGTGGCGATGGACGAAGTCGGCGACGGGGCCGGAGTGCTCACCGAGCCAGGCGAGCATGGCGTCCTTCTTGGCGAATCCCGAGAGTCGCGCGACCTCGCGGAACTCGCCGTCGCGTTCGCGCAGGATCACAAAGGTGGGGACGGACTGGATCTTGAGTGCCGTCGCGTCCTTGTTGGTTTTCGTGGAATCGACGAGGACGGGGTGGGTGTTCTCGCGGATCCACTGGGCGACCTCTTTGTCGGCGAGGGTGTCACGCTTCATCTGCTGGCACGGCTCGCACCAGTCGGCGGTGACGAAGGCCAGGACGGGCTTGTCGGAATCGCGTGCCTCGACGTACGCGGCAAAGAGCGTGGAGAGCCCCTTGAACTCCTCGGGCGTCTCGGCCTTGGAGTTGCCCATGAGCAGGCGCGCGACGACGAGGACGGCGACGAACCCAAGGAGGACCTTGATGCCGGTGCTCTTCATCTTCATCGCTTGAGAGTCCCCCAACGGGCGATCGGTTTCTGGTGGATGGACGCGACTCGTCCCGATCCCCCTTGCACCGCATCCAATCTTCGGTATCGGCTGATAGGAGGGGCAACTCAAGTCCGAAAATCGGCACGATTGGGGTCGTAGGCGGGGTCGAGTTGCTCGAGGAGGCGCTCGATGTACCGCCAGGCGTTGAGTTCCTTGCGCACGCCGGCGAGATCCGGCGGCGATTTCGCGAAGAACTCGGCGACGCGGGCGGCGTGCTCGTGGCGACGTGTCGTCGCCCACGCCCCCCACTTCGCGCGTGCGGCGACGGCGTCATCGGCGAGATCTGCCTCGATCGACTCGCGGATCTCCATCACCTCGATGAGGAATGCCGGTGGAAGCCCCTTGTCGTCTCCCTTGGCCGGGCCACCCATGAGCATGAGGAGCGACTCGGCCCGCGACTCGGGGTTGGCGATTTGGTCCCTGGCAGCGTTGAGTTCGGCGGCAAGTTGTTCGGAATCCGCGCCGGCCACGTCGGGATGGGCGAGCGCGATGGCGCGGAGGTGGGCGCGGGCGATGTCGGCCTCGGCGAGGTCGAATCGACGCGGAAGCCCTAGGGTCGCGAAGGGATCGTGAGAGAGATGCCCGGACTCGGTCATGCCCGACTCTACACCGATCCGCCGGGGCGGGTGTTGAGGCGATAAACTGGTTCGACGGCGATCGGGCGTGTGGCGCGGGCCATGGACTGATCGCCGGGGCGCGGTTGGTCGGAGCGCACAGGAGCACGCATGAGCCGTCACATCGGCATCGTGGGAGTGAGTCCCGAGGGCGCGACGCTCTTTTATCGGGAGATCGCGCGTCAGGCGAGCGACATGCTGTCTCCGACGGAGCAGCCGCGGATCACGCTGCACAACGAGCCGCTGGCGCTGTATATCGACGCGATCCGCAAGAACGACTGGGTCCGTGTGGGGGACCTGCTGCGGCGGAGCGCCGACATCGTGCAGCGTGCGGGTGCGGAGTTGTGCGTGACGCCCGACAATGCCGTGCAGCATGCGATCCCCTTGGCCGAGGCCAACTCGACGATTCCGTGGATTGCCATGACCGACCTCGTCGCGTCGGCGATCGCCCGCGACTCTCGGAAGCAGGTCGGCGTGATCGGGACCAAACTCGTGACACGGTCGTCCACCTACCAGACGCCGCTGGGCCTCAAGGGCATCCAGGTCGTCCTCCCCGAGGACCGCGAGGTGGATCAACTCGAGGAGATCATCTATGGCGAACTCATCTACGGTGACTGCCGCCCCGAGTCTCGGCTGGCGATTTATGGCATCATCGAGAGCCTGGCTCGACGCGGGTGCGACGGCGTGATCCTCGGGTGCAGCGAGGCGCCCATGGTGGTCACGGCGGAGACCTCGATGATTCCGATCTATGACCCTGGAATGATTTTGGCGGCAGCGGCGGTGCGGCGGGCGGCGGGCTTGCCGGCGGTGATCTCATGACCCACGGAAACAAAGACGGGTCTAGCAGAAGGGATCTGTTTGGTTTCGGGTGTTGAAAGTGCCACTGGACACGCCGGGCCGAACTTTGTTATGCTGTGTCGCACGGGAAGTGTTCACCCTCACGGGAGAACGCCCCAGAGCGCTCTGGACGCGACGCGTCCCTGGGCGCTGGATGCCGCTACGCGTCGCGATACGGGAGTTCGGCCATCGATCCCGAGTCTGCGAGAGGCATTGCGTCGTCGCCAGTGCAGATCTCGAGTGGGTGGGACGAAGGCGGGCGCCGCGACGGCGGCGTTTGCCGGAGCACAAGCCGCGAGCGAGCATGACGCTTCTCTCGCGCAGTTGAGTGATTGGAGATCGCTATGAAGTACGTCCATCGCGCCGTTCGTTTCCGCACCGAAGCCGAGCAGTCGATGACCGACCGCGTGACGCCGTGGGGGTTGATGCGGCGTGTGGGTCGAGCGCTGGGCGTATCTCGAACGGGCGCCGGGTCACGCCAGACGCCGCGATTCATGCTGGAAGGACTCGAGCAGAGGACCCTCCTCGAAGGGTCGTTCGCGACGGCGGTGCCTGTGCTCTTGACCAACGGCGAGGGAAGCCAGGGCGGAGCGATCACACCCGCGACGCCGACGACGGACAATGATTTCTTCCAGTTCGTGATGCCCGGGAACCCTGGCGACACGAACTTTGTGAGCATCCTGGCGGACACGGCGAACGAGACGCCGACGAGTTCCCTGAATACGAAGGTTTCGGTCTTCCGCGCCAGCGACCTGACGACGCCACTGGCGACCGGGAACACGAACGGGATCCTCTCCACGGGCACGGCCCGTGACGGATGGGCGGGGTTCATCGGCGAGGCCGGTCAGACGTACTTCGTCGTCGTGTCGAGCGACACGACGGGCGCGCCGGTGGGGACGGGGACGTACACGCTGCGCGTGCGGACGAACTCGACGTTTGTGGAATCGAACCCGGACACGGGGATCTTGCGTGATCCCGCGTTGTTCGATCCGGCGGCCCCGGACTTGACGGCCGCCCCCACCGCGATCATCGACATCCTGCAGGACGAGGCGGTCTTCAAGTGGACCGTGCCGAACGATCCGGAGTTCAATGGGCTGGCCACGTTCAATCTCCAGAGCACGGTCGCGAATCTCGCGCAGCGTTTGGACACGCGATTGGACATCTATCGCCAGACCTCGAGCAACGGCGCGATCACGCGCGTGGCGTTCGACAGCGACGCCGGTCGTTTGAACGACTCGTTCACGACGTTGGTGACGGTCCCGGGTGAGGTGCTGTGGATTCGTGTGCGGAGCGACGAGGTGAGGCCGAATCTCCCGACGTCGCCCAACGGCGTGGGGCGCCTCTTCCTCGTGGCGGATGGTTCGTCGAACGAACTCCCCGACGCCATGAGCCCGATCACGCGTCGGGGGAGCGATCAGGGTGCAGCGTTCTCGGGCTTCGATGATCCAGACCCTGCGCTCGATCCGGCGGCGACCACGCCCGGGTTCCAGAGCAACGTGTATCGATTCGTGGCGCAAGGCTCGGGCCTGACGATCATCACGGCGACGCCCGCGGGCCTGGCCCCGGTGACCGATCCCGCGCTGCGCCTGTATGACTCCGCGGGGAATCTCCTCGCGTTCAACGACAACTTCTCGGGGCTCTCGCCGCAGCTCGAGGTGCAACTCGATGGCGGGAAGACGTACTTTGTCGTGGTCGACGGGTTCCAGGTCAACAACGGCGTCCAGTACAACCTGTTCATCGAGTCGAACCACACGTTCGATCCGTCGCTCGGGATCGACGACCAGATCGACACGCCCGCGGGGAACACCGAGTCGGACCTGCTCCAGGCGAGCCTGGCGACGGCGCTTCGGTTCAACGCGCCGTTCCAGACGTTCGACGCGAACGGGAACCTCGTTCGCGACGTCACCTGGCAGCAGACCGCGTTCGCGACCGGGCGTATTCACGACGCGGGCGACGTGGACCTCTTCCAGTTCGTGCCCCCTGTGGACATGCTGGGCGATTACCAGGGCGACAACGACGACGCGGGCACATCGCTCTTTGTCGGTGGTCGATTGACGCGCGCCGGCGGCAACGCGGCGCTGCCCACGGTCTCACGCGGGCTGACGGTGTGGGACGGCGGCGACTGGTGGTTCACGGGCGATCAGCGATTCGATCCGAACAACGGTCAACTTGGATTTGTGGATAATCCGGCGACGGCGACGACGACGAATCCCGAGTTGTACACCCTCCTCGACTTTGATCCAACACCAGGCGTGGACACTGCGCCCGAGGGGATGACGGACCACATTCTAATTGTCGGCGGCGATTTCAATCTTGTGATTCCGACGCCGCAAGGCCCGGTCACGTTGACCAACATCGCCCTTTGGCTGCAGGACTTCAACACTGGCGAGTTCGGCTGGGCCGGACTGAACCCGGCGATCACGGCCGGAATCACGGGGCCCGTTCGCGCACTCTCGTCGTTTACTCCAAGTGCGGAAACCATCGATCACGACCTGACCCAGCGCCTGGCCATCGGCGGTGGCATCGGAAACCAGGGCTTCCTCGTCATGTTCGGCGACGGGATCGACAACTTCACCTTCAATGGCCCGGTGAACGCCTTGGACGAGTACGACCCGCCGGATCCCGGAGCGGGCGATTCGGGCGGCACGCCCCCGATTCCCGATCCGTCCGACCCGCCCAACATGTTGTTCATCGGGGGTCGGTTCAACACGGTGAGCGCCAACGGCGGCCCGGTGCAGAACACGCTCCCCTTCTTCCAAGAGTTGGACGACGAGGATGCCGTGGCTCCTTTCGGTCCCAACATTCCCTTCCAGAACATCGCGGCGTACGCCAACGAGGGTGACGTGATGCGCCCCGTGAAGTTCGGGCCATTTGCAAACGCAGGCCCTGCCGCCACAGTCAACGGTGGCCCCAATCCCGAGATCTTCTCGCTTACCACATGGGACGATCCGGGCGACGGCGTGCGCCCCGCCGGCGAGGTGCTCGCGATCGGTGGACTCTTCACAACCGCGGGCACGCCCAACTTCGGCGGCACGAACACCTCTCCCAATATCGTGACGTTCGGCTCAGTGACCCCGGAAGGCACGCCACCCAACGAGCAGTATCTCACGTGGAACCCCGTCGGCACCGGCACCAACGGAGCCGTCCGTGCGCTCACCACGTGGAACCCGCCCGAGATCAATGGGGCGCCTGCTGATGCCTTCCGATTCCTTGTCGCCGGTGGCGACTTCACGGACCACGACGGCTTCATCGGGATCTGGAACGGCGGCGCCTGGCAGGACGGCTTCCTTGCGGGCTTGGGAGCGCTCGACGCGCCCGTCCGCACGCTCACGACGTTCGTCGACACGCAGGAGCCGGGCGTCGAGTCCGCTCTCATCAGCGGCAACCCGCAAGAGGCCCTGTGGCTCGGCGGCGACTTTGTCGACATCACGCTTCCCGACGGCAGTGTTCTCCCCGTCAACCATGTCGCCCAAGTCTCCGCGGATACAGGGCCCTTCGGCGACTTCTTCACCTACTCGGCGATGTTCGGTGGCGTGACGAACAGCACGGCGGAGGACTACGGCCCGACGGATCAGGCCGACGTCGGCGATCCCGCCGAGCAAGACGCGACCGTCTTCGTGCTCGCGCCGTTCGACGATGGCAACCCGTTGCGATGGGATAGGCACGATCGTCCGGCGTCTCGCCTCGGCGTAGTCGTCAACCCGACCTTCGGCGGGTTCGAGAACGTGCGTATTCGAATCCTCGACTCGAACCTCGACGAGGTCTTCGCGTTCGATCAGACGGGCTCAAACTCCATCGCGCTGCCCAACCCCGATCCCGCGGGCATGATCAACCCGCTCACCACCGCGGGTGTCCTTCCCGCGGACGGCTTGGGCGGCATCAAACTCTGGGGCGGCGAGGTCTATTACCTCGAGGTGACCGATCTCAACAACTCCGGGACCGGGCGATACAACATCTCGCTCACGGTGGACGCATTCGTGCCTGACATCTCCGTCCCGCCCGATGGCGTGCGCGACGACTCCGCGAGCACCACCCTCGTCGAGGAGCCTAACGAGCGGGCTTTCGACACTTCGCTCCATATCACGACGAATCTCAACACCGGCGACGGCTCGGCCAATCAGGGAACCGATGCCCAGCCCGCGGGCAGCACCATCCGCACTCTCTTCACCAATCCCTTTGACCCGAGCAGCCACACCTACTTCGGCGACCTCGGCAGCATCCAGACCATCGACGACACCGACCTCTGGAACTTCCGTGCCGAGTTCACGGGAACCGTTGAGGTTCGCATCGCCACACGCAATCTGACGGACTTCTTTGGCGAACTCGACGTAGACCTCGCCGAGGGCACCCAAGACTACACCGTCCAGACCAAGACCTACAACAGCCCGCTCGACTCGGCGGTGCGCATCTTCGACAACGACTTCTCGCAGATCGTCTACAACAACGACAACAACGCCGTCTCCACTGCGTATGTCGCGCCCGAGACGGTCGGTGGTGTCGGCCCGGTGACGTTCACGCGTCGTGACGCGCGGGCCGTCTTCCATGTTGTCGCCGGCAACACGTACTTCATCCAGGTCGAGTCGGGGCAGGCGTGGATCGACGGCTCTCCCTCGCCGACCGATGAGAATGCAGCGGCTCGTGAGCGGATCCTCGATCGCGAGATCGACTGGCGCCGCGCTATCGGCTCGTACCAGATCCTGATCCACCAGATGACGGCGATCCCGTCGGACCTGGAGAACGGGCAGACTGTCCAGGACGATCACGTCAACCGAGCCGCCAACAACGCGCTTGCTCGCGCCACCGTGATTCCCATCGACGATGTCTTCGGATCGTCCACCATCGGCACGGGAAGCGTCGACGGCGTCATCAACAACACGCCGAACAACCTCGCCGACACGGACACGTACACCCTCATCGCTCCCGGAAACGGCACGCTCAGCATCACCGCCACCAGGACCAGCGGCACGCTCGTCCCCGACGTCACCATCCAGGACGCCAACGGGAACACCATCGCGAACGGGATCATCGTCGCGCCAGGTTCCACACGGGCCACCGTCCCTGCGACGACCGGACAGCGGTTCTATGTTGTCGTGGGTGGCAACGGCACGGCCGAGGGCGCGTACACGCTCTCCGTCGCCGGTGTTCCGCCTGTTGATGACCACGCCGACGAGGGCAAGTGGTGGCAGGCGACGGATCTCGACGTCCAGGACTTCCAGGGCCTCGGCTCCGGCTCGGGGACGATCGAAGCACCCGGCGATTCCGACGTCTTCCGTTTCACCTCGACCACCTTCGGGTTCCACACCGTCACGGTCTCCGCGACCAGCCCGGGGTTCAACCCGGCCGTGCAGGTCTGGGAGGTCTCGGAGGATCCCGCGGGCAACGCGATCTACCAACTCATCGCCGCCAACAACGACGATATCGCGGGCGGGACGCTCAACGCCCGGGCCCGCTTCTCGGCGACTCCGGATCGCCAGATCCTCCCGCCGCAGGCCGACCCGGCGCGCCTCTATCCGTACTACTACATCGTCGTCACCGACGCCGACCTCGCCGCGGGCATCGGCTCGTACAACGTGAACCTCGTCTTTACGCCCAGCGACGACCACCCCGACGCGCCGCTCAATGGCGCCGATCGCGACACGAGCCAGTTCGCCGTCGCATCGATCGTGCCTCTCGATCCCTTCACCGGCTTGGGCAATCTCGCCGGCAACGTCGAGACCGCGACCGACACCGACCTCTTCACCTTCACGGGGACGGCCACGGGCGATGGCACGGTCACACTCACGCGGAACGCGGGGAGCCTCCTTCGCGCTCGGGTCACGGTCTACTCCGATCCGGCGCTCGGTCCGGTGACGGAGATCGTCTCCGCCACGATGCCCGACGACGCCGGCGCGAACACCATCACATTGGATCTCACGATCGTTCGAGGAAGGAACTACTTCGTCGTGGTCGAGCCGATCGAGGAAGTTGGCGGGAACGTGAACACTGCGGTGACGGGCGCCTACACGCTCGACATCGCCACGCCGCCGATTGATGACCACGCGAACGCGACCGAGTGGAACATCGCCACGCAGATCCCGATCAATCCGACATCAGGGGTCGGGCAGATCGGTGCGGCGGACTTCGGCGATGCGGGCAACCCGCAGATCAACTACGCGGGCGACACCGATCTCTACAGGTTCACGGCGATCCGCGACGGGACGTGGTCGATCACGGTCACGCCGCTCTCCGACACGGCCCAGGGCCTCGCCCCCACCGTCACCATCTTCAACTCTACCTTCACCCAGGTGACCCAGTTCGTCGCCACCAGCGCCCTCCAGCCCGCGTCATTCTCCTTCACGGGATTGACCCAGGGCACGACCTACTACATCCTCGTCGCGGCGACCACCGGCGTCTCTGGTGGCACGACCACCGGGCAGTACAACGTCAACGTCGCCGGGCCCACCACGGGCGGCGGCGGCGGGTCCGACCCGTCGGTCATCGACTTCAACCAGCCCGCTGTTCTCAGCGTCAATCCGCGCAACGGATATGCCGAGGCCTCCGACAGCATCGACGTCGCCAATGACCGTGACCTCTTCCGCTTCACCACCGGGAACTACTCGGGGCTTCAGCAGGTCTTCGTCCAGGTCATTGCCCCCAACGGCTCGCTCCTCGACGCCAACGTTCGCGTCGTGAACGCGGCGACCGAGGCGCCGACGGCCACCGTCGGCTTCGACGACTCGGGCCTCCCCGGCGTCCAGGCCAACCTCGCCTTCCTCGCCCCGGGGAACACAACCTACTGGATCATCGTTGATGGCGTCGGCGACTCGGTCGGGTCGTACACCATCCGCGTCAGCACCCAACCCGCGGTGCACCGCCTCTTTTATCCCGAGGGCTACACCACCGACAGCACGCGAGAGTTCATCGGGATCTCCAATCCCAATGCCGTCGCCTCGACGTACACGATCAACATCTGGTACGAGACGGGCACGCTGCTCACCTCGATCCCGGGCGGCACTGTCGCGGCCAACTCGACCACGCGGGTCACGCTCGCCGACGCGCTCAACGGGCGTGTCGCGGGCCTCCGCACGGACACCCCCTATGCCATCGAGATCGTCTCCGATCAGCCGCTCTCGGCCACGCTCTCTCACTACGACTTCAACGGCTCGGTCGGCGATCCCTTCACCTCCGAACTCGACTCGACCTGGAACTTCGCCCGCGTCGAGCGAAGCCCCGGCGGCAACCTCGACTTCATCGTCTTCTACAACCCCGCCACCTTCCCCATCAACGTCACGCTGACGGCCTACCAGGCCGGGCAGGCGCCCGTCTCCATCTCCCAGGTCTGGGACGCCCAGCGTCGCGGCGGTTGGGCGATCAACGACATCGCCAACTTCCCCGTCGGGACGTTCAGCGTCACGCTCACGGCGACGCCGGTCGATATCGCGAACGCCGCGATTTTCGAGGGCGTCGTGGCCTCGCTCAGTCACTACTCGCTCGCCGGCAACGGCGCGGCGTTCGGCGCTCTGGGCGATCAGTCCGCGACCATCCAGGCGGTCACCAACCTCACGCAGGGCACCGACAGCCAGGCCGAAGTCGTTATCTTCAACCCGACCTCGGTCACGGCCCAGGTCCAGATCACGGGCAACTACATGCTCGCGCCGCTGACACCACTCTCTCGACTTGTCTCGGTTCCGGCCCACTCTCAGGTCGTTCTCACGGGCACGCAACTGGGCCTGGTCAACAACCAGCCGATCGGCCTGCGGTTCGTTTCTTCACAACCCGTCTCGGTGTTGGGAAGCGACTCACGCCGGGGCGATGCCGATGCGGCCGCCGCCCTCATGACTGCCGGCACACGCTTCCTCTTCGCCGACGGCTTCCTCAACGCGGCCAACGCGGGGACCTCCACCTTCGACACCCTCACTTTCCACAACCCCGCGGGTGTCAACGTCACCGTCAACGTGAAACTCCTCTTCTCCGACGGCGGCACGTCGCTCATCCCCATCACCGTGAACGCTCGCGGCTTTGCCCAACTCCGCCTCGACCAGCGCCCGGAACTCGTCAGCTCGGGTCGAACCGGCGCCTTCTCCTACGGCATCGACGCCACAGCCAGCACGCAGTTTGCCATGGCCTTCTCCCACTACGACCTGCTCCTGGGTGGCGGCTGGACCACCACGGGAACCCCCTTCGGCCTCGTCAACACCCTCGCCCAGATCGGGTAATCAGTCTTCGCGAACTCCAACATTTAGACGCCCGCGAGTCACACTCGCGGGCGTTTTTCTTTATTCGAACACTCGCCAAATGTGGATCAGTCGGGCAGCAGCCGCGTCGACGTATCGTCGATCGTGTCGGCGAGCGGGTCGGGCCCGGTCTCCAGTTGCCCGCCGTTCTTGGTCCACTCCTCGACGCCCCCCGCGAAGAGCACGGCCGTCTTCTTCCCCGCGATCAGCCGCTTCACCATGGCCCGCGCCACGGCGTCGCCCGGATTCGTGCCATAGACCAGGATCGAGTTGTACCCGTTGAAGACCGGGTCCACGTCGCGTTCGGGAAGGGCGAGCGTCGTCCGCAGATTGCGGGCCATGGGCAGGTGCCCGGCCTCGTAATCGTCTTTGGTCCGGGGGTCGACGACAAGCACGTTCTGCGCCCGCTCGCGTTCGGTTTGGGGATCCACGACGCTGCGAACCTGATCCACTCGGACGTACCTGATATCCGTGTCTCGGACGCCACTCCCGCGACACCCGCCCCCAGAGATCACCACGGCACCCAGCGTCAGCACAAGGAGTCCGCGAAAAATGAGACGGCGGAGCCCTGTGTGCCCGGCACCAAACAACGATAGAACAAATCGCGGGAATCCGGCAATCATGACGGCATGGGTTCGTTGGATCATCATGAGGAGCGTAGCAATCCTCTCGTTTGGGGTCCGATGAAGTGCATGCCGGACCGGGAGTGTGCCGGGTCGTAGTTGATTGAAACTCCACGGTCCCGTCGACATCGAAACTAGCACGTCATGCAGCATTCACACATCATCGCCCTGGCTCTCGCACCGATCGCCATGATCCATCCCTCGTTCGCCCACGCTGACACCCCCGCGGAGGCTCACGTCTCGGCCCGGCTCATCTCGGAGACGACGGCCCTCCGTGCCGGCTCCGATTCCACCATTGGCGTCTCGCTCACGATTGCCAAGGACTGGCACATCTATGGCGACACCTTCAACGACACTGGCATGACGCCGCGATTCTCGTGGACCGTTCCCCAGGGCGTGAAGGTCGGCGAGCCGATCTTCCCCGCGCCGCATCGCCATGTTTCGCCGGGCGACATCCTCGACCATATCTACGAGGGGACCGTCACGATTCTTTTCCCCGTGCACGTGAACGCGTCGGCGACAATCCCCAAGGACGCAACGCTCGGCGTGAGCGTGGACCTGCTCGTCTGCTCTGATGCGTGCATTCCCGAGACAGCGACCGCGAGCATGCCCCTCGCTGCTTTGCACGACGCGGCGTCCGCCGAGGCCTCCAAGGACGCGCCGCTCATCGTCGCGTCGCGCGAACGCCTTCCCGCGCGAGTGCCCTCTCACAAGGCGGTCACCAAGTCCACTCCCACGACGCTCACGCTCAGTGTTCCACGCGCGACATCCCTCACCTTCTACCCCGCCACCGACATTCCCACGCCGATCAACCTGATTGCTGATGGCATCGCGGCCAAGGACGCCCTGACGATTCGTTTCGAAGCCCCTGAATCTGAAACAGAAATCCGGCGCGTGCGAGGACTCCTCGAGTTCACGCTTCCCGACTCTAAGAAGCCGGTGTTTGTCAGCATTGATGAGGTCCTGCCGCCCGTCAAGGCCGTTCCGGTCTCGCCGTCGACGCCATCTTCATCGAATCCGGCATCGTCAAAATCGACACCCGCCTCTTCCGCTCCTTCCCAGCCTGCCCAGACACCCAAGACCACATCACCCTAATACCATTGCGTGATGGAGTGTGCAGTTCTCCTCGCGTCGACGCGGCCCCGGCTTGTCGCCCAAGGCCCGCACGCGAGAACCTTGAAAGGATGCATCGCATGAATCGCCTGTTCAACTCTCGTCGGATGTTCACCGGCCTCATCGCCGCGGCGTCGCTCGCCGTCGTCGGTGCCTCCGCCTTCGCGCTCGCCGAACCGGGCGACAAGGCTCAGGACAAGTCCGCCGAGAAAGCCAAAGCGAAAGGACTGAGCGTGGGAGACAAGGCCGCCGAGTTCAAACTCACCTCCACCGATGGCAAAGAGGTCACCCTCGCCGACCTCTCCAAGGACGGCAAGGTCGTTGTCATCGAGTGGTTCAACCCCGACTGCCCCTTCGTCAAGAAGCACCACGAGCACGCCAAGACGATGAAGGAGACCTACGACAAGTACAAGGACAAGAAGATCTCGTGGGTCGCGATTAACTCCGGCGCGCCCGGCGAGCAGGGCTATGGCCAGGACCGCAACGTCAAGGCCCGCAAGGACTATGGCATCGACTACCCCGTCCTCCTCGATGAGTCGGGCACCGTCGGGCAGACCTATGGCGCCAAGCGCACGCCCGAGTTCTTCATCATCGGGACCGATGGCGTCATCGCCTACCACGGCGCCATCGACGACAACAACGACGCGAAGACCGTCGGCAAGATGAACTACGTCTCCGCCGCCCTCGATGCGATTCTCGCCGGCAAGAAGGTCGAGAAGGCCGAGACCAAGGCCTATGGCTGCTCGGTGAAGTACGCCAAGTAATCGCCGGTCACGCGGCGGACACGTTACTCGGCACGTCCAACACCTCCGACCCGCGGCCTCAAGCGCCGCGGGTTATTCTTTTCAACAATCCCAACTCCCCGTCACCATTCCCTGCCCACGTGCCGATAATTGATCCGATGCACCACGCGCCCACACTTGCCGTCTTGAGCACGCTCACCAGCCTCGCCCAGATCGTCATCGGGTTTGGGCTGATCATCTTCATTCACGAACTGGGGCACTTCCTCGCCGCTCGCTGGGCGGGGATCCGCGTCCTGGCCTTCGCCATCGGCTTTGGGCCCGCGACGCTCTCGTATCGCAAGGGCATGGGTCTGCGCCGAGGCACCTCCGAGCCTGAATACCTCGCTCGCGCCCGCACGTCCGGCGGCCTGATCCCCGGCGTCAGCCCGACCGAGTATCGACTCAACTTTCTTCCCCTCGGCGGCTACGTGAAGATGCTCGGGCAGGAGGACCTCAACCCCGAGGCGACCAGCAGCGCGCCGGACAGTTACCAGAACGCTCCGGTGTGGAAACGCATGGTCGTGATCTGCGCCGGCGTCGTGATGAACCTGATCAGTGCCGCGGCGTTGTTCGTGGTCATCTTCATGATCGGGTTGCCGGTTGAGCCGGCACGCGTGGGTGTGGTGGACCCTACAGCGCCCGCCGCGATGGCGGTGCCTCTCAACGCCGAGGCGTTGAACATTTCGGAGCGAGGTCTGCAACCGGGAGACGAGATCATTGAGATCAACGGCGTGAAGCCCAACAAGTTCGGCGACATCATGGTCGAGACCGCGATGGCCGAGCCAGGCACACCGGTTGAACTCGTCGTGAAACGCGAGGGCGTGGCGTCGGAGGTGCGGTTCGCTATCAAGCCCGAAACGGGCGTGATTTCTGATCTCCAGGAACTCGGGATCGCGCCACCGCACAGCGTCTCGCTCGCGACGACGACGGATCGGGCACTCCTGGAGCGGCTCAAGGTCGAGTACGACCAGTCGGGGATTCATGATGTGCCGCCGGGGTCGGTGCTTGTTTCCATCGACGGAGTTCCCGCGACTTCGCCCCGAGAACTCGAGGCCTCGGCAAAGGCCCATCCCGAGTCGCCCATCGAGGTCGTCTTTGAGCACCCGGTCACGCACGCCAAGCAGGCGAGGAGCCTCCTGCCCCAGCCCGAACTGGAGTTGGACCGCGTCGGCCCGGGGCTTGACGATTGGAGCGCCAAGTCCGACGCCGAGAAGCGTCTGGCCGAGGGGACCGTCGTGATCGAGCACCTGCTCGGGCTTTCGCCGGTTCTGTGCATCTCGAGCATGGACGAGGAAGGTCAGGCACGCACCGGTCTTCGGCCAGGCGACATCTTCGCTCGCATCGGCCCGATCGAGTATCCGCGCCTGGATCAGGGGATCCGCGAGATCAACGCGAACGCCGGGCGGATGCTCGATGTGGTGGTGCTCCGGGCGAGCACTCCGGCAGTCCCCGGCACGCCATACACGTCGCACGCCTTGGCGGTCAAGGTGTCGTCCGAGGGAAGGATCGGCTTCCACGCCTCGACGACGGCAGAGACCTCCACGCTTCTGGCGCGAACTCCTGCGCAAGCTCTCGATCCACGGGCCAAGAACGCCGAGCCTCGTGCTCTCCCGGCATACGACGTCCTCCCACCTGGCTCGACGATTCTTGCGGTCAACGAGATCTCCGTCATGAACTTCGGCACGCTTCGGAGCGCTCTCATCGAAGCGACGGCATCCGCGACGGGCGACGCGAGCGTGTCGCTCCGGGTTCTTCCCGTGGGCACAGCGATCGATCCGGATCCGGCGCCAACCTCAGTCACGCTCATGATTCCGCAGGCCGACGTGCTACGCCTCCGCGCGTTGTCGTACGCCTCGCCGATCCCCATGCACCTCTTCGCAATGGAGCAGGACCTGCTCAAGGGCAAGACGCCCTTCGAAGCGATCGCCATTGGCATGAAAGAGACACGCTCGGCGATGCGCTCCACCTACCTCACGTTCGTCCGCCTCTTCCAGAACTCGGTGAAGGTGAAGCACCTCAAAGGGCCCATCGGGATCGCCCAGATCGGGACCATCGTCGCCGACCAGGGATTCATGCACCTCCTTCGGTTCCTCGCGCTCATCTCCATCAACCTGGCGGTGATCAACTTCCTCCCTATCCCCATCGTCGATGGGGGGCAGTTCCTCCTCCTCTGTGCCGAGAAGGTGCGTGGCAAGCCCGTGCCCGCGTCGGTGCAGAACGCGCTGACCATGGCCGGACTCGTCCTCATCGGCGCGGTCTTCATCGTCGTGACGTACAACGACGTGCGGAACCTCTTCGGGATGTAGACTTCGCGACGATTTGCACGCCGCGCTCGATCTCGCCGCCCTATTACTCACACGGCATGCACCTCGACGCCCTCGACCTCGCGCTCTTCCTGCTCCTGGGCCTGGTCCTCGTCGTGGGCGCCACGATCCTCGCCACGGCATGGCGTCTCGCGCACCCGCCGCGTCGAACCTACGCCTCGGCCCTCGCCCGCAATCGCCCGGGCACGCCCGACGAGATCACCCTCGCCTCGGGCCGGGCGGTCGTGTTCACCGAGCACACGTTTCGGCACGATTCGCTCGACATGTCCTACTGGGACGTGCCCGGGCACGCCGCGACCACCGAGACCAGCGCGCCCGTCATTATCATGACACACGGCTGGGGCGACTCCCGTGTCGGCGCGCTCGCGAGACTCCCACACCTGGTCGAGCACGCCTCACGCCTCATTCTTTGGGACTCACCCGGGCACGGCGAAGCGCCCGGCGTCTGCACGCAAGGCCTTCGCGAGCCGGCAGCCCTCCACTCTCTTCTTGAGCACCTGCAACTCCCGCCGACGACGCCGATCGTGCTCTATGGCTGGTCGATGGGCGCGGGGGTCTCCATCGTTGTCGCCGCGTCAAAGTTGGTCCCGAATCTGTGTGGCATGATTGCCGAGAGTCCGTACAGGCTCGCCCTCACGCCCGCGCGAAACGTGCTGCGCGCACAGGCTCTGCCTCACGGCGTGACGCTCAGTGCCGCTTTGGCGATGACCAGCTCGCGATACGCCACCAGGTTCAACGCCACATGCCTTACGCTCAACCCAATGTCCTTCGATCGAGCCACCTGGGCGGCACGTGTGGAAGTTCCAATGCTGGTACTGCAGGGCGACGCCGACACCATCACGCCGCCTCAGGAGGCCCGGGAAATCGCGGCCGCCACGCCCAAATCGACGCTCGCCCTCGTTGTGAACGCCGGGCACAACGACCTGTGGACAGAACCCGTCCACGCGGTTGCCGCGGCCCGGGCCGTCGCTCAGTTTCTCGCGTCACTCCAGTGTCACACGACCCCCCGCGGATCGATTTCGACCCCGCTCCCAACCCACGTGCCGCACCCCGGGCCGAAGTCACCGACTCCCTAGCATTCGGCATGCCCCGCCACGCGAGTTCCTCACCGTCCGTTGACGCCGTCATGGTGGCCGAGCGTGCCGCCTCGTTCACCAAACGCTCGATCAAGACGACGACGAAACGCGAGTTGCTGCTCCGCGCGATGTCGATGATGGACCTCACGACGCTGGAGGGGAAGGACTCCCCCGAGAAGGCCCGCGCCCTCTGCCGCAAGGCCGTCACGCCGCACATCGATCCCGCCCACTTCCCCGAAGGCTTCCCGAGCGCCGCCGCCGTGTGCGTGTATCCCTCGCTCGTGAAGACGTGCAAGGACGCCCTGCGTGGCACGCGCGTCAACGTCGCCTCGGTCGCCACGGGGTTTCCCAGCGGGCAGTATCCGCTCGATGTACGCCTCGATGATGTCCGCCGTGCCGTCGCCGATGGGGCCGATGAGATCGACATGGTGATCAACCGCGGCGCGTTCCTTGCCGGGCGATACGACGAGGTTGCTGACGAGATCGTGCAGACCAAGGCCGCCTGTCTCCGTGATGATGGCTCGTCGGCGGGCCTCAAGGTCATCCTCGAGACGGGCGAACTCGAGACCCTCGACCATGTCCGTCGCGCGAGCGACCTCGCGATCGATGCACTGCGCCACGCGCCCGTGCCGACCAAGGATGCTGGCGCCCACGCGGACTTCATCAAGACGAGCACGGGCAAGGTCTCGCCAGCGGCCACTATGCCTGTCACGCTCGTCATGCTCGAGGCGATCCGCGACGCGTACCTCCGCGATGGTGTGCTCATCGGCATGAAACCCGCCGGCGGGATTCGCACGGCGAAGCAGGCCGTCCACTATCTCATCATGGTCCACGAGACGATGGGCCCCTTGCGCGTCCCCGGCTTTGACGATGCGCACGAGAACCCCTGGCTCACGCCCCACTACTTCCGCTTCGGCGCGAGCAGCCTGTGCAACGACCTTCTCCGCCAACTCACGCGCCTCGCCACCGGCAAGTACACCGCGAACTTTGACTTTGCGGAGGCGTGATCGGGACTTCGTCGAGACCCGTATCGAGGATCCCCCGATGCCCACACGACCGCGACGACACCTCGCCCTCCTCGTCGCGTTCTACTTTTCGCTCGGCATCCTCACCACTCTGCTCACCTGCTGGACGCTCGGCCTCACGGGACGGTTTACTGACGGCGAGCTCAACGCTGGGTACGACGAGCCGAATCACAGCATTCCACAGTGCCTCATTCCCAAGGGATGGGAGCCGCGCACCCACCAGAACTGGACCGGATTCGGCATCCGCCACGACCTCGTCAGCGAGGCCGAGTGGCACGGCTCCGCACTCATCATGACCACCGACGACCGCCCGCAGCGCACGCTCCAGACCGCCCGCGTCGGCTGGCCGTTCCTCAGCATGCGCTGGGAGCGCTACAACAGCGAGACCGCCCTCGACACATCCTCGCCACTCCGCCGGCGATACCTCCAAGGCCTTGAGATCCCCGGGATGGCCAATGTCTGGCCGACGCCAACGATTGGCTCGTGGGGTGTCGAGCCGCGACTCCCGCTGCAGCCGGCCTGGCCGCAGTTCTTGTTCTCATCACTCACCTACGCGGCACTCTTCTTCGCGATCCTCAACACGATCGCCTTCACCCGCCGCGCGCGCCGACGCCGACGCAACCTGTGTCTCACCTGCGGCTACTCCCTCAACGCCCTCACCACCTGTCCCGAATGCGGCACAGTCGCGCCTCCACAATGTCCCTGACCCATGCCCCGCACGAGCACACGAATCCTCTTCGTCCTCCTCGCGTTCCTCCTCACGCTCGCGAGCGCCGTCGCCGGCGCGATCTACCACTGCTGGCGTGATCGAGCCGTGACCAACCAGACGTACGTCGAGTCTTGGGATACCCAGATCCGATGGATGTGGCCGGCGCCCCACTGGCCCGAGCCCGCTGCCTCGATGACGTATCGAACCTTTGGCTACGCCCTCGAAAACCGATATGCCGAGTCGATCGTGCGCAGTCGCCTCTCGCACTGGCAGACCCGCTACCGCGCCGGCTGGCCCTTCCACGCGTTCGAGCGCCGCGACTATGAGGGACAACCCTGGTTCAACACGCCCCGACATCTCGGCCCCTTCACGTGGAACGGCTTCCGAGGCGGGCTCCAGATCGACCTCGGCTTCACCACACCCGGCTGGCGCGGCGTCGCCCTCATCCCCGCGCTCCCCGTCTGGCATGGCCTCCTCGCCGACATCATCTTCTACTGGCTCCTGACCGGCGGCGTCTACGAACTCCGCGCCCGCGCCATCCGCCGCCGCCGCCTCGCCCGCAACCAATGCCTCCGCTGCGGCTACACCCTCGACACCCTCACCACATGCCCCGAATGCGGGACGCCATCTTCTCGTCGGGCAGGCGGCTCGTCTGCCCCTCCATCCTCACCGCCGGCCACAGAACCACCATCCCCTACCATTCCCTGATCGCCAGCCGCGTCGAAAGCAGGACCACCGACCATGACCACCTCCTCCAGCACCCACACCAACGGCACCTCCACCGCCAAGAAGCCCTCGCGGATTGCCAGCGAGCCCCTCGACCTCGCCTATGCCCCCGCGCCCGAGACGGCCAAGGTCAAGATCCACGACCGCTACGACCTCTTCATCAACAACACCTGGGTCGCGCCCCGCGGATCCAAATCCGGCTCAAAGTCTGCGGGCAAGTCCTCCGACCACTATTTCCCGACGCTCAACCCCGCAAACGAGGCCACGCTCGCGCAGATCGCCCAGGCCGGCGACGCCGACGTGGACGCCGCGGTCAAGGCCGCCCGGGCCGCGTTCCCCAAGTGGGCCGCCCTCGCGCCGATCGAGCGGGCCAAGTACATCTTCCGCCTCGCTCGGCGCATCCAGGAGCGCTCGCGTGAACTCGCCGTGCTCGAGTCCATCGACTCGGGCAAGCCCATCAAGGAATCGCGCGACGTCGATGTCCCCCTCGTCGCGGCCCACTTCTTCTACCACGCCGGCTGGGCCGACAAACTCGAGTACGCCTTCCCGGGTTCAACGGCCGCGCCCAAACCCCTCGGCGTCTGCGCCCAGATCATCCCGTGGAACTTCCCGCTCCTCATGGCGGCGTGGAAACTCGCGCCGGCCCTCTGCTGCGGCAACACCGTCGTCCTCAAGCCCGCCGAGACGACGCCCCTTACCGCGCTCATGCTCGCCGAACTCATCGAGGAGATCAGCCTCCCACCGGGCGTCGTCAACATCGTCACCGGCGACGGGCGCACCGGCGCCGCGCTCGTGAACCATCCCGACGTGGACAAGATCGCCTTCACCGGCTCGACGGAAGTCGGCAAAAGAATCGCCCTCGCCGCCGCCAAGCCTCGCGCGAGCGGCTCCTTCCCCAGCCTCACCCTCGAACTCGGCGGGAAATCGCCCCATATCATCTTCGAGGACGCCAGCCTCGACCAGGCCATCGAGGGCATCGTACAGGGGATCTACTTCAACCAGGGCGAGGTCTGCTGCGCCGGTTCGCGGCTCTTCGTGCAGGAGCCGATCCTCGACGAGGTCACCCGCAAACTCTCCCTGCGCCTCGCGAGCCTGCGCGTGGGCGATCCGCTCGACAAGAACACCGACGTCGGCGCGATCAACAGCAAGGCGCAACTCACCACGATCCGCAAGTACCTCGACCTCGGCCCCAAGGAGGGCGCCACGCTCGTCGAGCCGAATCGTTCGACCTTGCCGAGCAAGGGCTACTGGTGCCGCCCGTGCTTCTTCACCGGCGTGCAGCCCAGCCACACCGTCGCCCGCGAGGAGATCTTCGGGCCCGTGCTCAGCGTGCTCTCCTTCCGCACGCCCGAGGAGGCGATCACCCGCGCCAACAACACGCCCTATGGCCTCGCCGCGGGGATCTGGACCGACAAGGGGAGCAAGATGTTCGAGATCGCGCGGCAACTCAAGGCCGGCGTGATCTGGTGCAACACGTACAACAAGTTCGACCCGACCAGCCCCTTCGGCGGCTACAAGGAATCCGGCTTCGGCCGCGAGGGCGGCGTGCACGGGCTGCGGGCGTATGTGAAGGCGGAGTGATACTCACTCGCTCGTTTCTGATGGCACCACTCTCGTTGAGCGGTGTCCGGATCACACGCCTCGCACCAAGTGCCTAGTGCCTAGTGCCCAATGCCTAGTGCCTTCTTCCCTCAACACCCCGCGTTGAAGCGGTCGAGGAAGAAGAGCAGGTCGTCGATGGTGACCGCGCCGTCGGGCGTGCCCGTGCCACTGCCGTCATCAAGGTCGGCGGTCGCGTTGCCGGACTGGAAGACGCCAAGGAGGTAGAGCAAGTCGTCGATGGTGATGGCACCGTCGGTAGTGCCGGTGCCGGATCCATCGTCAAGGTCGGCCGCACAGGCGGGTGCTCGAAGGCGGGCGGCCCACGCCTCGGCTTGGCCTTGCGGGTTCGTTCCTTGCCCGACGATTGTCGAACCATCGGCCGAGATGGACTCGGCGTTGAGCAGATTCCATCCGGTCAGGTTGGTGACGCCAAGCGCGATGAGATGGTCCTTCAGATTCACCATGCCCAGTGTCGGCGTCCATAGGAACGCGCGGCCGCCGACGTTCGCGGCGCCCACTCCTACGACGGCGTTCCCATCCGCGCTGACGCCCGTTGCCCCGCTGGAGAAGACTCCTCCCGGCAGATCGCCAAGGCCGACCATGCCCCCCGCAGCGGTCCAGCGGAACGCTTGCAAACCCGAGGCGGAACTGGCGGTCCCGACGATGACCGTGCCGTCGGCGCTCACGCCATACGCGTAACTCGCGAACGACCCTCCCGGTAGATCACCGAGCGCGACCATGCCGGTCGCGGCGGTCCAACGGAAGGCCTCGCGCCCACCATTGCCACCCAGGCTGTCACCGACGATCACCGAGCCGTCGGCATTCACGGCCCACGCCACACTGAAGAAACTGCCGCCGGGGAGATCGCCGAGGCTGACCATCCCTTCCCCGGCGGTCCATCGGTACGCGTTTGAGGCGCCGGAAGAGGATGAACTATCGCCCACAATCACCAATCCATCCGCGCTGACGGCGGTCGCCTGGCTTTGAAACGACCCGCCCGGAAGGTCGCCCAGACCAACCAAGCCTTCCGTGGCTGTCCAACGGAAAGCTTGCAAGCCCGCAGCGGAGGACGCTCGTCCGACAACAATCGAGCCATCGTCGCTCACGCCGAACGCCGTGCTGTCCACCGAGCCTCCGGGCAAGTCTCCCAAACCGACCATGCCTCCCCCCACGGTCCAACGGAACGCCTCAACGGTTGGGTTCAACCCCTGGCCGATCACGACAGAGCCATCCCGGCTGACGGCGAATGCCTGACTGTTGAAACTCCCGCCCGGCAGATCGCCCAGGGGAATGAACGATGCCTGGGCACATGCCGAATCGTGCAATAGAACAGCAACGGCCAGGGCTGCTGTGGCGAGGATCTTGGTTGTTGGCATGCGTTGGCTCCTGTCTTTCGTGCCAGAGTTGACCGAACTGGTTTCGGGCGGGTGGTGTGGGACAGGCGCTTCGCCCGACCCACGTTTGGGCGTTTGATCTCAGGGGTCCGAGGTGATGGCATCGTGCCGCAGTCGTCTCCGGGCACCCGGCGTTTTCCCATTCCCTCGCGCCGAGTGTACCAGCCCCAAAGCCGTCCTCCTTCAACACCCCGCGTTGAATCTCGTGCGATAGTAGAGGAGATCGTCGATGGTGACGGCGCCGTCTGGCGTGCCGGGTGCCCCGAGACGATGACTGCTTTGAGCCATCGCCTCGGGCGGATCGATGCATCGTGGAGCGGGCGGTCCTGCGGACGGCGGACCCGTCCCTCGCCGCCCGTCCAACGCCTGTTTCCCCTGGGGAAGTCCCCAGGCAGACGCAGATTCCCAAGAAAATCTCTCCACTTTGGTTGGCATTCTGGAAAACCTGATGCACATTCTCCGTAGTGGGACGATCGGAGGCGGCCAGATGCGAAGCGATCATCCGAATCGGACGGGCCTGTCTGCGAACCGGGCGAAGACCTCCGCCAGGGTTCGTGCGGCGCTTGGTGGTTTAGGCGGACTGGCTCTGCTCTGTGTCCCCGCCCTCGCCCAGACACCCGCGTTCGAGTTGATCGAGCCGTCGGTAGGGTTCGCGAAGACGCAGGTCTACGACATCGCCGACGATGGCACGATTGTGGCCATGTCGTACAACGGCTCGGCACCAAGCAATAGTCCAATCATCCGGTATTCACCGGGTGGTGTTCGTGATGAGTTCCCTCTCGGTCGAGCGCCTCGCATCTCGGGCGATGGCCTTGTGGTTGGATATCTCCCAGAGTCCAACGGGTTCTCGCCGACGTTGTTCTACCCCGATGGCTCGCAGCACCTTGTGCCCGGCGTGGTCTACCAGGGCCAATCAAGGCTGGGAACGATCACGTACATGAATCGAGACGGCTCGGTTGCGATGCTGAGCACCTCCGCGAGCAACGGTGCGTCTGAGCGAACCGCCTTTCGCTGGACGTCCGAAGGAGACGCGACGAGTCTCCCCCCCTTCCCCGGCGGGAGCACGTGGAACAGCACGACCGGCCTTTCGAGCGACGGGCGCATCGCCGTGGGGAACTGGGCACCGAGTTCCGCATCAACCGACCGACCCTGGGTCTGGGGGGATGGCGCGCCGTCGCTCACACCATTTGCGCTTCCTGATGGCACGACAGCCAATCTTGGCGTGATCTCGACGTTGACTGGCGATGGTCGAACCATGTTCTTTCGTCACGATGTCGCGCCAGGCAACCTCTACACGATCACCGACGGTGTGGCGAACCTGTACTCGATTGAGAGCCCGCTCGGCGGGCAGTTGTATCTGCCGACGGATGCCTCGTTTGATGGAAGTGTCCTGGTCGGCGAACTCTCTGGCGGCTCGTGGATCTGGACGCAAGCGACCGGCGCGATGCGAGCCGAGGACTTTCTTTCGATGCACGGCGTGAACATCGCCGCTCCCTACGGCATCAGCCGACTGATGGTCTCGAACGACGGCCTGCACTTCGCGGGGCTTGCCTCCGCCGCGGGCGTGGACGCGATGGGGTTTGTGGCCACCATTCCTTCGCCCGGGATCGTGTCTTCGCTGATTCTTGTCGGAATCGGTGCAACCGCGCGGCGGCGTCGGTGGCGGCGAAACGCGGCGAGTACGCGTCGATCGGGGTTCTGTTTCGCGGCACTCGCGGGGACGGCACTCCTCGGATGCCCGGCCCTCGCCCAGACGCCCGCGTTCGAGTTGATCGAGCCGTCGGCGGGCTACACCGCGACGTGGGTCTCGGACATCGCCGACAATGGGACGGTCGTCGGTTGGAGTTTCACGGGGACTGTGCCCGGGTTCGGACAGACGTATCGCTATGCGCCGGGGGGCGCGAGGACCGAGTACGGGATCGGCGACTTCCCGAGAATCTCGGGTGACGGCCATGTGGTCAGCGTGGACAGCGTTGGCTCTAACTTCGACGTGGTGCTCTACCGCGACGACGGCACCCAGCACACCATTCCGCCGGTCATCATCAATGGCCAGTCTCGGCGAGGACGCATGACCCATCTCAATCGCGATGGCAGCATCGCGATGTTGTATTACCGTTCGACGGGGAACGAGTTTGAGTCCTTCCGCTGGACACTCGACGGCAACACGGCCACCCTCCCCCCCTTTCCCGGCGGGAGCACGTTCAACAGCGTGACGGGCCTGTCGAGCGACGGGCGCATCGCCGTGGGGAACTGGGCGCCGAACTTCACGCAGACCGATCGTCCGTGGGTCTGGGAGGATGGTGGTCCGGCGATCATACCATTTACGCTGCCAGATGGCACGTCGGCCAATCTTGGTGTGATCTCGACGCTGACTGGCGATGGTCGAACCATGTTCTTTCGTCACGATGTCGCGCCAGGCAACCTCTACACGATCACCGACGGTGTGGCGAACCTGTACTCGATTGAGAGCCCGCTCGGCGGGCAGTTGTATCTGCCGACGGATGCCTCGTTTGATGGAAGTGTCCTGGTCGGCGAACTCTCTGGCGGCTCGTGGATCTGGACGCAAGCGACCGGCGCGATGCGGGCCGAGGACTTTCTTTCGATGCACGGCGTGAGCATCATCGCACCGTATCAGATCAGCCGTCTCATGGTTTCGAATGATGGCCTGCACTTCGCGGGGCTTGCCTCCGCCGCGGGCGTCGACGCGAGGGGGTTTGTGGCCACCATTCCTTCGCCCGGAATCGTGTCTTCGCTGATTCTTGTCGGAATCGGTGCAACCGCGATACGGCGTCGCCGGTAATAGGTATCGACATCCTGAACCGTGCCCGTGTGTTGTCCGGGCGTTGGACTCGTTTCTTTCTTTGAAGGGAGTTGGACGATGGGAGCACACAGATGTTGGCGTGGTCTCCGGGTGTGTAGCCTTGTGGCGATGGCGGGGCTCGTTTCGATGGCCTCCGCCCAGAGCGCGGTCTACCCGCGCGTGAACTTCACAGGATGGCCGCAGAATCCGGGCGCGGGGGGATACCCGTGCAACCCGAACTACTACACGGACTTCTTCCCCAATGAGACGCGCATGGGCGTCGTCGTGCAGTTCAAGGTGTACTACTCCACGCCCACCGACGCGGCGGACAACATCTTCTGCCAGATGAAGGCGTACTCCCAGCACGGCCTCCTCGGCCCCGATCCCGATGGCTCCGGCCCACTCACGGGTGGGTGTACCGTCTGGATCCAGGACTTCCTCGAAGGGACCTCCGCTGTCTTTGTGGATGAGGACATGGTGTCGAACGAAGCACTGGACAATGATGTTCCACCGAACGGACCGGATTGGCCAGATACGTCACCACCCAGTGGGACGAACCTCCCTGACTTTCTCCACTCATTTCAAGTACGCCAGCCGTGGATGACCAAGGGCCGCCAACTAGCGAAGGCGTGGATGGAAGACTTTGCCGAGCGTCTCCGCCAGCAGATCGAGAACAACAATCAGACACTCGGACTCCCCGACCTCCCTTTCCCCGATCGATTCCATTTCGACTGGGAGAACACGATCACGGGGTCCTCGGGATCCACGAACGAGCCCTTCATGCTCCGCGCCATGAGCCGCGAGCCGGCCCGCCTCATGCCCGACGGGCAGACGCGGGTCCGCTGGGACACCGAGCCGGTCCCGGGATACAACGGCCTGACCATGTCGCAGTTGTGGCTCCAGGCCGTCAATGACTACGGCGATGTGAATGACGCAAATAACCCTTTCTTCGGCGCGAAGCCCGATCCTATCGATAACTACAGCAACCTCGGTGATGGAATTGGCGGTGGCTGGCAAACTAGACCACTTGGAAACTCACGAAACCAGGCCCTCGCCGTCTGGTTCTTCGAGGTCTGCCACAACGCCAAGGCGGCGGTCCTCAAGGAGTGCGCCTACGACCCGCTCAAGCAGTGGTTCCCCGAGGCCAAGTGCGACAACTACTTCATGCTCGACGTCTCCGAGGCGCTGCAGTTCTATCCGGGGTGGTGGCACAACAAGGAGACCATCGCCGACAGTTGCCAGTGGGCGAACTATCCGGGCAATCCGCTCTTCTATCAGGACCAGTACAAGCGATACTGGTGGGGCGCGCTCACCGATGTCGGACAGCACGGCTGGCGCCTGCCGAGCGTTGCCGGTCGCGGCTACGCACCCGGGGCGCCCTCGTTCTCGCGCTGGCTGGCCCTCACGAACCTGAAGAGTTCGGCCGACTTCGCGAGCCCCGTCCTCTGGGCCGTGGGTCAAGACAACGAGACCGCTCTCGGCGGCCAGGGGCATTGCCACCCAGGTGATACGAATCCCGAGTGCGATGATGGCGGGTCCGGCGGGAGCCATTGCAACTACACGCAGGGCATTCCCTATTTCAGGCCCGGCATCGAGACTGGAAGTGGACTTCGCTATTACAAGGCATACGAGGATTGGTGGGAGGCCTCCGACCGCGTGCATCGCTCGTGGTTCGAGACCATCATCGGGACCAACATGCAGGACATCAACCGGCGCACCCACCCCCAGGACTTCATCGTGCCATGGACACCCTCGGTGAACCTGAGCCAGATCTATGGCCCGTCGGGCGGCCCGCTGACCACGGGCTTCTATCCCGACCCCGAGTCGCTGCACGCCACGCTCGCCCTGTATCGATCCAAGCAGATCCCGGAGATGACCGTCTTCACCAGCGAGACCAACAACCAACTCCGGGCCGAGCAGGCCGCGGGATGGCGTGACGTCTACCAGCGCGTGTACACGCCCTATATGACCTGGTGGGGAATCGAATGGGGGGCGGACGGCTCACCGGTTCCTAAGAGCACCGCGGATCCCGAGGGCGAGATCGTCAGCCTGGAGCGTCTGACCGACACCAATCCCCGCTTCGTGAGCCCCCTGACCGACCACGTGCGGATCAACGCCGAGCAGGTCGCCGATGATCCCTGTGTGCCGGGCGATCCCTGCCGCGAATGGAAGGCCTCCATCGTGACGGACTGGTTCAACGTGGGTATCGATGATCCCACGAACGGATTCTCTATTCCCGACGACGAGGACCTGCTGCGAATCAACATCGAGGCCGAGGCCCTTCGCCTGGGGATCGACGCCGAGCAATCCCTCGTGACCGAAGTCCCGAACGTAAGCAACGCGGATCCCGTGGACTTCAGCGTCCGCTGCCGCATGGAACTCTTCGACTTCGATCAGGAACTCTGGAGACCAGTGAAGTTCGGCGACTTCTATTATGAATCGGGCAATCCGGCCCAGTACGGCTTCTGGGCGCCGATCTGGCCCGACGTCGGAACCCTCCCCGATCCCGACACGCTGCTCGAAAAGAAGAGCATCATGTCCCGCCGGACCTTCTACCTCCGAACCGAGGACGTGGCGGAGAGCACTCGATGGAGTCCGTTCATCACTTCGAGCGGCATGATGCATGTGAAAATCGTCTTCGAGTCCTCGAAGGTCTTCTCGGTGGATCTCGACCTCGTGCAGGTCCACGCGATGCGTGATCCAAGGCTCCCACCGGCGATTCCCAATGGTGGCTGGGCTCCCCCGCCGCAACTCGACCCCGTGGACGATCCGCACTATGCCTTCATCGGCGAGGAGCCCAAGGCCCTGGCCGACCTCGATTACAACAACGAGGTCAATGTGAACGACTTTGGCGTCTTCATGGAGAAGTACGGCGAGGAGAACGTGCTCGCCGACATCAACATGGACGGCGTCGTCGACATGCAGGACGTGGTCGAGTTCACCAATGGGTACGCGGGGGGTGGGGGGTACGGGGGGGGCGAGCCCGGAGTAGCACCACGGACGGGAGGGGGAGATTTGTGATTCGTGGTTCGTGATTCGTGATTCGTCACTCATGGTTCTGATCTTCGACGGCCGCCACGGGGGATTTCTCCGTGGCGGCTTTTCTTATGGGATGGTGCGGGCGAGGGCGCGTCGGGCCGGGAGAAGGAGTGCGGCCCGATGGCCGAGCGCTCCGCGCTGGTGGAGACATGGTTTCCTGGACGTCCGCAGCGCTCCACGGGGCGTCTAGAGCGGAGCGCCACACGGCTGGAGTGTTCCGCTCCACGGCTGGAATGGAACGCTGGACGGCTGGGACGGAGCGCCACACGGCTGGAATGGAACGCTGGACGGCTGGAGCGGAGCGCTCGACGGCACGAGCGGAGCGCCACACGGCTGGAGCGCTCCGCTCGACAAGGAAAATTGTTTCTTTTTCAGGGTTCTCCGGGCGGTCGGGCCGCCCGTCCGCCGAACACAGGCCGCTCGGAACGCCGTCATGACGCCCTCGGCACCGCCCATGGCCGAGAATCCATGGACGCACGGCCCGTCGAGGCGGGTGGGCCGCCCTTGGAACTTCGTCTCGCCGTCTCTTCGGCGCCTCGTCTCCTTCACCCCCCTTCCATCATCATCCCCCTCCTCTTTCCTTTGTGTCCTCGGCGTTCGCGTTCGGGATCGCCCCGACTGGGTCGTCATGATGGGACTCGTGGCGGGGGGCGGCCCTCCATCCGGCCCCTCTTGCCCGATCCTTGCATTCCGCCCATCCGTCCCGCGCACGATCGACTTCTTTCATTGGCACTGGATCGTCGCGCGGCTCGGCCCGATCGGAAGGTCCGGCGGCACGGACCCTGGGTTCGTCCGGCTCGTTCTTCGAGATCGGCGTCTCGCGTGGGACGCACGACGAGCCGGGCGAGGACGCGCATGGCCGCCGGAAGGATGGGACCTCATGGCCACGTATCCGCTCTCGCCGCGTCTGGACTTCCTCCAGTGGTGCAAGACGCACGCCGACGTCTTTGTGAACAATGCGGCCTCGATCGGGTTATCGCCCGCGACCGCCTCGTCGTTCGCCTCGGCGTACGACGCGGCCCGCGCCGCCGTCGACGACCAGGACGCGGCGAAGGAGGCCGCCAAGGCCGCGACCCAGGAGGCGCTCGAGAAGGTGCGCCTGCTCCAGGAGTCCGCGGCCCTCACCGTCGCGACCATCCGCCTCTTCGCCGAGAGCACCGACAACCCCACCGTCTATAACGTGGCCCAGATCACCCCGCCCCAGCCCCCCACCGCCGTCCCCGCGCCCAACGCGGCGACGGATCTCTCGGCGGCGCTCGACGCCAACACCGGGAACATTACGATCCGGTGGAAGGCCACGCAGCCCGAGGGGGCCAACGGCACGACCTACACCATCTTCCGCCGCGCCGCGGGAGAGGCCGACTTTGCCCCCCTCGGTTCGAGCGGGAGGAAGTCCTTCGTCGATGAGACCTTCTTCGCCGGGCCCGACAGCGTCGAATATAAGGTCCAGGCCGTCCGCAGCGGGATCCTGGGCCCCATGTCCGCGACGCTCCTCGTCTCGTTCGGCCGGACCAACGGTGAGGGCTTCACCATTGAGAGCACAACCAGCCGCGACGAGGAGTTCGGCCTCGCGGCGTGACCCCCCTCCCCGCCATGCGCTCAACGGGCCAAAGGGCCAAACAACCACATGGCCAAACTGAGAACCGAAGGCACGAGGCCCCGGAGGATTCCGGGGCCTCTTCATTTGGTCATTTGGCCATGTGGAAATTTGGCCATTTCCCCCTCGGCTCGTGATTCGTGATTCGGCCGTCGTGTGTGGACGCGGGACCCTCGCGCCCGCAGCGAACCCGGGCGGGCCTTGCGACGTAGTGGAGCGGACGGCCGGTCGGGCCGCGTTCCTGGCTCGTGAGACTCGCCTTGATTGCGGAAAGACCCCCGCCTTGGCCGGCCTCTGGACGGCCGTGGCCCGGTCTACACTTTCAAAGTTTCTTGAAAACTTGAGGATCGCCCTTTCCACGCCCCCCTCGCCACGCCCCCCCTCCCCACGCCCCCCCTCGCCACGCCCCAGGAATCCCCGTGGATCGAATCGCGGGGCACGTTCGCCCAACCAAGCCATATGTCCAAGCACCCAACCGATTCTCCTCCTTCGCACGCCCCCCACGCCTACCCCATCCTCGCCGGGCTTTCTTCGCCCAGGGATCTGCGGGCGATGTCGATGCCGCAACTCGAGGCACTGGCCACGGAGATCCGCCAGGCGATCTGCGACCAGGTGCAGAAGTCCGGCGGGCACCTCGCGCCCAACCTCGGCGTTGTCGAACTCACGATCGCGCTCCACTACGTCTTCGACTTCGCCCACGACCGCCTGCTCTTTGACGTCGGGCACCAGTGCTATCCGCACAAGTTGCTCACGGGGCGATTGCCGCTCCTTGGGAAGTTGCGGACGCGAGAGGGGATGGCCGGGTTCCCCGAGCCGCGCGAGTCGTCGTTCGATCTCTTCGCCGTGGGGCACGCGGGGACGGGGATCTCGACGGCCGTCGGCATGGCGCGCGGCGACACGCTGAACAAAGAGGCCTTCGACGGGAAGGACACGCCCGACGGGCGGCGCGTGGTCACGCTCATCGGCGACGCCTCGGTGGTGAATGGCGTGGCGATGGAGGGGCTCAACAACGCGGGGACGCTCAAGCGGCAGTTCCTCGTCATCCTCAACGACAACGGGATGTCGATCAGCAAGCCCCAGGGCGCCATCGCCGCCCGCTTCGATCGACTGCGCATCAGCCACTTCTACAGCGACCTCAAGCAGTCGGCCAAGAGTGTCCTCAAGCAGATGCCCGGCGGGTCGCTCCTCACCGAGGCCTACCACCGCGCGGGCGAGGCGGCGAAGGCGATGATCAACGAGGACGGGGCGACCGGCGCTGCGGGCGGAGGGAGCGTTGGCAGCGGGTGGTTCGAGCACTTCGGGCTCAAGGCCATCGGGCCGATCGACGGGCACGACCTGCCCACGCTCATCACGTTCCTGAAGGAAGCCCGCGACTTCGAGCGCCCGATGGTCCTGCACGTCAAGACGATCAAGGGCAAGGGCTTCGCGTTCAGCGAGCAGGACAGCAGCACCTTCCACTCGCCGCCGGCCTTCAAGATCGACCAGGAACTCAGCCCCGACTCGGCGAGTCTGGCGGGAGCGGGGGGATGCCGCGTGGAACTCAAGAGCGAGGGGCGGAGTTTCACGACCGCCTTCGCCGACGCGATGCAAAGCGTGATGGAGCGCGACGAGAAGGTCGTCGCGTGCACGGCGGCGATGCCCGATGGCACGGGACTCAACCACGTCATGCCGCGCTTCCCCGATCGCGTGTGGGACACGGGGATCTGCGAGTCGCACGCGCTGGACATGATGGCGGGCTTGGCGAAGACGGGGCACAAGCCGTTCATGGCGGTGTACTCGACGTTCTTCCAGCGGGCGTTCGATCAGGCCTTCCAGGAGGCGGCGCTGCAGGGATTGCCCGTGCGGCTGTGCCTCGATCGCGCGGGGCTCGTCGGCGGCGACGGCGCGGTGCACCATGGCTTCTGCGACGTCGCGCTCCTGCGTGTGCTGCCAAAGGCCGTGGTGATGGCGGCGATCGACGAGCCGAGCCTCATCGCGGCCCTGGAGTTCATGAGGGTGTATGACGCGGGGGTCTCGGCGGTGCGCTACCCGCGCGACAACGTGAGCGAGAAGTTGCTCAAGGCCGAGTGCCCGGCGTTCGTGATGGGGCGGGCGCGAAACCTGACGCCACATGTGACGAACCCGGACCTCGCCGTGCTGGCTTTCGGCACGCCGGCGATCGCGGCGCTCGAGGCGGCCCAATCGCTCTCGGATGATCACGCGGTCGCGGTCTACGACGCACGCTTCGCCAAGCCCGTGGACACGGCCCTCATCGCCGAACTCCTCGAAGCCCGCGTCCCGATCGTCACCATCGAGGACCACTCGACCATCGGCGGCTTCGGGAGCGCGGTCGTTGAGGCGGCGAGCGAGCTGCTCGCGGCAGGCGGGCACACACAGGAAGCCCCGATCATCACGCGTCTGGGCCTTCCGGATCGATTCATCCAGCAGGACTCGAGAGCCAAACAACTCGCGGAGGTCGGGCTGGATCGTGAAGGACTGGCCAAGGCGTTCAAGAGCGCGATCAAGCACACGCAGAGTTCGCCACACGCGGCGTCGTGACAAAGGCCGCTTTTTCTCCATCAAGCCCACCGGTTGGCCTGATTTGTATAAGAAAGTAGATACAGGCGGGCCGCCTGTCCCACGAGATCAGGTAGGCTGACGCCCCGCGTTCAACTGGCCGATAATTGAGACATGGCTCGTTCCGTCCTGCTCCTGGTGAACCCCCACAAGCCGGAGGTCGCCGTCGCGACCGAGGAGATCCGCGCGCTCATCGAGCAGCACGGCACCATCATCGCCGAGTTGCCCGCGGACAACGAGCCGCTCCCCGACAATCTGTCACGACCCGACCTCATCGTCGTGCTCGGCGGCGACGGGACGCTCCTCGCCCAGACGCGCCGATGTGTGGAACTCGATGCGCCGATGCTCGGCGTGAACCTCGGCAAGATCGGGTTCATGGCCGAGTTCGACATGCCCAGCGTGCGCCTCCAGGCTGAGAGCCTCTTTGGCGCCGGCCCGCTCGCGATCCGCAAGTTGGGTCTCATCCACGCCGAGGTCCATCGCGGCGAGCGCAACCCGATCCGCTTCGCCGGCTCGGCCCTCAACGACTGCGTCATCACCGCCGGGCCGCCCTATCGCCTCATCACGCTCGCCCTCACGATCGACGGCACGCTTGGTCCAACGGTCCACGGCGACGGGCTGGTCATCTCCACGCCCACCGGCTCGACCGCGTACAACCTCTCGACGGGCGGGCCCATCGTCGCGCCGACGGTCGAGGCGCTCTCCATCTCACCGATCGCGGCCCAGAGCCTCTCGTTCCGACCCATCGTCGTCGGGAGCAGCAGCATCATCGAGATCACCATGCTCCGTGTGAACCGCGCCAGCGGCGAGCATGGCACAACGCTCGTCCTTGACGGACAGGTCCACACGCCGCTCAACCTGGGAGATCGCGTGCTGGTCACCTCGCACGGGCGCCACGTCCGCTTCGTGCGGAATCCCGCGAGCGACTACTGGTCGCGCCTCATCAACAAACTGCACTGGGCGAGAGCGCCGCGGGGCCGACTCACGGACTGACCAAAGTTGGCCCGCTGCCCTTTCGGTGGCACCACTCTCCAGAGTGGTGTCCTCTGTGACTTTCCTTACCCCCCCGCGCTTCCTTCGCCGCCCGGCAGGGTCATGCTCCACGGGTCGAGGTACCCATCGATCGCGGCCCTGGTGATCGACTTGCCCGCGTTGTCCTTCGTCCCCACGAGTTGCTCGTACGCGAGTTGGCGGACGGTCTTGCCCACCTTGAACGCCTGCTTGGCAAGGGCGGCGGACTTGTCATAGCCGATCACGGGCACAAGGCTCGTGCACATCGCGAGCGACCCCTCGATCAGTTCCTTGCAGCGCTCGATGTTGGGCTCCAACCCCGTGAGGAGGTTGTCGTTGAGTACGGCGCACGCGCGAGAGAGCAGGTGGATCGAGTCGAGCAGGTTCGCCGCCATCATCGGCATGGCGACATTGAGGTCGAGGATGGAGCCAACGCCGCCGAAGTTGCCATAGGTGACCGCGGCGTCGTTGCCGACGACCTGACACGCGACCATGATCACGCTCTCGCAGATCACGGGATTCACCTTGCCGGGCATGATCGACGAGCCGGGCTGGACGGCCGGGACGTTGAGTTCGCCGATGCCGCAGCGCGGGCCGGAGCCGAGCCAGCGGATGTCGTTGGCGATCTTGCTGAGGCTCGTGGCAATGGTCTTGAGATGCCCTGAAGTCTCAACGTACGCGTCCTTGGCGTGCTGGGCCTCGAAGTGGTTCTGCGCCTCGCGGAAGTGGATCCCCGTGACGTGCGAGAGTTCCGCGGCGACCATCGCGCCGAACTTCTCGTGGGCGTTGATCCCCGTGCCGACGGCCGTGCCGCCGAGGGGCAACTCGCTGAGCGTGTGCGTCGCGCGGTGCAGGCGTTCCTGGGCGTGCCTGAGTTGCGCCGCGTAGCCGGAGAACTCCTGCCCGAGTCGGATCGGCGTCGCGTCCTGCAGGTGCGTGCGACCGATCTTCACGATCGTGTCCCAGGCCTTCGCCTGCTTCTCGAGTTGCTTCGCCGTCGTGTCGAGCGAGGGGAGGAGTTCCTCGTGAATAGCGATCGCGGCGGCAAGGTGCATCGCCGTGGGGAAGGTGTCGTTGGACGACTGCCCCATGTTGACGTGGTCGTTGGGGTGCACGCCGCCGGATTTGAGATACTCGGCGTCCTTGGAGAGCCCGATCGGCTTGTGCCTTCGCACGCACACGATGTTGGCGACAACCTCATTCGCGTTCATGTTCGTCGAGGTGCCCGAGCCGGTCTGGAAGATGTCGATGGGGAAGTGCCGCGCCAGCCCGCCAAAGCCGGGCAGCCCGTCGGCGATCTCGCCGCACGCTTCGAGGATCGACTGCGTGCGTTCCTGATCGAGGCGACCGAGTCGGTTGTTGACGAGGGCGCACGCCGCCTTGAGCATCGCGTACGCCTTGATGATCCGCGCCGGCACTGGGCGACCCGAGACCGGAAAGTTCAGGACTGCCCGCTGGGTCGAGGCGCCATAGAGCACGTCGGCCGGAACGACCATCTCGCCCATGGTGTCCTTCTCGACGCGCGTGGCACGAGACTCGTCATGGAATGGCGCGTGATGTGACGCCGAAGGGACCGGCTTGGACTTGGTCGAAGACGTGGATGCCGCTGGCTTCGTACCACCCCGAACCGAACCCGTCTTCTTTGTCGATTTGGGCTTCGATCCCGTTGTTCGAGCGGCTGGGCGGGCGGCAGACTTCGGCTTTGATTTAGGAGGCATGGAACAGTGTACCCGCACCGACGATGGAACCAACGGACTCCGCAGGCGTCCAAATGCGGAACGCCACTCGATGGGGACGGTGCGCGCGACAGGCATCCCTGGCCATACTCGCTGCCTGGGTGAGTAGACCAAGCGAACTAGAGTGTGCCACGCGGAAAGGACGGCGGCCGTCTCGCCATTTCGAGACGAATGACGCCGCGAGACGATGACCACGCGTCATCGACCCTTCGGCACACCCGACCCTGCCTCCCGCTCGCCATCGCAGCCAAGGAGAACACGCATGAGTAACACGAAGACCCGTTCGACCCGCGCCGGTTCACTCCTCGGTCTCGCGGCCATGTCGGCTCTCGTGGGCGTCGCCCTCGCGCCGACGCTCGCGTTCGCCCAGTCCTCGCGCTCGAAGGACAAAGCGCGCACCACGACACCCGCAGATCAAGCGACCACCCCCGACAACACCAACCAGCCCAGCGCCCCCTTGAAGCGTCCCGAGCCAACCTTCGGGCCCTACATCGAGCCGTATGGCGAGCGCGACTGGATCTTGAACGTCACCATCCGTATCAACTCGGAACTCGGCGGCGAGTCGACCGACCTGCAGGACGCCTCGGGCAAGCACGCCCGCGTCCCCAAGATCACGCCCTTCCCAATCAAATCGGTCACGATGGTCTGGCCCATCGTCCCGATGAGCGGCACGTCCATGTGCGACCCCGAATCGGTCACGGGCGAGGTCGCCTTTCAGGACCGTCTCCAGACGCGTGATGTCTCGATCATGAAATCGCTCTTCCACTCGGGCGTGAAACTCGCCCACTGGGATGTCACGCTCAACGAGATCGCCAACGTCCGCGAGGTCGATTTCAACGTCACGATCCCCGCACGCGCCTGGAACACCCGCTTCGATGAGGAGCACGCGCTCCTGGTCCCCTGGCCAAAGGGCGCCTGGCCGACCGACGCCGCCCTCACGTTTGGCTCGCAGGCGTTCGTGGACCTCGCGCCGACGAATGGCAAGCCGGATGAGTACAACAAGGTCGTCCTGCGGAAGTTCCTCGACGCCGCCCTCAAGAACGAGCGCATCGACAATATCAAAGACGTCTCGGTCACCCTCGTCGCGAAGGCGATCACCAAGGCCGTCTGGGAGCAGATCCAGCCCAGCGGCATCTCCACCATCAATCGGCGCGGACAGACGCGCGAACTCTCCGGCGTCTTCATGAACGGTCCCTCGCACACCATCCTCACCGAGCGCGGCACCAACGAGGACATCACCGTCCTCATGGCCGCCCTCTTCCGCGAGGCGGGAATCCCCACCCGCACCGTCATCGGCTGGGAGTTCGGCACGTCGCGCGATCGACGCTATGGCAAGTCCAGTGAGGGCCTGCGGAGTTGGGTCGAGTATTGCCTCTATGACGAGGCCGCCAACACCGTGAACTGGATCCCTGTCGATGTCGTCTCGCTCCGCGGCTCGTCTTCTCGCCCGATGAGCATCGACAAGCCCTGGAAGAAATATTTCGGCTCGCACGACGAACTCCAGGACGTCGTCCCCTTCGCGTTCCAGTTCTATCCGCCCACCGATGTCGTGAGTTACGGCTCCGCGGCGTTCTGGGGGTGGTACGTCCAGCCGAAGTTCCCGGGAACGGCGATCCAGGCCCTCCGCTTCAGCGGCGGGAGGGCGCCCAACTACGGCGATGAACGCGACGATAAGCCCAAGTCCAAGTCGGACAACTAGCCCTTTGCAAAGGTCGTCGCCTTCCATTCTTCTGTGGCCCTGGCGTCTCGCCTGGGTCTTTGACTACTACGCACCTGTCGGAGTTCGAACTAGAACTCCGCGATCGGCCTTGCACGCAGAGTCCGGCTCAGGAACTCCACCTGCACGTCCTTCGCCTCCGCCCCCACGCGCCCGAAGCCCGAGTGCTCCTCGGGCGCGCCGGTTGTCGTCCACGTCTTCATCTCGATCAGTTCCGCGCTCGAACCGCGCGCGGCATAGACCGAGCCGAGCCGCTCCACAAACGCCCGCATCCCCGCGAACGGCACGACGACATCGCTCTCGCTATGCAGCACGAGCAACGGAATTGGCCGGAACGAATCCAGCCGCTCCATGGGATCGACCTCGGCGATCCGCTCGGGCGCGTGCGTGCCACGCCAGCCATCCAAGCCGGCGGCCCGATACATCTCGGCAAGCCACCCCGTCGTCGATTCGACCGCGGCACACGAGAAGGGATGCGGATCGCACAATCGCCGCAGCGTTACCATGCCGCCCGCGGACATGCCGCCGAGCCCCACGCGATCGAGATCGAAGATGCCCGAGAATCGAGGGTCGGCAAGAGCCTCCACGACACGATCGATCTCTCCCACCGCCTGCTCGATGACATCGAGCGTTCGTGTCGGCGACTGCAAGTCTGCATCCGCTCGCTCGCCGTGCCCGGGAAGGTCTATGGCGCACGCCGCGATCCCCGCCCGTATCCATCGCAGGTACCGCCCCGGATCGAGTTCCTTCGAGACCGTCCGCCCATGCAGCCAGAGCATGACGGGCGCGGGCGTCTCCCAGTCGGGGTGCGCCAGAAGCACGGGCACGTCGCCGAATCGGTCGAGCCTCGCCCGCTCGGCCAGGGCGCGTGGGAACCCGCCGAATCGCCCTGAAACACCAGGCACTCGCGGCGTTCGTTCGCTCAAAGCACGAGCCTCGCCCCGCGCTCCAGCGTCGCCGGGAGTATCGCGTTCTTCAGTTCCTCGGCACACGTCGCCGTCGCCGGGGAGATCTCGATATCTCCATCGACGCTCCCGTCGTCCTTCCGCGGCACGCGCACGCCGCACGCCTCAAGCCATCGGGCGGCGCGTGTCGTCTGCATCGCCTTGCTGCTCTCGACGCTGTCCACACCCGTGGCGTTCTTGATCGGCGCGAACTCCTCGTCGCGATCGACCTCCATCACGACGCTCGCCTTGCACATCGGCAGCGCGTCGAAGACGAACCGCTCGAGTTTCACGCCGTTGTTCGTGGTCGGCGTCATCGGCCTCCCCGTCTCCATGTCCACGCACGGGATCTTCTTCTCCGCCCGGTGGTACGGCAGCGAGAACTTGGGATCATGCGCGAGCCGATCGATGAACTCCACGGCGATCATGTGGATCGCGATCGAGCCCGCGATGAAGCGCAGCGATCCGTCTCTCAGCCGCTCCTTCTGCAGCGTCATGGGCAGGTCGGAATACTCCACGACACAGACCTTGCCATCGATGCGGCAGAAGACGCCCATCTTTTCCTCGGGATACGCCTTGGGAATCATCTTCGACGACATCTCGCCTGAGGAAGCGCTCGACAACGTGTGCAAACCGACGAAGACAGGATCGAGCACACGCACGAGCGGGTTGTCCACCTGGAAGTAACTCACGTGCTCCACGCCGCGCTTCTTCATGTCGGCGAGCGCGCCAGACGCCGCGAGCGCCTTGATCGAGCCGCCGTGCCCGTCGGGATTCGTCGCGACGTGGCTCGTCGTCGCGAGGAGCATGCGCCCGGATTCGATATCCAATGACGGCATCACGCCCTGCGCAAAGAACATCACGCTCGATCGTGACAACCCAAAGAACGTGTGCTTCTCGAAGAACTCCAGCGTCTGCTCGTGGTTCTGGGGGCTCGTCATGATGTACCACGGCACATCAACGCCCAGCCGCTCCCGAGCCCCCACGAGATGCTCGGCAAAGACACGAAACAGGCTCTTGTTCGTCACCGGCGTCGCGGGATAGCACCCCTTGGGCCCTTCATACCCCAGTCGGCTTCCTTGCCCCCCCGCGACGACAAACGCCGCGACCTTCCCGCTCGCGATCAAATCCTGACCCTTTCGACGGATCGCGTCGCGATCCCAGGGCCGCGACTTCGAGCGGTGGTCGTGCGGGAAATACGGCGCGGGCTCGACGCTCGCCGGAAGCGTGACGGCGGGTTTGTTCTTCACATACTCATCCACCAGCCGTGGTAACGACTCGACATCCAGAGGCTCGATCTGTTCCAGAAGCCCCCGACGCTCTTCCGGATCGAGCGTCTCATAGAAGCGGAGCACGTGCTCCTGCCCCACGCCCTTGAGGCGTGTCAGCGTCGCGTCGTAACTCGGTCCACTCGAGATGGGATGCATGGACGACCTCCGTTCGTGACGGATGCTACACACCCCCCGATCGCGCGAACACCTGCCGACGGTCGTACCAGCAACACGTGCCGGCTCCCGTACACTGGAGCCGATGCCCTGGAAACTCTCCCATCCGCCGCGCCTGCCCTTGATCGCGCCCTCGGTCCTGTCGGGCGACTTTGCTCGCCTTGCTGATGACTGCAAGGACGTGCTCCGCGCCGGCGCCGACCTCCTGCACCTCGACGTGATGGACGGGCACTTTGTCCCGAACCTGACGATGGGTCCAGATCTCTGCCGAGATCTTCGCAAGGCGATGCCCGAAGTCTTCCTGGACGTCCACCTGATGGTGACCGACCCGGCAATGTTCTTTGCGCCCTTCGCCAAGGCTGGTGCGAACTGCATCACCTTCCACATCGAGGTTGTGGAGGCCTTCGATGTCCCGCGTCATGTTGACCGCCTGCACGCCCTGGGCGTCGAGGCGGGCCTGGCGATCAACCCGCCGACTCCGGTCGAGTGGATCCTGCCTGCCGTCTCCCATCCAGATCTCATCCTGGTCATGTCCGTCAACCCCGGCTTCAGCGGCCAGGCCTTCATCGAGTCCACCGTTGAGAAAACCCGGACGATCCGCCCGCTGCTTCACCCAATCCAGCGCCTGGAGATGGATGGCGGGCTCTCGGCCAAGAACGCAAACCTAGTCCGAGAAGCAGGTTGCGATATTCTCGTCGGCGGCAACTCGGTCATGGGCCAACGCCCCGCCGTCCGGGAAGAAGCCATCCGGGCAATGCGAGGCACCTAACACAATCCACACTCGACTCGAATGTCGCAACCGAATCCCGCCGATGACGGGATGGATATTGAGTACGATCCTCCCTGTCGGTCAGGGCAGGAAGCCCTCGACCCCCCCCACACAACGGAAGCACGCGCCTTCCACGGACGGAAACGCATGGCGGAGCCAATCCCCCTGATCCTGCAACTCATCCGAACCGGCAACTGTCTCTGGGAAACCCAAGGGCGATTTGCCGGCCTGAGCAATATTCCACTCTGTCCCTCGAGCGAACCGAATCTCCGTGAAATCGGAGCCGGATTGCGTGTCGACACCCGCGTGATCCTCTCGGCCGAGGACGACGCGAGCATCTCGGCGACCCGGATCGTGGGCGAATCTTGCCCCAACCGTGTGGACCAGAAGGCTATCGAAGAACTCCACGAGATCGGGCTGGGTCTTTGGGAAGGAATGCTGGAGGCCGATGCGCAGTCCAGGTTCCACTCCATGTATCGCCAGTGGAAGACCGACCCGGCCTCGGTGGCGCTCCCGGAAGCCGAAACACTCTCCGATGCTCGCGAGCGGCTGCTGGCGGCCATTGGGCGAGGCGCGGGTCGTGCGGGCTCAAAGGGCTCGGTCGCCGTGGTTCTTCGCCCCTTGGCCTGGGCAACCGCGGTATGTGCTTTGGGCGACATCCCGACCGTGCAGTTCTGGGACCTCCTCAAGGCTCCGGAATCGAATCTGATGATCTCCATCGATCCCGCGGTGCTCAAGGTCAAGCGGCGGACGGCCCGAACGGTTGCCTAATATACGGGTAAAGATTTGGTTATTGGTCCTGGGACAGATCAATGGCCGAAGACAACAATCCCGACTCGCCGCAACGCGATTCCCGAAGGACTCGACTGATGGCCCAAGCCCCAACTTCCAAACCCCCGGCCTCCGCCCCATCTCGTTCGTGGAACGAGGTCAGGCCGGCGCGGCGGTCGGCGATCCCCGAGGGGTTGTGGCTCCGCTGCCCATCGTGCTCCAAGATGGTCTACCGACGGCACCTGGAGGCCAACCTCCACGTCTGCCCGGAGTGCGACTTCCACTTTCGCATCTCCGCGACCGAGCGTGTCCGCCAACTGGCTGACCCCGATTCGTTCGTCGAACTCTTCGCCGGACTGGCGCCGTGCGACCCGCTGGGGTTCAAGGACCTCAAAGCGTACAAGGACCGACTGACCGCGGAGCAGATCAAGACCGGGACGATCGACGCCGTGAAAGCCGGTCGGCTCTTCATCAAGGGCCGCGAGGCTCTGGTCTGCTGCCTCGATCTCACGTTCATGATGGGCTCGATGGGCTCGGTCGTGGGCGAGACGGTCACACGCTCGATCGAGGAAGCGACGAAGACGGGCCTGCCCCTGATCGTCGTGTCGTGCTCGGGTGGCGCACGCATGCAGGAATCCGGCTTGTCGCTCATGCAAATGGCCAAGTCGAGCGCGGCGCTGGCTCGACTCGATGACGCCGGTGGGCTCTTCATCTCCGTCCTCACCGATCCGACCACCGGCGGTGTAACGGCATCCTTCGCGATGCTGGGCGACGTCTGCTTTGCCGAGCCCAATGCCCTGATCGGATTCGCCGGGCCACGCGTGATCCAGCAGACGATCCGCCAGGAACTCCCCGCGGGGTTCCAGCGCAGCGAGTTCCTGAAGAAGTCGGGCCTCGTGGATCGCGTCGTGCATCGCGGGCAACTCCGCAGCGAACTCGCCCGCATCATCGACTACGCCGGCAAGTGATGCCCGGCCAGGACCAGAATCCGAAGACCCCCGAGCAATCGCTCGCGAGCGACTCGATATCGCTTTCGCGACGCCGGGTGTTCTTCCGGGCCGCTGCGTGGTCGTGCCTGCACGGCCTCCTGATGTGGCTCGCGATGCCGACGCCGAACATCTGGTGGCTGGCGTTGCTCGCGCCCTTCGCGATGTTCAGGATCGCCCTACTCGATGGCCCCATCCGCTGGAACGCGCTCGGCACTATCGCGGGGATGATGCCCTTCTGGCTCGTGACCGAATGGTGGATCTTCGACGTCACGGCGATCGGGTTTGTGCCGCTCTGTCTGGTGCAATCGGCGTGGGCGGGCGTCTTCGTGGCGGCGGCGCAGTCATTCTCGCGTTCCCGCTTCGCATGGGCGTCGAGGCTTCCCGCGTCGGTCACCCTCCCACTGCTGTGGGTCGGCGTGGAGTTCCTCCGAGGCGAGGTCTTCATGAAGGGGTATCCATGGGCCTTCGTCGCCCATCCGCTCATCGAGTCGGAGATCCTCTCGTCGGCGGGCGCGTTCGTGGGCGTGTATGGCGTCTCGCTGCTCGCGTGTGTTCCCGCCGCGGCACTCGTGGATCTTCATTCGATCTCGCCTCGCACACGGCTCGCCGGCATCGCGTTGGTGGTGATTGTCGCGGGCCTCTTCGCCGCGGCGTTCCTCGGTCGTCCGGCGCTCGAGAAGGCCCCAACCCTCCGCGTCTCTCTGATCCAGACCAACGTGCCGCAGAGCAACAAACTGGAATGGGGCCGCGATTCGTCGAGCGAGATCGAGGAGTTCCGGCATCTCGCGGACATGACCCAGGACGCGTCGATCGGGCTGGAGGAGCGTGATCGCCCCGACCTGATCGTGTGGCCCGAGACGATGATGCCCGGGCCGACACTCACGCCGAGCGCGGTCGACGAGTATGAGAAGAAAGAGATCCGCAGCCGCATCCCCGGACGTGATGGGCAGCCCGACCAATGGATCCCCATCCGCGAGTTCACCGACACACTCCTGCAACTCCAGAGTCGTGTCGGCGTGCCCATGCTCGTGGGCGATGAGCATCTGGATGGACTGAACGTCACGGTACACGAGGACGGTTCGATCGAGCAGTCGTTCCGCGGCAGATACAACAGCGTCTTCTTTGTCGAGAAGGGGGCGCTCTCCTCGCTTCGGTACGACAAGATGAAACCGACGCCGTTCGGTGAGACCGTGCCGTATCTGGAGCAACTGCCGAAGGTCCGCTCGTGGCTGGAGAGCGTGGCGGCATCGGGGATGTCGCTCGATCTCCGCTCGGGGACCGAGCCGACGGTCTTTCCGATCATGGCGCGCGATGGCACGACGGTGCGATGCGTCACGCCGATCTGCTTTGAGGTGACGGTCGCGAGCGTCTGCCGAACGCTGTGCTACAACTCGGACGGCACACGCCGGGCGGATCTGATCGTCACGCTGACCAACGACGGCTGGTTCGGCCCGTCGCTCGCGGCCAAGGTGCAGCATCTGCAAATCGCCCGCTGGCGCTCCGTGGAACTCGGCATCGGCATGGTCCGCTCGGCGAACACGGGAATCTCGTGCGTGATCGACGCGCGGGGACGAGTCACCGACGCGGAGCGGTGGTCGAAGTCCCCGATCAGGACGCCGTTCGCGGACCAGGCAGGCTTCGTGAACGGACAGACCACGCCGCCGACGAGACCAACGCTGTATGGCCAGATCGGCGATCTCGTGGGCTGGATCGCCTTCGCGGGGCTGGTTCTGGGGCTTGGAGTCGGATTCGTCGGGCGGAGGAAACGGCTCTAGGCGGACGGCGCGAACCCATAGCCGTCCAAGGCACTATGGTGGTCCCATGAGCATTAAGCAAATCCGCGACGGCGTGGGCATGACGGCGATCATTGTCGCTCTTGCGTGCGTGGCCGCGACGGGGTGTTCGAGTAAGCCGCGTGCGACGCGCGTGAAGGCCGATCCGGCGCTCGCGACGCTGCGTTCCACCACCTTCGACCGATTGGCCCTCGACCAGTTGCGTGAGCAGGCCGTCGGCGTGCTCGTCGCGATGGCGGACCACGACGACCCGCAGGTGCGGGCCAACGCGATCGAGGGGCTGACCAAAGTCCCGGCTCGCGCGGCCGAAGTGATCGCGAAGGCCACCAAGGACGAGAGCGCCGCGGTCCGTGCTGTGGCGGCGATGGGCGCGGGTCGCGAGCGCCTCCGCGAGACCATGCCCAGTATTAGGACGCTGCTCAACGACCCTTCTGAGTACGTCCGGGCGGCGGCGATCTTCGCGATGGTTCGTTGTGACGAAACCGTCGATCGATCGCCACTGGGCGGGATGCTCGTCAGCGATGATTCACTCAAGTTGCGCGCGCACGCGGCGTACATCCTCGGCGAGATCGGCGACCGCTCGGCCCAGGGCATGCTCCGCGATGCGATGGGCAAGGTCCCGGCGCGCGCGTCCGAGGCCGAGGTCCGCCTCTTCCAGATGCAGGTCGCCGAGGCCCTCATCAAACTGGGCGATGATTCCGAACTCGCGGGTATCCGGGCGGCCCTCTTCCCGGCGGCCCCCGAGGACCTCGAGATGACCGCCCTCTCCATGCAGATCCTCGGCCAGGTCAAGGACACAAGCAGCGTCTCGGGGATCATCACCCTGATCGAGCGGCGGACCGACAACGCGTACGACATGCCCCCGGAGATTCGACTTCTCGGGGCATCGACCCTGGCCAAACTCGGGAATGTCGAGGGGGACTTCATTGGTGATCAGTACCGATCCGACGATCGCCCCATGGTCCGTATGCAGGTCGCGTCGGTCTATGGCGAGACCCGACATCGCGAGAATCTGGGCGTCCTCGCGGAGATGCTGCGAGACCCGGACGAGCGGGTCCTTGTGGCGGCAGCGACGGGCATCCTGAATATCGTGAGGTAGCCGAATGCGCTGGCGAAGCGGTTTGAGCTCCGATTCGAATTTGCGGTAAATGTTGGGGATGGGTTGGGGGGCCGATTGACAGGCCCGCAGAAGTCTGGTACATAACGCCTGCGGGTGGTGAGTGGCCGTGGAGAGGAACCGGAGTCGGTTCCTGGCCGGATAGCCCCCTGCCGCCGTATTCTTGTGGCACGCGCCGGGCGTGACGTGGTTCGCGTCGCAGGCGAGGCAGGATCGGCGAGGAACATGGGATTTCTGGATCGGCAGGAGGCCGACCGCCCGTGCGAAGAGCCGAAGCAGATGCAGGCGACGGGTTGAGCGTGGTTCAACCGGTTGTGCCCGCCGATGAATCCTTCTAACGTCAGGAGCATCCCGTGTCCGGACTGGCCAAGATTTTGATGGTGATCGCGACGGTGTTGAGCGTGTTCCTTTCTGCGCTGGTGATCGCCTATGCCGCGAACACGGATCGCATCCGCACGGACTATGAGTCGGCCCTTCAGGCGAAGCAGGCGGCCGAGGCGAGCCTCACCGCGGGCAGCGCCCAGTGGCAGACCGAGCAGGCCGAACTCCGCAACACGATCACGGCTCTCGAGTCGAAGATCGCGAGCAAGGACGAGAACATCGCCAACCTGCAACTCGACATGGCGAACCTCCAAACCGAGCGCGCCAAGGCCCAGACCGATCGCGACAGCGTGATCGCGAAGATCAAGGACCTCAGCGACCAGATCAAGGTCGCCAACACGCTGCTCACCTCCAACAACGACGAACTCCGCATGCTCCGCGCGAACGAACTGAACTATCGCACGCAACTGGCCGCGCTCGAGGATCGCCTCTCCGACGCGCTCAGCCGCAACGAGGTCCAGGATCAGACGATCCGCGCCCTCCGCGAGAGCCTCACCTCGGCCCAGCAGCAGGTCGCGTCGACGGCGACGGCCGTACCCGCGAGCGCGATCGGCAGCACCAGCGCCCGCAGCGAGCCTTTTGAGGCCAACGCCCTGATCTCCGGTCGCGTTGATGAGGTCCGCAACGACGCGGGCGCCAACAAGACACTCGTGAAGTTGACGTGCGGCACGAACAACGGCGTCTCGGAGAACATGAAGTTCTACGTCGTCCGTGACGGCAACTGGATCGCGAACCTCGTCGTCCGCAACACCGACCTGCAGTACGCCGTCGCCGAGACGACGCTGGGCGGCTCGGTCCGCGCGGGCGACATGGTCGTGTCGCGCCTTCGCTAATCCCTCATCCCGGAACAGGAGAATCGCATGAGTCAGTTCGGGATGCAGATGCCCAACGCCCGGGCGAGCCGCCGCAGTTCGCTGGATGTCCACGTCGCGATGATGGCCCTGGCCGTCCTCTTCCTCCTCACGGCCTGCGTCGTGATGTGGATGGCGGGGAGCAAGGTCGGCGTCGACGGCAACTGGTGGAGCCTCCAGGCCAAGCCTGCTGATGGGGGCGTCAAACTCCCCGCGGCGGCCAAGTAGGCACCGGCTCTCATCTTGCCCATGGCCCACGCGGGCCTCGGGCTTGACCCACACGGAATGCAGACTACTGTGAACGTCCCGGCGGGAAGCCGCGGGGACACATGTTGGGGCGGTAGCTCAATTGGTTAGAGTCCCGGACTGTCGATCCGGTGGTTGCGGGTTCGAGTCCCGTCCGCCTCGCTTCGCATGAGCCTCGGAGTTTCCGAGGCTCTTTGCATTTTTGGGACGACATGCCCAAGGTCACCCACGATTGATAGATGAAGTCCCAGATACGTCCGCGTGGTTCGATGCATCGCACGGCCCGCGTGTCCAGCAAAGTCCATATCCGAATCAACACGAACACGTGATCGAAGCGCCTCGTGATCGAGGCCGCACACGCGAACGTCCACGTGATCGTCCATCGTCGCGATCGCCGCATCGACGGTAGAACATGAGTCCACACGGCGATGTGTGGTGAACCGGCTCCACGCGACTTGCTGGAACGCGCGAGAGTCTCTTCGCCACTGAATCCCTAGGCTAGGACGACCGGCCAATCGGGTTGGGACTCTTCATGATCAGTCGCGACGGGGAGTCGCCTCGTCGTGTGACGGAAAGGACATCGATGACAACCGAGACCAAATGCCCATTCGGGCACGGGACCAAGGGCACAACCAACCGCCAGTGGTGGCCGAACCAGTTGAATGTCGACGTCCTGCACCAGCACTCGGGGAAGTCCGACCCGATGGACGCGGGGTTCGACTATGCCAGGGAGTTCAAGTCGCTCGACCTTGCCGCCGTCAAGCGTGATCTCACCGTGCTGATGACCGACTCGAAGGAGTGGTGGCCGGCGGACTTCGGGCACTACGGCCCGCTCATGATCCGCATGGCGTGGCACAGCGCGGGGACGTATCGCACCGGCGATGGACGCGGCGGCGGCGGACGCGGGAGCCAGCGCTTCGCGCCACTCAACAGTTGGCCCGACAACGTCAACCTCGACAAGGCGCGACGCCTGCTCTGGCCCATCAAGCAGAAGTACGGCAAGAAGATCTCGTGGGCCGACCTCATGATCCTCGCGGGGAACGTCGCGCTCGAGTCGATGGGGTTCAAGACCTTCGGCTTTGGCGGCGGGCGTGAGGACATCTGGGAGCCCGAGCAGGACATCTACTGGGGCGCCGAAAAGACCTGGCTCGGCGACGAGCGGTACTCGGCGGGGGGGGGGAAGCGCGACCTCGAGAACCCGCTCGCCGCCGTGCAGATGGGCCTGATCTATGTCAACCCCGAGGGGCCCAACGGCAACCCCGACCCGGTCGCGGCGGCGATCGACATCCGCGAGACATTCGCGCGAATGGCGATGAACGACGAGGAGACGGTGGCGCTCATCGCGGGCGGGCACACCTTCGGCAAGTGCCACGGCGCGGGCGACGCGAAACTCCTCGCGGCCGAGCCCGAGGGCGCGGGGCTGGAGGAGCAGGGGCTGGGCTGGACGAGCGCATTCAAGACCGGCAAGGCCGGCGACTCGATCACCAGCGGGCTCGAGGTCACGTGGACGACGACGCCGACGAAATGGAGCGCCAACTTCTTCTGGAATCTCTTCGGATACGAGTGGGAACTCTTCAAGAGTCCCGCGGGGGCGCACCAGTGGCGGCCCAAGGGCGGGATGGGCGCGGGGACCGTCCCCGATGCGCACGATCCCTCGAAGAAGCACGCCCCGTCGATGCTCACGACGGACCTCTCCCTGCGCTTCGACCCGGCCTACGAGAAGATCTCGCGCCGCTTCATGGAGAACCCCGACCAGTTCGCCGACGCCTTCGCGCGGGCGTGGTTCAAACTCACGCACCGCGACATGGGGCCCAAGGCGCGATACCTCGGGCCGGAAGTCCCCAAGGAAGACCTCATCTGGCAGGATCCGATCCCCACGTGCGATCATCCGCTTGTGGACGCGAAGGACATCGCGTCGCTGAAAGCCAAGATCCTCGCGACGGGACTCTCGATCGGCGAACTCGTCTCGACGGCCTGGGCCTCGGCCTCGACCTTCCGCGGCTCGGATCGTCGCGGCGGGGCCAACGGCGCCCGCATCCGCCTCGCGCCCCAGAAGGACTGGGAAGCCAACAACCCGGCCCAACTCGCGAGGGTCCTCAAGGCCCTCGAGGGCGTGCGCGACGCGTTCAACTCGTCGGCGACCGGGGGGAAGAAGGTCTCGCTCGCGGATCTCATCGTCTTGGGCGGGTGTGCCGCCGTGGAGCAGGCGGCGAAGAAGGCCGGCGTCGACATCGGCGTCCCTTTTACGCCGGGACGCATGGACGCGACCGAGGCCCAGACCGACGCGGCGTCGTTCGACGTGCTCGAACCCATTGCCGACGGCTTCCGCAACTTCAAGAAGCGCAAGTTCTCAGTCCCGGCCCCCCCTCTCGAACACCTGCTCATCGACAAGGCCCAGTTGCTCACGCTGACGGCCCCGGAGATGACGGTCCTTGTCGGCGGCCTGCGCGTGCTGGGGGCGGGGGGGGCGAACGCGGGGGGGGCGGGAGGCGCGAGCAACTCGCACGGCGTCTTCACGAATCGCCCGGGCACGCTCACCAACGACTTCTTCGTGAACCTGCTCGACATGGACACCCAGTGGAAGGCCTCTTCACAGGACGCCGACGTCTTCGTCGGGAGCGATCGGGCAAGTGGTGAAAAGAAGTGGACCGGCACACGCGTGGACCTGGTCTTCGGCTCGAACTCCCAGTTGCGGGCGATCGCCGAGGTCTACGCCTGTGCCGACGGGCAGGCGAAGTTCGTCAAGGACTTCGTCGCGGCGTGGGACAAGGTGATGAACCTCGACCGGTTCGACCTCACGAAGTAATCATCTCCTCCCCCCCACCCCCCCCCACCCCCCACGACCCCCCACGACCCCCGAGACCTCTTGACCCCCAGCCAAGCGCGCTCACCAAGCCGGGTGCCGCGGCACAGGCGGTCTTGGCAGACAGCGGTCCTGGCGGACGGCGGTCCTGGCAGACGGCGATCCTGCGGACGGCTGAGAGGCCCCACGAGTGGGCGTTCGGCATGGCACACGCCCGAGGCGAGGGCCCAGTGCCGCCAAACGTCTCGGGGCACCCGGCCGAGAATCCCGTAGAGCCGCTTCAAGCCTCTTCGAGCGTGTCGCAGAAATGCCGGGCGAGAAAGAACAGCCAAGCCAACTGACTGCGCTGAAGCACCGCCACGTTGAAGTCGGAGAGAACTCCGGCGGTAGAGACAATCTGTGCGAGGTCAGAGATTGCGTAGGTCTGGGTGGTGGGGTCCGCGTCTCCGGGCCGCACGCACGCCCGAATCATCGCCGCGCATATCTCTGTCAAACAAATGCTTCCGCCAAGATGCACCCACCAATCAAGTCCGATCCGTACCGCCACCTTGACCTCGATACCGTCCCTTGTGAAGGCGCAATCCCATCGACCATCGGGAGTGACGGTCATTGATCCGGCGGGCATCTTCTCCCCGATGTTTCGAAGAATGTGCCAGTCCTTCTTGTTTGATATCTTGGGCGTTCCGTAGAGCACCCCATAGGTGAAGTCGATCTTTCGGACACCCGCATCCGTCGCCCATGCGCGGTACCGGGAGATTATCGAATCTGCTAAGTTCTCGCTCATCTCATCGTTCAAGCATCGCGGACCACTCTTCAGCGTCGCAAGGCGGAGGGTGTCTCCGGAGAGTTGCTTCCCGTCTAATGCGGAGTTCGCAGAGTGCATCTCACTCAACACCACTTCCCACCCGTAGGCGGGCAGCGCCACCGCTTCGACCATCCGACCTGCCGATGTCTCCATTGACGAAAACTGCTTCGCGGGGAGGATGTCGCTCTCAATCTGACTTATCCGGCTGTAGCCGTTTATCATGCAATGGATCATCAGCACAAACGGGCTTGTGTTGAACTTCTCGAACTTGGCATCTTCGGCGGGGAGTGAATCGACGTGTATCTGGACGCGACGCCGGAACTCGTTCTCCAACGCCAGCACGCGCGCGGTTGAACCGGCATCTGCATCTACCGCGCGCAGTGCGGCGAGAAGTTCGGACTTCTTGAAGACTCTTCGCTCTGCTCGTGGTAGACCCGCGTGCCCTCGCGCCATGTGGACTCCGTTCCTTAGCCTATTGTGTTGACCTTGCGCAGCGTCTTTGGCGCTGAATACGTCGCGTCTTCCTTGCCCGCGCCGTCTTCCCAAACGAACGTCTCCCCATCCTTGAACCACTGGCGGGTTCGGACGTGCGATTGGACGTAGACAATACGGTAGTTCGTCGGGGCCTTCGCATAGGGCGACCATCGGCGAGCCGCGAGTTTGTCCAAAGACTCGGCGATGACAGTTCCGGCCACCGTGCCCAACCGCACGGGGACTGCGTTCCCAACTTGGGCGTACTGCTCTCCGACCCGGCCCGCAAACTCCCAATCGTCGGGGAACTCCTGCACCCTCGCGTACTCGCGGATTGAGAGGGCGCGAGTCTCCACCGGATGACAAAGCGAGGTGCTCGCGTGATTTGGCATCGTTACTAGAGTGGGGCATGGGAGGTCGAATGTCAGCCTCCGCCACCATCCCGACCTTCCACCTTTGGCGAACCAAGCGCGTCCCATCGACTCACGCTGAACCTCTTCCGGGAGACTCCGCCAGTTGGACCCCTGAGGAACCATCGCAAGGAAGCCCTTCTTTCGCGGGCTAAAGTCGAGAACGGTTGGGTTCGTCTCGTGTAGATCGCCAATCGCGTCTCGCAGGGTCGCCCAAGGTTTGAGCGCGGCCTTCGGACCATCAAAGAGGCTCCCTGGCCCTTCGGACTCGTCCTCTCCCCAAGGCGCACCGTGAGTCGGATCGGGGAAGTCAACTACCGCGTTGTAGCGGTTGCCGATGAATATGGCCCGTTCTCGAATTTGCGGCGCTCCGTAGTTCACGGAGTTCACTTCGAAGCAATCCATGTGGTAACTCGCCTCTTGCGAGCGTTGGAGGTCTGAGGCGAATAGCCGCACAACGGAGCCGGGTTGCTCGTCAACATCCAGAGGTGAACCGCCTTTCTCGGGGCGCTCGGCAATATGGCGATGCCGGAGCGCGGCGGAGAGAATGCCGCGGACGTTCTCCATGAGGAAGAATCGCGGTTGGATATGCTCCACAAACCGAAGGAACTGCCAGAGGAGCGTACCTCGCGGGTCTTGAGTAGTGCGCCGCTTTCCGGCAGTGCTGAATGACTGGCAGGGAGGCCCGCCCACCACAAGGTCAACCTCGCCACGCTTCAGCCCGATTGCGGCGAGCAGGTCGGCGGGTTCAATGCCTGAGATGTCTCCCTCGAACACTTTGAGCGATGGATTCAGCCGTCCAGCCGCGAGGTTTTTCCGAATCGTGGCGCAGAACGCCGGTTCCTTCTCAACGCACGCGACCACCTCGAACCGTCCGGTTCTATCTAGTCCCAAGTCAAGGCCCATACCCCCCGAGAAGAGGGAAACTACCTGGTACTTCCGTGTGCCGCGATCATCCATGCGGGTATGGTATCGCATTCGAGCCGGGTGCCCCGAGACGTTTGGCGACCTGGGCCATCGCCTCGGGGCGCGGCGACCGGACGTCCTCGCGTGGGGCGGGTCCACCGTCCGCGGGACCGCCCGGTCACGCCACCCGGCGACTTCTCCTCGACGTGAGACGCCATGGCGTTGGTCCTCGACGGCACGTCGTCGATTCCAGACGACACGACCGTGGTCGTCGGCGACGCGTCGTCGGTTCCGGACGACGTGACGTTCATCGTCGACGACACGGCCTTGGTCATCGACGACGTGTCGTTGGTCGTCGACGACGTGTCGCTGGTCGTCGACGACGTGTCGTTGGTCGTCGACGACGTGTCGTTGGTCATCGACGACGTGTCGTTGGTCATCGACGACGGCCCGTGATCGTCCCATGAGCGTCCGAAAACGACAGACGAGGGATGCACTATCGGTGTCGGTCGTGACGACTGGGGGGACGGTGCGGGTCATGCGGGGGGACTCGGCGTGATTCCGGGTCGGGCCCGGGCCTTTCGATGAGACGCGCTGGCGTGGGCGTGGTTCTCGGCCGATGAGAGACCACTTGCGAGGGGCGGCTCATCGCGTGGAGGCGTCGCGGGTTCGTGTCCGATGTCGGGCGCGAGCGGGGTCTTCCACGAGGGGTGCGGCCCATCCCGCCGGGCGGATCGAAGAGAGTACAAGGGCCCCTCGTCGGGCCGGGAGTATCTTCCATGTCATTGTTTCCTGATTCTCGCATTGGCAAGATCGAGTTCTATGAGGCCCACATCGGCCCGTGGACGACGAGTGCTGTTCAGATCGGGCTCGACCCTTCCGCCGTCGCGGCCCTGGCGACGCTCGTGGGCGAGGCCCGCGACGCCTACGACGCGGCGCAGTCGGCGCGCGAGGCGTCGAAGGCCGCGACCACGGCCTTTCATAACGCCGTCAAGGCGATGCACAGCGGCGCCGGCGCGGGGTCGGACATGATCGACACCATTCGGAACTACGCCCAGAGCAAGAACAATCCGAACGTGTATGTCCTCGCCCAGATCCCCGCCCCCGCGACCCCCGGGACGATTCCCCCCCCGGGCAAGGCGTATGAGTTCGAGGTCGGGCTCCTGGAGAACGGCGCCCTCACGTTGCGATGGAAGTGCGACAACCCGTCGGGGTCGAGCGGGACGCTCTACGAGGTCCGCCGCGTGATCGGCGACCCGAACGTCGGGGTGTGGGCGCTCATCGGCTCGTCGGGCAAGCGCTCCTTCGTCGACGACACCCTGCCGCAGGGGAGCGCCTCGTCGCCGGTGACATACCAGATCCGCGCCGTGCGCTCGACGTCCTTCGGCGAGCCGGCCCAGTTCACCGTGACCTTCGGCGTGGCGATGGGGTCGGGGGGGGCGGGCAATGCAGCGCGCTTCGCGACCGTCGTGCAGACGGCGCCGGCGCCGATTGGTGATTCCTCGATCCGCGCCGCGGCGTAAATCGGCGGGACGACCATCACGAACTCCGTTCTTGCACCCCGCGACCGGAACGCCGGCGCGGGGTGTTTCTCGTTCCGTTGAGGTTCTTCACGGATCTACAGTCCTCGTCGTGGAGACGCCAGTCGCGAGACATCACGCGGGTTCTTTGCGAGCCAGGATGTGGGGCCGGCGCGTCGTGTTGATCGTCGTTGCCGTGCTCCTGCTCAAGGCTCCAGGCACACTCACCGAGTCGCTCATCATGTTAACGGCATGGGGGTGCGTGCCGATCGCGACCGCGTGGGGGCTGGTCCGCATCAATCGACCGTGGCGAAGCCCCAATCACGATCCGCGATGTAAACAGTGCGAGTACGACCTCACGGGAATCGACACGGGAGTCTGTCCCGAGTGCGGGGCCGTGGACTCCCGTCGCGGGCACACGATCCGGCGATGGTCGACGGCTCGTGCGTATGCCTGGTTAGCCGTGGCGATTCTGGTGACGGCGGGTGCGACGTACGAGACCTACACCGCCCTGGCCTACATCTCGATGGATGAGATGTGGGGGTGTCCAGAACAAACGAACGAGTATCGGGCGATGAGCGAGGGACGCTCCGCTGCGGCCATGGCGGCTATCGCGTGGGGCGCGTTCTGGATCATCGCCTACGCGTACGTCCTGATCCGAACGTGGCTCAAGAGCGATGATAGGTGAGCACGGGCGGCGCTGGCCAACGACATCTCGCGTCAGAGACTCGCGGGCATGTCGAGGACGACGAACAGACCCTCGACGCCGTCGCGGCGGCACTCGACCTCGGCCGCGATCAGGTCGCTGTCCTTACTGGCGAACTCCGCAGCGGGCACGGCCATCGCGGGGCGGCCATGGTCGTCTTTCAGTAGGCCATTCGACCGCGCGATGATGGCGCGGGCGTTGGTCTTCCACGCGTGGAGGTCGATCCAGACTCGACTGCCACCCCCCCCGCTTCCCCCACCACCCCCACCACTCTTGATCTCGAACGAGACGGCGTGCGTCGAGCCGACGAAGGCGGGTCGGCGCGGCTCGCGCGGCGTCCACGCGGCCCTCGCGCCGTTCTTCTTCACGTGCTCCTCAACGAGCGTCGCGAAGCGCGAGGCGATGGCCTTGGGCGTGTCGGTCTTCTTATATCCTTCGACCTTCGCCGGGAGGTCTTTGGTTGACGTGTGCAGAATCTCGACGGCGCGGTCCTCGGTGTTGCCGCCCAGGCGGACGACCGCGGGGATCGAGAGTTCGAGTTCCCAGAAGGCCTTCGCGAGGCCATACGCCGACCAGAACTGCTCCTGGTTGGCGACGCCCGAGCCCGAGCCGAAGTAACCGACGAGGCCGGGCTGGGAGAGGATGACGCGGGCGGCGCGGTAGACCTTGGCGGGCGAGGGGTTGCCGCTGGTGTCGCAGAAGTTGGCGATGGTAAAGCCTTCCGCGGTGATCGCGTCCATGGACATCATCGAGCCGCCGCCGCCGGCGCCGTGGAAGCCGATGAGGCCCTTGCTGCCTTGCGCGGCCTCGCCATTCGCTTGACTGTTCATTTGCGCAAAGAAGAACGTGCCGCGGTGGTCCTGCTGCTCGATGGTGTAGGCGACGCGCTCGAGCGCGGTCGGCGGGTGGTCGAGTTCGCGGGCGATCTCGATGCCGAGTTCCGGGTGGCGCGCCACGGCATAATCATCAATCGTGATGCGGCAGTCGGCGGCGATCGTCTCGCCCGCCGGCGTGATCGCGAGGGGGTTGATCTCCAGCGAGCGGGCGTCGTTGGATCTGGCGATCTCGAAGAGGCGGACGATGGTGCGCTGGACATCGTGCGCGACGTCGATCTGGAGATTCAGCCGCGCGACGGCGGCCTTGAGTTCGTCGGGGTTGGGGCCCTTGACGACGTGGCAGGAGACGCGCGAGGTCGCGTCGGCGCGCTCCTCGACGCCGCTGCCGCCGGTGGCGGAGAGAAGTATGACCGGGGCGCGGGCGGCCTCGTCGATGGCGATGGAGACGAAAAGTTCGCGGGCGATCGAGATGCACTCTTCGATCAGCACCTCGGTCACGGGGAAGCGCCCGAAGGACATAGTGAGCATCCGCGACGCGTGGTCGGCGGCGTCGGCGGCGGTCGTCGCCTTCTTGATCCCCCCCGCGGCGGCGCGGCCCGTGGTCCACGCCTGGACCTTGACCATGACGCCGGCTTTCTCGACGCCGAGTTCGGTGGCGGCGGCGCGGGCCTCGTCGGCGGTGCGCGCGACGCGCCCTCGCGGGACGCGGAGGCCGGCCTTGGAGAGGATCGCTTTGCCCTGGTGCTCGTGGAGGCGCGCCATAGGCGAGGAGTTTAGCGGGCGGGCCGTGGGCCGGTGCGGGTTCCTGCCGCGCTACTTCTCAAGAAGGCCCATCTCCAGGGCGAGGCGGACGAGGTCGGCCCGTTCCTTGAGCCCGAGTTTCTTCATGAGGCGGGCGCGGTACGACTCGACCGTCTTGACGCTCAGGCCGATGTCGTCGGCGATCTGTTGATTGGTGTATCCCTTCGCGACCTGCTGGAGGACCTCGCGCTCGCGCTCGCTCAGCGTGTCCACGGGGGACTTCCCGGCCGACGACGGCGTGGGCGACGACAGAATCGACTCGAGCGTGGCGGCGTCGCCGACGTCCACGAAGACGCGGCCCTTCGCGACGGCCCGGATCGCCGAGATCAGTTCGGTGTCGGCGGCGCTCTTGTTGACATACCCCGACGCGCCGATCGCGATGGCGCTTCGGACATACGCCGGGTCGTCGTGCATCGAGACGACGATGATGCGGGCCTGGGGGACCATCGTGCGGATCTTCCCGATCGCCGAGACACCCGAGGCCCCGGGCATGGTGAGGTCGAGGGTGATGATCTGGGGCTTGGTCTTTCCGGCGGCGTCCATCGCCTCGTTCACGTTCCCCGCCTCCCCCACCACCTTGAGATCCGGCTGGGACTCGAGGGCGAGGCGAAGGCCCTTGCGGACCATCGCGTGATCGTCAACGATGAGGATCGTGATGGGACTCATGGATTGTGGACTCCGATGGGAAAGGACGCCTCGACCGTGGTGCCACGGCCGGGGTTGGATGTCATGCGGAAATCGCCGCCGAGCAGCACCACGCGCTCGCGCATGCCGGAAAGCCCGAGACCACGGCCCGATGGAGACTCCGTGTACTCCGTGCCACGAGGCAAGCCTCGGCCATCGTCACTCACGCGGACACGGAGACGATCGACGGCCTGCTCCAGCACGACGCGGATGGTCCGCGCCCCCGAGTGCTTCGCGGCGTTGGTGATCGCCTCCTGCACGACGCGATAGCACGCGATCTCCATAGGCGTGGTGTAACGCCGGTCGCCGATGGAGACGTCGGACTCGATAGAGATCTCGGTCGCGTGGGCGATGTCCTCGCAAAGCCGCGGTATCGCGATGGCGAGACCGAAGTCCGAGAGGATCGCCGGCGACAGCCCGCGCGCCAGTCGACGGGTGGAATCCATCGCGTTGGTGGCGGGTTCCAGCAACCACTCGGCCCGTTCACGAGCATCCGTAAGCGTCTCGGCCCGCGAGATGGCACGAAGCCCGAGCAGCAGCACGGCCTGGGCCTGCCCCAACTCATCGTGCAGATCACGCGCGACGCGGGCCCGCTCGTCCTCCTGGATCGAGAACGCCCTGGAGAGCAGATCGCCACGCTCGGCGACGAGGGCGCGAAGGGGGCGGACTACTAGTAGCCACAGAGCCGGGCAGAGCGCCGCCGTGAGAAGCGTCGAATCGAGCAGCGAGACCCAGAGGCTGTTCTGGGCGTCCTCGGGGAGCATCGAGATGAAGAGCATGATGATGAACTCGACCGTGAAGACGGTCGCGAGAATCAGCACAAAGACCCGGAACGGGGAGACACTGTGCAGCACCGAGGCCGAAGATGCGCCGCTCGTCGGCATGTGTGCGTCAGTATAGGGAGAGTCGCCCTTCGTCTCGGCGATGGGGGCGTGCCGTGCCGCAAGCAGCACGATACACAATGGCGGCCTCGATCTCGATTGCTTGGGCGAGGCCGCAAGGGATACCGCGCACGATCAGCGACCGACACGCCTTCCTCTTTCGAAGGCGGGTGGTCCGCATCTTCCGGACTGTGTGCCACCTTGCGAACCGTTCCATGTCCGCCAAACGTGGCCAGCGTGAATCGACACCGCCGCACGAGGCGACGGCCCAGAGCCGCCGTCGTCTCGTGGCACCCACCAGGGAGAGCGCGGACGCCACAACTCCTACACTGGTCGAGAGTGCATCAGTCGGTCCAGAGCAACCGACTGATGGCACCCAAACCTGAGGAACCCACGCCACCCGCCAAGACAAACGAATGGTATGATGTCACAACCCCCAAGCAGTGGCAAAATCACCTTCGTAAATATGAGCCTAGTTTCGGCAAAGGCAATCAGCTTATATATTTTATCGAGTAACCATGAGTGACATATATAGTGAAATATGGCGTCGACTTTCAGATAATGAGACGTTGGATGGACTGGGTCTCCTTAGTCGTAATGGGCGTATCGACCTCAGCGAGATCTCTGTCCCTTTGGTCGATTGCGGCAAGGCCTTGCCAGCACAGTTCGAACACATTCACCGGATAGACAATTACCTCCAGTTAACTAATGCAAAACTACGATTGCTAGACTTTACAGGCGCAAACCTACCACACATTCGTTTCGACGGGTGTGTATTGGAGGACTGCGTCTTTGATCAATGCAATGCTGAAGATTGGCGTATTTGGTCGACTAGTATCCGCAACTGCAGTTTCCGCAAGACTCGATTGCGAAACTCGAATCTAGGGTGTCATTCTGATGGAAGACGGACTAGTTATAACTGTGTGGACTTTACAAGAGCGGACATGCGTGGATCACACTTTACATATGTAGAGTTCAAAGATTGTCTGTTTCGACACACCAAACTCAATAAAATGGACTTCGGAGCTAGCACCTTCGACAGATGCGTCTTTGAAGGACCGTTACATGAAGTGTGCTTTACAAGAAATGAGTATAATGCCCCATACTCGCCGGCGGAGATCTTTAGCGTAGATTTTTCAAAGGCCGATCTCCACTATGTGGAATTCAAAGGGCTCAATATGGTAGACGTGAAATATCCGAACGACGGAAACCATATTGTTATCGATAACTTTAAACCAACACTAGAACGACTGATCACCTCACTCATAGCCTATGATGACCCACAGTGCCTTGGGTTAATTGCGATTCTTGAGAGCACACTTAGATGGGCCGGACCAAATCAATATCGTGGCGTTCTGAGCGTACATGACATTCTTGGCGTTAACAATAATCGTAAACTACTCAGTATTGTACTTGAGCATTTGGGGCAATGAATAATTTGCACGCATGTCCTTCCTGTACAATTATCCATCTCGCCAGATTCAGCGGCCATTACAGCCCGCAATCAGCATCATGCAGCCGTCCAGTAGAAGTGCCTGATCACGCCTCCGAGCATCGTTCGGCACCGGACCTGATCACGTGCAGCCAGCCCGGCACGGTTCGTTGGCCTCCGACCCAGCGGCGCCGCGAACTCCAGCGACGAGCGCGGCCTGTCCCTGTTGTAGTGGTAGACGTATTCGTGGAGCAGATAGTCCAAGTGCCCCGTGCCGAGGATCACGAAATCGTCGAGACACTCGGCCCGGACACTCTGGATCAGCCGTTCGATGTGCGCGTTGAGGTTCGGCGATCGGCGCGGCAACGGCATGGACCGCACCCCGCGCTCACCCAACTCGCGCTCGAACACGCCCTCACCCATGAGGAACTTGCTGTCGCGATCACGCACCAGCAGCGATGGCGGGCTCATGTCCCTCGGCACACTCGCCGCGAACTCCCTGACCGCATCGATGAGCCACGTGGCGCCGGGTTTCGTGGTGCTCGTCGACATGTGCGCCCGACGCGACTTCGGGTGAGTGAACACCAGGCTGAACGCTGGCTGCAGTCCCAGACGCGTCAGCACGCGCGTCGCCATGAAGTCGCAGGCCCACAACGTCGTGGCGTGCGCCTTGAGGAACTCGTCCCAACTCCGCTCGCCACGAACAGGACCGCTCGGCAGCCCGGCCTCACGCAGGATGTTCACGACCGTCGAGCGCGAGACGCTGGCGATGCCCAACTTCTTCAGTTCGCCGAGAATCCGCGTGTATCCCCATCCCGTCTCCCGCGGCTGGTGGCATGACTTGACCCCTGCCTTGGGTGCCATCAGTTGGCTCCACTTGCGGTGGGCGTTGGGGGACAACTGATGCCGGGCGTCGTGCGACGACGGACACCCCGCTCTGCCGCACGGGTATCGCCTCCACCACGCGAATCGACGCCGCGGCACGAGACGACGGCCCAGAGCCGCCGTCGTCTCGTGGCACCCGTGATCGGACCTCCGTGGGGCGCCGCCACACTCGCGTAGGGGACGATCCCATCGGCGTATGGAGGAGTCCCATCGGCGTATAGAACGATCCAACACGCGTGATGAACGATTCCATCGGCGTGTTGGACGATCCAATCGGCGTGATGAAGGCCCCAGCACGCGTGTTGGACTCTTCCGCACGCATGTTGAACCCTCCAGCACGCGTGTTGGACGACCCAATCGGCGTACGGGACGATCCAATCGGCGTACGGGACGATCCAATCGGCGTCTTGGACGATCCATCGCACGGTTATGGCGACGTGGAACCCCGCCCGGGCCGCGTTTTTGCGGTGATAAGGCGTGCGGACGTGGGGTCGGGCGTTTGGCGCGTGGTACTGGTGGGCGAGATTGTGGAGAAAGAGTCGGAACGTCGCGCCCAAGGGAGGGCCAATGCTCGTGCCGTTGGCGCGGGCTCGGCGTCTGAAAATCGGGGTGGGGGGATTCGAACCCCCGACCTCTTGACCCCCAGTCAAGCGCGCTAACCAAGCTGCGCTACACCCCGCGGTGGTCCTGCGGCATGGGCCTTTCGACGCCAGAGCCGGAGAGGACCATGAGCGTAGGTCGGTCCCCCGGACAAAGCGCGGCGGCGGCGGCATTGGGGAGGGTGTGGGCCGTGATCGAGGGACGACCGGGACACCAGGGGCCACGAGATGGGGTAGAAGGAGAAGGGGCAGGCGGGCCGCCTGCCCCACGAGATTCGAGGAGGGCCGCGCTACGCTGGTCATCGGCATGAGCACGATCCTGATCGAAGGCGGAAGGGTCATCGATCCGGCCTCTGGCATGGACCAGATCGCCGACGTCGCGGTCTCGTGTTCACCCGGGAACACGACGGGCACGATCGTCGCGATCGGAAGCGGGACTGGCGCCAAGGGCGGATTGGATCGGGGGCACGCCGACCGCGTCATCGACGCCGCGGGCCGGCTTGTCGTCCCCGGACTCATCGATCCTCATGTGCACCTCCGCGTCCCCGGCGGCGAGCACAAGGAGACGATTGCAAGCGGCACCCAGGCCGCGGTCTTCGGCGGGTTCACGAGCGTCTGCTGCATGCCCAACACAATCCCCGCGCTCGACTCGGCGGCGCTCATCGAGGGCATCGGCGAGACCGCGCGGGCCGAGGGCGTCGCGCGAGTCTTCTGCGTCGGAGCGGCGACGCGCGGACGCAAGGGCGACCAGATCGCGGATCTCGCGTCGATGCGGGGAGCGGGTGCCGTCGGATTCACCGACGATGGCGACGCGATCGCCTCGGCCGAGGTAATGGCGAAGGTGCTCAAGGAGGCCGCACGACTGGGTATCGTCGTCATGCAGCACGCGCAGGAGCCGTCGATGACGCGCGGGAGCGTGATGCACGCGGGGAGCGTGGCAACGAGGCTTGGCCTCAAGGGCTGGCCGCGGATCGCGGAGGAGTCGATCGTCGAGCGCGACGTGCGATTGGCGAGCGGCATCGCGAACGCGAGATACCACGTCCAGCATGTCTCGTCCGGCGGCACCGTCGAGATCCTGCGGAAGGCCCGCGCTGAGATCGGCGATCGAATCAGCGGCGAGGCCTCCCCCCACCACCTCCTTCTGACCCACGAATCGTGCGACGGGTACAACACCTCGGCGAAGATGAACCCGCCTCTGCGAGAGGAACGCGACGTGATGGCCCTGCGCGAGGGCGTCGCCGATGGCACCATCACCGTCCTCGCGACCGACCACGCCCCGCACGCCCTCCACGAGAAGGACGTGCCGTTCGAGGAGGCGGCGTTCGGGATCATCGGGCTGCAGACGGCCCTGCCGCTCTACGCCGAGGCGCTCGTGGCGACGGGCCTGATCGGCTGGCCACGCCTCATCGCGCTGATGACGATCGAGCCGGCGAGACTCTGCGGGCTGGACGCGATGGGACTCGGGCGCCTCGAGGTCGGCGGCCCCGCGGACGTCACGATCATCGACCCCGAGGCGACCTGGACGATCGACCCGAAGGCCATGCCCGGCAAGAGCATGAACACGCCCTTCACGGGGCGGAGGGTGAAAGGCCGCGTGACGCACACGATCGTCGGCGGCGTGGTGCGCCACGGCGGCGACTGAGCGTGCTCGACGAGAGAGGCGATTCGCGGCTGAGAATCCGTCTCGAATCGAGCCGTTGGACGCGCCATAGACCGTCGCCCGACGGGGGGCGCGGTATCATCGACCATGAATCATGGACGTTCGAGCCGACGGATGACAATGAGCCTCGCACCTGGACTCGCGATCATTACTTCGATCGCGTTGGCGGGCTGCCGGGGCGACCAGCACGCCCCATCGCCCACTCCCACCGCCACGTCCTTCTCTCCCGAAGCCTCCGCGCGACAACTCGAGCGTCTCACCAAGGTCGATGACCCGGCGTCGCTCGGCGTCGGGCGGGCCGTGGACTTGCCCGTGATGCCCACGCTCTCGGACGCGACCTTCGACCTCTCCGAAGCGGTCAAGGTGAATCGGTGCGTCGTCATCTCGATCACGAGTTTCGGCTGCCCGGTCTCGCAGAAGTACGCCCCGCGCTTCGCCGCCCTCTCACGCGAGTTCGCCAAACGTGGCGTGAAGTTCGTCGAACTCGACCCGATCCCCACCGACACACCCTTCGACCTCAAACGCCAGGCACGCACGAACGATTATCGAGGCGAGATCATCATGGACCCCGAGGCCAAGGCGACGATCGCCCTGGGCGCTCGAACCACGACCGACATCTTCGTCTTCGACTCACAAGGCGTGATGCGATATCGCGGCGCGTTCGATGATCAGTTCGGCGTGGGCGAGACCCTGGAGCAGCCCAGCCGCGAGTTCCTCCGCCCCGCCATCGAGGCCGTACTTGCGGGACACGCCCCCGAGTATCCCGCGACATGGGCCGCCGGCTGCCTCCTCGATCTCCCCGAAGCGACGCGAGAGTCGCCCGCCGACACGCCCCTGACCTATTACGCGAATATCGCCCCGATCATCGCTCGCAGTTGCGTCACCTGCCATCGCACAGGCGGCTCGGCTCCCTTCAGCATGACGAGCGTCGCCGCGATCGAGGGGCGTGCCTCCATGATCGAGGCGATGGTGCGTGAGCGGATCATGCCTCCCTCGCATGGCGTCGCGACCGCGGGCGAAGGTCCATGGCGCACGATCCCAACGCTCTCAGAGCCTGATCGAGAGACCTTTCTCACGTGGCTCCGTTCCGGTCGCGCCCTGGGAATGCCAGACGACGAGCCGAAACTCGACGAGTCGACCGCCGCACTCTCACACCCCATCGGCTGGGCGATTGGAAGTCCGGATGTGCTGCTCATGACGCCGAGCATGCGCCTCGAGGTCGATGGCCCGTTGCAACACTCGCGCTCGGTCCTGCCTATCCGTCTCGACGAGGCACGCGAGGTCCGGGCGATCGAGTTCAAGCCCATGAAGCCCGGGAGCATCCAACTCACCCTCGCGTGGCTCATCCCCCCGGGCGTGACTGTGCCCGAAGGGAACACGCTCCCGGGGGAAGAGCGTGGCATCCAGTTCTTCGGCGCCTATGGCGCGGGACACCAGCCGATCGAGTTCCCGCAAGGCGCCTCGCGCACCATCGAACCCGGCTCCAGCCTGCTCGTCGACACCTACTCGCGGCCGATGGGCCGACTGATCACCGTCTCCCAACGAATCGCGATGGTCTTCGAGCGAACCGAGAGCCGCACGAACAATCGCACGAACGTCAGTGGCCACGTGCTCATGGCCTCGACACCCGACGTCGTGATCCCACCCGGCGAGCCGAGCACCGAGGTCACGGCCTCGCTCGTGCTCACCAAAGACGTGCGCCTCGTCGCCCTCACGCCCCACATGCGCGCCCGCGGACATTCCATCACCATCGATGCGGCGTTGCCCAATGGCAGTATCAAGCGGCTCCTCACCTGCCCCACCTACGACTGGCGCTGGCAGCTTCGATACGCCTATGCCACTCCGCTCGACCTCCCCAAAGGCACACGGCTCGTGGCGACCGGTGTCTTCGAGAACTCGCGCAACAACCCCAGCAACCCCGACGCCTCGGCCACAGTCCGACAGGGCGCCGGCCCGGGAGACGAGGCCTTGCTCGTCGGGCTGGAATGGATGGAGTTGACCGAGACACCGCATGACAAATAGACGGCTACCGTTCATCATGGCAATCTCGACTCCAACGGACTGGACGAGCGGCGATTCCACATCATCACTCCCCCGCACGCGCGTGCATGCACGACGCATGGGCGGCGCCCTCGCGATGGTTGTGCTCACGCTCCTTACGGCTTGCGCCTCCAACCGATCGGGAGGCGACACGAGCGCCAGCGCCACCGACTACATGCTCCTCTACCAGACCGGCCAATACTCCACCGCGTACGACTCGGCGAGCAGCGCCGCCCGCGCCCTAGGCACCTCCTCCCAATCGCGCGAGCAGGCCTCCATGATCGCCGGCCTCAGCGCCCAGGCCCTGGGTCGTGCCGACGACGCCCGCCAGTGGCTCAAGCCGTTGCAAACGTCGCCACGCCCCGAGGTCAAGGGCAAGGCCCTCGCCGCCCTCGGCCTGATCTCGCAGAGCAAGGGCGAGCACGCGACCGCCGCGAACGATCTCCGCGACGCGAGCACGTGGCTCGAATCCGCGGGCCTCGTGAGCGAAGCGGCCCGCAGCGCGATGTACGCTTCCGATTCATACTCCTCGAATCGTGAAGAGGCCGCCGCCCAGCGCGAGTTGGAGCGGGCCTCGATCCTTGCCTCGAAACTCCCCGCCTACGACGGGCAGGCCGCCACCCTCCGGGCCATGATCGCCGACCGACAGTCGGGCCGGACCGTGACCGCCCCCTGGGATTCCAAGCCCACGCGGACCGTTCAGGCAAGACAGACGCAGAACACCGCGCCGACGGGTTCGGTCTTCACCGTGCAGGTCAACGCGTTCTCGGACCAGAATCGCGCCCAGCAATCGGCCGCGAGAATGGCGCGATACGCCCCGGCCCGGGTCGTCCCGATCCTTAACGCCGAAGGCAAGACGCTGTATGCCGTTCGTTTGGGTCAGTTCGCCACCAAGGCCGAAGCCGATTCGCTGAAACGCACCATCGGCGGCGGGGCCCGTGTCGTCGTAGCCTCGGCAACGCCCTAGGGAACTTGGCCTCGGCCCGACTTCGTGGCCACGCCTCGTGTAACGGCCAGCAAGAATCCTGGAAACCCGGGCGGCCGGCACGCGTCGGACCTTTGGAGTCATAGGAGAGTCACGTCACAGGTCGTGGCGATCGTGTGGGCATGAGGAGATTCGAGTCATGAAGACGAACTCGCGTCAGTGTACGTTCCCCGTGCTTCACGCCTGTGCCCTCGTGGCCCTGGTCGCTGGTTTGGCGGGCGTCGCGCATGCAACATGTCCTCCCGGGAGTGAGGGCGAGTCGATCGTCGCGCCAACGGCCTCTCCGGAGACATTGGAAGCCAACGCCGCTCGCGCCCGCCTCGAGAAAGAACTCAAGAAACTCCGATTCGAGTACTTCCGCCACGGCTCAAACGAACGGCTCGTGAGCGAGGGCCTCGCGAAACTCCGCGAACTCAACGCAGTCGAGAACTACCCCATCCTCTGCGACCTCTTCCTCGATGAACCGGGCGAGGTCGGCGTTACGGTCCGAACCGCAGTACTCGACATGTTCGCCAAGCGTCGCGACGACGCCGGCGACACCACGCTCGCGTGGCTTGGCATCTTTGCCAAGGGCGACGCCACACGCTCGGCCGCCTTCGAGCGTTTGCAATCACGCCGCACCGAACTCAAGCATGCGCCCGACGCCGCGACCAGAGTCGTCGAGGTCGCCCTCCAGTCGAAGCGTGACTGGGCGATGCAGCGTGCCGCCGAAATGGCCGGCGTCCTCGACATCATCGACGCGATTCCTCTGCTCATCAGCGCCCAGGCGGGCATCGGGGCCCTCGGTGGCGCCGGTGGTGGTGGCGCGACACAACCCAAAGGCGATCTCGCCTACATCGCCATTGCGAAGCAGGTCGCGTTCGTCGCCGACCTCCAGCCCGTCGTCGCCGAGGGTGCTGTCGGCTTCGATCCGACACTCGGCGTCGTGAACGAGGGCGTGCTCCTCCGCATCCACGACGCCCAGGTGAAGACCGTCAAGGTCGATCTCATCACGCCGCTCAACCGCCTCGCGTCCAGCGCCTGGGGACAGCCGACGGATTACCTAGGCCGTGATGCCGCCGCCTGGGCCAACTGGTACGACCGAGACTTCAAGCCATATTGGACGGCGAAGCAGGCGGCGATCGACGCAAACGCCCAGAAAGATCTGAAGCACGACGACTCGAGCGACAAAGTCGTCGGCAAGGCCTCATAAACGCACGCCGACACGCGGCCCGGACGTGAGTGTTCGACTTCGTCTCACCCGCGCGGGCACGTCGTTCATGCCGCGGTTGGCCAGTTCCATCACCCCAGCCCAATGACCGACGCGATCGCGTGGTCCTCGGTGTGGCTGAGGCTGACCAGCCATGACTTGATGCCCAGCGACGCGGCGATCGTCGCGGCTTTGCCCGTGAGCACGATCGCCGGACGGCCGGATTCATCACGGGTCACCTCGACATCCGTCCACGCGATCCCGCCGCTCCACCCGGTGCCCAACGCCTTGAACACCGCCTCCTTCGCCGCGAACCGCGCGGCCAGGTGCTCATCCCGCCTCTTGTTCGCATGGGCATAGTCGCGCTCGCCCGAGGTGAAGACCCGCTCGAGGAATCGATCGCCATGCTGATCGATGGACCGCGCGAGGCGGGCCACCGGAACAAGATCGATGCCATGGGCGAGGGTGTGCATGTGGGCGGCGCGAAGATCCGGGCTTGCTGGCTCTCGGACACCGCTCTGGAGAGCGGTGCCACCTTGGACGGTGCTTCTCGATCGATGGCACTCTCGTTGGGCACGCACGAGGAGCCTAGTCGGCCTTGGGCTTCGATGCTTTCGACTTCTTTCCAGACTTCTCAGCAGACTCGGCCTTTGATGGCTTTGGATCGGCGGCAGGAGTCGCCGCCTTCGAGTCCGTGGAGGCCGACTCCGTCTTGGTCGCGCCCGAATCGTTCGCCGGCTTGTCGCTCTCGGCGGCCTTCTTGTAGTTCTCGCTGCGGTAATCGGTCTGATAGAACCCCGAGCCTTTGAAGACGATCGCCGCCCCCGTGCCGATGAGGCGATCGAGCGCGTTCTTCCCGCACTTCGGGCACTTCCGGAGCGGCTTGTCCTTCATGGATTGGAACTGCTCGAACTCGTGCTTGCACGCGGTGCAGCGATAGTCGTAGGTGGGCATGGCGATTCAGTCGTGTTAGGGAGCGACGGCGACCTGCGCCGCGCGGATGATGCGATCACCCAGCGCGTACCCCGCGCGATAGGTCGCGACGACGTGCCCCGACTCGACGCCGTCGGCTCGTTGCTGCATGATCGCCTCGTGGATGCCCGGGCTGAACTCGTCGTTGGGCTGGGGATTGATGAGTCGCACGCCGGTCTGCCCGATCGCCTTGATGAGTTCCTCGCGGATGACGCGGACGCCGTCCATGATCTGCTCCGCCGAGGCCTTGCCCGGGTCCTGGTTGAGCGCCATGTCGAAGTGGTCGAGCACGCCGACGATCTTAGTGACCGTCGAAGCGATCCCCGACTGCAGCGCGACCTGCTCGTTCTGGTTGGCACGGCGCTGGAAGTTCTGGAAGTCCGCCATGGAGCGAAGGTACTTCGACCGGGCGTCCTCGAGTTCGGTCTTCAGCCGTTCGATCTCGTCGTGCGCCGACGCGCCGGAATCGGCGTGACCCATGTCCTGGCCGAGATCATCGGATGCATCGTCGAGATTGAAGATGGGCTGGTCCTCGTCGTTGTATGGACGACGGGACGAGGCCGGGTCTTCATCGGGTCGTGGTGTGTGTTCGTGGGGCATCATGTCGGCTATAAGACTACTTCAGGATAACAGATCTTTGACCGACTTCCAGAAGCCGGAACTCTCGGGGTTCACTTTCGCGTCCTCCGTCTGGGCAAACTCGCGGAGGAGTTTTTCCTGCTGCGAGGAGAGTTTCTGAGGCGTCTCGATCTTGACAGCCACCAGCAGGTCGCCCCGCTTGCCCGTCCGAAGGTTCGGCAGGCCCTTCCCAGGGGCCGTGAAGACCTTGCCGAACTGGGTGCCATGCGGGATCTCGATGGCGGCGGGACCATCGATCCCCGGCGCATCGAGTTTGGCCCCCAGGGCGGCCTGCGTGAAACTGATGGGCATCTCGAGGATCAGGTTGTCGCCATCGCGGTGGTACAGATCGTGCTCTTCGACACGGACGAGGACGTGGAGATCGCCACGCACGCCAGAGCCATCCGGCGAGACCTCCGGCGGCGGCGGCTCGCCCTCACTCGGCACGCGGATCGCCTGACCCGAGTGGATCCCCGCGGGGATCTTCACGCTCAGCGATCGCTTCTTCGGCGTGCGCCCCTTGCCGCGGCAGGAATCACAGAAATCCTTGATGACCTTCCCACGCCCCGCGCACGCGGGACACGTCGTCACCATGCGGAACATCCCGCCGAGCCCGGCCTGCGTCACGCGACCCTGCCCGCCGCACGTCGGGCACTTGATCGGCTCGGAACCGGGCTTCGCGCCCGAGCCCGTGCACGACTCGCAGACATCAAGCCGCGTGAACTCGACATCGCGCTCGGCCCCGCTGAGCACGTCCTTGAGTTCGATGGAGACCTCGGTCTCCAGGTCATAGCCACGCGCCGGCCCGCGCCGACCCTGCCGCCCCCCCCCACCGCCGCCCGCGAAGCCACCACCGGCGAAGATGTCGTTGAACATGTCGAAGATGTCCGACACGTTCATGCGTGAGAAGTCGTGTGTCGCGGGCCCGCCGCGCCCCTTCAGCCCCTCGTGCCCGTACTGGTCATAGATCTTCCGCTTCTCCTCGTCGGAGAGGACCTCATACGCCTCGGCGGAATCCTTGAAGTTCTTCTCGGCCTCGGCATCGCCCGGGTTGCGGTCCGGGTGGTACTTCATCGCCATGCGCCGGTACGCGCGCTTGATCTCCTCGCCGTCGGCCGTGCGCTCGACGGAGAGGATCTCGTAATAGTCGCGTGTGGTGGGCATTTCGACTATTGCGTCCTTTGGATCCATTCGCGTGCTTCAGAAAGCAGGCGAAATGGATCACTATGCGAACTGGCACTGTCATCAAAGTAGACGCCACGTGTCAATTCGAGGAGCACTCCAGCAACGATCATGGCTGATTGGCATTCTGTCTCATCAGAGTGCGTGACCAGCGTGCATACACAGTCACGCCCTTCAGGATCGATTCCGATATCTTTGCAAACGCTCGTATCGTCAATGTACCACTCGAAGCCGGCAGATTTCCCACCGAGTGTTGAAGGAAGAAATCCTGTATGTTCAAGGAGATTTGCGTGATCTATCTGTAGATCAAAGCCATGCATTCGCGAGCGATCTGCAACCGCATCTGTCGTCGGGATTCGATCCCGATGACAAACAACGCACTGTGACACTGACATCGTTCAATCTCCTATGTCAAGCATGTGCAATCGACTTGGAGAGTCCTATGCCGTCGCGCCGGTCGCCGCCTTCGAGTCCTCCTTGAGTTCGGTCACCAGCACATCGGTCGTGAGCATGAGGCCCGCGACGCTGGCGGCGTTGATGAGCGCGGTCTTCGCGACCAGGGCCGCATCAATGATCCCCGCCATCACGAGATCCACATACTCGTTGGTCGCCGCGTTGTAACCGACGGCACCCTTGGACTCCTTCACACGCTCAACGACGACGTCGCCATCGTGCCCGGCATTGTCGGCGATCTGGCGGCACGGTGACTCCACCGCCATCGCGACGATCTCATAGCCGATCTTCTCGTCATCGCTCAAACGACCCTTCTTCGCCGCGGCACGGATGGCTTCCTGCGTACGGAGGAGCGCCACGCCGCCACCGGCGACATAGCCCTCCTTGGCCGCCGCTCGGGTGGACTTCACCGCGTCGTCGACGAGGTCCTTGTTGGCCTTCATGACGGTCTCGGTGGCGCCGCCGACGGAGATCATCGCCACGCCGCTCGTCAACTTCGCGAGACGCTCCTGGAGTTTCTCGCGGTCGTAATCGCTGGTGGACTTGTCGTGCTGGGCCTTGATCTGCTCGGCACGGGCCTTGATGTCGGCCTTCTTGCCGGCGCCCTCGATGATGGTCGTGTCGTCCTTGGTGACAACGATCTTCTTGGCGCGGCCGAGTTCGGAGAGTTCGATGCTCTCGAGCGAGCGGCCGAGGTCCTCGCTGATGAACGTGCCGCCGGTGAGCACGGCGATGTCGCCGAGCATGGCCTTGCGACGATCGCCAAAGCCCGGCGCCTTGACGGCGCAGATGCGGAGCGTGCCGCGGAGACGATTCACGACGAGGGTCGCGAGCGCCTCGTTCTCGATCTCCTCGGCGATCAGGAGGATCGGCTTGCTCGACATCGCGATCTTGTTGAGCAGCGGCAGGAGATCGGGAAGATTGCTGATCTTCTTCTCATAGATCAGGATGTAGCAATCCTCGAGCACGCACTCGGCGGTCTTCGGATTGGTCATGAAGTAGGGCGAGAGGTAGCCCTTGTCGAACTGCATGCCCTCGACGTACTCCAGCGTCGTCGTCGCGGTCTTGCCCTCTTCGATCTCGACGACACCCTCGGGCCCCACCTTGCTGATCGCCTCGGCGATGAGTTCGCCGACATTCGCGTCGTGGTTCGCCGAGACAGTGGCGACCTTCTTGTAATCGTCCTTGCCCTTGCACTTCACGGCCATCTGGTCGATCGCCTCCGCGGCGATGGTGGCAGCGGCGTTGATCCCGCGGTGCAGGAGCACCGGGTTGGCGCCGGCGGCAACATGGCGCAGGCCCTCGCCGAAGATCGCCTGGGCGAGCACCGTCGCGGCGGTCGTGCCGTCGCCGGCCTTGTCGGCGGTCTTCTTCGCGACCTCGTGGACCATCTTTGCGCCCATGCTTTGGAATGGCTCGGGGAGCGTGACCTCCTTCGCAACCGAGACGCCATCCTTGGTGACCGACGGGCCGCCATACGACTTCTCGATGACGACATGGCGCCCGCTCGGGCCCATGGTGCACTTGACGGCATCGGCAAGACGATCAACACCCTTCTTCAGTTCAAGGAGAGCGGCGTCGTGGAACATAATTTGCTTCGTGGACATTTCGTACCTCGTGATGAATGCTGTGCGATGGACCGCGTGTGCCGTTTGTGAGTGATTCAGCCTTCGATGACGCCGAGAAGTTCGCTCTCGCGAAGGATCAGGTGTTTCGTCCCTTTGATCTCAACCTCGGTCCCGGCGTACTTGCCATAGACGACCGTGTCGCCCTTCTTGACGCTCATCTCGGCGCGCTTGCCGTTCTCCAGGCGCTTGCCCGGACCGGTCGAGACGACCTCGCCGCGCACGGGCTTCTCCTTCGACGCCTCGGGGAGATAGATCCCCGACGCGGTCTTGGACTCGGCTTCGATGGGCTTGACGAGAACGCGATCTTCGAGTGGTTTGACGGCCATTGGTGAGAGTCTCCTGACAAGTGATCAACAAGGATTCGATACTGTGTTTCCTGGAAACCGTTTGTGGCGCTCCAGTTGACGTCTATGGAGTGGGGCTCATGGCGTGGACCCCGTAGCTCGATCACGCCGACGAGCGAGCACCCACTCGACGGCTACGGGAATCAGCGATACGACGATGATGCCGATGATGACCGCCTCGAAGTTCGCGTTCACCCATGGAATGTTGCCAAACAGGTAGCCCGCCCCGATGCACACGCCGATCCAGAGGACTGCACCCGAGATGTTGTACAGCACAAACTTCGAGTAGTTCATCGCACCCGCCCCGGCGACGAAGGGGACAAACGTTCGAACGATCGGAATGAATCGACCGAGAATGACGGCCTTGCCGCCATACTTCTCGTAGAACTCGTGGGCGCGATCCAGGTGCTTGCGGTTGAGCGCACGCTTCCAGAACGTGTCTGTGAGTTCGTTGCGAAAGACGCGTGGCCCAATCCATTTGCCGAGGTGATAGTTGACCGCGTCGCCAAGAATCGCGGCCACAACCAGAAGGACGCTCGCGATCCACAGCGTCATCGAACCACGAGCACACAAGGCCCCGACCGTGAAGAGCAGCGAGTCGCCCGGGAGAAACGGTGCAACGACAAGTCCCGTCTCCGCGAAGATGATCGCGAAGAGCAGGCCATAGACCCAAGGTCCGTGGCTGGCGATGAACCCGTCGAGAAACCCGGGGAGATCGCGGAAGATGTCGAGAAACTGCTGCATTCATTGCTCGACGCCAAGGTCTGCGACATGGCAGGACCGCCTTGGAAACGATCGGGTTCCGATTAGAACCCCATCCCTCCCATGCCGCCCATTCCACCCATGCCCGGCATGCCGCCCATGCCACCCATCCCGCCGCCCATGCCGCCACCAGCGGGCGAGGCCTCCTTGGGCTCGGGCTTGCTCGTCACGATGCAGTCCGCCGCCAGAAGAATGCTCGCCACGCTCGCCGCGTTCTGCAGCGCCGAGCGATCGACCTTCGCCGGCGTGATCACACCCTGCTCCAGCAGATTGCCATACTCCAGCGTCAACGCGTTGAAGCCGAAGTTGCTCTTCGACTTCGCGGTCCCGCCGTCGGAGACCTTCTGCACGACGACCGTTCCCTTTGCGCCCGCGTTATCGGCGAGCGTCTGGAGCGGAACGGCCATCGCGGTGTACACCGTGCGAACGCCCGCGGCAAAGTCGAACGCGAAACGACCGACATCCTCGGCGGTCTTGTCGTCGTGGTCGTCGCTCGCCTTCCCGAAGACCTTCTTGTACTCCTTCATCTCGGCGATCGCCTTGCGCGCCTGGATGAACGAGACCCCGCCGCCGGGAACGATGCCCTCGGCCACCGCGGCACGCGTCGCGTGGAGCGCGTCCTCGATGCGGGCCTTCTTCTCCTTGAGTTCGGCCTCAGACGCCGCGCCGACCTTCACCTGCGCCACGCCGCCCGCGAGTTTCGCCAGACGCTCCTGGAGTTTCTCGCGGTCATAGTCGCTGGTGGTCCGCTCGATCTCGCTGCGGATCTGGGCGATACGCGCCTGGATGGCCTTGGTCTCGCCCGCGCCCTCGATCACGGTCGTGTTGTCCGCGTCGATCTCGATCTTCTTCGCCAGGCCCAGGTGCTTGATCTCGACCTTGTCGAGTTCGAAGCCCAGGTCCTTCATGACCGCCGTCGCGCCTGTCAGGATCGCGAGGTCCTCGAGCATCGCCTTGCGACGATCGCCATACCCCGGCGCCTTGACCGCGGCGACGTTCAGCGTGCCACGCAACTTGTTGATCACCAGCGTCGAGAGCGCCTCGCCCGTCACGTCCTCGGCGATGATGAGCAGCGGCTTCTTCGCCTTCATCACTTGCTCGAGGATCGGGATCAGTTTCTGCACGCTCTCGATCTTGTCCTCGTGGATGAGCACGAGGCATTTTTCGAGCTCCACCCGCATCGCGTCCGGATCGGTCACGAAGTTCGCCGACAGGAACCCGCGGTCGAACTGCATGCCCTCGACGACCTCGATCTGCGTGTCGAGGCCCTTGCCCTCCTCGACCGTGATCACGCCGTCCTTGCCGACCTTCTCGAACGCGTCGGCCATGATCTTCCCGATCTCCGGGTCGTTGTTCGCCGAGATCGTCGCGACGTTCTGGATGTCCGCCTTGCCCTTGATCGGCGTTGCCATGTCGTCGATCGACTTTGCCGCCACCTCGACCGCGCTCTTCATCCCACGAACCAGCGCGTTCGCATCAACGCCCGCGGCGATGTGACGAAGACCCTCGCGGAAGAGCGCCTCGGCCAGGACCGTCGCCGTCGTCGTGCCGTCGCCGGCCTCGTCGCTCGTCTTGCTCGCCGCTTCCTTCACAAGTTTCGCGCCCATGTTCTCGGCCTTGTTCGCCAGCTCGATCTCCTCGGCGACCGAGACCCCGTCCTTCGTCACCGTCGGGCCGCCCCACGACTTGTCGAGCACCGCGTTCCGTCCGCGCGGCCCGAGCGTGGCCTTCACGGCCTTGGCGAGTTTCTCCACGCCGGCGAGCAGGGCCTGACGAGCCTCGATGTCAAAGACGAGTTCCTTGGCGGGCATATGCACATACTCCTCTGTGATGACCGTGTGTTCTTCAGTCGTTCGTGTGTTGTTCAGGCCCGGTGCCGATCGCCATCGCGGGCGCACCACAACCATAATGAAGCACTAGGCAACCAATGTGCCAACTCACCAAACTCCGAACCTCAAACAAACTCGCACATTCGATCGGAATTCGCCCGTTTCCATGTGCCAGGAAGGCTCTGGGGGTCCTCAGCCTGCCGACTTGGCAGGCCATTCATTCCCGGCGGCCCAACAATGCCCCGATGCCCGACACGATCCCGAACCCGCCACAACTCGACCACCCCAACGAGGCCATCGCAGCCTTCCAAGGAGCGACTCGTCCGGTTGGTGTCTCGCAGAGCCCTCTCGGTGCCGCCGCTGGCCGGGTACTCGCCCGACCCATCCTCGCTGACCGCGACAGCCCGCCGCTCACTGTCTCGTCCATGGATGGCTTCGCCGTCCGTGCCGCGGAACTGTCGGGCCAGGATGTATCACTCCCGATTGCCGTCACTTGCCACATCGGCCGGCCGTGCGAGATCTTGCCCAAAGGCAGCGTCGCCCGCATCGTCACCGGCGCGCCCATGCCCGAAGGCGCCGACACGGTCGTCCCCAAAGAGAACGCGATCGAGAGCGATCACGTCTTCCGCCTTCGCCCCGACGCACCACCCCTCGTGCGCGACTCGTTCGTCCGCCATCGCGGCGAGAACGCGAAGACTGGCGACAAGATCCTGACCCCCGGCGAGCCCCTCATGCCCGCCAACATCGCCGCCGCCGCGGCCTTCGGCGCAAACACCATCGACATCCACGAAAGAGTCCGTGTCGCTGTCGTCATCACAGGCGACGAACTCGCGACCCACGACGGCACGATCGAGCCATGGACAATCCGCGATTCCAATAGCGCCACACTCACGGCCATGTTCTCGACGCTGCCCTGGATCGAGTGGGTCGGCGTGTGCCGCGTCGCCGACACGCTCACGGCCGTCCGTGCCGGGCTGGAGAACGCACTCGAGTCCGCCGACGCCATCATCGTGACCGGCGGCGTCTCCATGGGCGAGAGCGACCACGTCCCCGCAGCCATCCGCGAGATCAACGCGACCACGCTCTTCCATCGCATCTCCCAACGCCCCGGCAAGCCCATGCTCGGCGCCGTCACCTCGACCGGCGTGCCGATCTTCGCCCTCCCGGGCAACCCCGTCTCCGTCGCTGTTACCTCACGAAGAATCGTCCTCCCTGCCCTCGCGCACCGCGCCGGCATCACACGCATGCCCGCACCAGCCGCGGTCTCTCTCGACAACCCCGACCACAAATCCCTCCACCTCGTGTGGCATCGCCCCGTGCGCTTCACATCCGCAGGCCACGCCGAACTCATCCCCACCCAAGGCTCGGGCGACATCGTCTCGATAGCCCGCTCCGACGGCTTCATCGAGATCCCCATGCAGACACCGTCGGCCGCGGGGCCTTGGCCGTTCTATCCCTGGACCTGAGCCGAGTTTCCCCTGAGACGTCTGTCATGCACTGTTCACCACACGCCCACGTAGACTCATCCATGCCCGACCCCGCACCACGCACAGCCTCACCACACACGCCACTCTCGCACCTCGACGCGAACGGCCAGACCCGCATGGTCGACGTCGCCGAAAAACCCATCACCGCGCGCGAGGCCACCGCCGAGGCCTTCGTCCGCTGCTCCGAGCCGCTCCTCCGCGCCATCCGCGAGAACACCCTGAAGAAGGGCAGCCTCATCGACACTGCCCGTCTCGCCGGCATCATGGCCGCCAAGCGCACCGACGAACTCATCCCCCTCTGCCACACCCTCCCCCTCGACCACATCGACGTTTGCATCGACATGCTCACCGATCGCCTCTGGATCCGCGCCACCGCGCGAACCACCGCCCGCACCGGCGTCGAGATGGAAGCCCTCACCGCCGTCACCGTCGCCGCTCTCACCGCCATCGACATGGGCAAGGCCATCGACAAGGCGATGATCATCGAGGGCGTGCGCATCACCTCAAAGAAAGGTGGGCGCAGCGGCGAGTATGTCGCCCCATCAACCACTCCCACCACACCGCACGAAGTGAGGAACGCGTAACCATGCCCCCGCTCCCCGCCGCCGCTGCTCTCCATCGCCCGATCCAGGCCGCGGTCCTGACCATCAGCGATCGCTGCTCGCGAGGCGAGGCCGTCGATCTCTCCGGGCCGGCGCTCGTCGAACGATGCCGCGAGGTCCTGGGCGCCGATCGCGTCGAGACGGCCTGCGTCCCCGACGAGGCCGACCTCATCGAGTTCCGCCTCCGAGCCTGGTCCACCCTCGACGCCGGCATCGACCTCATCCTCACCACCGGCGGCACAGGCCTCGCCCCACGCGATGTCACGCCCGAGGCCGCCATGCGCGTCATCCAGCGCCCCCACAGCGGCCTCATGGAACTCGCCCGTTCCCGAAGCAGCGCCAAGACCATCCGAGCCTACATGTCCCGAGGCGTCGCCGGCGCGTGCAACTCCACGCTCATCCTCACCCTCCCCGGCTCGGTCAAAGGATGCACCGAACAGTTCGACGCCATCGCCGAACTCCTCCCCCACGCCGTCGATACGATCCGAGGCGACGTCACCGACGACGGCCGAGGCCAAAGGGCATGAAGCCCGCGCGGCGCCTGCCCAAGCCCAAGACACTCGAACTCACAACGCCCCCACCACCCGGCGGCGAAGCGCTCTCGCACTTTGTTCTCGAACTCTGCCATCGACTCGGCTTCGCCGCCGTGGGCGTGGGCCCCGCCACACCCATCCCCCACGCCGATGATCTCCGCGAATGGCTCACCGCCGGCAAGCATGGTGAGATGCGGTTCATGTTGGACGATCTCGTCGTCCGTCTCGATCCCTCCCGCGTGCTCGAGGGCACCAAGTCCATGATCATGGTCGCCGACGCGTACGCCCACCACGCGCCGAACGAACAACCCGCCTCTTCGCCATCACACGACTCCAAGCCACAACGCCCACGCGGGGTCATCGCCCGCTACGCCCAAGGCAGCGACTACCACCACACCATCAAGCGCCGTCTCCGCATGCTCGCCGACACCCTCCGCCCCCACTTTCCCGGGCACACCTTCCGCTCCTACGCCGACACCGCACCCATCCACGAACGCGAGGTCGCCGCCGTCCTCGGCCTCGGCTGGATCGGCAAGCACACCCTCCTCATCAACCCCAACCTCGGCAGTTACCTCCTCCTCGGCGGCATCGGCACCTCGCTCGAACTCCCCAAGCCCCGCGACCAACATCCATTCGAGGACCACTGCGGCTCGTGCACACGCTGCATCGACGCCTGCCCCACCAAGGCCATCACGCCCTACACGGTCGACGCCCGTCGCTGCATCAGTTACCTCACCATCGAGCACGAATCACCGATCGCCGAGGAGTTCGAACGCCCCATCGGCTCATGGCTCGCCGGGTGCGACATCTGCCAGGACGTCTGCCCGCACAACTCGAAGCACGCCGCACGAGAACGAGACTTCCATATCCAACCCGAGTACTCGCCTCGCCGCGATGGATTCGATCTCCTCGAAGTCCTCCGCTGGACCGAACGCGACCGCCGAAACGCCTTCCAGACCTCGGCCCTGAAGCGCCTCACGCTCGCCATGATGAAACGCAACGCGCTCATCGCCCTCTCGAACCACATCCAAAGCACCGGCGATCGCTCGCTGCTCGGCGCCTTCGACGACGTCGCCTGGCGCGCCGCAGAGCCGCAGAGCGTGCGCGAACTCGCCTCGCGACTCGCCCGCCGACTTCGCCAAGATTGAATCGCGTCACGACGACATCTTCGCCCTGAGCATCGCCTGCGCCTCGGGCGTCGCCAGCACCCTCGCCGACAACGCCGCCCCCTCTCGCGCGAGGTCGTGATCCAGCGAGTCATCCAGCGTGTTGAGCAGCGACTTGGTCGCCTGGAGCGCCATCGCCCCACCTGTCGCGATCCGCTCCGCCATTCTCGACGCCTCGCCCGCAAGCGCCTCACGCGACGCTGCCACCGCGTCCACCATCCCGATCGCGTGTGCCTCGGCCCCAGACATCAGCCCGCCCGAGAGCAGCACCTTCCGCGCCCTCCCCGGCCCGATCTTCCGCACCAGCCACGGCGCCACCACCGCGGGGCACACACCAAGATCAACCTCCGGGAACCCCAACTTGCTATCCGCGTGCGTGATCGCAAGATCGCACACGCACGCCAGACCGCACCCGCCACCGATCGCCGCGCCATTCACACACGCCAGCGTCACCTGGGGCAACGCCCGGATCTTGATGCACAACTCGCCCAGCAGCGAAAGCAATCGATGCGCCGCCGCAGTGTCCGAGAGCACCGCCTTGAGATCCATCCCCGCGCAGAACGCCTTCCCGGCCCCCGTGATCACGACGACCTTGTCCTTGGAACGCTCGAGTGAGTCCACACGTGCGTGCAGCGATTCGAGCAAGTCGATCGAGAGCGCGTTCCGCGCCGCCTCGCGGTTCAGCGTGAGCGTCGAGACCCCGCTCGCCGACGTGAGCCCTGTCAACGAGTGATTCGTCTTTTCGTTCATGGCGTTTTCCTCCACACCGTGCTCGCGAGCGTGCCCAGCGCCTCCCGCTGCTCCGGATTGTCCGCCAACTCCAACGACGCGTCGAGCGACGCACGTGCCTCGCGTTCCGTCGGCCCCGTCAATCGATTCAGCCACGCCTTCGTCGCCGAAATCGCCCACGCAGGCTTCCCCGCCAACATCGTGGCGACAGCACGGGCTCGATCCAACACCTCGTCCGGCAACTCCACGATCTCATGCACCAGCCCGATCGCGTACGCCTCCTCACCCGTGTGCAACACCGGATCGAGTTGCCAACCCCGCGTCGCCCCGTCGCTCGCCACCGATCGCAGATACGCCGCCGACACCGCCGGCGAGATCCCCAGAGGCACCACCGGATACCCAACCCTCGCCCCGCGATCCGCAACCACCACATCCGCGCCACCAAGCAGCGCACACCCGCCCGCGATCGCCGCCCCATGGCACGCCATCACCACGGGCACATCCAGCGATCTCAACTCGCCGACGCACGCCGAAAGTCCGGTGAGCAGTCGCGCCAGCGTCCCGGGCTCGGCGTGGCACAACACCAGATCAAACCCGCCGCAGAAGACCTTCCCCTCGCCACGCACAACCACCGCCCGCGCCGACGACCCGCGCACCGATCGCAACGCGGCAAGAAACTCGTCCAGCATCCCCGGCGTCATCGCGTTCCGCTTCTCTGGACGAGCCAATGACACCACCGCCACCGGCCCCTCAAACTGGAGCGTCACAAGCGATCCCACGGCGTTACTCCGCCCCGCCTGTCGCGTCATCGCTCTCGGGCGAACGCCTCGTCACCGCCACGATCGACCGCGCAAACGCCGCCGCCTCCGCCAGCCGATCCGTATTCACGCCAGTCTTGTACCCCGCGCCGTGCACCGCTTTGATGAGCGTCTCGGTCGCGATGTTCCCCGGCGCCCGCCGCTCCTTCGTGCTCGCGTACGGACACCCGCCCAGCCCGCCCGCCGACGAATCAAACGATCGGATTCCCAACTCGAGCGCCCGAACCACACACTCCGCCGCCCGACCGAACGTGTCGTGCAGGTGCAGCGTCACGAGCGGCCTCAACGAGTGATCCGCCAGTGCCGCTTGCACCACCTCGATCACCCGACCCACCGTCTCGGGCGTCCCCACGCCGATCGTGTCCCCCAGATCGATCTCCGTGAACCCCATCCGACAGAGCTGCACCGCGATCTCCGCCACCCGCGCCGGATCCGTCGGCCCGTCAAACGGGCACGCCACCGCACACGAGATGTACGCCCGCAGCGCGATCGAGTGCTTCTGCGCCAGATCCACCACCGGCACAAACCGCTGGATCGACTCCTCGATCGACGCGTTGGTGTTCTTCAGCGAGAACGCCTCGCTCGCCGCCGTGAACACCGCGACCTTGTCCACCACACGGATCCCCGCCGACTCATTCGCATCGAGCGCCGCCCGCATCCCCTTCTCGTTCGGCACCAGCGCCGAAAATATCGGCGACGCCCCAAGATCCGCCCGCAACGACGCGGCCAGCGCAAACACCTTGTCCGCGTCGCCCAACTGCGGCACCCACTTCGGACTGACGAAACTCGACACCTCGATCTCGTCCACGCCCGTTGTCGAGAGTAACTGCACCAGGCGGAACTTCTGCGTCGTGCTGATCACGCCGGGCTCGCTCTGGAGTCCGTCGCGCGGGGCGACCTCGGTGATGCGCACTCGTCCGGGCATGGGCGGAAGAGTGTACACCAAGGCCCACGATCCATCGCCCGCCCACCAAAAATGAAGCCGGCGCCCCGATCACGGAGCGCCGGCCAGTGTGCAATGTATCGAGATCACCCAACCAATCAGCGGCGACGACGACGCAGCGCCAGCAGCGAACCCGTCGCGAGCAGCGCCAGCGATCCGGGCGTCGGCACCACGCTCAACTCCACGACCGAGTCGTTGAAGTCGTAATCCGAGAAGTCCTGACCCGCGATCCGGTCCTCCCAGAAAAGGAGCCACGTCGACGCATTGGGGCTCTGCGGGTTGAAGACTTTGTACATCACCATCTGGTCGCGCCCGGTCTCGGTCGCGTCCAGGTTGTCCGCCATACGGCTGGTGAACTGGTTCTGTGTCAACCGGTGGTTGTTCAGAGCGAACCGGAAGTTCGACGACAGCGTGACCGTCGTGTCCGCCCCGATGTCCCGGGTGTCAAGGATCGACTGGAACGAGCCATCGCCCGTGTCGTCACGCCATCCGAAGGTCGCGATGTCCGTCGCGTACCGGGCGCGAGCCGTCAGCGTGATCGGCCCCGAAGAACTGAACCGCTGGTCCGTGTTCTGCAGCGGATCGCCGCTCGCGAGGTCCAGAGGCTCCGAAGCCCCGAAGTCATACACACGGGTCGCGGTGATCCCCGCCCCGTTCACAAAGTTCACCTGGTTCTGCGTGAAGGTGTCGCCATACAGCATCGCAAAGATCTGCTGGTGGCTCAACTCCTCGACCTTCGTCGGCGCGTTGACCGTCGTGTACCCGGCGATCCCCGCCGAGGCCTGACCGGCGATCATCCCAAACATCGCGATTGCCCCCGCGACAAGGGTCCCCCTCCCAAGAACTGACAGCATCACACACTCCCTCTCTAGAGTTTTGCCCAAACGAACGACTCGGAGCGCAACCCTATCGCAAACCCAATAACACCAGACGTTTACAACGCCTGCCGGGTCAGTCGATACCATGCTCCAAGAGGAATGTGCGCCAAAATCCCAAAAAAACCAGGAAAATGGACGACTCTTGCGCAGTTTTTTTTGTTCTCAGACGCCCAACCACATCTCCGTGCCGAATAACCGCATCCGGACCGCTCACTTTCGCGCATCGACTGCGCTCGAGAACGAGAACTGGGGCAATCTTCGTCCCTCGTCCGATACCACTACCCCAGCTTCTTTGAGCGACCACGCCCTACGAATCCAACCAAGACCATCCACGGAGCCGAGTTGAATGGCAGACAACTGGTCCATCCAGGACGTACGGCAAGCGAGCGGGGTCATCCCCATCCGCGTCGCTCAGGCTTATGGCATTCGCCAAACGTCAAACCAAACATCAAACGTCCAGGCGGCCACCGCCCCGACGAAAGCCCAAGACCCCCAGGCCGCGGCACGAATCTCCCGCCTCGTTGCGGGCGTCGTCCCGGGCAAAGTCTCCTTCGAGGAAGACTCGCCCCGATCCTCGATGTCGATCTATCGCCATGCTGGCGAACGCGTCGAAGCCGCCGTCGGCGTCGAGGCCGGCCGCCGCATCGACGTGAACGCCTAATCGCGCTCAATCTCTTACCCCGGCAACGACACCGTCGCTCGGATGACCAGCAGTGATCCCACCGCCACGAGGATCCACAGGACCGTCGCGTGCACCAGCGCGCGCCAGCCCACGGCCTTGAGCGTCGCCCACGTCAGCGCCGCCCCGATCAGAAACAATGCCACCTTGAACCCCTCTCCCGAGAGGAACTTGATCCAACGGTCCATCGCCCCCAGCGTCTCCCCTGAGAGCCACGCGTTCGACGCCACCAGGCTCCGCACGCCGCTCGCTGCCACAAAGAAGAGGATGAACCAAGGGAACGCTGCCTTGGGCCGAGGCGTACCACTCGCCTCGTCATGCCCGCGATGGAACCACTTCCCCGCCGCGAGCGAGAGCGGCAGGATCCAGATCACCCTCGTGAGTTTCACGATGTTCGCCGTGTCGAGCGCCAGCCCCGGACTCCCCGCGGGATCGTGCCCATAGGACCGAGCCGCATCCGCCACCGACGCCATGTCATGCAGCGCCACCCCGGCCCACGTCCCAAACTGCAACGCGTCAAGTCCCAGCACATGCGCGATATGAGGCAGCGTGTACAACCCGATCGCGTTGAGGATGAAGATCGCCCCCGTGCTCACCGCCATCGCGCCAGCGCTCGCCGCGATTGATGTCCCCACCGCCGCGATCGCCGTCGCCCCACAGATCGCCGTCCCCGACGAGATCAGCACCGTGCTCTCGCGCCCCGCGCGGAGCACACGCCCCAGCACCAGCCCCGCCACCAGCGTCGTCACGATCGAGCCAATCGTCAGTGCGAACGCGTCCGCCGCCGCCGCGAAGAGTTCCGCAAGATTCAGCCGAAGCCCCAGCGCCACGATGCACGCCTGCATGAGGAACCGCGAGACCTTCCTCGACTCCTTCGGAAACGCGTTCAGCCCCAGCAGCCCCACCACCATCCCCACCGTCAGCGTCACCTGCCCGGGCACACTCGGCACCAGCGACGCCAGCACCAACGCGACAAAGATCGCGACAACCACACTTCGGGGAATGGATGACGGAGACTCGGCCACGGGCGGCTAGTGTATTGGCATGAGCGCCCCGTTGCCCAATCCCAGCGAACTCGCCACACACTGGGACCTCGACCAAAGCACCGTCTACCTCAACCATGGCAGTTTCGGTGCCACACCACGCCGCGTCCGCGAGGCCCAGCACCACCTCCAGACCGATCTCGAGCGCGAGCCTGTCCGCTTTTTCGTCGAGAAACTCGAGGCCGCAATCGACCGCTCACGCAAGGCCATCGCCCCACTCCTCGGCTGTCCCTGGGACCAGGTCGCCCCAGTCCCCAATGCCACCACCGGCGTCGCCACAGTCCTCGCCTCGGTCGTCGACCAGAAACTCATCGCGCCCGGCGATGAACTCCTCGCCACCGCGCACGAGTATCCCGCCTGCCTGAACAATCTCCGCCGCGCCGCCAGACAAGCCGGTGCGCGCGTCGTCACCGTCGATCTCCCCTTCCCGGTGCGCCACGCCGATGAGATCCTCGAGCGCATCCTCGACGCCGTCACCCCTCGCACACGCCTCGCGCTCATCAGCCACGTCACCGCCGCCAGCGGCATACGCCTCCCCGTCGAACGCCTCGCCCCCGAACTCGAAACGCGCGGCGTCCGAGTCCTCATCGACGGCGCTCACGCCCCCGGCATGCTCGACCTCAACCTTGCCACCCTCGGCGCCACCTGGTACACCGGCAACGCCCACAAGTGGATCTGCTCCCCCAAAGGCTCCGCCATCCTCTGGGCCTGCGACGCCGTGCGCGACGCCCTCCGTCCCCTCGTCCTCTCCAACAACGCCGAACGCCCCAAACCAGGCCGAGACCGCTTCCTCACCGAGTTCGACTATCAGGGCACCAGCGACCCCACACCCTTCGCCAGCGTCGCCGACGCCGTGGAGTGCATGGCCTCCCTCGTCCCCGGCGGCTGGCCCGAGATCCGCCAGCGGAACCACAACCTCTGCCTCGCCGGCCGCGACATCCTTTGTAAGGCCCTGGGCCTCGAGCCTCCCGTCCCCAACGACATGCTGGGCAGCATCTCCACCCTCACCCTCCCCGCCGCGGCCAACACTCCGCCCGCCCCCACCCGCTACCACGACCCGCTCCAGGACGCCCTCGTCGACCGCCACCACATCCAGGTCCCCGTCTGGAGCCTGCCCAATGGCACACGCTGCCTGAGAATCAGTGCCCAGGTGTACAACTCCCTCGACCAATACCGCTACCTCGCCGACGCCCTCAAGGCCGAACTCCGCCGATAATCGCCGCATCTGAGACCCTACACAATCTCGTGGCACAGGCGTCCCGCTTGTGTCTACTCCTTCTACAAGTTCACCCCACACCGATACTCTTTCCACCCCGCTGCGCCACGAATCCCCCCGAAGCGCCGGGCTTGACAGATGTGGTATGCTGTAGTTCTCGCCCGGCCTTTTACTCCAGGTCCACTCCGGAGTCTCGCATGGTCTCCGCCCAAACATCCTGCCCCAACGCCACGCGGAACTACCCCAAACTCGCCGAGGTCATCGACTATCTCGGCTCGCTCCAATCTCGCGCCGACCTCGCGATCCTCAGCGACCTGCTCTCCAAGTTGAACGTCTCCCGCCACGACATCGCCCCCGCCTGCGTCTTTGGCGCACGTGGCTACCGTCGCAACACCATCTGCGAGACCCAGTGGTTCGAACTCCTCGCCCTCTGCTGGCGCAGCGGCGACTGCACCCCCATCCACGACCATCGCGGCGTCAGTTGCGCCTTCCGCATCGTTGAGGGCACGGGCACCGAGATCCGCTTCCAGAAAACGCCTTCCGGACTCGTCTGTCCCGTGGAGGCGATCAGCATGCCGCCGGGCTACGTCTGCGCCGCCGATGAGCCCGACATCCACCAGGTCTCCAACATGCAGGCCCCGGGCAAGGACCTCATCACGCTCCACATCTACTCGCCGCCCATCCAGAAGATGAACACATACCGCTTCGCCCAGTCTGTCTCCGCCGAGTGCGCCGATCGCTACGACAACTGCGAGATCGCCTCCGACGACATGCCCTGCTGACGCCCGGGCTCCATGAATACTCGCCGACATTCGGCCTTCATTCGCGTCCATCCCCCCACACTCAAATATCACGCCCGACGCTCACGCGACAGACCACGCGCAAGCCGATATTCTTGTCCCATGAGCACGGATGCCAGAGTGAGAGAGCGCGGTGGGATCGGCGGGCGAGGGATGGAGATCCAGGGCGTGCCCTATCGGCGCGTCGCGGTCGACCAGTCCGACGATCTCCGCCACACCACCAGAGCCACCGACTTCTGGGCCCTCGATCCCACGATCACCTTCCTCAACCACGGCTCGTACGGCTCCACGCCCCGCGCCGTCCTCGAAGCCCAATCCAACTTCCGCGAACGCATGGAGCGCGACCCCGTCCGATTCTTCAAGGTCGATCTCGAGCGACTCTTGGACGACGTCCGCGAACGCCTCGGCACGCTCCTCAACTGCCGAGCCGCCGACCTCGCCCCCATGCCCAACGCCACCGTCGCTCTCAACACCATCCTCCGAAACAGCGGCGTCGGCCCCGGCGACGAGATCCTCATCAGCGACCACGAGTACATGTCGGTCGTCAACGAACTCGAACGCTTCGCCGCCGCCACCGGCGCCAAGGTCGTCAAGGCCAAGGTCCCCTTCCCAATCCACAACTCGGATCAGGTGACCAAAGCCTTCCTCGACGCCGTCACCCCCAACACGCGCCTCGCCTTCGTCGCCCACATCACCAGCGCCACCAGCCTCATCTTCCCCGTCGAGAAGATCGTCCCCGCCCTCATGGCCAAAGGCATTGAGGTCTGCGTCGATGGCGCCCACACCCCTGGCCAGATCCCCGTGGACATCCGCGGGCTGAACCCAACCTTCTACGTCGGCAGTTTCCACAAGTGGATGAGCGCCCCCAAGGGCACCGGCTTCCTCTGGGTCCGCCCCGACAAGCAGGTCTCGCCGCGCCAGTTCCGCCCGCTCAGCCTCTCCAGCCGTGCCCATCGCGTCCGTCCGGATCGCGCCCTTTTCCTCCGCGACTTCGATTACGTCGGCACCGACGACTACACCGGCATCCTCGCCGTCCCCGCCGCCATCGACGCCCTCTCCAGCCTCTACCCCGGCGGCCTCAACGAACTCATGCGTCGCAACCACGAGATGATCCTCCGTGGCCGCGACGCCGTATGCCGGATCCTCGGCGTCGAGTCCTCCGCCCCAACCTCAATGATCGGATCCATGGCCACGATCCCCCTCCCCGATCCCGACCCGGAGTTCGCCGATCGCCCCACGCTCTACGACGACCCGCTCCAGGATCGCCTCGTCGAACGCCACAAGGTTCAGGCCCCAGTCTGGCGCCTCGGTGCCGACAACCAGCGCGTCATCCGCATCAGCGCCCAGGCCTACAACCGCATCGACGACTTCGAAACGCTGGGCCACGCCCTCGTCGAAGAGTTGGCCGCCGAACGCACGCGCAAAGCCATCGCCTGAACAGCAAACTCCACCGTTCTGCAAATAGAAAAGGCCCGCGGCATCGAACCGCGGGCCTTGGTGTTGGACTCCATCAACTCAACGCGGGATCAGCACCCGCCCTGGAATCGCACAATGAAGTAGAGCAGGTCGTCGATGGTGACGGCACCATCGGTCGTCCCCGTCCCCGTGCCGTCGTCAACGTCCGCCGCGGCCACGCCGCCCTGGAAGAGCGAGATGTAGTACAGCAGGTCGTCGATGGTGACGGCCCCGTCGCTCGCGCCCGTGCCGCTGCCATCATCGACATCCGCGACGCACGCAGGAGTCCCGCCGGGCACCGGCACGCTGACGTTCAACGCGTTCCCGCCATTCCCGGGCTTGAAGAAGACGATGGACGCATCGCCATTGCTCGGTCCCTCGGTCGCCGTGAACCAGTACGTGTAGCACGTCCCCCACCGCAGCGCGTTCGCGTTGGCGTTCTGGTCCGATGTCGCGCCGCACGACCACCGGATCTCATTGGGCGACTCGGAGAACGCCCAATCGGTATTGTCATACGGCTCGCCCGAGTGGCTGAAGACATCATGGAACCCCGTGGCGCTGATCGTCGCCCCGCTCTTGGGCACGACGAACGACGCCGCCGAGCGGTCCGAGTTCACGTTGTGCACCGCGTACACATACGTCCACGTCCCATCGCCGTTGTCGGTGACCTTCGAGCCGACGACGAACCGGGCCATCAGCCCCGCGCCGGCGTCATAGTCCGCCTCGACGATCGTTACGCTCGGGTCCGCCGCCGCCCAGGCCCGCATCGCGACCTGCTGCTGCACCGTCGGCCCGGCGAACGCGGGCGTCGTCGCGCTGGCCATGTTCACAAGGCGATAGGAGACGTTGTTCCGTCCGTTGTCCCATTGCGCGTCGTCACGAGTGACATAGTGCGCCTCGCCGATGTACTGCGCGCCCACGTTCTGCGCCGGGTCCACGTCGGCCATCGCCACTTGCAGACGACGCCCAATCCCTGACGCGGCAACCGGCGGAACGATGTACCCCGCGCCCGGACTGGTGAACGGATACGGATACTGCCCCGTCGTCGCATTCACGTGGCTCCGCGGCCCAAGCAGACCCTGGTCCCCGTTGAGGCCCGTGCCGTACGGATCCGAGCACGCGATCCCCAACTGCGCCCCGCCGTCCGGCGGATCGATGCACGAGCCGCAGTAGTTCCCGTTCACCGAGGCAAAGCCGTGCTTCAGCCACGACTGCCCGATCTGCATGAACTTGCCGTCCTTGATGCGATACAGGTTCTGTGCAATCACCGGGTGCCGGTTGTCGTTCGCATACCACGCCACCGGCGCATTGCCCAGATTGCACGACGTCGTCCCGATCGAATACGCACGCAGGCTCCCGCTTGTCGCGAAGTACTGGATGCCATTGAGATCACCTACGTAAACATCCGGCCCATCCGTCGGCGGCGGCGGCGGCTCTGCGAACGAGATGTTCAGAGTAAATGCTCCCGAGGACCCACCATACCCACCCATGCGGATGTAGTACGTGTTCCCCGCCGTCACCGTCGCACGCGCCTCGCTCTGCAGCCCGCACGAGTCGTCGTTGCACCCCACGACGCTCCCGCCCGCGCTCGGGCACGCGTCATAGATCGTGATCGACGTGTCCCACGACGCCCCGCCGCACGTCGACGCGATCAACTGCCGATCCTCCGTCGGTTGAACCTTGAACCACGTCGCCACGCTGCTCGAGCCACACGAACCGCCCCCCTCGGTCGAGCCTCCCGCGCTCGTCCCCGTGAACGAACCCTGCGAGACCAACGTCGCCGTGGCGCATGGCACCGCCTGCCCAAGTGCGGAAAGTGACATGCACGACCCGGCCGCCAGCGCGACCACACCGTTCAGCGAGAGCGTTCGCATTCGACGATCCTCCAAGTTCTGCCCCACAAGTTCGAGAGATCAACATCCGACGGCATCGCCGACCGGACCCGCTCAGAATACCAGAATCCACCCCGATCGCCAACCCCGCAGTTCGGAATCCGTTACGTTTGCATTGAGATTTTCGGACCTACAGCCGGTACACGTCCGCCGCACGCCCTTCCAGGTGCCGGAGCAACGCCTCGGAAGTAAGTAACTTTCCGGTCACTCGTTCACACAACTCCGCCGCGTGGTACCGCCGCCCGTGCCGGTGGATGTTGGTCCGCAGCCACTCCAACAACGGCCCAAACTGCCCCTTCGCGTGCTGCTTCGCCAGATCCGGAATGTCAGCGTTGATCTTCTCCCAGAACTGGGCCGCATAAAGGTTCCCCAGCGTGTATGTCGGGAAGTACCCCACAAGCCCGAACGACCAGTGGACATCCTGCAGGCACCCGCGCCGATCGTCGGGCACCTTCACCCCCAGATAGTCCTTGTACTTCCGATTCCACGTCGCGGGCAGGTCCGCGACCTTGAGATCGCCCGCGACCAGCGCCCGCTCGATCTCGAACCGGATCATGACGTGCATGTTGTACGTCGCCTCGTCCGACTCCACACGGATCAGGGACGGCGTCACCGTGTTCACCGCCTTGTACAGCGTCTCGGGCTTGTACTTCGACAACGCCGTCCCCACGATCTTCGTGCTCTTGGGAAGCAGCCACTTCCAGAAGGGAAGGCTCCTTCCAACGAAGTTCTCCCACATGCGGCTCTGGCTCTCATGCATCCCCAACGAGATCGCGTCGGCGAGCGGCGTCCCGAAGAGATCGATCGTGCCGTTGTTCGACGTTGCTGGGGGCAGTTTCGGCAAGCCCTGCTCGTACAGCCCGTGCCCGGCCTCGTGCATCGTGCTGTAGAGCGCATCGGTGAAAGCCTGATCCTGGTACCGCGTCGTGAGTCGCGTGTCGCCGGGCGCCATGCCGGAGCAGAAGGGGTGCGTCGTCGTGTCCAAGCGTCCGGCATCGAGGTCGAACCCGATCGACTTCATCACCATGAGCCCCAGCGCGTGCTGCTTGTCCGCGGGGATCTTGGCTTTCAGACACGCCGTGGGAACCTTGACCGTCTTCTTCGCCGACTCCACTCGCATGATGAGATCGGTCAGTCGATCGCGGAGGGGGTTGAAGGTGGCCGTGACCTGGACCGCCGTCGCCCCTGGCTCGTACTCATCGAGCAGCGCGTCGTACAACTCGCCGCCCTTGGGGACGCCATAGCACTTTGCCTTCTGTCGCTGCAACTCGAACATCTTCTCGAGCCACGGCGCGAACCCTTTGAAGTCGTCGTCGGCCCGTGCCTTCTTCCACGCGTCCTGCGCCAGACTCCCCACACGCGCGAGTTCCGTGACGAGTTCCTTGGGGAGTTTCGTCGCGAGGGAATAGTCACGCCGGATCTCGCGGATGTTGGCGGCCCGTGCCGCGTCGCCCATCACGCCGCCGTCCCCCTCGCACGCCGCGAGCAGGTCCGCGATTCGAGGGTTCGTCTTTCGCTCGTGCGTCAGACTCGCAAGCGTGGCCTGCTGCTCGGACCGGAAGGCCGACCCCGCAGGCGGCATGTACGTCTCCTGGTCCCACCCCACCAGCGCGGCGACCGATCCAATCGTCGCGGCCTCGCGCAGCGCCGAGCAGAGTTCAACGTACGACGAGGGAAGCGTGGCGTGTTTCGACATTGACATTCCGTGTGTGGATGGTTGCGGTTGTGATACGACAGCAGAACAAACTACTCAATCTCGTGGAGCAGGCGGCCAGCCTGCCGCTTCTTCTCCTAACTCATCTCAATCGTCTTCACCGAACTGGCATCGAGCCCCAAGCGAATGATGATCCAGTACGACTCACGTCGAAACTACCGCCCGAGCGCGTGCTCGAGCGCGAGAACCGAGTACGACGTGATCAACACCGGATTGTCCTCCATCCAGCGATCATCGACCGACCGGAACGAGCCGTCGGAGTTCTGGAGCGTGAGGAGTTTCGCCACAAGTTCGTCGGCCCACTCGTGCTTCTTGACCCCGCCTTCGCCCTTCACGTCGATCGTCGCGATGTTCCCGGCGCTCAGCGCCCGCGAGAGCATCAGGTAGTAGTAATACAACCCGTCCGTCCCCGCGCCTGGGTTCTCCTCGAGCGTGTAGTTCCGCATCATCCACTCGTGCGCGAGCCGCACGCGCGGATCATTCGCCCGAAGATTCGCATACAGGTAACTCTTGAACCCGGCGTACGTCATGCTCCCATAGGCCCGCAGACGGCTCACCACCGTCCCATCATCGAGCGTCTCCTCGATCGTCGCCGCGGCCTGGGACTGGCCCGAGCCGACCTGGTCCTTGTTCACGCTCGTCGCGTACACGAACCCGCCCTGCCTCGATCCCTTCGCGTACGGCATGTCGTTGATCGTGATGACCCCCGTCGCCGAGTCCGCCTTCTCCGCCATCTGGCATCGCTGGAGGAAGACAAGCGCCCGCTGAATCGAAGCGTCTGAAGCATCCACGCCCGCGTCATGCAGCGCCTGGACCGCGAACGCCGTGTTCGACATGTCAGGACGCCCGTGCTTGCCATAGCCCCACCCGCCATAGAACGCGTGGTCCTTGTCGACCTTCTCCGCGCCCTCGCCGAGATCCGCCTGGATGATCGCCCCCTCGCCATACTGCAACGACTTCAGGAACGCGACGGCCTTCTTCACCGCCTCCTTGGACTGAGGCGTGTTCACCTTGGAGAGTGCCGAGATGCAGATCGCTGTGTTGTAGTTCGGCAGGATCTTGTCATAGAACCCGCCGTCGGCCTGTTGCGAGTTCAGGATGAACTTTACTGCATCTTGGACGAGGGCGCTCTCCATCGGCGTCGCGGGATCGAGCAGATACCCCTGCAACGCCAGCGCCGTGATCGCCGGGAAGTTCGGGCGCTTCTCATCGATGCACCATCCGCCGGTCGCCTTGTCCTGCTGGCTCGCGAGAAACTCGTGCGCCCGCGTGAGCGCGGCCTGTGCCCGGATCCGATTCTCCTCGCTCACGTGGAACGCAGGCTGCGAGCGAATCGCCATCTCGCCCGGCTTCGAAGCCTGTTGGGCGGAGGCTTCGCCCATAAACGCCCCACACACGCCCATCACGCCGAGCAACGACGCGACCAAGGACCTCGACACGCGATTCATTGTCATTCTGGACCTCCTGTGGACTTGGTGAGTGTACGGTCGCTCCGAACGAGCATCGCCACCGCCGCCGCGGCCACAACCGCTGCCGTTTCAATTCGAAGAACGTGGGCCCCCAGCGACATGGATCGAACGCCATGCTCCCGGCACATCGCGAGTTCCTCAGGCGAAAGCCCACCCTCAGGCCCCACGATTACCCGGATCACAGAATCTGCAATGCCCGCTCGAACGCACGACTCAAGCCGTACACCACCGGCATCAGCAACGAGCGTGATCACACCGGATTCTCGCGCCGAATCCTCCACCACTGCGCGCAACTCCACGGGATCACCGATCTCCATCGTCCACGCCCGACCGCACTGCTTCATCGACTCCAAGGCCACGCGACGAAGCCGCTCCATCTTCCCCGTCCGTGGCTCCACCACCGTCCGCTCCGCCAGCAGAGGCACATACTCATCCGCCCCCACCTGGCTCAACTGATCGATCATCATCTCCAACCGATCACCCTTGGGCGGAGCGGCAAACACCTCGATCCGGGGCTTTGACGCCGGCACGACCTGCCGATCGCGTATCTCCACAGTGACCATAAATCCAGACTGCTTCGTCGGCCTCGTGATCGACTCCACCACTCCCGCCGCCGTCGCCCCGCGTCCATCGAAGAGTTCGACCGCCTCGCCCACTTCCAGGCGTTTCGATCGCACGGCATGGTGGGCCTCCTCACCCGTCACGGGCACCCGTTCGTGGAGGTCAAACGCGGGCGAAAAAAAGCGGTGGCGTCCCATAGCACTCGATGTTTGGACTTCCGGGCTGTTTGGATGGGAGAAAACGTGGCTACTGTCGGGCGTGTCCGCCGTTGGCGTGGAGTCGGCCCTTCACAAGGCCGATTTCTGCACGGGATCGACACGACCACGGAGGTTATTGGGCGGACGCCCCCGAATCGAGCGTCCTCACCCACTTTGCCCATGACGGACAAGCAGAGCGACATCTCCGATTCGATCGAGGCGGCCGAGGACGCCCAGGACCTCGACGCCGCCCTTGCCGAACTCGCCGAAGCCCAGGGCGACATCGATGTCGACATTTCCGAACTTTCCCTCGACGATCTCGAGTCCCAGGTCGAGAGCCTCCTCAGCGAGATAGTCGTCACGCCCGAACACGACGACGCGCCGATGGGCAACCTCGGCGATGTGGCCGCTGACCCGATCGCCGACAACGAAGCCGCACAGACTGCGATCGAGCCTCTCGCCGAGAACGAGGCCATCCCCGAGATCGCCGCCGACGACGACTCACTCGCCGCCGCCATCGAGGACGCCGCACACGCCGCTGATCTCACCGACGAACGTGAGCCAACGACTCAGAAGAGCGATCCCGCCGAGAGCGAGTTCGCTGAGCCCGCCGCGCAGGCCGACGAATCATCAGCCATCACCGCGCAGGCCGGAGACCTCCCCTCTCTCGACGCCCAACTCGCCGAGATGACCGAGACGATGCTCTCCGAGCCGTCACCAGATTCACCAGCCGCCCAATCCGAGTTCGCCGCAAGCGTCGTTGAGGCTTCCTCCGATACGCCCCCGCCTCCCGGTCACACCGAATCCCCCGAGCCGCCCCAGCCCACCGCACCCGAACCCGAGCCAAAGCCACGGGTTGCCATCGGCGCCCACGTCCAACGCGTCGCCTTCACGCTCCTGAATCCGCTCTCGAAGCCGCTCGAGAAGGCCTCACCCGAAATCCGCCACACCGTCGGCTGGGTCGGCGTCGTCACGCTCTTCATGGGCGCCGTGATGTGGGCGGTTGTCCTCACACGCGCCCCGAAGGAATCCGGCGCGGCACCCCCATTCGACCTCGCCAATGCCTCGCTCCCCGAGGTCCACGTCGGAACCAGCACACCCTTGCCCAGCGCGAGCGACCACGCCGAAGCCGCCGGGCACGGCGAAGCCCCAAAGAAAGAAGCCTCGCACGCTCCCACGAAGTCGACCTCCCACGCCTCCAAGAAAAGCAAATCCCCGGCGAAGAAGAAAGAAGCCAGTAGCGGGCACTAAGCGATCCTCACGCGGACGCTGACCCATCACCCTCGACCACCGGGTCGGGATCCGGCTTCGACTCACTCGACGCTGCTCCGCCGTTCCCCTCGACCCCATCAGCCTTCATGACGTCGAGAACCATCGCCGTTCCCCCCTTGGGAACCGGCGTTCCGCCAAGCCCAGGCCCAAGTCCGAAGCGCTGCTTCTCATCCACCCACGCGAGCACGGGCGTCGTCGCCTCACCACCCTCCAACGCCCTCACGTGCTGCATGTCGAACTCGACGCTGCTGATCGCTCCTCGGCACGTCATCAGCGAGCCAGACCCCTCGCCGGGCTTCTGCTCAGGCCAGGCCCCGGCGTGCCCCTCGCCCAATCGCTCGATCCCCCAACGCCGAACCACGCGGTCGACATCCACATTTCCCGTCCACGCGACGAGCCAGCCCTGATCGGGTCTGAAGACGGCCTCGTCCATCCAGCGCGGGTCGGTCGCGTCGCCCTCGACCGTCGGGATCCCCGCGCGAGCCGCCGCATTCACACGATCCGAGTTCGTATCGATGAGCAGTACCGGAACCTTCCGCCGTACCAGTTGCGTCGCCAGTTGCTGCCCCAGTTTGTGAGCCCCCACGATGACGACGGCATTCCGCACGCCCGCGCGAACCCGCAGGACCGACGCGACCAGCCCCCCCGCCGAACCGGCGAAAGCGACTGTCACAAAGATCACGAGAAAGACCAGCGTCTCGATCTGCTGGGCGTGGCGTGAGATCGCGATCGCCGATTCGCTCGCCGTGGCCAACTCCTCTTCGGGAAGTGAAAGTCGTACAGCCGCGACCGACGCCATCGACGCCGCCACGATCCCGCGCGGCGCGAACAGCCCCGCAAAGAGCCGCTCATTCACCGAGAGCCGCGATCGGATCGTCGAGACAAACACGCTGACAGGCCGCACAAGCAGGAAGAGCACACCCACAAACGCCGCGTCGAGCCACGAGATCGACGTGATCCGGGACCACTCCAATCGCGACGCGAGCAGAATGAACAACGCGCCCACGAGAATCGTCGCGATCTGCTGCTTGAACGTCCGAAGATCCCGCGTCCCCGAGATGTTCGCGTTCGCGAGGATCACCGCGGCCACCGTCGTCGCCACCAGCCCCGCTTCGGGGGCCGCACTCTCCCCAAGTCCCACCGCCAGCATGCACGTCCCGAGCGCGAACAGATTCAAATGCGTCGGGTCCAGACGCCCACGCCGAACCAGGAATCGCAGCACGCTCCGCCCAAGCACACCCACCACCACCCCGATCACCGCACCACCAAGGAACGGCACCGCCAACAACTTGAAAACACCGGAGAACGGATTCTCGAACGTCCCGTGCTGATACAGCAGGACCAACTCGAGCGTCGAGATCGCCACAATGACGCCAATCGGGTCGATCAGGACGCCCTCGGCGCTCAACGCTGCGTGCAGATTCGGCTTCAGCGGTAACCGTCGAAGAATCGGCTGGATCACCGTCGGGCCCGTCACGATCAGGATCGCTCCCAGGACCAGCGAGTTCGCCCACTCCAAGCCCACGACGTAGTGTGCGGCCAACGCCACCCCGATCCATGTCAGGAGCGCCCCGATCGTGAGCAGCCCCCACACCGCGCGCGGCGCCTTCCCCAGTTCATGCTTGTCCAGGTGCAGCCCGCCCTCAAAGACAAGCAAACCGATGGCCACAGAGATGAACGCGCGCAGCGACTCTCCCAGGCTGTTCCCATCGACCACCCCCAACCCAGCCCCGCCAAGGCAGACGCCCGTCACCAGCAGCGGCAAGACCGCCGGAAACTTGAACCGGTCGCACGCCACGCTCACCAGCGCACCGACACCGACCGCCAACGACAGGCTCTGTGTCGCCATCTCTTTCATGAGAGTCCCTTCATGCGGGCAGAGTGTAACCGGCGAGAGACGCCACGGTCGCAGCAACGCAAAATCAATCACCGAGGAAACTACCGGCACTCGTGGCACAGGCGCCCCGTCTATGACTTCATCTTCGACTCGTTGATCTCGGCCACGCCCTCAATCCCGACCAAACGGCGAAGGCCCGAATCCTCTGCCCCGCGAACCTTCAGCCGCACGCGCCGCCTCCGCATCGATCTGAGCAGGCGCCAGCATCTCAACGCTCACCAGAGGCAACTGCGGCTGCTCAGGCTCACTCGACGCCAACGCCGACGCCGGCGACCAGAACTTCGACAACCCGCGCGACGCCCAGATCGCCGACGCCGGAATGAACAGCATCGCCAGCACGTACGCCATCCCCCGCGCCCGCTCCGACCGGACATACGCCATCACACGAAGCATCACGGCATCACCTCTCCCGTCGCGATTGCCCCCGCCGACAGCACCAGCCTGCGGATGCGAATCTCGCATCCCACCCACCCGGCCCGAGTCGCGTCCCCACTCTTCTCGACAGCCGTCATGCGGAACGACTCGACCGACACCGGATCCCACCCGCGCGAAACCGACGCAAGAAAGCCCGAAACCTTCGAGAAAGGCCCCTCGACGCGCGCCGAATACTCCCCAACACCCAACCGATCGATCGTGCGAACCTCGACACCCGCCCCCGTCGCCTTCGCCCTGATCGCCGAGGGCATGCTCTCCACGCTCGGCGCCAGCGAGAGCACGCCCGCCAGAGCCGCCCGCGTCGCCTCCAGGTGATCCGAATGCTCGTGCAAGGCCGCACGCGAGATCGCCCCGCGAGTCGCGTTGTGGACGAGCGACTGCTCGATCGCCACGCGATCACGAGCCGACGCCGCCTGCTCTTCCAATGGCCTCGCGATCAGGTTCCACAACACCCCAAGCAACGCCCCAGCGAGCGTCACGCGCACCACCACCGGCATCATCGCCGAGTTCAACGATCGAGGCTGCGTACTCAACCCGGCTCGCGTCATGACCCCTTCTCCGCCACACGGGTCACCATCGTTCTCGCCACGCCCTCGAGCACGAACGTGGTCGCCAGCAGACTCGTCTCACTCGCCGCCTTCCGCACCTCAACCTCACGCACCAACGCCGATCCTCGCATCGCCGCGGCAAACCGATCGATCATCTCGACGTGCACACCGTCGCGAACATGCCCCTCAATCCGAACCCGCATCACCCCGCCCCGCAACTCGCTCGTGATCGCCGTGATCACCAATCCCTCTGGCGTCGCGCGCGACACCTCCGCCATCACCGCCTCCCAGTCCACCCGCGTCGCGTCCAGCGACCGAAGATCCCGCACCGATCGCGCCAGCGCATTCGTCGGCTCGATCAGCGCCTGGTGCCGGTCCATCTGCTGCCGCGCATACTCAATCACACTCGGCGCAAACGCCCCGGCATCCTCAAGCCGCGACAACTCCCGACGGCTCGACACAATCCCCCACACCAAGACCCCGGCCCCCAACGCCATACCCGCCCGCCCGCCGAAACTGGCGGCCAGTCGAAGCGATCGCAACCGCCGACTCTGGCTGATCAACCCAATGCGCATGAACACTCACTCTGAAATACTACAAACGGATACCGTACCGATTTATCGGCGATCCAGCCCTCCCACTTTCCGGCGATCCCGCACCTTCCCACGCTCTGGGTGGCCCTGTGACGCCCAAACACGCCCGTCTTCGCTCGCCACGCTCAGGATCCCCCCTATACTCCCGAGTTCGGCATGATCGAGTGCCGACCTTGGCGGTACGCGTATTCGTTTGGTGGTGGACCGCCACAGGTCACTTGAAAGCAACCGCGGGGCCGACACATCGGACCCCGACTTTGAAGCGCCCTTGGGCGCGGCCGACGCGGGTCGGTGGCGATGTCGCCCCCTCCCACGCCTCGATCTCGGCCCGCCGGTGTCGCTGCAGGAGATTCGTCATGGCCAATCAACTCGTTCAAGATCTCATCGAGGCCGGCATCCACTTCGGCCAGCGCGCCAGCGGGTGGAACCCCAAGATGCAGCCGTACATCTACGGCAAGCGCAACGGGATCCACATCATCGACATCAAGGAGACCGTCAAGGGCCTCCTCCTCGCCAAGCGATTCATCGCCAAGACCGTCGCCGACGGCAAGGACGTCTGCTTCGTCGGCACCAAGCGCCAGGCCAAGAGCGTCCTTGAGGCCCGCGTCCCCGACGTCAAGATGCACTACGTCACCGAGCGCTGGCTCGGCGGCACGCTCACCAACTTCCGCACCATCCGCACCCGCCTCAAGCGCCTCGAGGAACTCGAGGGCATCGACGCCGGCGCCGACGGCTTCACCAAGTACTCCAAGAAGATGGAGAGCCAACTCAAGCGCGAGAAACGCAAGATCTCCCGCAACCTCGAGGGCATCCGCCACATGGAGAAACTCCCCGGCGTCCTCGTCGTCCTCGACGTCCGCAAGGAGCACACCGCCCTCAAGGAAGCCCGCAAACTCGGCATCCCCACGATCTGCCTCATCGACACCGACGGCGACCCCGACGCGGCCGACATCGCCATTCCCGGCAACGACGACAGCATGCGCTCCATTGACGTCGTCATCCGCGAACTCTGCCTCGCCATCAGCGAAGGCCGCCAGAATCGCGACATGACCAGGAACGCCGAGGCGGCCTCGGGCGAGTCGGCGGGCGACGCCGGCCAGCCCCGTCGCAGCCGCCGAGCCCAGTTCCGCGCCGCCGACGCCGAGGGCGAGTCCGCCGAGGGGTCCACCCCGGCCTCCCCGTCTCGCCCCGAAGCCTCCAAGGTCTAATGACCCAGGACGCCTCGCTACACAGACCGAATCGCACGATTGGCACACACTGAACACCGGCCCGGAGGTTCCCCTCCGCGCCGCGAGCCTTTGGAGCACGAGAGATGGCTGAGTTGAACGCGAAAGACGTGATGGCCCTCCGCAACAAGACGGGCCTCCCCATGATGGCCTGCAAGGCTGCCTTGCTGGAGACCAACGGCGACATCGAGAAGGCCGAGGATCTCCTCCGAAAGCAACTCAAGGGCAAGATGGAGACCAAAATGGACCGTGCAGCAGGCGAGGGTCGCATCGCGATCTCGCGCACCGACGAGGCCGCCACAATTGTTGAGGTCCGCGCCGAGACCGATTTCACCGCCAAGAACGAGAAGTTCGTCGCCGCGGCCCAGAAGTGCGCCGACCTCGCGATCAACGAGACCTCGGGCGAACTCAAGCCCTCCGCCGCCATGGCCGCCGCCATCGATGATCTCCGCATCTCGACCGGCGAGAACATCTCCATCGCTCGCGCCCACAAACTCACCCAGGATCCCGGCTCGGGCGCCTTCGGGTCCTACGTCCACCACGACGGCAAGACCGGCGTGCTCGTCCAGGCCGAGGGCTCCATCTCCGATGAGACTCTCCGCCAGATCTGCATGCACATCACCGCCGCCCACCCGCGTCCCCAGGGCGTCTCGGCCAACGACGTTCCCGCCCACATCGTCGAGAAGGAGCGCAAGTTCCGCATCGAACAGGCCATGGAATCCGGCAAGCCCAAGGAAATCGCCGAGAAGATGGTCGAGGGCGGCATGCGCAAGTTCTTCGAAGAGATCGCCCTCCTCGAGCAGCCCTTCGTCATGGACCCGACCAAGAAGATCAAGGACATCGTCGGGCCCAAGGCCAGCATCGTCGGCTTCCTCCGCTGGCAGGTCGGCGAGGGCACGAACTAACGAGTTCTACCCCATCTCGTGGGGCAGGCGGCCCGCCTGTCCCTACTCTCTTCTCCTCTCAATCACACACTTTCAAGCCACTCCACGAACGCCCGGACCACCACATCCGGGCGTGTTTGCATGCGCACTCGAGTTCTCGGTAGACTAACCGTCTATACCGCCTGCGAACACACAAGGAGCCCCGACATGGTGAACCTCATGGAACTCTGGCTGCCCATCCTCGTCAGCACCGTCATCTGCTTCATCGCCAGTGCCATCATCTGGATGGCCCTTCCCATCCACAAGCACGACTACAAAGACCCCGGCGACAAGGAAGGCCCCATCCTCGACCTCCTCCGCACGAGCAAACTCGATCCCGGCGTCTACTACGTCCCGTGGTGCGGCGGCAAGGACTGGAAAGATCCCGCCAACCAGGCCAAACTCAAGGCCGGACCCTGGGCCATGCTCACCGTGCAAGCCGGCCAACCCAACATGGGCAAGAACCTCGGCCTCTGGTTCATCCACCTGCTCATCGTCGGCATCCTCGTCGCCTATGTCACGTCCCACGCCGGTCTCGTCAGCGGCTCGGATTACCTCAAGGTCTTCCGCGTCGCAGGAACCGCGGCTCTCCTTGCCCACGCCGGCGGCGCCCTGCCCGCCTGCATCTGGATGGGCGCCCCATGGTCCCATCTCCCCGGAAAACTCATCGATGGCGTCGTCTACGCCCTCCTTACCGCCGGCGCCTTCGGCTGGCTCTGGCCCCACGCCCAAGTCGCCGCAAACTGAGTCACGCACTGCGCTCAAAATAAACAACTACGCGTGTGCTTCGCTCGCCGGCTCGATCACGCGCCACACACCAACCGCCCCGATCGCCCCCGCCACCGGCGCGACGACGTACATCCACAAATGCTCCAGGTGCCCGCTCACCACCGCTGGCCCGATCGACCGCGCCGGGTTCATCGACGCCCCGCAGATCGGCCCGGCAAAGAGCGCTTCCAGCCCCACCGTCGCCCCCACCGCAATAGCCACGTTCAAAAGCGGCCCGCCACGCGAGCCTGACCCCAAAATCACCAGCATCAGAAAGAACGTGAGGACTCCCTCAAGCACCAGGCTGACCCACGCCTCGCCGCTGGGGAGCGTCGCGCCGAGATGTGACGCCTCGAGAAGCGTCGGGTCATGACCCACAAGCACACGCAACAGGGCGCTCGCCGCCAATGCCCCGGCGATCTGCACAATCACATACGCCCCGGCCAGTCGCACGCCGATCTCACGCCGCATCACAAACGCGATCGTCACCGCCGGATTGATGTGCGCCCCCGACACCCGCCCCAGCGCGAGGATCATCGCCAGCACCACCAGCCCAAAGACCATCGCCACGCCCACGTGCGTGATCGCCCCCCCATGCCCCCCATTTGACGCCGCGTCGAACACGATCGCCCCCGTCCCCGCGAAGACAAGGCAGAACGTCCCCAGCCCTTCGGCCAGCAACTTCGATCCTACAGAATGATGCGGCAAGCCCGACATGGGGCGGTAGAGTACACGCGTCACTCGCGCAAAGCCTCTACCCACGACCTCTCTTCGATTCCCCAACCATCACCACATGAGCACCTGCTTCCGTGCATGCGGTAGTGCCATGAATAGCCACCCAGACGTACAGACCCGCCTGGGTGGTTGCGTGGGACCATTGGACGCATCCAACACGGCCGACTCACACGCGACTACTTCTCAAGGTCGCTCAGATTCGCACCAAAGTTGATGTGGTACGCCTGCCCATCGATCACCAGCGCGGGAACAGATTTCACGCCCGCCCGACGAGCCGTGGCGATCCGGTCCATGGCCTTTCCAAGGTGAACGATCTCGACGTCAAACCGTCCCTTGTCCAGCGCCGCAGCGACCGACTGCTCCGCGCTGACGCACACCGGACATCCCGCATGATAAAACGTGGCCTTGCTCTTCATCGTGTACACTCCTTACGCATGGGCTCGGACGCACCGTGCTTCCACCCACGTCCTCAAATTACTCGCAGGACACGGGCAATCAACCGGGCACCACTTTGTGCCCTACGTACATTCTGGTTGCATCTGCAATGAAATCAGCCAAGAAAAAAATATCGCCTCGGCGCCGCGATCGACCCCGAGTGCCGGCCCCCTGCGACCCCATATTGACAGGGCGAACACCCAGTCTCCTGACGTGGCCTCGATGATCGAGTCGATTGTCGGGTGCAAGTGGTCCCTCCACGTGCTGGCCCAAATCCGATGCGGAGTCAATCGACCAGGCGCGCTCGCCCGTTCGGCAGATGGTCTCACGACAAAGGTCCTGAACGAACGTTTGAACAAAATGCTCCGGTTTGGCATCCTCGCGCGCCACGCCTATCCCGAGGTCCCGCCACGCGTCGAGTACTCACTCACACCCTTCGGCGAGCGATTCGCCGAGATCCTCGATGCGGTTGAGCGTCTCAAACACGACGCGGCCAGAGGACACATCGAGACCAACTCGACAGAGGTCGTCGATCGTTGACCACTCAACCACTCGAATCTCGATCAGGTCCCGACCAGGCCGCAACTCGTGCTATGGTCCCACACGTGCTTGAACCGTGACCCAGAGTGGCGCTACGGCTCGATCATCGCCGGCAGATCCCGGTCGATATCCCGGCACCACCGCCGAGCCGTCGCCGCGTCGAACTTCTGCGGGAGCGTGCACTCGTGCTCCAGCACAAACCGGACCACGGCCTCGATCACCCGTGATGGCGCGATCCTGCCCGACGTCCAGTACTCGTGATCGACCCAACTCATCGACGCCTCGTGCTGCGTCGCCGCCCCGTCCTCGAAGTGCACCTCGAGCCGATACACCCACCCGCGCGGCGTGTCGCATTCGTCGAGGATCTCGATCCGTTGCACTCTCGCCAAGGGCATGGGTCACAACTCCAGTTCACGCGCACTCGCCGGGGGCACTCAACCCTCTCGGCCCGGCCGACACACATCGGCCGCTCCAATCACTCGGGCATATCGACCTACGCTCTTCACCAGACTTCGAAACTTCGTGTACTCGGACGCTCGCGGGCATTCCCGGGCGCCCCTCCGACCGACATTCGCTGAACCATGTTCATCCTCGAGACGATACGACTGGGTTTGGCCAATCTCAGGCTCCACCTCCTGAGATCCATCCTCACCGCGCTCGGCATCATCCTCGGCGTCGCCGCCGTCATCATCATGAGCAGCCTCGGCGAAGGCTCCAAACGCGAGGCCCTCAGCCAACTCGAACGCCTCGGAGCCCGCAACATCATCGTCCGCTCCCAAAGGCCCCCCGAGAGCCAGAGCCAGGGCCAGCAGCAGCGAAGTTTCGTCAGCCGCTTCGGCATCACCCGCGCCACCTTCGACGTCCTCGCCGAAAACTTCAAGGACGCCGAGGCCATCGTCCCCCTCAAGGAAGTCGGCAGCCAGGTCATCCGTGACGACAAGCGAAAAACCAGCCAGGCCTTCGGCACCACCCCCGAGTTCCTCACCGTTGCCAACCTCCACCTCGCCAAAGGCCGCTACCTGAACCAGAGCGACCTCGACCAGAAAGAGGCCGTCGCCGTCCTCGGCGCCAATGTCGCCCGAGAGTTCTTCCCCCTCGAGAACCCCCTCGAAAAGACCATCCGCATCGACGACCGCGCCTTCCGAGTCGTCGGCGTCCTCGGCGAGATCGGCCTCGCCGCAGGCCGGGGCGCCTCCCTTGTCGGACGAGACCTCAACCTCGACGTCCACATCCCTATCACCACCGCCCGCGCCGCCTTTGGCGACACCGTCAGCCGCGGCGGCTCGGGAAGTTTCGAGAACACCGAGACCGAGGTCGCCGAGGTCTACATCGCCAGCCCCACACGCGAGCGCGTCATGCCCGACGCCCAGCGCGTCCGACGCATCCTCGACGTCCGCCATGCCGCCACACGCGACGTCATCGTCCACGTCCCCTACGAACTCCTCGAGAATGCCAAGAAGACCGCCATGACCTTCAACCTCGTCTTCGGCGCCATTGCCGGAATCTCCCTCCTCGTCGGCGGCATCGGCATCATGAACATCATGCTCGCCAGCGTCACCGAACGCACACGCGAGATCGGCATCCGCCGAGCCATCGGCGCCACCCGCGATCAAATCCTCTGGCAGTTCCTCGTCGAGACCGGCGTCCTCACCGCCATGGGCGGCGTCGTCGGAGTCCTCCTCGGCGTCGGCGGCAGCCTCTTCGTGCGATGGGCCGTCAAAAGACTCCCCACTGCCCCCGTCATCGGCACCCTCTTCCCCCGCGACCTCAACCTCCCCACCAGCATCACCCCGGGCTCCATCGTCCTCGCCTTCGCCGTCGCCACACTCACGGGCCTCATCTTCGGCATGTATCCCGCCAAGCGCGCCGCCGCTCAGGACCCCATCGTCGCCCTCCGCCACGATTAGGCACAACTCACTTCTTCAGTCTGATCACCCGCCACGCCTTCGTCTCAAGATTCACCTCGATGATTCGCTGATTGTTCGTGTCCGCGACATACGCCACTGCGGCCTCCCCCTCCTTCACGCCACCAATCACGCACACGCCCCCCGGCTCATCCAGATACAAATCCTTCATCTCCCCGATCGCCCCATCGGCGCGCTTTCCCATCCCCACAAACGCCCGCGACGAACGCGCCCCGGCGTCCACAATCTTCAGCCGATGGTTGTACGTGTCCGCCACCAGCAACTTCCCGGCCTCGCCCGGAATCACGCTCACCCCAAGGCAATGCTGCAGCCGCGCCTCCGGATACGTCCCATCCACATCGCCAAACTCGAACAACCCGCGCCCGATGATCGTCCGCACCGTCCCCTTCGCCAGATCCATCGCCCGGATCGCCGACGTCTCCGAGTCCGCGAAGTACAGCGTCCCGCCATCACCCGACAACGACAACCCCGAGGGCTGCGCGAGCGCCGCCTCCCTCGCTGAACCATCAATGATCGACTCCCGCCCCGACCCCGCGAGCGCCCTCGCCTCGCCCGACGCCACATCCACGCTCCACAACTGGTGCGTCCCCGCCATCGCGACATACAGCGTCTTCACGTCCGCCGAGAGCGCCACATCCCACGGCGAAGCCAGCGACTGCACAACCCCAGCACGCCCACCACGACGGTCATACCCCTGCTTCCCCGTCCCCACCAGCGTCCCCACGCGCCATGTCGTCGTGTCGATCGTCCGAATTGCGTGATTCTCCCGATCCGCGACATACAGAATCCGCGTCCCATCAAACGCCAGCCCCTGCGGATCATGGAACACGGCCTCATCCGCCGCCCCATCCACCAGCGTCCGCTCCGGCGACACAGACCACCCCTTCCCGATCACCCGCTCAACCTTCGCCACGCCATCCTCACCAGGCAGCCGCGCCGCGATCACTCGATTCCCCGTCGAATCGCTCACAAACAACCATCCTCCATCGCCCCGCGTCGCGAGCACCTTCCCAGGGAAACTAAGCGAGACCACGTCCTCGGCCTTCGTCCCAGCCTTCGAACTCGATTCCGTTCCCGCCTTCGGGTCGCGCCACGCCTTCGCCGCCAGCGTCCCTTCCTTCTTCCCCTTCTCCAGGAGCGCCCCCACCAACTGATCGAGCAACTCCCGATTCCCCTCCCCCGACTCGCTCCCCACCACGAACCCGCGCGAATCCACCACCACGAAACTCGGCCACGCTCGCACGCCATACTTCGTCCAGATCCCCATCCCGTCATCGATCACCACCGGATGATGGATCGAGTACCGCTTCACCGCCCGCTCCACGCTCGCCCGCTGCCCCTCGTTGTCAAACTTCGCGCTGTGCACGCCAACCACCACCACCGGCTGGTCCTTGTACTTCTCCTCGATGAACTCCAGATCCGGTAGGATGTGCATGCAGTTGATGCAGCAGTACGTCCAGAAATCCAGGATCACCACGTGCCCCTTGAGTTCATCGCTGAACCGCAACGGCACACTCGTGTTCACCCAGCCCAGATTCGGCGAGAGTTCCGGCGCCATCTCATCCTCTCCATTCAATTCCAACTCCATCCCGCCACGATCGATCGACGCCACGGCACGCGACAGCGACCCCTTCTCCCCAGCGATCGAAGCGAAGTATGCCGTCCCCGCGACCATCGCCCCAAGAAGCAGCGCCATCACGAATCCACCTGCCTTGCTCATAACCCGCTCCTTGCGCTCTACCCACCCTCGTGGGGCAGGCGGCCCGCCTGCCTCTACATCTTCTACAACTCCCCCACACCCGAGGTCATATTCGATCTCTTCAGTCACGCTTCGATGCCCCACCACCCCATCGGTCTCACTCCTCATCGGCCATCCGAACCCGAGCCCGAAACCTCCGGATCCTCCCCAATCACCCGCTCCACATCAATGGTCGCTCCCTGCGACGCAACCCTGACACCACCCCCGGACAATCGCCGCAGCGTGTGCACCAGGCGCGCCATGTCCCCGCGAAACGGCGCCTCAAACCGCATCGCCGCCCCACTCACCGGATGCTGAAACGCCAGCATGCACGCGTGCAGCGCCTGCCGATTCATCAAACCCTCCACGCTCTTCGGCGGCGCCGACGCCTCAGGCCCCATCCCGTTCGCGTTCCAACCCACCAGCACCTCATCCCCTCGCTCGCCACGCAGCCCCAGCGCCCGCCCGCCATACATGTCGTCCCCCACGATCGCCCACCCCTCGTGCGACAGGTGCACCCGAATCTGGTGCGTCCGCCCCGTTCGCAACTCCAACTCCACCAACGTGTACTCCGCCGTCGCCAGCCCTTCGATCCTGGGAACCGTGTACCGCTCACGCACCCGCGCCACCGTCGTCGATGGCTTCCCCAACTCGTCGTGCCGAACGACATACTTCTCCCGATACCCCTTCTCTTTCGAAGGATGAGGCCCGATCGGCAACTCGATCACATCCACATCCGGCTCCACACGACCATGCACCAGCGCCAGGTACCGCTTGTCCACGCGCCGATGCTCGAACTGGTGCCCCAGTTTCCAGTGCGCCTCGTCCTGCTTCGCAAAGACGATCACCCCCGTCGTGTGCCGATCCAATCGATGCACGACACCGGGCCTCGCGATGTCCTTCCCCACGCTCGACAGCGCCCCGCCGCGCCCCGAACCGTGCATCAGGTGGTACGCCAGCGCGCTCAGCATCGTCCCACGCAGATGGCTCCGCGCTGGATGCACGATGATGTCCGCCTGCTTGTTCACCACGATCAACGCGTCGTCCTCATACAGCACATCCAGCGGGATCGCCTCCGGAACAATGTTCCGCTCCGGCGGCGGCGGCACTACCACCTCCACCACATCACCCGCGTGCAACACCGTCGACGCCTTCGGCACCTTCTCGTTCACCAGCACCCCGCCCTCGTCGATCAGCCGCTGCAAACGGCTCCGCGACATAAACGTGATGCGATCCGTCAGATACTTGTCCAGCCGCTTCTTCAGATCACGCCGGATCTCAAAGACGACACGCCGGATCTCGCTGTCGTCCTCGCCCCCCTCGCCACCCTCGCCACCGCCCTCTTCGCCAGTCTCGGCACGCGAAGACTGCTCCTCCAGCGCCCGCCGGATCGCCTCGGGGTCCACCTTCCCGCCACGCATGATGTACGAAGCCCCCGCCCCGACACGCACACGCTCATCGCCGTCCTGAGAAACAGAGTCCGGCATCCCATCCTCGACTGAATCTCATGGGACAGAGAGGGGGGAGGGGGAGGCCCACCTGCCCCTTCTCTTTCCTACATGCCCTCGTGGCACAGGCGTCCCGCCTGTGTCCTACTCCTCATCACCCACACACACCCTATGGCGTCCCTTGAGGCGCCGGCTCCGGCGCGGGCCCGCCGGGAGTCGCCGTAGGCGTCGGCATCGGCCCAACAGGCGACACCGCTCCCGCACCAGGCTGCAAATCCAGCACCGCCCCCGTCTCCTTCTTCGGCAAGTCCGACTCTTTCAGCAACGCCGGCGACTGAATCACGCTGTCGATGCTCGACTCCCGAGACTCCGCCAAAGCCACCGCATACTCGAACCCCGAAGATTTCGCCAGCGCCTTCGCCCGCTCATACTCGCTCTTCGCCTGATCCGCAGACCCCCGGCACTCCGCCAACGCCGCCAGCCCGAAGATCGCGCGAAGCCGCAACAGTTCGCGCCCCTTCACGCCGCTCAGTTCCTTGTCAACTTTCGAGTACGACCGTTCGATCTGCGTCAGCAGCCCCTCGCGATCCTCCGGCGTGAGAACCATGCTCGGGTCCTTGAGCGTCCCATCGACATCGGTCTCCGCCCCAGGCTGGATACCACGCACCAGAGCCTGCAGCCGTGTGTCCGCCGCAGTCAACTCCGCGAGATTCGCCACCGCGCTGTCGCCCTCAAACTCCCGCGCGATCGCCTGCAATGACTCCGGGCTGGGCGACCCGCTCTCGGTCGCGAGCGTCAACTCCGAGAATCCACGATCCAGTTCCGCTTCCTTGTGCTCGCGATACTTCCGCAACCCCACAAACCCCAGCGCGATCACCGCAAGCACCAGCAGCACAGGCGTGCTGTACTTCTGCAGGAAGTCAATGAACTCCTGATTAAGCCGAGACTCCTCGAGCCCGGCTCCTTCCTTGATCTGCGCGTGCCGTTTGTCCATCGCCATGTCGGCCCCATCCTTCAATCTTGAAACTGCGTCACCAGGTTCCCCCACGCCGAAACCGCCGCGGGAACCACAAGTCTAGACCCCACCCGGCGTGCCCCCACACTCCGCTTAAGTCTCCCCCTCGTCCCAGAACTTCCACGCCCGATCCGACTCCAACTCCACCTTGGGCACCAATCGCTCCCGAATCAACGCCGAGAGCCGATCACAGCCCGCGCCCGTCCTCCCCGAAACCGCAAGATCGTGTTCAAACGCCGCACTTCCCGCGTCCGCGCGCAATGCCAGCGTCATGATCTCGCCCGCCGTCTCGACCGCCACAGGCCGCGCCGTCGAATCGCCGCACGACAAAACCAAATCCGCCTCACGCACCAGATCCAACGCCCGCGCGCGCGCCTCACGCTCCCCCGCATCGCCATGCTCGCGGATCCCCGCCGTATCCACCATCCGCACAACCACACCATCGCACTCGACCATCACCCCCACATGATCGAGCGTCGTCCCAGGCTCGTCCGCCACCACCGAAACCGCCCGGCGTGCCATCGCGTTGAGCAGCGTCGACTTCCCGATATTCGCCGCCCCCACGATCGCCACCAGCGCCGGATCCATCAATCGCCCAAGCACGCGCGCGCGTCGACGATCATCCTCCGTCCACACCCCATGTTCCACGTGAAACATCTCATGCCGCCGCGGCTGCTCCAACAGCAAATCAATCCCCAACGGACTCGCGCACCGCGCGAGCGCGTCGAGCATGCGCGCTTCCAACGCCGTGCTCGCTTCGGGATACAACTCGCACGCGTCGGCGGTTCCACGTGGAACGCCCGCGCGTTCGAGGGCGGCGGCGAGGGCGGCGATCACGGCGATCCCGCCGTGGGGCATGATCTGCGCGCACGTCTCGGCGAGTCGGGCCACCAGGGCCGTGTCCACACCAACGATCGATCGCAGCGCGATGTGACCTACCGGAACGTCGCGAACGCCGAGCGCACGCAGGACGGTTTCGACATCGCCTTGGATCTGCACGATCGCCACCGCACCCGCGGCGTGGGACGGCGTCAGCAGCCGCCAGGTGGCGTCGATCACAAGTCGTCCTCGTCGTCGGCGTCGTCGAGGGCGAGTTGGCAGGATCGCGCGATGCCGACGAGTTGGAGGTCGGGGTCGAGGCGATCGATGATGGGGTCGCCGTCGAAGAGGGCGACGGCATCGCCGCCGGTCGCGAGGACGGGCGGGTAGGCGCCATAGGCCTCGGCGTATTGGTCAACGAGATATCGCGCGAGCCCGCGGACGCTGGCGGCGACACCGAGTTGCATGGCGTGGGCGGTGTCCTTGCCGAAGACGCCGCGTTCGGGGTTCTGCGGCGCGAACTCGAGTTTCGGGAGCGCGCTCGTCTGCTCGTGGAGGGCGCGGAGCATCATGCGGACGCCGGGCGCGATGGCGCCGCCCTGGAAGACGCCCTCGCCATCGACGAAGTCGACGGTGACGGCGGTGCCGGCATCGATGACGACGCACGCCGAGGAGACGCGTGTGAACGCGCCGAGGGCGGCGAGGAGCCGGTCCTGGCCGACGGTCGAATCATCGTCGAGGGCGTTGGGAATGGCGATGGGCAGATCGATGCCGAGGCGGTAGACCTCGACGCCGAGTGAGGCGCGGAGTTCGGTGACGAGTGCGTCGGCAACCTTGTGATTCACGCTCGCCAGGGCGACGACGGCATCCGGTTCGTTCGACGACCACTCGGCGGCGCGGGCGACGATGGACTTGATGTCGGCGTTGTCGAAGGACTCGGCGGATTCGACGCTGGCGCCGCGGAGCAGGCCGAGGCGGGTGCGTGAGTTGCCCACGTGGATGGCGAGCACGGCGGAGAGGTCATCGGGCGTGTCGGTCATGGTCGAGCGTACGGCAGTTGGTTCCTTTGGAGTTTGGACAGGAGGTTGGAGTATGGGAAGGAGGCACAGGGGGGCGCCTGCGCCACGAGTAGGGGCAGTCAGTGAACTGATTCATGGTCGCGTCGCGAAGGTGGCGTGCCGTAGAGTTGGTTTATGGCGACCTGCAAGGCCGATCCGTCGATCGAGCGTGTGGTGGTGGACTCGTTCACGTTTCCGCTGGGGGTGTATCCGGTGGAGACGATGACGCCGTCGCCTGGGTACACGGTGGAGTTTGAGCCGGCGGATGGCGACGACGAGGAGGGTGACTGGGAGGAGTGGCCGGATCGGTATGTGTACGACATCGTGATCTCGGCGCATCGGCTCGAGGCGCTCTGCCATCGTTTGTTCTCGCTGCTGCCGGGGCGGATCTATCCGATCCTCGACGTGCTGGGACATGACGCGTATCGCGAGATCGATCCGTATATCTCGTACGACCTCATCGGGCTGGATCGATTTCTCGACACGCTGCGGCGGTACCACGACTTTTTCTTTGAGGACGGGCTGTGCGGCTTTGGTGCGATGAGCGAGCAGCCGTTTGTCTATCTGTTTGTCGATGAGCACAAGATCATCACGGTGCGTGTTGAGCCGTCCATGAAGGAGCGGCTGGATCGATTGCTCGAGACGTTTGATCTGGAGCCCGCGAGCGGCGACGTGATCCCGGCGGGGGCGGACTCGGCATCGCACGAGCATCGGTCGGTGCTGCTCGCGCCCCCGGACAAGCCCGACATGCTCTCCACGGATGAGATCGTGGAGCGTTTGCGCGACGACTGGGAGTTGCTGCTGAACGTGGACCCCGAGGAGAACGTGGACGAGCAGGGGCGGGAGTTGGGCGTGACGAGTTGGCGGGTGATCGCGCGGTGCGAGGTGGATATTTCGGCGGAGCCGTTGCGATATGCCGAGGTGCTGCTCTATGCCGGTTCGTTGCGGCGGGCGGAGGAGATCGCGGCGGATGCGGTCCTGGAGTTGGCCCCCAAGCCGGTGGACTATGACATCGCGACGGCGGACCGGATCGGGGTGGAGACGCTCCGCGAGGCGATGGGTGAGGCCGGGGCGGCCCTTGAGGATGAGGGCGCGATCCACGAGGAGGGGGTGATCGTGGCGCGGTGGATCGACGACACGCCACAGCTCTCGGATCGCATCGATCTGTGAATGCAGAACTTGCGCGAACTCATCGGGCTTGTCGGTTGTGATACCGTCCAAAGCCCTGCCGAGGATGGCATGGATGAGTTTGCTGTTGGGTTGGTCGTGTTTGCGTGCGGCGAGAATGGGCAGTATCTTGTGGAGGTGCCGGAACCGGAACGGGTTGGATGCGGATCCGATTCACGTTCCGGAACGCCGCCCGCTCGTGCACGCGCACGGGACACTTGGGATGGCGTCGGGTGGACCGGGTGTTCGCTGGCGGCTCCTACGGGGCATGACCGGGCGAGAAACCACGATCCCTCGCGGCAGGCACTCGGCACCATGCCAATACTTTGGCCTTGGTGCCGGTGGCACGCGTCGTTGAGTCGGGATGGGTCGGCCTTGGAACCGGTCGCGAATCGCGGACGGGGCTTCGGACGACGCCAGGCATGGCGCAACGCGAGCGGCACATGAGTCGGGTCGCACACGCGTGCGACCACGACGCCAAACTTGAGGTACGACAATCGATCGGGCAGGAAGCCCGTGCAGTCACGAAGTGGATTTGGAGAGAACCATGAACGTTCGCAACTCGCAGTCGGTCCGCACCCTCCTCGCTGCCGCCGGTCTTTTGGTGAGCGCCCACGCGATAGCGTTCGCGGAGACGGCTCCTCTGGAGGCAGCCCCCACGACGGATTCGGTGAAGGACGCGAGCATGTCGCTCGACCAGGCGAAGGACCATGAGGCGAACGGGCGGCTCTTTGAGGCCCGCGAGATCCTTATCTCGCTGACGACCGACCGCGGGATGCTGGGGCTGACCGACACGCAGCGTGTCGAGGCGTCGGACCTGCTGGCGTCGACGAACCGGAAGATCAAGTCGCTGGCCCCCACGGATCGCAGTGTGCTCACGGCCGAGTTCTCGCTGCACGCGGGCGACCTGGTGGGCGCGGAGCGTCATGCCGACGCGGTGGTGAAGGACCCGCAGGCGAGCAACGGGATGGCGATGCGGGCGAGGAAGATTTTGGAGACGATCGGCGAACGCCGCGCGGAGATCTCGGGGACGGCTCCTGCGATGCTGGACCGGGCGACGGCCGCCCTCGACTCGGGCGATACGGGAACCTGCAAGACGCTGGTCGAGACGCTGTCCAAGTCGGGCGTGACGCTCGACGGTGCGAACGCGGATCGGTTGTCGCGGTTGCAGTTGGCGATGTTTGACCTGCACAACGCGTCGGCGCCATCGGCGGGGTTGCTGCAGCCTGGCGTGGTCCGGCCTCGGAATCCTCGCGAGAACCCGCCCGAGCCCACTCCCGAACCCACGCCGGAGCCGACTCCGGAGCCAACGCCGGCGCCGGCCCCGGAGCCTGTGGTGGTGACGCCAGCGCCCGAGCCTGTGGTGGTGACTCCTGCCCCCGAGCCGACGCCCGCTCCGGCCCCGGTGCCGACGGTGGACCCGGTCGAGCAGGCGATGCGGATGTCGATGCAGCAGTTGCTGGCCGAGGCGGATCAGGCGTTCAACGCGGGGCGGTATAGCGATGCCGTGTCGAAGTATCAGCAGGTTCGTTCGACAGGCTCGCAGTATCTGAGCGGCGACCAGATCCAGATGGTTGATTCGCGGATGGCCGAGGCGCGGGCGCGGCTGAACACGAATGTCGGCACGCAGAACATCCTGGATCAATCGATCCAGACGCAGCAGGCCATCTTGCAGAACGCCCGCGCCGAGTTCTCGAACTACATGGAGCAGTCTCGGGCAGCACTGGCGTCAGGGGATTATGAGGCCGCCCGGAACATGGCGGCGAGCGCACTGCTCCGCCTGGGGCAGGCGAAGAACTTTCTCTCGGCGGGGGAGTATGAGTCGCTCCTGCAGCAGCAGAAGGATCTGCTCGCGCAGATCGGAATCGAGGCGGATCGTGCTCGGGCTGCGGAGACCGTGAAGAACGCCCAAGAACTCGAGATTGCACGCCGCACCGCGGAGGCGACGCTGGAGCAGACCAAGCGTCAGCGGATCGACGAATCGATCAAGCGGATCCGGGCGTTGCAGGTTGAGCAGAACTATGGCGACGCGCTGCAGCAGGTGGACGCGCTCCTTCTGATCGACCCTCGCAACCCGACGGGTTTGCTGCTGCGTGATGTGTTGACCGACATGCTGGCGTATCAGCGGGACTCGTTCGCTCGTGACCAGATCCAGAAGAGCGTGGCGAACCACTCGGCGGAGACGGTCGAGGCGACGATTTTGCCGCGTGGGATCATCAACTACCCGCCGGATTGGCCGAATATCAGCCGTATCCGCGGGACGCCTCTCGCGTTCGCGGACACGGAGGAGAATCGGCGGACGCTGGCGTCCCTGGGCAAGAGTGCGCCGGCGAAGTTCGAGGACAACTCGCTGGGCGACGTGATCGCGTACATTGGGTCGATCAGCAACACGCAGATCGACCCGGACTGGGCGTCGCTCGAGGCCGAGGGGATCGACAAGGACACGCCCGTCACGCTGAACCTGACGAACGTGTCGATCCGGACGATTCTGGATCGCGTGTCGGAGAAGGTGAGCATCGATCCGTACGACACGTCCACGGGGGCGAGTTGGACGATCAGCGACGGCGTGGTGCTCTTTGGCTCGAAGAAGCAGATCAACCGGAACAAGGCGCTGGTGATCTATGACATCAAGGACCTGTTGATCGAGGTGCCGAACTACACGAACGCGCCGGAGTTTGACCTGAACACGGTGCTGCAAGGCTCGGGCGGGCGCGGCGCGTCGCAGGCTCGGTCGCCGTTCCGTGACACGGGCGGAGCCGGGCAGAACGACGAGGATCGCCCGACAATCGAGGAGCGGACGGACGATCTGATCCGGATCATCACGGCCCACGTGGACCCCAACGGGTGGTCGAACAACGGCGGCGACATTGGGTCGATCGACAAGTTCCAGGGGAACCTGATCGTCAACAACACGCCGCGGAACCACCGCGAGATCCACGGGCTGCTCTCGAAGTTGCGTGAGTTCCGCGCGATGCAGATCAACGTTGAGGCGCGATTCCTGCTCGTGTCGACGGGGTTCTTCGAGGAGGTCGGCGTCGATATCGATGTGTACTTCAACGCGAAGAACAACCAGGTTCGGACGGCCCGGGCGACGGACCGGAACATTCAGGCGAGCGACTTCTTTGACTTCCAGCGCGGCGGGCTGCGTCGTGTGCTCGATTCGGAGCAGTATGCGCCAGATGGGAGCATCACGCCCGCCACGGGCACAGATCCGACGGCGAACAACGCGCTCCAGAATGTGTCGAATCCCTCGCCGATGTCGGTCGTGGGCGCCGGGCAGGGCTCATTGAGCCTGGCGGAGCAGTTGATCCAGGGTGGGTTTGCCGGGCTGGTCGGGCCCGAGGCCCCGGCGCTGGGCATTGCCGGGCAGTTCCTGGACGACATCCAGGTGGACTTCCTGATCAAGGCGACACAGGCCGATCGGCGGACGGTGACGCTGACGGCTCCTCGACTGACGTTCACGAACGGGCAGACGTCGAACCTGATCGTGGCGACGCAGCGGGCGTTCGTGTCGGACCTCCAGCCGGTGACGGCCGAGGGCGCGGTCGGGTTCGATCCGACGGTGGGCGTCGTGAACGAGGGCGTCGTGCTCATCGTGAACGGGACGATCTCAGCGGATCGTCGGTATGTCACGCTCGACGTCTCGACGAGCATCTCGAAGATCGACGGGTTTGCGCAGCAGGAAGTGAACGCGACGGCGGGGAACCGGATCGTCGGCTCGGGCGATGTTGCCGGGTCGTTCATCCAGTTGCCGACGGTGACGGTGACGCGTGTGAGCACGACGGTGACCGTGCCCGATCAGGGGACGATCCTGCTCGGCGGGCAGCGCCTGGTGACGGACTCGGAGGTCGAGACGGGCGTGCCCGTGCTCTCGAAACTCCCGATCCTGAACCGGCTCTTCTCGAACCGGATCTCGTCTCGTGAAGAGCAGACGCTGCTCATCCTGATCAAGCCGACGGTCCTCATCCAGAACGAGCAGGAAGAAGGCTCGTTCCCGGGGATTGGCGAGAGCATTCGGGCCGGGTTCGGCGGGTAAGGCGTCGGCCTGACGAGGGGCCACATCCCATGAATCGCTTCCGCCCCGCCCTCATCGGCGGGGCGTTTTCTTTGGCTGGGGCCTCGAGGACGTGAACGTATCGGCGTGCCCTGACGTGTTGGATCCGTCACAGATCGGACGTTCCACTTCGTATTCCCGGCTTCTCGTCGAAGGGGGGGAGAAATCGTGCCGACATTGTCGAGGCGCGGGCCGCGCATGGGCCTATGGATGGGCTGACTGGCGGTGGGCCGCGCTACACTCTTCCCCTTGCGGGCGGTCGTCCGAGAACCACCGGTCCTTGCCCGTTTTGCTCACGTCTTCCACGGAGGTCCAGCATGACCCAGGAATCCCGGCTTCGCGTCAAGCGTCAGAACGACATCACGGTCGTCGAGTTTGTCGACCGCAACATTCTCGACGAGGCGAACATCCAGGCGATCGGCGACGAGATCGCGACGCTGATCGATGCCGAGGCGACGCCGAAGATGCTGATCAGTTTCTCGAACGTCGACCACCTGTCGTCGGCGGCGCTTGGCACGCTCATCACGATCAACAACCGCGTCCGGCACAAGAACGGGCAGTTGCGTCTCTCGAACATTGACCCGCAGATCTACGAGGTATTCGTGATCACGCGGCTGAACAAACTGTTCCAGATCTTCGAGACGTCTGACGAAGCGATCAAGAGTTTCGCGTGAGTTCCAGGGCGTGAGGCCGGGCACGAGCCGGCTGGATTCCGGTTGATCGCACGATGACGAGATGAGTGGAGCCCGATTGAGTTCTCCCGCGCCCACACACGGTTCCGCGACGCATGCGCCCTCGCGCGGGACGATCGTGGTCCGCGAGGGGAAGGCGGGGATAGAGCCGGCCCTCGTTCGGCTCGTGGTGGCAATCGAGGAGCACGCCTATCCCAAGGCCGGGGTCTTCGCGATGAGGCTGGCCTTGCACGAGGCGATCACCAACGCGATCGTGCACGGACACAAGGGGATGCCCGAGACGACGCCCGTGTTGATTGAATATGAGGTGACGGCGTCCCACGCGACGTTCACGGTGGTCGACCAGGGACCGGGCTTCGACCCCGAGGCGATCCCCGACCCGACGCTCGACGAGAACCTCGAGAACACGTCGGGGCGGGGTTTGATGCTCATCCGGGCGTATATGGCCGAGGTCTCGCACAATGCCGCGGGGAACCGGCTGACGATGCGATTCGTCCGGAAATAAGGGCGATCGAGGGTGATTCGCGACTGATTCTGCGAAACCTTTGGCTGCTAGAATGATTCTAAAGATCAACTGGGACGACTGGCGGAGGCCCGCCGGGGGATTCCGTGGAGACTCGAATGGCTCTGAAACTACCCATCTACATGGACCATGCTGCGACGACGCCGTGCGACCCTCGCGTGGTGGAGGCGATGCTGCCGTATTTCACGAAGGTGTTCGGGAATCCGGGGAGCCGGAACCATCGGTTCGGGTGGGAGGCGGAGGCGGCGGTGGACAACGCTCGCGAGCAGGTCGCGGCGCTGATCGGGGCGAACGACAAGGAGATCATTTTCACGTCGGGCGCGACGGAGAGCAACAACCTGGCGATCAAGGGCGCGGCATACATGTATGAGAGGGCCGGCGCGGGATCCTCGAAGCGTGGGCACATCATCACGAGCATCATCGAGCACAAGGCGGTCCTTGATCCGGCGAAGCGACTCCTTAAGGAAGGGTTCGATGTGACCTTCCTGGAGCCGCCGGCGGACGGGATCATCACGGCGGCGATGGTGAAGGAGGCGATGCGCGAGGACACGATTCTCGTGAGCCTGATGTGGGCGAACAACGAGATCGGGACGATCAGCGAGATCCGCGAGATCGGCGCGCTCTGCCACGAGCGAGAGATCGTGTTCCACACGGACGCGACGCAGTGGGTCGGGAAGATGCCGACGGACGTCGAGAAGGACAACGTCGACCTGATGTCGTTCAGCGGGCACAAGATCTATGGGCCCAAGGGCGTGGGCGGGTTGTACGTGCGTCGGCGCCGGCCTCGGATCCGGCTGCAGTCGCTCGTCGATGGCGGCGGGCAGGAGCGCGGGTTCCGTTCGGGGACTTTGAACGTGACTGGGATTGTGGGCCTCGGGAAGGCGGCGGAGATTGCGAAGGCCGAGATGCACGCGGACGGCGAGAGGCTGTTCAAACTCCGGACGAAGATCGAAGCGGAGTTGACGAAGCGTTTGGACAGTTGCGCGGTGAACGGGCACAAGGACAAGCGTCTGCCCCACCTGACGAACATCTCGTTCGGGTTTGTGGAGGGGGAGAGCCTGATGATGGCGGTGAAGGAGATCGCGTGCTCGAGCGGGAGCGCCTGCACGAGCGCGAGCCTGGAGCCGAGTTACGTGCTCAAGGGGTTGGGCGTCGGGGACGAACTGGCGCACAGTTCGCTGCGGCTGAGCCTTGGGAAGGGGACGACGGCGGAAGAGGTGGACTATGCGATCGAGAAGATCGCGGAGAATGTGAAGAAGTTGCGATCGCTCAGCCCTCTCTATGACATGCACAATGAGGGTATCGATCTGTCGAAAGTCGAATGGGCGCACCACTAGGAGGATTCGAATGGCCTATGGACCGAAAATCATCGATCACTACGAGCACCCGCGGAACGTGGGGAACTTTGGCACGCAGGCCGAGGTGAAGTCGCGCAAGGACGTCGGCGTCGGGCTTGTCGGCGCGCCCGAGTGCGGCGACGTGATGCAACTCCAGATCAAGGTGGACCAGGAGACGGGCCTCATCGAGGACGCGAAGTTCAAGTGCTTCGGGTGCGGCTCGGCGATCGCGTCATCGTCGCTCGCGACGGAGTGGCTGAAGGGCAAATCGCTCGACGAGGGCCTGGCGATCAAGAACACGCAGATCGTGGAGGAGTTGAGCCTCCCGCCGGTGAAGATCCACTGCTCGGTGCTGGCGGAGGACGCCATCCGGGCGGCGATCGCGGATTACAAAGCGAAGAATGGCGTGAAGGCCGCACAGAGCGCGCACGCCGGAGCGTAGTTGAATGAGCATGGCGCGAGCCGCCGAACTGACCGATCGAGCTTGCCGATAGGATTATTCATGAGCACGACAACGACCACACCGAGCACCGAGACCCAGGGCGTGATCCTCACCGAGGTGGCCGCGAAGGAGATCAAGCGGATCATCGTCGAGCAGGAACTCGACGCGGAAAAAGTCCGCCTGCGCGTGGGCGTGAAGGGAGGCGGGTGCTCGGGGTTCTCGTACATCCTCGATCTCACCGAGACGCACAAGGAGACCGACGAGGTCTTCGAGCAGCACGGCGTGAAGATCATCGTGGACCCGAAGAGCCTCTTGTACCTCAACGGCGTGACGATCAACTTCCGTGACGAGATCATGGGACGCGGGTTTGTGTTCGACAATCCCAACGCGACGAGCACCTGCGGCTGCGGATCGAGTTTCCAGGCCTGAGTTGATCGCGGGCTGGCTCGTCGATCCGCGGATTTTGCCACGGCTGACAGACGGTATTCGTTGGAGTTTCTGTGTACGCGGGCGCCACGGCAAGACGTTTCGTGCCTGATTCGGCGTTGTTCCTCAACGCGTTTGCCCTTCGTTCGCGGCTTGCGGTGGAACCGAACCGGTGTTAGGATCAGGCGAGGCGGGAGGGGCACGCGTCGGGTTTCTGGCGCACACTCTCGGTAGGGACGACGCCCCATGACGCAATCACCGGTTCCGCTCGGCACAACGCAGAGTTTCATGCCGCCCTCGGCGACGCAGTTCAGCGTCTTCCTGGCGAACAAGGTCGGGCGGCTTTTGGATCTTGTGGAGCGGCTGGACACGGAGACGTGCCGCATTTGTGCGTTGTCGGTGCACGAGGCGAGCGATCACGCGGTGGTGCGGATTGTGCCCAACAACGCGAAGGCGGCGCGGGAGCGGCTAAAGACGCAAGGACTGCCGTTCTCGGAGCGGGAGGTTCTGCTCGTGGAGATCGGGCCGAACCAGAGCCTGGCGAAGGTGTGCCTCGCGCTCCTGTCGGCGGAGTTATCGATCCACTTCGCGTATCCGTTGCTCACGGCGATGGATCGCGGGCCGGTGATCGCGCTCGCGGTGGACGACATGACGCTGGCGGGGCAACTGCTGCGGAAGATCGAGTTCCGGTTACTGGGGGAGAACGACCTGCCGCAGTATCGCGGATCGTGAATCGATCGCTTTCGACTGGTCAGTTGAGGAGTTCTAGTGGACACCCTCGGCGGCGAGCCATCGCTCGGCATCGAGGGCGGCCTGGCACCCCATGCCCGCGGCAGTGACGGCCTGGCGATAGTCGGCGTCGGCGACGTCGCCCGCGGCGAAGACGCCGGGGATATTGGTGTATGAGTTTCGCTTCGTCAGTTCGACGTAGCCCTTATCGGTGAGGTTGATGCCCGAGCCTTTGAGGAACTTGGTGGCCGGTGTGTGGCCGATGGCGATGAAGAGGCCCTTGACGTCGAGGCGGGAGCGTTCACCGGTCTGGGTGTTCTCGAGCGTGACGCCCTCGATCTTGTCCTGGCCCAGAACGTCCACGACGTGGCTGTTCCAGACGACCTTGGCGTTGGGGCGGTCGAGGAACCGCTTCTGCATGATTTTGCTGGCGCGGAGTTCGTCGCGACGGTGGATGATGTAGACAGTGCTGGCGAACTTGGTGAGGTAGGTGGCCTCTTCCATGGCGGTGTCGCCGCCGCCGACGACGGCGAGGGGCTGGTTTCGGAAGGCGGGGAGGGCACCGTCGCAGACGGCGCAGGCGGAGACGCCCCCACCGCTGCGGGCGAGTCGCATCTCGTTGTCGAGGCCGAGCCAGTTGGCGGTTGCGCCGGTGGCGATGATGACGGTGTGGGCGTGGACGGGCTTGCCGCCCTCGACGTGGAGGGTGAAGGGGCGCGTGGAGAAGTCGCAGCGTTCGATGTCTTCTTCGATGACCTTGGTGCCGAAGCGTTCGGCCTGCTTTCGGAAGGTGTCCATCATCTCGGGGCCGTTGATGCCGTGCTCGAAGCCGGGGTAGTTCTCGACCTCGGTGGTGAGCATGAGTTGGCCGCCCGGGAGGACGGGGCCTGGGTCCTGCTTGGGGACGCCCGTGTAGAGGACGGGTTCGAGTTGGGCGCGAGCGGCGTAGATGGCAGCGGTCCAGCCGGCGGGGCCTGAGCCGATGATCGCGACTTTGTGGGCGTGTGAGGGCATCGTGGTCCTAAGAGCGTGGTCCAAAGTTGGATGCCGGGCGTTGATGGAGATTACTTGAGGAGTCCAACGGACTTTTTGTACTCGCGCGAGAGGGAGAGGATCGGGGGCCAGAGGATGTAATCGGCACCCTGGACCGTTTCGGTGGTGTTCTGGGCGCGCTGGCAACCCTGGTCGGTGGTGTCGCTGCCGAGGGAGTAGAGGACGAAGAACTCTGGCGGAATCTTGGCCTCGAAGTTCGGGCCGAAGTGGTTGACGATGGCGATGGAGAGTTCCTCCTCTCGCTTACGAGCCGGTTTGTAGATGAATGGAGGCTTGGAGAAGAGTTCTCGGTTGGTCCAGTTGTATGGATCGGAGTCGATGTCCACGATCCAGGAGGGGCGTATGGCCGTGATGACCGGGGGTGGGAGTTCGCGCGAGCGCCAGGTTCCGACGAGGGCGATGCAGACGCGGGTGCCGCCGAGTTCGACTCGGACGCGGTTGCGTTTGCCGAAGATCTGGCTGCGATCGCCGACGCCGGCGATGACGATGGAGTCCTTCTGGGTGTCGAGGCGTTCGAAGGCCCAGGCGGCGTTGAAGTGTCGGTCCCAGATCTTCAGGCCCCAGCGCCGCTTCCAGTCGTTGTCGCACGCGTCGACGGCGGCAAGGCTCTCCTTTTTATTCGCGATCGTGCGGGCCTGCTCACGCCAGTACGCGCCCTCGGAGAAGATCCGGAGCGGGTGATTCGAGATGACGAGGCGTCCCATGTTTCGGGCGAGGACGTCGGCGTTCATTGTGCCGCTGCCGTCGTAGACGAGCGAGAGGAGTTGGCGGCCGGCGATGGCGTTGCCTACCGGGAACTTGGCGCGTTCGACGGAGACGTAGGCGGTCGGATCGTTCTCGATGTTGAGGCGGCCCAGCATCTCGCGGAGTTCGGCGTCGGAGAGGAGCTTCTTGCCGATGCGGTCCTGGTAGAGGACGTCGCGGAGGCGCTCGAGACCGAGGGACATCGTGTCGTATCCCCAGCCGACTTCCTGGGCGAAGGTGCGATCGACCATCTGGCGGCCGAAGTAGATGACGGAGATGATGACCTTGCCGGCCTCGGCGGGCTTGTCCTGGGTGAGGAGGCGTGTGGCCTCGATGTGGGCGAGGCTCATGAGTTTGCTGAGCGCCGGGAGACAGTGGAATCGGGCGGCGGAGAGCATCGGGGGGTCACCGAGATCGGTGTAGAGTCCGGCGCGAAGGATCTCGAAGTCGATGCCCTCGGTGCCGTAGTGCTGGCCGAAGCCATAGGCGTCGCGCCAGGCCTGTACGGAGGTGACCTTGTCGAGTGCGGCGAGGGCGTCGCGTTGCGGCTTGCCCATGGCCCATGCTTCGAGGGCCTGCCATTGCGAGGAGTCGGCGGGTATCTCGCAGACGGTCATCGGATCGGCAACGATGTCCGGGGCGGCGTCGAGTTTGGCAAGCAGCGGGAGGAGCACGAGATCGCTCCGGAGTTCGGGGCGGCGATCAAGGGCTTCGTAGGCGTTGTTGACCTGCTCGAGTTCGGTGTTCTGGGCGACCGCGAATGGCGCGATGAAGGCCGCTGCGAACGCGAGGACGAGGATGTGTGCGGCCCGAACGATTCGTGTTGCATGGGTCATGGCCCCATCGTAGCCCACGGGCGAAAAGATCGGGCCTCAAGAATGACATCGCCCCGCACGAGGGCGGGGCGATGAGAGTTGCGTCGTGTCGGGGCTCGGGTCAGGGGGCGATGGCCGACTCAACCTCGGGGACCTCATCCTTGGCATCCATGGCCTCGGTGAGCCGGGCATTGAGTTTCGTCAAGGCCTCGTCGCTGATCTGGCGGACGCGTTCGCGGCTGAGGCCCATCATGTCGGAGATGGTCTTGAGCGTCGCGGGCTCGCACCCGTCGAGGCCGAACCGCATGCGGAGGACGATGGCCTCGCGCTCGTCAATGGTGTTGAGGAGTTTGCGAAGGGCGGAGAGTTCCTCACGCTCGAGGCAGTTTTGCTCGGGTGTCAGGATCTTGTCGTCGGCGAGGATCTCGGCGAGAGTGAGGACGTCGCCCTTACCGTTGCTCCCGGCCTGGGTGGCGGTCTGGATGGCCTTGACAGCTCGCTTGATGATCCGGACCTTGCGGACCGGGAGGTCCATGGCCCTGGCGAGTTCGTTCATGGACGGTGGATAGCCGAGTTCGGCCTCGAGTTTACGGGCGGCGAGTCGCCACTTGGCGATCAGTTCGACCATGTAGGCCGGGACGTGGACGGGCTGGCTTGCGGTCGCAAGGGCCCGCTTGATGCACTGCTTGATCCACCAGGAGGCATAGGTGCTGAAGCGAGTGCCCTGGGCTGGATCGAAGCCCTCGACGGCACGGAGGAGGCCGATATTGCCCTCCTCGATGAGGTCGGAGAGGCTGAGGCCTCGGTTCAGGTATTGCTTGGCGATGGCCACAACCAGTTTGAGGTTGGACCGGATCATTTTGTCGCGCGAGATGGGGCAGTTGTCGTTGATAATGGCCCAGCCGAGTTCGCGTTCTTCCTCCATTGTGAGCAATGGATAGCCGGCGATCTCGCGCATGTAGACAGTGATGCTCTGGGCGACCCCAGAGTCTGCGTCGCGCCTGCGTCGGAGGTTGTTGTGTTCCTTGGTTGCCACTCTCTACCCTGCCCTTCTCCTGGCTTCGCCAGTCCACCCTCAGGCAGCGTGGTGAGGGTGAGTATATCACCATCACCTGCTCAAGGGAGGAATCGGGTCGTCTCTCTTGATCGACCCGAATGCTGAGGCAATCAAGCCCCGGCGAAGCGCCCTATCTCTCACTATGAACGTGCAACGGTTTTGGCGAAATGCAAGGAAAGTTCGGAAAAAAACTTAGAAATCTTCGTATCGTTGCACGCATCACACCCTGACACTGGTCGAAAATACCATACGGAAGGGTGGGCAGATCGGTTTCTGCGAACACGGACCGAACAGGTATTTTGAGCACGATTTCACATGTCCCTTGATCTCTTCTCCATCTTAAAGGACTGGCCATTCGAGCCTGGGCACATCAAGGCCAGGATCATCGAGGGGGACGATGGCGAGCCCAAAATACAGGTCCGTTTGGATTTGGGCATGATCCAGATGGCCATGGAGGGGAGGCCAGATGGGCAACGACCGAACGGTTATGGGAGTTACCTGGAGTACTACGAGTCGAAGCTGGATCGGAGCGAGATTGAGGGTGGAGAGGCGGGAGCAGAAGTTGTCGAGGGGTTCTCGCTGAGTTCGGAGGATTGTCGGTTACTCCGGGAGGAGGCGGCTCAGTACTACCACCGGTATGTGGCACTGATGGTGCTGGAGGAGTATGAGGGCGTTGTTCGGGACACGACCCGGAACCTGCGGGTGATGGAGTTGTGTGCGGCGCATGGTGAGACCGAGAGTGACCGGACGGGACTGGAGCAGTTCCGGGCGTATGTGACGATGATGCGTGCGCGGGCGATGGCGAGCCTGGCGATCAAGCAGAACGAGCCAAGGGCGGCGGTGCACGCGCTGGACGAGGGGCTGACGGCTCTGCGGCAGCATTTCTCGGATCGCGGGCAGGCGCAGATGTTCGACAGTTCGAGTGAGGCGGAGATGCTGAAGGGGATGCGGGACGCGCTGGTGCCGAAGTTGCCGGTGAGCCAGGGGTCGGAACTTCGCCGGCGTCTGCAACGGGCGATCGAGCAGGAGAACTATGAGTTGGCGGCAATCCTGCGCGATGAGATCAAGAACCTGAAGGACGCGGGGCCGAGGGCGACATAGGGCCTGTGGGGGCGTGCGATTCAGGCGAAGAGATCGAGTGCCGAGGGGGGGTTCTCGCGACCCGGGGTGGGTGCGGGCTGGTGATTCGCACGAGAATCTCGAGAGGCCGAAGTGTCTTTGTCCTGCTTGGGCCATTCGCCATCGACGAGATCGGGGTCGATGACATCCTTCAATCGATCGACGGCAGCGTCACGGAGTTCTCGTTGCTGTTCGAAGATGTCGCGGGTTTGATCTGGGTCTGGGCGAGACGATGATCGTGTGGGCTTTGGGGCGACTTTGGTTGGGGTGGTGTTGGTCTGGGCGGCGCTGTTCGGGGCGTCGTCCTGATGATCCTGTTCGCCCGGGCGTTCGCGGGATTCTCGCGTCGGCTGCACGCGGGCGTTGGATTGGATGCGTTTGACAGCGTCGGCGCCGGCGAGACTCGCGGCGGGCGTGGCGCTGTAGTTGGCTCCCGTGGGATCGAGATTCATGGCTCCACCTCCGTCTGCTCCACAGAGATTCGCATCGACGTGGAGTCTCGTCGTGTGGAGCAGGAGAGCCTTGTCGGCATATAGATTGGACTGAGGCGTCCGTGTGGATGGCCTGTGCCGCTGCAGTCGTCGCAGAGCGACGTGGTTCTCGGAGCGAGGTCAACCCATTTTTCTCAAGTTGCTCTCACAGCCCCCAAGCGGGTGACTACGGGACGTTCCCAGAACCTGTGGAGTGTGTGGGTGGGTGTCGCGAGATACTCGGACGGGGCTGTGCTCGTCCGATCACCGCCTGTGCGTGGGCAAGGACTCACTTTCACACGTTGAAGTACTTGGCCTCGGGGTGGTGGACGATGATGGCGCTGGTGCTCTGCTCCGGATCGATCTGCCAGTTCTCGGTGAGTGTGCAGCCGATGCGCTCGGGCCTCAAGAGACGGAAGAGTTTTTCCTGGTCGGCCATGTTGGGGCAGGCGGGATAGCCGAAAGAGTAGCGGCTGCCGCGGTATTTCTGGGTGAAGAGGTCCTTGATCTTCGCGGAGTCCTCGGTGGCGATGCCGAGTTCCTGGCGCATGCGTTTGTGCCAGTATTCGGCGAGGGCCTCGGCGGTCTCGACGCAGAGGCCGTGGAGGTAGAGGTATTCGGTGTAGTTGTTGGACTCGAAAAGTTTGCGGGAAGCGTTGGAGGCGTTGTGGCCGACGGTGACGCAGTGGAGGCCGAGGATGTCGTGCGAGCCCGAGCCGATGGGGCGGAAGAAGTCGGAGATGCAGAGGCGGCGCTTGTCGGGCTGGCGCGGGAAGGTGAAGCGTTCGAGTTCGCGCGTGCCTGGGGCGGCGGGGTCCCAGACGACGAGGTCGTCGCCGTCGCTGTTGCAGGGGAAGTAGCCGTAGACGACCTTTGGCGTCAGGAGTTTCTCGCGAAGGCATTGGGTCTTGAGGCGCTCGAAGACGGGGAGGATGGTGTCCTCGATGAGGGCGTCATACTCGTTATCGGAGAGCGCGCCCTTCTTGACCTGCCACTGGCCTCGGAAGAGAGCGATGGGGTTGATGAAGGGGTAGATGTCGTCGAGGTGGATTGAATCGACGACGCGTGTGCCGAGGAAGGGAGGCGTGGGCACGGGGGCGTTGGCGGCGACATCGGAGCGGGCTTTGATCGTGGCCGTGGATGACGCGCTCGCGGCGGAGTCGTTGGCGCTCGCGAGTTTCTCGGCTCGCGTTCTGACGATGGCGTCCTCGGCCTTGGAGCGTTTGGCGAGGCGGTCGTCGATTTCGGAGTGGAGCGTGTCGTGCTTGCCGCCCATGATGAGGTCCATGGTGCGCAGGCCGTCGAACGCGTCCTTGCCGTAGTAGCAGTGGCCCTGGTAGGTGGAGCGAAGGTGGCTCTCGCAGTAGTGACGAGTGAGGGCGGCGCCGCCGAGGAGGATGGGCGGCTTGACGCCTCGCGTGTTGAGTTCCTTGAGGTTCTCTTCCATGACGTTGACGGACTTGACGAGGAGTCCGGACATCCCGATGGCGTCGGCCTTGTGCTCTTGCCAGGCGGCGACGATGGCGTCGATGGGCTGCTTGATGCCGAGGTTGACGACCTTGAAGCCGTTGTTGGTGAGGATGATGTCGACGAGGTTCTTGCCGATGTCGTGGACGTCGCCCTTGACGGTGGCGAGGACGATGGTGCCCTTGGCGGTGCCTGCGGCCTTCTCCATGTGCGGCTCGAGGTGGGCGACGGCCATCTTCATGACCTCGGCGGACTGGAGGACGAAGGGCAACTGCATCTGCCCGCTGCCGAAGAGTTCCCCCACGGTTTTCATGCCGTCGAGGAGGTGGTCGTTGATGATGTCGAGGGGTGAGTACTTCTGCATCGCCTCGTCGAGGGCGGCGGTGAGGCCTTCCTTCTCGCCATCGATGATGTGCGCGCGGAGGCGCTCTTCGAGAGTGAGCGTGCGGGCCTCGCGCTTGGTGGTGGCTGCGGCGGATTCGTCCTTGAACATCTCGACGAAGGCCTGGAGCGGGTCGAAGCCCTCGCGCCGGCGGTCGTAGATGAGTTCGATCGCGGCGTTCCAGTGGTCGTCGGCGATCTTGGTGCGCGGAAGGATCTTGGAGAAGTGCAGGATGGCGCTGGTAAGGCCGGCCTCCTGGAGTTCGTGGAGGAAGACGCTGTTGAGGACGACGCGGGCGGCGGGCTTGAGGCCGAAGGAGACGTTGGAGAGGCCGACGGTGGTCTGGGACTCGGGGAAGGCACGGGAGATGGCGCGAACGCCCTCAATGGTCTCGAGCGCGCTGCGTCGATCGCTCTCGAGGCCCGTCGAGACCGGAAGGACGAGCGGGTCAAAGAGAATGTCGGCAGGGGCAAGACCATGGACCTTTGTGGCGCGCTCGAAGGCGCGGCTGGCGATGCTCAGTTTGCGATCGGCGGTGCGCGCCATCGAGGCTTCCTTGTCCTCGTCGATGGAGCCGATGACGAGGGCTGAGCCATAGGCCTTGGCGAGGCGGCAGATCTCGTCGAACTTCTCCTCGCCATCCTCGAAGTTGGCGGAGTTGATGATGCACTTGCCGGCGGCGTTGCGCAGGCCGGCCTCGATGGTCCTGACCTGTGTCGAGTCGAGCATGAGCGGGACGTTCACCTGTCGCACGACACGCGAGACGATGTCGGCCATGTCTTTGGCGTTGTCGCGGCCGGCGTAGTCCACGTTCAGATCGAGAACATGGGCGCCGTCGTGGCGGACCTGCTCGCGGGCGAGGGAGACGATGCCATCGAAGTCTTCGGCTTCGAGGAGCCGCTTGAAGGCGCGGCTTCCCGAGGCGTTCATGCGCTCGCCGACGATGAGGATCGACTGATCCTGGCGGTATTCCTGGGGGCTGTAGAGCGAGGTGATGCTTGGTTCGAGGGGCGCGGGATTGAGGATTGTGCGCGGGAGCGAGAGGCGTGCCGTGCGGTTCGATCGGGCGATGGACTCGCTGGCCTTGACGAGGGTTTCGATGTGGGCGGGGCGCGTGCCACAGCAGCCGCCAACAATGCCGACGGAATCCTCGGCGAGGAATCGCTCCATGGCCTCGGCGAATGGCTCAGGTTTCAGCGGAAACTCGGTGCGACCCTCGACGAGGACGGGGAGACCGGCGTTGGGCATGACGGAGACGAGGCGGGGCGTGTTCGTTCCCGGGATCGTGCCCATCGATGGCCAGTTTCGTGCGAGCCAGTGGACGTGGTCGCGCATCTCCGTCGGACCTGTGGCGCAGTTGAGGCCGAGCGAGCAGATCGGGTAACCCGCGAGCGCGTGGGCGGCGGCGGCGATCTCGGTGCCCAGGAGCATGGTGCCTGTGGTCTCGATGGTGACCGAGGCCATGATGGGCTTGTCAGCGGGGGTGAGACCTTTGGATTCGAGTGCGCTCAGGATGGCGTTGATGACGCACTTGACCTGGAGGAGGTCCTGGCAGGTCTCGATGACGAAGCAGTCGATGCCGCCGTCGAGCAGACCGAGCGCCTGGGTGCGGTAACTGTGGAACATCGCGTCCCAGTCGATGTTGCCGAGAGTGATGAGTTTGGTGCCGGGACCCATGCTGCCGGCGACGAAGCGCGGCTTGTCGGCGGTCGAGAACTTTGCGCACGCGGCCCGGGCGAGTTCCGCGGCGGCCTTGTTGAGTTCGTGGGCGCGGTCCTGCAAACCGAACTCGGCGAGGACGTGGGGCATGCCGCCGAAGGTGTCGGTCTCAACGAGGTCCGCGCCGACGGCGAGGAAGGACTCGTGGATAGATTGGATGAGATCAGGACGGCTGGCGATGAGGATCTCGGGGCAGTTCTCGTGGCCCTGGTAGTCGCGCTGGACGTCGAGATCGGCGTCGTGGGTGGCCGTGCCCATGGCGCCGTCGAAGACGTGGGGGCGGCGGGCAAGTTGGGCAAGCAAGGGAGTGGGCATGGAGTCCTTTCATCCATTCATCCGGATGAACGGTAATATAGCGTCCTGGCAGGACTATCGCGGTTGATGGCCAACCCGGTCGAACTACTTCCTGGAAGTGCTGGAGTTCAATGGAGGCCGGAATGAGGTCATCGGCCAATACCAGTCCATGAGCCACCCAGAGTGGCATGTGGATGGGAAAGCCGCCGGGAAGTCGGGTATGATCGTGGCCCCGTTTTGGCCGGCTGGCCGGGCGAGGCTTGGAGCACTGCGATGAAGGACGGCGTACACCCCAAATATTACCCGAACTGCAAGATCTACCACAATGGTCAGGTCGTGATGACTGTCGGTGCGACGGTTCCCGAGATGCACGTCGAAGTGTGGTCTGGTTCGCACCCGTTCTTCACGGGCAAGCAGACGTTCGTGGATGCGGCCGGCCGCGTCGAGAAGTTCCAGAAGAAGTATTCCGGGAACTACTTCGCGTCGAAGAAGAAGGCCTGAACCGGGTCGTGATCGAGTTCGGCATGTCGCCGTACTTTGGGCGGCAATCGCGGAAGTGCTGGGCCTCGTTGATCACGCCGCCGTGAACTTAGAAGCTACTCGCGACCTACTTCTATTTCGCACGACAATCGATTCCCCGATAGCTCAATGGTAGAGCGAGCGGCTGTTAACCGCTAGGTTCTAGGTTCGAGTCCTAGTCGGGGAGCTTCCTTCCGACCCCGCCTCACGGCGGGGTCGTTTGGTTTACAGGCGGACCGCTTTGCCCTTCGCGGCGGGTTGGCCAGAAACCCCCGCAGAATCCGGGCGGTTTGGCGATTCGGGCCTGCGGGCGGCGGCGCTCTCGGTTCGAGGGCATTTCAGAGCCAACCGGTCAGGACACCGGGTGTCTCGGCATGGGTGCGTCGGAATCCTCTCGAACTCTCGGTGTCTCGGGTTGACGGGCGGAGGGGTTAACAGGGGCGGAGGAGGGCGGCGAATGGCGAAGACCCGCTCACTCGCGACGTCGTACGCCGTGGTGCTGGGCACCGTACCGCGGAAGCCGTGACGCCAGCACAGCCATCGCTTGTGCGGCCGAGTCTGCTCCGAACACCTGGTCGTCTGGCTCGTCGGCATATCGGATTCGGTCATCGATCCGCTGCCCCGCTACTCGGCCACTCCACCCGTCAACCCGCATAGCGATGATCAGACGCTTGTAGATCCACGCAAGACAGATCTCGGACATCGTGCCCGCACCACCGCCGATCGCGATCATGGCGTCCGCGTGGGCGACTACCGAGTTGCGGACGTGATCGAGACCGGAGGGGATGACGATGTCGACGTAGGGGTTCGCCTCGGCGGGGTCATGGCCGGGTAGTACCCCGATGGTGTCGCCCTCGGCGTATCGGCTCGCCGACTTCGCTCCGCGGCAGGCAGATTCCATGACGCCGCCCAAGCCACCGGTCATCACGCGGTAGCCCGCGTCAACGAGTGCGCGGCCTATCTCTTCGGCGAGCACATCCTTCGCTGAACCGGCAGACACCACGGCGTCGCCAACCACTGCGACCACCTTGCGACGGGATTCGGATCTCATGGACGAGGCTCCTGTTGCGACGGCTTGGTGCCCGAGAGGCGGAGCGTGCCCTCCTCACGGTCTGCTCGGTCAAAGGCCGGATCAAATGGTGCAGTTTCAATGCCCATAAAGCCTGCAGTCTCAAGCAGATTGGACAGGCTCTGCCGGTCATACGCGAACAAGTGCTCACCGAAACGATCTCGGAAGTGGTAGTTCAGATGCTCGATCGGCAACCGGACCTCCGGTGGATGCCATCGCTCTCGAGCAACCCGGAAGTACTGCGCATTGTCGCCCTCCACGTACGCCCGAATGACCTTCTCTGAATCCGGTACCCCCACACGGACGGTGCCGCCGGGGGTCAGCACGCGGTAGCACTCCGTGAGGACGTGCAGCGCCTCGTCCGGATAGGCGACATGCTCCAGGACATGCTCAAGTCGGACGCCGACCAACTGCCCATCCTGAATAGGCCAGCGAGCGCGGATGTCGAACATGACGTCGGCGTCTCGGTAGAGGTCGGCGTTGATCCACCCAGGAATCAGGTACTTGCCGCACCCAAGGTTCAGCTTCTGGCCTTGGAAGTTCACCCGCCGTGCTTTCCGACAGCCGAGAAGGTGACGTGCCGAATACCTGATCTCGCGCAGGAGTCCACGAAGTGACCGATCAAGAGGCGATCGGCGTGTCGGCCGTGCACTCGTGGTGGGGGTCATGATCGCACCTCCCCGCGCGTCCAAGCGTCGATCTCGTCATCTGGCACGAACACCCCGGCAAGGTACGGCACCGCGGTGGTGCGGACACCTCTCAACGAAGCCAAGCACGCCATGATGAAGAAGTCGTGCGTCACGGCCACAACGCGGCGATCGTTTGTCCGACAGGCAGATGCGGATACGTCCCGAATGGCCCGCAACACCAGTTGGTCGCAGGGCATGAGGACTCCCGGCATCAGCGAGCCGTCCATCCACGCCTCCATGAGGCCCGCCCACCCCAATCGAGCCTTGACGAGTTCATAGACATCACGATCGGCAACGCGGAAGTCGACAAGCGAGTCGAGGACTGTCAGTGACTGTTCATCGCGCCCGGCTCCGCGGGCAACCGCCTTGGCAGTCTGCACGGCTCGCAACACGGGACTCGATACGAGCGCGACACCGCTACCCAGCCTGCGTCCGAGTGCCTCGGCCTCTTCGTGGCCGTTCGCGGTGAGATGTACGGCGTCCTTCTGCTCGGCGCTCAACCCGGTGAATGAGGGCCGTTCACCATGCCTCACGAAGAGAATGCCGCCGCCCTGCCCCCAGAGCTCACTCATGATCTGCTCCGGTGAAAGAGGTACAAGAACATCGCTTGGGGTACGCGGGCGACGCGGCCTCTTGGCGACCAATGCTGCGATCTGAGACTCTCGGTCTGGCCGATCGGCTCCCTTGCCCATGCCAGAAGGTTCGTAAAGGTACAGCGGCTCGCGGATCCAGACCCTCCGCTCGGCCATCTCCACGATCGGCAGCATGAAGCTCCAGTCGACCGCGATGTCAGCGTATCTGTCGCCGACACGCAGTTCGTGGTCGGGAATTGCATCGAAAAGGTACTTGCGGAAGGTGCGCAGGTGCTGCCAGACGTTTCCGCCGCGGGCCTGCCGTGGGGATTCAAACGTGACTGGGTACTCCACGTGCTTGTCGGTGCGGAGCATGGACCCGACGGTAACCTGTGCTCCCTCCGCGTACGCCTGGGCCACGCAATCGAGCACCTTCGGGCCGAGAAGCGCATCGTCGAGGTCAAGCGTGACGATCACGCTGTTCGGGTTCGTACACACACGGCGGATCGCGAGCGTCATGTTCGCGAGCTGGCCTCGGCGTTCTCTCGGTTGGATCAACGTAACCCGATCACTCCAAGGGCCAACCGCGAGTTGCAGTGCCTCGCGAGACAACGGGCCGGAGCCGTCGTCGATGATCACGGCTCCCCAATCCGATCGCTGCTGCGCGCCGATGGACTCAAGGCACCGCGACATTCGGCTGGGCGGCACATTGCGGCCCGTGATCACGAAGATGAATGGCTCCGCGCGATCTCGCGGTACCCAGGACAAAGGACCGCCGACCAGATCAACCCGGCCAGTCTGCGCTTCGGGCACCGGGAACTTCTCGATCAGATCGAGCAGCAGCATCCACTCCTGATGGCTCCGCTTCAGCTCGTTTGGGGGATGCACGAAAGCGGTCTGAGCCGACGCTCCCCGGAGCGAAGTGATCCGCCCGCTCTTGACAGACTGATCGATCGCTCTGTGCCAAGATAGGGACGGGCGGCCGTTGTTGAGCGGATTCATGAACGGCCGCGCTGCGAGGAGTCTCTGCCGGTGGAGCAGGCAGCCTCGCACCTCGACGCGCCACGGCGTTCCATCGTGATGAGCGGTGAAGTGCGCGTCGGTGTGCTGGGGAACGCTGAGCGACGCGGTCACAGCCTTCGGATCACCTTCGAGCGCCTGGATCATCTCGGTCAGGTAGTCGTCGGTGTGAGACGTCCTATGAACGAGAATGTCCGAATCGACCTGCAACACGTACTCGCCCACCAACTGGTCGAACGCAAGGAGCGGAGCGACGAGCGGTGCGCCGTCAACGCTGTGGGTGCCGTCGTACTCAAGATCAAACCAGCGCTTCATCACCGCTCGAGAGTCCGCTCCCGGACCTGGGCTGACGAGGACGCGGTCGATGACCCCGCGGGCACGCAATCTCTCTGCAGCCTTTATGAGCTCGTCAAAGTTGGCTGATGAGTGCTGGCGGACAAAGCCGTCTCGGAGGCAGTCGACGACGAGCAGTCGCTCGCAGAAGACGGTGGGTCCTTCGAGCTGGTGGACGAGGTGAGTTACCTGACGTTCGATCGTCGCCGCCTCCATAGCGCAGGTCTTGATCACGAGCGACACCCTCGGGGCGGGCGGATCAACCCGCACAGGGCGGCACACAAGCGTCAGGAAGTCAGAGGCGGGCTCGAACCGCTCTGTATCGATCGTGTCACTGGCAATGCGGCGTTCGACGCGCAGTCCATGCCGCAGGAGGTCTCGCTCGATCTTCACGAGCGGACGGTGGAACTCTCTGCGTCCAGCTCCGGTTTCAGCGTTCTCAACGTACCAGAAGGAGTCGTCATAGCACCTGCCAGCGGGGAGGTCTCGCCTGCGATGGAGGTTGGTGGGGCCGCCGAACGTCGCGATCGGATTGCAGAGCGTGATCACGACAACGCCATCTGGCGTCACCGCAGTGCGAAGGTCGGCAAGGACCTGCTCATACGCGGCGTCATCACCAAGTTCGCACAGCACGAGCGACGAGACCACCGCCTCATACGGTCCTGCGTTCATCGCAGCGAGTCGATCAGAGGTCAGCGTCAGGCATGATGGGATAGCACCAAAAGCCTGCCATCGTGCGGGCATGTCCACGCCAGGGTCAAAGCCGACCGTCCGAAGCCCAGCCTCCGCGAGGTGGCGAGCGCTCCTGGCCTTCTTGCCACAGCCGTAGTCCAGAACACTGCGTGCACCACACTCCAAGATGATCGGGTCGACGACTGCTGCCACGATTCGGGTCGCAGACGGCCGCTCCTCATTCAACGCTCGCCAGAACCGCTCAAAGCCATCGAGTTCGGGCATTGAACTGTCCACCAGAGCACGGCGCATGAGCTCATCGAGATCCGAACGGTGCGGCCAGCGCCAGGTCAGCCACGCGCGTTGCGCCATCGCTCGGTAGCCCGTGTCGGTGAAGGGGCGGATGTCCGATCCGTAGTCGATCAGCTTCAGCCCGCTTGCGGTCACGCGCAGGTTCTTGGGGTGCATGTTCCTGAACGTGATCCCGTGCGTCTTGCACTCGCGGAGGAGGGCGAGCAGCTCCCCGCCGCGACCGCCGGTGTAGGGCGTTGAGGGCTCGAACGGATACACCAAGAGCAGCGTCTCATCTCGTACCTCGACTCGAGTGATCGGGTAGAGGTGCTCGGGGGAATCGATGCGTGCCGCGAACTCCCTGAGAGTCGCCAGCGTGTCGTGGTTCGGGCGTCGCTTGAGGAGATCGAAGACCTTGAATACGCGCTGCTCGTCCGTAAAGACAATTCCCTCGCCGCCAGCACCGAGAAGCCGCAAGTTCTTCGCTCTGTATGCACGCTTCAGCAGTGCCCTGGCGCGTTGCTCGCGAGACTCCGCGACTGCCGTGTCTGCATGAAATGGAGTCTGTCGTGTTGCTCGGTACTCGCTGATGAGCCCGTCCATCGAAGCGAACGCATCTCGAATGCTGTTCTCCAAGGCCGCTCTTCGCACCTTCTCGGCGAACTGGGCAACGGCAGTGGGCTTGAAGAGGCTGCAGATCAGGTCCATTTCCTGCGCGATGCGAGCCAGAGCTTCTCGTGCGGTGCCATCGGCCCACGGCGAGTGGCTGGCCAACAGGCGTCTTGCTCGGCAACGAATTCCGTCCGCGAGCCCGAGTACACGCCACGCGCTGAGCGTGAACGCTGCCAGACGCTCGTCCGTGTACTTGCGAACGAGACGAGCACCCCGCTTGAGTTCTTCAGAAGACCACGCCAGCAGTGGCTCGCGTCGCTGAGTCGTGGGTCTAGCCGCCATCAAGTCGCTGGCTGCGCGATACAGCGCATATCCGAGGATGTCTGCCAGAAGGGTCGCATCCTCAAGCCGGCTAGGTGTGGTGAACGAACGGTCGTGCCGCACCCCGGCAGCCGCGTGCATCACGACGTTGAGGCCCATCTGGTCACGCATAAACATGGCAGTGAGCATGTCGGAGCGGCGGACGTAGAGGTTGCCGAAACGAGCGAGCGTCTGTGGGTAGGCCAGCAGATGTTCCGGGTTGAAGAAGATCGTCGATCCGCCTCGCTGTACTGACGGCACGGCGGATTCGAGCTTCAGCGAGCCGGCCTGCGTGACCAGTGGGCGGAACACGGGCTCACCTGCCAGCAGTCGGCCTACTCGGCTTCCGATCATGGTCAGTGCATCCGCATGGGTCGCGACGTGGCCTGATGGCTTGAGTGAGAGCGGAGTCTCAAGGTGATCCGTGTGTCGCGACAGGTCGTAGTAGATGTCCTGAAGCGAGAGTCGCGTCTCGGCGTCGTCTGCAGTTGCATCGATCCACCGACTGTCAGGAGTCTGGCTCTCCCAGATAGCCACATGGTGAGCGAGGTCAAGCAACTGCATGCGCAGCGTTGCGGTGAAGGGGAGAGGGGCAGCGCCGGTGTCGGGCCCGATCACGACGTCCACGCCTTGGTCACGAAGCGCAAGTAGTGCACCGATGTCCGGGCTCGCTCTCTCAACCGTTACCCCATCGGTATCGACCAAGAACGACAGTCGCTTGTCATCGTCGAGAATCCACGCCGCCGCCCCGGGGTGGCGTGCCGCGATCCGCCCCACGAACGTGTTGAGCACTGTGCGTGACACGGCGATCGGCACTCGCTGTCGTGACGGATCCGGGGTGTCGACGAGGGTGCCCTGGGCCCAAGCTTCGCGCTGTCGTTCGATCGAGACGAGCTCGATCACCAGACCATCAACCTGAAAGCGTTGAACGAGATCCTGCAACGGCCGCGTGCCATTCGCCGGCAGCGGACCGTTCTCGACAACGACCACGGTTACTCCGGATACACCGGGACGGGACTTCAAGCCGAAGATGTCGGACAGCAGTCCCTCGACGTGAGGCTTGGGTATGGCGTCGGTGACGAACCCGATGACAAGCTCCAGCGATTGCGTCGTCGGCACAAGCGGCGGTACATCGGATTCTGGCAGGGCAGCGGGCTCTGGTGGCCGCCAACCAAAGAGCTCAAAGGCCCTCGCGGCGGCAGCGTTCTTTGCTGCAGCGTCGAATCGGTGCGCGTACTTCTTCCAGAACCGAGTGAGGCCAACGTGCTTTGCCGAAGAAGCCGGGGAGGTCAGGCGGTCTGGACGCGCGTCTGCGTAGTGGTGAACGGTGTGGACCGATGTTGCACCGAATCGGAGTAACGGCAGATCTGCCAGGCGGATGCACAGATCGCGATCGGTGCAGCTCGGCAAATGCTCGTCGAACCCACCTGCCATGAGCAGCATATCGAGTCGGACGAACAGGTTGGAGCCCTGGATGTGCTGGCCCCTGATGAACTGCTCGCGGGGACAGAGATGGTCGGGAATGGAGTGCCGATGCCCGGGGCCTTCTGGTGATTCATGTCGAACGAGGCCGGACGCGACCATGTTTAGATCGCGGGAGATCGCCGCTTCGAGGCACGACTCGATGTGCGTGGCCGCCCAGGCATCGTCATCGTCGAGGATGGCGACAAACCAGAGATCGGCGGAACGAGCGATGCCCGCATCGCGGTGCAGTTGGTCGATCCCTGTGTTCCATGCGCCGGCGGCTCGTGCCGGGGTGCGCCGGTTGCGCATCACGGTCACGCGAAGCCGATCACAGCACTGTGCCTCGAGCTGTTGCCTCAGGTCTGCGAGATCCTGATCAGGCATCTCTTCCTTGGTCCGATCCACCACGATCACGAGCCGGTCGGGTGGTCGCGTCTGGGCGAGGACCGAGGGGATGGCCCGCTCACGGAGTAGCTCGAATCTGCCACATGTGGCAATGAGCGCGACGACAGCGTGGCCGCTTACGGACTGTGGACGAGTGTCCATCGGGAAACCTCCGATGAGCGAGGTGGGGATCCGCTGATGCCGCCATGCAGCGATGCATGGCTATGCCCTTCGGGCACATCCCTCGATCGTCGGACTAGTAGCGTGCAGCTCGCTTGAGCTCGGCCGCAGGAGAGATCTCGTCGCTCATCGAGTCGAGATCCGAACCTCGCCTCACGCTGCCATCCGGCAAACAGGGAGTCACAGTCAACGGGAGATGCTAGGAACGTGTTCATGTGGACGTCAGAGGCTGGGGTGACAGATGGGCTTCACCATTCGCCACGCCAGTGTTTCAATGGCCGCTTGGCCCGATACGCAGTCACAACCGTGCCGTCGTTGGAGAGGACCACCGCCAGGTTCTCGGCCTCGGCCACCTGCTGTCCAAGCAGCGTCTTGGCGGCTCTCAGCGCCCGTCGGCTGAGGTACGCGACTTCGCATCCCTTTCCGGCGTAGAACCGCTCGCCGAACTCAATCGCGATCTGGATCGCCCATCCACCAATGCTCCGTTGCTCAAGCCGTTCGCTCGCGTGCGAGCTCACCACGAGCGTTGGCTTTCGTCCGCGGTGCTTGCGTTCGCGCGAGGAAACAAGCGCGACATCGCCGCACTCATCCGACCAGGTTGTCTTGAACACGGGTTGCCCTGCCGCGATGCCGAATCACCCTGTCGGGGCTCAATCAGGGAGTTCGGCGACACGCCGACTCCGTATGGTCATCGCAGCCCTGATTTGCGTGTGGGCTGCGAGGGGCGGAGACCACATCCCACTATCGAGTCTGGCACGAGGCCAGAGGGCAGATGCCCAAAGGAGGCGGGCGGGGACGAACCCCGGGGCCGGCGCATCAGGACGTTCATCGGATTCCTGATCTACCGGATTTCTCGCCAGCTTTCCCGACGAGGGACGAACTGAGCATCTGTGTATACGGTCGAGCTGACGAAAAGTTTCACGCTCAGTGCCCCAGACCTCGGAAGCCCATGTTCGTGCGGGGTTTGCGCTTTGTCCAACGAGGCTTCGGGATTCCGCCCTCCGACGGGTTAGGTGCTCTTTGGCGGGTTGCTGTTGACCCGCGAAGGAGCCGTTCGTGTCCCAGCAGGACCCTCAGGACTCCGCCGCCCAGCGGCGCGAGGTCGTCATCGCCACGCTCGCCGCCGCCGTGCATCGTTGGCACCGCGACCAGATCCGAGCCGGCGTTCGCGCCAAGCGGGCCGCCAGCATTGCGCCGGGGGAGCATCACAAACCCGAGAGTTCTCGACTTGACCCTGCGGAAGATGATCGCCCTGATCGTCCGCTCCCGCTCGATCCGGACACGGCCGCAGGCCATGTCGGGGGCGAGCGGGCAGGAGGACTTTCATGGCGCTGAACATCCACGCGGAACTCAAGCGGCTCGGGACGCTCAAGACGCCGCAGCTCAAGGCCCGCTACGCCGAGCTCTTCGGCGAACCCACGCGGTGCAACAACCGCCCGTACCTCATCAAGCGCATCTGCTGGCGGATCCAGGCCGACGCGGAGGGTGACCTTTCCGAGCGAGCCCGCCAGCGGGCGGCCGAACTGGCCGACGACGCGGACCTGCGCCTGCAGGCACCCAACGGGTCGGCCGGGCCAACGACGATCAGTGCGGCGGCGTCCCCCGCGCGAGCCATCGCGTCGCTCCGAGTTTCGCGGGCCAGCGACGTGCCGATGCCCGGGTCGACGCTGTGGCGGACCTACAAGGGCAAGGCCTACAGCGTGATCGTGCTGCCCAAGGGCTTTGAGTGCGAGGGCAAGGTCTACCGCTCGCTCTCGGCGGTGGCCAACGCGATCACCGGCAGCCACTGGAACGGCGCGAAGTTCTTCGCTGACTCGATGAAGATCGCCTCGAAAGAGCGGGCCTCGGCTGAGGTTGGTCCGGAGGCCGCATCATGAACGCGGCCGCCACCTCCAAGACGCCCGGGCTGATCCGCTGCGCGATCTACACCCGTAAGAGCAGCGAGGAGGGCCTCGAGCAGGAGTTCAACTCCCTGGACGCGCAGCGCGAGAGCGGAGAGCTCTACGTCAGCAGCCAGCGTTCGGAGGGGTGGGTGTGCCTGCCCGACCGCTACGACGACGGCGGGTACACCGGCGGCAACATGGAGCGGCCGGGCCTCAAGCAGCTCATGGCCGACATCGACGCGGGCAAGGTCGACTGCGTGGTGGTCTACAAGGTGGACCGTCTAAGCCGCTCGCTGCTGGACTTCGCCCGGATCATGGAGGTGTTCGACCGCAAGAAGGTCTCGTTCGTCAGCGTCACGCAGCAGTTCAACACAACGCACTCGATGGGTCGCCTGACGCTGAACATCCTGCTGTCGTTCGCGCAGTTCGAGCGTGAGATCATCTCCGAGCGCACGCGGGACAAGATCGCGGCCACCCGCCGCAAGGGCAAGTGGTTCGGCGGCAAACCCATCCTCGGGTACGACGTCGTGGCCGGGAAGCTCGTCGTCAACCGCGACGAGGCGTTCCGGGTGCGGGAGCTCTTCGCGATCTACATCGAGACCCGGTCGGTGCGAGCAACGACGGAGGAGGCGCTCAAGCGCGGGTGGACGACCAAGAGCTGGACACAGAAGGACGGCACCAAGGTCGGCGGCCTGCCGCTGACCAACCCCTACGTCCACCGCGTCCTGACCAACGTCTCCTATCTCGGCAAGGTGCAGCACCACGACCAACTGTTTGAGGGCGAGCACGAGGCGATCATCGAACCGTCGCTGTGGAAGCGAGCGGCGACGATCCTCGAGGCCAATGGGCGCGACAAGGGAAGCGACGTCCGCAACGCGCACAACGGGCTGCTCAAGGGTCTGGTCCGCTGCCGCAACTGCGACAAGCCGATGTCGCACACGTTCACGACCAAGGCGGGCAAGCGCACGTACCGCTACTACGCCTGCCACGCGGCCCAGAGCCGGGGCTACCACACCTGCCCGTCCAAGTCGATCCCCGCCGAGCAGTTGGAGTCTTTCGTGGTCGACCGATTGCGGGCGCTGGGCCGCGACCGGGAACTGGTCGCCACGATCCTTGATCGGGCCCGGGCCCAGTCGCGGGAGTTGACGGCGCAGCTGGAGGAGCGCCGCGCGACGCTCCAGCGCGAGCTCCGCTGGCTCGCGAGCGACGAGCGCCGCGCCGGGGCCTCCAGCGACGCGGATCGGCTGGCGGAGGTGGCGGAGCGCTCGCGGCAGATCGGAGAGCAGATCCGCGAGATCGAGGAAGAGATCGCCGACGCCGCCAAGACTGAACTCCGCCGCGACCAGGTGGACGCGGCGTTCGCGGAGTTCCGCCCGCTGTGGGACCAGCTGAGCACGCGCGAGCGCACCGAGCTGCTCCGCTCGCTGATCAAGACCATCGAGTACGACGGCAAGGCGGGCGAGGTGACACTGGTCTTCCACCCCGAGTCGTCCCGCCTGGCCGCGGAGTGCAAGTCATGAGCCTTCCGGATCGAGCCACGTTCAAGGTCAGCTTCGAGACGGGCGTCAACACCGGCCGCACGATGCGCGTCGGCAGTCCGCCGCCGCCGGTGCCCGCGCCCACGCCGCGCCAGACGCCCCGGCGCGTGCCGCGCGTGGCCAAGCTGATGGCGCTGGCGCTGCGCTTTGACTGGCTGGTGCGAACCGGGCAGGTGAAGGACTTCGCCGAGATCGCGCGGCTCGGACACGTCACCCGCGGACGGCTCAGCCAGATCATGGACCTCGTAAATCTCGCCCCCGACATCCAGGAGCAACTGCTCTTTCTCGCTCCCGCCGAGCGGGGCAAGGACCGGATCACCGAGAAGCATCTGCGGCCGGTGACCCGCCTGCCGGACTGGGCGGTCCAGCGCCGGGCTTGGCGGGCACTCAACCGCCCTGACGACATGGTGTCAGCCCCCGCGCCGGACGGCGTCGTGGCGATGCGTGCGAAGGCTGCGCAAGTCGAGTAAATGTCGGATGTTGTGGAGGGATTCAGGATTCCCTGTCGGACCCTGACAAATACCTGTTCTGTGACATGGTTCGGGATACACTCGGGTTAACCGCCCCGGGTGGAGACCGGGGCTTTCTCGTAGGCGGAGGCCCGGTTCCATGAGCAGTCTTTCGTTCCGTCGGTTCACAAGCGCGTACGCGCTGCGGGAGGTCGACCCCGCCGTCCTGATCGACTTCCTGCGGCCCCACGCCGCCTTCCTCGCCGCGAACGGCGTGATGCTGCCGACGGACCCGAGGCACCTCGACGTCGAGCGCGTCGAGATCGCGTTGCTCAGCAACATTGGCGCGTTGCCGGTAGAACTGGTCGACGCCCTTTGGCACCTGCACGAGATGGCCACCCCACTGGGCATGGAATCGCTGCAGGCCGCCGCGGAAGTTGCGGGCATCGCGCTGCCGGACGACCATGCATCGCCGGCGGACATCGCGGCCCGCGTCTGGGTCGAGAACCCCGACGTGGTGCGGCGCTGCCACACCGAGATTTCCGTCTCGCGCCGCCGCTCGTTCGAGACCTTCGTCCCCGCGCCCGGTGCAACGCTCGCTTGGGCGACGCCGGGCCCGGAACGTTTGGCGGCGCTGGAGGCGGGCGTCGTCGCGTGGTACGCGGCGCGTCGCCGCGGGCCGGGGGCGCGGGTGCTCTTCTTCGACCACGGCGACGAGGTGCGATTCCTCGTGCGGCACGGGGGCCCCTACCGCCGCGAGGGCAGCCTCGACGACGGCAAGCCGGGGTGCGTCCGCTACCGCCCGATGGCCCATGGGCTGATCGTCTTCGACCGCCGAACGTGGGAACTGCGAATCAACGCCGCGACCAAGGGCGAGTGCGCCGCGTACCGCCAACTCGTCGGCCAGCACATCTTCGGCCGCGCCGACTTCTTCCCCGCCGATCAGGAGCGGTACGACCTCGAGCCGCTCCGATCCCGGGGCCGGGGCAGCCTTGTGTGCAAGCACATCACGGGCCTGGCTTCGGTGCGGCTGATCGAACTGGTCATGTACGTGGGCGGCCCGTTCCACAGGCGAAAGGTCGAGAAGGCCGACGACGTGCTGCTGGCGCTGGAGCACGCCCGCGAGTCGATCCCCGAGGACGCGCTGCTGAGCGCCGCCACGTTCGAGGTGCGGTTCACCGACGGCCGCAAGCCCAGGCCGGTCACCATCCGGCACGGCAACCGCGCGACGTACACACGCGACACCGACGCGGATCTCATCGAGACGTTTCTGCGTGGCGGCGGATTCGTGAAGGGAGGCGGCCATGCGCTTGTGGCAGTCGCTTGAGCGGGTGCAGGGCTGGGCCGGCGTGCGGTCGGTCTGGCGCGAGCACATGGGAGACGACCTGCAGTTCCTCCAGCCGCTGCTGCGCCCGATGGAGGAACTGGCGATGTCGGTGCCGTGGCCCGGCACCATCGAGGGCCGCAAGGTCGTCGTTCACGACGAGGACGACATCGTCGCGGTCGATCCCGAGACCTGCGAGTCCGCGCCGATCCGGCGTGAGGACATCGTGCTGTGGCAGCTCGACGCGGACACGCTGTTCAAGGGCGTGGCGGCGGCGCTTGGGCTCACGGGAACGCCCTCCTCCGTTGGCATGGGCAACAGGCTGTGGTGGCTGGGAGATTACGTGCCCGTGGAGGGTGAGCGCTTCCCGGTGTACCTGGCGACGACACGGGACGCGCAGTCGCTGCTCCGCAGCGCCGGACATATCTCGGCGCTATCACAGCGGCCATTCGTGCTCGTCACGCCTACGCGGGCCGGCGCAAGCGAGGAACTCAACCGAGTGGTGGAAGGCCGGTCATCGGCATGGATCACGCTTGCCGAATCCGTAACGTGGCAGGGCGAAGGCGTGTTCGAGCCCAAGCAGTCGCTCGAGCAATCGATGGCCGACTTCAAGGGTCGCCACATCAAGGTCGCAGCCGCCCGGTCCGACACGCCCAGGTTCGCAACGCCGCCGGGGTCGCGGTGGTCGGATGTGCGGATCCGGTTCACCGATGCGCACACGGTGTCCGTGACCGTCAAGACTCAGACCGGGGTCTTTGATTTCGCCTCGATGGGTATGGGCGTGGCCAGAACCCGCAAGCCCGACGTCCAGTGGGCGTTGCTCTACGCGTTCGCCAAGGGGCGTGGAACACTGGACTGGCGGAGTCCGGAGGCGTCTCCCAAGAACCAGAAGCGCCGCGAGCGGCTCGCCGAGAGGCTCCAGGCCTTCTTCGGAATCGACAGCGACCCGATCCGGATCGAAGGCAATGGCTGGGCGACGCTGTTCCGCCCCGAGACCGACCATTGACGCCATCGACATGTCGATGAGGGCGAATCGGATTTCTCAAAGTTCTTTGGTGGCATGCACGGTGCGCAACCCGCTGGATTCCAGCGGGTTGCTTCGCTTTTGGGGCTGCCGCTCGGCCTGAATCTGCGGCCGCCATCGACAAGTCGCCAGTTGGGGACGACAGGCCCGCATCCCACGCCAATCCCGCCCCGGTGAGCTCTTCGCCGGACCTGTCGCTCCCCGGGGCCTTCTGGCCATGCCAGAAAGGTCCGGCCTATGTCGACTCGCGCCATCGATCCATCCACCCTCAAGTTCGCCAAGTCACTCGTTCGCATCAAAGCCAAGCAACTCCTCCGCGTCATACGCGATCCCGCGACGAGCAGCCAGCAGGATCTGGAGCAGGATCTCCTGCTGGAGGTGGTCGTGCGCTGGCCCGGCTTTGATCCCAATCGCGGCAACGCCGAGGCGTTCGTCGAGAGCGTCGTCCGCGCCAAGCTCTGCAAGATGCTCCGCGACGCCAAGCGGGCCAAACGGGTTACGGGCCCGACCGTCAGCGCCGACGGCGGCGACGCGATCGATCCCGCCGACGATCTTCGCGTCCTGTGCATCCGCATGGATGTCGAGACTGTCGTTGGCAAGCTCGACGCCGTGAAGCGCAGCGTGTGCGATCAGCTGCTGCGCGAGTCAGTGAGCGAGGCGGCACGCCAGCTCCGCACGCCGCGCTCCACGCTGGAGTACGCGGTTAACAGCGTGCGCGAGCGCTTCGAGAAATCAGATGTTGATCAGTATTTCTCGTGAACACGTCCCGCGACGGGTTAGGTGCTCTATGGCAGCACCGCGTTCCTTGCCGCCCTCGGAGATCACCATGAACACCACGCCCCGCACCGTCTACCGATTCGAGTTCGTGCACCGCGTCGACATCGACGAGGTCGAGCAGACGCTCGCGCTCTCCATCCTGGCGGTCGGTTGCCTGCAGGGCGAGGCCGCTGTTCGCCTGGACGCGGGCTACGCCATCGACCGTGAGCGCCGCGTGATCGTCGTCGACGGCGACACGGAGACCGGGCGTGCGGTGACCCGCGTCTTCACCGGCTTCTGCATCCACGAGTACGGCGACGACGCCTTCAGCGTGCGCCGGCCCGGTGACAAAAGCCCGCAAGGTGGTGCTGCCGCCCAAGCGCCCGCGAGCGCCGTCGCGTGAGCCGCCGCACAAGAGCCACCGCCTCGGACCTGCCGCTCGTGCGGCTGGGCCAGGGCGCGTTTACCCGCGACATCTGGCCCGAAGACCTCGACCCCTCAATCCCCAAGCACGGAGTTCACATGCCCCCAGCCACCCTCATGAACCAGATCAGCAAGGGCCGCAAGGCTCAGCCCCGCCGAGTCATGCTCTACGGCACGCACGGCATCGGCAAGAGCACGTTCGGCGCGATGGCCGAGTCACCCATCTTCGTGCCTACCGAGGACGGGCTGGCCGACATCGACTGCGAGTCGTTCCCGCTGGCCAAGAGCCTCGGCGACGTGATGGCGGCGCTGGAGTCGCTGTACTCCAGCGACCACAAGTACAAGAGCGTCGTCATCGACAGCCTCGACTGGCTCGAGCGCCTGATCTGGGCCGAGGTGTGCGCCGACGAGAGCGTCGAGAACATCGAGAAGATCGGGTACGCCAAGGGGTACACCTTCGCCGTCGACAAGTGGCGGATGGTGCTCGGGGCGCTCGATGCCCTACGCAGCGATCGCGGCATGACGATCGTGCTGATCGCGCACGCCAAGATCGAGAAGTTCGAGAACCCCGAGACCGTGCCGTACGACCGCTACTCGCCGCGCCTGCACAAGCTGGCCAGCGCGCTGGTGCAGGAATGGGCCGACGAGGTGCTCTTCGCCACGTACAAGGTCCACACCGTCAAGGTGGCCGAGGGGTTCAACCAGGCCAAGCACAACGGCATCGGCACCGGCGAGCGGATCATCCGCACCGTCGAGCGCCCGGCCCACGTCGCCAAGAACCGCTTGGGTTTGCCCGACGAGTTGCCTCTCGACTACCGCGTGTACGGCGCGTTCGCCCGCGGCGAGAACCCCTTCGCCGAAGCACCCGCATCTTCTGCCCCCGCGTCGTCGCCCGATGCGGCGAGCACCTGATCCCCATCCATCGCACATCCGCTCTCGCACCTCTGCACAAGGAACCTGACCCATGGCCAGTTTGAACAACTTCGACGCCTCGCAAGTCGATCCCTCCGTGGCGCTCGACCCGCTCCCCGCCGGCAAGTACCTCGCCGTCATCTCCGAGTCGGAGCTCAAGCCGACCAAGACCGGCGTCGGCAAGTACCTCCAGCTCACGTTTCAGATCATCGACGGCGAGTTCAAGGGCCGCCTGGTCTGGGCCCGCCTCAACCTCGAGAACAAGAGCGAGATGACGGTCAAGATCGCTCGCGGCGAGCTCTCGGCCATCTGCCGCGCCATCGGCGTCATGCAGCCCAAGGACTCGGTCGAGCTGCACAACGTCCCGCTGGAGATCAACGTCGGGCTGAAGAAGCGCGACGACAACGGCGAGTTCACCAACGTCATCAAGGGGTACGCCAAGAAGGGTGGCGGATCGCCGGTGGCCCGCCGCGCTCCCGTTGGCGTCGGCCCGGGGAGCACGCCACCCTGGAAGCGATAGGCCCACATGGTCGTGTCCTCGAGCTCCCGTACCCGCCCAGCGTGAACCACATCTGGCGGCGGATGGGCTCCAGGACCGTGCTGAGCCGCGAGGGACGGCGCTACCGCGCGAGCGTGTGCGCCGCCCTCGCGGCGAGGCGGGTGGTGCGGATGAACGGGCGGCTCGAGGTGCGTGTCACCGTCTGCCCGCCCGACAACCGCCGCCGCGACCTCGACAACGTGCAGAAAGCCCTGCTCGATGCGCTCGCCAAAGGCGGTGCGTACCGCGACGACTCGCAGATCGATCGGCTGGTGGTTGAACGCGGCCCGGTGACGCCGGGCGGCAAGGTGCTGGTGGTGATCGAGCACATCGCTCACCCGGGATCGGAGACCGAGCATGAGCACTGAAGAACTGAGCCTGACGAGCCTGAAGATCAACGGCGGAACGCAGCCGCGGGAGGCGATCTCCGAAGAGACGGTGTCCGAGTACGCCGAGGCCCTGCGCGAGGGCGCGGTTTTCCCGCCGGTGGTGGTGGTCCGCGACGGCGCAAATCTCTGGCTGGTCGACGGGTTCCACCGGTACCACGCCCACCGGCGCTGCGGGCGGGAGACGATCGCCGCGGACGTGCGCGCCGGCACGCTGCGCGACGCCGTGCTGCACTCGCTGTCGGCCAACGTCGAACACGGGCTGCGCCGGACCAACGCCGACAAGCGTAAGGCCGTTCTCACGATGCTCACGAACGCACTGGTCGCGACGGACGACGATGGCAATCCGTGGTCCAACCGCGAGGTTGCTCGGCGTTGCTGCGTCGGTCCGGATCTCGTGGGCCGTCTTCGAGGCTCACTATCCGAAAACGATAGTGAGCCTTCCCAGACTACCCGCTCCTACACCACCAAGCACGGCACGACCGCCGTGATGAAGACCCGGAACATCGGCCGCCGGAAGGCCGGCAACCCCGACCGAACCCGCGGTGCCATCGCCCCGAACGCGATGACGCCCGTCCGCGGGCACTCCACCCCGAGCAAGAAGACGGCCATCGAGCTGCCCCACGACCCGCGCTGGGCGGCCCGGAGCCTCCTGAGCGCCATGGGCGCGGAGTTCGTCCGCGCCCTGATTCCCGAACTGACCCACTGCCTTGAAGGAGCCCACGAATGACCACGATGACCCCTCGATTCGCCCTGAACGCCGCCGCCAGCGCCGAGACCGCTGTCGAGCGGGCCCGACGAGCCTCCCGCAACGCCACGCTCTCCCTTTCCGGCCCCGAGCCGACAGTCACCCGCGTGCTGGTGACTCCCGCGATGGCGATGGACTGGCTCGACAACGCCAACACCTCCAACCGCAAGGTCAGCGACGCGCACGTCCAGCGCCTCGCCCGCGACATGGCGAGCGGAGAATGGAAGCTGACGCACGAGGGCATCGCCTTCGACCCCAGCGGCATCCTGCTCGACGGCCAGCACCGGCTCTGGGCGGTGGTGATGTCCGAGACGCCCATCGAGATGCACGTCTGGCGGAACGTCACCCGCGAGGCGCTGATGGCGATCGACTGCGGGAAGTCCCGCTCGCTCTGCGACGTTCTCCGTCTCGGCGGCGGGCACGGAGAGGTGGGAACGACGGACCTGGCCGTGCTCCGCGCGATGCTCGGCGGGCTCGCCGGGCCCGTCGCCCTTACGCCCTCCCAGGCGGCCGAAGCGCTGGGCAAGCACGCCGCCGCGGTCAAACTCGCGGTTGAGGCGCTGCCGCGTGCCCGGTGGATCGCGTGCGCGGCGACCCGGGCCGTCATCGGACGGGCGTACTACTCGTGCGATCACGACCGGCTCCGCGAGTTCGGGCGGATGCTCGGCACCGGCGTGGTGCCCGAGGGCGGTGCCGTGGCCGTGGTGCTGCTCCGTCAGTTCCTGTGCGAGAAGGCGGGCCACTCGCGGCAGGCCGGGCACGAGCGGTACACCAAGACGCAGCGGGCCCTCGTCGCGTTCCTCAAGGGCGAGGCGATCTCCAGGCTGTACGCGGCGACGCAAGAGCACTTCCCCCTGCCCGAGGAGGTGGCCCGCTGATGATCGTCGCCACCCCCTCGACGCCGAGGATCGAGCTCCGCCCGTACCAGCGCGAAGCGGTGGACCAGGTGTACGCGCACCTCCGCGGTCGGGATGACAACCCGTGCGTGGTCATCCCGACCGGCGGGGGCAAGACGCCGGTGATCGCGACGATCTGCCGCGACGCCGTCACGCAATGGAACGGACGAGTCGTCATCCTCGCGCACGTCAAGGAACTCCTCGAGCAGACTGCCGAGAAGCTTCGGTTCATCGCGCCCGACCTGCCCGTGGGCATCTACTCGGCGGGCCTCAGGCGCAAGGACCTCGGCTACAGCGCCACCGTCGCGGGCATCCAGAGCATCTGTAAGAAGGCCTGCGACCTCGGGCCGGTCGATCTGATCATCGTGGACGAGGCCCACATGGTCCCCGCCGAGGACGACGGGATGTACCGGCAGTTCATCTCCGACGCCAAGGTCGTGAACCCCAACGTCCGCGTCATCGGGCTCACCGCCACGCCGTACCGCCTGAAGTCCGGCGCGATCTGCGCCCCCGAGAACATTCTCAACCACGTCTGCTACGAGGTCGGCGTTCGCGAGCTCATCGTGCAGGGATTCCTGTCGCCGCTCAAGACCAAGGCGGGCATCCAGAAGATCAGCACCGACGACCTGCACGTCCGCGCCGGCGAGTTCGTCGCCAGCGAGGTCGAGGACCTTATGGACAAAGACGGGCTGGTCGAGGGCGCATGCGCGGAGATCGCGCAGCACACCAAGGACCGCAGCGCCACGCTGATCTTCTCCTCGGGCATCCGCCACGGGCAGCACATCGTCGATGTGCTCAAAGCCAAGCACGGCATCGAGTGCGGCTTCGTCACCGGCGACACGCCCGACGGCGTGCGGGCGGCGATCCTCGGCCGCTTCCGCTCCGGCGAGCTCAAGTACCTGTGCAACGTCAACGTCCTCACCACCGGCTTCGATGCCCCGCACATCGACTGCGTTGCGCTTGTGCGCCCGACCATGTCGCCGGGCCTGTATTACCAGATGGTGGGGCGGGGCTTCCGGCTGCACCCTGGCAAGACTGAGTGTCTCGTGCTGGACTTCGGCGGCAACGTGCTCCGGCACGGGCCGGTCGACGCGATCCGAATCGCCACCGACGATCGCGGCGACGGCGAAGCCCCGGCGAAGGAGTGTCCGAACTGCCAGGCCCTCATCGCGGCGGGATACCAGACCTGCCCGCAGTGCGGGCACCAGTTCCCCGATCCGAACCGCCAGCAGCACGAGGCCAAGGCCAGCACCGAGGGCATCCTCAGCGGCCAGACCACCCGCGAAGAGCACCGTGTCAGCGAGACGACGTATCACGTCCATATGAAGCGGAGCGATCCCTCCGCGCCCCTGACCATGCGGGTCGAGTACCGCGTCGGCTTCAACCGCTACTTCCGCGAGTGGGTCTGCTTCGACCACTCCGGATACGCGCGAACGAAGGCGGAAGCCTGGTGGCGGGCACGATCGGTCGAGCCGGTGCCCGGCGGTACGGAGGAGGCGGTCGACATGGCCAAGGCCGGGGCGCTCGCCCCGACGCTCTCGATCACCGTTGAGAAGAAGGCCGGCGACCAGTTCGAGCGTGTCACCCAGCACGTGCTTGGCGACAAGCCGCCGCGTTTGGACAGCGAGGAAGGCCTGCCGGACCGGCCGCCGGAGCCCGCGGGCATGACGTACGGCATCCCCGAAGACGAGATTCCCTTCTGATGAGCGATGGATCCTCCATCCTGCTCGAGTCGGCGCGCACGTACCTCGCACGCGGGTACGCGGTCATCCCTGTGCCGGCGCGGAAGAAGATACCCGTGCTCAAGGGGTGGACGGACCTGCGCCTTTCCGAGAGCGACCTACCAGCGCACTTCAACGGCACCGGCAACATCGGCGTGCTCCTGGGCGAGCCGAGCGGGTGGCTGGTGGATGTCGACCTCGACTGCGAGGAAGCGGTGGCGCTCGCGCCCAAGTTCCTGCCGCCGACGGGCGCGATGTCCGGACGGCCGGGCAAGCCCGCGTCGCACTGGTGGTACATCTGCGAGGGGATCAAGACCCGCAAGCACCAGGACCCGGTGTCGAAGAAGATGATCGTCGAGCTGCGGAGCACCGGGGCGCAGACCGTCGTTGGCCCGAGCATCCATCCCAGCGGGGAGCCCTACGACCACCTCGACGGCGATCCCGCCGTGGTCGACGCCGGGGAACTGGCCGCCGCCGTCGCTGCGCTGGCTGAGGCCGTGACTGAGGCCAGGCACGGGCGCAAAGAACGTCCGCGTTCACAGCCAGAGGCGCTCGGAACGCCGACGTTCCCAGCGGGCGACGCCGTGCTGCGCCGCGCCGCGGCGTACCTCGACCGCATCCCACCAGCGATCTCCGGCTCGGGCGGGCACAGCCAGACGTACGCGGCAGCGACGGCGATGGTGCACGGCTTTGGGCTCGACCCGGAGGCGGCGTTCTCGCTGCTGCGGGAACGGTACAACCCGCGGTGCGAGCCGCCGTGGTCGGAGAAGGAACTGCGGCACAAGGTGACGGACGCCGCCAGCAAACCGCACGACCGTCCGCACGGGTGGTTGCGCGATGCGGGTCCCGCCGAGTCCAGCGACGTTGATCTGTCCGAGTTCAACCCTGAGCCCAGGCGTGGCGTCGTCGAGCGGGCCCGCTCGGAGCGTCCGCCAGATCCCGGTCCGTTCCCCGCCCACCTGCTCCGCGTGCCTGGATTCATCGAACAGGTCGTGGCGTACAACCTGGCCACGGCGACGCGCCCGCAGCCCGTGCTCGCCCTCGCGGCCGCTATCTGCCTGCAGGCCGTGCTCGCGGCCCGCAAGGTCCGCGATGAGCGCGGCAACCGCACCAACGTCTACTGCGTCGGCGTCGCACCTTCCGGCGCTGGCAAGGACAATGCCCGCAAGGTCAACAAGAACATCCTCTTCGCCGCCGACATGGTCGAGCACGAGGGCAACGAGGACCTCGCGTCCGACGCCGGGCTGGTGACCGCGGTGGAGGCCGAGCCGGCGGTCCTGTTCCAGATCGACGAGTTCGGCCGCTTCCTGCGCACCATCGGCGACCCGAAGAAGGCCCCGCACCTGTTCAACGTGCTGACGGCGCTGATGAAGCTCTACAGCAGCGCCGACACGATCTTCCGCGGCAAGGCCTACGCCGACGCCAAGCGGAACAAGGTGGTCGACCAGCCGTGCGTCAGTGTCTACGGCACAACTGTCCCCGAGCACTTCTTCGAGTCCCTCACCGCCGACAGCCTCAGCGACGGGTTCATCGCTCGCTTGCTCGTGTTCGAGTCGGCCGAGACGCCGGCGCGGCAGCGGGCCAAGGCGTTGAGTGTTCCCGAACCGCTGAAGCAGGCAGCGGAATGGTGGGGAGCGCAGCAGCCCGGGGGCAACCTCTTCAAGGAGCACCCCAAGCCGATCGTGGTCGAGACCACGCCGGAGGCGGGCGATGTGTTCGATGCGCTTGCCTCAACGGTGGATGCCGAACTGGGCAAGCCCGACGAGACGGGGCGGTCGCTGTGGGCCCGCGCCGAGGAGAAGGCGTGCCGCCTCGCGCTGATCTACGCGTGCTCCGCGAACGCCGAGAAGCCCGTGATCGACGCCGACGCCGCCCATTGGGCGTGCGACCTGTCGTCGTACCTCACCCGCCGCATGCTCTACATCGCCCACGAGTGGGTCGCCGACGGCGTCTTCGACGCTCGGCAGAAGCGCGTCGTGCGAGTGGTGCGCAAGGCGGGCGGAAGGATCTCCCGCAGTGAACTCTGCCGCAAGACCCAGTGGCTAACCCAGCGGGAGCGGCAGGAAGTCATCGACAACCTGCTGGAGACACAACAGTTGCGGCAGGAAGAGGAATCCTCCTCGACGCGGCCGAAGGTGGTGTATGCCCTTGCCTGAACCGGATCTTTCAATCTTTCAACTAGTCACCGCGCGCGTAGGCGATACGCGCACGCGTGGGCACGCGCACGGGCGGAAGGGAGGTATTGAAAGATTGAAAGATCTCTCTCTTCCATCATGTACTTCTCCCCTCCCGCCCCACCGCGCCCATGCAGGTCGCGTGCCAGCCCGCGCCTACCGCCAGCCCAACAGCCCGAAGCCGAACGGCGGGGAGGCGGATGGCGTTAGGTACTTCCCGGGCCAGGTCGCGAGGCTTGGCCCGCGGGAACAGCCGCGGGACCAATCAGAGTTTCTTTCGTCTGTCCGAGCGCTTGTGGAGGTCGCGAATGCATGGATGCACTGATGCAGGAAGAGTGGCGCAAGGCGGCCGGCAAGATGGCCAGCAAACTCCGTGCGGACGCTCGCAACGGCGTGATGCTGGCGTCGCCCTGGCCGCGTGCCGTTCACAGCATGGTGGTCGGCTGGCAGATCCGTCTGAGCCAGCCGCCGACGTCTCCGCGCCCGAGGCGATGGCGTCCGACGTGGGAGGTGTTCGCGGTTCTGGCGGTCGAGAACGCGATCACCGCTCTGAAGCACGTCAATCGCCCAGCGTGGCACAAGTGGGCGGCGTCCAGGGTGACCCCGACGCGTCGGTACATCCCCAAGCGCAACCGCCCGCCTGCACTCCGATCTCAGCCCCAGGGGTTCTCAAGCTCCTGAGTCAGCAGCGGCACCTGTGCGCACTGTCGGGGCGGCCCCTGACTCCGGAGTCGGCGGCGCTCGACCACATCGTGCCCATTCGACTCGGCGGTCAGCACATCATCGAGAACGCGCAGATCCTCGACAAGGACGTCAACCGCGCGAAGAACGCCATGACCAACGCCGAGTTCATCGCGCTGTGCCGCGAGGTCGTTCGCTGGTGCGGGGTCGCCGGCGTGTTGGACTGCGGAGCCAATCCCGGCTCCGAACACCCTCCGAATCCGCTGGGTGCCGCCCCGCCCGCCAGAAGCGACTCGGGGCGTTGGTAGGCCCTCCCGCCAAGGACGCGACGTGGGCCAACGTGGGCGGACCCGTGGCCAACGGGCGGGGCCTGTAGTGGGCGGGATTCGGGGCGCTGAGCGCCCCCCGGACGGGCCCGTCAGCCCGAGCGATCCAGCCAACCAGCGATCCAGCCATCCCAGCCCCCCGGACCTGCCGCATGTGCGGCGGGCCACCACGACGCCCCACGCGCTGGCGCTTGCCGCCGCGCGTCCGAACGGAGATCGCTGTGAACATCGAGACGCTTCCCATCGACGCGGTCAAGGAGTACGACCGCAACCCCCGCACGATCAGCGACGCCGCCATCGACGCGGTCGCCAAGAGCATCGAGGCCTTCGGCTTCAAGATCCCGATCCTGATCGACGCCGACAACATCATCATCGCCGGGCACACGCGGCTCCGCGCGGCGCGGAAGCTCGGGCTGAAGGAGGTGCCGACAATCCGCGCCGACGACCTCACGCCCGACCAGGTCAAGGCGCTGCGCATCGCCGACAACAAGGTCGCGTCGCTGACCTCGTGGGACATGGAACTGCTGCCCATCGAGCTGGCGGACCTCAAGGGTGTCGACTTCGATCTCGCGCTGCTGGGCTTCAGCGCCGAGGACCTCGCGGCGATCATGGCTCCCGCCGGCAACGAAGGTCTCGTCGACCCCGACGATGTGCCCGCGCCGCCCGACGCCGCGACGACGATCCCCGGCGACATCTGGGTGCTGGGCAACCACCGCTTGATGTGCGGCGACTCGTCCAAGCCCGAGGACCTGGACCGACTGCTCGACGGCCAGCCGATCCATCTGGTCAACACCGACCCGCCGTACAACGTGAAGGTCGAGCCGCGGAGCAACAACGCGATCGCGGCCGGGCTGTCGTCGTTCACGATGGCGCAGCGGAAGGACGCGAGCGCCGGCGACCAGCAGTCGGCGGACCTGCACCGCTACCCCGAGAAGTCCAAGCCGACGCACAAGAAGCTCCGGGCCAAGGACCGGCCGCTGGCCAACGACTTCGTGTCCGACCAGGAGTTCGACCGCCTGCTCGCGGCGTGGTTCGGCAACATCGCCCGCGTGCTGATCCCCGGCGGGGGCTTCTACATCTGGGGCGGCTACGCGAACTGCGCCAACTACCCGCCGGTGCTCAAGGCGATGGAGCTGTACTTCAGCCAGGCGGTGATCTGGATCAAGGAGCACCCGGTCCTGACGCGCAAGGACTTCATGGGCAACCACGAGTGGTGCTTCTACGGCTGGAAGGAGGGCGCGGCGCACCGCTTCTTCGGCCCCAACAACGTGCCGGACACATGGAGCATCAAGAAGGTGAACCCGCAGAGCATGGTCCACCTGACGGAGAAGCCCGTCGAGTTGGCCCGCCGCGCCATCGAGTACTCGTCGCGGCCGGGCGAGAACGTGCTCGACCTCTTCGGCGGCAGCGGGAGCACCCTCATCGGCGCGGAGATGACGGGGCGGCGGGCGTACCTGATGGAACTCGACCCGCTCTACTGCGACGTCATCGTGCAGCGATGGGAGAAGTTCACGGGCCGCAAGGCGGAGCGGGTTGGCTCAAACGCTGTGGCCGAAGAGAAAGCCGCGACACGCGTCGCGGCTGGGAGCAAGGCGTGATGTGTGTCTCACTCGTCGAGGGTCGGCAGCGGGCCGTCGACCGCTTCGTCCCATTCGAGGGCGTAGCGCTCGGCGATGTCCTCGAGGTCGTGCTCGGTCAGGTAGTCGGCGGTCTTCCGTTCCTGGCAGGCGGCGACGGCCCGCGCGAGGTCGGTCCACTCTTCGATGGTGAGCATCTGGTCTTGGCGTGCGCCGAGCAGGTAGAGAGCGGCCTGGAGCACGGCTTCGAGTTGCGCTTCGCGGTTTGGGGCGGGCGTCGCGGTCATGGTTCAGGCTCCCTTCCCCGCGACGAACACCCCGCGCTCGTGCTTCTTGAAGCGGGCGGCGGTGCCCTTGGCGGCGATCTCGCGGATGATGGCGGCGTACAGCGTGGCCTCGGGCGTCTTACCGCCGGGGGAGCGCCACAGCCCCTTGGCCTCCATCGCGGCGATCATCTCCTTGGCCCGCATCGGCACCTCGCTCGCGGCAAGCACCTGCGCGGCGGCGTCGAGGGCGCTGACGCGCTTGGGCTTTGGGGCCTTCGGCGTCTTCGGGGCCTTGGCCGTCTTGGGTGCCTTCTCACTCTTGGCCTTCGTCCCCTTGGCAGCCACATCCACGTTCGCGTTGTTGGCGACCTCTTTCTCGCTTGGGACCTCGTGGTCCTGCTTGCCGCCCGCCAACCGGCCGTTGATCTCGGCGAGCGCCGCCTTGCGGAGGCGCTCCGTGCTGGAGGCTTTGGCGTCCGGGGCGGCCTTCGCCGCCGCGCGGGCCTTGCGGGCGTCGCCCATCTCGCGCTGGACCTTGCCCATGTTCTTGATCGTGCCTTTGCGTGCCATGTCGAACTCCTTCTGTCTCGTGCGGAATCCCGCCGCACGCTGCGGCGGGGAAGCGTGGTCGTCGCGGTTCCCCGCGACGCCGCGTGGGGTCTGTCAGCAGCCCGCGACGCGCTCCATCTCGGTGAGCACTTCGTGGACCATCGAGTTGGTGGCGGCGGCCCGGCCCCGTCGATCGGTCCCGTAGACCACCTTGGCGACCTCGGTGGCTTTCGCGTAGCGGCTCTCGCGGTCCTCGTCGCGGGCGATGTGCGCGATGCAGATGTCCTGCCTGCCCGCTCGCCGGGTGTGCTGTTCGATGGTCACTTCCGCGCCGCGGTCGGTGCGGCGGATGGTGATGTCTTGGTCGATGCCCTCGATCACGATCGTCTTGATGGTCATGGCGTGGCTCCTTGCGGTTGGTGGTTCTGGTTACTCGGCGTCGTTCAGGAAGGCCTCGACGTGCTCGCGGTCCATGTTGCTGAGGAACCCGACCAGGTCGATCAGGTCGCTGCGGACCTTCCCGAGGCTTCCCGCGAAGCCCCAGTTGCGCGGGTCGGCCTTGGCGGCGTCGGCGTGCTTCTCGAGTTCCATCTGCAGCACATCCATCAGGCGGGCGATGTCGTTGCGGCGAGCGGCGTACATCTCTGCGGCGGTCGGTTCTGGCTTCGTGGTCTTGGGGGTGCGCTTCGTCATGCTCGTGCTCCTTGGGGTCGGGGGTTCTGGTGGTCTCTGGTAAACAGCGAAGCCCGCATTACGCGGGCTTCAGGTCGTCGGGCGGTTGTCGCTGGGGCGGTCCCAACTCGTCGTGTCTTTGGGCTGGCCGACCGCCCGGAGGTAGTCGATCAGTTCGTCGGCGGTCCAGGTATCGCCGTCGATCGCGTCGTGCTCGTTGGGGGCGTCCTCGTTCTCGCGGTCGATCTCGAAGAGGCGGAAGCCACCGAGCGCTCCGGGGCGTGGTCCCCAGTGGCCGTCGAGGTGGCGTCCGCGACCCGCGGGAACCGTGGCGATGCTCCAGCAGCGTCCGTCCGGCGTGTGGAGTTCGATCGCGGGGATTCGGAACCCGGCCTTGGCCAGGGTCTTGGTGAGGTCGATCGTGGTCTTCGTGGTCGCGTCCATGTTCGTGGTCTCCGTCGCGTGCGGTGGGTTCGTTCTTGCCGCTCGCGTGTGACACACATTGGCCGGCTGATGGGGAACAGGCAAGGCGTTCGGCCTGCATTTCTCGATGAATCCGCGACATGTGGGCAACTGCGTCCGCGATGTGGGCAAGTTCGCGAGGGAGGTCCGCGATGACTCCCGAACACGCGCCTAGTTCCGGGCCCCACGGCGCATCGGGACAGGGAACCTCCCGGCTCAACCCCGCCGCGCTTGGCGTCGCGGATGCCGCGCGGGTGCTCACGCGCATCGGGGGAGCAAGCGGCAAGCACATCACCGAGGAGATGCTCCGCGCCGACATCGACGCAGGCGCGCCGACGAACGCGAACGGCACCATCAACCTCGTCCACTACGCCGCGTGGCTCGTGAAGGAGATGTCCGTGGGGGGTGCAGGTGGCGATTGACCCACGCCAACTCAAGCCCGGTGAGCTCGCGCGGCTGCTCAACAGCACGCCGCTGGGCGAGGTGATCAGCGAGCGGCAGCTCCACCGACATCGCACGCGCGCGGGGTTCCGCGTCGCGGCCGACGGCGACGCGGGCAAGGTCGATCTCTTTCGTTACGTGGCGTGGCTGGTGACGACGCGGCACGAGGCCCTGGCCGAGGCGGCCCGCACACCCGAGGGGCTCACGGGCTACGAGGCGATGAAGGAGCGGGCTCGGCTCCGCAACGCCATACTCTCGCTCTCGGGCCGCGACATCGGCGACCTGCCTCCCGTCGCTGACCCCGCGCGGCGTGCGCGGGCCGCGAAGGACTTCCGGTACTTCTGCGAGACGTACTTCGGGCAGACGTTCCACCTCAGGTGGTCCGACGACCACCTCAAGGTCATCGCCAAGATCGAGCAGGCCGTGCTGGACGGCGGGCTGTTCGCGATGGCGATGCCGCGCGGCTCGGGCAAGACCAGCCTGTGCGAGGTGGCGTGCCTGTGGGCGCTGCTGTACGGGCACCGCGAGTTCGTCGCGCTCATCGGCTCGGACGAGGAGCACGCGGCGGGGATGCTCGAGTCGATCAAGGCGGAGCTGGAGAACAGCGAGATCCTCGGCGCGGACTTCCCGGAGGTCTGCCATCCCATCCGGTCTCTCGAGGGCATCCATCAGCGGGCTTCAGGGCAGCTCTACCAGGGGAAGCAGACGCATATCGGCTGGACAGCCCGCGAGATCGTGCTGCCGACCATCCCGGGCTCGGCGGCGTCGGGCGCGATCATCCGCGTCGCCGGGATCACCGGCCGCATCCGGGGCATGAAGCACAAGCGCGTCGACGGCGTGAGCGTGCGCCCGTCGCTGGTGCTGATCGACGACCCGCAGACCGACGAGAGCGCCCGTTCGCCATCGCAGTGCGCCAACCGCGAGCGGATCCTTGCCGGCGCGATCTTGGGGCTGGCCGGTCCGGGCCGGAAGATCGCGGGGCTCATGACGCTGACGGTCGTCCGGCCCGACGACCTAGCTGACCGCATTCTCGATCGGGACAAGCACCCGCAGTGGCAGGGCGAGCGGACGAAGATGGTGTACTCGTTCCCCACCGCAGACCGCTTGTGGGCCGAGTACGCCCGGCTGCGTGCCGAAGGGCTCAAGGCCGACCAGGGCGGAGCAGTGGCGACCGCGTTCTACAAGACCCATCGCGCGGAGATGGACGCGGGGGCGGTCATCGCTTGGCCCGAGCGATTCAACCACGACGAACTGTCCGCCGTGCAGCACGCCATGAACCTGCGGCTGCAGAACGAGGCGGCGTTCTTCGCCGAGTACCAGAACGAGCCGCTGCCGGAGGTCGAAGTCGCCGACGACCTGCTGAGCGCCGACCAGATCGCCGCCAAGGTGAACGGGCACGCCCGCGGGCTCGTGCCCCTGGGGTGCTCGCACCTGACGATGTTCGTGGACGTGCAGGGCAAGGCCTTGTTCTATCTCGTGGCCGCATGGGAGGACGACTTCACGGGGCACGTCATCGACTACGGGACCGAGCCGGACCAGAAGCAGGCGTACTTCACGCTCCGCGACATCAAGCGGACGCTCGGGGCCGCTTCTCCCCGTGCCGGCGTCGAGGGTGCGATCTACGGCGGGCTGGAGCGTCTTATCGAACAGACCGTTGCCCGCGAGTGGCGGCGCGACGACGGTGCGATGGTGCGGATCGACCGCTGCCTGATTGACGCCAACTGGGGATCATCCACGGATGTGGTCTACCAGTTCTGCCGCCAGAGCCCGCACGCGAGCGTGCTGATGCCCAGCCACGGCCGATACGTCGGTGCGAGCAGCCTGCCATTCAGCGACTACAAGCGCAAGCGGGGCGAGCGAGTTGGGCTGAACTGGCGCGTCCCGGTGGTCACCGGCAAACGAGCGGTGCGGCACGTGCTCTTCGACACGAACTTCTGGAAGTCGTTCGTGCATGCGCGGCTCGCCGTGCCGATGGGCGACCCGGGCGGTCTGTCGCTCTTCGGTCACAAGCCCGAACATCACCGCCTCCTCGCGGAACACCTGACCAGCGAGTACCGGGTGCGGACCGAGGGACGTGGACGCACCGTCGACGAGTGGAAGCTCCGCGTCGAGGGTCTCGACAACCACTGGCTGGACTGCATGGTCGGGTGCGCTGTGGCGGCGTCGATGGAGGGGGCGGTGCTCTTCGGGACCGACGCCAAGGTGGTCGCGCGGCCGCGGCTGAAGCTCTCGCAACTGAGGAGAGGCAAGCCGTGAACGAGCCCAAGCCATCACCACGACCGAGCGGGGTCCAGGCCAGGGGGCTGGCGTGTCCGAAGTGCGGGTGTCGTCACTTCGAGGTGCTCTACACCCGTGCGGCGCTTGGAGGCGTGATCCGCCGCCGTCGCGCGTGCCGGAACTGCGGCCGGCGCGTGACGACCACCGAGCGGCTCGGAGCCTAAGCGAGCCAGCCGAGTTCTACCGGTGGAACAACTTCGCACATTCGGGACACGCGGTTCGGGATCAGAGTGTGCAACGGGTTAGGTGCTCTATGGAGAACTGCGCCTTGCCCGACCCCACCCCCAATCTTGACCAGGCCATCCGCGACAACGCGTCGCAGCCTGCAAAGGCGTCCGTGGACGGCCAGTCCGTCGAGCAGCACCCGCTGAAGGACCAGATCGAGGCCGACCGCTACCTCGCGTCCAAGGACGCCGCGAGGAAGCCCGGCCTCGGCATCAAGTTCGCCAAGATCGTTCCTCCCGGTTCCGTCTGACCCGATCTCACGCCCATGCTGAAAGCCATCGCCAACATCATGAGCCGGGTCGGTCGCGGGACGCAGACCGGCTCCCCCTCCCCGGCGGCGTCGCGAGACTCGCATGGACGTGGGTCGCGCGGCGGCCGTCGTTTGGTCGTCGCCAAGTTCGACTCGGCACAGACCACCGCCGACAACCGCAAGCACTGGGCGAACGCCGATGGCCTGTCGCCCAACGCCGCCATCAACCCCGAGGTCCGTCGCGTCCTCCGCAACCGGGCCCGCTACGAGGTCGCCAACAACAGTTACGCCAAGGGCATCGTCCTCACGCTCGCCAACGACACCATCGGCACCGGTCCCCGGCTGCAGATGCTCACCGGCGACGCCGAGGCCAACGCCCGTATCGAGGACGCGTTTGAGCAGTGGTCCCGGGCGGTCGACCTGCCCGGCAAGCTCCGCACCATGCGGATGGCCCGCGCCGAGACTGGCGAGGCGTTCGCGCTCTTGGTGAACAACCCCGGAGTCCTGTCCCAGGTCTCGCTCGACGTGAAGCTCATCGAGGCCGACCAGGTCTGCTCGCCCCTTATCCGTCGTGGCCGGAGCGATGAGATCGACGGCATCCTGCTGGACCAGTGGGGCAACCCCTCCGCGTACCGCGTGCTCAAGCGGCACCCCGGCGACAGCAGCGCTCTCCGTGCCCCTGCCGACGATCTGCTGGCGTACGACACGCTCCCCGCCGCGGCGGTGGTGCACTACTTCCGGGCCGATCGGCCGGGCCAACTCCGCGGCATCCCCGACATCACGCCCGCGCTCCCGCTGTTCGCGCAGCTCCGCCGGTACACATTGGCGACGATCGCGGCCGCCGAGACCGCCGCCAACTTCGCCGCCGTGATCTACACCGACGCGCCGGCCAACGGCGAGGCCGATCCGCTGGAGCCGATGGACGAGGTGGAGCTTGAGCAGCGTCTCGCCACGGTGCTTCCGGGCGGATGGAAGCTCGGCCAGGTCCATGCCGAGCAGCCGACGACGACCTTCGGCGAGTTCAAGCGCGAGATCCTCAACGAGATCGCCCGCTGCCTGAACATGCCGTTCAACGTCGCGGCGGGCAACTCCTCGGGTTACAACTACGCCAGCGGCCGCCTGGACCACCAGGTGTACTTCAAGAGCATCCGCGTCGAGCAGCACCAGATGCAGCTCGCCGTGCTCGACCGCATCCTCAAGGCCTGGCTCAACGAGGCGGTGCTGGTCGAGGGTCTGCTCCCGCAGTCGCTCCGCACGATCGCACGCACGCTCCCGGACCACGCGTGGTTCTGGGATGGCGTCGAGCACGTCGATCCCGCCAAGGAAGCAAGCGCCCAGGCTACGCGTCTGGCCAACCACACCACCACGCTCGCCGTCGAGTTCGCCCGGCAGGGTCGCGACTGGGAGCAGGAACTCCGCCAGCGGGCCAAGGAGCTCGCGCTCATGAACGAGCTCGGCCTCGCACTCGCAACCGCACCGGCTGCCGCTCCGGCCCCGAACGCGCCCGCCGAGAACACCGACCCCGCAGACACCGTTGACGAGGAGACCGCCAGTGCCAACTGACTCCATGAAGATCCTCCCCGCGCTCACGTTCACCGCGACTGCGGACATCACCTTCTCCGCCGCGGCGGACGGTCAGAGCGCGCCGCTGCCCCGGTTCAAGATGGTCGCGTACACCGGCGGCGCGATGCGCGTCGCGGGGTGGCGCGCCCCTGTCGTGATCGATCTCGCGGGCCTGGCTGTACCGTCGCAGGCACGCCCCATCCGCTTCGGGCACGACCCGCTCTCGGGCGTCGGCCACACTGACGCGATCCGCGTGGAGGCCGGTCAGCTCGTCGCGACTGGGGTCATCTCCCGCGACACGCCCGCCGCCAAGGAAGTCGTCGCCTCCAGCCGGAACGGATTCCCCTGGCAGGCCTCCGTCGGCGCGAGCGTCGAGGAGTTCGAGTTCATCAAGGACAACCAGAAGGCGACGGTCAACGGCCAGGAGATCACCGGCCCGGTGAACGTCGTCCGCAAGGCCACGCTCGGCGAGATCAGTTTCGTGGATCTCGGCGCAGACGGCCGCACCAGCGCGAGCATCGCCGCGCGTCTTCACAAGGAGCCCAGCGTCATGGCCGACGATTCCAATCCCACTCCGTCTCCCTCCGCGAATGCCCCCGTCACTGGCACCGAGCAGACGCCCGAGCAGATCCGCGCCGCGGCGCTGGCCGAGACGGCCCGCATCGACGCGATCCGCAAGGTCTGCGGCGGCAAGCACACGAGCATCGAGGCCCAGGCCATCCGTGACGGCTGGGACGCGACCCGCACCGAGCTCGAAGTGCTCCGTGCCAGCCGCCCCAAGATCCCGTTCGTTCAGACTCCGGACACGAGCGTGACCACCGAGGTGCTGGAGGCCGCGTGCTTCCAGAGCGCCAAGCTCGAAGGCATCGAGAAGGTCTGCTCGGAGCAAGCAATGGACGTCGCCGCCAAACGCTTCAATGGCGGCCTAGGCCTGCAGGAACTCCTCTTCGAGGCCGCGATCGCCAACGGCTACACGGGCCGCACGTTCCGTGACAGCCGCCGCGTGCTCGAAGCCGCCTTCGGTCGCGGGATTGAGGCGGGCATGACCACCATCGATGTCGGCGGCATCCTGTCGAATGTCGCCAACAAGTTCCTGCTCGAAGGGTTCTTCTCGGTCGAGCGCGTGTGGCGGAACATCTGCGCGGTCCGCAACGTCAACGACTTCAAGACGGTCACCAGCTACCGCCTCATCGGTAAGGACCAATACGAGGAGATCGGCGCGGGTGGCGAGATCAAGCACGGCACGCTCGGCGAAGAGACCTACACCAACAAGGCCAGCACCTACGCCCTGATGCTGTCGATCGATCGCCGCGACATCATCAACGATGACCTCGGCGCGATCACCACGGTGCCCCGCAAGCTCGGCCGGGGCTCGGGCCTGAAGATCAACGACGTCTTCTGGACGGCGTTCCTGAACAACGCGGCGTTCTTCAGCGCCGGCAACAAGAACTTCGTCACCGGCGCGGATACGGCGCTCGGCATCGATGGTCTGACCAAGGTCGAGCAGGCGTTCATGGACCTGGTGGACTCCGATGGCAAGCCCACGGGCGTGATGCCGTCGATCATGCTGGTGCCCACGGCGCTCTCGGCCATGGGCACGCAGCTCTACAAGAGCGTCGAGCTCCGGGACACCACCGCGAACACCAAGTTCCCGATTGCCAACCCACACCAGGGCAAGTTCCGCATCGAGGTCAGCCGCTACCTGGCCAACGCCGTCTACACCGGCAACTCCGCCAAGGCGTGGTACCTGCTGGCGGACCCCAACGACCTGCCGGTGATCGAGGTCGCGTTCCTCGACGGCAAGGAAGCCCCGACGGTCGAGAGCTCGGAGGCCGACTTCAACATGCTCGGCATCCGGATGCGTGGGTACCACGACTTCGGCGTCAACCTGCAGGACCCGCGTGGCGGCGTCAAGAGCAAGGGCGAGGTGTAAGCCATGCCCGGGCAGGTCAGCACAGGCGCTGGGGGGCTCGGCGAAGAGCTCCCCGGCGACCTTCAGAGCGGCATCGATCAGCAATCGGGCATCGACACCGATGGCCCACCAACAGATGGAGGTTCAGGTATGGCTTCAGGACCAGCGAAGTTCGTTCAGGAAGGCGGCTCGATCGACTACACCCCGGGCGCGGATGTGCTCGTCGGCGCAGTGATCGTGCAGGCCGATCTCATCGGCGTGGCGCAGGCACCGATCAAGGCGGGGCAGTTGGGGTCGATCGCCGTCACCGGCGTCTTCGACTTCAACAAGGCGGTCGGCGCTGGCAGCGCCATCCCCGCGGGCACGCTCACGTACTGGGATGCGGCCGCCCAGAACGCCACCAAGAACGCGGCGGCGGGCGCGAACAAGCTGATCGGCAAGGCGGTGAAGGCCACCGTCGACGCCGACACCGTCGTTCGCGTGCGGCTGCAGCAGTAGCCCCCAAGGAGCCACTCGTGGGTGACCTGCTCGATCGCGGCGCGGCGTTCCTCGACGCCCAGCGTCACCAGCACCTCTCCCGCCCGGTCCTTTACCGGCGTGGCACGGACGAGAAGGAAGTCCAGGCCACCATCGGCAAGACCGAGTTCGAGCAGGTCGACGACGTTGGGGGGGCGGGGCTCATTCACCGGGTGGAGTCGCGGGACTTCCTCGTGCGGACGGCGGAACTGGATCTGGGCGCTGGCCCGATCCTCCCGCGGGCGGGCGATCAGGTGCGTGAGACGGTTGGGGCGAGCGTGTTCGTGTACGAGGTCAATGCCCCCGGTGGACAACCGCCCTGGCGCTACAGCGACCCGTACCGCAGGCTTCTTCGGATTCACACCAAGCACATCGGCACGGAGACGTGATGGCGGACTCAGGCAACAACTCCAACGGACAGAATGGCAGCGCCCGTTGGGCCGGCGTGGTCGTCACGGTTGTGCTCGCGGCCGGCGCGATGACCGTCCAATGGGGCGTGGTCACCACCAAGCTCCAGCAGGTGGAGAAGCGGCTCGACGAGTTCATCGGCGAGGCCCGCAGCATCCGCGCTCAGTACGCCGAGATGGAACGCAAGATCTGGTTCCTGGAAGGCAAGCTGTCCGGACTGACGTCCAACTCGCCGCGCCAGAGTGTGCCAACCACGGGCTCCCCGGTGATCGGAGGTGGTCCGTGAGCACCATCGCCGCCCTCGCCGACGCCGTCGCGGCGCACGTGAGCGCCGGGTCCTACGGACAGCCCGTCACGGCCGTCCGGATGTACCAGCCCGCGTTCACGCTAGAGGACCTCAAGGACCTCAGCGTATCGGTGGTGCCGCGCACGGTGCAGATGACCCCGGTGACGCGGGACAGCCTGGCCATCGAGTATGTCATCGACGTGGGCGTGCAGAAGAAGCTCCCTGCCGAAGGGGCGGACGCGGCGATCGATGAGCTGCTCGTGCTGGTCGAGGCGATCGCGGATCACCTGCGGTTCAAACGGCTGGAGGACTTCCCCGAAGCGGCGTGGGTCGGGATCAGCAACGAGCCGGTGGTGTCGAGCGAAGCGCTCGAGCAGCACCGGGTGTTCACGAGCGTGCTCAGCGTCACCTACCGGGAGCGGAGGTAGCCATGCGCAACACGATCATCTTCGGCGTGGCGATGACCGACGAGCTCAAGCCGCTGGCGACGCAGAAGACCATCGCCACCTTCACGCTCACCGCGTCGCACAAGAACACGCAGGACCTGCTGCTCTCGGACGGCAAGACGGACCCGATCGATGTCGCGCCGGGCACGCAGTACTACTTCGAACGGGTCAACCTGGCGGACATTCTGGTCAAGAGCAAGGCGGGCGAGATGGTCTTTGTGGTCGGCCACAGCGCCGAGTGAAAGGAGTCAGCGATGGCGATCAAGCTCGGCATGGAGGCAGCCCTCAAGTACAAGGTCGGCGGTCAGGGCGGCGCGGGTGCGTGGACGGCGCTGGGCAACACGCGGGACGTGACACTCAACCTCGAGGCGGGCGAGGCGGATGTGACCACGCGTGCCAACAGCGGCTGGCGGGCGACGGTCGCCACGCTTAAGGAGGCGAGCGTCGAGTTCGAGATGGTCTGGGACACTGGCGATGCCGGGTTCACCGCCATCAAGAACGCCTTCTTCAACAACGACCCCATCGGCCTGCAGATCCTCGACGCGGCCGCGGGCCAGGGCCTGCAGGCGGACTTCTCGATCACCAACTTCAGCCGCAGCGAGGCCCTCGAGGAGGCCATCACGGTGTCGGTGACGGCGAAGGTGACGTATTCGACCACGGCGCCCTCATGGATCGGCAGCTAAGCACGGAGGCACGGATGCGGCAGTTCAAGGACAACGCGGGTCGGACCTGGACGGTGGACATCAACGTCGCCACGCTCAAGCGCGTGCGCGGGCTCACGGGCGTCGACCTCATGCAGGTCATCGAGGGGACGCTCATCGAGAAGCTCATCCGCGACCCGGTGCTCCTGTGCGATGTGGTCTACGCCGTCTGCAAGCCCGAGGCCGACTTGGCCAAAGTCTCCGACGAGGAGTTCGGCAAGGCGATGGCGGGCGATGCCATCGAGGCCGCGACGGGCGTGATGCTGGATGAACTCATCAGTTTCTGCCCGAGCCCGAGGGACCGGGCCAACCTCGGGCGGGTGCTCCAGGCCACCAACCGGGTGCTGGACAAGGCCCGCGACCTGACGGAGAAGCGGATCGAGAAACTGACCAGCGAGAGCGAGCTGGACAGGCTCGTGAACCGGATGGTCCCCGACCCGCCGACGCCTGGAAGTTCATCTACCAGTGCGCCGGAGCCCTCGGCCTCGACCCCGGGCCCCTGACGCTGCGGGAGTTGGTCGCCATGCTCGACGGCCGTCAGCGCCACGACTGGTCGATCGCCGCCGCCGTCATGTCCGTGGTGGCCAACACCGCCCGCGATCCCAAGCGATCCCGCCTGCTCAAGCCATCCGACTTCGACCCATTCAACAAGCCCGCCCGCCCCGTCAGGGTTGACGTGTCGGTCCTCAAAGACGTGTTCATCGACCGCCGCATGCCGGAGGTCGCCAAGGAGACTCGCGCATGAAGAGCCTGTCCACTCGCCACTACGTCTACATCGGTGCCCTGATCCTGCTGGCGCTCGTGCTCGCGTCGTGCGCCGGCCTGGACCTTGGTGACATCGTCAAGGTCAAAACGCCCAACACCATCCAGCAGACCACCGGCCTGCCGTCGACGCTCAGCCTCAACGAGGCGGAGGTCGAGTACCAGAACTGGTTCAACCTCACGCAGACCACCGGCGCGCAGTGGAAGGGCAACATCGAGAAGGCCGGCGAGATCCGCGGGCTGCTGGGACAACTCACGCTCTCGGCCCTCGACACCGTTGGCCCGACCGTCGCAGGCTTGCCCGTGCTCGGGCCGGCGCTGCCCGCGCTCACCGGCATCGTCGGACTGTTCATCGGGTCGGGCCGTCTCCGTAAGGAGAAGGAGGCGTCGTTCAACAAGGGCCTGGAGAAGGGCAGCGGTCTCGCTGGCACCGGCGGCGGGAATGGCGGTTCGGTTGGGGGGGCGGGGAGTGGTGCGTGATCACCATGCGGATCAAAGACATGTTCTTCGACCGCCACGTCGTCATGGCGGCGGTCGACAACGCCAAGCGGAAGGTGCTCAGCAAGGCCGGCGCGTTCATCCGCACGGCGGCCAAGACGAGCATCCGCATACGCAAGGGGTCGGCTCCTCCCGGGGCCCCGCCCCATTCGCACGAAGGCAGCCTGCGTCGGCTGATCCTCTTTGGGTACGACAAGCCCAACGACTCGGTGGTCGTCGGGCCGGTGGGATTCAAGAAGAGCGAGGCACCGAGCGCTTTGGAGCATGGCGGCGAAGTCATCGTGCTTCGCAGACGCGGTGGCAAGCTCACCTCGCAGAAGGTCAAGATCGCGCCGCGGCCCTACATGGCCCCGGCGCTGGAGAAGGAGCGGCCCAACCTGCCGCTCCTGTGGCGGAACTCGATCAAGAAAGGGTGATTGAACGTGGCCGATACGCGGGGCATCCGAGCCGGGCGAGCCTTCATTGAGCTGGGCGTCAGCGACAAGCTGTCGGCTGGCCTGAAGGCAGCCCAGAAGAAGCTCGAGGCCTTCGGCGCTGGGCTGCGGTCCATCGGCACGAAGATGGCGGGCATCGGTGTCGCGGCGATCACCGCGTTGCTCGGCACGGCGAAGGTGTTCAGTGACTCGGGCGACGCGCTCGACAAGATGAGCGCCCGCACGGGCGTGAGCGTTGAGGCCCTCAGCGAGCTCGGTTATGCGGCTGACCTCTCGGGCACGGACATGGAGACGCTGGAGAACGGCCTCCGCGTCATGCAAAGGACGCTCACGGAGGCGTCACAAGGGTCCAAGGGTGCGAACGAGGCTCTCGCGCGGCTGGGGCTGACGGTGCAGGACCTCGCCAAGCTCTCGCCCGACGAGCAGTTCAAGCTGCTGGCCGACCGGATCTCCCAGATCCAAGACCCGGCGCTCCGGGCCGCGATGGCGATGGAGCTCTTCGGCAAGGCGGGAACGAAGCTCCTGCCGCTGATGGCCGACGGCGCTGCGGGCATCAACGAGATGCAGGAGCAGGCCCGCAAGCTCGGGCTGACGGTCAGTACCGAGACCGCTCGCGATGCTGCAGAACTGAACGACGCGCTGGGCACGCTCTGGAAGGTCCTTAAGCAGGGTGTGTTCACGATTGGCGGGGCGCTCGCGCCGACGATCAAGGACCTGACCGAGCGGATCACCCGCATCGTCGTCAGCGCCACCGCGTGGGTGAAGGCGAACAAGGAAACGGTCGTCTGGGCGCTCAAGGTCGCGGCGGCGGTCGCCGTCGCGGGGATTGCCATCGTCGGCCTGGGCTACATCATCTCAGGCATCGGCGCGGCGATTGGCATCGTGGCCGCCGTCATCGGCGGGATCGGCACGGCGTTCAGCTTGATCGGAGCCGCCATCGGCGCGATTCTGACTCCGGTCGGCCTGACCATCGGCGCGATCGTGGCGCTCGGCGGCACACTGCTGGTGGTCACCGGCGCGGGCAGCGAGGCGCTGTCGTGGCTCGCGGAGAAGTTCACCGAGCTGCGAGATTGGGTCGGCAAAGTGGTCGGCGGCATCTCCGACGCCCTCGCCGCCGGCGACATCGCACTCGCAGCCGAGATCCTGTGGCTGTCGCTCAAGGTCATCTGGCAGCAGGGCGTCGCGGCGCTCAACAAGGCGTGGCTGGGCGCGAAGGAGTTCTTCGCCTCCACGGCGTATGCCATGTGGTACGGAGCTCTGGCGGCGGCGGAGATCGTGTTCCACGCACTCGAGGTCGCGTGGATCGAGACCACCGCCTTCCTGTCAAAGACATGGACCAACTTCGCCACCGGCTTCCAGATGATCTGGGAGGAAGCTTCGTCGTGGGTCGCCAAGCGAATGCTGGAGATTCAGGGGCTGTTCGATGACGGGCTCGATGTGGACGCCGCCAAGAAGGCAGTCGATCAGCAACTCGAATCCCGCCTTGTCGAACTGGAGAACGCTGCCCAGCAGTCGGTGACGGCACGCGAGGGGCAGCGCGAACAGCAGCGCCGCGATGCGGCGGCGATGCACGAAGCGACGCTGGCCGCGATCGGCCAGGACTTCGAGAACGCCCAACAGGCCCTGCGCAAGGACACGGAAGCCGGGCTCGCCGAGTCGCAGGCAGCGCTCGATGCCGCAAAGCAGAAGCTCGCGGCCGCGATCGAGGAGGCCCGCAAGAAGCGCGAGGCCGCAGACGCCGAGAAGGGGCCAGGTCGGCCACAGCGGGATCTGCTGGCCGACTTCGAGGATCGCCTGTCCGGCCTCGGGGCGGCCATCGGCAAGGGCATCAGCGTCACTGGGACGTTCAGTTCGGCAGCCGTCTCCGGTCTGGGCACGGGTGGCGACGCCGCCGAGCGCACTGCCAGCGCCACCGAGCAGACCGCCCGCAACACCAAGCGTCTGCTGGATGCCAGCGTCGACAACGGGCTGCGGTTCGCCTGACCCCATCCCACAGAAAGGAGTTCATCGTTCGTGCCGGTTGAGGTCTTTGAGAAGTTCGAGAGCCGCCGCTCCACCAAGGCGAACCAAGCCTCGCAGTCGTCTGCGGAGCTTGGCTACATCGTGCGCGGCACGGCCGACGACCTCGCGGCCCGCACCGCAGCGCAGGCGGCCTCCCCAGCGGCCTACGACACGCTCCCGCGCCAGACTATCCAGATCGAGCCCATCGGCCCGCAGCTGTGGGACGTCACCGTCCGCTACAGCCAGAACGCCTCCACTGGCACGAGCACCCCGAGCGAGTCATCGTTCACGTTCGAGACCGGCGGCGGCACCCAGCACATCACCCAGAGCCTGCAGACCATGCAGCGCCGCCCAGCGCCGGGCACCACCGCGCCCGACTTCGGCGGCGCGATCGGCGTCACCGCCGACGGCGTCGAGGGCGTGGACATCACGGTCCCCGTCTACCAGTTCTCCGAGACGCACTACTTCACCGATGCGCAGGTCACCGCGTCGTACAAGGGCGCGATCTTCTCGTGCACGGGCAAGACCAACGCGGGCTCGTTCCGCGGGTTCGCGGCGGGCGAGGTGCTGTTCCTGGGCGCGACGGGCTCCAAGCGCGGCGACGGCCCCGATGACGACTGGGAGATCACCTTCCGGTTCGCCGCGAGCCCCAACCAGACCAACCTGACCGTCGGTCCCGTCAGCGGGATCAACAAGAAGGGGTGGGAGTACCTCTGGGTCCGCTACGCCGACGCGGAGGACTCGGGCTCCGGCGCGATCATCAAGAAACCCATCGCCGCGTACGTCGAGCGCGTGTACGACCAGGCCAACTTCGGAGCGCTGGGAATCTAAAACATGCCCGATGACCTCCGCAAAGTCCGCTCCGGCCAGCCCCTCCGCATCCCCGCGGGCGCGTACAACGCGTTCGTCGATGCGGCGGTCGATCTGCGCTCGCGTCAGGGGCGCAATCAGGCCATCGCCGGGCCGCTCGTCGAGTCGGCTCAGCGCGGCATCGGCGTGGTGCTCGTCCGCAACGACTCGGGCGAGCTGATCGAGGCGCACCACGCGCTGGCGATCACCGGCGTGCTGGTTGAGCCGGGCGAGGACGACCAAGAGCGGACCTTCCACAGCCGCACGCCACTGACTGGCGATGTCGCCACCGAGGAGTCCGACACGCTCGCGTTCGCCGTGGCGCTCCAGCCGATCAAGCCCAACGCCCTCGGCCCCTGCGTGCTCACCGGCGTGACGACGGCGCGGGTCTACATCACCAACGAGACGGACACCACCTGTGAGCTCGCGGCCGAGGAGACGGTCCTGGCCAGCACGCCCATGGGCGGCATCCCGATCCTGTGGAAGGAGGACGGCACCGGCGAGAAGTGGGCGGTGATCGAACTCGGCCGGCCATCGCTGGGTCGCATCACCGCGATCCTCGGCGCGGCCCAGCCGATCCCCACCGAGCGCAACCGCTGGCGGTACCCGTGGGTCGAGGCCCAGATCGACGGCAACCCCGGAAGTCCGGACTACCTGCGGTACGTGCCGGTCGAGAACGGACTGACCTCGCAGGCCCCCAGCGGCGGCGAGGACCCCACGCGCCTGGCGATCAACCGCTTCGAGGCCCACCACATGAACGACTTGGAGCCCGGCTCGGGGTTCGGCGGTCTGCTCGGTCTAGGCCCGGTGTGCGAGCTCCCCGGCGTGCTCCCCAAGTGCCCGCCCGCGCGGTCGCTCAAGCCCAAGCTCGTGCCCATCCCCGAGGGCGTCTGCGTGCAGATGACCTGCGAGCGCAACAGCCGGGGCAAGCCGGTGTGGGTCTTCGAGGCCATGAGCCTGATCGAGATCGCCGACCCCGCCGACGAGGACCGCAAGTTCAACCTCTACATCGGAGGTGCGGAATGACGACCACTCCGACCCCCACGACCACACCCGCGCCGGCGACGCCGCTGGACGCCAAGCGCGCCAAGGAGCGGGCCAAGTACCTGGCGCTCGCCAGCAAGCCCGGCCCGACGTACGGCTCGTCCAACCACGGCCGCGCCGCGATCCCGCTCATCCAGGAGAGCAAGCCGAGGTTCGTGGTGGACTTTGGCTGCGGCCGCAACGACCTGGTCCGCGAGCTGCGGCGCCTCGGCATCGACGGGCTGGGCATTGACTTCGCGTTCCCCGAGGCGGACCTCGTGCGTCCGATGCACGCGACCGCCTTGAAGGCGGGCATCGCCGACGTGGTGACGAGCTTCGACGCCCTTGAGCACCTGCTGCCGGAGGACGTGGATCTCACGCTCGCGGAGATGCGCCGCGTCGCGGTGCCGCGCGGGCGGTTCATCTTCTCGATCTGCACGCGGCCGAGCACGACCACCGTCGCCGGCGAAGGTCTGCACCCGACGGTGCGACCGCTGGACTGGTGGCTGGAGCGCATCGCCCGCGTCGGGGTCGCGAGCAGGCCCAAGTCGGGCTCCCGGTACATCGTCGGGAGGTTTAAGAGTGATCGGGGGTGCTGTGGTGCGTGAGAACCAGTCCGACATCGCGGCGCTGCAGGCTGGGCTCAAGGCGCGCAAGCCCGCGCGCGATGGCCTGCGCCTCTACACCGCCCCGCCGACGTTCGAGTCCGTGTCCCTGAGTGGGTTCTATCGGGGGCGGTCCGCCTTCCTCATGCTCTCCGGTCCGTCGCTCAAGCAGGTCGACCTGTCGCTGCTCGACGCCCGCGGCATCGTCACGATGGCCGTCAACAACGCCTGGTCCGTGCGGCGGCCGACGCTGTGGACCTGCGTGGACGACCCCGGCCGCTTCATCGACGTGGGGTGGAAGGACCCGGGCGTCCTGAAGTTCGTGCCCACGTGCATGTGGGACAAGCGGCTCAAGGTCATGAACCCCGACGGCACGCTGCGGAACAGCGCCTTCAAGGTCCACCAGATGCCCGGCGTCCTGTTCTTCCGCCGCAGCGACCACTTCGACCACGAGCGATTCCTCACCGGGGACACGATCTCATGGGGCAACGACGCGAAGAACCCCGACTCGCTGGGCATCACCGGCAAGCGCTCGGTCATGCTCGTCGCCCTGCGCCTCCTCCATTACCTCGGCTTCTCGACGGTGTACCTGCTCGGCTGCGACTTCAAGATGGACGCGGAGCGCAAGTACGCCTTCGACGAGCACCGGGCCCAGAATGCGATCCGGCACAACAACGTGCTGTATGACTCGCTGTCGAAGAGATTCGAGGCCCTCAAGCCGCACTTCGAGAAGCACCGATTCCGCGTCGTCAACTGCTCGCCGGGCAGCGCCCTGGAGGTCGTCGAGAAGATGGCCTTCGAGGACGCGGTAAAGGCGGCGTCGTCCGAGTGCGGCAAGCCGATCCGCACCGACGGCTGGTACGAGCCGAATCCCAAGACGAGCGCCCCGCAGCAGGAGGCCGCACGATGAGCGACGGCCCCACGCGGTACTACCTCTACATCCCCGTCTGGGCGACCGGACGTGCTCCGCAAGGCGGAGGGTCGAGCAACTACTCCACCCCGTCGGGCTCGACCCCGGAGAGCACGTACTCGACGCCGACGAGCACGCCGAGCATGCCGCCGAGCTACTCGACCACGGGAGACGTGATCTATACGACCGGCCCGGGCGGCACGCCGACGCTGACTTTCTACACCACCGGCGCGTTCACGAGCAACACGTCCGGGACAACGCACACGCCCTCAAGCAGCGGCCCGAGGTCGTCGAGCGGGATGACGACGAACTCGTCACAGACACCGACGAGTTCGCAGACGCCATGGAGCACGGGCTCGTCTGGCATGAGCAGCTCGGGCATGAGCAGTTCCGGCGGCGGGAGTTCGTCCGGCGCGTCCAGCGGGATGTCATCCGGGGCGAGTTCGGGCGCATCGTCGGGCATGTCTTCCGGCGGTAGTTCTGGTATGTCGTCGGGAGGATCGTCCGGGGGCTCATCGGGCGGCGGCTCTTCCGGAGGCGGATCGTCGGGTGGTGGCGGATCGAGCGGCGGTGGCGGCTCATCGGGCGGCGGCGGTAGTTCAGGTGGAGGGGGCAGCTCTGGTGGAGGCGGCTCCTCGGGAGGTGGCGGCAGCAGCGGCCCCGGTTCCAACTGCGTGCTCGCGGGCACGCCCATGGTGCTGGCCGACGGATCGCTCAAGCCGGTCGAGGCGCTCCAGCCGGGCGACCGCGTCGCGGCGCTCGACGTGGCGGGCCTGGATCGCGATGTGCCCTGGCGTGCGCAGTACCAGTGGCTCCGACCCTGGGCGGAGGCGGCGCTGACACCCGTCACCGGCACCGTTAGCAGCGTGAGGCTCGGCACGCACGAGGGATTCATCACCATCAACGGCCGCCTACGCCTAACCCCCGAGCACCCGGTGCTCTTGAAGCGCAACGAGGAGATCGGTTTCGCGTCGGCGGAGTTTGTGCAGGTCGGCGATGCGCTCATCCGTCAGGACCTGAGCGAGGAACTGGTCGAGACGGTGGAACGCTCCGGCGAGCGCGTGACGACCGTGGCCGTGCATGTGCCGGGGCTGAATGTGTTCCTGGCAGGTGGCGTGTGGATCCACAACGACATGCCCGCGACGCGGCAGAGTGGTTCGGGGTCTTCTTCGGGCTCGGGATCGGGTTCCGGGTCTGGATCAGGCTCGTCGAGCGGAAGCGGGTCGGGCAGCGGCAAATCCAGCGGCTCATCCATGTCGAGTTCTGCGTCCAGTTCCGGGTCGAGCTCCGGCAGTTCGTCGGGCTCCTCGAGCGGGAGCGACAGCGGCTCTGGGCCGCCCGGATCCGGCTCAGGTTCCGGCAGCGCTCAGCAGTCAGTGGCGCTCGGCGAGGGCGCATCGTCCTTCATCGAGGGCGGCATGGAGGGTGTGCCACCCGCAAAGTGGCAGCAGAGTGGCGTGGGCAGTCTCAGCAGCGGCATCGAAGAGGAGGTAAAGGCTTGATCCCGAAGGTCATCTACACGGCGGACCTCAGCGAGGTTCCCGACAAGGAGCGGCTCACGGCGTGGCGGCACGCGTGGCAGACCATGCACCCCGAGTGGGACGTGGTGACGCTCACGCTCGACACCAAGCCGCCGATCCTCAACTACGACCAGTGGCAGCAGACCTTTGGGCTCGCCGAGCCCGCGGCGTCAGCCGCGCGGCTGAACCTGCTGCGCTACGAAGTGCTGGCCCGCGAGGGCGGCGTCTTCGTCGATCCCGACCGTCTGCCACTGCGCCCCCTCGACGAACTCGTCGCGGGCGTCGGGGCGTTCTGCTCGACCATCGCCAGCCACGGCGCGAGTAGGCCGCACATGCTCTCGCCGTCGGTGCTGGGCGCAACGCGGAACCACCCGATGCTGTGGCACGCCATCCGCGACCTGCCGCACTCGGTGCTGGTCTATCGCGGCGTGTGGGACCAAAGCGGGCCCGGGTTCCTCACGCGCGTGGTCCGCGACCACGGGCACTTCCGCGACGTTGTGCCGTTCCACTGGGCGCTGTTCGAACAAGCCGAGGAGGCCGCCACGGCCCACGGCGGGGCGTTCGCCTTCTTGCAGGCCAAGCCTGCGGAGGTGGTGGCGTGAGCACGGCCACACGCACCACCTCAATCCCGCGGGTTCTGCACCAGATCTGGCTGGGCAAGGGCGAGATGCCGCTCAACCAGCGGCGATGGCGGCGGCGCTTCGCCGAGATGAACCCGCATTGGGAGATTCGGCTGTGGACGGACGACAAACTGCCGCCGATCCTCAACCGCAACGCATGGGCAGCCTGCGGCAACGTCGGCGGCACGCCGGGCTGTGTGATGCGCTCGGACATCCTGCGCCTGGAACTCCTGGCCCGCTTCGGCGGCGTCTATCTCGACACCGACGTGAAGCCGATCCGTCCGCTCGACGAGATGTGCCCGCCCGAGGTACGGGCGTGGGCCGCATGCGAGCAACTCGACATCGTCTCCAACGCGGCGATGGGTTTTCCAGTCAACCACCCGGCCATGTGGCAGGCGGTGGCGATGGTCGAGGAGTCCTTCTTCGAGCGCCGGTACGTTGGCGATCAAGCCGGGCCGGGCCTGATCGCGCGGGTGGTCACGCAGTACGACGATGTGACGTTGTACCCGCCAGCGTACTTCCACCCGACAGTCGCGGAGTCAAAGTCCAATCCCGATGCACTGGGCTTCCTGAAGGCGGCGCATCTCTTTGCCGGGACATGGGTTGAGGAGAACAGGATTCACCACACACGCCTCTGGCTGGCGAACAAAGCGCCGTAAACTGTGGGCGTGCAAGCCATTGTGCTACGGGGCTTGCCTCCCGAAGATCCGCGCTTAGGGTGTCGCCACCCCCCATAGGAGTCCGTCATGAATGAGGCACAAGCCAATGCGATCGCAGAGATCTTCAGCGGAGAAGCGTGGAACAGCGGAGGCGGAGCATGGCTGGCCGCCTACTGGCGCGGCGATGGGAAGTACATCGTCTTCTCCGGTGACGCAGTTTGCGAGTACGAAAGCGAAGAGGACTTCGACGCTGCCAAGGCGAGCAACACGCTCGTCCTTGCCAGCGGCAACGAGGAATGGTGGGTCGTCTTGGACACGAGCGGCAATGTCATCCACCGCAACCCCGACCTCAAGACCGGCTGGCGGTTCCGCGAGGAGGCAGAACACGAGGCGTCTGGCCTCCAGAGCCGCACAGGCGAGCGGTTCTTCGTGAAGGAGCTCGTCAGCGAATGAACTCGATTCTCGTGCTCGACGGTCAGCAGAGAGAACTCGCTGATCCCGCCTGGTACTCTCTGGCTGAAGCCTCATGGGCCTGTGTCAACTCAACTGCTCGCCTGTGTACTAAATGAAGAACGCAGACACAATTCCTGTAATCGACATCTTCGCTGGCCCGGGTGGCTTGGGCGAGGGCTTCACGGCGTTCAGGCCTTCAGCCGGAACTATGCCCTTCAAGATCAAACTTTCGGTCGAGATGGACGAGTATGCCCACCGAACGCTCTTGCTCCGGAGTTTCTTCCGTCAGTTTGACCCCGGAAGTGTGCCATCTGCCTACTACGAGTACCTTCGCGGTGAGGGCAAGTGGCAGGGGGCCACGTGTGAGACGCTTCTGAACGCATTCCCGACCGAAGGAGAACGAGCACGCAAGGAGGCTTGGCGCGAGGAACTAAGGCCTTCCATCGCGGAAGAGGTAGACCAGCGGATCATGGCCGCGCTTGGGCCGCGCAAAACTCGCCCTGCGTGGGTGCTCGTTGGTGGACCGCCCTGCCAAGCCTACTCACTCGCAGGACGAGTACGGATGCTTGGTGAAATGGGCGCAGCTTTCTACGCGGACAAGCGGCACACACTCTACAAGGAGTACCTCCGTCTCCTTGCCAAGCACGCGCCATCCGTATTCATCATGGAAAATGTCAAGGGGCTGCTGTCGGCCACCTCGCAGAGCGGAGCTGGAGTATTCGAGCAGATTGTCAGGGACCTGCAGCGGCCACCCGGCAGCGACAACAAGTATCGTCTCTTTGCACTCTCCCGTGGTGAAGGTGGCGACGACCAGCTTTTCCACGATGACGGTGATCCGCGACAGTTCATCGTGGAATGCGAACGTCACGGAATCCCGCAAGCACGCCACAGGCTGATCATCCTTGGAGTGCTTGAATCCGAATTCGGCTGCGATACCCGACTGCCCCGTCGGCTTGCAGGGCGGGCGACCATGGCAACGTGCCGAGACGCCATCGGCGATCTGCCCCGTCTTCGCAGCGGCCTTTCGCGAGAGGAGGACTCGCCCGGACGGTGGAAGCAGTTTGTCAGCTCAGCGATCCGTGAATCATGGTTCAAGCACATCGCTCGCAACGGTGAGGCTCGTGTGGCGGACGCGATTCGAACCGCGATTGATCGCCTGACATGCCCTCGAGAGGATCGCGGCGGGCGCTTTATCCATTGCGAATCATCGCCCGAGTTGAGGCCCGACTGGTACAAGGATCCGATGTTGAAAGGTGCATGCAACCACGAGGCGAGGTCGCATCGCTCTGACGACCTGCACCGATACCTGTTCGTATCCGCATACGGGACCGTGCACGACTATTCCCCACGCCTCCGCGACTTCCCGACCGCACTGCTCCCTGCCCACCTGAACGTGGGATCGGCGCTTGATGCGGGCATGTTCAACGACCGCTTCCGCGTGCAGTTGGCCGGGGCCCCCGCGACGACCATCACCTCGCACATCTCGAAGGATGGGCACTACTTCATCCACTTCGATCCATCGCAGTGCCGGAGCATGACCGTCCGTGAGGCGGCGCGCATTCAGACGTTCCCGGACAACTACTTCTTTGAAGGGCCCCGTACCGAGCAGTACCGCCAAGTCGGCAATGCCGTGCCGCCGTTGCTGGCGAGAGAGATCGCCGGCATCGTTTTCGAGGGGCTACGACGGCAGTGGAAGTGACGGTTGTGGCCGACAGAATCAGCAAACGCGATCGCAGCGACCTGATGAGCCGGATCCGCTCACAGGACACCGCACCGGAGCTGGTCGTTCGCTCCTGCGTCCATCGGCTTGGGTACCGGTTTCGCTTGCACGACCGAAGATTGCCCGGTTCTCCGGACTTGGTGCTTCCCCGACTGAGCAGTATCGTGTTTGTGCACGGTTGCTTCTGGCACCGCCACGCGGGCTGCAGACTGTCGTACCAGCCAAAGTCCCGAGTCCGCTTCTGGTCGGACAAGTTTGAGGCAAACGTCGCGAGAGATCGTCGAGTCGTCACAGCCCTCCGCCGGGCTGGCTGGCGAGTGCTGATTGTCTGGGAATGCCAAACGCGAGATGAGCAGCGGCTGACGGAACGCCTGGCCCGACTCCTTGGCAAGAGCGATTCAGCACGTCCCGATTGATTCGGCCTTTCGGCTCGAAGGTCGGCGCAGTCACGAAATGGCCCCTGGGGCGTAGGGGGCCCGCGACCCGCCCGCACGCTTTGCCCCGAAGAACTCCTCCTCGGGGGCGTGGGGCGTTACCCTGTCAGGATATGCGGGTACTGCCCTCCACAGTTCACAGTTTCCGGAGCAACGCGGAGTGGAAGATCTTTGACCTCCTGCAGGCGACGGATCTGGGGCCGAAAGCTCTCGCCCTGCACTCGCTGAACCTCTCTGCCACTGCTCAAGTACTTGTCGCCCCGTGCGGGTTGTCGGGCAAAGGTGATTGACGACTCATACCGTTCGCCGAGGTACCGATGAAACCCAGTCGCAGAATCACATCGATACGCACGAGAGCGGCTGCTGCCAGCCCGACACTGCCCGGACAGGAGCCGAGCGACGACCGTGATTTGGCACCGCCCCACGCGGCGGCGCTGGCGGAGAGCCTTCGGGCCTTCGGGTACGACTTGGCGACAGCACTCGCAGATCTCGCGGATAACAGTCTATTTCATCATTGTCGCACGCTTCGCATTCACTTTCATTGGGCGGGAGAATCCTCCGCGATCGCAACGGCGGATGATGGCGACGGCATGGACGAACCGACGCTGATCGATGCGATGCGAGTCGGGAGCCGGAATCCAAGGGAGCATCGAGACCCGCGTGATCTTGGTCGCTTCGGGCTGGGCTTGAAGACGGCGTCGTTTTCGCAGGGGCGTCGAGTGACCGTGTTTTCGCGGCGAAGTGGTGGCGTTCAGATTGTCCGTTGCTGGGATCTCGATCACATCGCAGAAACAAACGAGTGGCGGTTGCTACGACAGCCTTCTGCGCTAGCTGCAACGCTCGCCGAACAGCTGGCCGATCCGAAGCATGGCACCGTCGTTGTCTGGGAGAAGCTCGACCGCCTGACTGCCGGAACCGTCATGGAGGATGATTCGGATGAAGATGCCTTTCTACGGCAGGCAGAGTACGTCGGCAAACACTTCGCGGCGGTCTTCCACCGGCTCATGACGGGAAAACACGCAGTGTCGATGTCCCTCAACGGAAGCCCTATCAAGCCCTGGGACCCGTTCCTGGCCGATGAGTCGGCGACGCAACGGCTTGCGGTCGAACATCTCAGATTCCAAGGTCATCCCATCGAGGTGGAGCCGTTTGTTCTTCCACACTTGTCCAAGCTGGATGCGGAAGCCCATCGCTCGGCAAGCGGCTTGCGGGGCTGGAACGCGCATCAGGGGTTCTACATCTATCGCAATTCTCGATTGCTCGTGCCCGGCGACTGGCTGGGGATCAAAGGATGGCGACAGGAGGAGCACTACAAACTTGCTCGCATCCGAGTGGACTTGCCGAACGCACTGGACCACGAGTGGGAGATTGATGTCACAAAATCCCGTGCGCGACCCCCGGAGAAGCTGCGAAGGGAGTTGGCTCGGATTGGTGAAAGGACGCGCAGCGTTGCAAAGCGAGTCTACTCGCATCGAGGCGCGAAGCTCCTCCCAGCTTTGGGGCACGAGCGAGTCTTCCTTTGGGAACAGACCGCCAAGCACAACCAAGTCTTCTACCGCCTCAACCGCGACCATCCGCTCGTGAAGCGGGTACGGTTGGCTTGCAATGATGTTCCGATGTTGACTGCCCTCCTGCGGCTCATTGAGGAGACGATTCCCGTGCCGCTGATCACGACGACTGACCGGGAGATGCCGGACCGGACGATTGGACCATTCGAGGCGGCAAAAGAGTCTGAGATTGTAGAGGTCATGCGTCATGTGTTTGCGGCACTCATGGCGGGTGGCTTGTCTAGGGCTGATGCACTGTTGCGGCTGGCCCACATCGAGCCATTCGGTAGTTTCCCTCAACTTCTGCAAGTCCTTCAAGAGGAACGTCCACAGTGAACGAAGCATTCAATCACGCGAGAGTGCTGGCAGTGACGCTGCTCAACCTCCAGCAGGCACGGACTCCGGATGTCATCCGCGCACAGGTAGCGCTTGCGGCCCAGACCACGCGCGCCGCTGGCAAAGGTGAAGTGGACGCCGAGGCGTTGGTCGCGCAGCTGATGCACGAAGCGAACGTGTATGTACCTGACGCAACTATGATGGACGACCCCACGGATCACATCGAATGGCTTCCCGCAAGTCGCGGAAGCATCGAATGGAAATTCTGGAATCGGTACAAAGCGTTTCTCGAGCAGGAGAAGCAGCTTCCAGAACCGGCTGTAATCTCACTGAGCAAGCTCACCGATGAAATCCTTGGGAAACTGGAGCAGCCTGAACGAAGCGCGCCTTGGGACTGTCGCGGCATGGTTGTTGGCAGCGTCCAATCTGGCAAGACGGCCAACTACTGTGGACTGATCTGTAAGGCCATCGATGCCGGGTACCGGCTTGTTGTGGTACTAGCGGGCATGCACAACAACTTGCGCAGTCAAACCCAGTATCGCCTTGACGAGGGTGTGTTAGGGCTCGACAGTCAAAAGGACCGGCAGCTCGATCAAGGCAACAGCCTTCTTGGTGTGGGAAAGCTGTTCGGGCAACCCTTGGCGATCCACTCCCTTACCAGCAGCTTCGAGGACGGAGACTTCCGAGCGCCCAAGGCCGATACGAACGTCACCATTGGTGGCGACCCTGTGATTCTCGTCATCAAGAAGAATGGGAGCGTGCTGCGCAACCTGCTCAGGTGGGTTCTCCATGTTCGGGGTGTGGACGCGCCCGACGGCAAGCGGAAGATCATCCGTGGAATACCGCTGCTAGTGATTGACGACGAGGCCGACAACGCGTCAATCAACACCAAGGACCGTCGGGGCAAGCCCGCCGACGAGGCTGACGTGACCGCAATAAATGGTCGAATCCGGGAGCTCTTGGACGCATTTGAGAAAAGCGCCTACGTCGGCTATACCGCGACTCCCTTCGCCAACATCTTTATCAATCCGGATGCCGAAACGCCCAAACATGGAGAGGATCTCTTTCCTCGCAGCTTCATCTTGAACGTGTCGCCGCCATCGAACTACGTCAGTCCTTCACGAGTGTTCGGACTTGACGGCGATCCAGATTCTGGAATCGAATCGAAGCAGGAGTTGCCGCTCGCACGGATCGTGGATGACTACGCGGATGCCTTTCCGCCAAAGCACAAGAAGGACCTGATTGTCCACGAACTGCCTGGCTCGCTCAAGCACGCACTGCACAGCTTTGTTCTTGTGTGTGCGGCCCGCAGAGCGCGCGGACAGACAGCGGTCCACAACTCCATGCTCGTTCACGTGACTCGCTTCGTAGACGTTCAGCATCAGGTTGCGCAACTGATCCTCGGACAGGTAGAGTCCATGAGGTTACGACTGACTATGGGTGAGGGTGAGCGGCGTCCGACGTTGATTTCAGAGCTTGAACGGATATGGCATGAAGACTTCGAGCCCACGAGCGAAGCGATCCGTCGCGGTTCTCCCGACGAACACCTGCCACTCGTGTCATGGTCGCAGGTCGCGGCAGAACTGCCTGAGGCAGTGGCGCGAATGGAGGTGAAGGAAATCAACGGACACGCGACTGATGCCCTCGACTACGTCGCGCATCGACAGGGCTTTACGGTTGTCGCTGTTGGCGGAGACAAGCTCTCGCGAGGTCTCACGCTTGAGGGGCTCTCGGTGAGCTACTTCCTTCGCGCGTCGCAGATGTACGACACTCTCATGCAGATGGGGCGCTGGTTCGGCTACCGTCCTGGCTATCTTGATCTGTGCCGCTTGTTCACAACGGATGATCTTCGCCGCTGGTACAGACACATCGCGCTCGCTGAGGTCGAGCTGCGCCGCGAGTTCGACCGCATGAAGGCCGCAGGGCTGACGCCAAAGCGCTATGGCTTGCGCGTTCGGCAGCATCCAGGTGGGCTACTGGTGACTGCGATGAACAAGATGTCGCACGCTCAAACACAGAGGCTTTCATATGCGGGCCAACTCGTTCAGACTGCTCACTTTGTTACTGCCGTGGATGTTGTACGCAACAATATGGAGGTCGTGAGCAGGTTCCTCAACGGGCTTGGAGGTCCGCAGACTGCAAAGCCACCAAGTGCTGGTGCTTGGCTATGGCAATCGGTAAGGTCCGAGCTGCTCGTTGACGGTTTGCTTCGTGACTTCTCGGTGGCGTCCGAGGTCTGGCGCTTTCAGAAACCAGAGATGATCGAGTTCATCCGACGGCAGGCCGCCAACGGCGAACTCGTGAACTGGACAGTCGCGCTCGTGGACACGGACGGCAACGCGGGATCGTGTGAACTGGCCGGGTGCCGGGCTGGCAAGGCAGAGCGCAAGCCAGAAGAAGGCTCGTGGGATGATGACAAGCCGCCATTCCTCTACAGGGCTCGCAACGCGAATATCCAGAGCCCGGCCCATCAAGCCCTTGACTTGACCGAACTCACTTTCGACGGAGCGATGCTTGCACACCTCTTGGCAAAGCGGACCGACGAGAACGGCGGGTTGCTCTTCAACGCTGACGAAGCGGCGTTGCTGCGGGGGTGTCTGGATCAGAGAGCAACGCTGCGTCAGGCAGCCGAACGCCTGTCTATGCACCGAAAGCCACCAGTAGAAACGAGCGAGAGCAAGCGTGCCCGCATCAACGGTGAAGTGGCCCGACAGTTGCGCCCTAGCACTCATGGTCTCCTGTTGATTTATCCGGTGGTACCCACCGAAGGAAGATGGCCGCAAAACGAGCCGCCATTCATGGGACTGGCCTTTAGTTTTCCATCGAGCCATACCGCGAGAGCGGTGGAATACCGAGTGAATCGGGTGTGGCAAGACACGTTCCAGGACAGAGACTATGCCGACGAAGATTAATGACCTGTGGGCAGCGATGGACCGGGACATCGCCACCGGCGAGAGCGCTATAGGCGGCTGGCTGCTGCGCCTGGCGCGACCGACAGCGGACTGCCCACTGTTTGCGGCCATCGATCTGGCATCGCGGCGGCGCGCCGTTCTGCTTCGTCTGCCTGTCGAATCGATTCCCTCAAGACGGCGATGGCCGCGCTGCAAAGGGCTAGAGCCGCTGACCTTGAAACTTGATGGATGTGAGCACTTTGGCGTAACTCTGAAAGAAGAGCGCTTCACCGACGTGTTTTCCGCGCTGGCCGAGGATCTGGCCAGACGTATTTCAGAAGCGCTTACCCCGGCCGATCAAGCCCGCGCGTTCTTGGGGCAACTGTCACGCTGGCAGAAGTTCCTGACGGCGTCGTCGGATGGACTCACCGACGAGGCACAGCGAGGCCTGTGGGGCGAACTCCGGTGTCTGCGAGAACGCCTGTTGCCCGCTCTCGGATTCCCAGCGGTCTTCGGTTGGAAAGGACCCGAGCACGCACACCAGGACTTTCAGTTTGCAAGTGGGGCGATAGAGGTCAAGACGACTCTTGCGAAGCAGCCCCAAGTCGTGCGCATCACCAGCGAACGACAACTTGACGACATCGCCTGGCCGACTCTGCTTCTGCACGTCATTGCCTTGGATGTGCGTGACGGCAGCGGCGAGACACTACCAGGTATGGTCGCGTCACTGCGAGCCAAACTGAAGGCAGACCCAGCAGCGCAGGATCAGTTTGAGGATCGCCTGCTCTTGGCAGGATATCTCGAGGCGCACACAGGGCGCTATGCCGAACGCGGTTACCTCGTTCGGTCGGAGGTGAGTCTGCATGTGCGACGTGGCTTCCCGATGCTGACTGAGCGCGACTTGCCAGCAGGCGTCGGTGATGTCAGCTACGGATTGGCGGTCGCCGCGTGCAAGGCATATTCAATAAGCGAGACATCGCTCGACAAGCGGTTAGTCGAGATGACCACCGTCATCAAGCGGCGGAAACGGAGGACTAATGGCTGAAGGGTTGACCCATCTTGAGCAATTCGCACACGACCTTCATCAGGAGGTGCAGGTCAAGGCGGGAAATGACGCGAACCCGCAGATGCGGGAGGACGCCTTCACTGAGCTGGTGCTGGAGCTGTTGAACGAGCACAACGAATCTGACGGTGCCGAGGTGTGCTATCACGCGACCGGCGGGCGCGGCCGACTTCCCGCGGCAAAGGTGAACGCGTGGTCACTGTCCGGAGATGGGGCGACGCTCGACCTGTTCGTTGTGCTTTATCACGGCACCGGTTGCCCGGAACCGGTGCCACGCAGCGCCGTCGTCGATCACTTCAAACTACTTCGGGGGTTTCTGCGGCGGGCTAGGGATGGGTTTCATGTGCAGATGGAGGAATCGCATGAGTCCTTCGAGGCTGCCAGGCGCATCTGCGATGGCAAGGACACACTGACGACGGTGCGATTGTTCCTGCTGACCGACGGCGTCGTGAAGTCTTTGGAGATTGACCAAGAACAGCTGCCCGGGCTTGAAGTGCGGTATGTGCTTTGGGATCTGGAAAAGCTCAGCCGACTGCGCGTAGGACACCGCGAGATCATCAGTCTGGACTTCGTGAACGATTACGGCGGTGCGATTCCATGCCTTCAGATGGCGGACTGCACTGGCGAGTATCGTACATTTCTCGCGTTTCTGCAGGCTCCGCTACTCGCTCGCATCTACGGCGAGCACGGTCAACGCCTGCTGGAACGCAACGTGCGGGCATTCTTGCAGGCCAAGGGAAAGATCAACAAGGGACTGCAGCAGACTCTGCGTGAAGAGCCTCACCGGTTTCTTGCCTACAACAACGGTTTGTGCTGTACGGCGGCAGAGGTCAAACTGCAGGCGGGTCGAGATGGTCACGCCATGCTCGAGCGGGTAAGTGACTTCCAGATTGTAAACGGCGGACAGACTACAGCGTCGATTTTTCATGCGTTGAAGAAGGAGAAGGTTGATATCTCGCAGGTCGTTGTGCAAGTGAAACTGACGGTTCTGAGCGATGCGAAGAAGGTCTCCGAGATCGTCCCACTGATTTCCAAGTACGCCAATAGCCAGAACAAGGTCAACGGCGCAGATTTGTCTGCCAGCGGGCAATTCCATCGGCACCTCGAAAATCTATCCCGCACTGTCTGGTCTCCGCCGATGTCCGGCATGGACCGGGGGTCGCACTGGTACTACGAGCGAGCGCGTGGCTCATACTTGGACGACAAGGCTCGCCAAGGGACTCCCGCTCGCCAGAAGGACTGGGCAGCAAACAATCCGCCGGAGCGCAAATTCACGAAGACGGATTTGGCGAAGTACGAGCATTCGTGGATTGGCGTGCCTCACCTCGTTTGTCGGGGTGCTGAAAAAAACTTCCTGGCGTTCGCTGAGCGGTTGGAGGATGAAGGTGAGCCGTCAGTGGACTTGAACTACTTCAAGCAAACCATTGCAAAGGCCATTCTGTTTCGGACGGCAGAGAAACTGTTCACCTCACTGGACTTGGAGGGGTACCGCGCGAACTCCGTGGCGTATGCCGTCGCGTGGCTCTCGCTGCGTTCGGCGCACCGCATCAACCTCGATCGCATCTGGGACGAGCAACGCGTTCCGCAGCTTACACAGGACTGCCTGAGGGCTGCATGTCAGGCTGCGTATGAGCACATTACGAAAACGGGCGGCAACGTTGGTGAATGGTCAAAGAAATCGGAATGCTGGGACTTGTTCCGAGACCAAGAAATCAACGCGCCAGGCAACTGGGAGGCGGAGTGGGCAGCGAACCCGTTTGTCACACTGACCACGCGACCAGATTCGGCGGCTGACGATTGGGATCGTGTTCGCCAGCAGTTCGTCTCCGACACTAGGACTATCGGCGAACTGGAGGCGCTCACCGGACGGCAGTGGATGGCGAGGTATCGCGGCGAGGAAGTGCGTACCTATGCCGTCCGAGGGTGGTCGGGATTGAAGGGTGCAGGCGGTCGCAGACTGAAGAACCTACGCGACCTGATCGACCTGCTCGCTGCCGCCGCTCAGCTCAGCGGGATGCCCTTCGGGGTTCCATCAATCACCGATGACATGGTGGTGCAGGGCCGCACCGCGAAACTCAGGGATCTCACGGATGAATCTGAGCAAGTCGTCCGTCTGGTTGACGAGGTTGCCGACCAGTCAGAAGACGACGGCATCATGTGTGTGAGCGCGAAGAGCCCGTTGGGTAAGGCGATGCTCCATCGGCGAATCGGCGAGACAATTCAGGTGCATGCGCCGGGCGGAGTAGTCAGTTATCGAATCGACCACGTTCAGTGATACGACATCGCGAGCGTTCGGCGTCCGTTCTTCGACGCGATGTCAACCAGATAACGATCGCCCGAAACCCCCTTGGCGGCCTGGATTCGACGGTTTGAACCCGTTCCGATCGGGAGCTTCAATGGCCGCGTCCAAAGAACGCGGCCCTGTTCGTTTACGGATCGGGGGTCGGGCCGGGCATCGGGAGCCCCTGCAATCCGCGTTGGAAATCGAGGGTTGGGCGGAGGGTCCGCCCGACCGAGAGCGCTCTCTGGTTCGGCCCGCTGGCCAACGGGCCTTGGCGAGACGTGGGGGCGGCGGCACTTTCGGGCCGAGACTCTCGGCGGGCGGGAGAGAGTCCGGCGGTCTGGTTTACGGCGGCCGCTGAGTCGGGCCTTGATGATGGGCGTTTCGTTTCGGGCGGACCTGTCAGGGCCTGAGGATGTCCAGTCCGGCCCGGTCCGCTTCGTGAAAGGCGGTCAAACGGAACTTGGCCCGCAGCATGGACGCGTGGTCCAGGCTCGCCTGACGGTCGTAGATCTCATAGGCATCAGCATCGGTGACGACCACGAGCGGGGCACCATTGCGGCTGGCATATTCGAATGCCTGACGGAGCGCAGAGTCGCGGTCAGGCTCTGAGCGCAGGGAGGTCTTGACTTCAATGACGAACCGCGGCTTCAACACTCGTTCGTAGAGGTGCTCGAGCACATCGTGCACGCGCGAGCCGAGGAAAGTGGCGATCTGCTCTGGCGGCTCGGGCAGCTCCACCTTTGCGATGTACCGGTAGAAGTACTTCCGCGAGCAATGGCGGAAGCACTCGATCCGGCTGTGGGAATAGGTGGGCATCGGAAGAGGCGGATTGTATTGCCCGGGGAGTATCTGTGAGGGGTGTCCTAGGCTCAGCCGTGGCCAAACGACCCGATCCAACATCGACGGAGTGGGGCGAGCGTCTGCGTGGTCTTGCCGTGCTGCTCCCGGTGTTCAGCGCCCCCGGCACAGATCCGGATACCGCGATCAGCGCGCTGAGTGATGTGGCGTACCGCTTGGGATGGGTGCTGACGGACTTCGACTGGTCAAAGTGGGCGCACGGGCCAGAGTGCCAGATGCTCGTGGAAGACCCCGCGAACGTCGCCTCAGCCGATCCACTGACATTGGCTCGCCTCCTCACGGCTCACCTCCGGCAGGACCGCTTCTGCGAGGGACATCTCTTGGCGGCGTTTGAGGATGGACACTTGACGGCCATCGTGCGTCGGGCTGCAGACCTGCTCGGTGCGCGTGAAGGAGCGTCGGCGCGGGAGCAGCGGGGAGAGGCATCTGTCACGCTCTTCACCCGCTACATCGGCATCGACTATTCCGGTGCCCAGACGCCGACGTCGAGCCTGCCGGGGCTTCGGGTATACATGGCCGGTCGGGATGCCACCCCGGCCGAGGTACGGCCAATGCACGGGCCGAAGAAGCACTGGACCCGCCGAGGCGTGGCGGAGTGGCTGGTCGCCCGACTCTTGGGGAATGAGCCCGCCATCGTCGGCATCGACCACGGCTTCTCTTTCCCGATCAAGTACTTCGATCAGCACGGCCTGCCGCACGACTGGCATGCATTCCTCGACGACTTCCACCGCCATTGGCCGACCGATGGCGACAACACCTACGTCGATTTCGTGCGCGACGGGAATGTCGGCCGTGGCTCGGAGAGGATGGGAGACCGGCGCTGGAAGCGGCTGACGGAGGTCCGAGCCGGCGGGGCGAAATCGGTCTTCCACTTCGACGTGCAGGGGTCGGTTGCCAAGTCGACTCACGCAGGCCTGCCTTGGCTCAGGTATGTCCGCGAACGGCTCCCCGGCCGCGTCCACTTCTGGCCGTTCGACGGCTGGATGCCGCCGCCGGGGCGGTCGGTCGTGGCCGAGGTCTACCCGTCGCTGTGGAGCAAGGCGTTCTCCAAAGCCGGCCGGACGCCCGACCAGCACGACGCTTGGAGCGTGGCCGAGTGGCTGCGGCGGGCGGATGTTGGTGGCGGTCTCGTGGAATTCCTGAACCCCGGCCTCGCGAACCTAGATCGGGCGACCGCCGAAGTTGAGGGCTGGATTTTGGGTCTCGGGTAAGCGCCACGGCCCGAGTTCGATCCACCTGTTAAGCGTGAGGTTCCCCATCGGCTATCCGACGCCGATTTCCCGCTCTCTCTGGGCGGCCCAATGCACTAGCGGGCCCCGAACTCATGCCGAGTTCGAGACACCCATCCGATCGGAGTTTTGAGGCCCGTGTCCCGAGTGGACGCGGGCCTGTTTGTTTACGGTGGGTGCGTTGTGATTCGAACCTCGCCGAGCTGTGCGCGAGTCGATGAACTCGCCGTTTCCCGCACGATTCGTGGGTGTATCTGATCACTGTGCGTCCATCACCAGTCTCACCTGTGCGGCTCTCAATTCGCGGTTATGGGATGGCGGCGATCCGACCCCTACGGGTTCCGATCGCGCATGCCCGTGACTCTCGCAAACGACCAGAGAGTCCAGCGATCCGGTTAACGCGAGGGTTTGGATCGCGCTCCTTCCTGTACAAATATTCAGCCCGCCAGAACTAGCGGCCAACTCAGCCCGCAATCAGCATCACGCGGCCTTTCGGTAGTAATGCTTGATCACGCCACCTAGTCTTGATCGGCAGCGGACCTCAAGGCGACCAACCGGCCCGGCACGGGTCGTCGGCCTCCGACCCATCGGTGCCGCGAACTCCAGCGACGAGTGCGGACGGTCACGGTTGTAGTGGTCGACATACTCGCGGAACAGGTAATCCAGATGCCGCGTGCCGAGGATCACGAAATGATCAAGACACTCGGCCTGGAAACTCTGGATCAGCCGCTCCACATGCGCGTTGAGGTTCGGCGATCGGCACGGCAACGGCATCGACCGCATCCCACACTCACCCAACTCCCGTCCGAAGACACCATTGCCGATGAGGAACTTGCTGTCGCGATCGCGCACCAGCATCCTTGGCCTTGCCATATCCCTCGGCACACTCGCCGCGAACTCCCGGACAACACCGGCGAGCCACGTGGCGTCGGGCTTTGTGGTGCTCGTCGACACGTGCGCCCGCCGCGTCTTGGGATGGATGAAGACCAGACTGAACGCCAGCCGCAGCCCCTTTCGCGTCAGCACGCGCGTGGCCATGAAGTCGCAGGCCCACAGCGTCTTGGCGTGCGCCCTGAGGAACTCGTCCCAACTCCGTTCGCCACGAACAGGCCCACTCGGCAGCCCGGCCTCACGCAGGATGTTCACGACGGTCGATCGTGAGACGCTGGCGATGCCCAACTTCTTGAGTTCGCCGAGAATCCGCGTGTATCCCCATCCCGTCTCCCCGCGATCCGAAGGACGATCGCCCGAACATCCTCGGGCGTGCGAGGCCGGCCTGGCTTGCGGTTCGATTGAGCCGCTGGTTGCACCTTCTTCTTCGACTCCCGGAGCCACCTCATGAATGTCTCGGGCTTGACGATCGAGACCAGATTCCTAATGGCCGACCCGAGCGGCATGCCGAGCCGGATCAGCCGTGCCCGCTCCGCAGGCTTTACCCGGATCGGCCTCTCGATCCTCGAACGCAGAATCTCGTTCTCGGCCTTGAGGTACTGGATCTGCCGCCGAAGGTACTGTTGCGTGGACCCGATCAAGACCCGAAGAAGCCGCGTGTAGAGGTGGCTCGACATGGCGACTTGTACGCCGGTTGAACTTCCCGCATCATCTCTATGTACAGCGTCCAGCAAGCCAGACACGGCGACCAGCACGCCGCCCGCGTTCTCAATCCGTTAACCCAAGGGCTACAGTTTTGGGATTCCAGCGTTTAACGCTCCGAGAGAGGCGGGACGGAGTATTTGAACACCGCCGGGCACCCGGCCGGCGCGGCCACGACCCGCATGGTCCAGCCGACTGGATCTGAAGGACACCACCAAACCGCGTTCTGAGCCCGCCAGGCCTGTTAACCAGCCATATTTAGGGAACCATCCCTCGAAATCAGGAGAGAGCGCGTTCGAAACGGTTGTGAACGGGGAGGAAGACGGCTCGCACTCGCTGGTACGGAAACAGACGGCAGCGATTGTCGAGGTTGATCCTCATCGTGCACAAGCCTATTCACTTTTCTTGTGCCGAGGGCATCGAATGGGGTGGGGGCCGATGCGCCTGGATCACGAACGCCTCGCGCGTTGCTCGGAGCGAGTCGGGTTGCGCGCTGCCGCAGGAATCAGTTTCAGCGTGGAGTCACCGGCGATCCGAGCCGACAGACTCGCAGTGCCAGCGTCGCCCTGATGCTTCACTGAACGCTTCGGCGAAAGTAGTGCAAAGGCACAGGAACTCACCGATTCGGCACGGAGGCAATGCTCCGGTGGCCTGTGAGACTACGCCGATCCAGGCGAAAGCCCCCGACCAAACCGTTCAACGTGTCGGCGACATCCCGCACCGGCGGCAGGGTCTGTGGGATCCAAAGCTTCTTCGATCCCCAGTGAACGAGTGGCTACGCCCGAGCACCCCCTGCGGCGGTGGTCAAACTGCCACCACAACCCTATCGGATGCCGAATCATGTCGTGTTGAGCGATTGCAGAGAAAAGCAGGCCAGGCGATTGACGGCGGGATATTTGGTCGATATCTTTATCCAGATATCCGCCAAGGAGTCGGTCATGAGCCTCCACAGCAGCACAAATGCGGTCTCCTCGTCGAGCGGCGAGACGGTCCGGAACGGCACTCAGGAGTGGCACCCGCCACAAGACAGCGGACTGCGAGAAGTCGGGAAGGCTTTCCTCGTGGCCTGCCTGTTGATGGCGCCGATCCTGGGGATCGGCGGACGCGAGGTCTACAAGACGTGGAAGGGGCAGGAAGACGCACGGCTCGCCGCGATCAAGCTGGCGCGAGCGCACGCGGACCTGCTCGCCGCTCCAGCCCTCCCAGTGCTGTCTTTGACTGACGCGACGCATGGGCGTGACCTGTTTGCCGGAGCATGCGTCGCCTGCCACGGCAAGGACGCTCGCGGCGTGACCGGGCTCGGCAAGAACCTCTTGGACAGCAACTTCGTTGCCGCGCAGAGCGACGAGCAACTGAAGCAGTTCCTCGTGACGGGACGCCCGAACGCCAAGCCAGTCGGTATGCCCCCGAAGGCCGGGCGAGACGACCTCACGGACGAGGACCTGCGCCACCTGGTCGTTTATATGCGAGGACTCCAGGACCCAAGACGCATGCCCGAACTTCCAGCGATGGTCGTCGACGCGCCTCCTACCGCAGCGCAGCAGGATGCAGCGCTCGCAGCCGCAGGCGGCGACAAGGAACTCGCCGGATACATCGCCAGCGGAGACAATTGTTCCTGGCTCGTGCATCGCGTGCCACGGCAAGGGTGGAGTCGGCATCGCGGGCAATGGCAAAGCGCTGGCGAACAACGAATTCATCCGTTCGCTCGACGACGACAGCCTGCTGGCCTTCATCAAGCAGGGCCGCTCGCCAACAGACCCGAAGAACTCGACCGGGATTCAGATGCCGCCCAAGGGCGGAAACCCGGCGATGAGCGACGACGACATCCTGGATGTGATCGCCTATTTGCGGACGCTGCAGGGCACCAAGCCCGGCACTCCCGGCGGCAAGTGACTCGCACCCGCGGCAGCGAGCCGGCCTCCGGCATCGCGTCCGCACAACTTGGAGACTCAGCATGAGAATGGCTTCAACGATTCGAGTTCGCACCATGTGGACCCTGCTGCTGGCTGCGGGTGCCGCGCTCACCTGCTTCAGCCCCGACGCGGTGGCGCAGCAGGAGGGCCGCCGTCGTCGCGGCGGCACGCAGGAAGCCAAGCCGGTCGAGATCACCGCCGAGCAACTCTCGCAGCTCACGAAGATCGCCAACGACCGCAAGCTGAACGTCGATGATCTCCTCGCCGCGGCCAAGACGTTCATGCCCAGCGGCCGGCACGACGAGTACGTGCTCTTCTCCTCCGGCGGACAGAGCGGACAGGTCTTTGCGATCGGCGTCCCGAGCATGCGACTGCTCCGTTCTATCGCGGTCTTCACGCCCGAATCGTGGCAGGGCTATGGCTTTGCCGGAGACAAAGACCCGATCCGCGAGTCACTCAAGATCAACGGCAAGCCCGTGGAGTGGGGCGACACCCACCACCCCGCCTTGTCGGAGACCAAAGGGGACTACGACGGCGAGTTCCTCTTCATCGGCGACAAGGCCAACGCCCGGCTGGGCGTCATCGATCTTCGCGACTGGGACTGCAAGCAGGTCGTCAAGAACCCGCTGACCATCAGCGATCACGGCGCGGCGTTCGTCACCCCCAACACGGACTACGTGATCGAGGGGGGCCAGTACGGCACGGTCCTGGGCTACGGCTACGCACTGCCCGAGGACTACAAGAAGTCGTACCGCGGCATGGTGACGATGTGGAAGTTCGATCGAGCCAAGGGTCGCATCGACGAGTCGCAGTCCTTCGCCCTGGAACTGCCGCCCTACTGGCAGGACCTTGCGGACGCCGGCAGCTCGCCAGCGACGGGTGGTTCTTCATCAACTCCTTCAACACCGAGATGGCGACCGGCGGCGTCGAGAAGGGTCAGCCGCCTTTCGAGGCCGGTGCCAGCAAGCGGGACATGGACTACCTGCACATCATCGACTGGAAGAAGGCCGAGGCCGCCTTCAAGGCGGGCAAGGCGGAGAAGGTCAACGGGTTCCCGCTGCTCAAGCTTGCAACGCTGGTGGAGGAGGGCATCCTCCATTTCGCCCCAGAGCCGAAGAGCCCGCACGGCGTGGACGTGACTCCCGACGGCAAGTATATGGTGGTCGCAGGCAAGCTGGACCCGCACGTCACGGTCTACTCCATCGAGCGAATCAAGAAGGCCATCGCCGAGAAGAAGTTCTCCAGCAAGGACGAGTACGGCGTCCCGGTGCTTGACTTCGACTCGGTGAAGGAGGCGCAGGTCGAACTGGGCCTCGGGCCCCTGCACACCCAGTTCGACGACAAGGGCTACGCCTACACGTCGCTCTTTCTTGATTCGGCCGTCGCTCGCTGGAGCCTCGGCGGCGAGACGGCCAAGAAGGCCCCCGAGGGTGACTGGAAACTCGTCCAGAAGACACCGGTGCAGTACAACATTGGGCACCTCTGCGCCGCCGAGGGCGACACCGTGAGCCCCGACGGCAACTTCTTGATCTCCATGAGCAAGTGGTCGGTCGATCGATTTCTGACGACGGGACCGCTGCTGCCGCAAAACTTCCAGTTGCTCGACATCGTTCAGCCCGGCACGACCATGCCGGTCATCTACGACAGCCCCATCGGCGTTGGCGAACCGCACTATTGCCAGATGATCAAGGCCGACAAGCTCAAGACGTGGAAGGTGTACCCCGAGGTCGGCTGGGACCCGCACAAGCAGATGCTCTCGCCCGACGCTCCCAAGAAGGGTGACGAAGGCGTGACGCGCGAGGGCAACAAGGTGCTGGTCAAGATGACCGCCGTCCGCAGCCACTTCAAGCCCGAGCACGTCGAGGTCAACGAGGGTGACGTGATCACCTGGCGCATCACGGCGATGGAAACCGCTCAGGATGCGACGCACGGATTCTGCATCGGCGGGTACAACGTGAACTTGTCACTCGAGCCGGGCGAGTACACCGAGTTCACCTTCACCGCCGATCGGGCAGGGACGTACCCGTACTACTGCACCGAGTTTTGCTCCGCTCTGCACCTGGAGATGATGGGCTATCTGCACGTGAAGCCCAAGGGCAGCGCCGCCGCGCCTGCGAAGGACGCTGGGGCCGCGACGGCATCGAAATGAACGACTCGTCCGTCGCGGGTGACAACCCGCGATGGGCATTGGGCCCGACGCCTGCCGTGAGAGATCCCGACACTCACGTCGCAGGCGGCACCAAGGAATGGAGTTGACGCATGAGCAAGCTCTTCACCGCACTGATCGGCCCGCGGATCCCCCCCGAGGAGCTCCATGCGCGCCGCTGGCGGTATCTGACGCCAACCCTGATTTTCATGGCGGCCCGCGTGCTCTTGCTGGTGTCGATCTTCTTCCCGTACTGGCACATGGGCTCGAAGCGCCCCAGTATCCCAACGGTCTCTTCCTCACCGCGTACTGCAATCATCTCACGGGCGATGTTCGCGAGATCGACGGGCTGAACCACTACATCGGGATGCGACCCCTGGGCGAAGCCGCGGCCTTCGAGCGGGCGGCGGCGGTTTGGATGATCATCGCGATGTTCCTGCTCGTTGAGGGTGCGGCGGCCATCCACAGCAAGTGGGCAGTGCTGCTCGCACTACCGGCGGTCACGTTCCCGATTGGCTTCATCGTCGACCTGTACTACTGGATGCGCACCTTCGGGCTCAACCTCGATCCGGGTGCACCGCTGTCATCGTCGGTTAAGCCATTCGTCCCCACGGTCATCGGCGAGGGCGGCATCGGACAGTTCAAGACCTACGCGGAGTTCGGGACAGGCTACTGGCTCGCGGTCGCTGCCGCCGTGCTGATCGTCGTGGGATTCTTCTTCCACCGCCGGGCGTACAAGCCACTGTTCACCAACAGCCAGATGGAGAAGACCCCGCGTGACACGGGTCAGGAAGGAGCCGCGCGGTGAGTGCTCCTGGACTCGACATTCTCGGGTTAGGCTCACTGTCCTCCACGGCTTCTCGCCCGTGGTCTTCATGGCGGCTGCTCGCCCTTGTGTGCCTCTTGACGGCGTCACCGTGTCTGGCCCAGGAACATGCGGCTCCGCGCGACGTCTCCCCGAGAGCAGCGGCTCAGCGTGAACTTGGTCCCATCGGTCGGCTCCTCGCGTCGGCACGACCCGGCGACACGGTGCGCGTACCAGCCGGCTTCTATCAAGAGCATCTGCGGATCGACAAGCCCGTCACCCTTGTCGCTGACGGCGCCGTGACTATTGACGGCGGTGGCTCCGGAGACATCATCGAAGTCGTCGCGCCCGATGTGACGATCCGGGGCTTTGTGATCCGCAACACGGGCATCGACCTTGACCGGGAGAATGCTGCCATCCGGGTCCTTGCGCCACGCGTGACGCTCGAATCGAACGTGCTTCAGGACATCCTCTTCGGCATCGATCTGCGCGAGTCTCCGGACAGTCGCATCATCGCCAATACCATTGGTGGCAAACGCTTGGACATCGCTCGGCGCGGGGACGGGCTGCGTCTCTGGCGCGCCGACCGTGCCATGATCGAGGGCAACAGGATCCACGATGGCCGCGACGCGATCCTGTGGTACTCCTCCGGTGTCATCGTTCGTGGAAATACCGCCCACGACTGCCGGTACGGCCTCCACCTCATGTTCAGCGATGACGTCACGATCACCGACAACGAGCTCACCGGCAATTCCGTGGGCGTCTATCTCATGTACAGCACGGGCGTCACGCTCACGGGAAATCGACTGCTCAAGAACCGTGGGCCCAGTGGGTACGGCATCGGACTCAAGGAGACCGATCGCTTCACGGTGCGCAACAACCTGATCGCGGGCAATCGCTCCGGCGTCTACCTCGACGGGTCGCCGTTCACCAACGCCCAGCCAGGCCTCTTCGAGGCCAACACCCTGGCTTACAACGACATCGGCTTCACGATCCTCCCATCGAGCCGCGGCAACGAGATTGTCGGCAACAACTTCATCGACAACATCGACCAGGTCGCCGTGGCCGGGAGGGGCTCGCTGGATGCGAACCGCTTCTGGAAAGGAGAACGCGGGAACTTCTGGAGCGACTACACCGGCTACGACCTGAACAGCGACGGCATCGGGGACTTTGTTCATGAATCCCAGACGCTCTTCGAGAACCTGATGGACAAACGACCTGCTCTCCGACTCTTTCTGTTCAGTCCCGCTCAGCAAGCCATCGAGTTCGTCGGACGGGCGATTCCGGCGGTTCGTCCAGAACCAAAGTTCACGGACGAGGTGCCGCTCATGCGCCCTTTGCCGTTGCCGACTTGGAGTGCAGAAGCCGCTCCTTCACACGCACCAGTCCTCGTCGCTGGGGGGACTCTCCTCGCGATTGGCGTGAGCACGATTGCCTTGGGATACGAGCGTCGCCGCTCGGGCAATGGTTCGAGTCCACAGATGACATTGCGAGGTGCCGCGTGATCACGATCACCAACCTAGTCAAGAGATTCGGACGGACTCCCGCCGTGGATGATGTGTCCTTGTCGCTGGATCAAGGCGACGCCGTCGCGTTGTGGGGTTCAAACGGTGCCGGCAAGACCACCCTGATCCGATGCGTGCTCGGTCTTCTGCGCTATCGAGGCGCGATTCGCGTCGGTGGCATCGACGTGCGCCGCAATGGCAAGGCGGCACGGATGCTCATCGGCTATGTCCCGCAGGAACTCGGCTTCTACGACGAACTCAGGGTGGATTCGGCCATCTGCTACTTTGCTCGCTTGAAGGGCATCGCGAATGCCTTGCCCGCGGCCTCACTTCAAGGGGTTGGTCTCGAAGGAAGCGGCAGCAAGCGTGTGCGTGAGCTCTCTGGTGGCATGAAGCAGCGTCTGGCGCTGGCGATCGCGCTTCTCGGCGATCCTCCCATCCTGGTGCTCGACGAAGTCACCGCAAGCCTCGATGCGCTCGGACGTCACGAGTTTGTGGGGCTGCTCAGGCAGCTCACCGGCTCGGGCCGGACATTGCTTTTCGCCTCGCACCGTCTCGAGGAAATACGGTCGCTGGCGCGCCGCGTCGCGGTGCTCGAGCGGGGACGACTGCTGCGGATCGACGACTGCGCTTGCTTCGCTCCGGATGCGCAGCACGCCGCCGTACTGCACCTGCACCTTTCGTTGGATGTACGAATGCCTGCGATCCGGGCTCTCGCGGCGGGAGGCTTCTCTCCGACGCTCAACGGCACGGGCATCCTGGTCCCGGTAGCCTCGGAACACAAGGCGGCACCCTTCCGCATCCTCGCCGATGCGCAGATCGCGGTCGACAACTTCGAGGTCGATGCGGTTGAGCATTCGTCCGCAGCTCCTGCGCCCGGCGGCGATCGGCGCAAGTCATCCCCACCTCCCGACTCCGAGGTGACCCAATGAGTACCGCGATGTCAGCCGGGGTCGCGTTCGCTTCTCGTCGCCCCCCTTCGATGGCTTCCAACACGCTCTGCATTGCACGCCGTGAACTCCGCGATGCCCTGAAGAGTCGGTGGTTCGTGCTGTACACGCTGGCATTCGTGGTTCTAGGCCTGGCGGTGTCCTTCGTCTCCGCCGCCGGCACCGGCGGAACCGGCTTCTCGGGCTTTGGTCGCACGACCGCCGGGCTTGTGAACCTCATCCTTCTCGTCGTGCCGCTCATGGCTCTCACCGCGGGGGCTGCAACGATCGCCTCGGATCGTGAGCGTGGCATGCTTGCATACCTGCTCTCGCAACCCGTCTCTCCCGTCGAAGTCCTGCTCGGCAAATACATCGGCCTCGGGACCTCGCTGCTGGCCGCGATCAGTCTGGGGCTCGGCGCGTGCGCCGTGATCCTCTCCTGGCGCGGCGGCGTGTCGTCGCCTCAGGCCATCCTGTGGCTCGCTGGTCTTTCGTTCGTGCTCGCCCTGGGTATGCTCAGCGTCGGCATCATGATCTCGTCGCTTACCCGGCGTGCCTCCGCCGCGGTGGGCGTCGCAATCTTCGTCTGGCTCACGCTGGTGTTCGTCTCCGATCTGGCGCTGATGACCGGCGCGGTAGCACTGCACCTCCGCATCGACGAGCTGTTCGCGCTCTCGCTTCACAATCCGCTGCAGGTGTTCAAGATGTGGTCCCTGCACGCAATCGACGCCAATCTCGACGTGCTCGGTCCAGCAGGCCTGTACGCTGTTGAGGAGTATGGCCGGAGCCTCCACGCGATCTTCACGACTGGGCTGTCCGTGTGGATCGTCCTCCCTCTAGTGGTCGCATCGCTCGTGCTCGCTCGGAAGTCTCCTCTATGAAGACAACCACGTACATCGTGATTTCGTTGGCAGCGTTGCTGCTCTCGGCCTGCGAGCGAACCCCGCTAGCGGGTCCGCCCGACATGCCCCTCGGGCGCCACGAGTGCAAGGCCTGTGGGATGCTTGTCAGCGAAGATCGCTGCTCGAGCTCGCTGTTGGTCGAGAGTCACGGGCGACGCGAGTACTACTTCTACGACGATCTCGGCTGCATGCTGGATCAAGTGCGAGAAGGAATCGAGAACACGACGATCGTTGAACACTTCGCTCGCGACTACGACAGCCGCTCTTGGGTGTCCGCGGCAGAAGCTACCTTCCTGTTCGCCGACCCTGCCAAGCTGCAGACGCCCATGGGGTCCGGGATCGTTGCGTTCTCATCGAGCGGAGATGCGGAGCGAGCCAAGGCCCGCTTCGGCGGGCGGACGATGAACTACGCAGACCTCGCCGAGGCGCGGCGTGTGTGGATGGAAGAACGCTATGGGCGACCGAAGTCACAAGACGGCCACCCGGCCGGAAAGGGACCCCCATGATCTCTCAGACCATGGAGTATGCCTTGCGGGCCATGACCCACTTGGCGAGTCTTGGGGACGCCGTCGGAACAAGCGAGAAGCTCGCAGAGGCCACCCAGACGCCGCACGACTATCTCAGCAAAGTCCTGCGCGATCTGGTGCGGGCCGGACTGGTCACTTCGACGCGGGGTCGACAGGGCGGTTTCGCGCTGGCACGCCCGGCATCCACGATTTCAGTGCTCGACATCGTGAACGCGGTTGAACCTCTCCGCCGAATTACGTCATGCCCGCTCGGTGACCCCACGCATACGCAGCTCTGTCCGCTGCACCGCTGCCTTGATGACGCGATGGCACAGATTGAGCACGCGTTCGCGCGAAACACCCTCAGTGATCTCGTCGCCGGAGCAGCGGTCCCAATGGGCTGCCGCCGGCTGGTCGGTCTGGGACTGGCCGTTGATCTGAAGCGTTCGGAGAACCAGTGACGGCCCCCGAGTCGGAATCGCTCGTCACCTGTGGTGTCTCGATCAGATTCGGAGATGTGCTATGAGTCATGCCAGCCAACGCATCCTCGCGTCGCTTGTACTCCTTGCCGCGAGTGGCACCGGTTGCACGTCGATCCCCGCTACGCGTGCGAGCCCCCTTCCCAAGTCTCCGGTTCCAGTTGAATACAACACCCCATCCGCCGACCAGAGCGCCGGAGCCACGGTACCCACATCGGACGAGGCCGCGGCGGACTTCATGGACCGGTTCCCGATGAGCCGCTGTCCCCTCTGCGACTCGTACCTCGGCGCGCGCGGGGAGGCCGTCGAGATCGTCCACTCCGGCCGGCAGATCCGTCTCTGCTGCGACTCCTGCCGTCTCGCCTTCGAGCGGGATCCTTACCAAGCACTCGCCCGCGTCGATTCCGTGCTAGTCGCAGACCAGATGCCGCACTACCCGCTGAAGACGTCCCTTTTCGACGTTCGTCCGCTCCCGGAGCGGCCGATCGACTTCATCTGGGGCAACCGGCTCTTTCGCGCGGTCGATACGGCTGATCGTGATCGCATTCTCGCTAACCCGGTGACCGCGATCCGCCGCCTCGATCAGGCCGTGATCGAGGCACAGCGCCCGACATACGGCATGCCCGACAAGTGCCCGGTGCAGGGCGACATCCTGCCCAATGAAGCCCGCATCGACATCGTCGTTGCGAACCGCATGATCCGCGTGTGTTGCGGCCGATGCGTCAAGGTCGTCAAGGCCAGGCCGTACCAGTACCTCGCGATGGTTGAGTTCGCCAACCGCGAGCGTGCTCTACGAATGGATGCCGACCCTGAGGAGGAATCGCGGTGATCTCGCAAGAGACGCGCGAGGCGTCAGCATGCGTGGAGTCCTGTTGATGGTGAGCCACGTCGGGTAGTGAGAATCTCGAGGAGTGTGCAGGTGAGCGGCCAAGCAGCGGACAAACTCGAAGCACGTCGGCCGACTGTCTTCGTCAGCGCGCCATCCATCTCTGCCGGATCGCGTGCGAGGCCGCACTTCAACCGGTCTCAGTTCTTCCTCGACGCGTTCCGTCCGTTTTATCTGGGCGGCGCGCTGTTTGCCGCGGTTGCAGTGCCGCTGTGGCTGGGCATGTGGTACCACAACTACTTCACGCCGTCGCTGCCATCGCTGTACTGGCACGCCCACGAAATGGTCTTCGGCTTTGCAGCGGCCATAATCATCGGGTTCCTCTTCACCGCAGCTCGCAATTGGACCGGGCTGCCGCTGCCCGCCGGGCTGCCGCTCGCGCTACTCGCTGGGTTGTGGCTCGCTGCTCGCGTTGGCATGTTCTTCGCATACGGGCCGGGGACGGCCGTGGTTGACTCTCTGCTCCTGCTGATCGTGGCCGGTGTGCTGGCGAGGAAGTTCATTCTGGCCCGCAGTTGGTGCAGCATGCCAATGGTCGTCGTGCTCTCGCTTCTCGCCGGCGCGAACATCTCGTTTCACGCGGCCGCGCACAGTCTGATCCCGATCTCGCCCCTCCAGGCGATCGAGGCCGGGCTGTTCATGGTGGTGCTGATCGAGATGATCGTCGGCGGGCGGGTCGTGCCTGGTTTCTCCACCAACGCCGCGCCGGGCGCGTGGCGTTGGCGTTCAACGTGGTTGCACCGCGGGTCATTCGCGCTCGCGGCAGCCGCATTCCTTGCCGACTCGTTCCACGCGCCAGGGTTCTTGACGGGAGTACTCGCCCTGGTCGCCGGGGCAGCCGTCGCCGTCCAAGCGATCGGCTGGAATCCGCTCGCGGCACGCGGCAATCCGATGCAGTGGGTCCTCCATGCCGCCTACGCATGGATTCCCATCGGTCTGATCCTGCTGGGCTTGGCCTGCTTCGGCATCGTCCCTCGCTCCGCGGCGATCCACGCGCTCGCCGTCGGTTCAATGGGCGGGTTAATCATCGGGATGATCACCCGGACGGCTCTGGGCCACTCCGGCCGCATGGTGCGTGCCGGGCGCGTCGAGGTCGGGGCGTTCATCCTCCTGCTCCTCGCCGCGGCACTTCGGGTTGCGGCGTCGCTCATCCCGCCCATTTACCTCGCGGGCATGCTCGCCGCGGGAACGGCATGGACGGCTGCCTTCACGCTCTACGTGGTCTCGTACGGACCGACACTGTTGGGCAAAAGCCCACCCGCAGACGATGTCCCCGTGCCCTTGAACCGTCCCCGATCGATCGGAGTTCAACCATGAACGACCAGCGTCTCCGCCCCGCACCCGAGTCACGGTTTGATGAGCATTCACTGGTCTTTGATCTTGCCGCGGAAGCGGCCACGGTTCGTTCGGAGGGACCAGCACCCCATGGCCACCGACAGAAGACGCTGTACAAGCATGGCAATCGCACAATCGCGTTGTTCGCGCTCGAACCCGGCGCATGCATCCGCGAGCACAGGACTGCGGGACCGGTCACGATTCAGGTCGTTGAGGGCGAGATCACGGTCGTGGCCGATGGACAACCACACCGCCTGTGCGTTGGCAAGGTTCTGGTTCTTGCGCCCAAGGTTGCTCACGAGGTGAGTGCGGAGCATGCTGCTTCATTTCTGCTTCAAGTATCTCTCGTCGTGCAATGACCCAGCGGCGTATGTGCATCGTTCCCACCGATCGCCTGAAATCGGAGTCCTTGAATGCTGGCTGAGCCGCTCTCCATCATCATTCTGTAGCGGTAATGTGTTCCCGGCTGCGAGGCGGTCAACGCTCCGCTCAAGTCCCAGACGCCCTTCTCCTAACGCACTTCTCGAACAGCTCAGGCAGAGCTCCTCGCTAGCAGCCTGGTTGTGGTCTCTTTCGCTCGTGAACCGGTCCGTCGCGCGTCAACCTGCCATTCCTTGGGACTTCACGCCAGTAACGGCAGAGAATTCGTTCGCCGGGGTTGCGGATACGGAGTTCTAGACCGGCCCGCGAAAGCGGGCCGGTTGTCGTTTGGGAAGGCGAGAGTGGCGGCGGTCACGAGGAAGTGCCAGAATTCGCGGGATTTGCAGATTTTCTTTCTTGGAATGGGCCGGGCGCGAGACGCTCGCGCCCGCAAGGCCCTTGGGGGATCGATCGAGTCACCGCAGTGTTCCGTTCGACTTCTCCGCCCGAACTCTCGAACTCTCGACCTCTCCGGGTAGGGCATGCCGCTCGTTTACACCACACCTGCAGCCGGAATCAGATGAACCAGGGGGTTTGCTCCAGCACAGGATGAAGGCGAAACTGCCCCCTTCCTGTACAAATTCTCATCTCGCCAATTTCAGCGGCATTTCAGCCCGCATTCGACATCAAGCGGCCTTCCAGTAGTAGTGCTTGATCACACCGCCAAGCCTTGATCGGCAGCGGACCTCACGGTGACCAGCCGGCCCGGCACGGGTCGACGGCCTCCGACCCAACGGCGTCGCGAACTCCAGCGACGAGTGCGGCCGATCGCGGTTGTAGTGGTTGATGTACTCACGCAGCAGGTAGTCCTGATGCCGTGTGCCGAGGATCACGAAATGGTCGAGACACTCGGCCTGGACGCTCTGGATCAGCCGCTCGACGTGCGCGTTGAGGTTCGGCGATCGGCACGGCAACGGCATCGACCGCATCCCGCAATCACCCAACTCCCGCTCGAAGACACCATTGCCGACGAAGAACTTGCTGTCGCGATCGCGCACCAGCAGCGATGGCGGGCTCATGTCCCTCGGCACACTCGCCGCGAACTCCCGGACCGCGCTGATGAGCCACGTGGCGTCGGGCTTTGTGGTGCTGGTCGACACGTGCGCCCGCCGTGTCTTGGGAAGGATGAACACCAGGCTGAACGCCAGCCGCAGTCCCTGTCGCGTCAGCACTCGCGTCGCCATGAAGTCGCAGGCCCACAACGTCGTGGCGTGCGCCTTGAGGAACTCGTCCCAACTCCGCTCGCCACGAACAGGCCCGCTCGGCAGCCCGGCCTCGCGCAGGATGTTCACAACCGTCGATCGCGAAACACTACCGATCCCCAACTTCTTCAGTTCGCCGAGAATGCGTGTGTAGCCCCACCCCGTCTCGCGCGCGATCCGAAGGACGATCGCACGGACCCCGTCGGGCGTGCGTGGCCGGCCCGGCTTGCGGTTCGATTGAGCCGCTGGTTGCACCCGCTTCTTCGACTCCGGGATCCACCTCATGAATGCCTCGGGCTTGACGATCGAGACCAGGTCCCTAATGGCCGACCCGAGCGGCTTGCCGAGCCGGACCAGCCGTGCCCGCTCCGCAGGCTTTACCCGGATCGGCCTCTCGATCCTTGAACGCAGAATCTCGTTCTCGGCCTTGAGGCAGCACGCTCGGACCAAGGTTCGCGTCTGTGGGCATGGATGGGATCCCGGGGACAATGCCGACCGAGGATAGAATACACGGAGGTGACTGGCACAACAGAACGATGCATGCGTGGGCGGAGTATGCCAAGAAACGCTTCGGCGACAACTTTGTGCGATTCAACCAAGCGACCCATAACTGGGACCTTGGACGGAATGGATCGCGTCTCAGGCCAGACATTGCTGTGTGGGATAAGGATAGGCAGAAGTGGTTTGTGCTAGAGATGTCGGACATGCATAGGTACAAGAACGACTTTGAACGCAGGAAGTTGGTTGCTGCCGGATTGGGTTTACTTCCAGATCAAATCGAATTCAAAGTGATTCGTCCCGGCGAAGGACGTAAGCCCGGATTCAGCTTACGTGAAGCACTTGGGTTCTTTGGCCGTCCTGTAAGGCGAAGGTGAACCTGTGAATCTGTGGAAACTGATACGGTCCACTTCTCAAGTACCTGAGTACTGGGAATGCGCGGTAGCGTCGTATGGCTGCTTTGGCCAACGTACTCATCGTGTCAAAATACACAATCGCACAACCATCTCTGAAGCGCTCACTGAATCTGTTGCACACTTCGTGGTACGTTTTGCCCCTCGGCATGGCGATATGGTGAAGATAGCCGGGTATCGAAACCATACTCACACGCCGATTGGTGCTGAGTCGCCTATCGACCTTGGAGTACACGCACGGCTGTCGTCTTCAGCCGCATCTCGCACTATTAAGTCTATACCAAGCAACACTTGTGTGTCACACTTATTTCTTGAAGGCAATGTTTGGCAGTTGATGTTTGACTGCGCATCGCGGCCTCATGATCTTCCTAGTCCACCGTACGTGGTATCTAGAATTGAACTGGGGCATTTTCAAGGAGATGAGGGGCTCACTCAGCGAGGACCACACGATCTCTGCGATCAATCACTTGTAGCGAATGAGTACTCGGATGCCATATTGACATTCTTTGATGACTTGGACTTGATCGGATACGGCTTTGTAGATTCAGACAGTCGTTCTGAGCTAGTCGGTGAGCGATACACGACTTCTTCACATCTCGGTATTCGCTTCAAGCAAATACAAGAATGGCGGAGTTGGGTCGAGTCCTTCGAGGCTGGCGATCTCCGAGCCCTCAACGTCTTCTGGATCAACTTCTTCGGCGAGGAGATGCAACGCAAGCTCCCCAAGAGCCTCATCGACGACTTCCTCGCCCTCCCCGACATCGATAACGAGGCGTCCACACAGTGGGTGAAGCGATTTCCCAATGGTGGATTAGCGATAGCCCTTAGCAATGACGCCCTCGAGGTCTACGTCGCGCCAATGAATCGGCTCTCTACCGCGATGCGTAACGCCGTCTGGCTCTCCAACCAACTCCGACGCTGCGGCCTGTTGTAGTCCCTCGGCCGTCTCATCCGCACGCTCTCGCCCTGGCCGTGGGCGGGGGCCGATCCTGGCTGGGCGGTTGCTGAGCGGTACTTCTACGACGGCTTCCGGCGCATCCAGGAGGTCATTACCGAACCCCTCCCGCTCGACGCCGAGGGCAAGCCCACCGAGGTCGAGAAGGAGACCGACCTCACCTCCATCACCGTCGGCTATGAGTCACGCCTCCGCCGGGCGTATGTCTGGGACCCGAACGACACCGATCGCCTCCTCGCCCTCATCGACGAGGCCGGGGTCACCGGCGGCGGCAGCGAGGGAAGCCTCTGGTTCGTCGAGACCGATCTCGACTCCACACCCATCGGCCTGACCGACGACGAGGGCCGCCTCGTCGAGCAGCGGTCGTTCGATCCCAACGGCGAACACCTCAACGTCGAAATCTTTGACGGTGTGTGTACTTCTTGCGATATCGATGAGCAGTTTGGGGTGGTTCTGTACAACTCGATCGTGAATATCAGGAGTTCGAGTCAGTCTCCACGTCGGGCGACGATATGAAAGACGTGGTGGTGCTTGGTGCCGCCCATGGCGTCGCTGCCGTCCTTTTCGACCTCGTCGATGTGCTCGGGAGTGAGGTTTGCGTGTGTGAGGAGGGTTTCGATCTGTTGGCGAGTGTGGTGGCTGCCCGGACGAATGGCGGCCCAGCCGTCGCGGTCGCCGAAGAGTTGGCCGCTGAATCGTGCGGTGGAGTATGGACTCTTCGTGAGAGTGTTCGCGATCCATTGCCAGAGCGCGGGGAAGCGTGGTGGCTCGCAGAAGGGGAGTGCGAAACTCGCGTTGATGAGGGAGATGGCGTGAGGCATGGGGAGCCAATCGGGTGGTGCGCCGTGTCCGGCGAGAGCGTCGAGGAGTGGGTTGGTGAGTCGATCGATCGGCGTGTCGGCGAGTTCCTCGAGGGAGAGACGGACGCGGTGGATGCGGACGAGTTCGGTCTGGAGAAGCCCGCGTGGCACTCGAGAGAGTCCCTCGTCGGAGGAATCGATGGCGACGACGATCCAGCCGGTGGGCCTCCCCCACTTCGATCGATCGGGGTGTGTGAAGGCGTCCTGGGATCCGTGGCGAATGATGGCGCGGGTGTCGCGGCCTTCACCGCAGCCGAGGTCCAGGGCCAGACGGAGCGGCCGGGGGTGTGTGGGATGGCGTTCATCATCGGCATCGAACGCGGCGAGTGCACGCAGGAGCGTTTCGCGGGGGGGCTGGTCGGTGACGGCGTCGAAGTAGCGGGGCCAGTCACGCTGGTAGCGTTCGGAGATTGTGCGTTCGGGATCGGGGAGGGGCATGTCGATATCCTGTGGCTTCGATTGCTGTAGTCCGGTTACGGATAGATGGCGAAACGAGTGGTGATGGGTTTGTTGGTGAGTTGTAGTAAGGTGTAGGCACAGGCGGGATGGTGTGCCACGAGATGGGGTAGAACCATTGAGCGAGACGCTGCGTGACTTTGTAGAGGCGTTGGACAAGGCCGGGGAGTTGCGGACGGTGACTGCACCGGTCTCGCCTGTGCTGGAGATCACGGAGATTGCGCATCGGGCGAGCCGGTCGAAGGCGCCCAAGTTGCCCTCGGCGGGGACGCGGGCGACGGACCCTCGATTCCACATGCTGGGTGGGCCGGCGCTCTTCTTCAAGAACGTGGAGGGGCCGACGAAGGGTTCACTGAGTGAGTTCCCGGTACTGATAAATGCATTCGGGTCGTATAGCCGGGTGGAGCGGGCGCTCAAGTGTGATGATTCGACAGATGGAGGGGGGCTGGAGGGACTGGCATCGCGGCTGGGGGCGCTCCTGAAGCCCGAGCCGCCGGCGACGCTGCTGGCGAAGTTGCAGAAGGTGCCCGAACTGCTCGAACTGGCGAAGATTCCGCCCAAGAAGGTGAAGTCGGGCGTGTGCCAGGAGTTGGTGCACGAGAAGGAGGGGAAGGGGAAGGATGGCGTGGACCTGACGCGTCTGCCGATGCTTCGGTGCTGGCCGCATGACGGCGATTTCGCGGCGCTGGGGTATCCCAAGGGGATCAATGACGCCGTGCCCGGCGTTGAGCATGGCAAGCACTGGGATGCGCACCACCGGGGGCGGTATATCACGCTGGGGCACGTGCACACGATCCATGCGGACGACTGCGACGCGAGCGTGCCGGCGTCACGGAACATCGGGCTGTATCGGGCACAGTTGCTCGGTCGTGATCGTCTGGCAATGCACTGGCACATGCATCACGACGGGGCGCGGCACTGGCGGAGTTGGAAGAAGGCCGGGAAGGCGATGCCCGTGGCGATCGCGCTGGGTGGGGAGAGCGTGTTGCCGTATGCGGCGACGGCGCCGATGCCGCCGGGGATCAGCGAGTTGCTGCTCGCGGGTTTCCTGAATCACGGGGCGATTCCGCTGGTGCGTGGCGTGAGCGTCCCTTTGGATGTGCCAGCGAATGCGGAGATCGTGATCGAGGGATTCATCAAGACGGATGTCGAGGCGCCCACTGGCGGGATTGGGTTCGTGCCCGATGAGGTGGCGAAGCGTGCGGTCTCGCCGCCGAAGACGCCCGCGGATTGGCGCGAGTTGCTGGGTGAGGGGGCGGTGTTTGAGGGGCCGTTTGGCGATCACACGGGGTTCTACTCGCTGCCCGATCGGTATCCGATTTTGGAGGTGACGGCGATCACACACCGGCAGAACGCGATCTATCCGACGACGGTCGTGGGGTTGCCGCCTCAGGAGGACTATTTCCTGGGGAAGGCGACGGAGCGGATCTTCTTGCCGCTGCTTCGGACGATCGTGCCGGACATCGTGGACTATGACCTTCCGATGTTCGGTGTCTTCCACTCGTGCGCGTTCATCAAGATCCGGAAGGAGTATCCGTTGCACGCGCGGCGGGTGATGCACGCGATCTGGGGCGCGGGGCAGATGTCGTGGACGAAGATCATCGTGGTCGTGGACGAGGATGTGGACGTGCACGATCAGGACGAGGTGCTGTTCCACCTGTGCGCGAATGTGGATCCTTCGCGGGATATTGAGATCACGCAGGGGCCGCTGGATATTCTCGACCATGCCGCGTCACGACTTGGTGCGGGAGGGAAGATGGGGATCGACGCGACGCGGAAGATCGCGGGCGAGGAGTGCGGCGGGCATGCGGTGCGCCAGTGGCCGCCAATCATCCGGATGGACGAGGCAACGAGGGCGCGAGTGGATGCGCGGTGGCGGGAGTATGGGCTGGATTTCTAGTGTTGCTCGACCAAGCGGCTAGAAGGAATATATAAACGTAGACACAGGCGGAACGCCCCCACCACTACCTGCGCCGCAAGGGTAGGAACTCAGTTGATCGGCTTGTTGAGCGGGTTGGCAGCCCTGGCGGCGTCATCGGCATCGACGCCGTTGAAGATGCTGCCGGAGGGGTACCAGTAATCGATGCGGCTGTAGACCTCGTCGGTCTTGAGGAGTTTGACGTGCCCATCGAAGAAAGCGGCGTTCATGGAGAGGTTGCTGTGGCGGAGGGAGAGTTTGACGTGGTCGGTACGACCGTTGGCGAATCGACGCCGGCCATAGGCGGTGGACTGGTTGTAGCCTGGGCCATCGGTGAAGGAGCCGAAGAATCCCGGATTGGGTGCCACATCGAAATCGAGCACGAAGCCACCGCTGAAAGCGAGAAATCGAGTGCCATCCATGACCAGCACCTTGGAACTCAGTTGGTTGCCGATCTTGTCAAGGCGTGGAACAAATCCGTTCGGCACCGTGCAAGGGTTTGCAAACTGCCCGAGAAGATTGACGGTCGTTCCCGTAGGCGAGCGATATGTTCTCGCAGATGAACCGGGCAAATGGAATCCAGTGGGCGAGAGGTAGCTGACCTGTCGGTACCCCTTTGATGAGGCAATGGAGTTAAAATCGGCGATGTCACCCGAAGCACCAAAGAGTTGCTGATTGACATTTTTCGCTGACGGGCAGGCGAACCGGTTGAAGATGTCCCAGGTTCGCTCGGAACGCCGCGTGGAATAGTTCATGGAATCACCGAACGTCGGGCTGATCCAGTCGTAGGTGCTGGTGGGCATAGTTTCCGTTGTGGTACCGATGAGCGAGGCCCCATTGTTGGCCACATGCTGTGCTCCTGATGCGTAGTAGCCCGCAATGAACTCTTTGTTCCCATTGGCATAGGTCAGTTGTGCCAGCGCGAGTTGACGAACCTGACTTGCACACACGAGCGACTGGGCGGCCTCTCGTGCCTTAGCGAGAGATGGAAGCAGGATGCTGATGAGCAGCGCGATGATCGCGATGACCACGAGGAGTTCGATGAGGGTGAAGGCGGCGACACGAGCGAGTCGCGTGCGGACGTGGCCTTGGTGGCGTGGCGTGCGTCGGATGGTGGAGTGCGTCTTCATGGGTTCCTCGTGACTCGCTTTGATTCGGGCGTTGAGTTCACCACACATCGATCGATTTGGGCTCGCCGGGAAGGACCTTGACCTCACCGGATTTGAGATTCTCGACGACCTTGACCTTGTCCTTGGGCATCATGGCGACCTGGGCCCGGAAGAGTTCGCCGATGAACCATTTACCCTCGACCTGATCGACGGGCATCAGGGTTTCGGCTTTGGTGCTCGGGTTGATCGCGGGATAGACGACAGAGCGGCGTGAGGGGAAGGGGGCCTTGTAGAGTTGGCCCGTTTCGACATCGACGAGCGTGACCGAGTCCGCGAGTTGGACGGTCTCTTTGGTGAGGGCGAAATAGAGGGAGACGCCCAGCGCGAGAAAGCCCAGGACGACGACCACGAGTTGCCAGGGCTTGGCTTTGTTCATCCGCACGATGCTCCGACATGCTGGCCGAGCGTCGTGCCCGGCGTGTTGCGCGATCTGTACGCCTGTTCGAACGACCGACCGGAAAGAGTCCTTCTCAACCGCGATCCCGCCGACCCCCCCGCTTCAATGTCCCAACGCCCCACATCGCCGACTGTTCCTGAATCCGACCTCGTCCTTCGCGTTCAACGATCAACAACCCAAGGGCAATCGGGATGGTTTGTGTGGCGGTAGTGTAACCGGCGTGGCTGTGTGGAATCCAGCCGAAAACCCAACCGACAACCCGAACATCTGCCGGATTTTACGCGATCCAAACACGGCGAGACTCGTACCATGTGCGGTCTCATGCACCTGATCCTTTCCAATCCTCGTGGGTTCTGTGCCGGCGTCCGGATGGCGATCGATGTCGTCGATCAGGTCGTCGGGCTGTTCCCCGGCGAGACGGTGTATGTCTATCACGAGATCGTGCACAACCGGCACGTCGTCGGGCGGTTCGAGCGACAGGGCGTGGTCTTTGTGGATGACCTTGATGAGGCTCCTGAGGGGTCGATCGTGGTGTTCTCGGCCCATGGCGTCTCGCCCGCGGTGCGAGAGCACGCGAGACGGCGGAGGCTGAACGCGATCGATGCGACGTGCCCGCTGGTGACCAAGGTCCACTCCGAGGCGATCCGGTATGCGCGGCAGGGGTACCAGATTCTGCTCGTCGGCCACCGCAATCACCAGGAGGTCGTGGGCACGTCGGGCGAGGCGCCGGAGGCCACGCTCGTCGTCGAATCGCCCGAGGACATCCTGCGGCTTCCTATCAAGGACCCGGCGAAACTGGTGTATCTGACACAGACTACGCTGAGCACGGACGACGCCGCTGTCATCATCGAGGCGCTCAAGGAGGCGTTCCCGAAGATCAAGGAGCCGCCGAGCAGCGACATCTGTTATGCGACGACGAATCGGCAGCACGCGGTGCGCGAGATCGCGCCGGAGTGTGACGTGGTGCTTGTCGTGGGCTCCAAGAACTCGTCGAACTCGATCCGGCTGACAGAGATCGCGAGGAACGTCGGCACCCGGGCGTATCTGCTGGATGACGCGTCGGAGATCGATTGGAGTTGGTTCCCGACGGGGCAGGAGCGTGTGCTGGTGACGGCCGGGGCGTCGGCGCCGGAGGATCTGGTGGCGGAGTTGTGCCGGGCTCTTTTGGAGCGGTTCAAGGAGGCGGGCGGGACGATCGAGCAGCGGGACATCTCGGCGGAGAACGTGGAGTTTGCCGTTCCCGGGGCGCTGCGGCGGATCATGATGGATCGCGGGATCGACCCGGAGACGAGGCGGGTTCGGGTGACGACGCCGAGGCTGACGGCGGAGTATGGGACGGAACTCACGGTCTCGGCGCGGCGGTCGTCTACCCTCTAGCGTGCCGCCGATGAGCCACATCTTCTCGCACACGCCGGAATCGCTGCAGGAATGGGCGAAGGGACACGGCATGCCCGCGTTCCGGGCGAAGCAGATCCTGGAATGGGTCTATGCCAAGGGGGTGATCGAGCCGACGAGGATGACGAATCTGTCGGCCTTGGATCGAGAGACGCTCTCGCGAGAGATGCGGTTTCTTTCGGGGGCGACGCTGGCCGACTCGATCGCGACGGATGGCACGCGGAAGTTGCTGGTGCAGTGGGACGCGGAGGGTGACGTGGGCGGGATAGCGACATCGCTGCCCGTGCTCAACGACACGACGCGGCAGACCGAGTGCGTGATGATCCCGAGCCTGGAGATCGGGCCGAACGGGCAGCCGACGCGGCGTACGGCGTGCATCTCGTCGCAGGTCGGGTGTCCGGTGGGGTGCAAGTTCTGTGCGTCGGGGCTCTCGGGGCTGGATGGAAATCTCACGGCGGGGCGGATCGTGGAGCAGGTGTGGCGGCTGCGATCGCTGCTTGGGCCGGAGCCGAAAACGGGCGAGATGCAACGGATCAGCAACGTCGTGTTCATGGGGATGGGCGAGCCGCTGGCGAACTTTGAGAGCGTGACGAGTGCCGTGCGGACGATCGCGGCGCCGTGGGGGCTGGGGATCTCGGCTCGGAAGATCACGATCTCGACGGTTGGGTTGCCCAAGTACATCGATCGTCTGGCGCGGGAGTTTGATCTGCCGGTGACGCTGGCCCTCTCGCTGCACGCGCCGAGCGACGACATCCGGCGGCAACTGATCCCGTGGGCGGAGTTCACGACGATCGCCGACCTGCTCGCGTCGTGCCAGCGGTGGTTCGAGAAGACGGGGCGCGAGATCACGCTGGAGTACACGCTGCTGCGGCACGTGAACGACCGGCGGGCGCACGCCGAACTGCTCGCGGGGCACGCGAAGACATTGCGGGCGAATGTGAACCTGATCCGGTACAACGAGGTAAAGGGGATGCCGTTTGAGCGGCCGACGGATGAGGATGTGCGGGTGTTCCAGGAGACGCTGCGGTCGAAGGGCGTGAACGCGCACATCCGGGCGAGCCGGGGACGGGATATCGCCGCGGCGTGCGGGCAGTTGCGCCACGAGCACGCGGCTCAGGCGGGTGATACCGCGGGCGACGCTCTTTCCCACAAGGCGGACTGACGCATGCACGCCGACTCATTGACGCTTGGGTCGTGGCTCGACACGGAGTTCAAGTCCTTCACGGCGATGCACGCGGCGTGCCTCGTGGTTTGTTTCGCGGTCATCTTGCCGATCTGCTTCCTCGGGCGTCGGCACATGGACTCGTCCGGCGAGCCCGCGTGGCGGACGCGCGTGGCGTGGTTCATGATCGCGTACTGGATCGGGAGCAACGCGTACTACGTGACGTACACGCCGATGGACAAGGCTCTGCCGCTGCACCTGTGCGACATCGCGGGGATCTTTGCGCCGATTGCCCTTCTCACGGGGCTTCGCTGGCCGCGGGCGATCCTGTACTTCTGGGGGCTGGGCCTGAGTTCGATGGGGTATATCACGCCGGTCATTACCGACACGCCTCAGTCGATCGAGTTCTGGCTCTTCTGGTTCAATCACACGATCATCATCGGCACGGGGTGCTATGAGTTGATCGCGCGGCGATTCGTCCCCACGTGGCGTGACTTCCGCTTCACGCTGCTCGCGTCGTGGGTGTACATCGTGCCGATCTTTCTGATCGACTGGTCCATGGGCTGGAACTATGGGTATGTCGGCGACTCGGTGCCCCAGAACCCGACGGTTGTGGACAAACTCGGTCCGTGGCCGCTGCGTGTGATCTTCATCGTCGGGCTTGGGTTGCTGGCGCTGACGCTTCTATTTCTACCCTGGGGGATCGTGGCGCGGGTGCGCCGGCGTCAGGAAACCTCGGCCTCGGACGCGAGGAGCGCGTCGATAAAGACGCCGGGATCGAAGGCCTGAACATCGGCGGGGGTTTCGCCGAGGCCGACGAACTTCACGGGGATGCTGGTCACGTCCTTGATGGCGATCACGATGCCGCCCTTCGCGGTGCCGTCGAGTTTGCTCAGGAAGATGCCGGATATTCCGAGGGGCTTGGTGTTCGGAGAGTCGGCGTTCGCGGCTCGGACGGCCTTGTCGAACTCTTCGGCCTGTCGGAGGGCGTTCTGGCCGGCGGTCGCGTCGAGGACGAGGAGCGTTTCGTGCGGCGCACCGGGGATCTGCCTGGCGATGACGCTTCGGATTTTCGATAACTGCCGCATCAGTGGGTCCTGTGTCTGAAGGCGCCCGGCGGTATCGACGATCAGCACATCGACGTTTCGAGATAGGGCGGCAGAGCACGCGTCGAAGGCGACGGCCGCGGGGTCGCCACCCTGCTGCCCCTTCACCACTTCGACGCCCAAGCGTTCGGCCCAGATCTCGAGTTGGCGGACGGCACCCGCGCGAAAGGTGTCGCAAGCGGCGAGGAGGACGGACTTGTCCTGGTCTCGCATCGCCTTGCAGAGTTTGGCGATGCTGGTGGTCTTGCCGACGCCGTTGACGCCGATCATGAGGATGACGGTCGGGCCCGAGGGCGCGAAGCGGATCTCGCGATCTTGCTTTGGCCACATGGCCTTGAGTTCGCGGCGGAGGTAGTCGAGGACCTCGTCGCCTTTGGAGATCGTGCCGGCGCGGAAGTCGGCGCGGATGCCGTCGATGAGTCGTGAGGTGGTCTTGACGCCGACGTCGGCCTTGAGCAGTGTCTGCTCGAGTTCGGTGATGAGCGACTCATCGAGTTTTCGCCCGAGGAGGAGATTGCGGACGCCGTGCGCGCCCTCGACCATGACCTCGCGGGTCTTGGCGAGTCCCTGGCGGACCTTGGAGGCGAGTGAGGAGAAGAAGCCCATGCGTCGATTCAGGCGTGTGACGTGGTGGGAACGGGGAGGTCTGTGATCGGCGTGACGCTCTCGCCGGCGAGGCGGCGCATCACGCGATCGAGGAGGGCGTTGATGAAACCGGGGGCTTTCTCGGTGCTGAACTCTTTGGCGAGTTCGACGGCCTCATTGACGGCGATGGCGGGCTCGACGGCCTTGCTGGACAACTCGTGATGAGCGAGGCGAAGGATCGCACGATCGACCGCGGCCTGACGATGGACGGGCCACGCGGGTGCGAGCGCGGTGAACTCCTCGTCGGCGGCGGCTTTGGCGTCCCAGGCCTTGACGGCGGTCTCCATGGCGCGGTCGCACTCGCGGGGCGAGAGGCCTTCGACGCCACCGAGCGAGGCACGCACAGCCTCGGCATCGCCACCCCGCGCGTCGAGTTGGTAGAGGCACTGGAAGGCCAATCGCCGGATTTCGTGCGGTGTCGCCAACTACCTGCTCCTTGTGCCGTGTGTCACGGACGGTTTGGATTTTCGTGGAGTGCTCGGTTTGGCCTCCGCCTTCGCGACTTTGTCGTGACGCGTGGCGATCTCGAAGCGGTCGGAGCCGCCGAGGAGAGCCGCGACGCCCTGGATCGCATCGAGCGTAGCGGCCATGGCCTCGCGTCCCTTGTTGCCGTGCTTGCCGCCGGCGCGATCGCGGGCCTGCTTGGCGTTCTCGGTGGTGAGGACACCGAGGCCGACGGGGAGTCCCGTGCGAAGCGAGACGCTCATCAGGCCCTGGGCGACGGCGTCGGCGATGTAGCGATCGTGGCGTGTCTCGCCACGGACGATGCAACCGAGCGCCACGACGGCGTGGACCCGATCGGACATCGCGGCGGCGAGCGCGAGCACGGGGAGTTCGTAGGCCCCGGGTGCGTCGATGTGCACGAGGTCACGGACGTGCCCGCCCCGCTCGACGAACTCTTCGACGGCGCCCTCGCGCAGAGCCTCCGTCACGCTGGGGTTGTAGCGGCTGGTGATGATTGCGACGCGGAGTCGCGGCGGCGATGGTGGAGAGCGTTTGGCCATTTATGCGAGCCCCGGGCCGGTGATGAACCCCGAGCCGAAACCAGTCCCACCGACGGGCGCGGGGCGCGGCGACTGGGCTGGCATGGGTGCCGCCGGAGGGCGAGGAGCACCGGGCGCTGGAGCGCCGGGACCCGCGTTCCCGGCGGTGAGTCGGGCGCGGAAGATGTAATCGGTCACCCGATCGCGCACAGTGTCGAGCATGCTGACGAACATGTGCGAGCCTTCTCGCTTGTACTCGATGCGCGGGTCCTGCTGGCTGAAGGCTCGCAGGCCGATGGAGTCACGCAACTGGTCCATCGCGTAGAGGTGGTCCTTCCACGAGCCGTCGAGCGTGTCGAGGAGGATGGTGCGCTCGAAGAGAAGGAGTTCGGCGCGAAGGATCGACTCGATTCGTGAGCGGATGGCGTTGTCGCGCTCCTCGTCCTGGAGATACCGCATGGTTTCGGGCATACCCACGCCGTATTTGTCCTTGAGGAAGGCCTCGAGTTCGGCATCGGTCTTGAGGGCCTGAGCGACGGTGATGTCCTTTTCCAGGCGTCCTTCGGCGACGAATCGTTCGCTGGCGTCCTTGAGTTCCTGGCGGACTTGGGCGGGCATGTGGGTCTTGAAGACGTCCATGGTCCAGCCGAGGTTGTAGCGTTGATTGGCCCAGGAGACGAGGTGTTGTGCGCCCTCCTGCGGGTTCTGGCGCATCTGCATCGCCGTGATCTCCATCGCGAAGTCCACGGGATACTCGATCTCACGCTTGTTGTAGAGTTCCTCGGCCTTCTGGAGGATGACGTCGACGGGGGACTTCTCCGGGTTCTCGATGCTCGCCTTCTGAGCCGCAAGGATCTCGTCGGGCGTGATCTTAATCATAAACTTGCGATCGGCCCACTCGGCGAGCTGGCTCGCGCCATAGTTCGGCTCGAGGTACTTGCGGATGCCCGAGAGATCGGCGGTCTCAATCTTCTGGTATGCGGCGTTGACGAGAGTCTCGCGGACGCGCTTGCGTTCCTCCATGCCGCCTTCGCGGAGTTCCTGGGGGTGGATCTCGACACCGAAGCGTGACTTAGCCCAGTTGACGAGGCCCTGGGAGTCGAAATCGACGGCGACCTCGGACCCGGCCATGGGCATGTACTCGCCCAGCGTCACATCGATGGACTGGCGCGCGTCGTACTTAGCCTCGGCGACGATCGTCTTCTCGATCTCGTCGGGCTCCTTGTTGCGGAACTTCTCGGGCGGGATGCTGCACTCGAGAACGCTCTTTGCGTGCTCGGCGATGCTCTGACGCGGGAAGTCGCGGTCGAGATACTCGTCTACCGCATCGGCTGTGGTCTTCTTGATGAAGTCGAAGAGCAGGCCACGCACGTCGCGACCCTCGAGGACTCGCTGGCGCAGGCCATAGAACGTCTGACGCTGGTGCTCCATGACCTCGTCGTACTCGAGGATCATCTTGCGTCGCTCGAAGTTCATCTGCTCGACCTTGCGCTGGGCGCGCTCGACGTTCTTGCTGACCATCGGGTGCTCGATGGCGTCGCCCTCTTTCATGCCCAGGCGCGCGAGGATTGCCTGGACGCGCTCGCCTGCGAACAACTTCATGAGGTCGTCCTCGAAGGAGACGAAGAAGCGTGACGAGCCCTTGTCACCCTGGCGGCCCGAGCGCCCTCGCAACTGGTTGTCGATGCGGCGGGACTCGTGGCGTTCGGTGCCGACGACGTGCAGGCCGCCCATGTCCTCGATGGACTCGAACCAGCGGATGCGGTGGAGTAGGAATCGACCGTGGGTGTCGAGGGACTCGCGCAGGGCTTCGGCGGGCATGCGCTCGATCTCGCGATCGGTGAGCCACGTGTGGTTCATCGCCCAGCGGCGGAGGAGCCGCAGTTCGAGGTCGGCGAAGTCGGCTTCCTCGGCTTCCTTCTTCTGGATGTCGAGGACCTTGGGGGCGAGCCGGCGATAGGCCGCCTCGCGGAGTTGCTCGTCGGTGGAGTCGACGGTGATGGTCCGTGGGATGATGCCACGCTTGAGCCAGTGCTCGAGGAGCGTCTCTCGGGAGATGGCGCCGAGTTTGATGTCGGTGCCTCGCCCGGCCATGTTGGTGGCGATCATGACCGCGCCGAGGTAGCCGGCGTTCTCGACGATGTGGGCCTCGCGCTCGTGCTGCTTCGCGTTGAGCACCTCGTGCTGGATGGCGTGCTTGCTCATGAGCATCGAGCTGAGTTTCTCGCTCTTCTCGACGCTGGTCGTGCCGACGAGGACGGGGCGACCGACGTCGTGGAAGGCCTTGATCTCCTCAACGATGAAGGACCACTTGTCCTTGCCGGTCATGAAGACGAGGTCGTCGAAGTCGCGGCGGACGACCTCCTTGTTGGTCGGGATCGAGACGACGTCGAGTTTGTAGATGTCGTGGAACTCCTGGGCCTCGGTGTCGGCGGTGCCGGTCATGCCCGCGAGGCGCTTATACATCTTGAAGAAGTTCTGGATCGTGATCGTCGCGACGGTCTGCGTCTCCTGCTTGATCGGGACGCGCTCCTTGCACTCGACTGCCTGGTGCAGCCCGTCGGACCATTGGCGACCGATCATCGGGCGGCCCGTGTTCACGTCCACGATCACGACCGACGGCTGGGGGCGGCCCGTCATCGGGTCGGGGACCGTCATGATGACATAGTCCTTGTCACGCTCGTAGACCGCGTGGGCGCGCAGCGACTGCTCGAGCAGGTGGGGCATGTCGATGTTCTGATCGACGTAGAACGAGCCGATCTGGGCGGCGCGCTGGGCCTCGGCGACGCCGTCGTGCGTCAGGTGGACCTGCTTGCGCTCCATCTTCGTCTCGAAATACTGGATGTGCCTGGTGCGGGCCTCTTCGAGGGCGGGGAGTTCGGCCTTGGCGGCTTTCAACTGCTCCTGGATCGCGGGGATCTTGTCCTTCTCACGGGCCTGGCGGATGTCGCCCTCGTATCCCTTGATCTTGAGTTTGCAGCGCTCCACGAGGTCGTCGGCCTGGGAGAAGGGGCGGTTCTTCTCGACGAGGTGGCGTGCGAGGCGGTCGGCGAGTTCGTAGCGGGGCTGGTCCTCGTGGGCCGGCCCGGAGATGATGAGCGGCGTGCGGGCCTCGTCGATCAGGATCGAGTCCACTTCGTCCACGATCGCAAACTGGCGGCGTCGCTGGACCTGCTCCTCCTCGCGACGCTTCATGTTGTCGCGGAGATAGTCGAAGCCGAACTCGGCCGTCGTGCCATAGACCACGTCGCAGTGGTACATGCGGCGTTTCTCGGCCTCGTCCTGCATGTGCTGGGGATGGATCGCGCCGACGGTGAGGCCGAGCGCATGGAAGTAGGGGAAAGTCCAATCGCGATCGCGCTGGACGAGATAGTCGTTGACGGTGACGACGTGGATGCGGAGTCGCTCGATGCAGGCGAGATAACACGCGAGCGGGCCGACGATGGTCTTGCCTTCGCCGGTCTTCATCTCGGCGATCTTGCCCTGCGTGAGGACCATGCCACCGATCAACTGGACGTCGAAGGGGCGAGCACGGAAGGGCGGGCGGCTCTCGGGGTACAACTCACGCACCGCCGCGTAGATCTCGTTGGGAACATCGACCTGCATCCAACCCGGGACCGGGGCGGCACAGCCGAGGAACTCGCCTGTGGGCATGGCCGGCTCGCGCGCGTCCATCTGGGCTTTGGTTTCTGCATACAACTCTCGCGCTGGCGAGGGGAGACGCGAAGGATCGAAGCCCTTCTGGGAGTTGAAGATCTGGCGGATGCCGACGGCGCGATCCATTGCCTCGCGGGCGACGGCGAAGGCCTCGACCATGAGGTCCTCGGCGTTGGCGCCCTTGTCGAAGCGCTCGCGGAACTCGGCGAGTTTGCCTCGGATCTGGGCGTCGGTGAGTTCGCTCGTCTGCGATTCGAGAGCGGTGATCGCGTTGACGCGCTGGGTGTACTTCTTGACGAATCGATCGTTGCGGGTGCCGATGATGCGGTGCAGGATTGGGCCCAGGATCGGAATATCGCGTTCGGCCATGGTTCGTTCGCTTTCGTGAGTCGACCGTTCTCGGCGAACCGAGAACGGGTATCGGTCATGCCGTTGAGTCGGTCTGACGTGGGAGATTCCAACGGCGACCGGCAAGACGGCGAGTTTGTGTTTCGTGACGTGTGGTGACGGCAACATCACCGAAAAGGAAGCGGCAAGCCCGATGAGGATCGCCGCGAGTGGCATCGACTGACTGGAAGCCGTCGAGCGGCCGGCGTCATGTGAGAAGAGGCCAAGGCCGCGTGGTATGCTCAGCACCAAGGCGGAGGGAGCGCGAGGAGCGACTCGCGGACGAGGCAAATCGCCATCGGCTCGGCATCGATCGACACACCGAGCGAAGCATCAAGTTCGGCCACCTTGAACCCGGTGGGCGACGTGTGTGCGACGGGAACCGACGGACGCGTGGCGTGGAAGGCGTCTTCGCCAAGGACCGATCGGATGTGGGCGACGCCCTGGGTGAACGCCTGGCTCGAAGGCTCGGCCAAGGCCGCGACACCGCCCATGAACGCCACGAGCAGGACGATCGAGAGACCGGCGAGGTTGACTCGGGGCATGGAACGAGCCGCACCCTTGGGGGCGGTGGGCTGCTCAGGAGTTGTGGCTGATCGATAATCCATACAAGTCCCGGCCAAGGCACCGGTGTTGTCAGCAATTATCGATCGACAACCTTGCCAAGACAAGCCCCAGACTCCAAGGAGATTCAATCGAACCACTGCACACCGATCAGCCCGTCAGTGAAGCGATCTCCCGTCGGTTTGGACGGGGTCCGATAGGGTTATTCGGTTTTCTGGCCTCGGGATTGCGGAGTCGCCGATACGCACTGGCCCAAAGGGCTGCTCGCGGGCACGGCTGCCTCCGATACAGTCCCGGCCCATGGCCGACCACACGGGCTCACGTCAGGACGACGACATGATCGCCACGCGACAAGCACTCCCAGTCACTCGCGAGTCCGTCACGCACAAGTTCTCGATCGCCAGCCATGAGGGGTACCTCACGATCGGGCTGTATCCGGATGGTCGGGCGGGCGAGATCTTCATCAAGATGGCGAAGGAAGGCTCGACCTTGTCGGGGATGTGCCAGGCGTTCTGCCGGGCGTTCTCGCTGTGCCTGCAGCATGGGCTTCCCATCCGCGAGGCGGTGTCGCGATTTGCCGGGATGCGATTCGAGCCGATGGGGATGACCTCCAACCCGGACATTCCCGAGGCGAACTCGATTATTGATTATGTGGCACGGTATCTCGAGTTGCACTACGCCGAGCCGCCGACGCGCTGAGCCAAACTCCGCCCACGTCCCCACCCACCCGACTTGGACCAGAGATTGAGGCCACGTCACGAGACCGGTTACTTGGTCTCGATGTCGGCGTTGTTCTGCGACGCACGCTTTGCCATCTCGGCGTCGAGCCACACGCGGAACTGGTCCTGGTCCTCGGGCCTTGGAAATATGTCTTCAACCGTGCGCGCCTTGAGCCCTTTGGCGGTCTCGGCCTTGGCGGTCTGCTCGATCTCCTGGCCGAAGATCTGCGGGATCGCGACGTAGGCATAGTGGCGAAGTTCGTCCGGCGCCCGAGCATAGACGCTCTCGGCATCGTCCAGCGGGATCGACGAGAGGAACTGGGCGAAGAGCGTCCCGGCGAGGAAGCCGAAGTCGCGGTCCATGAGTTCCATGCGCCACACGCCTCCGTTCGCGTTGGCGCGGCGGACCTGTTCTTCGAGGTAATAGCGATGGGCCTGCTTGGCGAACTCCATCTGGGATCGGAAGCGATTGCCATCCCCGGAGAGCAGGCCCTTCACGTATGCCCCGAAGATCGAGGCCGTGACCTGCTGGATCGCGACCGCGGGAGAATCGAAGCGTGTCTCGGTCTCCTTCTGGACGAACTCGGCGATGGGGATGGAGAGTTCCTCCTTTCGCCCGAAGGTATCGTTGAGGTTCCACCACGGGTCGGTGCGGAGGCGTGTGTACCACTCGTCGGCCTGGGCGCGGTCGCCGAGCCGGTAGAGGTAGCAGACGGCGTCTCGCAGGAAGTTCTCGTAGCCAGCGGAGAGCGGGGAATAGCCGCGCGAGAGTTGGTCCACGCGGGAGCGGTCGCGCATTTCCTGAAGGACGTCGCCATAACTGCGGATGAAATACTCGTTGGGGGCGACGATGTACATGGGCACGGGCTGCTCGAGGGAGGAGAGGAAGGAGAAGTAGACATCGCCCGTGCGGAAGAGGTCCTGGAGCGACTGGGCGACCTGGCGATCGGTGTTGATGAAGTCGAAGTCCTTGGCGTTGAGGAAGGTCGCGCGATCGTACGCGTTTTCGACGCCACGCTGGGCCCAGTAGAGGGCGTGGGCCGCGGGGTGCCGCCAGTCGATGGGCCCGTGCTTTCGCGTGTAGCGGACCATGACGTACGGGTCCATGTGGTAGTGGTCGATGAGGATCCGCTTGCGTGTGTGAGCGAGCAGTGTCCGCCAGGCTGTGGCGTATTCTGGCCTGTCGGCGAGCATGAAGAAGGCCCGCTCCCTATCACCGAGGGATGAGCGGAGCAGGTCATTGCGGCCCGACCTGGTGATCGCGGTGTAGATCTGGAACGGACGGAGCAGGCGCTGATCGGGCTTGAAGTCCGTGAAGAGCCGGGTCAGTTCATTGACGAGGTCCTGGATCTTTGGCTCTTTGGCGATGGCGTCCTCGAGCGTGTCGGGAGCGTCGGCGACCTCATTCAGCCATGTGGCGTACTGCTCGATGACCTGTTCACGCGTGGTGTTGAGGAAGGCCTTTGCTGGCGGCTCACCCAGGACAACGGTCCACTCGATGGCGAGGCGACGCTTGTAGTAGCCATTGGAATCGTCGGTGTATCCCTGGATTTTGTGGAGGAAGATCCAGGAGAGCTCCTTGTGGAGGAGCATGTCGTTGGGGTTCGCGGGGATGCCGCGATCGCGGAGGAGAGCGATCCCGGCGTTGACCCATTGCCAACGTTCCTCGGGGGTCTGCGTGGCGACGGAGATGTTGTACGCCATGTTCCAGGCGTGGAAGGCCCACACGCGCGGGAAGCGGGGTTGGAGTTTGGTGATGGCGTCGGAGAGTTGGATGGCCTCGTAAAACTTGCCGTCTTCCTTGAGTTGGTTGGCGCGGATCCAGAGGTAGTTGACGAAGAGTCCTCGGAAGGCGCCCATCGCGATCCCCGCGGAGACTTCCCAACTCTGGGCGTCCTCGGCACGATCGGTGTAGACGAGTTTGTAGCGGCCGGCGACGCCCGAGAGTCGAGCCGAAAGGAAGACGGAACAGACCATCGCGCCGATCATGACGGCGGTGGCGATGGTCTGGATGAGCGAGTCGCGTTTCATGAATGGAGCATGGGATCAGGCATCGGGCATCCGGCAACAGGCTTAGTGGCCTGAATAGGTGGCGAGTTCGCGGCGGCTGAGGGCGAAGGATCCGATGGCAAAGAGAAGGAATGTCCACACCAGGAGCACACCCGAGCCCCACGCGAGCGACGACCAGGAGAGTTCGATCCCATCGACCAGTCTTCGCGTGGGCGAGAGATCGGCATAGGTCCGTACCGCCCATTCGACGGCCTGGGCGATCTTGGCCACGATTGTGTTGAAGACCAGCGTCTTGCCCTCGTTCGTGGTCGTGGAGAAGTTGTCGAGAGACTGTCGGAGATACTGCCCGGACTGCGCGGTGAGGAACGTGCCGAAGGAGATCAGGCTGGCCACGGGGAAGGAGAGGAACGTCGCCGTCGCGATCCCGAGCATCGCGAGGAATCCGATCTTGATCCACAGCACGAGCATCACACGGACGAAGTTCGCCTGGAACGTGCCGACGGAATAGGTGATCTCAAGTCCGTCTTTCGGGAACGTGATGGCCTCGGGGTTCGCGACGCCGGTCTCGGTGTTGCCGTTGACGATCTGTATGGTGAGCGAGCCATCGTCGTCGATGGCGGTTGGATACAGCTGGAGGACCTGGGTCTGGGCGAGGGCGGCCTGCTTGGTGACCAGGGCCGGGCCCTTGAGAACGAACGTGACGTTGTAAAGAGCATCCGGCGAGTTCGCACCCGAGTTGATCTTGTAGCGAAGCGTGATGAGTTTGTGCCTCGCCTTGGCGTCGGCGAGCCCCTCAAAGCGATAGGTCTGGACGCCGGTCGGAGGGATGTAACGGAAGGCCGAGTTGATGCTCTTCTGGGCCTCGTCCTTGAACGCGTCGTACATCGCCTGCCTGTCGGTATCGGAGATGCTGTCAACGGCAAGGGCGGCGGTACTCGCCTGGATTTCTTCCTGCACGCGGCGTTGGATATTGTCCTCGAGTTGCTTCGGGTCGATCTCGGGCACAACCGGCTCGATGCTGCGACGCGCGGTCAGGATCTGGTTCTCGAGGACGAGTCGATCGGCGGTCGCCCGGTCGCCGTTGAGCGGGACGTACGGCGCATCGGCTCGCTCGCCCCACGCCGGCTGGGCCCGCAGGTACTCGGTAAAGAGAAACACGGCCGACCCCGAGACCGCGAGAAGGACCGCCGCGAGGGTCATCACGCCGACCCACTTGCCCAGGACATACTTCCACGCGGCAACGGGCTTGGTCATCGTCTGCCAGATGGTCTTGTCGCGCTGCTCGAAGGCGACCGACGCCACGCAGAACACAAGGACGAGCAGGGCGATGAGCCAGAACGAGGACCCGATGGCGTACTGGATGAAGGCCTGGACTCGGTATCGCAGCGGTTGATCGGCCTCAAGGAGCCAGGGGAGCAGAGCGAGGCCGACGATGAGAAGGAACATCGCGACGAGCGAGAGTTTGAGACGAACCGACTCGGCGAGGACGTTCCGCGCGATGGCGCGAACGGGGCCTGTCCCCGAAAGCAGGAGACGGGCCGCCTGCATGAGTGCGGTGAACATCGCCGTCAGGAAGACGATCCCACCGACGATGGGCGCGGCGCCCTTGGTCGCGGGTATGACTCGTAGCAGAAGAGCCAGCCCTCCCCCCACCACCACAAGCGCGAGGTAGGTGAGTCCCAGGCCGATCCAGATCACGACCAGCGATACGCCCGTGAGAACGAGCACGAGCGCAGCAAAGCCGACGCTTGAAGTCCGCTGTGAAGTAATGCCTTCCCAGACTGCGGCAATCTCGGCGTCGGCGCGATGGTCGGACTCGCGAGCGTGCCGGGCCTCTTCGGTTTCGTTGGCCGGTGCGGTCGTGTCGGCGGGCGAAGACGGGGCGATGGCAGCGGGCGCATCTGGGCCACCTTCACCCGACACTGGCGCGTTGTTCTGTACGGCGTACCACACGATGGCGACCACGGCGAGAATGACCACCACAGCCGAGGCCGCGATCTTGAATCGCGTGCCCGATTGGATGCGGTTGATCGTGCTCGCCACGTCGCCCAGTCTCACCCGTCACGCCTCCTGCCGCGGCTCTCGTCTTCTCCGGAGTCGAGAAGCGAATCGATCACGGAGCGATCGATGTCGTCCTTGGGCTTTGGCGTGGGCTTGGACGAGTGGGGCGTGGGCGATGGAGTCGGGGCGGCTTTGGACGCGGACGGTTCCTCGTAGGCGTCGAGGAGCGCGTCGATCGCCTTGTCCATCTCGGCCTCGGGCGCAACTGGTGCCGGCGCGTCGACGACAGTCCTGACTGGTTCCGTCGGCTCCTCGCTGACGAGTTTCTCGATGAGACTCTCGCCCTCGGGCGCGTCGCCCTTGAGGAACGCCGCGGTCTGACCGCCGGATTGGGCGCCGGAAGTTGAGAGTTGCTCCTGGCGGGCGCGTTCGACGATGTCGAGGAAGAGTTCCTCGAGGCGTTGGCGTGGGCGTGAGACGCGGAGGATCGATCGCTCGCCGTGTGAGCGATTGCGGACGACACGGTCGATCTCCGAGACGGTGTCATCATCGAGTGGCTCGGTCTCGATGGACATCCGCGTGCGGCTGGCGAGAAGATCTTCGCACGTGCCCTCGGCACGCTTCTGCCCGCCATACAGGATGCTCATGCGATCGACGCAATCCTCGACATCCGCGAGGAGGTGGCTGCAGAGGAGAATCGTCTTGCCGCGGCGCCCGAGGTCGACGATTAGATCCTTCACCTGCTTCGTGCCCAAGGGATCCAGCCCGGTCGTCGGCTCGTCGAGGATGAGGAACTCGGGATCGTTGATGAGCGCCTGGGCGATGCCGATGCGGCGCTGCATGCCCTTGGAGTACTCACGAACGGCTCGGAACTGGGCGCCCGCCAGCCCGATCATGTCGAGGAGTTCGTCGATGCGTCGCCGACGCGTCGCGTGGTCGAGTTCGAAGAGTTTGCCGTAGTAATCGAGCGTCTCGCGGGCGTTGAGGAAGCCGTAGAGATACGACTCTTCGGGGAGGTACCCGATGCGGCGCTTGATGGAGACCTCGGTGGGCGGCTTGCCGAAGACCGCAACGCGGCCCGAGGTTGGGCGGAGCAGCCCGAGGATCATTTTGATCGTGGTGCTCTTGCCCGAGCCGTTGGGCCCGAGCAGGCCGAAGATCTCGCCGCGTCGGATCTCGAAGGTGAGCGAGTCCACCGCCCGGGCACGATCACGAAGCCAGAAGTCCTTGAAGACCTTGGTGAGTCGCTGGCACACGACGACCGGCTCCCCCGAACGGGTCGGCTCAGACTTGGCGTCGTGCGCGGCGTGTGGCTGGCTCTCGGGCATGGGTGTAGTCCGTCGTGTGGATCGCGTGTCGTTCCTGGCTTGGCTACTGCGGCGCGGTGAGGGCGGACGTGTCCGTCTTGAAGCGGGCGTCGTTCAGCTCGCGGAGGCGTTCCTTCTCTGAATCGGCATTCTGACGCTGGTTCCGGGCGATCTCGGCGGCTCGCGTGATCTGCGGATCGCGATTGAGACGCAAGACCATCGTGTCGGTCGATGGCGGGAGCATGAACATCTGCACGGTGTCGCGTGCGAGGAACTCGCGTAGGCCCGACGACCACTCTCGCTGGATCATGAGCGACGGGTTGGCCTTGAACTGCTCGACCTTCGCATTGAAGAGTTCGAGATCGGCGCGGCGCTTCGAGGTGATCTCGGTCCGATACTGCTCGGCATCGACGAGCGTCTTGGAGACCTCGCCGCCGATCGAGGCGTTCACGGTGCTGCCGTTGAGTTCCACGGGCGTGCCATCGAAGATCGAGAAGATGGTCGCGAGGGCGGCGTCGGCGACTTTGTCACCCTTGGGAAGGGCCTGCTCATAGTTCTCGATAGCGGCGATGATGGGCGAGTTGGTCGTCGTGCCGTTCTCGTTGATGCGCGGGAGCGCGATCTCGCCCGCGACCGCAGAGAGCGTGCGTGTCGCCTCACCCCGCGCGGTGACAATCGCCCGCTCGGAATCGGCTTCGGCCTTGAGCGACTTCGCGAAGTCGTCTTTCAGCGTTGCAGGAGCGGCCGGATCGATCACTTGCACCGCATCGATGGTGATGCCCGTCTCCATGTCGCGGAGCATGTCGTTGGCGAGTTCGCGCGCGCGGAGCGCGACCGTCCCGACGGAACCATCACCCGGGCGGAGCAGGTCATCGATCGTGACCTCGGCCACCGCGTGGACCGCGCCGCGTCGGATCGCGAGTTCCACCAGGTTCGTCGCTTCGCTGTCGCTGAGCACCGTTCGAGAGTACTCGGCCGCGCCCACGCGGCGATACGTCGCATTGAGTTTCGCGTGCACGATGCTCCCATCGCCCGTCAGCAGGAACCCCGACTCGTTTGTCGGCTTGATCATTCCCGAGGAGGCACCGTTGGCATCAGGCCAAAAGACCCTGTCCACCGAAACGGACTCGGATTTTCCCGAAGGAACCGTGACCATCTCGCCGAAGGGGAAGGGGTAGTTCGCATAGAACCCTGGCCCAAGATTCGCGTCGCTGATTTTGCCGAAGACGAGTCGCACGGCCTGCTGCCCCTCGCTCACGGTCTTGAAGCCGCTCGCGAGGTACAGCACAAAGAGCACAACCATCGCGACCTGGAGTAGGACGTACGTGATGTTGAGGGCCTCGGCGAGCGACTTGTTCGCCGGGTCCAGGAGAGATGCGTCGGTCGCCGCAGTTTCGACAGGCTGACCGTCGCGAAGCGTGACCGAGGCGGCGCGGCGGGCGGGCACGCCACCCCCACCACTGTCATCAGCGTCCGCCTGACGAATCGGGCCGAGCAACCAGAAACTCATCGGCTGCTCTCCGTGTTCAAGGGTTGCGACTCCGGCGAGGCGGACGCGACGCGGCCTGGATCGCGGCCAAAGACCTCCTCACGCAACCAGCGGCCGGTCGAAGAGTCGGACGACTTCCCACCGTTGCGAATGCGCGACATAGCGTCAGGTGCGATGAGTTCCAACCCGGGCATGGACGAGGGGAGCACGAGCGTGGTGCGGGCGCTCACCATCTCACGCATGATGCGGATGTTCTCCAGAAAGGCCGCGAGATCGGCATTCTCATTCATCCGCGCGAGGAAGGGTGCGGACTCCTCGTCGCCACGCTTGCGGATCGTCTGGGCGTACAACTCGGCGAAGTCGCGGATGCGCTTGGCATCGCTCTCGGCCCGAGAGCGGATCGCCTGGGCCTGGGCCTCGCCCCGGCTCTGGATCTCCTGAGCACGACGCGCCCGCTCGGCCTTCATCGCCTCGAGCACGCCCGGCGTCACGCTCTCGGGGAGCACGATGCGGCTGATGCCCACGGCGACGGCCTCGATGCCGTAGTCATCCATGGAGAGGTCGCTTTTGTCCGACGCCGCGCGGAAGGCCTGCAGGATTTCCGCCTCGAGTTCGGGGAGTTTCGATGCGCCGGGGGTCGCGGCGAAGAGTTCATTCATGCGATACTTCGAGACCCGAGCCATCGCGGCCCGGAGGCTTGACTCGAGCACACGCTGGGCCGCGGCGTACTGCTCGGCCGCGATGCCGCCCGCATTGCTGAAGCGCTGGAAGAACTTGAGCGGATCGGCGACGCGCCAGGTGCAGAATCCCTCGACGGTGATCTGGCGGCTGTCGGCGGTCTGCTGTGTCTCGAGTTTCACCGAGAGCGGGCGCAGTCGCGTGTCGTACGTCGTCACCGCCTGGATCGGGTAGGGCCACTTCAGGTGAAGTCCCGCATCGCGCTTGACGGCATGGTCCCCGGCCTTGCCGAACGTTGTCAGCACCGCGGCCTCGGTGAAGCGCACCTGGTACGTGGTCGTGAAGAGCAGAAGCGCCCCGAGGAAGACCAGGGCCACAATCATCATGAGCAGTCGTCGCACCGATTCGTCTCCTGCAATTCCGGCGTCTGTGGGCCGGTCCAAAGTCATTCGTTTCGTGTTCCGTGTGTTCGTTCGAGAGTGACGAGGCGTCATTCCTTCTTGGGTTTGAAGATCTCGGCTCCGGTGTCGATGTCCTCGAGTCCGACATCGATGCGAAGGTCCGAAACCCGATCGTCCACGATGTAGAGCCTCACATTCTTGAGCGAGTCGCGGAGCGTGTCGGCGTACATCGAGGCGCGGAAGACGGTGGGCGAGGCGTTGTACGCGAGCAACTGCCCGGCGTATCGCTCGGCCCGGCCACGAAGGTCCATGTAGCGCGTCCAACGCGTGGCCTTCGCCTCGGCGATCGTCACCGCGGCGTTCCCCCCCGCGGCGTCGAGAAGGCGGTTCATCTCCGATTCGAGTTCCATGGTCCGAGCGTTGGGCTTATCGGCGCTCGCCGAAGATCGAAGGCCCTTGAGCTGGTCGGCGATCTTCACGATCGACTCGGCCTGCTCCACCGAACCCGCGGCATCGGTGAGTTCCTTCACATGGTCCGCCCGAGCCGTCGTGAGCAACGCCTGGGTCTTCTGGTCCGCTTCGACGACCTTCTCGAAACTGGCGGCCACGTCGGACTGCTTGGGCGGGTGCACACCGGTGATCGAGCACATGACGACTTTCACGCCGGCGCCGCGGGGTTTGCCCGTGGAATCGGGATTGAGTTGATCGAAGGCGGCCGAGATCCGCGACTTGAGCTCGTTGGAGATCGTGGCCCGTCCATCGCCGAGCACCTCGTCGAGCGTGGCGGTGTGGAGATACTGGAGCACCTCGCGCTGGGCGACATACCGGAGGAGTTGCTCGCGCTGCTCGGGCGGAGCGAGTTCATCAAAGAGCGAGACGTTTTCGACGACATATTTGAGCGGGATCTCGACGGAGACGAGGGACATGCCTGCCATGCCGTCGCGTCCGAACGTGACCTCACCGGAAGAACGGACGATCTGGAGCACCTCGACGCCGAGATGGTCGTTGGTCCAGAGGATCGGCTCTCCCTTGTTCGCCGGCGGGTCCGATCCAAGTTGCGTCTGGCGGATTCCCGTGACGGTCCGGTCTCGGAGGAGCATCGCGTCTGAGGACGAGGATTTCTCGAAGAACTCGGGGACGTAGACACGATCGATCGGCCAGGGCATCTTGACGTGCAGGCCGGGCGTGACGTTCTCCTGCACCACGCGTCCGAACCTCAGGATCGTGGCTCGCTGGTGAGGCTGGATGACCACGAGCGAGGAGAGCAGCCACATCGTGAGCAAGCCCACTACCACGAGCGGCGCGAGCGACTTCACCAGCAACTGGTAGAACCACCCCGACGTGACGTCGAAACCGAGTTGATAGTTGATCGCGTCGCTGATGGACTGGGCGATGCGATCCGGGGCCGCGACGAATCCGAGCACGCGCGACCCGAAGGCGGGCATCGCGACATCGCCGACCTTCCGCGGGCGATACACATCCAGGAGGACATTGAGGAAGACCTCGATGCCCAGGATTCCCACGACGACGGCGAAACCCACGACCACAATCTTCAGCCATGCGTCCTCGGTCGACGTGATCAGATCGATGAACTGCGAGATGGCAAGGACCAGCGCGAGAACCGACGCCCCGGCAGTGAACGCCGCACCGGCACGAAGGTTCGCCCAGAACTCCTGCTTGGCCATCCCGGAGGCGTATCGAGCGAAGACGAATCCGATGCCCGAGACCGCAAGCCCAAGACCAAGCCCCCACTCCTTGTGACGAGATGTTGTGAACGTGATCGTGCCCGTCTCCGAGAAGACGCCGAGCGACGAGAGCCGCCACCAGGCGACCCCGAGCAAGGCCACGCCAATAACGACGCTGATCGTGGGCGAGAACACTTTGTAGAGGCTCTTCAGCCGCTTCTGGGCCACCCTGAACTCGGACGCCCCGCCAAAGATCGTTGACGATTCCTCGGCGGCGGCGAGGGCGTCGGCCTCGATCGACTCGATCCGCTCGCGCCGGTGCTGGTCATACAGGATCGTGAGGGCCAGCCAGCCAACGGCACCCAGGAGCATGTACAGGGCGAGCGTCATCGCCGCGTGGTCGGCGCTCAGACGCGCATAGATCAACATCGCGCCGCCCATCACGACATGGAGCACCAGGCCCATGACGCTGACGTTGGCGGCACGCTTGTATGTGAGATAGTCTGCCCGCATCAGGAATCCTGTTGATTGAGACCGTGAGGCCGCATTGGGCGCCACGGGCCGAGCGCCCGCGAGAAGTGGTTGAACTCACCGGTCGCGCGACCGAGTGAGGCGCCCGAACGGTTGGGTGGTTCTGGACTCCACCGAAGATTCCGCTTCGGACGCACGAGAGACGCCTCCATCGGCCCGGAACGGTCCCAAGCCGTACTTGTGGTGTTGCTCACCCCGAGCATCACCCGATCGACAGGGTAAACCACCGCGCGGGAGCCGCTCTCGCGTCCTGCTCGCCGGTTCACCATCCCTCCCCATGATCCCGCGCCCCACGAGAACCGTGGGCTGGTATTGTGCCGGGTTCATCCCCGGCTTTCCACACCTGACCCGTACTACTCGAATCAACCGTATTCAGGACAATCACGACACAAGCCAGCATCCCCATGTCAACACCAGCCCGAATGGGCGTGGAAATCGTTGATGTGCGCGCACATTCCGCGCGATTTCCCCCGAAGGGCCCTTGGTGTACGGTCGAGCCAGTCCCGGGTTCGCATCCCCGTACAATTTTTTGACCACGCTCCAGAGTGCCGCCCCCTGTCGCCAGCCGCATCGTGCTGTGATCAGCGCTGGACATTGCTACCCTTGGCCTTCACATGCTCCTCCAACCCCTCACGATCGCCCGCAACACGATGATCGAGAGCCTCCGCCAGCCGGTGGTGCTCCTCATCGTCCTCGCCTCGGGCATCCTCCAACTCTTCAACACCTGGAACACCGGCTACACCATGGGTCTAGAACAAACCGGCGAGGTCAAGGGGGACGACAAACTCCTCTTTGACCTCGGGCTGGCCACGGTCTTTGTGTGCGGGACGCTCCTCGCGGGGTTCATCGCGACCGCCGTCATGAGCCGAGAGATTGAGAACAAGACTGTTCTCACCATCGTCTCCAAGCCCGTCTCGCGCGTCTCCCTCATCCTGGGCAAGTTCCTGGGCGTCGCCGGGTCGCTCCTGCTCTCGTCGGTCGTCATGATCCTCTTCATGCTCTTCGCCATTCGCCACGGTGTCATGAGCACGGCGGCGGACGAGATCGACGGGCCTGTCGTCACCTTCGTCTTCGGGGCCGTGCTGCTTTCCCTCGCGATCGCCGCGTGGTGCAACTTCTACTACTCGTGGAGTTTCCCGCAGACGGCCGTCCTGCTCATGCTTCCCCTGGTGCTGATCGGCTACATCCTCACGCTCTCACTGAGCAAGCACTGGGAATGGCAGTCGCTCCTGAAGGACCTCAAGCCCCAGGTCACGCTCGCGAGCGCGACTCTTCTCCTCGCGCTCATCGTGCTGGCGGCCGTGGCGACGGCGGCCTCAACACGCCTGAACCAGGTGGCCACGATCGTGGCGTGCATGCTCGTCTTCGTCGCCGCGATGATGAGTAACTCCATCGTCGGCTCGCGCGTCTTTCACAACACCATCGCCGGAACCGTCGGTGACTATGTCCCCGTGGATCTCAACACGCCCGAACTGGCGACCCTGGGCACGCAGGGGAAACTCGAACTGGCCGGGCCTCCCGAGAGCCCCATCCGCGTGGGTGATTCGCTCTTCGTCTCGCCGACGCCGAATGGCTTTCCCATGCTCTGGGCTGGATTCGATCGGTTCACGGGATCACTCGACGACGCGAACCAGATGCTGGGACCCGGCACGCCGCCCGCGGTCGTGGTGACGGGGGTCTCGGCAAAGACGATCACCATCCGGCATATCGGCGGCAAGCCGTTGTCGATCGTGCGGAACCCGTTTCCCGGCGACTACGTCTTCACCAAGCCCACAGAAATTCGGCTGCACTGGATGGTCGTCTGGGGCGTCGTGCCGAATCTACAGTTCTACTGGCTCCTCGACGCGGTCTCGCAGAGCCGGCCGATTCCGCCCTCGTATCTCATCACGATCTTCGTGTACACTCTGGTGCAGGTGGTCTTCTTCCTCTCCCTCGCCGTCGTGCTCTTCCAGAAGCGCGACGTGGGGTGAGTCGAACCCGGGGCTAGCCAATCGCGGAGTTTCACATGCCGACGAAGCGTTCCAGCCTGAGCGATTTGGCCCACGAGGGCAAGCCCTCGAAGGGCGCCGCCAGGGACCCGAAGATGATGGTCCTCGTCGCGGTGCTCGTCGCCATCGTCGCGGGTGTCTGGGTCTGGGCGGCCTCCTTCATGGGGTGGATCGGGAACACCCAGCGTGGCAACGCCAACGCTCCGGCACCGACGTCGTACATGACGGACGCGGAGCGGAAGGAAGCCGAGCGGAACACGCCGATTATCGCCGACCCCAACAACCCCAAACAAGTGCCGGGCACGACCATCGACGGACGTCCGGTCGTCGCGCCCGAGGAAGTCTCGGGGTCTTGATCCGGTTTTGAACAGGTCGCGCGAACCCGATACTCAACTACGGATCACGACGCTGCCACGCTCGGTCCGGTCGTTCCCATCGCCTTGGAATATGACGCGACACACCGCTCGGCGGCCCCATCCCACGTCAGGCGGTGCAACTCGAACGAGCCGTGCTGGCGCAGCGTCTGCGACAGGGGCGGGTGACGCAGCACGGCGAGGATCTTGTTCGCCATCTCGTCGATGTCCCAGAAATCGACCTTGAGGACGTGCGTGAGGACCTCGCTCGCGCCGCTGGTCTTGGAGAGGATGACGGGCACGTCGTGCTTGATCGCCTCGAGGGCCGCGATCCCGAACGGCTCGCTCACGCTGGGCATGACATAGCAGTCGGCCATCTGGTACACGCGATCAACGTCGCGCCCGCGGAGAAACCCCGTGAAGAGCACCTTGTGCCCGATGCCCATGCTCGCGGCGAGTTCGATCATGCGGACGGCCATGTCGCCGCTCCCCGCGAGCACGAACTTGACGTTGGACATTTTCTCCAGCACGCGCTTGGCGGCGGCGATGAAGTACTCCGGCCCTTTCTGCATCGTGATGCGACCGACAAAGAGCACGATGCGATCCCCGGACTCGATGCGATCGCCCTCGCGCGGCTGAACGTGGTCGCGCTCGATGCCGTTGTACACGACATCCACCTTTGCGGGAGAGACGCCGTAGCGTCGGACGCAGATCGCCTTGGTGAACTGGCTGACGGCGATGACGCGTGAGGCGTGGTGCATCCCGGCGCGCTCGATCTCATACACACGCTGGTTCACGTTGGTCCCGGCGCGGTCGAACTCGGTCGAGTGGACGTGGACAATGAGGGGCTTGCGTGAGAGGCTGGAGAGGGCCACCCCCGCGGGAAAGGTCAGCCAGTCGTGGGCGTGGACGACATCGAACGACTCGCCCCGCGCGAGGGCGACGACGAGTCGGGCGTACCGCTCGGAATCGCCCACGAGGTCTGACCCATACCCAACGCCGGGTCCGCCGGCGGCGAGGCCGGCCGAAGTCGATCCACCGCCAAGCCCACCACCGAAACTCTGGGCGAGCAAGGCCGCGGTCTCGTCGCTGGCCTGGATGGCACTGAGGTCCACGCCACCGATGCCCGCGGTAGCCCCAACGCCCGCGATCTTCGCGGGATCAAAGCCTGGGTACGAGTGGCTGAATGAGGCCTGGACACCCCGGAATATGGCATTCTGGAACCCGTGGAGGGGCATCCCCTCGACATCCATCACATTGGTGCGCGTAGTTCCGGCCGCGGGAGCGGGGGAGTCGGAGCCGAGCATCTTGACGTGGGAGGCGTTGCCGGCGCGATCGACGGGCTTGGGAAGGATGAACAGAATCTTGTGTCCATGGCGATCCAGGGCCTTGGTCAGCCCATAGCACGCCACTCCCAGCCCTCCGGCGATGAATGGCGGAAACTCCCAGCCCAGCATGAGGATGCGCATTCCTTGCTCCGTCGCGCCGTGGCGCTCGTTAGTCGTCCTGTCCCGCTTCCATGTCCCCGAGCCTTCGGAAGCAGGCCTCATACGCCAGCATCCATCGGGCGCATTCCTCGGGCGTCGCCGAGTCACGGAGCGGCGTGCGGAAGGTGAAGAGTTTGTCCTCGGACCGGAAGTGCTCGACGCGGATGGTGCCGGCCCGGTCACTGGCCCCGAGTTCGGCGAGTTCCTCTTCCAGAAGTTCGTTCAGCTTGTCGCCGGTGTGGACGAGGTCCTGTTCGATGGACTGGCTCAGCCAGCGGTCCGGGGTGACCAAGGCCACCCAGGTCACGCCCCCATCGCGTTCCAAGCGATACCACGCAGGCGCGGCCGACGACCGGGCCTGGCAATCCAGGCGGTCCGATTCCGAGGCGATCTCGGCAAAGACCCCGGCCTCCTCGGCTGACTGGGCGACTTTCGAGAGGTATTGCGACCACGTCGCGTCGGACAACGCCATTTCCACGTCCACTCCTTTGGATCTTGCGGAGGCGACCCCTCCGTCTGTGAGTTTAGGCTGTCGTTCCCAGACCTTGGCTCGACGTTTGGGCCTGTGGTGCTATATTTGTTCCCTTCACATCGTCCGGGGCCGGAAGGTCTCGCGATGGATAACTAGCCCAGGTGGCGAAATTGGCAGACGCACTACCTTGAGGTGGTAGCGCCCGCAAGGGCATGGAGGTTCAAGTCCTCTCCTGGGCATTTCTGAGACGCGGGTCGATTCCGATTCGCCAGCACACCCAAATTTCTGGATTTCCCGGCAAAGCCCGGCCCCCAAGGCGGATGCCCTGGCCTCAAGTCGTGATGAACTCGCGCTCGGATCTGGCCGATAGGCGAATGGATGTCTCCAGCGCCAAACCAGATCACTGTGCTCATCGTTGACGACTCCGTGGTAATGCGGAAGATGCTCTCGCAGATCGCGTCGAGCGATCCCGAGATTTGCGTCGTGGGCACCGCCAGGGACGGCGAGGACGGGCTCAAGCAGATCGAGGCCCTCAAGCCCGACGTCGTCACCATGGACATCGAGATGCCCAACCTCGATGGGCTGGGTGCGCTCTCGAAACTCAAGGCCGATCCCCAGGCTCACAAGCCGGCGGTGATCGTCTGTTCCACGCTCTCGAGCGCTGGAAGCCACGCGGCGCTCAAGGCGATGCGGCTCGGGGCGGCGGACGTGATCGGGAAGGATCCCTCGGCCCTGATCAACGGCGTCGAGGACGTTCGCACCGAGTTGATCGCGAAGATCAAGGCCGTCGCGAAGCGCCCCGGACGGCAGACGAACACGAAGGCCGAGTCATCGATACGAGTCCCGTCGAAGCCGGTCGCCCTGGGTGATCGGTCGATCGACGGCGTGTTCATCGGGTCGTCGACGGGCGGGCCACCGGTGCTGGAACTGATCCTCACGGCACTCCCGGCGGAGTTTCCGTGTCCGGTCTTCATCGCGCAGCACATGCCTCGGCTCTTCACGACGAGCATGGCGGAGCGGTTGAACGAGTTGTGCAGGGTCAAGGTGGTGCACGCAGAAGACGGGATGACCGTTGAACGTGGAACGGTGTATCTGTGCCCGGGCGGGATGCACCTTCGCGTGAGGCCTTCGGCGTCTCGTGCGGGAACATGGCAGACCTCGGTGACGCTTGAGCCGGCGTCGGCGCTCTACAAGCCGAGCGTGAACGAGTTGCTCGCGTCGGCGGCACAGACCATGGGCCCGCGCGCACTCGGCGTGGTGCTCACGGGAATGGGTGACGACGGGCTTGTGGGCGCGAAGGCGCTGCACGGCGCAGGCGGGGTCATTCTGACGCAGGACGAGGCCTCGTGCGTGGTGTATGGCATGCCGCGGGCGGTGGCGGAGGCGGGGTTGTCGGCGTCGGCGCTCCCCCCGGTGGGCCTGATCCAGACCTTGCGATCGATCCGTGGCCGTGGAATCTCGAGCGCATCGACGGCGGCGTAATGAGCGACGGTCGGGGGATACGCCGTTCGAGCCGGCGCTGAGGGGCATATCGACGGACTTCGCGTCAAGGAGAGGCCTGTACCAGCCGATGCAATCCGGTGCCGTCCGCCACGCCTTGGGCCTGGTGGTGATCGCACGGGCAATGCTGAGCAAAGACAGGAGCGACCATGAGCACGAGCCTGAAGACCAACGGTACCGCCGGCACGACCAAGGGCGCCGTCGGTGTAGAACTCCAGTTGGTGACGTTCGACGTGGCGGGCGAGGAGTATGCCGTCAACATCCTGTCGGTGCAAGAGATCAACCGGATGATGGAGTTGACCCGCGTTCCCCAAAGCCCACCCGAGGTCGAGGGCGTGATCAACCTCCGCGGTCAGATTATCCCGGTGGTGGACCTTCGCAAGACGTTCAACCTGCCGCAAGCGGCCCACAGCGAGTCGTCGCGGATCGTGGTCGTCGAGGTCCACTCCAAGATGGTGGGCCTGATCGTGGACCGCGTGCACGAGGTGCGCCGGATCGACCAGAGCATCGTCGAGCCGCCGCCGGCGATGGTGTGCTCGCTCCGCTCGGAGTTCATCGACGGCGTGGGCAAGTTGGAGGATCGCCTCATCATCCTGCTCAACCTTTCGAAACTCTTCCCCGAGTCGTCGATGACCAAGATGTCGAACGCGGCCTGATCCCACGAGAGTCGCGGCGTTCTATGGGCCGCAGCAAGGAAGACGTCCATGTCGATCGCCGGCACCATTTCCATGAATGACAAGCAGTTCGGCGAACTGCGAAAGATCATCTACGACCGTGCCGGGATCCACTTCCCCGACACGAAGAAGTACATTCTGGAATCACGTCTCTCGCACCGACTGCACGAGTTGGAGATGGAGTCGTTCAGCGACTACATCGCGTTCCTCTCGATCGGGCCGTACCAGAACGACGAGTTCCAGGAGATGTTCAACCGCATCACCATCAACGAGACGTCGTTCTTCCGCAACGAGCCGCAGTTGGACGTCTTCGAGAAGAAGGTCCTCCCTGAGATCCTCGACGCACGCCGAGGGACCAAGCGGCTGCGGATCTGGTCGGCGGCCTGCTCGACAGGCGACGAGCCGTACACGATCGCGATCATGCTGCACCGCTCGCTCGGGGCGCGCCTGAGTGACTGGCGGATCGAGATCCTGGGGACGGACATCTCGGAGAAGGCGCTGGAGACAGCGAACTCGGGAGTCTTCCACGACTACTCGGTGCGCTCGACGCCCACGCTCGTGAAGCAGCGGTACTTCCGCCAGCAGGGGAGCCAGTGGACGATCGACCCGTTGATCAAGCAGATGGTCTCGTTCGACCTGCACAACCTGAAGGACCGGTTCGCGGCCCGTCGGTACGGGACGTGGGACGTGATTTTCTGCCGCAACGTGCTGATCTATTTCGACGACGCGATGAAGGGGCAGGTCTTCAAGACGTTCGCGGATCAGTTGGCCGACGACGGGACACTCTTCATCGGGCACTCGGAGACGATCCGGCCCGGGGAAGCGCCCTTCGAGGCGTTGCAGATCCCGCAGGGATTCTGCTACCGAAAAACCAAGGGGACGCGCGCCGGCTCGGCCGCCGCCTGATCGACTCACCAGAAGGAAAGACTCGTGTCCACCAACGGCTTTGATCCCGAGATTCTGCAGGACTTCCTCACCGAATCGGGCGAGTTGCTCGAGCAACTCGAGTCCGACCTCGTGGAACTGGAGGACCACGCGCAGGACACCGACCTCCTCAACAAGGTCTTCCGCGCGCTGCACACGATCAAGGGGAGTGCATCGTTCCTGGCGCTGACGAACCTGGTCACGATCGCCCACGCCGCCGAGAGCGCGCTCAACGCCGCTCGCAACGGGACCGTCATTGTTGATCGCCCCGTCATGGATCGGCTACTGCAGGCCGTCGACCTCATCAAACGCCAGATGGGTCAGATCCAGCGCGGACAACAGACCCTCGAGATCCCGCCCGCCAAACTCGTCGCCGACCTCGCTGGGATCGGCGAGGGTAAGCCGATCTCGGCGTCGAAGCCGACGACCGCAAAGTCAACCACAGCCGCCAAATCCATGACAGGCGTGAAGTCCACGTCGAGCGCCAAGGTAGGGATCACGAAGGCCACATCAAAGTCCGCGACGAAGACCGCTTCGAAGGCGCCCTCAAAGGCAGCCCTCAAGCAAAGGAAGTCGAGATCGTCCAAGGCCGGCACAACGGACGAAGTCGCGGTCGCGACGATTGAACTCACCTCCCCCACCACCGGTGAAAGCACTCGCGATGTTTCCGGCATCACATCGGAGCTCCCGGCCGACCTTTCCTGGTCCGTCTCGCCTTTGGAGTTGGACTCGGGAAAGGCGGACCTCTTGGAGTATCTCGTTGCGGACATCGAGGAAACGCTCACGAAACTCGACACGCTCGTGAGCGAGTTGGGGGCAAGAAGCAAGGCCGACGAGTGCGGCGAGCACCTTGGAGAGTTGGCGCTGGGCCTGGCCAAGGCCGTCGATTTCTTCAACTTCGAGTCGATGCAACACGTCGCGTACCAGTTGAACGAACTGGGGCGGACGATGGCAACCACGCACGAAGTCGAGGAGAACACGCCTCGCGCGAGGCTGATGTCGGAGATCCTCCGTCATCAGTGCCGTGGCCTGAAGGACAAGGAGATGCGTGTGTGCGACCCGGCGTCGTATGCAAACGCAGGAATCGAGACGATCGATGAGATCGCAGACGAGTCGGTGACGGGCCCGATCGATGAGTCGGCCTCGACCCCAGAGGCCGCGAGTGTGGCCCCAACGGCGGCCCGTTCCGATGAGGAACGAAAGATCGTGATTCAGGAGAGCACGATCCGCGTCGAGGTCGGGCGGCTCGAGTCCCTGATGAATCTCGTGGGCGAGTTGGTGCTGCAGAAAAATCGCCTATCGTCGCTCTCGCGCCGCCTCGCTGGCGAGACCCTGCAGGACGCGGAACTTGCCGAGTCGATCTCGCTGGCGTCGGGGAACCTCGATCGTGTGACGGGCGACATCCAGATGGCGGTGATGCGCACGCGCATGCAGCCGCTCGACAAACTCTTTGGAAAATATCCACGGCTTATCCGCGACCTCGCGTCGAAGACCGGAAAGAAGATGCGCCTGGTGATCGAGGGCGGCGAGACCGAGGTGGACAAGTCCGTCATCGAAGAACTCGGCGATCCCCTGATCCACTTGCTTCGCAACTCGGCCGACCACGGGATCGAGATGCCGCTGGATCGTGTGAAGGCTGGCAAGAGCGATGAAGGCACGATCACCATCCGCGCCTCGCACGAGGGCGGGCACGTACGCCTTCAGATCCTCGACGACGGGCGCGGGCTTCACCGTGATCGAATCGGCAAGAAGGCCATCGAGCGAGGGCTGTGCACCGAGGCGGAACTCGCCTCGCTCCCAGACCGCGAGGTGTACAAGTTCATCTTTGGCGCGGGATTTTCCACGGCCGAGCAGGTCAGCGACCTCTCGGGGCGCGGCGTGGGGATGGACGTCGTCCGGACCAACATCGAGAAAATCAAGGGGTCGATCGACCTGGCAAGCGAGCCTGGACAGGGGACGACGCTCACGATCACGATCCCGCTGACGGTGGCGATCATGCCCGCCATGATGGTTGCTGTCTCGAACGAGATCTACGCGGTGCCGCTGGGCAACATCCTGGAGATCGTGAAGCCCGAGGCGTCGTCAATCTCGAGCATCGGGGAACACCCAGTGATCAGGATGCGGGACGGGGTGCTGCCGCTGCTGAGCGCGGTGGACGCGTTCAACGTGCCGATGGAAGCGGACGGGAGCCGTCCGAAAACGCCGTTCGTCGTGGTGCTCGCGCTCAACGATCGCCGGATCGGCCTGACGGTGTCGCGATTGATCGGTCAGCAGGAGATTGTGGTCAAGCCGCTGGATTCGGTGGTCGATCACAAGGGAGGCCCCGTCTCCGGCGCGACGGTTCGCGACGACGGCGGGGTCAGCCTGATCGTGGACGTGACGCAACTGATGGCGATGTCGCAGTCGCTCGCGGTCCGTGCCGCCTGAGTCGTGGAGAAGTATCAATGGATCCGACGGTCATTAAACCATTCATCGCGAGTATCCAGAACGTCTTCTCGACCATGATGCAGTTGCAGGTCAGCATCGGCGAGCCGCGCATCAAATCGTCCAACACGGGCGAGCACGACGTGTCGGGCATCATCGGGTTGTCCGGTGATGTCGTCGGGTCGGTGGTCCTGAGTTTCCCGACGGAGACGGCGACGAATGTCGTGGCGCTCTTCTGCGGGATGAAAGTCGATCCGACATCCCCCGACTTTGCAGACGCAATCGGCGAACTGGGGAATATGGTCTCGGGAGGCGCCAAGGCCATGTTCCATGGTCGCAAGGCGTCGATCTCCTGCCCCAGCGTGGTCCTGGGCAAAAACCACGTCATCGCGCGACCCAGCGGCGTGCCCTGCATCGTGATCCCCTGCATGACCGATTGCGGCGACTTCGTGATCGAGGTCGCGATCAAGAACAACGACAGCACCGTGGCTGAATCAAAGACCGCCACCGCGAAGGCCTGAGACGACTCACACCCCTTGAATCCCACACGAGACGCGACATGAAAATCCTCCTGGTCGATGACAGCAAGACGATGCGGAATATCCAGAAGTCAGTGCTCTCCCAACTCGGACACACCGAGGTGATCGAGGCGTGCGACGGCGTGGACGCGCTCTCGAAAGTGCAGGGGTTCAAGCCCGAGCTGCTCCTCGTGGACTGGAACATGCCCAACATGGACGGGCTGACGTTCGTGAAGACGTATCGCGCCAAGATCTCCAAGTCCACGCCGATCATCATGGTGACGACCGAGGCCGAGAAGGCCCGCGTCATCGAGGCGATCAAGGCCGGCGTGAACAACTACGTCGTCAAGCCCTTCACCCCGGACCTGCTCAGCCAGCGGATCAACGAGACGATGGCGAAGGCATCGGCGGCGGCGTAACACCGGGCGGGATGCGGCTGTGTCACAAGCAGGTTTCTGGCGACCGGGAGGGGTGGATTCCCTTCTCCGGCTTGCCACAATTCATGGATGAAACCACTCACCTGGCTGTGGACGCTGGCGGGCGGGCTTGGCGCCGCGGGAACATTGACCGCGCCGGCATCGCCTCGCTCTGAATCGCCCGTACCTCCCACGACCGCCGCACCGGGCTCACCGGAAAAGACCACACCCGCCGATCTCAGCCCCACCGACGAGCCTGTCCGGGTGCAGTTGGTGCTCAGTGATGGACGCCTGGTCGAGGGGCGATTGATCGGACAGGACGATCGCTCGGTGACCGTCGAGGTGAACGGGATCGCCACGCCGTTCCAGCGCGGGTTGGTCGATCGACTGCGGACGCTCCCGAGCGTGTCGTCGGAGTACGCGAGGTTGAAGGCGGCGATCGACCCGCGTGACATCGAGGCGCGGCTGCGACTGGCGGAGTGGCTGCGGGCGAACGAGCGGTATGACCTCGCGCTCGTGGAGATCAGCGAGGCGATGAGGATCGACCCGCTGCATCCCGAGGCGCTGGAAATGAAGACGCTGGTCGAGCAGCAGAAAATGCTGGCCGACGCGACCAAGGCCCGCGACGACGAACCCGGAACGGACACGTCGAAGCCCCACCGCGTGGTGAGGCGGCCGGAGAAACCGAAGTTTCCGGTGCTCTCGCCAGAACAGGTCAACGTGATGCGGGTGTACGAGGTGGACCTGCGTCGCCCGCCTCGCATGATGATCGATCGCTCGACGGTTGTTGAGTTGATGAAGACCTACTCGAGCAACGAGTTGATCCCGCAGACGCCCGAGGGCCGCGACGCGTTCCTGAGGAAGGACGCGGTGGAGATCCTTGAAGTGATGTTTCGGCTGCGCGCGCGCGAGTTCTATGGCGATGTGCGTGTCATCGAGAACCCTCTTCCGTTCCGCCTCTTCCGCGAGGAGGTGCATCGCGGGTGGTTGATGAACAGTTGCGCCACGTCGCGCTGCCACGGCGGAGAGGACGCGGGGGCGTTGTACCTCAACCGCAACATGGCGAACTCGGACGCGGCGGTGTACACGAACTTTCTGATTCTGGATCGTTTCAAGTCCAGCGACGATCTCCCATTGATCGATTACGTGGAGCCGGCAAACTCGCTGCTGCTCCAGTATGGCTTGCCCCGGGCCCTCGCGAAGCGGAAGCACCCGGAGATCGGGCAGTTGCGTGGTCGTCAGGCGTGGAAGCCGGTCTTTGAATCGGATCGCGACCCCAAGTTCAAGGCTGCGGTGGAATGGATCAACACCCTGTATCGACCGAGACCGAAGTATCCGGTGGAGTACACGCCACCGTTGGCTCGGCCCGAGCACGGGGACGAGGATCGCACGCCGAGATAGGCCGTTCCTTTGTCCGGTTCGCAGAGATCAGATCCCCAACAGGCCCCCAATGGATGGGCATGCTGGCTCGCGTCGGCGGGGGCGATCGGCTAAAGTCTCAACCACACGCCGATGCGGGGCGTATGGGGACAGCGCCGATGGGCGTGCCGAGGGTGTGGACGCGCTTTGTTCGTGTCCAGAGCCGACTGGCTTTGTCCCCACCGCCGCCAAAGTTGGCCCAACCTTGATGGGATCACCATGACTCGACGCCTGAGTGGAACGACCATGACAACCGGCCTGTTGACGGCGGCCTCGCTGCTGCTGGTGGCGGGCGGGTGCAAGAAGGAAGACGCGAACGCGCGGACGTTCGAGGACTCGGCGCGAAACGTTCACGCGGCGGCGTCGGCAGGCCCGGCAAGCGCAGACCACAGCGCGATGGTCTATAAGAAAGCCATCACCGATCTCGCCCCGATCGTGGCGGAAGGCGGCGGGACGGGCGCCGCTGCGGCGTCGCTCGCGGCACAGTCGGGGCTGGGCGTCGCCGAGCGGGCTGTGGCGAAAGTGCACGAGGCCTCGGCAGAGGTCCGCACGTCGCTGGCGTCGGCGCGGTTGAACCTGAACTCATGGATCACGAGGAGCACGGCGGCGTCGGTGACGGGCGCGTTCGATCCGGCGCCACAGATCGCGGAGTTGGAGCAGAGCCGGGGGGAGATCGAGAATCGCATCCGCACGCTCACCGACGAGAAGCGGAATGTGTCGGGGCAGATCGAGTCACTCCGCCAGCAGGCGCGGGCGAAAACGGACGAGGCGACACGATACTTCGCGCAGGCCGCGGATCTGCAGTCGCACGCGAGCACGATGTCGGCCTCGTCCGGGCTGACGCTCGTCGAGCAGGCGCGGGAAGCCAAGCGGCGCGGGGACGCCGAGGCGATGGCAGCGACGACGCTGAACTCCCAGGCCGACGTGCTCCAGCCCAAGTTGCAGAACGCGACGCTGGAGTTGGACCTGGCGCAGAATCGACTGACCAACCTGAACGACAGCGCCGCGGACCTCGAGGCACAGCGTTCGGCGGCCCAGCGGGCGGCGAGCGAGGCGAGGAACAATGCCGTCCAGTACTCGCAACAGGTTGACTTTTTCGTGGAGGGGGCGAGGAAGGCGATGACCGAGTCGTTCGAGTCGTCGGTCGCGGAGGCGGAGCGGCTGGTGAACTCGGCGATGAAGGACGCGTCGAGCGCGGCCTCGACCCTGCCGTTGCAGGGGAAACTGGTGCAGGCCTCGGGCCGCATGACGCTGGCGGACGTGAAGGCGATGGCGGCGGCGCTCACGAACGACTACGCGAGGCTGCTGGAGGCCGTGGCGGCGGCGGCGCCCGCGGTCCCGAACCAGTCGGAGTATGGAGCGAAGGCGCGCGAGGCGCGGTCACAGGCGGAGGCGGCGTATGCCGCGAGCGTCGAGGCGATCGAGTCGGCGCGGGCGGCCGTGTCGAGCGTCCCGGCGAAAGGTCCGGCGAAGGAGAAACTCGACGCGCTGGCGGCCATGCTGGAACGAAGGGCCTCGGGCGCGGCGGGGAATGCGGCGGATTCCGGCGCGGCGTCCGCGGCGGCGCCCGGCGATCCCTCACCGGCAAACGGAACCGCGGACGACGAGCGGGCGATCCGGGAGGTGCTCTCGCGTCTGAAGTCGCTGGCGGAAGCGGGGAAATCGGCCGAGGTGCTGGCGATGCTGAACGCCAGGACCGACGCCGAGCGGACGCTGCTCGGGAACGTCCGCTCGCTGGTCGAGGCGCAGGGTCGCCTGGACGCGGCGTGCACGTTGAAACTCGGGACTTCGTTCACGGACCTCATGAAGAACGCCGGGCCGGCGGGCGCGATGCTGGGCGCGACGGACTTCACAAAGTCCCTGGCGGAGTTCGACCCCCAGTCGATGTCGATCCTCGTGAACGGGAACGACGCGATGGTGACGGACCCCTCGGACCAGACGACGACGCCGTTCTTCAAGGATGGGGGCGAGTGGAAGATGGGATTGCCCTCGGCCCAGGGGATGGAGGCGATGACCCCGATGCTGGGCGCGCTCGCGACGGCCTTCGGCGACATGGCGAAGGACGTTGAGGACGGAAAACTCACCGACGCCCAGTCCTTGCTCATGGCGCTCGGGCAGAAGATGCAGGGGGTGATGGGCGGCATGGGTGGCATGTCGCCGGGGATGGGCGGCGGGAACTAGGGATCACGGGTCGGCCTCCAAGCGTGCGGCCTGTAGTAGTGTCATGGCTGCAGGCATCACGCTCTTTCGTGTAGCGTGGCAATGTGCACACTCGCCCCACGCGGATCGTGGGGGTACCCAAGGCGAGGGTTTGATGGCGCGAACGGAATCGAGCGGAGAGTCGGCGGGCGCCGGGCCGGTGCTGGCCGAGGCGGTGATGCACCTGCACCTTCCCGCTTCGGCGGCGACGGCGGTGGTCGTCGAGAATCGCCTGTGCACCAAGGGCCCCAAGGCGACGGGGTTCGTGCGGCACGTCGTGCTCGACGTCTCCAACTCGAAACTCCCGGGGAACTTCATCGCGGGCCAGTCGTTCGGCGTCCTCCCGCCCGGCGAGACGACGCTGGGCCAGCCCCACAAGTTGCGCCTCTACTCGATCTCGTCGGCCTCCTTCGGCGAGGGCGGCAACCCCAACCACCTCGCGACGACCGTGAAGCGACTGCTCGACGAGCACCACGAGACCAAAAAACTATTCGTGGGCGTGGCGTCGAACTACTTGTGCGACCTCTCGCCCGGGGACACGGTTCGCGTCACAGGCCCCAGCGGGAAGCGGTTCGTGCTCCCCGCGGACCCGTCGGCCCACGACTATGTGTTCGTCGCGACGGGGACGGGGATCGCGCCGTTCCGCGGGATGCTGCACGAGTTGCTGTCGCACCCGACGCGGCGGGCCCACGGGTCGAAGGTGGCGCTGGTGATGGGCGTGCCGTACGCGCCGGATCTCTTGTACCACGACGAGTTGATGGCCTTGGCGGCGTCGCACCCGGAGTTTCTGTACGTGCCGGTCCTGAGCCGCCAGGCCCAGGTGGACGGGTCGTCGCTCGGGCCGATGTACGTCGACGCGCGCCTGTCGTCGCACCCCGGGCTGCAGGAGATTTTGCGAGCCCCTCGGACGCTGGTATATGTCTGCGGGATCGCGGGGATGGAGTTGGGCGTGCTGCGGTCGTTGGCGACGAGCCTGCCGGATGAGGCGGCGGCGCAATACGTCTTCGTCGACGCCACGGCCGGCTCGCCGGGAACGTGGACGCGGGCGATGGTGCACAAGGCGGTGAAGCCGACGCGTCGGGTGTTCTTGGAGGTGTACTAACGCCTCGGGCGTGTTTCCCTGATCGATTTCAATGACCATTGGGAGATGTCGCCTTGGTCCATGAGTTCCGGCCCAAATTCCGTGTGTATGTCAATGAGACGTGGCCCATTTCGATAGTCCTTGTCTTGATTTGTTGCGTTGCAGGTTACTTCAGGTATGGCTGGTCCAGGATGCCGCTCGTGGTCGTGGTCGCCATAGGTCTGACGCTCCTGCTCGATTGTTTCTATCTGTGGAGGTTCCGCCGGACGGCACCCGTTGTCGCCCAACTCTCCGACGAGGGCATTGGACTTGTGTATCGCACGGGCGAGGAGTGGATCGCGTGGGACGAAGTGACCATGGCGCGTCACGAGTATTCCGGCGGGCTCCGATGGCGCGTTCGTCACGATCACGGCGAGTTTCTCCTCCGGGACGACGGATTCACGACGATCCAATGGGAAAGAATCTGTGCGACCATGCGAAGGCTGCTCGAACAACACGAGGTACCGTTCGTCGAGGGTGCCTTTGCGAAGTTTGCGAGCAGTTGAATCTCACCGGGTGCCACCAGTCGGTCTCACCTGCGGTGGGCGGTTAGGACCGAGGGTGCCCGGCGCGGTGACGTGCGGCACATGTCTCCAAGCCCGCAGGGCTTGAATGAAGTAGCCGGGGGCAACGCCCCGGTCGCGTGGAATGAGTGAACACGACCATCCCATCGGGATGGCACACGATTGTCGCGCGTCACGCCTTGCCCTTTGCGACCATTGCGTTGCTCCTGGTTCGATCCCTGCGGGATCGTGCGTCGTGTCGTGGGGTTGTGTCCGGGGGCGTTGCCCCCGACTACTGGCTTGCACCCCTTCGGGGTGTCTTCCTCACCGCACCGCAGCCGTGGCTCGATACACTTCTTCACGATTGGCGTGCCCTCGTCGAAGTATCTTGCGGCTCGCGATCCTATCTAATACATCGAAGTGCGATATGGCGGTGGCGGCAGCCTTGGCGGAGGCGGCGTCACTGGGTCGTCTTCACCGTATCGCGCGCCACGTGACTGGAGATACTCGTAGAACTCCGATTGCAGCCGTTTCGCGCGTTCCTCGTTCGACTCCCACCGCGGCGGTGCCTCGTCGCCGAGTTTCGCACGGCAGTTCCGATCCACCATCCACGGCTGCAAGTGCGTCAAGCGTACAAGATCGTTGCGCGTGCGAATCGCATCGAGCACGGGCACGAACACCTTGTACCAGCGATGCTCAAGCGCACGCCACACCGCGTCGAAATTGTCATCGCCGAGATCGAATCCGTCGCGGTCGTCGGGGTGGAGTTCGCCGGAACGGAAGCGGACATCGCCGTATGACGCTCGGAGTTTGGACGCTTTGGGAATGTGGTACCACGGCTTGGTTCCATCGTCGTCCTCGGAGGCAGGCCGTGCAGGGTCAAAGGGGAGATACGCGCTGAGGTTGATGTAGAACGAGAGCAGGTGATCGCGTTGGACGCTCCACATGCTCTTCTGAAAGTTGACGACCTGCCAGACTTCGCCGCAGTCACGGGTGTAGTTCTGACCGGATCCCTTGAACCCATGAGCCCGCAGGATCGCCGCCGATCGCTTCAGGAGTTCCTTGAACGCCACGTCCGGGTGATTGATCTCACCGGGTCGAAAGTCTGCGGCTGGGTCGGGACTGGTAGGCATCCGTGGGACCGATGTTGGAATGGTAACCACGATGCGTTTCGGTCGGATGCGTCCCTCGGCCACACCTCACACTTCGTCGCGTGTTCGATCCCTGCGGGATCGTGCGGCGTGTCGTGGGGTTGTGTCCGGGGGCGTTGCCCCCGGCTACTGCCTTGCACCCCTGCGGGGTGCGTACTTCACCGCGCCGCCGCCGTCACGCGGTCGACCTCTTCGAGGCTTGACGTGCCCTCGGCCACGAGCCTCCACCCCGACTGCACCAGCGTCGTGAAGAGGCCGGTCTCGATGGTCTTCTTCATCGCCGCGATCGAGGGCGTGGAGAGGACGATGTCGCGGAGTTCGTCGGTGAAGTCGAGCAACTCGAAGAGCGCCCGCCTTCCGACATAGCCCGTGCGGAGGCATCGCAGGCATCCCGTGGGGACGAAAACCTCGGTTTTCCCCTGCAAATACCGGCCCATCCGCGTCGCCTGCCCCGGCGTCACCGGGATCAGCCGCTTGCAGTTGTCGCACAGCACGCGCACCAGCCGCTGCGCCAGCACGAGATCCAACGCGTTGGCGACGAGATACGGCTCCACGCGCAGGTCCAGCAGCCGGAAAACCGCCGAGATCGAGTCCTTCGCGTGGATCGTGCTGAAGACGACGTGCCCGGTCATCGCGGCCTGCATCGCCGTGCGGGCCGTCTCCTCGTCGCGGATCTCGCCGACGAGGATCACGTCGGGGTCCTGACGCAGGACCGATCGCAGGAGGCTCCCGAAGGTGTTGCCGCGATTCTCGTCGATGGGGATCTGCGTCACGCCATCGAGTTGGTACTCGACGGGGTCCTCGATGGTGACGACGTTGCGTGCCGTGCGGTCGATGACGCGGAGGCAGTTGTAGAGCGTCGTGGTCTTGCCGCTCCCCGTCGGCCCGCACACGAGCAAGAGCCCCGCGTCCTGCTCGCACGTCCTCTTGATGCGATCGACCATGTACGACTGCATCCCGATCTCGGCGATGGACTGCGGGACGCCGCGCTCGTCGAGGACGCGCACCACGAGTTTCTGTCCGTGCACGCTGGGCGTGAACGAGACGCGATACTCCACGCGCCGGTCGGGGAAGACGGCGGAGAAGTGCCCCTCCTGCACGGCGTCGCGCCCCACGATGGGCATGTTGCACGCGTTCTTGATGAGCCCGTATGACAACTCGCCCACGCGCTTGGGGACGTCCTGGATCGGGACCATGTCCCCATCGACGCGCATGCGGATGTGGTACAGGTCGTGCCTGGGCTCGACGTGGATGTCGGTCGCGCGACCCTTCGACGCGAGTTGCAGGAGCAGCCGCACCGCGTTCGGGCCGTCGGCCTTCCCCGCGAGGACGTCCGTCGGGCGCCCGGCGCTGTCGATGACGCTGACCTCCTCCGTGGGCATCCCCTTGGGCGGGACGTTCTCGACGAGCGCGCCCAGATCCAGCAGCCAGTTCACGCCGCTGAGCGACGCCGAGAGTTCCTCCGCCTCGGGGAGGGCGTCGTCGACGTGGAACGACATCGAGGGGAGATCGGTCGAGAGGCTTTCGACGCCGGGAAGCGGACGCTCGCGCTCGAAGATCCACTCGTGCTTCCCGACGCGGAGGACGTCGCCGGGCCTGAGGATGGCCCGCTGGATCTTCACCTCGTTGACGCGCGTGCCGTTGCGCGAGCCGAGATCCTCGACGATCCACCCTTCCGACGACGGGCTGACCGTGCAGTGCTGTCGGCTGGCGACCTCGTCGAGGAGCGGGATCGTGTTGTCCGTGCCGCGCCCGATGCTGACGCTCGACACGAGGTCGATCGGCTTGGTCTGCCCGCGGATGGGAGTGAGTTTGAACTCGGCCACGGGGGGGGGTCCTTGTGGTGGGATGGGGCTCGACTCGAGCGAAGGTTGGGATCAACGTGGAGTGTACGGGGAGGACGCGGGGGGGTTGCGGGGGGGCGGGGGGGCGGGGGGGTGACGAGGTGAGCAGGTGAGCAGGTGACGAAGATCGCAGACCGGCGATTGGTGCCGAGCACACAGCGGTGCCCGACACCCGAATCACGAATGCCGAACCACGATTCACGAATGCCGAATGCCGATGGCCCCCGTCCGCCCAGCCCACAGCGGCCGCCTCTCTCGAGGCGGGTTCGGACTTCTCTCACGTCATCACTGGGAATGGGCGCAACAGGGCTCGAACCTGTGACCTCGGCTATGTGACAGCCGCGCTCTAGCCAACTGAGCTATGCGCCCTATGGGAAGCGACTATAGCCCGAATGGCTCGGAGGTCATGGACTCCCCCCCCACCCTCCCCCACCCTCCCCCACCACTCCCCCCACCACCCTCACGCCACCGCGAGCACCTGATACGCCCCCCCACCCCGCTGGCCGTCGCCGGCGGGGAACAGACCGTGGCCGTCCACCGTCGATCCGAGATTCACCGCCAGCACGCTCGACTCTGGCCCCTGCTCTCCGCCCGTGCGGGCCGTCACGCGATACTGCGCGACGCGCGTCCCCTGCGGCACGGTCGCGTCGGTGTACGACCTGCCCCCACGATTCCCGCCCAGGCCGAGGATGTCCCACTCGCTCCAGCCGAGTTCACCCTGCACGCGGCGCTCGACGATCCACGTCACGCTCCGCACGCCGCGCGGCTGGCGTGACTTCCAGGAAATCGTGATCGCGCCGGTCGCGGCGTGGAGGCGGGCCGAGAGCGAGTGCGCGGCGTTGGGCGCGCCCGCGCTGCGGCGGGCCGGGAGTCGCCCGGGGATCTGCGCGGTGGTGAGAATCTCGCCGTCGCCGGTGAGCGTCGCGTGGGCGCGGATCATGAAGATCGTCGCGCCGAGGATGTCGGCGAGGTCCTGCCGCGCCGACTCCATGGCGTTGGTCGCGGCGCGATAGGTCTCCATCGCGGCGTACTGCTCGTTGCGCTTGGCGATGAGTTCCGCCGTCGCGTCGGCGACGCGGGCGGCCTGCTCGGGGCTGAGCCCGATCGCGCCGGCATGCTGTGTGAACGTCTCGCTGTGGACCTTCGCGAAGGAGATGAGACCGTTGATCGTCTTGGGGAGGGTTCGTGCCATGGTAGAAGGAAGGATCGGCCGCCCAACCCGGCATCTTTATCGGAAGGACCGAGAAATCAGTTGTCCCGGGCCCACGAACGCCCAATCCATCAATCCCGTCACTCCGCCGCGTCCTGTGCACCATACATAAGGCTTCGGTGCCGCAGCATCCGGCCAATCCTGCGCGTCAATCCGTCCCTGCGACGCCCCACGCGGGCTTTCAAACGCTTCGAACTGGTCCTCAAGCGCTCCGAACTGGCCCTCAATCGCTCCGCTCGGTTGGCCGAGCGCTCCGCTCCATCGACCGAGCGCTCCGCTCGGTCGACCGAGCGCTCCGCTCCAGGTCTGCGGCGCTCCGAAACATTGCCCGAGCGCTCCGCTCCGTGCGCCCGCCCGCCGACGGACAACCGCCGGACCCGATCGTCCAACCGCCCGCCCGCGCGCGGCGGCTGCCCGACGCGACCGGACACGCGCCGTGCCACATCCGGCCGCCGCCGGAATCACCCACACCTCCGCCCGCCAAACCCCACCCGCCGCCAACCCACGGGCGAGCGCAGGAAAAATGGCGTCCCATCCCCCGGTGGCACCGCTCTCTTTTAGCGTGTTGTCTGTCTATCCCCCGGTGGCACCGCTCTCCAGAGCGGTGTCCTTTGCGCGACGATCCGCCATAGCGCCCGCTCGAGTGGTCATGACGACCGGCCAACGGTGCGCGTCCTCGGCTGGACGGAGCGTTCGTCTGAGTCGGGCGGCTCCATCACCGCTCTGGAGAGCGGTGCCACCAAAGGCACGGCGCGCGATCGTGACGCGGAAACATGGGGTCACCCGTCTCACCGATATGGGCCTCTCTCGCCCCAACGGGGCGACGGGCTGTAGCCACGGGTGGAGCGAGGCCGCTCTGGGCCCTCGCGGAACCCGTGGACGCCCCCCACCCCCCTCCCACCCCCCTCCCACCCCCCCCGGCCGAAGGCCGGAGTGCCTCACCGCCCCTTTCCGAAGGAAATGGCCGCTAGGTGGTTCCGTACATCCGGTCGCCCGCGTCGCCCAGGCCCGGGATGATGAAGCCGCGGGCGTTGAGTTCGCGGTCCAGGGCGGCGGCGTACACCACGACGTCCGGGTGGTCATCGAGCAGGCGCTTCACGCCCTCGCGCGCCGCGACGAGGCACAGCAGGCGCAGGTCGCTCGCGCCGGCCTCCTTCAGCATCGCGATCGCGGCGCTCGCGCTCCCGCCGGTGGCGAGCATGGGATCGACGAGGACGACGGGGCCGTCGCCGAGGGCGCGCGGGAGTTTGCGCAAGTAGGTCTTGGGGCGGAGGGTCTCTTCATCGCGCGCGAGGCCGAGGTGCCCCACGCGGGCCTCGGGCATGACGCCGAGGACGCCCTCGGCCATGCCAAGCCCCGAGCGCAGGACGGGGACGACGGTGATGGTGCCTTTCAAGACCTTGCCGACGGTCGGCTCCATCGGCGTCTGCACGGTGATGTCCTGTGTCGGGAAGTTTCGCGTCGCCTCGAAGACCATGAGGCCGGCGATCTCGGCGAGCAGGGCGCGGAAGGACTGGTAGCCGGTGCGCTCGTCGCGGATCTGCGTGAGTTTGTGCTGGATGAGCGGGTGATCGAAGAGGCGGAGATTGGGAAGGCCGGCGATGGTGCGCGTGTCTGGGGGGGCGGGGGCGGGGGAAGAGGATTGTGGGGGGTAAGTCGTGTCCGACATAGCCGAGCGTAGGCCGAACGTTGCGTGTGATGTCCGCGAGCGTGTGTTCCTCGTGTGGTTGGATTCGAGCCACTACGATCGGGCCGCGAACTGGGTTTTCCTCGTGTGTTTCCCGCTTTCCACCATCGAAAGGACCGCCATGGCTTCTCGTCACTGTGCTCGCACGCTCGTTCTTGCCGCCGCCGGTGTTGGCGTGGGGCTTGGTGGACTTCTGGTGGGGGCGTCGATGCTGGGGCTGGCGCCGAGGGCCACGATCACGGCCCAGGCCGAGTCGTCCATGGCCGTCGTGGACACGCTGGCCGTCGTCGAGGCGATCGTCCTGAGCACGCCCTACCAGACCGCGCGCGACGCGCGGAGCAAGGCCGCGGGCGATGTCATCACGGCGCTGCAGGTCCAGATGCAGGAGATCGAGCAGCGCGCCCAGAACGCCACCCCGCCCATCACGCAGGGTTCCCCCGAGTACGACGCGATGGCCAAGGACTACAACGACAAGCGCACCGCCGCCAACAAGGAGGCCCAGGCCCTCGAGGACTTCCAGACGAACCAGATCAAGGAGGCGTACGCCCTCGCCGTCGGCGCGATCAACACCCTCGCCGAGGATCGCGGGATCGCCTTCGTGATGACCTCGCGCCTCGACACGACGAAGTTCCGCTCGATGGACTCCAACGGCGTGGGGCAGGAGGTCCTGGCGCGGACCGTCGTCCGCTGGCCCAAGGCCCTCGATCTCACCGACGACGTGCTCAAGGCGCTGAGCGTCACGCGGGCGCCCGAGGAGTTGCCCAACGCGGAGCCGGTGTACCCGCCGAACTCGGGTCTTGCGCCTCAACCCGCACCCACCACGCCGTAAGCGGCGGTCGACTATGACAGCACGGGCCACAGAAGCATGGCGGCGGCCATGAGCGCCATGCCCACGTCCTCGACGATGGTGACCGTCGTCATGGGCAGGTTGAGCGCCGTCCCCAGGCACGCGCAGCGGATGCGGCTCCGGTTCAGAACCGCGCGCCCGACGCCGAGCGTCCCCACCACCATCACCACGAGCGTGACCGCGTTGGTGATGGCGAGTTGGAAGCGCGTGAGGTACGCGACGCCGAGGGCCAACTCGAGGAAGGGATAGACGAAGGCGTACCCCCGGCTCCTCGCCGCGATGAGGTCGTACATCCGGTAGGCAAAGACGAACCCGCGGAGGTCGAGGAACTTGAAGAAGGAGAAGACGACGAAGAACCCGGCCATGAAGTCGAGCATGGACTCGTGCCACGACCACGCGAGGCGGCGAAGGCCCACGATCGCGACGACGCCGACGATGAACGAGACGATGAGGAAAAGGGGATAGAGGGACTCGTTGTCCGGCTCGCCGTCGGTGGCGGTTTGAGCGGCCGTGGGTGCCGTGTGAGGCTCGATGACGCCGTACGACCTTCCCTGGTCGCTTGCGGAACGCACGGCGTGACGCAGCGACTCGAGGGAGATCTCACGATCGGAGACGACGGTCGCGTGCGGTCCTGCGGCGTCCGTTGAGGCCGTGCGTGAGACGTGGACATTGGTCACGCCGGGGATCGTCTTGATGGCGGCGGCGACGCGCCCCTCGCACGCGGCACAGTGCATCCCCGTGATCGCGATCGTCACTCGTGCTGGCGTCTGCATACCCCTTTGGATTCACTTCGTGACGGCGGCGCACACTTTTTTCGCCGCGTCCGTCAGGTCGGTCGCCGCCTGCAGCGTGGGGAGTTTCGTGCTCGCGTCCGCGAGGAGTCTGCGCCCTGCCTCGACGTTGGTCCCCTCGAGGCGGACGACGAGCGGGACCTTGAAACCCACACTGCCGTCGGCGTTCTTGTGCTTGGTCGCGGCGTTGACGATCCCCTGCGCGATGACATCGCAGCGCATGATCCCGCCGAAGATGTTGACGAGCACGCCCTGCACCTTGGCGTCCGACAGGATAATGGAGAACGCCTCGGTGACGGCCTCCTCGGTCGCGCCGCCGCCCACGTCGAGGAAGTTAGCGGGCTCGCCGCCGTGCAGTTTGATGATGTCCATGGTCGCCATCGCCAGCCCCGCGCCGTTGACGAGGCAGCCGATGGTGCCGTCGAGGGCGATGTACGTCAGGCCGAACTTCTGGGCGCGGGCCTCGGCCGGGTTTTCCTCCGAGGCGTCGTGGAGTTGGGTGATCTCCTTGTGGCGGAAGAGGGCGTTGTCGTCGAAGTTGAACTTGGCGTCGATGGCGAGGACCATCGGGTCGGCGCCCTTCGACGGGTCCGTCGCGACGACCAGCGGATTGATCTCGGCGAGAGTGCAGTCTTTCTCCACATACAACCTCGCGAGATTCAGCATGATGCCCGCGGCCTGGTTGGCGAGTTTGCCGGTGAGGCCGATGGCAAAGGCTGCCTGGCGCGCCTGGAACGCCTGCAGCCCGAGCACGGGGTGGAGCGGGAACTTGTGGATCGCGCCGGGGTTCTTCTTGGCGACCTCTTCGATCTCAACGCCGCCCTCGCGCGAGGCGATGAGCACGTTGCGTCGCGTCTTGCGGTCGGTGGTGATGGCGAGGTAGAACTCCTCCTTGCCGCCGCCCCCCACTCCGCCCTTCCGATCGGCAATGTCCACGCCCGCCGCGATCAACAGTCGCTTCACGTCGAGACCTTCCGGCGGCGTCTGCGGCGACTTCATCCTCGTCGTCAGCATGAACCGCGCGGCCTTCTCGGCGTCCTCAGCGGTCTTGACGAGTTGCACAAAGCCCGCCTTACCGCGGCCGCCGGCGTGAACCTGGGCCTTCACGACCGCGAGCGGCGTGGGCTGCCCGGCCGTCGCCGCCTTGAACGCGCCCGACGCCTGGTCGATGCTGGTGATCATCTGCCCCGACGGCACAGGAATGCCGAACGACTTCAGGAGGTCCCTCGCCTGATACTCGTGGATTTTCATGCCTCCATTCTACGAAGCGAGAGGGGATGTTTCCGCCCTGAGGCGACGCACACTTCGTGGCCCAACCACCTACAATGCACCCGCATGCCCACTCGACGGACGAAGGACCAGACCGCCGACGCCGAGCCGCGCCAGGCGGAGACATCGGCCCGCGCCGAGGCCACCCAACTCGCGCCCTCGGCGACCGCCCCCATCGTGGCTTCAGACCCCGCCGTCGCCCGGGAGTTTGCGATCGAGGCCGCCCGCATGGTGAAGGACGACAAGTGCGACGACGTCGTGCTCCTCGACGTCCGCGCCCTGAGCCAAGTGACGGATTACATCGTGGTGGCCTCGGGCACCAGCGCCCGCCAGATGAAGTCGATCCTCGAGCACGTCGAGGAACTCGGGCAGAAGTACGGCTATCGCGCCTTCGCTTCCAGCGTGGACGAGAACGCGTCGTGGATCCTCGTCGATTTCATCGACCTGGTCGTCCACCTCTTCGAGCCGAATACCCGGGCCCACTACGACCTGGAGATGCTGTGGGGCGACGCCGACCGAGTCGAATGGGAACGCCCCGACCAGCAGACCCGCGATCGCGCCGGGTTGGGCGCCGACAAGAAATCCCGGTGATACGACATGCCCGAGGCCCGCACGATCCGTGTCGAACACCCATCGACGCTCGCGGGCGAGGTCGTCGCCTACGACGTCGTGGTCGGCACCGATCTTTACGACTCCATCGCGCGGCGTGTGGGCGCGTCCGCGCACGCCGTCCTCGTCGCCGATCGCGCCGTCGAGCCGTTTGCCCGCGAGATCGCCCGATCGCTCGGCCTCGACGCCGACACCCGCCTCCTCTCCCTCGACGCGGGCGAATCGTGCAAGACTCCCGACTCACTGACGACACTCCTGACATCACTGGCTTCGCTTGACCCGTCTCTGACTCGCGACGGGCGCGTGATTGCCGTTGGCGGCGGCGCGCTCCTCGACCTCGCCGGGCTTGCCGCCTCGCTCCATAAGCGAGGCGTCGCGTGGGTGGCGATCCCAACCACGCTCCTCGGCATGGTCGATGCCAGCGTCGGCGGGAAGACCGGCGTCAATCTTCGGCACGCGAGCGATGGCGCCCTCCTCAAGAACGCAATCGGCACCTTCCATCAGCCGACGCTCGTGCTCGCCGACGTGGCGGCGCTACGCACGCTGCCAGCGCGTGAGTTCCGCTCCGGCCTTGCCGAGTGTATCAAGCACGCCATGATCGCCGCTCCGGACACGCGACTCAATCGCCTCCTCAGCGGATCGATCCCCGACGATCCCCTCGATTGGCTCGAGTCCAACGCCAAGGGAATCCTCTCGCTCGATTCTCCAACTCTGATCGAACTCATTGCGTGGAACGTCTCGATCAAGGCCGCTGTCGTCGCGCGCGATCCCCAGGAGCGGCTCGACACATCGCGACCAAAACTCGAATCACACGCCGCGCCCAGCCGCATGTGGCTCAACCTCGGGCACACCTTTGCTCATGTCCTTGAGGCGTCCGGGGAGTTGCTCCATGGCGAGGCCGTCGGTTTGGGATTGATCGCGGCGTGTTCCACTCGCAACGAGACAGTCGAACTTGCCGAGCGTGTCCGGTCGCTCCTCCAACAGTTTCGGCTTCCGACACGGCATGCCACCGTGCCCGAGGCGATCGAGTTCGTCCGGATCATGGCCAGGGACAAGAAGAACACCTCTGCGGCCCACGAGCGGCTCGTCCTTCCGTCGTGCGGCGGAGGCGTCGAGGTCTGTGACCACGTCGACGTTGCGGCCATCGCCCGTGGATTGGACGCCATTCGCGCCTCGTACGCCCACGGTTGATACGAGACTCAGCGAACGATATCAACCGCGCGTGAGATTCTCGCGCTCGATCATGACTTCCAGGGTCTGGGCCACGAGGTCGATCTCTCGAGACGTGAGCGAGTTGTAGAACGGCAGCGCCAGCGTCCGCTGGCTCACGCTCTCGGCGATTGGGAACATCCCGGGGCGGAACCCGAACCGCTCGCGATAGAACTGCTGCAAATGGATGCACGGGAAGTAGTCCGCCGCACCCACGTCGTGGTTCCGCAGGCCCCGCACGATCCGGTTCCGCTCTTCGCTCGTGTACGTTGGCGCGAGCCGAACGACAAACACGAACCAACTCATCACCGATCCCTCTTCGATCGTCGGCATCACCAGGTGCGGGTGCCCGCAGAGGCGGTCGATATAGGCGCGAGCCACGGCGCTGCGCTTCTCCAGGATCGAGTCCAGACGCTGCATCTGCGCCACGCCGATCGCCGCGTTGATCTCGCTGAGGCGATAGTTGTACCCCAGGCGCTCGTGACGCAGCCATGATCCCGCGGGCACGCCCCCGAACGACCCTTCGGTTCCGTGCGAAGGACTCTGCGGGCCAAGCCCCGTCGTCGCCATCGGGCGGCCCTGATTCCGCAACGAGCGGCACATCTCCGCGAGTCGCTCGTCGTCGGTCACAACCATCCCGCCTTCACCCGTGGTGATCTGCTTGTTGGGATAGAAACCGAAGACACCGATTCGCCCAAAGTGCCCCGCGGGGCGACCCTTGTGCTGCGTCCCCAGCGCCTCGCAGCAGTCTTCGATCAATGGGATCTCGTGCTTCGCCGCGATCTGCGCATAGGCGTCCATGTGCGCGGGGTTCCCGAACGTTTCCACCGCGAGAATCGCCTTCGTCCTGGGCGTGATCGCCGCCTCAACCAGCGATGGATCCATGTTCAGGGTTTTCGGACAGATGTCCACAAACACCGGCTTCGCCCCGACGAACAGGATGCAGTTGGACGATGCGATGAACGAAAACGGCGTCGTGATCACCTCATCCCCGGGACCGATGCCCAGCGCCAGGAGCGCCATGTGAAGGCCCGCCGTCCCCGACGAGCACGACACCCCATACCGGCACCCCGCCCGGTCCGCCACCAACGCCTCGAACTGTTCCGATACAGGCCCAAGCGCGAGCCGCCCGGACCGCAACACCTGCAACACCGCACGCTCTTCGAGTTCCGAGATGTCGGGTTTGGAGAGGGGAATTTCCTGATCGACGCGTCGGGCCATGCTGGATTATCGGCCTCCCAACCCCGCGACATAAACCCCACCACCCGGAAATGAAACAGGCCCCGCCATCGCGACGGGGCCCGCACGAATCCTGACCGTGGAAACGCTCAGACCTTGAACTTGCCGACGATGGCCCGGAGTTGCTCGGCGTTCTGGGAGAGGTTCTGGGCCGCCTGCGCCGCCTGGTTCGCCCCCTGGTTGCTCTCACGCGTCACCGCCGAGATCTGCTGCACCGAGCGGGCGATCTCCTCCGTCGCCGCCGACTGCTCCGTCGCCGCTGCCGCGATCGAGGACACCATCTCCACCACATTCCTTGACCCATCCAGGATCTTCGCCAGGGCTCCACCGGCGGAGTTCACGAGGTCCACGCCCTTGGAGACGCGGCCGCTCCCCGCCTGGATCTGCTGGACCGCCTCGCCCGTCCCATTCTGGATCTCCTTGATGCTCTGCGCCACTTCCTCGGTCGCCTTGGTCGTCCGCTCGGCGAGTTTGCGGACCTCATCGGCGACGACCGCGAACCCGCGTCCGTGCTCGCCCGCCCGCGCCGCCTCGATCGCCGCGTTGAGCGCGAGAAGGTTCGTCTGGTCGGCGATCTCGTTGATGACGCCGATGATCGCGCCGATCTGCTCGCTCTTCTTCCCCAGGTCCAGCACGCTGTCGGCCGACGACGTGACCTCGCCCGAGATCATCTTCATCTCTTCCACCGTGTCCTGCACGATGCGTCCGCCCTCCTCGGCCTGGTGGCGGGAGTCCCCCGCCGCCTTCGACGTGGCCTCGGACTTCTGCGCGACCTCCGTCGCCGACGCCGCCATCTCCTCGACGGCCGCCGAGACCTGCGACGTCTGACGCTCCTGCTCGGTCAACCCAGCCGCCATCTCCTCCGCCGACGCGGCGATCTCCGTCGCCGCCGCCGCCACGGAGTTCGACGAGTCCACCACGGTTCGGATAAGACCCTGGAAAGTCTCAACAAAGCCATCGAAGGTCTTCGCCACGACGCCGATCTCGTCCGTGCTACTCAGATTCACCCGCTGCGTCAGGTCACCCGTTGCGACGGTCTTGATGCGCTCCACCAGCATGGAGAGCGGCTTGGTCACCATATTCCGGATTGCCAGGATGAACCCAAACGCCACAACGCTGATGGTCGGCATGCTGACAAACAAGCCGTTCTTGACGAACCCCGCGACCTGCGCGTCGGCCCGCTCCAGCGGCATCGAGACCTCGTACGCCCCGTGCATGTCCCCGGGCTTCCACCCTTCCATGGCAAAGCCGAGCGGGTCCTTGCCATCGAACTTTCCACTCGCATCACGCTCGTCGTACCGCGCCGGATCGCCGTGGCACAGCATGCACGACTCATCCAACTTGATCGCCCGCATGTAGTGCAGCGTGTTCGTCTTCTCGTCGATGCGTCCCAGCGACATCTCCCCCCCGCTCTTGGCCTGAGCCTCGAGATCCCGCAGCATCTCGGCCCGGAAGGTCCCGCTCGCCGGCTCGTTCTTGGGGTTGCGGGCCTCGAACGCCGCCACCTTGAAGTCGATGTGCTCGCGTTCCGCGGCCTTCCCCGCCGCCGTCCAACCGACGACCACGGGGATCGTCTCATAGAACCGCGTCTGGTCATACCCCTTGCCGTGCGAGACCTCCTCGAGCGCCTCAGCCAGGAGCGACTCGCCATCGAAGGCCTTTTCGCTCTGCAGACGCGACGCGTGATTCTTCGTCTCGTCAGCCACTGCCGTGAACGCCGCCGCCTTCTCCATCAGCGACGCCCGGGCGTCCTTCGCGTACCCGCGAACGAACACCACATAGTTCACCGCCACCGCGGCCACGATCGCCAGGACCGCCGGCACAACAATCTTGGCCGAGAGTCCGAGAACACGACGAGGGGTTCCATCCGTAGTTGCCATGCGAGTCTCCGAGTAAATGGGGCGATGTGCTCGATCGCCTGCAATCTCGGACGGATACTCGTGTCGCTTTCCCAACCACCCGACCGACTCGATCACAATACCCCCTTCGGAGGGGCACAGACGGTACAAACCGACTCTTCGAGCATCTCCCACGCAACAAAACCACGCCACGCTCTCGAAGAGCATGACGTGGCGCGTGGCACACGGTGCCGAACGGGTCCTATACCTTGAACTTGCCGACGATGGCCCGGAGTTGCTCGGCGTTCTGGGAGAGGTTCTGGGCCGCCTGCGCCGCCTGGTTCGCCCCCTGGTTGCTCTCACGCGTCACCGCCGAGATCTGCTGCACCGAGCGGGCGATCTCCTCCGTCGCCGCCGACTGCTCCGTCGCCGCCGCCGCGATCGAGGACACCATCTCCACCACGTTCCTTGATCCGTCCAGGATCTTCGCGAGGGCTCCGCCCGCCGAGTTCACGAGGTCCACGCCCTTGGAGACGCGGCCGCTCCCCGCCTGGATCTGCTGCACCGCCTCGCCCGTGCCGTTCTGGATCTCCTTGATGCTCTGAGCGACCTCCTCGGTCGCCTTGGTCGTCCGCTCGGCGAGTTTGCGGACCTCATCGGCGACGACCGCAAACCCGCGACCGTGCTCGCCCGCCCGCGCCGCCTCGATCGCCGCGTTGAGCGCGAGAAGGTTCGTCTGGTCGGCGATCTCGTTGATGACCCCGATGATCGCGCCGATCTGCTCGCTCTTCTTCCCCAGGTCCAGCACGCTGTCGGCCGACGACGTGACCTCGCCCGAGATCATCTTCATCTCCTCCACCGTGTCCTGCACGATGCGCCCGCCCTCCTCGGCCTGGTGGCGGGAGTCCCCCGCCGCCTTCGACGTGGCCTCGGACTTCTGCGCGACCTCCGTCGCCGACGCCGCCATCTCCTCGACGGCCGCCGACACCTGCGACGTCTGACGCTCCTGCTCGGTCAACCCAGCCGCCATCTCCTCCGCCGACGCGGCAATCTCCGTCGCCGCCGCCGCCACGGAGTTGGTTGAGTCGGCGACGGATCGGATTAGGCCGTGGAGTGTGCCCACGAACGTGTCGAACCAGTGGGCGAGTCGTCCGATCTCGTCGCCGCGATTCAGATTGATGCGTTGCGTGAGATCGCCATCACCCGTCGCGACATCCTTGATGCGCTCGATCAATCCATTGAGCGGGCGCGTCACCATGCGACGCAGCGCGAACACGAACCCGAACGCCGCCACCGCGATCGTGGGGACCGTCACCCACAACCCGTTGGTGATGAACCCGGCGACATGCGCGTCCGCCGTCGCGAGCGGCATCGAGACCTCGTACGCCCCGTGCGTGTCTCCGGGCTTCCACCCTTCCATAGCGAACCCCAACGGATCCTTCCCATCGAACTTCCCATTGGCGTCACGTTCGTCGTATCGCGCGGGATCGCCGTGGCACAGCATGCACGACTCGTCCAGCTTGATCGCCCGCATGTAGTGCAGCGTGTTCGTCTTTTCATCAATTCGGCCCAGCGACATCTCCCCCCCGCTCCTGGCCTGAGCCTCGAGATCCCGCAGCATCTCGGCCCGGAAGGTCCCGCTCGCCGGCTCGTTCTTGGGGTTGCGGGCCTCGAACGCCGCCACCTTGAAGTCGATGTGCTCGCGTTCCGCGGCCTTCCCCGCCGCCGTCCAACCGACGACCACGGGGATCGTCTCATAGAACCGCGTCTGGTCATACCCCTTGCCGTGCGAGACCTCCTCGAGCGCCTCAGCCAGGAGCGACTCGCCATCGAAGGCCTTTTCGCTCTGCAGACGCGACGCGTGATTCTTCGTCTCGTCAGCCACTGCCGTGAACGCCGCCGCCTTCTCCATCAGCGACGCCCGGGCGTCCTTCGCGTACCCGCGAACGAACACCACATAGTTCACCGCCACCGCGGCCACGATCGCCAGGACCGCCGGCGCCACGATCTTGATCGAGAGACCCATCGCCTTTTTTTCGTTGCTCTTTGAGATCGACATGGACCATCTCCAGGATTCGAGAGGAAGAGATCAGGATGCTCCCATTTCGACGAGACGCCGTCGGCTCTGAGCAGGAAGGATGGACAAGGCGGTGGTGGTGCCGAACGGACCCGCGGCCGGGGGATCGTGTCCGGCTCGAGAGACCACCCCCCACTCCTACTGTGGTCCGTGGCGACCAAGACCTTGCACACCAGATCGAAAGCGGCGCGCCCCGGGGATGAGAACGACTCAAGCGTGCCGCACGCCGGCGACGACGCGTCGTCCGCCATCCCCCGGCTTGTTGAGAGCCACGGCCCGCGCCTCTACGCGCTCGCCACACGCCTCTGCGGCCACGCCGCCGACGCCGAGGACATGGTCCAGGATGTCTTCCTCCAGGCCTACCGAAAGTGGCACACCTTCAAGGGCAACTCCAGCCCGGGGACATGGCTCTACGCGATCGCCGCACGCTCGTGCAAGGCCAGAATGCGTCGCAAAGGCGGCATCGATCGTCGCGTCCCGGCCATGTCGCAACTCTTGCCCTGGGGCGAGTCGCAGAATCTGACCTTCCCATCGAGCGACTCCGGCCAACCCGTCGAGGCCGCCATCGGGCGCGAGTCCGAAACCGCCGTCCATCAGGCGATCGTCTCCCTCCCCGAGCACTTCCGCGTGCCGCTGGTCCTCAAGGAGATGCTCGAACTCTCGATCGACGAGGTCGCCGAGGCACTTCGTGTCAAGCCCGAAACGATCAAGACCCGCGTGCACCGCGCGCGGCTGCTTCTTCGCAAGGCAATCATGAATCGCCAGCGGGTCCCCAAGCACGAGGCCGTCGAGCCGGTCTATGAGCGACAGGTCTGCCTCGATCTCCTCAAAGCAAAACTAGAGGCAATGGACCAGGGCCGCGGCTTTCCCATAGGCCAGTCGGTCGTTTGCGAACGCTGCCGATCGGTCTTTGCAGAACTGGACCTCGCCCAGAACACCTGCGCCCACCTCGCAGAAGGAACAATGCCCGCACGTGTGCGTGAGTCGATCCTTCGTGCCATCCACGATTCAGGCTCCAACTCGAAGAAATCGCACGAGACCAAAGCACGCTCGACTCGTACACCGCCGCGGCGGACGAACACGCGATCAGCATCCAATGGACGCTCCAAGAACCCGGCATCCACAGCCAAACGTGCCGCCCACTAACGTGTTGGACTACTTGGCCGCCGACTCTTTCGTGCGGCACGTATTGATCTTGAACGGGATGTATGCTGGGCAGATGGACAAGGCCGCCGTCAGTAGCATGACCACGCCCACGACGATCGCCACAATCCCGGCAATGCCGCCGCTCATGGCGTCGAAGTAAGTGAACGCGAGGACGAGGGCCACGATCCCCACGCCGAGACGCATCCCACGATCCATCGCCCCGACATTCTTGCACAGCGCCATATCGGCTCCTTTCGGGCGTAGGCCTTCGCCTCGCTCCCAAGATTGCATCGGCCAGAGGTGCTTGACGCCTCCACTCGCGGCCGTACACAATGCACCAACGCAGACAGGACTTTGAGTCTCCCCGGGGTCGTTCCGTTCCAGTCTTCTCGTGAATTTACCACGGGAGATCCAAGGTCCGCAATCATCGGAACCCCCCGGTTCCTTCCAGCCTCAAACACCCGAGCACCACCCCAATCACGGAGCACTCCTTGCCGATACCACCCCGTACGAAACGCTCATCTCGATGGCTGGTCCTGGGCTGCACCTCGCTGGCCTTCATCGCCGGCGTCGCCTTGCTCATGCTCTGGCTGATGGGCGCTTTCAAGCCAAAGGTGCCCAGCGACGGGCACGCCGGAGCCCGCGACCGATCTGTTCCCAAGGATGCCCAAATCGTCCAGATTGCCCGGGTCACAAGGCCACTCCTCGAGAGCGCTTCCGGCACGATCCAGCCCGTGCATCGTGTCGAGGTCGCCTCCCGAATCCTCGCACGCACCACGGCTGTGGACGCGATCGCTGGCATGAAAGTCAGCGTTGGACAGGTCCTTGTCCGCCTCGACGACGCCGACCTGAAACTCCGCCTCGCGCAAGCACAGTCCGCTGTGGAACAGGCCCGCACCACGCTCGACATGGCCACGTCGGAAGAGTCCAGACTCCAGGCGGCCTTCGACCGCGGTGCGATCGCCGACCTCGACATGGAACGCGCGCGCAACGCGAAGAAGTCCGCCGAGGCCTCCCTCGCTCGCGCCTCAGACGCCGAGCATGAAGCCACCACCGTGCTCGGCTACGCCACCATTACCAGCCCCATCGACGGCGTCATCGTGGACAAACGCGTCAACCTCGGCGACACGGTCGCGCCAGGCCAGGTCGTCGTCACCCTCCTCGACCCGACCCGCATGCAACTCGTCGCCAGCGTCCGTGAGTCGCTCACGAGCAACCTGAGCGTCGGCGGGAGCGTGACCGTCGCGCTCGACGCCCTTGGACACTCGTGCTCGGGACTGGTCAGCGAGATCGTCCCCGAATCCGACGAGACCAGCCGCACCTTCCAGGTGAAAGTAACTGGGCCTTGCCCCGAGGGGATCCGCGCGGGGATGTTCGGGCGATTGCTCATACCCGTTGGCGAAGAGTCGGTACTCCTGATTCCAAGGAGCGCTGTGCGATCCGTGGGACAACTCGATCTGGTGGACGCCATTGTGAGCGAGCGAGTGGAACGCCGGGCCGTCCGGCTCGGCCGCGTGTTCGAGGAGAGCGTGGAAGTCCTCGCCGGGCTTCGCGAGGGCGACGCGGTGCTCGCGCACTCCACGGAAGGAAAATAGGCCGCCATGACGACCACTCCGACGAGCACCACAACCGATGAACCCTCGCCCGCGCCCTCCGGCTGGATCAACGGCATCGTCCACGCCTTTCTCCACTCCAATCTCTCTCTGATCCTGCTGGTGATCTCGGTGGCGGTCGGGGCGGCGGCCCTGGTTATCACGCCTCGTGAGGAAGACCCGCAGATCGTCGTCCCGCTAGCGGATGTCTACGTAAGCGCCCCTGGCCTCTCCGCCCAGGAGGTTGAGCGGCTCGTCACAACACCCCTCGAACGGGTCCTCTACCAGATCGATGGCGTCGAGTACGTCTATTCAATGTCGCGAACGGACTCGGCGATCGTGACGGTGCGGTTTTACGTCGGACAGGACCGCGAGCGATCGCTCGTGCGACTCTTCAAGACACTGGAAGAGAGCAAGGACCTCGTCCCCCCCGGCGTAGCGGGCTGGGTGATGAAGCCCGTCGAGATCGACGACGTGCCTATCGTCACGCTCACCCTCCGCGCCCGCGATGGTGCCTCCGCCGACAGTTCGACGAGAGCCGATGAGCACACGCTGCGCCGCGTCGCCGAGGAGTTTGCGGCCAGACTCGCCTCGGTCGAGAACACCTCGCGTGTCACGATCGTCGGCGGACAGCCCCGGGTGATGACAGCATACATTGATCGCGAGGCTATCGCATCACGCGGCCTCTCGCTGCTCGAGGTCCAGGACGCACTCCGACTGTCGAACGCCTCGGTCCCTTCGGGCGATATCCAGCGTGACGACCTCGCGCTCACGATCCGCGCTGGACGAGTGATCCAGAATCGGACCGAACTGGAGAGCCTCGTCGTCGGCGTCGCGAACGACGCCCCGATCCTCCTCCGCGATGTCGCAAGGATCGAGGACGGCCCCGCCGAGCGATCGACATACGTCCGCCACGCCTGGGGACCGGCTCGTGGATTCGAAAGCCACTCCAGACACGCCGGCACAATCGTGGGCGAGTCGCACGAGAATGCCACCACCCCCGCCACATCACCGCACACCACGAGCGCCTCCGAATCCGTCCCCGCGGTCACCATTGCGATTGCCAAGAAGAAAGGGACCAACGCCGTCCATGTCGCCGACGCCGTGCTCAAAGAGGCCGAGCGTCTCCGCGCCGAGATCGTCCCCGACGTGATCGATCTGGTCGTCACTCGCAATAGCGGACAAACGGCGAACGAGAAGGTCTCCGAACTCGTCGAAGGACTCTGGGTCGCGATCCTGATCGTCGTCGCGCTCCTCACGCTGGGCCTGGGATGGCGAGAGTCGCTCGTCGTCGCCGTCGCCGTCCCCGTGGTCTTTGGTCTGACCCTCGCCGTGAACCTGCTCGCGGGATACACGATCAATCGCGTCACGCTCTTCGCGCTCATCCTGTCGCTCGGCCTGCTCGTGGACGATCCGATCGTGGACGTTGAGAATATCGCTCGCCACTTCGCGCTTCGTAAGAAAGCGACACGAGCCATCACGCTCGAGGCCGTCAGCGAGATCCGCCCGCCCCTGATCTCCGCGACGCTCGCCGTCATCGCCAGTTTCCTCCCGCTCTTCTTCATCACGGGGATGATGGGCCCCTACATGCGCCCGATGGCGCTCAACGTGCCCGTGACGATGCTGATGTCGATGGTCGTCGCCTTCACGATCACACCATGGCTCGCCTTCCATCTGCTCCGCAAGCGCCGCTGGGACCACGGCGCCCACGGCGCCAACCACGCCGACGAGTTCGCCATGGCGCGGGAGAGCACGGCGTATCGCCTCCTCTCGGCACTCCTTCGCCCGCTCCTCGAGTCCCGCCGACTGGGCTGGACGTTCCTCGCTGCGGTCGCTGTGCTCACCGCGGCTGCCGCCATGCTCGCTGCCTTCCGCCAGGTCCCGCTCAAAATGCTCCCCTTCGATAACAAGGCCGAGATCCTCGTGCAGATCGACGCGGACGAGGGCACACCGCTCGAAACTACCGACGCCGCCACGCGCCGCATCGAGTCCTTGCTCACCGCGCTCCCCGAGGTCACCGACACCACCGCCTACGTCGGCACGGCATCACCCATGGACTTCAACGGACTCGTACGACACTACTACCTGCGCTCCATGCCCCATCAGGCCGAGATCCGCGTCAACCTCGTCGGCAAGAAGTCACGCTCGACCGCCAGCCACACGCTGGGCTTGCGCGAGCGCGACGCGATCACCGCGATCGCCCACGACGCCGGCGTCAGCGTCAAGATCGTCGAACTCCCTCCGGGTCCGCCCGTCATCGACACCATCGCCGCCGAGGTCTATGGACGCGACGGCATGGACTACGCCTCGCTCTGCGATGCGGCCCTGCTCGTGCGCGATCGCCTCGCCCTGGAGCCCGGAGTCGTCGAACCGGATAGCACCGTCGAGGCGGCCAGCCAGGAACTCACCTTCATCCCGGACCAGGAAAAGGCCGCGCTCAGCGGGGTCTCTGTCATGGACATCGCGCAGACCGTTCGCGGCGCGATCTCGGGCCTCGAAGTCGGCGTCGTGCACGACCAAAGCGAGCGCCAGCCCTTCGCGATCCTGGCGCGATTACCGATGCACGAGCGCTCCAGCATCGAGGATCTCTCGCGGATCCAGGTTCGTTCGAGCGCAAACCCCAAGGCACCACTCGTCCCGCTCGCCGAGATCGGGCGCTGGGAGCGACGCCCCGCCGAGCAGACGATCTACCACAAGAACCTCCAGCGTGTGGCGTACGTGTTCGCCGAGACCGCCGGGCGTCCGCCCGCGGATGTCATCGTCGATGTGATGGCCGATCATGCCAAGACAGCCGCGCCAACCAAGGCCGCGTTGCAAACCGGAGGCTGGCTCGACAGCACACAGCCACGCTCGCTCACCGGTCGATCGCACCTGATTCGTGGCGGCGGGATCCCGTGGAGCACGACCTCTGGCACACATGTCGTCTGGTCCGGCGAGGGCGAGTGGAAGATCACGCTCGATGTCTTCCGCGACCTTGGCCTCGCCTTCGCCGCCGCCCTCGTCATGATCTACGTCATCCTCGTCGCCCAGACGAAGTCCTTCGTCATCCCTGTCGTCGTCATGCTTTCCATCCCTCTCACGATGGTCGGCATCATGCCTGGGTTCTGGCTGCTCGGCCTGCTCACGGGCAAGACCGTCGGCGGATTCGCCGATCCCGTCTTCTTCACCGCCACCGCCATGATCGGCATGATCGCCCTCTCGGGGATCGTCACGCGACAGTCCATCATCCTCGTGGACTTCATCCATCTCTCGATCCGGCGCGGCAGGCCGTTCCTCGATGCCGTCCTCGAGGCCGGAGCCGTGCGCCTTCGCCCCATCCTCCTCGTCGTGGCGGCGGCGATGCTCTCGGCGATCCCGATCACGATCGATCCGATCTTCTCGGGTCTCGCGTGGTCGCTCATCTTCGGCCTCATCGCTTCCACAATCTTCACGCTCTTTGTGATACCACTGGTCTACTGGATGCTCTACAAGAACGTCCAGGGGCATGGTGCAGGCGTCGAGGCCGATTGATATTGAGACACGTGCCCAGTACACAGATCGAACGACTTCATCGGGAACCACGCGGACGCCCTTCGCCTCCAAGAGTGTGACACCACACAGGAGAACCCAGATGAAGTCCACGCTCATGACCATCGTGTCCGTCCCCCTCGTTCTCGCGGCATGCGCCAGCCACAAGCCGGCCCCCACCGCGACGATGACCGAGACTCGCGGTTGCTGCATGGTCGCCATGCCCGCGGGTGAATCCAGCGCGGTCAGCCCCGCCATCGCCGACGCCCTGCGTGCCGCTCTCGAGGACGAACGACGCTCCGAGGCGTTCTACACCGCGGTGATGGAAGTCCACGGCCAAGTCCGCCCCTTCTCGAACATCGTCCGCGCCGAACGCCAGCACCAGAGCGTTGTCGTCGCACTCATGGAACGCCATGGCGTGCCCGTGCCCCAGGCCGGTGCGCTTGACATCCCCGATGTCGCCTCGACGCTCCGCGAGTGCAAGCGAGCCGCGGCCCAGGCCGAGCGCGACAACATCGCCCTCTATGACACACTCATCCCCACGATCAAGGAGCCCGACATCCGCCAGGCGTTCCTGGGTCTCCAGGCCGCGTCACGCGACCACCACCTCCCGGCCTTTGAACGTGGCCTGTAACTCACGCCACGCACACCGATCCACGGAGACGAACATGAATACCACAGACCACGCCATCCTCACACCGACTCCAGATACCTTTGAGCAGGACGTCTTGAACTCCAGCGTGCCCGTGCTCGTGGACTTCTGGGCCGAGTGGTGCCCGCCCTGCAAGATGCTCAAGCCAGAGTTGCAGCGTCTCGCGCCCGAACTCGCCGGGAAAGCGCGGATCGCCATGGTGAACGTGGACGAGCACCCAAGCCTCGCCGCTGCCTTCCGGGTCTCGAGCATCCCCGCCCTGGCGATCGTCTCGGGCGGACGAGTCGTGGACGCGTGGGCCGGGTTCGTCCCCAAGGCAGTCATCCTGCAACGACTCCAGCCGCACTTTGCCGCGTGAGAATGCGGCCGAGTCACGCGATGTTCCGCACCGGGAACCCCGCGGGCACTGACCGCCTCTCACTCTTAGGGCGCATCTGTTTCAGACCGCCGTACGCATGGAGAATCAAGACATGTCCACCGTCACGTCCCGTCCGTCCGCCTTGGAAACCCCGAACAAGCCCAAGCCAGCCACCGTTAGCCACTCTGCCGGCGTGATGCGACAGACCCAAGCCTTCATCGGCGTCGTCGTGCTAGTCGGGCTCGCGCTTGGATACCTCGTCCACGAAGCCTTCTTGGTCCTTCCCGCCATCATCGGCGCGGGCTTGGTCTTCGCCGGGTCTAGCGGCATGTGCCCCATGGCGTCTCTCATCGGCACGATGCCCTGGAACCGTGGCGCGTCCGCGTCGTGCAACGGCGCCAGCGAGTGCTGCGGCTCGTGCCACAACTGACCGCACCGAGTCTTCTCGTCGCCACTCACCATCACACCATCACGGAGACGCCATGATCCCCGACCCCGCCCACTTCTACGAGAACTGGCCCAAGGCCAACGGAGCGTTGAAGACCCGCGCCCCGGACATCAGTAAATCGTTCGCGCCGCTCTTCATAGGGCTCATGAAGGAGGGGACGCTCAGCGTGAAGCACAAGGAACTGATCGCCGTGGCCATCGGAGTCGCCGTCCGCTGCGAGCCGTGCATCTATCTGCACGTCGAGAAGTCGCTGCACGCGGGGGCATCCCCCGAGGAAATCATGGAAGCCGTCGGCGTCGCCGTGATGATGGGCGGCGGCCCGGCCTCGGTCTATGCCCCCGTGGCCTCGGCGGCGCTTGACTATCTCCAGTCGAAGTCGAGCACCTGATCGCAGACCTCAGACGGTGACGGCACGCGCTCCGCTCGCCACACCATTCGATGGCGCCTCGGGATGCGCATTGGCTGACTCAAACGTATTCGCCGCGTGCTTGTGCGAGCCCGCAAGAATTGTGTAGATGCAGGGCACGACAAAGAGCGTGAAGAGCGTCGAGATCGTCATGCCCGTCACGAGCACCGTGCCGATGCTGTTCCTCGCCTCGGCGCCCGCGCCCGAGACGATCACCAGCGGGAAGTGCCCGAAGACCGTCGCCGCCGAGGTCATCAGGATCGGGCGGAGTCGCGTCGCGGCTGCCTGCTTGACGGCGGCGTACTTGTCGAGACCCATCGATTGCAGGTGATTCGCGAACTCGACGATGAGGATGCCGTTCTTCGCGACCAGCCCCACGAGCGTGATCAGCCCGACCTGCGAATAGATGTTGATTGTGGTGAGGCCCATGTAGGTGAAGATGAGCGCCCCCGTGATCGCGAGCGGCACCGAGCCGAGAAGCACGATCAACGGATCGCGGAAACTCCCGAACTGGGCCGCGAGAACAAGGTAGATAAGGGCGAGCGCCAGCCCCAGCGTCCCAACGAGCGAGGACGATTCCTTGCGGATCTGCCGGCTCTCACCGGCGTAGTCGATCGAGTAACCTGCCGGAAGAATGCCCCTCGCGGCGTTCTCGAGCGCGGTGAGTGCTTCGGCTTTGGTGACGCCCGGGGCGGCTCCGCCGAAGACCTTGAAACTGTTTCGCTGCTGGAACCGAGTGAGCGCTCGAGGCGCGGCCACCGTCTCCAGCGTGACGAACGACGACGCGCGGACCAAGCCGCCGTCGGGCGTGCGAATCTTGAGGTCGAGAATCTGATCAGGTGTCGCGCGGGCGGCATCCTCAACCTGCGGAATCACCTTGTAACTGCGCCCCTGGTAGTTGAACCGATTCGTGTATCCACCGGAGAGCAGGACCGCGAGATCACGCCCCACACTCGCGAGGTCAAGCCCCGCGTCGGCGACCTTCTCGCGATCGATGATGATGCGTGTCTGCGGCAGATCAATCTTCAGATCGCTGTCCGCGTACTGGAACTTCCCCGAGCCGAACGCCGCCCCGACCAGTTGCCCCGCGTACGCCGCCATCTCTTCGGCCGAACTCGTGCTCGTCACGACCAACTCGACGTCGAACTGGCCCGCCCCCGGGAGCGGCGGCGGGCGTTGAGGGAACGCCTGAATCCCCGCAACACTGAAGACTTTCGCGAAAAGACCGTCGCCGCCATGCATAGCCGGGTCGCCGTTGATGATCTCCTCGGTCGTGCGATCGCGATTCTCCCAGTCCTGCACCTGGATACCGGCGAAGCCCATCGAGGGATTCATGAGCACCTGGAACGAGAACTTCTTCTCGGGAACGGTGTCGAATGCGTCGGCGACCTGCTTGATCCCCTTCAACGAGTACTTCAGCGAGGCATCAGGAGCCGACTGGATGAAACAGAAGATCACTCCCTCGTCCTCGGTCGGCGCGAGTTCGGTCTTGGAGCCCGCGTACAGCACCGGGGCCGCAGCCGTCACAAGCACGGCACTCGCGACCACGAACCAGCGGAACGTCATCACGAACTCGAGCACGTGCCCATAGAATCGCCGGATTCCGTCGAACTGCCCGTTGATGAACCGTTGGAAGCGACTCTGCCGACCTTCCGCCGGGACCATCCAAGCGCTCATCACCGGCGAGAGCGTGACCGCGACGATCCCCGAGATGATCACGGCGGCCGCGAGCGTGAACGCGAACTCGCGAAAGAGCATCCCGGTGAGCCCGCCCTGGAACCCGATCGGGGCGTACACCGTCGCGAGCGTGATCGTCATGGAGACAATCGGCGCGAAGAGTTCCCGCGCCCCGATGAGCGCCGACTCCATCGCCGACTTGCCCTCGTGCATGTGACGCTCGACGTTCTCCACGACGACGATCGCGTCGTCCACCACCAGCCCCACGGCCAGCACGATCGCGAGGATCGTCAGGAGGTTTAGCGAGAACCCCATGAGCATCATCGCGAGGCACGCGCCGATGAGCGAAACGGGCATCGCGACCATCGGCACGAGCACCGTCCGTACCGAGCCCATGAACAGGAAGACCACCAGCCCCACGATCGCCACCGTCTCGATCAGCGTCTGGATGATCCCATCGATCGCGTGGTCCATGTAGTACGTGCCGTCGAACGCGAGCGTCATGTTCACGCCCTTGGCGAGCGTGGGCTTGATCTGCGCGATCTTCTCCTTGAGCGCTGCTGCGACGTCGAGTTCGTTCGCGCTGGGGAGCGGCCACACACTGAACCAGATCGCGGGCGAGCCATTGAACCCGGCTTGTCCTGTAGCCTCTTCGCTCCCCAGTTCCACGCGTGCCACGTCACCCAGACGGACGAACGTGCCCTCTCGCTCGCGAACGATCAGATCGCGGAAGGCCTGCTCGCCGCGAAGATCGGTATCGGTCATCAGGTCGATCTGCGTCTCGGGGCCCTTGCTTCGCCCGACCGTGGCGACAAAGTTGTTCCGCTGCAGGGCGAGCGCGACCTCCGACGGCGTCACGTCGAAGGCGTCGAGTTTGTTCGAGTCCAGCCAGATGCGCATCGCGAGCGTGCGCGGGCCCTCGATCCCCACGCGCTGCACGCCGGGAATCGACTGCAACTCGGGCTGCAACTCGCGCACCATGTAGTCGTTCATCTGCGACAGCGTCAGCGTGTCGGTCGTCATGCTGATGTAGAACGTCGCGTAGGGCTTGTCCGTCCTCTGGATCTGGATCGCGGGCGACTCGGACTCCGCGGGGAGTTCGCTCCGCACCTGATTGAGCCGGGCCGAGATCTCCGCGAGCGCGTCGGTGCTCGAGTGGTTGAGGCGAAGGTGCACCGTGATCATGCTGATCCCCGCGGTGCTGCTCGACTCGATGTAGTCGATCCCGTCGATCGCCGAGACGGCATTCTCGATTGGGGTCGTGAGGAATCCGCGGACCGTCTCGGCGCTCGCGCCGATGTACGCCGTCGTGATGATGATGGCGCTGGATTCGAGGCGTGGATACTGACGGACCGGAAGGCTCGAGATCGCTCGCCACCCCATCCCCAGGATGATCAGGTTCACGACGATCGCGAGCACCGGCTTCTTGATGAAAATGTCGGTGAATGACTTCATGGTGTGCTGCGTGGCCTGGCCACTCAAGATTGCGGGTGTTCGTACGATCGACGCGTGTCTGGATTAGCCCGCGTTTGCGTCGGACTCATCCTTCTTTGGTGCGGGAGTCTCGACCGGTCCATCGGATGTTCCTGGTGCGCCATGGTCTGGTGCCTCGCCGGATGTGCCGCCATCTGGTCCGCCACTAGGACCTCCACCGGGTGCTGGTGGCATGGCGGACATGTCCAAGGCTGTGGCCCCGTCGTACAACTTGAACGACCCCTCCGCCGCGATCCTTTCCCCGGCCTTCAATCCCGATTCGATAATGTAACGATCGCCGAGATTCGTCCCCACCTTCACCATCCGCATGGTCGCCTTCATGCTTATGGGCATGCCCGGCGGCGCGTCCCCACCAGGACCGCCCACAGGCGGCGGCGACTCGAGCACGAACACATGATCGCCGAACGCCCCATGTCGCAACGCCGTCGCGGGGATCGTCACGCTAGGCTGCGCCGGCCCAATGGGCACCTCGACATCAACCGCCATGCCCGGCTTGAGCACAAAGCCCGGGTTGGGCACACTCGTGCGCACTCGCACGTTCCGCGTCGTCGGGTTCACGGTCGCGTTCATCGCGAGGACCTCGATCTGGGCCGTGTTCCTGTCGCCGGCACCGATGATGTTCGATCGAGCCGTCACCGTCGTCCCCGGCTTCACCAGCCCGACATACTCCTGGGGCACGGCGAAATCGATATAGATCGTGTCCGACAGTTCCGTGAGGTCCACGATCTGCGTCCCCTCGGCGAGATACTGCCCCTCGTCCATCGAGCGCATGCCCACGCGAGCCTTGAACGGCGCCCGGATCGTCTTCTTCGCAATGATCGTCTCAATCTGGTGCACTCGGGCCTGCGCCTGATCGCTCTCGGCACGCGCCTGCTCCACCACCGAGCGCTGCCTCGCCAGCGTGGCGAGAGCACGCTCCAGATCCGTTCGGGCACGATCGACATCCGTCTGCGGCACCGAATCCGCCTTCGCGTCCCGATACCGGTCATAGTTGGACTGCGCGAACTCCACGTCGGCCTGGGCAACGACGACGTTCGCCTGAGCGACCTCGATCGCCGCGTCAGAGAGCCGCTTCGCCGCCACCGCTGCCGCCAGGTCTGCTCGCTCGGTCGTGTCGTCGAGCGTCAGCAGCACCTGCCCGGCGTCAACACTCTCCCCCGACTCATATCCAACGTGGGTGATCACGCCGACGACCTCGTTGGCGAGCATGACCGTCCGCTTGCCGACGACCGTGCCCACCAGGCGTCCCTGGGGCTGGTACATCTCTTCCCTGGATTCCTCCACCCCCACCGCGACCGGTGGCGGGCCCGAGGCCTCGGCCTTCGGCGTCCGCGCCTGCTTCACCAGGTACAACACGCCGCCGACCAGGAGGACGGCGCAGACCAACGCGACGCCCGCAATGACGGATTTCGCTTTCATGGACACTCCTTCGAACCTTCGCCGCAGGCCGCACTCGCCGCCGGGCGCGGCAAGCGTACACCGAATAGTTGATGCAATCAAGTATCTCGCCTACGCTCGCCCGTGCGTGTTTCAAACACACCATCCCGCCGCACCAACACACGCCCCGCGCCACAACGCGAACGTGTCGTCACGCTCCTCTTTGAGTATCTGGAACGACTAAGGATTCACTTTTTCACGGCCGCCGAACGCCACGAACTCACCGCCGTGCAGGCCAAGGCGATCATGTCCCTCGAGGTCCCGACACCGATGCGAGGCATGGCCCAGTGCCTCTCCTGCGATCCGTCCAACATCACGGGCGTCGTCAATCGACTCGAAGAGCGGGGCCTCGTCGCCCGCGTCGAGGGGACCACCGATCGTAGGGTAAAGCATCTCACGCTCACCCACGAGGGCGCCCGAATCCGTCGGTCGCTCCTCAAATCCTTGCGTGTGCATGTCCCAGGCATCAATGAGTTGAACGCCGAGGAACTCTCGTGCCTGGAGCGAGCCTTGGCGGCGCTCTGCAAGGCCCAAGAGTCGAGGTCAGGCCACGAGTAACGGCCGTCTCAATATGTCGAGGATGCCTCCACCGGCAAGGAAACCGCCATGCTGAAAGAAATCCTGCTCGCTGCACATCTCGTCCTCTTCGTTATCGCGGCCTTCGAAATCCTGACTTCATCAAAGCCCCTCGGCTCGAAGTTCCTTTGGCTTCTCCTCATCCTCCTCTTGCCCGTGGCTGGACTTGTCATCTACTTCTTTCTTGGCCGAAAGTGAGTCTCGTTCGAACTACGATCGAGTCTCGGTCATTCGGTCTAACCTTCTCCAGCCACGACCCACCCCCGGAGAGCCAACGGAATGGCCCGCAAACCTGCAAAAACTCCAACAACAAAGAACACCCGTTCAGGACAGATCAAGGACCGGGACGCCAAGACCCTCTCGAAGATCGTCTCTTTCGCTGACGACGTCGCCGGCCGCACGTTCAAGGGCAAAGACCCTACGCTCGAGATCCCCCTGCGAACTCGCTCGAACACCAACTGGAACCGGAAGAAGCGAATCCTGGAGATGGGCGACGCCACCGCCCAGCGTGAACTCTTCAACCTCAACCAGGCCAAGCAGTTCATGCAGACCCTGCTCCACGCGAGCAATATCAAGGACCTCATCGAGACCGACAAGACCTCCAGCCTTCGATCGCTCTTCTATGCCGCCAAGCACACCGTGGCCGGCACCAGAGAGAACACCTTCGACACCCAGGAGGAGAGCGACCCGATCCTCGAAGATCTCGAGGTCTCACTCGGCGCCTTGCGCGAAGAACTCCACATCTTCGCCGAGAATCGCGGCGTCATGGCGGGAAACATCACCATCATCGACGGCGGCGATCGCATCGACTGCCGCGCTTCCGGCCGAGGCGGCCACGGCATCCCCAGCATCGTCGAGCCAGACGTCTTCGAGTTCCAAAAGTGCGAAGCCAAGTTCGTCCTCCACGTCGAGAAGGGCACAGTCTGGAATCGTTTCAACGAAGATCGCTTCTGGGAGAAGAACAACTGCATCCTGACCCATGGCGGCGGGCAACCACCTCGAGGCGTCCGTCGGCTCCTCCAGAGGTTCAATCAGGAACTCAAACTTCCCATCATCTGCGTCCTCGATTGCGACCCCTGGGGGCACTACATCTACTCGGTTATCAAGCAAGGCTCCATCTCCCTCGCCTTCGAGTCCACGCGCCTCGCCATCCCCGACGCCAAGTTCCTGGGCATCCGCGCCAAGGACTACAAAGAGTGCAACCTCCCCGACGCCGTCAAGATCGACCTCTCCGACAACGACATCAAGAGGGCGAAAGAAATCGCCGCCTATCCCTGGTTCCAGGAGCACAAGGGATGGCAGAAAGAAATCGACCTCATGCTCCGAAACGGGTTCAAGATGGAAGTCGAATCCCTCGTGCAGCGGGGCATCTCCTTCGTCACTGAGGAATATGTCCCCCAGCGCCTCAAGGCCAAGGACTGGCTCGAATAGGCGTCGCGCGAGGACTCCCTGAACCCGGCACGCCCTTCTACGCGAACAATGTCCGCGGCACGCCCGCCTATCGAGTGCGAGGCGTCGACCGGAGTGCCCCGTGCGAACCACACACCGCCCAGGTCTTGCGATCCCCGTCGCCCGGCGGTATCTCCCCAGACCCGCCGGCGTCCTCTACGTCGGCATCACGTTCCTCCTCCTCCTCGGCGCCATTAACTCTCAGAATAACCTCCTCTTCTGGGCATTCGGCATCGCCGTCGCCGGCATCCTTGTTTCAGGGATCGTGAGCGGCGGCGGGCTCATGGGCCTCGAACTCTCCGTTGAGCCGATCGATCCCGTCCACGCCGGCCAGCCGCTCCACGTTCGCGCCTCGCTCACCAATCGGAGCCGACTCTTCCCTTGTTTCGCCCTCGTTGTCGAGGCCGAAGGCTCAACGCCGACGAACCTGATCGCCCCAAAGCCCACGCTCGTCGAACACCTCGGCCCGAGACGATCGGCTCGCGTCACCGTCCTCGCCGACACGTGGATCGCCGGCTCCTCCACGCTCCATCGCGTTCGAGTCGCCTCCACCTTCCCCTTCGGCCTGATGCGCAAGAGCATCGTCTTCGAGCAGCACGTCGGCATCGTCATCCGCCCCTGGATCGCGCCCGTCCGTGCCGACATTCTCGACGATGCAGGCGCCCCAAGGCCCATCGGCCAACAACCCATGCGACGCCGAGGACAGGGCGACGAGTTCTTCTCCCTCCGAGACCTCCGCCCCGGCGAGGGCACACGCCGCATCGCCTGGCGCGCCACCGCACGACTCGATCGCCCCGTCGTCCGCGAGACTCTCGCCGACCGCACGCCGATCCTCTGGATAGGTCTTGACCCCACCGGCGAATCGCCCGACACACAACGCTCGCTCAGCCTCGCCGCAGGCGTCATCGATCGCGCCTCGAAACAAGGCTACCGCGTGGGACTGACCGTCCCCGTTGGCCCACACGGCGCGATCGTTCCGCCCAACACCGGTGTGCCCCACGCCGAACGCCTCTACGACGTCCTCGCCCGATACGAGTCACTCAAAGACAATCAAACCGTAACCCGAATCCACCCCGCGCCAACCGATCACGTCCTCTGGATCTCACCAACGCGCCACACGAGATTCCCGACCATCGACCCCACCTCGAACGACGCCCTCGAGGTGCCTGGTTGGGCCAACGCCCCATCGCCTCCACCCACGCATCCCGTGCGATCAATGCGTTCATTCCCCGCGTGGCTCCGAGGCATCACGCGCCGATTCCGATTCGGGAGGTCCGCGTGATGGCAACCGCCGCGCACTCCATGACCGCCCGATTCAAGTTCGCCGTGCTCGCGGTGGTAATCCTCAGCCTCCTCACCTACGCCGCCGCCGAGGCCTCGATGGTCCGCGGGTTTCTCGCCGTGACCCTCGCCGTTGCCGGATGGTTCTTCACCGAATCCCGTCCAGGTCGCGGCCTCCCACGATGGGCCGTCGGCGTCATCCTCTCGCTCATCGTCCTCTGGGCCGCCTTCAGCATGTGGCAGTTGCAGGCGATCCGAGTCTCTCCCTTCTCCGGCTTCCTCGCCGCCATCATCGTCCTCAAGTGCTGGGACCGACGCCAGCCCGTGGACTTCGCCCAGATCCTCAGCATCTCCCTCTTCCTCGACATCGGCTCGATGGTCAACAGCGTCGCGTTCGCCGTCTGGGGCCTCATGGTCCTCTCCGTCCCCGCATTCGTGTACTCCGTCATCCTGCTCCAGGTCTACACCGCGACCGTGCAGTGCCGCCTCACCGAGACACACCCAACGGCACACACCACAACCGGCACGCCCCGTCGAGACCTCCACGCCATCGCCTGGACCATCATCCTCGCCAGCCTTCTCATCAGTCTCGCGGTCTTTGTCACGCTCCCTCGAGGACTGGGCATGAGCGGCCTCGGCGCCCTCTCACGCGGACGAGTCTCACGATTCACCGACACCGTGAAACTCGGCCAGGCGGGGCTCATCTCCCAGAGCCAGAGCATCGTCATGGAGGCCAACGTCCGCGCCGACGGCATCATCGAGGACCTCAGCGGCGCACTGGGAGAGATCTACCTCCGCGGGGCCGTCCTCGACACGTACTCCTGCGGAGCCTGGCGCGCCTCCAACCAGCCCTCACTCCCCGTCCCGCTCATTCCCAACGTCGTCTCGCGACTCCGCGATGCGTCATTTCTCGGCGAGCACGAGCCGCCACCCTTCGCTCGACACGCGACCGTCGAGATCCTCGCGCGCGCCTCCACCCAGGAGTCCCGCGCGGCCTTCTCTCTCTGGCGTCCCCTGAGCCTCAGCACGCCTCAGCCCGGCCTCAATGCCCACCTCGACGCACGCACCGGCGCCCTCACCATCGCCGGCGACGCCGGGAGCATCCGCTACAGCGTCGAGTGCGAGATCGCCCAGCCATTCTCGTCAGGCGATTGGAGCCGCCGCGTCCTTCCCGACCAGTTCGCTCGTCTTTATGACACGGCAAGTAGCATGCTCGCTCGCGCCGCCCTCGACCCGAACCCGCTCACCCGCCACGTCGATCAGGATCTGGCAGCCGCCCGCGCCATCGAATCCGAACTCAAGGCCTCTGGCTCATACACCCTCAACATTCTCGCCCCGCCCTCGGGCGTTGACCCGATCGAGTGGTTCGTGCTCGGCGATCGCACAGGCCATTGCGAGTACTTCGCCTCCGCCCTCGCGGCACTCTGCCGGAGCGCCGGGATCGAATCACGCGTCATCGCGGGCTATCTCGTCTCCGAGCGCAACCCCGCGAACAACGCCTTCGTCGTCCGCGAGTCCAACGCCCACGCCTGGGTCGAGGTCCGCATTGGTCAGGACACCTGGGCCACCCTCGACGCCACGCCCACAACCACCCTCGCCGACATCCTCCAACCCAAGGGACGCGTCCTCGCCGCCTTCGATCGCTGGCTCGACGGGCTCAACACCTGGTGGGCCACAGGATTCGTCGGCTTCGACCAGACCACACGCCAGCGCCTCCTCACCCGCGGCGGCTTCCTCGGCCGATGGCTCACGTCGATCTCCGATTATCTCTCCAGCCTGGGCTCATGGGGCCTCGGCATCGTTCTTGGTGTTGCCACGCTCCTCGCCGGCGTGATCGCATGGTGGCTCTGGCGCACAATGGTCCGGCGGCTCCAAGGCCGGCGCCGCCGCCTCGCCCCTGCTGGCCATGGTCCCGAAGCACGCCTCTACACCCGCCTCCTGCGACTGCTCGAACGCCGAGGATTCATGAAGGAATCCTGGGACTCCGCCTGGAGTCTCACACGACGACTCGGGACCACCGACCAGACACTCGCCCTCGAGGCCGGGCGAGTCCTCGACGTCTGTGCCAAAGCCTGGTTCGGCCATGGCGCCACGCGCGACGACCACGCGCTCGCCGAGCAAGCCCTTATCCGCATCGACGCCATGACCTCGTCGCCTCGCGGCTCGTGACGCCGGTTATCGGCCACAGAACCTCGATTTCCAACCATGCCCCCTGAAGGGGACTTCACGATCCGTCGATACCTCCCCTCGGCTCACGCACACTTTCTAGAGCCGGAGGAGGCTCCATGCCCGCGAATCGATCGCGCACCGAACGTTGGCGCGACTGTCTCGACCAGATCAAGGAACGAGGCGGTGGCATCGAGATCTCCGTCGACCGCACCGCCGAGTCCTCGCGCAAAGGCTCAGACCTCGTCCTGCGCGTCCGCATCTTCGACGTCACCACCAACAGCATCATCGTCGAGCGCCCCACCGCCGCCGGCCAGCCACTCTCCTTCGCCGCGGGCACGCCGCTCATCGGCGTCATGTCCATCGGGCAGAACCGCTGGATGTTCCGGACCAAGATCGTCAACGACAACCTCCGCCTCCCGCAGGCCGCGATGGCGCTCCAGATGCCCGAGACCGTCGAGCGATGCCGACGACGCGACTTCTACCGCGTCTCCACCGTCGAACTCAGCCTCCCCAAGGTCACCTGCTGGCCTCTGCTCGATCCCACAAGCATCGTCGCCGCCGAGGTCGCCAACAAGGCCATGATCCTCGACATGGAGTCGGGCCGAGTCTCCCCCGAGACCCAGCCGCGCGAACTCGTCCTCCCCGAGGTCGCCCCGCCCTATACCGCGCACCTCATCAACCTCGGTGGCGGCGGCGTCGGTCTCCTCGTCGACAAGTCCGAGACCTCCGCCGTCGACCGCAGCAAACTCATCTGGATGCGCGTCGATCTCACCCCGACGATCCCCGCGCCCCTGGGTATCACCGTTCGCATCGCCCACACCCACCTCGACAGCGAGCAGAACGTCTACATCGGCGGAGCCTTCGACTTCAGTTTCCACACCGCCCACCGCGACTTCGTCGTCAGCCAGATCATGCGATACGCCATGCTCATCCAGCACGGCGACTCGCTCGCGGCCTAAACAACTCCTTCATCGCAGCATCGGCTGTGGCATTCGAACCTCGCGCAGGAGCGAGACCCGCGCCTCGCCACGCGTCGTCCGGATCAGCGCGTTCGCCTCACCCAGATGCGTCACGCCGTGCCACGAGTTGCCCGTCGAGACCACGCGCGAAGGTTTTATCTCCGAGTTGACCTCGACCCGCCCCTCGAGCGTCTCGACATCAAACGCCAGCGAAGACGACGACGGAAGCGTCAGGCTCACGTCGCCCACGCCGTTCAAGATCGAGATGTCACCGACGACGCCGCGCGTGAGATACACCCGCACGTCGCCCCCGGTCCCACCCGATCCATCCGCCCGGATCGTGCCATAGACATCATTCGTCACGGCGATCGGTCCAGCCCCGCCATAGACATACACGCTCCCACCGGAGTTCACCACGCGGACGCCCTGGACCTTGGGAATCTCGACGAGAATCTGCGTCGGCGTGGGGTCAAGCGGCGAGCCCCGTGCCTCGATGTTCAGAGTGGGCCGCCCCTCGCGCAGTAGGATCACCGCCTCGCCAGGCCTGGACTCGCCCGTCCGACCATACCCTCGCACCCGCACCAGAGCCTCGACCGACCCAGGAACTTCAACCACCTGCACGATCCCGCGCAGGTTCCGGACTTCCACATCCAGCCCGATCCGAGCGTCGATCCCCTCGGTGAGTGGAACGATCCGTAGCAGCGTCGGATCCACTCGAGGTTGCGACTGGCACGCGCCCAGGGTGCTCGCCAAGACCACCATGGCGATCAACAGCAGCGTCCGAATGTTTGGTGTATGCAAGGTGAAGTCCTCGGGCTGCGGGGCACCAGCATCGGCGAACCCCGGCAATCTGGGGCGTGTACCATAGCCTGCGAATCGCGGTTCGCAAGCCGTGGATCTTCCTCGGCCTGCGAAACGCATTCGTCGCAAGGAAGGTCCCCGGCACGACTCGCACGCACGAGCAGGCCGGACAAGGACAGAACCGTTCGAACGTGACGCACGTCTCGGCAAGGCCATGAAAGGCCGACAGTCGAGGCATGAGCCACGAGTCTTCGTCTCAGGAGTTCCGCATGGCCCGCGAAACGGCGCCTCCGCCGCGCCACACGCTTGCCACAGCCGGTCCGGATCCGACGGACGTTCGCCTCACACGCGATCACGTCCGCCGTGGAGGCGTTGCGCGCACGGTCTAGTCCCCAGGTCCTCCCCTTGCGGCCGTTCCTTCCCGCTCGCGGCGGCTCATGCCACGCGTCGGGACATCACGCCGTTTGACCCCGGGAGCCTGGCATGCCCTACACCACCCTTGCCGTCGCCGACATCGTGATCGCCATTGTCGCGCTGGTCTGTCTCGTGATCGGCGTCCTCGCCGGCAGCGTCTTCGCCAAGAAGGCCGCCGCCGGGAAACTCGCCAAGGCCGAGCAGGACGCCAAGTCCATCGTCGAGAAGGCCGAGTCCGAGGCCAAGGTCCAGGCCGAACGCATCCGCGTCGACGCCGAGCGTGACGCCCTGGACCGCAAGGAAAAACTCGACGCCGAGGCCGAGACAAAGAGGGCCGAGATCCGCGAGAACGAGAAGCGTCTCGCCAAACGCGAGGACCTCCTCGACCGGCGCGACGACCAACTCGCCTCGCGCGAGCAGGCCAACACCAAGGCCGCCGACGCCCTCAAGGCCAGGGAAACACGCCTCGCCGAACGCGACGAGGAACTCGACGCCATCATCAAGCAGCAGACCCAGAAACTCCACGAGGTCAGCGGCCTCTCCCGCGACCAGGCCCGCGAGCAACTCATGGCCCGCGTCGAGGAAGAAAACCGCCACGAGGTCGCCAAGGTCGTCCGCAAGATCACCGAGGACGCCGAGCACGAGGCCAAGGACAAGGCCCGCGAGATCACCCTCATGGCGATCCAGCGCTTCGCCACCGAGCACACAAGCGAGAGCACCGTCCGCAGCGTCGCCATCCCCAGCGACGACATGAAGGGCCGAATCATCGGGCGCGAGGGCCGAAACATCCGCGCCATCGAGAAGGCCACAGGCGTCGACATCATCGTCGACGACACCCCCGGCGTCATCGTCGTCTCCTGCTTCGACAAGGTCCGCCAGGCCATCGCCGTCGAGTCCCTCGAGAAACTCATCGCCGACGGCCGCATGCACCCGGCCCGCATCGAGGAGGTCGTCGAGAAGACCAGGAGCGAGATCAACGACCGCATCCTGAAAGCCGGCAAGGACGCCGCCCTCGAGGTCAACCTCCGCGGCCTCCACCCCAAGGTCATCGAGGCCATGGGCAAACTCCACTTCCGCACCAGTTACGCCCAGAATGTCCTCCGCCACTCCATCGAGGTCGCCTTCCTCAGCCAGATCATCGCCGACCAACTCGGGCTCGACGGCACCATCGCCCGCCGCGCCGGATTCCTCCACGACATCGGCAAGGCCATGGACCACGAGATGGAGGGGGGCCACCCCAAGATCGGCATGGACTTCGCCCGCCAGTACGGCGAGAAGGAACCCATCCTCAACGTCATCGGCGGGCACCACGCCGACATCCCCTCCACCAGTTTCTACACCCCCATCATCATGGCCGCCGACGCCATCAGTTCCGCCCGCCCCGGAGCCCGCCGCGAGAGCATGGAGAAGTACGTCCAACGCCTCAACGAACTCCAGGACATCGCCCTCTCCCACAAGGGCGTCACCGAGGCCTATGCGATCCAGGCCGGCCGAGAAGTCCGCGTCATGGTCGACGCCGCGAAAGTCCCCGACGACGAGGCCTTCCTCATCGCCCACTCCATCGCCAAGCGCGTCAGCGAGGAACTCACCTTCCCCGGCGAGATCCGCGTCACCGTCCTCCGCGAGACAAGGGCCATCGAGTACGCCCGCTAAAGCGGGAAATGGCCAAATGGCCAAATGACCAAAGAGAACGAGGCCCCGGTTCCTCCGGAGCGCCATGCACTCAGTTCTCAACTTGGCCTTTTGGACATGTGTCCATCTGGCCATTGTTCACCCCGCGTGCTCCTCCTCGATCGTGTACATCATCGAGTTGAAGTCGAGGTCCTCGATCCGCACCCCCGGCACGTTGAGCAGTCGCACCATCGCCATCACCTGCGCCCGGTGATGGACCTCGTGTAGAACCAGTTGCGACGCGATGTCCCCCGCCGTGGCCGTGACACGCTTCCGCACGCCCTTCTCGTCGGGGACCGTGACATACGACACCACGCCCGTCCAGTCGCGCGGCGCGGCCAGCGCCGTCCTCGTCGTTTCCGCCCGCCGCCCCCACTCCGTCTCAATCACGTCCAATCCCGGCGGCGTCTCGTCCTGGATCGGCCACGCCGAGTACGGCGGCGTCTCCCGCCCCTCGAGCCGCTCGATGTAGTACCACTCCGAGTTCATCATGTGCGCCAGCGTCGTCCCAATCGTCCCCAGCCCGATCGGATGCACGCGTCCATACTGCTCGGGCGTGAGCCGATGCAGCATCTCAAACATGCGCCCTCGCGACTTCGTGAGATACTCATAGATCCGTGACGGTTTCATGCCGTGATGATACCAAGAGTTGCCGAAACTCCGTCGCGGTCACCCCCCGCTCACCAGCCCAATCAACGCCACCTCATCTCCTTCGTCAGGACGGGTCATCCCTTCGTCCACGATAAACGCATGATTCAAGGCGAATCGGCACGCAGCCAGCAACGACGCCAACTCGGGCCGGGCCTGGGTCAACCTCGCCCGCGCCTCGGCGAGCGAAGCCCCCTTCGCCACGTCAACCAGGATGCTCGATGCCCCCGCCGCTCTCGCCAAGGGTCCAAAGACCAGTATCCGCATCTCCCAAGGTATGGCCAAATCCTCGCGCCAACCACGAACCCGAACCCCGCCCGCCTACCCTCCTCCATGCCCCAGAACGCCGTCTCCTCCTACCTCCCGGTCATCATCATCGTCATGATGGCCGTCGGCTTCGCCGTCATGAATCTCGTCCTCACCAACGTCCTTGGCCCCAAGCGCCCCGGCGCCCTCAAGGGCCAGACCTACGAGAGCGGCATGAACCCCGTCGGCACCGCCCGCAAGCGCTTCAACGTCCGCTTCTACCTGATCGCCATGGTCTTCCTCGTCTTCGACGTCGAGATCATCTTCCTCTATCCCTGGGCCACCACCTTCCCCAACCTCGCCCCCCACACCACCGAGGGCCTCACCTGGCTCGTCCGCATCTTCTTCTTCCTCTTCACCACCGTCGTCGCCTACCTCTATGGCTATCGCAAGGGCGTCTTCAAGTTCGACTAGGGGCCGGGCGAACGCTAGATCAGAACACAGAGGACACGGAGGGATCACAGAGGCCCGAGTGTGGGCGTGTGTGGCCTGCACCTCGCGGACGGGTAAGACGGGCTCTTTGACACTGTTCTCAGTCCTCGTGCCCCGACCGCACGCCCAGATTTCCGCGTCATCCCACCGCCACCCACCAAAGCACCCTCTCCATCTCATCCTCCGTCTTCCTCTGTGATCCCTCCGTTTCCTCTGTGTTCGTTTCCATGACGGACCCCACCCACACCAAGCCCGACGCAAAGACGAGAGCGATCTGCGCCCTCGTCGCCCTCGCCTTCCTCGCCCCCCTCGTCGTCGCGGCCTTCCTCCCTCCTGACCCCGCCGGCCACGGCACCCACCGTGCCCTGGGCCTCTCCCAATGCTCGTGGGCCGCGGCCTTTGACGCGCCGTGCGCCACCTGCGGCATGACCACCGCCTTCAGCGAGGCTACCCACGGGCACCTCTGGCGGTCCTTCGTCGTCCAGCCATTTGGGGCCGTCCTCGCCATCCTCGCCTGCAGCGGTTTCTGGGTCTGCGCCTACTCGGCCGCCGCTGGGTCGCGCGTCTACCGCGTCGGGCGTACACTCGTCACGACCCGGGTGCTGACGCTCGGGCTGGTGATGCTGCTCGCCGCGTGGGGATACAAGTGGGCGACGTGGCCCTAGGGCGCGCAAGCGCCCATCACCCACACGCCCCCAATGCCAGACCGAGGCGAGCCCAAGCCGGGCCGCCCAACGAGGCCCAGATGAACCACACTCTCCGTGCCCAAGGCGTTCGCGTGCACCACGCTCGATGGACACGATCGCTCGCCCTTACCGCCCTCGTGACACTATGCCTCTCTCTTCCCGGGTGCGGCGCGGGGGCACTCTTTGGCGGGATGCTCAGCAACTGGGAACGCACCGGCTCGCACACCGTTGAGCCCAAGTACAGCGGACTCGAGGGCAAGTCCTTCGCCATCCTCGCCTCGGCCCCACGCATGGTCGAGGCCGAGTACCCCGACCTCGCCAACGAACTCCTCGGCCGAGTCGCCGAGCGACTCTATCACGACGCGGGCGCCTCGGGCTTCATCCCGCCGCCCCAGAGCCTCAAGTACATGTACGACAACCCCAACTGGATCGCCGCCGCCTATGGCCAGACCGCCCAGGACCTCGGCGGCGTCCAACGCCTCATCGTCATCGAGATCATCGACTACCGCCTCCGCGAGCCGGGGAACAACTACGAGTGGTCGGGCATGGCCTCGGCCAACGTCTCGGTCGTCGAGGCCGACTCTGTCGCCCCCGACGCCGTCGCCTGGCAGCAACTCGTCCAGATCCGCTTCCCCACCAAGCCCGGCTATGGCCCCGACCAGTTCGACGCCCGATTCGTCAGCAGCGCCCTCCTCGCCCGCCTCACCGATCGCTGCGCCTGGCTCTTCTACAAGCACAAGGAACCCAACGTGATCGACTACTAGCCCATGGCTCAAAGGAGTCGCCCGTAACGACGCCGCCGACGCGAAAACCCCATGATCCACCCCCCCGCAACATCCAAAGCACGCACGGCCCGAGCCCTCGCCGCCGCCCTCGCCGGCTCGGTGCTCGCCCTCTCGGGGTGCAACATCGTCGCGCCCATCGCGATGATCGTCTCGCCTCCACCAACCTATCCCGCCCAGCACACCCTCGACGCCAACCTCCCCACGCTCATCTTCGTCGATGATCGTTCCAGCCGCCTCCCGCGCGCCGCCCTGCGCCAGGCGATCGCCGAGGAGGCCCAGAACCTCCTCCTCAAGGAGGCCAATCTCAAGAATGTCATCGACTGCCGGGCGGCCTACGTCGTCACCTCGCGCGACCGCGTCGACGACGTCACACCGCTCGTCGATCTCGGCAAGGCCGTCCAGGCCCGCATCATCGTCTATGTCAGCATCGACCGGTTCACCCTCTCCGAGGACGGGCAACAACTCGCCCCCATCGTCGCCATGCGCGCCAAAGTGCTCGACGTCGAGAAGGAGTCCGACCCGCGCGTCTGGCCGCCCGACCAGAGGGGCGTGCCCGTGACCGCGACCATCAAGGTCTCCACGCGCGAGGTCCCCAAGGCCGGCGCCGACCTGTACGCCGCCCAGAACGCCGCCGCCAAGCAGGCCGGCAAGGCCATCGCCCAACTCTTCTTCACGCACCGCGTCGACCAGTCCGCCGCCGAGGGGCGATAATCCCCCGTGCGAGTCCTGCACGTCGTCCATCCCGAGCCGTCGCTCCCCGTCGATCGCGGCGTCCTCGCGCCACGAGCGCGCGACGACGACACCACCGCCGAGATCACCCTCACCCTCGTCGAGAACATCATCCGTACCGTCCCCGCCGATCACGAGTGCCTCGTCCTCGGCGGCAGCTCGAGTGTCGAGACCGCCCAACGCTGCGGCCTGAGCATCACGGCGTGCATTCCCACGCCCGCCGGATCCACGGCCATGGCGCGACGAGCCCTCGCCCGCTGGCTGCGAGCGCAGGATACATACGACATCATCCAGTTCTACGGGCGTTCCAGCGCGCGCGTCCTCACCGGCTGGTCGATCCCTCCGATCGATCTCCGAGGCGCGCTCGTCACGCTCTACGACGAGGAGAACGCCGAGATCCACGCGCTCGTCACGGGCCCCAGAACCCACAACACCGAGACGATCACCGCCGTCCTCGCCGATACGACCGCCCTCGACCTCACACGCCACCACGCGATCCGCCGTCCGCGCGATCACACACGTGCGAACCACGCCAACGACCCCATCCGGATCGGTATCCTCGCCGGGCGTCAGGACCGCCTCCATGGCGTGAGTTTCCTGTTTCTGGGCGCGGTTCTCTCCAGTTCGGGCGTTCGCGCGACGCTCGTCATGCCCAAGGCCGCCCCCGATCTCGACCGAGCGCTCTCCCTCCGCGAGAACAGCCCCGTGATCGAGAGTGGGCTGCACCTCACCGATGGTCTCGTCGAGACCATCGGTGAGAGCGACATCCTCGTCCACGCCCTGGGATCTCGATTCCGTGCCGGCACGATCGAAGACGACGCGATAGCCGGGCTGTGTGTCCGCGCCGCGCTCGCCTGCGGCAAACCCGTTCTCTCTGCCAACCCCGACGGCCTCCCCCAGCCGCTCCGCGAGTCGCTCCACATCACCAGCACGCACCCCTCGGCCTTCGCCCGCCGCATCGCCTCGCTGATTGCCGATCGTTCCGCGATTCAGACGCTCGCCGAGTCGTGCGCACAACACACACGACCAGACGCCGCGGGGCTTGATCGCGTCATCCGCCTCTTCTGGCACGCCGCCCGCGTCGCCACGCTCGAGCCAGGCCTCGCTGCCGGGGGTACTCACGCAGAAAGAACCACGCCATGAGCATGTCTGGAACACACCCATCGAAGGAGCCCGTCGGCGTGCTCTTCGTCTGCCTGGGAAATATCTGCCGCTCCCCACTCGCCAAGGCTCTCTTCATCCACCACGCCAACGAGGAGGGCACGATCGACCGCTTCGACATCGACTCCTGCGGCACGGGCGACTGGCACGTCGGGCAAGACGCCGACCCACGCACCATCTCCGTCGCGATCAAGAACGCGCTCCCTTTCTCGCACATCGCGCGAACGCTCGATCACGCCGACTTTGATCGCTTCCATCTCATCCTCGCGATGGACCACGCCAACCGGCGAACGCTCCTCTCACGCGGCGCCCCCAAGGATCGCGTCCACCTCATGCGTTCCTTCGATCCCAGACTCAAGGATGTGACCGGCCCGGAACTCGACGTCCCCGACCCGTACTACGGCGGCGAGAGCGGCTTCGACCTCATGTACGACATGCTCCGCGCCGCGACGCGTGGGCTCCACGCCCATCTCATGCGCTAGAACGATTTCCAGTTCGCGTGACCTGTACGAGAGGCTCAGATCTCGAGCAAGAGCCGCTGCGGATCCTCGATCGCCTGCTTCACGCGCACCAGGAACTGCACGGCCTGCGCCCCGTCGATGATTCTGTGGTCATACGACAACGCGAGGTACATCATCGGGCGGATCGCCACCTGACCCGATCCGGCCGGGTGCTCGACCGCCCGGTTCTTGATCGCGTGCATGCCCAGGATGCCCGACTGCGGCGGATTGAGGATTGGCGTGCTCATGAGCGAGCCGAAGATCCCGCCATTGGTGATCGTGAATGTTCCGCCCTGCATCTCGTCGATGCCCAGTTTGCCGTCCTTCGCTCGCGTCGCCAGGTCCTTGATCGCGAGTTCGATCTCGGCAAGCGACTTGCGCTCGCAGTTGCGGATCACGGGCACGACCAGGCCCTTGGGCGTCGAGACGGCGACCGCGATGTCGCAGTAGTTTCGCGTCTCGACCGCCGGGGCGCCGCTCTCGTCGGTCACGATCGACGCGTTCACGAGCGGGAACGCCTTCAGCCCGGCGACGCACGCCCGCACGAAGAAGCCCATGAACCCAAGGCCGATCGAGTGCTTCTTCTCGAACTCTTCCTTGTACGACTTGCGGAGGTCCATCACCGCGGTCATGTCGCACTCGTTGAAGGTCGTGAGCATCGCCGCGGTGTGCTGCGCCTCGACGAGTCGCTGCGCGATGCGCTGACGCAGGGGCGACATCCGCTCGCGGCTCGTGGCCCGATCGCCGGTCATACCCGCGAGTGATCCGGCCGCAGAAGCCGTCGCCTGCTTCGCGTGCCCATTCGTCGTCGCCGACGATCGTTTCGCTTCCACAAAGGCGAGCACGTCCTGCTCGCGAACGCGATGCCCCGCCCCCGTGCCGATGACTCGGGCGAGATCGACGCCATGCTCCTGCGCCAGCTTCTTCGCGAGCGGCGTCGCGCGGATGTCGTCGTCACCGGCGGGTGCGCCAACAGCCGTCGCGCCCGATGATCCACCACGCGCCGCGGCGCCCCCGCCCGCGGCCTTGGACTCTGCCGCCGCGCTCTTCGCCGGGGCCTTCGATTCCGCCTGGACCTCGGCCTTCGCTGGTGCCGCTGCCTTTTCGGGCTTCACCGCCGACTCGTCCACCTTCCCCACCACTTCGCCGACCTTCACCGTCTGCCCGACCTTGGCGACCTGGGTGATCGCGCCTGCCGCGGGGGCAGGGATCTCCATCATCACTTTGTCGGTCTCGAGTTCGATGACGGTCTCGTCGCGATCGGCATACTCGCCGTCCTTCTTGGTCCAGCGCGCGATCACGCCCGTGGTCACGGAGTCGGCGATTGTGGGGATGACGATGTCCATGTCTTTCCTCGTGTGCTCACACTGTCAATGTTCAACACCTAGCGCTGCTTCACAGGCTGGGCCGCGGGCTTCGCGGGCGCCTGCCCGTTCGCAGGCGCCTTGGCGTCTGCCTTGCCACCCGGGGCCGCGCCAACCGCGGACCGCAGGATGTCCTCCTGCTGATACTTGTGCGCCCGCTTCGATCCAACCGCCGGCGTCGAACTCGCCTCACGACCAATGTACTTGAGTTCCACGCCAAAGAGCGTCCGGAATCGATCCGCGATGTGCAGGTACGCCCCGGCGTTCCGCGGCTCTTCCTGCACCCACACGCGTTCAGCGGTATTCGGATACAGCGCCAGGATGGACTCGATCGCCTTCGCGTGCAGCGGGTACAACTGCTCGACCCGCACGAACGCGATGTCCTTGCGCCCCGTGGCCTCGCGCCGCGCCACCAGTTCGTGATAGATCTTGCCCGAGCAGAAGACGAGACGCTTCACGCCGCGCCGCGAGTCCGCCGCGCCGAAAGTCGCATCATCGATCACGTCGCGGAAGGAGCCTTTGGTGAACTCCTCGATCGTGCTCGTCGGCTCACGCAGCATGCTCTTGGGCGTCATCACCACGAGCGGCTTGCGGAAGGCCCGACGCACCTGCCGACGCAGGAGGTGGAACATCTGCGCCCCCGTCGACGGGTACACCACCTGGATGTTGTCGTTCGCGCACAACTCCAGGAACCGCTCCATCCGCGCCGACGAGTGCTCCGGCCCGGCGCCCTCGTAGCCATGCGGCAGCAGCAGCGTGAACCCGCTCCAACGCTCCCACTTGATCTCCGCGGACGCTATGTACTGATCGATGATGACCTGCGCCCCGTTGGCGAAGTCGCCAAACTGCGCCTCCCACATCACCAGCATGTTCGGGTCCGCCAGGCTATAGCCATAGTCGAACCCCATCACGCTAACCTCGCTCAGAGGGCTATCCCACACGCAGAACTGCGCCTGACGCGCACGCCCGTCGCTCCCGGTCGTGCCAGGCTCCTTCCCCACGCCATACTCGCCCAACTCCCGCATCGCGTTCAGCGAGACATGCGGCCTGGCGTTCACAAAGTCCCGGATCACCGCGTGACGCTGCGTGAACGTCCCGCGACGACTGTCCTGCCCGGACAACCGCACCGGCGTCCCCTCGAGCAGCAGCGACCCGATCGCGATCAACTCCGCGTCGGCGTGCGAGACCCGGCCCGTCTCGATCAGCGACTTGCGATCGGCCAGCAACTTCTCCAGCCGCGGGTGGACTGTGAACCCCTCGGGCACGCTCCCCATCGCGGTGCAGATCTCGCGCAGCGTCTCCAGAGGAATACCCGTCTCCACCGGCTCATGCGAGTACTCCGAGTTCATCCCCACCCAGCGGAAACTCCCGGGGTCAATCGTCGGATCCTTGGCCTTCTTCTTCGCCGCCTCCTGCGCCGAATCGAGCGCCGCGTTGATCTTCGCGTCAATCGACGCGCTCTTCTCCTGATCGATCACACCCTCGGCGAGCAGCCGCTCCTTGTAGAGCGTCAGCGTGGTAGGGCGTTCTTTGATGATGGCCGCGAGCAGCGGCTGCGTGAACGCCTGCTCATCCTGCTCGTTGTGCCCGTACTTGCGATAGCAATACAGATCGATGAAGACATCCTTGCGGAATCGCTGGCGATAATCGATCGCCAGCCGCGCGACGGCCACACACGCCTCGGGGTCCTCCCCGCTCACGTGGAAGATCGGCGCGTCGATCATCTTCGCCACGTCCGTGCAATACGTCGTGCTCCGCGCGTCCTCGGGGACGGTCGTGAACCCGATCATGTTGTTGACCACGATGTGCACGCACCCGCCAGCCGTGTACCCCTCGAGCCGCGAGAAGTTCAGGCACTCGGCGACCGCGCCCTGTCCCGCAACCGCAGCATCGCCATGGATGAGCAGCGGCACAACGCGACGACGCTCGTGATCGCCACGCACGCGCTGCTTCGCCCGGCAACGCCCCAGCACCACCGCGTTCACCGATTCAAGGTGGCTCGGGTTGCTCGCCATCGCCAGACGCATCTCGCGCCCGTTGCGCAGCGATCGAGTCCCCGAATAGCCGCGGTGGTACTTCACGTCACCACCACCGTCGGCAAACCCTTCCTCCCAGTTGTCCTCGAACTCCGTGAAGATCTGCTCCCACGACTTGCCCAGCGTGTTGTTGAGCACGTTGAGCCGCCCACGGTGCGGCATGCCCAGCACCATCTCGTCCACGCCCAGGTCGCTCGCCCGCTCGATCACGCGGTCCAGCATGGGAATCAACGAAATTCCGCCCTCAAGGCTGAATCGCTTCTCGCCCGCGTACCGCTTCTGGCAGAACGCCTCGAACGTCTCCGCGCGCGCCAACTGCTCCAGCACGTGCGTTCGGTCGTTCGCCGACAACGGCATCATCCCGCCGTGACGCTCGTACTGGTCCAGGAACCAGTCACGCTCCTCCTGGTTGCGGATGTGCATGAACTCCAGAGCGATCGAGCCGCAGTACGTTTTCTCGAGATGGTCGACAATCTCACGGAGCGTGCGGCTCTCTGGCTTATTCACCACCGTCACCGACGCCCGACGATCCAGGTCCGCCTCGGTCAACCCCCAGTACGAGATCGACAGCATCTCCGGGCGATCACGCTCGCGCCCGAACGGATCGACCTTCGCACACAGGTGCCCCGACTCGCGATACGCGTTGATCAGTTTGTTGACCGACGACTGGAACGGCGAGGCCTCGCCCGTGGCCGGCGCCGTCCCCCCGCTCGCGAGCGCCAGATCGAAACCCTGGAAGAACCGTCGCGAGTCCTCGGGCACCGAGTTCGGATCGGCCTTGAATCGCGCGTACTCCCCGTCGAGAAACTCGGCGCTCCACGAGTTCACCGCAGCGCCAACGCTCCACGTCGCTCCACCATCGGACGATCGTTTCGCCGACGGCTGTGGATTGTCCTTCGAGTGGCCCGCCCCTGCTTGTGCATCGCCAGACATAACGGTTTCCGTCGCTGACTCTCGATGCATCCATATCGACGCACCGAACGTAGACCAATCAACGCCCCGACCAAAGGGACATCCTAGTCTCACTATCGGGCCATCCGCGATACATCAATGGTGAATGTCAGAAAACTAGACCGACCATTCTACACGCAGTGCCGTGCCATCCAAACATCAACCAAAACGACCTCGCACATAGTCCTCGGTTTCGGGCAGAGTGGGACGCTGAAACACCTCACTCGTGGGGCCAAACTCCACAAGTCGCCCCAGATACATGAACGCCGTGAAGTCGCTCACGCGGGCCGCCTGCTGCATGTTGTGCGTCACGATGAGCACCGTGTACCGGCTGCTGATCTCATGAATCAACTCCTCGATCCGGAGCGTCGCGATCGGATCAAGAGCCGAACATGGCTCATCGAGCAGCAGCACCTCCGGCTCGGCGACCACGGCCCGCGCGATGCACAGCCGCTGCTGCTGCCCGCCCGACATGCCCAGCGCCGACTCACCGAGCCGATCCTTCACCTCGTCCCAGATCGCCGCCGACCGCAACGCCCGCTCGCACGCCTCCTCGAGCACGCGCTTGCGATTCTCGCCATCGATCCGCAGCGGATAGACCACGTTCTCGAAGATCGACATCGGGAAAGGATTGGGCTTCTGAAAGACCATGCCCAGGCGTTTTCGCAGATCGATGACGTCCACCGCCGGGTCATAGACCGACGAGCCATTGAGCGACATTGTCCCGGTGATCCGCACGCCATCGATCAGATCATTCAGCCGATTGACCGATCGCAGCAGCGTGGACTTGCCACACCCCGAGGGCCCGATGAGTGCCGTGACTTTGCCCCGAGGCACGGGCATCGTCACCGAGTGAAGCGCCTGCGACTTTGTGTACCAGAGACTAAAAGACGCGATCTCGAGCACCGGCTCCTGCTTGTGGATCGACGCGTGGACCGCCGGCTGGAACTCTCGCCCGTCCTTGATCGCCTCGATGACCCGATACCGCTTCACCCCCGAGCCACTCCGAGTGACGTCCACCGCCTGCATGGGCACGTCATTCGTTGATGCTGTCGAGATCGGCTTCGTCATTGGCGAAAGAGTCTCCATCACACACTAGCCCCTCGCGCCCCGGCGCGGAGCCGCGCCCGAAGCAGGATCGCCGACAGATTCAGGATCATCACGATGACCAGCAGCACCAGCGTCGTCGTCCACACCATCGGCCGCGCTGCCTCGGAGTCCGGGCTCTGGAACCCAAGGTCATAGATGTGGAACCCCAGGTGCATGAAACTCCGCTCCATGTGCACGTACGGAAACTCCGCGTTGATCGGCGGCTCGGGTGCCAACTTCATCGCCCCCACCAGCATCAGCGGCGCCACCTCGCCCGCACCGCGCGCCATCGCCAGGATAGCTCCCGTCAGAATCCCCGGCATCGCCTGCGGCAGCACCACGCGATGGATCGTCTGCCACTTGCTCGCCCCGCATCCGTAACTCCCCTCGCGCACACTCCGGGGCACCGCCGCAATGGCCTCTTCCGTCGCCACGATCACCACCGGAAGCGTCAGGAGCGCCAGCGTCAGCGCCGCCCACAACAGACCCTTGCTCCCGAACGTCGGTGCGGGCAGTCGCTCGGCGAACAACCCCGTGAAATACGGCGTCCGCGCCACGAGCAACACCACCCCCACCGCTGCCGCCGTCCATGCTCCTCCCGCCACCAGTCGCATGACACGCTTGCTCTTCGCATCGCCTCCCGAGAGCACCGAAGCCCGGGCGGCATTCAACAGCCACGTCCCCACGCCCAGTATCGCCACGATCGCCACCACCAGCACCCACCACGGCGCCCGGGGCATCGCCGTCAATCCGCTCCCCGCGGGCCCCGCGTCCACATATCCGCCAACCAGATAGCAGAAGAATCCAAGCCCGAAGACGCCATACACGATGCTCGGCACGCCCGCAAGGTTGTTGATCCCGATCCGCACCAGGCTCACGAGCGGCCCCTGTTTCGCATACTCCCGAAGATACAACGCCGCGATCACTCCCAGCGGCACCACCACAATGCACAACAGCACCGTCAGCAGCACCGTCCCGACGATCACCGGAAAGATGCCCCCCTCCTGATTCGCAAACCGCGGCTCCGACGACACATACTCCCACCACCGCGACACATACAAACCCAATCGCTCACCCAGAGTCATCGAGTTCGCCGGGACAATCCGCACGACCTGCGACAGGAGCATCGGCTCGGTCGAACCCTGTCTCATGGGCGCGATCTGCCCCGACGCGACATCGCGGATCGAGATCCGGACCTTCGCGTCCTCGCCGCGGATCGTCTCGATCTCGCCGAGAACTCTCGAATACTCCGCGTTCAGCCGCTCCATATCCCTCGTGGACTCCTGTCGGATCTCGTCAAGCCGAGTCAAGGACATCGCCGTACCAGACCACGGACTCTCCAGCAACACCGCAAGCCCAAGCCCAACAGCCGCGAGCACGACAACGACATGCCCCGCGCGAGCCACGGCTCCCGACACAGGCCGTCGCACCGCCCTCCACGCGATCACACCCGCACTCAACGCCGCGACAACAAGCGCGATCCAGACCGGCAACGCCAGCCCGACCGCACCTCCCGATCGCGATCGTTCGAGATCGAGTTCCGCCCGTCGCACACGCAGACGCTCCCGCTCGATCCCGCGATTCACGCGCGAGAGTTCTTCTTTCTCCAGTCGCTTGATCGCCTCGCGACGCCCCTGCGCCTCGCGGAGAAGCGATGGCGATTTCTCCAGCAGAGACGCCCCAGACGCCAACGTCTCTGACTCAGACGTGATCGACTCGGGCGTCCCGATGAAGACGCCCCAGTCCATCCGCTCGACCAGCACCGCGTCCGCGGGCCGAGACACCTTCGCCACGTCCCCATCATCAATCCAGCGGAAGGGCGTCCCGCTCACATCCCGATTCCCCACGCGATAGAGCGTGCGCGTGCGAGCCTCGCCCTCGCGCCCAGGGACCGATTCGCGCGCCGTCTCGATCCCCAGAAACGCCGAGCCGTTCGTGAGTTCCACGCGGTCGATCCGATCGGGCCAGAATGTCCGCGTCCCCTGCACCACGACCAGCGCCACAAGCCCCACGATCATCACGAGGCACAGCACCTGCGCCCCGCCCATGAGCCACATCACCGGCTCACCATGCGCGCTCAGCGGCGTCGAGGCACGTCGATGCACCGATCGCGCCCCCGCGATTCCCTTCTCAACCGTGCTCGTCGATGCCACGCTCACTCGATTCATCCACTCCATAATGTCACGATCACTCGATTCTCACGCTACAACGCCGCCAATCGCTTGCGAACCCGCTGGCGCACCACCTCCGCCGACGTGTTGATGATGAACGTCATCGCGAAGAGCACCAGCCCGCACGCCACGAGCACTCGATAGTGCGTGCTCCCCGGCGGCGCCTCGGGCAACTCCACCGCAATGTTCGCCGCCAGCGTCCGAAGCCCCGAGAAGATGTTCATGGACATCTCGGGCGTGTTCCCCGTCGCCATCAGCACGATCATCGTCTCCCCCACCGCGCGCCCAAGCCCGATCATGCACGCCGAAAAGACGCCCGACCCCGCCGCGGGAAGGATCACGCGAACCGCCGTCTGCCACGGCGTCGCCCCCGCGCCCAGTGACGCTGTCCGGAGTTGCGACGGCACGCTCCGAAGCGAATCCTCGCTGATGGTGTAGATGATCGGCACCACCGCGAATCCCATGATCACGCCGACCACCAGCGTGTTGCGCTGTGTGAACGTCCCCAGGATCGACTCACGAGGATCCAGACCGAGCACCTGCAGCACATACGCCACGCCAAAGGCACTCACGAGTCCCGCCCCCACGACCGCGAGGAATCGAACAAGTTCACGCGCGGCCGTTGAGGGCGTCGTTCCGGCTCGCCCTGATCGACGCCGTTGCATCTCATGGCGATGCATCCCATACCACACCGCGACGATCATCGGCAGCGCGAGCAGCACCCACCACCCAGGCCACGCCGTCCCGCGCTGCCCGTCCAGCCACAACCGCATGTCCCCACCGAAGAGCGCTCGCTCCAACGCCGGCCCAAGCCCCCACGCCAGCGCCACCCCGAGCACGATCACCAGCGCCATCGCCGCCATCTTCCGCGTCGGCCCGATCAATCCGGTCGATGAACGCGGGATCAACTGCCACACGTGCCCCCCGACCACCACCAACACCGGCACCGTCACCATCGCCACCAGCACGCGCACCAGATGTTCCGAAACCCACGGCGAGACCACCATCGCCGCGATGAATCCCAACACCACGGACGGCAGCGACGCCATCATCTCCAGCGTTGGCTTCACCACGCGACGCGTCGATGGATGCATGAACTCGCTCGTATACACGGCACACAACACCGCGAGCGGGATCGCGATCAGCATCGCGACGACCGTCGCCTTCAGCGTGCCATAGATCAGCGGCACCATGCTGTACTTCGGCTCGACCTCGTCCCCAGCCGCCGAAGACTGATACACCCACTCGGGATTGGCCTGCCCCTCATACTGCACCTTGCCGAAGAGCGTGCCCAGGCTCACCTCGGGGTGCTTGAGATCCGTGCGCCAGAGCGCCGAGTCGTAGGCCGCGTCCATCGCCCAAATGGCATCGCTCTTCGGTGTAAGAATCGCCGCCGTGATGCCCGTTGGTGCAACTCCTTCATTCCCGCTCGGAATCTCGAGATCCGCGAGGCGCTTGTCGCTTGTCATGTGATGGACCACCACCCGACCCGCCGCCGTCCCCACCACCACCGCCCGCACGCGACGGCTCGTCGAAAGCGTCCGCACCTCGCTCCCCACGTCAAACGTCGCCGTTCGAACGAGATGAACGCCATCCGCACTTGGCGCCGGCGTGAACGCCTGAACAACACCCGTCGAATCCCCCACGACCAGCGATTGACCACCCAGCAGCATGATCGCGGCCGTCACCGAACGCCTCCCGTCACCCACGAATAGCGGCACACGTTCCACGCTCTCGATCGTCCTGGCGTCGCCCGATTCACTCTTCGTCCTCGCGAACCGCTCGCATGTCCCGTCCTTCCACACCGCGACCACGTTCACGCCGTCGGTCGTCACGAACAACCAGTCCGGTGCCGCGCTCCTCGTCGAGTCCGGCACAAACACACGGAACGACTCGCTGCTCAGCGTCGTTCTATGCGTTCCACCGCCGAGCGGCCTGATTGTCCGTGCTGTGCTCAATGTCGCCAACCCGTCCGCCGCAAGCGCCAGGACAAACTTTTCCCCCGTCGGCAGCGACCGCACGTCAACACGGATCACCGCGCGGTCGCTCGCGCCCTCCGGCAACGTCGGCGGCGACAACTCCACCACCGGCTCGATGAACCGCACCTGAGCCTCGCCCGATCGCTCGACAACGCCCGCAACCGAAACCGTCTCGCCATCGTCATTCTCGCGAATGACCTTCGCGGGCGCCGCATCCCCGATCGCCAGCCCATTCGCCTCCACAGGTGCCTGCTCGAGCGTCAGCACCGTCGTTGTGAACCCGATCGTCCCGACACGCACGCGCCCGTCCGAAAGGCCCACGCCCACGTTGCCCACAAAGTCCACGCCGCTGATCGAGGTCACGTTCGGTGCGATCTCACCTTCATCGGCCTCGGGTGCAAGGCCCACACGGAAGAACTCTGGGGAGAGTGATGCGTTTCCGTCGTCCTCGCTCGATCGCCCGGCACTCGCCATCACCCCACGAACCACGGACTCCCCACCCACACCCGGCGTCGGCAGCAGCAACACCGCTCGCGCGTACTCATCGCCCACGGCATGCGAGACGCCGATTTTCCCATCTGCTCCCGCATCGCGAGCCGAGAGGCCCGACCACACACGCTCCGTCGTCGCCCCACGCACCAACGGCAACGCCGCCGCGAAGAGGTACACACAGATGCCCAACGCCGCCGCCAGCACGGCAAACCCGCCCACCATGATCACCGCACGGGCCGTCGTGTCGGCCACATACACCGATCGACGTGTCGCCGGTCGCCCGCGCCGCCCCGCATCGCCCTTGTTCGGCGTTGGACGTACCGACGAACTGTCCATCTCTGGCTTGGTCACGCGTGCGGTCCTTGCGTGGAAACCTGGTTCGAGTCCGGCCCGTTCGGCCAACGACAGGGTCCAACCCAACCGCCGGCACCAATTGTGCCCGATCACGCCCCACCAAGCACCGACCCTTTGTCAAGGTTGCGCTAAGTTGGCCCACTCGGGTGTCATGCAGGTCCGCGCCAGAACTGCCGTGATTCACGCCGCCACCTCGGCTTGCGCCAGAAGCCCCAGCCACGCTCCATGATCTGGTGACCGAAAAATTGGATCGTCAACAACAACGGAAACAACGCTGCAAAGGTCAACCCCACCAGCCAGGATGGCTGCAACACAGAATGCCCTTGACTCGCCAGCCACGACGCCACAAATGTTGCGGCAACCCCTCCAAGCACGCTGTAGATCCCGCATCGGACGAGCGCGTTTCTGTATTGGGCTTGGTCTCGCGCCTCGCCATTGATGTCGAGATGTTCCCGAGCAACTCGAATCGCCATGCGCACACGACCCGTGCCGCCAACCGGCACTTTGTGGCCACGCGCATCCTTGAACACGAACCCTTCCCTCGCGGATTCCGTCCACGATTGCGAGATCCGTCCGCCGCCTTTGAGTTCAAGCGTGATGATCTCCGAGGTGCATTCGATGAGCACACATTGGGCTCGTCGCGATTGGATCCAGTATCCGAGAGCACCCACGGCAATGCCAGCACCCATGGAAATCACCATGGCTCGATTGGGATCGACACCAAGCACCGCCAGTGTGGGAGTCCCGATCAGCAAACATGCCAAAGCACAAACCACACATGTCATGCCCGCGCGGAGATCCCGATGTGGGCCCGCAACATGGAGTGATCCCTCACGCCATGCCCGCCGAACCTGACGCACGATAAGCCGCCGAGCCATCGAGATCTGACGGCTGTCCCGCAAGAGTGTCGCAAGCCGTTTCTTCGGAAAGATCCGAGTCCCCGTCAGGTCGCACGCGAACGTATGGCTCCCCTCAAACCCCACCCGCTCCCAAGGCACCACCCCGTCCGCATACACCGACAGGACCTCAGCCGGCGGCTCCTCAAACCACACCCCACGAATGGACACATGGGCTTTCATCGCGATCACCCCGCCCTGATATCCATTCTTCCGCCTTCCCCTACGGCAGTTTCTCCAACCGCTCCACGATCGCCTTCGCGTGATCGTCCCCCAGCATCATCGCCCGCTTGGCAAACGCGATCGCCCCGTCGTTGCCCTTGATCTTCCCGGCCTTCTCCAGCCACACCGCCGCCTCGAGCGCCAGGGGCGCGTTCGTCGGGTCGGCCAGCGAGTGCTTCGAGTACAACCCCGCCGCCTCCACAGGCCGGCGCAATAGCCCATAGCACTGCCCCATCAGGTCCAGGACCCCGGGCTCGCGCTGCTGCGCCTCCGAGAGCGCCGTCAGCAGCGACAACGCCTCCTCGGCCTTGTTCTGACGCACTCCGATCCGCGCCTCGAGGATCCGCCACACCAGGCTCTGCGGGTCCAGCGTCCGCGCCCGCGCCACGTGCTGGCTCGCCAGCCCGAACTGCCCGCCCCGATACTCCAGTTCCGCGAGCGTTCCCCATGCGATCGCGTTGTCCGGATCAAGATTCAGCACGATGAGCAGGTTGGTCTTCGCGTCGTCGATCTTGTTCTGCTTGATGAGCGTCTGCGCGAGATACAGCGGATACCGCGCATCGGTCTTGTCCTGCGACTGCGCCGCCGCATAATGCATCGTCGCTCGCTCGGCGTTGCCCATCATGCTCGCGACGTTCCCCGCCGTGAACTCGATCGACGCCTCATGCGTCGCCGGCGGCGGGCACGCGATCGCTTTCTCCAACTGGTCGTACGCGTCCTGGAGCCGATGCTGCCCGATCAGAACCTCCGCCAGCATCACGTACATCCGTTGATCCTCGGGATACGTCTCCAGAGCCTTCCGCAGAATCACCTCGGCCTTCCCCGGCTCGCCCTGCTTGATGTACGTGTCCGCGGCATTCAGCGCCTGATCCGCCACATTCCCGCTCGCCGAACCGTTCGCCCCCGCGGCGTTCGCGTCCCCGGGCTTGAGCGCCTCGCGCAACACCAGCGTCAGCACCACCCCCGCCGCGATCGCCAGACCCGCGACCACGATCGCCGACATCGATCGCCGACCCGACCCCGCCGATCCCGAACTGCCTTCAGACTTGCCCATGTTGCTCGCTTCCATGCCCAAGAGTGCGGCGGACGATTCGACCGCCCATTTGTTCCGCACCGCATCTGTTCCATCGGCAAGGCCCTCGCCCCGCCATCGCTTACACTAGCACTCCACACACTCTCTGACAGAACAGATCCAGAACCACACCCCCCCAACGCCCTCCACCATGTCCAACGAATCCACTCCAACCACCGAACTCCCCAAGCAGTACCGCCCCATCGACCACGAGGACCGCATCTGGTCAAAGTGGGAGTCAGCCAACGCCTTCCACGCCGACCCCGCGCGCGTCCTTCGCGGCGAGGCCAGGCCCTACGCCATCGTCATCCCGCCGCCCAACGTCACCGCCGCCCTCCACCTCGGGCACGCCCTCAACAACTCCCTCCAGGACATCCTCGTCCGCGCCAAGCGCATGCAGGGCTTCGAGACCCTCTGGATGCCCGGCACCGACCACGCCGGCATCGCCACCCAGGCCGTCGTCGAGAAGCGCCTCCGCAAAGAGGGCGCCCTCAAAGGCCCCCTTCGCGACGCCTTCACGCGCGACCAGTTCGTCGAAAAGATCCAGGCCTTCAAGGACGAGTACGAGGCCATCATCACCTCGCAACTCAAGAAGATGGGCTGCTCCTGCGACTGGGCCCGCCAGCGCTTCACCATGGACGACCAGTGCGCCCGCGCCGTGCGCGAGGCCTTCTTCCGCCTCTTCCGTGACGGCCTCATCTACCGCGGCAAGCGCCTCGTCAACTGGGACCCCGCCCTCCAGACCGCCGTCGCCGACGACGAGTGCTACGACGAGGAGATCGACGGCGCGTTCTACTACCTCCGCTACCCGCTCGTGCATCTGGGCAACTTCGAACGCACCATCGAGGAGGGAAACCGCCGCGCCGACGCCCAGCCCATGACCTGGGGCGAACTCGCCCGCCGCGGCTACGAGGGCGCGAGCGCTCATCCTCCAGAGTCCCAGGCCTGGATCACCGTCGCCACGACTCGCCCCGAGACCTACCTCGGCGACACCGCCGTCGCCGTGAATCCGCACGACCCGCGTGCCGGCGCGCTCAAGGGGTTGCACGTCGAACTCCCCCTCGTGGGCCGCCTGATCCCGATCGTCGAGGATTCCTACGTCGTCCTCCCCGAGCGCTTCGCGCGCACCGACGAGGAGAAGAACGATCCCAAGGCCAGGATGGCCACCGGCTTCCTCAAGGTCACGCCCGCGCACGACCCCAACGACTACGAGATCGGCCAGCGCCACAAGCAGGCGATCGAGGCGCTCGGCAACCCCATCCTCATCAACGTCATGGCCCCCGACGCCACCATCAGCGACAAGCATGGATGGGAAGACACCGGCGACGCCAGACTCTTCCTCGGCCTCTCGCGCGAGCAGGCCCGCAAGAAGACCATCGAAGAGTTCAAGGCCAGAACCGTCGGCTACGAACCCCTCTTCGAAGGCAGCAAGCCCCACCGCCACAGCGTCAAGCACAGCGACCGCAGCAAGGCCATCGTCGAGCCATACCTCAGCGACCAGTGGTACGTGAAGGTCACCGACCCCCGAATGGCCAAGGCGGCCAACGACGCGCTGCAAGAGCACTCACAAGGTGGCCCTGCCTTAGGTGGCACCGCTCTCCAGAGCGGTGTCCGGGCCATAGGTGGCACCGCTCTCCAGAGCGGTGTCCGAACTCAAACCACACCCCACCCCTCTCCCTCCATCTCCACCCTCCTCCACCACCTCAACTCCCTCAACTTCGCCCACCTCCGCAGCGCCGGCTTCACCTCGATGGATCCCTACCCCCCGGGCAAGCCCTCGCCCGACTTCATGAATCACATCCGAAACCTCCCGCACATCGAGATGCGCGGAGCAACCTACTTCGTGACGTGGCGGGTCGCCTCGGACGACTTCAAACTCACGCCCAAGGACCAGAGCGTCATCCTCGAATCGCTCTTCCACGATTCCCAGCGGGCAACCGTCTTCGCCGCGACCGTGATGCCCGACCATGTCCACTGCATCGTCAAACCCACCGAAGCACTCGGCGATTGGGTCGGATCCATCAAGAAGTACACGGCCCGGCGGATCAACGCCGACCACAACCGCACCGGCCACCTCTGGCAGGACGAGCGATTCGACCACATCGTCCGAGACGAGGCCTGGTTCCGGAGTTTCCTGGAATACATGCTCCTGAACCCCGTCGAAGAGGGGTTGTGCGCGCGGGGCGATGTCTATCCGGGGTTGAGGGTTGGAGATGAGGTACTGGGGGCGATGGGTGTTCAGGACACCGCTCTGGAGAGCGGTGCCACCAGGAGCGGTGCCACCAGAGACAACACCCTCACCTTCCACCCCGACCGCTACGCCAAAACCTACGAGCAGTGGCACGACAACATCCGAGACTGGTGCATCAGCCGCCAACTCTGGTGGGGGCATCGGATCCCGGTGTGGAGCAAGACCTGTCAAGCAGGAACTGTTGATGAATCATTTCTCGAACTCGATCAGCTTCTGCCAGACACCCTCGAAGATGTGCTCGAGGACAAAGGGGCCGAATGTTCCGTTCAGTTCATTGATCCCGCAAGCGGTCAACGCATCCGACCAAGTGTTTTAGAATTCAATCATGGCTTTACGCACCCAGTGCATGTCTATGTCGCTCTGCTCGCAGATGTATTATCAACAAACAAGAAACTTGATATTGCGGCCGCACTAGAACGAAATGGCTGGAACAGAGACCCCGACGTCCTCGACACCTGGTTCTCCTCCGCCCTCTGGCCCATGTCCACCATGGGCTGGCCCGACGCCACCGATCTCTTGAGAGCCTTCAACCCCACCTCCACCCTCTGCACCGCCCGCGAGATCATCACTCTTTGGGTCAGCCGCATGGTGATGTTCAACCGCTACCTCATGCCCGAGGGCTGGCCGAACGCCACCGACAACACCAACACCGAGATCGCCACCGGCGGCCACGGCCTCGGCCCCGTCCCCTTCTTCGACGTCTTCATCCACGCCGTCATCCAGGACGGCGACGGCCGCAAGATGTCCAAGTCCCTGGGCAACGGCGTCGATCCCCTCGACATCATCGCCACCCACGGCGCCGACGCCATGCGCTTCACCCTCTGCCAGATGACCACCCAGACCCAGGACGTCCGCATGCCCGTCGCCAGGGACCCGGCCACGGGCAAGAACACCAGCCCCAAGTTCGACCTCGGGCGAAACTTCGCCACCAAACTCTGGAACGCGACCCGCTTCGCCCTCACCTTCCTCTCCACCACCGACACGAGCACCGCCGCGCTCACGCCCGCCTCTCTCTCCCTCACCGACCGCTGGATGCTCTCGCGCCTCGCCCGCGCGACCGCCGAGATCGACCGCGCGCTCGACGCCTACGAGTTCAGCACCTACGCCCAGTCCTGCTACGCCCTCCTCTGGAACGACCTCTGCGACTGGTACCTCGAAGCGATCAAGCCCACGATCGCCGACAGCCCATCGCAAAGGGCCGTCCTCGCCCACGCCCTCGAGACCATCGTGCGCCTCCTCCACCCCATCATGCCCTTCGTCACCGAGACGATCTGGGAGAAACTCAAGGACGTCACCACCGCGCCGATCGAGGGCGTCATGCTCGGTCCTTCCCGCACGGGCCTCCTCGTTACCGCCGGCTGGCCGATCCTCGATATGTCCCTCATCGACGACGCCGCCGAGGCACGGTTCGCGCGCGTGCAGTCGCTCATCACCCTCGTCCGCGAGGTCCGCGCCCAGCACAAGGTCCCGCCGAAGCAGCCGCTCACGCTCCACGCTCCAACCGCCGCCGCGCTCCACGACCTCACCGACGAGGAGCAGCGCCTGGTGATGAACCTCACGAACATGGAGCGCATCTCATCCGACCCCGCGCCCGCCGGCGTCCCATCATTCAACTTTGAAGGGGCGGCGTGGTGCCTCACCGGCATCGCCACCGCCGCCGACGATCCCGCCCTCGCCGCCGCCGAGGCCGAGCGCCACGCCAAGCGCCTCGCCGATCTCACCAAGACCATCGCCACCCTCGAGGGCCGCCTCGCCAACCCCGGCTACGCCCAGAAGGCCCCGCCCCACATGGTCCAGCAGACGAAGGACCAACTCGCCGCCGCCCTCGCGGAGCGCGCGTCTCTCGGAGGGTGAGTCGTGAGCGCCGAGTGGTCCGTGGAGCGCGGCCTTGAAGAGGTGAAGAGGTGAGCAGGTGAAGAGGTGAGGCGATGATGGTCTTGGGTGCCACCCGTCGGCGGCTCTGCGACGACTGGTGCCGATCACACGTTGACGCCCATCGCGCCGACGAATGCCGAATCACGAATCACGAAGGCCGATCCGTCCGTCCCGCCCTTCGGCCTCGGTCTCACGTGTTTCGTGATTCGGCATTCGTGACTCGGCATTCGTGGGGGCACGCGTGAGGTTTTCGGACCCGCGATCGTGTCCATCCCGCCCGCGAGCGCACTTCTTGCGGGCACGGCGAGCGTCTTCCTCGGCACGAATACGACGTTCCTCGGCAGGAAGAGAGTTTTCCACGGCAGGAAAACTCCAATCCTGCCCACGAAGATCGTTTTCCTTGGCACGACGAGAGTGTTCCTCGCGAGGAAAATCGTTTTCCTGCCGACGAAGACTCCAATCTTGCCACGTTTGGAGTTTTCCTCGCGACAATTATCATAATTGTCGCGACAAAGACTCCGATTCTGCCACAACGACGATCAATGTCGGCACATCGACGATCATTCTGACGACATCGGCCGCCATTCATGCCCCATCGATCACCGATGTGGCCCCATCCAACGGCAACAGGCCCACCTTCTCCCTCACCTCCCCACCCCCCACCCCGTCCCCCCCACCCCCCACCCCGTCCCGCCCGTACCCTCTCCCCATGCCCCGCCTCACCACCCTCGCCGCCCTCCTCCTCGCGTGCACCGGGCTCGCCCTCGCCGCCTGCACATCGTCCCCTTCCTCATCTCCCTCTCCCCCCGCCCCCGGCGTCGTCGCGACGACTCCAACCTCCGACGCCTCATCCAGTACCGATCCCACCGAGGGCACCTGGACCTTCGAGGACGGCACCACCGGTCGCCTCATCGCCACGCCCAGTTACCGAATCTTCACCACCATGGACCACGGGCCCACCACCGATCGCGTCCCGCGATTCCTGGAGCAGGCCCTCGAGTGGTACACGACGGCGCTGGGCGAACTCCCCAGGCCCTCGCGCCGCATGGACACCTTCCTCATGGAGACGCGCTCCCAGTGGGAACGACTCACGCGCCGCTCCATGGGCGACGACGCCGAGATCTACCTCCGCATCCAGCGCGGCGGGTTCGCCGCCGGCGGCCGCGCCATGTACTTCTACATCGGGCAGCGCGACACCCTCGTCATCGCCGCCCACGAGGGGTGGCACCAGTACACCCAGTCCACCTTCCGCAGCCCCCTTCCCATCTGGCTCGAAGAGGGCATCGCGACCTACATGGAGGGCTTCCGCTGGGGCCGCCGCGGCGACTCGCTCCCGAGATTCTCGCCCTGGTCCAACCCCGAACGCTTCGACACGCTGCGCGCCGCCGCACGCGCAGGAAGGCTCATGTCCTTGGAGCAACTCCTCCACACCGCGCCCCAGGATCTCATGACTGGGGGGGGCGGGGGGGCGGGGGGGGAGGGGGGGCCGACGGCGCGCTCGACTACTACGCCCAGGTCTGGGCCCTCATCCACTTCCTCAACGAGGCCGAGGATGGGACGTACCAGGTCGCGCTCACGAACATGGTCCGCGATGCCGCCAACGGCACACTCATGAAACACTTCAAGGACGCGTACGGCTCGCGCGCCCTCTCGATCTACGCCTCGCGCCGCCGGGGGCCCGAACTCCTGCTGCTATACACCAAGAAGCCCCTCCCCGTCCTCGAGCGCGAGTACGCCGACTTCGTCGCCAAGGCCACGTCGCTCGGCGCACGAACCAGGATCATCGCCGGCGAATCGCCCCTGACGCCCGTCGCCCCAGCGCCCTGAGTGTGCATCCGGCATGCGATCAGATCCATCGCCGAGTTCGATGTTCACCAGGCTCATCCTGGCTCATCACTGAAACAAACACGCCCGGAGCCGTGAGACTCCGGGCGTGTGCTGTGTGTGGTGAAAACTCGAACAAAGACGCGAGTCGTCACTCGGCCTTAGCGCCGGCGACGAACACCCGCGAGCAGCCCGCCGACACCCACGAGCGCCAGAGCGCCCGGCGTGGGAATCGAGTTTGCCTGCCAGCGACCGTTGGGAAGGTCCAGGTACAACTCCAGGGCGTTGTCACCGGGGTTCACCGTGCCGTACGCGTTCGCGCCGTTGTTCTCAAACGTGCGACCGATCGCATAGCCCCAGTCGTTCTCCTTGCGGAACTTGAAGTCATAACTCCCCGGAGCCGCCGAGACGATCGCCTTGTAGAGCCCGTTGCCCAGATCCGTCATGACCGCCTGGGGATTCGTCCAGCCATCGAAACTCCCCATGATGTCCCAGCCGTGCGCGTGGGGATCTTCGAAGCCCATGCGGAGCGTGGCGCTCGGGCTCCACCCGTCGGACCACGACGTCTGCGGGAAGAAGTTGATCGTCATCGATCCCGAAGCGCCAACCTGCTGCAGGAAGTTGTTGCCAACTGAGCCCGCGGGAAGATCAAACTCATTGCTCGGCCCGGCGAACGACCAGTCGTCCACCGTCGCCTTCACCTCAAAGCCGCTCCCGACCGTCAGGCCACCGACCGTCGCCGAGAACTTGCCCCCGCCCTGATCGATCAGTTGCGTTCCAGTTCCAGACCAGCCATTGAACGGCCCGCGCAGGTAATACGGCTGCGCAACTACCGTCCCCGCAAGCGTGCACACCGCAACCACACCAATGGAAACACCCAGTTTCATGGACTCTCTCCTATGTGTCTCCCCACGCCGATGGACCAATCAGTTCCACCGGGTCAGGGCTTGTCTCTACCTGAAGAATACACGAATATGCCCCCTGCGCCAAGGGCATACACCGGGTCTACGACATAATTCCTGGCGGTCTAGGGAACTTCAGGCTGCACAGGCGACGGGGGAATCCCCAGATACGTCAGCGTCCGGTCCATCATCCGCCGGACCACCGGCCCCGCCACCGCCGAGCCATAGTGTTCCTTCCTCGCAACTCGTTTGGGTCCAGGATCATCGATCACGCACACCATGACCACTCGCGGCTGCTCGCTCGGCCCCCCGGCGATGAACGACGAGTTGTACTGCCCGTCGAAATACCCCGCCGTCCCCGCCGGCGCCCGCATCCCCTCGGGGGCCTTCCCCAGCGGGATCTCAGCCGTCCCCGACTTCCCGAACATCCGGTAACGCCACCCCTCCTCGGCGACGCCCCCGAGCGGCTTCGTTTTCATCTTCTTCTCGACACCGTCGACGACCCGCCCCATCGTCTCGCGGGCCAGTCTCGCGACCGGCGCCGGGAGCACACGGTACACCACCCCGGACTGCAGTTCCGTCGCCCCGATCTCGCGATGTCCCGCCGTCGGCACCGATGCCGTCAACCGAATCTGGGGCAGCGTCCCCGCGAGTTCGCCAGGCCGGCAAAAAACACTAAACGCGCGCACCATCTGCACCGGCGTCACCGCCACCTCATGCCCATAGGCGTACGACGTCTGCGAGTATTTCGTCCACTTGAGCAGCGGCGTCACGATCCCGCTCGCCTCCCCCGGCAACCCGATGTTCGTCGGCTTCCCAAACCCGAATCGCACGGGAACCTCGTGGAGTTGCCCCCACGACAGGCGCTCGGCCGCCTTGATCATCCCGATGTTCGACGAGTTGACGAGCACGTCACACCACGTCATCTCGTCACGCTGGGTCACATCCTCGATGTACCGCCCATACGACGTGTGCCACGTCCCGCCCTCGGTGTCGAAGACCTCGTCGGGACGCGCCAGCCCAAGTTCTGTGATCACCGACCACACGAACGGCTTGAACGTTGAGCCCGGCTCGTACACGTCCTCGACGCAGCGATTCCGACCCATCGCCGGGTGTGTGTGCCGTCCGTCGTCGGCTTTCAGCGTGCGATAGCGCACGCCTGCGGGCTTATGGTGCTCTGTTCGATCGGTTTTGGGAATCCACGGAAACTCCGTCAGCCCGGGCAAATCGCGGATGATGTCCACCATCGCGAGAACCTCGCCGCTGATCGGATCGACCACGACCAGCCGCCCGCCCGCGGCGTCGGCCTCCTCGATCCCCCGCGTCAGTTCCTCGTGCGCCATCCGCTGGATCTCGAGATCGATCGACAGCCGCACGTCGCCCCCGACCTCGCCATGCGCCACCTGCCCGGGCTCGATCCACAAGGGACGCCCGAACTTGTCACGCACGTACGAGATCTTCCCCGGCTCTCCCGAGAGTTCGTCGTCCAAACGCAACTCGGCGCCCATCAGCCCCTTGTCCTCGAAGCCCACCAGCCCGACGATCGACGCCGCCGCATCACCCGCGGCATACTCACGCACCGGACGCTGCTCCAGCATCACGCCCAGTACACGCTGGGCGCGAACCCGCTCCACGATCGCCCCGGGAAGCACATCGGACATCACGAGATAGCGGATCGGCTTCTTCGCGTCGTCGGGCGTCGCCTCCCCCTCGGCCCCTGCCGCGCCAGCAAGGATCGCCGAGAGCAAACCCGCCGCCCGTGGTTTCGCGGCCGGTCCCGACGCGGCGGCCGCCTTTGCCTTCGATTCGAATCGCTCGGCGTTGATCGCCAGCACCCGATGCACGCGCTCCGCAATCGCCTCGGGGTCCTCGCCGAGTGTCTGCGCCATCCACGCGATCGCCACGTTCGGATCCTTCAGCAGCGTCGGATCGATCACCAGGCGATACCCATACCGCGTCCCCGCGATCAATCGACCGCGGCGATCGAGCATGTCGCCCCGCAGCGGCGTCTCACGCACGCTCGACACCCGCGACTTGTTCTGCGCATCAAGACGCTCGCTCGGCCTCAACTGCAACTGCGCCACACGCCCCAGAAGCGCGACAAGCACGACCGACATCGCGATCAAGGTCGCGCGCGCGGGCCAGCGTGGTGATACCGGTGTCGCCATCGTCCCCCCTACCGTGCCGCCGTCCTCGTCGTTTCTTCCGGCTGGTCCGGGATCATCGGCGTCAGCCCGGCCTGCAGCGACGAATCATCACGCAAGGACGCCGGCGAGACCCGCCCCGCGATCTCCGTGCGGATCAGCCAGAGCCGCTCGTCGAGTTGCCCGATCCGCAACTGCGCCTGCGTCAACTCGCTCCCCGCCTGAAGCCGAGACTGACGCTGCGCCAGCAGCCCGCACGCGATCAGCCCCAGCCCCGCGATCAGCACGATCCCCTTGGCAAAGACCGACCGCGCCTGCGCCCGCCGCGCTCGATCCACCCGCCGAGTGACGTGTGTTCCCATGGCACCCACTCCAACGCGAGTCCCGCCGAAAACCTTCCGCACGCTACTTCACCGACGGAATCTTCAGGACCGTGCCGACCGCCATGGTCTCGGCATCCACGCTCGGATTCGCGTCGAGAATCGCGTCGGTGTACCGCACACTCCCGAGCACCGCCTTGGCGATCCCCGAGATCGTGTCCCCAGCCTTCACCGTGTACCGATCGGGAGACGCAGCCTTCACAAGTGCCGTGGGCGCAGTCTTCGCCACGGCCTCCTTCGCGCGGGGCGTCGCACCCGGCGTCGACGCGCTCTTCACGCCCGACTCCGCAGCCTTCGCCGGAATCCGCAACTTCTGCCCGGGCCTGATCGGCGACTCCTCCGTCAACCCGGGATTCGCCGCGATGATTTTTCGGAACTCGTTCCCGTTCCCCAAATACTGCTTCGCGATCTTGTACAGGCTGTCGCCCTCGGCCACCGTGTGGAACACCAACGCCTCGGGCACGATCTTCGGCTCGGGCATGACCACTGGCTTCGGCTCCGGCAGAATCACAACCTCCGGTTTCGAAGGTTGCGGCGTGGGCAACGGGTCGATCCCCGATCCCTCGCCGGAGCCGTTCTGCTTTCGCCCCACAGCCTCAGGTTCGACGCCTCCCATGCCCATCTTGTGAGTGTCCGCGAGCGGGAGCCCGATCACTCCATCCCTGATCGTTCCCCCAAGATCACGAACCACATCCTCGATACTCGACCCCTCGCCTTGGGTCAACCGCATGACCCGAGGCGCGTTCTGATCACCAGGCTCGACTCGAGCAATCGTCGGCTCGGGCGTCGGCGCCGGCGTCTCCATCAAAGGTCCCGGCGACGGCGGCACACGCCCGGCGAACACGGGGTCGGGCCTCGTCTCTGCGGGCTGGATCAACGCCGGAGCCTGCACGTCGTTGGCCGCGAGTTTCGTCGTGTTCGCCTGCGACAGGTGATCGCTGATGAGCACCGTCACCAGGATCACGACCACGAAGCCCACGATGAGCGCCAGTTTCAGTTCTCTCGTCACGCTGTGCCATCCATCCCTGGACGGGCCGAGACTCGGCCGGATCCAAAAGTGACCACGAACACGCCGGCAGGTGTCCATACCCACAGGTCGCGCCCTGAAATCCGGCATGCGAGCCTTTCGACCCGCCGCCCACTCTACCCCCACTCTACACCGCCAACCGCACCGACCGGAGTTTCGCCGATCGCGAGCGTGGATTCCGTTCAACCTCGGCCTCGCCCGGCGTCACGACCGCCGGATCATGCACTTCCCACAACCCGGCCGCCTCTCCCTCCTGGAACGCCCGCTTCACCATCCGATCCTCCAACGAGTGGAACGTGATGATCGCGATTCTCGCACCCGGTTTGAGCCACGCTCCTTCTGAACCCGCCTTCCTCGCCCCACGCGTCACCGCGCTGAGCAACGCGTCGAGCACACCCAACTCGTCGTTGACCGCGATGCGGAGCGCCTGGAACGTCCTGGTCGCCGGATGGATCCTGCATCCAAATCCGCCGCCACGATGTCCCACCGCCGCACGCACGATCTCCGCCAGTTGAGTGGTCTTTTCTATCGGCCCGCGGGCCCGTTCCACGGCCAGTTTTCGCGCGATCCCTCGGGCGAGCGGCTCCTCGCCATACTCGCGCAGAATTCGCTCCAGTTCCCGCTCCGGAAGGCTCGCCACAAGGTCCTTCGCGGTTATCGACAGCGTCGGGTCCATCCGCATGTCCAATGGCCCATCTCGCATGAAACTAAACCCCCGCGAGCCATCGTCCATCTGGTCCGACGAGAAACCCAGATCCGCGAGCACGCCATCCGCCAAGAGCCCCCTCGCCGCGATCGACTCGCCGCCCCGCGCAAAGTTCCCCTGGATCGTCACGACGCTGATACCTTCAACTTCACGCCGCACCCTCGCCTCGGCCTGACCCAGCGTGGTCGAATCCACGTCATTGAGGATCACCGTCCCGCCCGGAGCGACCGCGCGGGCCGCCCTCGACGCGTGCCCGCCAAGCCCCGCCGTCAGATCCGCAAAGACCTCGCCCGGCTTCAAGTCCAGCGCCGCAAGGGTCTCCTCAATCAACACCGGCACATGCCGCGGCGTCCTCTCCCCCGCATCACTCGGCCCATGCTCCTCGTTCACGCCGTACCCTCTCGCATGAGCCGAAATCTCCCGTGCATCGCCCACGCCACGCTCGCCAACGCCGTCCTCATCCTCACGGTATCGGCCACCCTCGCCGCCTGCTATCCCAAAGTCAGCGTCAACGTCGGACTCGGCCAGAGCCGCCAACTCCAGGAGGCCCGAGTCCTCCCCGGCGGCGGCCCCGACAAGGTCGCCATCATCGAACTCCGGGGCACCATCATCGACTCGCCCCAGTCCGGCCTCCTCGGCCCAGGCCCCAATCCCATCGACCAGTTCGTCGCCGCCCTCACCCTCGCCGAGAAGGATCCGCGCGTCAAGGCCGTCATCATCCGCATCAACTCCCCCGGCGGGAGCGTCACCGCCAGCGACACGCTCTACAGCGAGATCACCCGCTTCCGCGAAGAGACGCACAAGCCCGTCATCGCCTCCATGGGCGAGATCGCCGCCAGCGGCGGGTACTACACCGCCCTCGCCGCCGACACCATCTTCGCCCAGCCCACCACCATCACCGGCTCCATCGGCGTCATCTTCCCCACCGTCAATGTCTACGACGCCCTCACCTCCATAGGCGTCTCCGCCCACGCCTACACCTCGGGCGAGAACAAGGACCTCGCCAATCCCCTCACGCCGCCGCGACAATCTCACGCCCAGATCATCCAGTCCACCGTCGATGAGTACTTCGCCAAGTTCAAGGCCCTCGTGATCGAACGCCGACCCACACTCGCCAAAGAGAACATCGCCACCGCCACCGATGGACGCGTTTTCTCAGGCGACTCCGCGTTCGCCCTTGGCCTTGTCGATCGCGTCGGCACCCTCCGCGACGCCTTCGCCGTCGCCAAACTCGCCGCCAACACGCCCAACGCCCAACTCGTCAAATACGTCGCAGAAGGAACCCCAGTCCAAAGCCCCTATGCCGGAGCCTCCACATCCCCCGGCACAGGCGTCGCCCTCCTCGACCTCCCCCACGCCATAGGCCTCCCCGACCTCGCCAAACCCATGGCCTACTACCTCTGGACCCCAGGCTGGTAGCCAATGGTCGGATGCCCACTGTGGCACGCCTCTTCGAGGCGTGTCTCAATCATCTCGCACCAACACCTACCAACCCTCGTGGCACAGGCGTCCCGCCTGTGTCTACTGCTTCTACACCTCTCACATGTACACCATGTCCGTGAATCCGTCTGAAATCACTCCAACACTCTCCAATCCATGCCCACCCCCACCACCATCCTCGTCCTAGGCCTCGGCCGCGTCGGCTCACTCCTCGCCGCCGAACTCGCACGCGGTTGCCCCCACACCACACGTATCCACGCCGTCGACGCCAGCGAGCACGCCGGCACACGAACCCTCGCCCTCGCCAAAAGCCTCGGCCACAGCGTCGAATCCCGACTCACTGTCGCCACCGACAACCTCGCCGACCCCGCCCGCGTCCGAGCGCTCGCCTCGAAGGCCGACTTCGTCGTCGGCGCCCTCCCCAGCACGCTCGGCCTCGCCGCGATGCACGCCGTCATGGACGCCGGCAAGAACGCCGTGGACATCTCCTTCGCCCCCGAGGACCCCATCGCTCTCCACGAGCACGCGAAGTCCAAAGGCGTCACGCTCGTCCCCGACATGGGCGTCGCCCCGGGCATGTCGCACCTCCTAAGCGCCCACCTCGCCTCGAGACTCGACCGCTGCGACGAGATCACCATCATGGTCGGTGGCTTGCCCATCGTCCGATCGCTCCCCTTCGAGTACAAGGCCGCCTTCTCGCCCCTCGACGTCATCGAGGAATACACCCGACCCGCACGCCTCCGCCGCCTCGCCCACGACACCACTCTCGAGGCCCTCACCGACGTCGAACTCGTCGACTTCCACGACGTCGGCACACTCGAAGCCTTCAACACCGATGGCCTGCGCACCCTCCTCCGCACCAACACCACACCAACCATGGTCGAAAAGACCCTGCGCTACCCGGGCCACGCCGATCAGATGCGCCTCCTCCGATCCCTCGGCCTCTTCTCCAAGTCCCCCATCCGCGTCCGCGACACATCAGGCGTCGAGCGCGACATCGCCCCCATCGAGATCGCCGCGAAACTCCTTCTCCCGCACTGGGCCTATCCCCATGAGCACGCGACCTGCGCCGATCGCGAGATCACCAGCGACCTCGACCTCACCGTCATGCGCATCGAGGCCAAAGGCGTATTGAACGACAAGCCCGCAACGTTCCGCGCCGATCTCAGCGACCGCGCCATCGCCGTGGACGTCGGCCACACTCGCGTCGTCCACACCAGCATGGCGCGCACCACCGCCTATCCCGCCGCCGTCGTCGCCCGCGCCATAATGCAGGGACTCATCACCAAGACAGGCGTTGTCGAGCCAGAACGCCTCGCCGAGATTCCCGGCCTCGTCGATCGCGTCCTCGCCGAACTCGCCAACCTCGGCGTGCGCTACACGATTTCCCAGTCATGACGCTCCTCTGCGCGTCCATCCCCGTTGAGAGCGCCGAGGCCGCCCTCCGCCACGCCCACGCTGCGAAGAGACGCGGCGCCGACCTCGTCGAGTTCCGCTTCGACGCGTGGCACCTCCTCTCTGAGGTCCTCGCGACCGATTCCGCCAAGGCCGCCACGCTCGCCCGAAATCTCATCTCCGATTCGCCCCTCCCAGTCATCGCCACCTTCCGCAGCCAGGACGAGGGTGGCATCTCCCTCGCCGAATATAGCGAGCCGGTCTACGACGAGGACGCCCGGATCGAGTTTCTCGCCAACCTCGCCTTCGCCGACTATCCCCGCGGCACACACCCGCCCCGATTCGTGGACATCGAGCACGCCGCCATGCCACGCGTGCTCGCCCTGGCTCCGAGCCGGAACAACTCGGAGGCGCAACACGAGACGACCCGCCCGGGCCTGATCCTTTCGCACCACAATCTTGCCCATCCCCCCAGGAATATCTCGCGTCTGCTCCTCGAAATGCGTGACCAATCGGTCACCTGTTCGCCACACTTCTCGAGCGTCATGCTCAAGTTCGCCTTCCGCGCGCGCAACCTGCACGACGCGCTCGAGGCCCTCGCGATTCCCGCCTCGCTCGACCTCCCCACCACCGCTCTGGCCATGGGCGATCTGGGCACCCTCTCCCGAGTCCTTGCCCCGAAGTTCGGCGTCGCCATCGCCTACGCCGGCCTCACCGACCAGACCCTGACCGCCCACGGGCAACTCGCTCTCGACGCCCTCATCCACACCCACGCCTTCCGAACCATCGACGCGCGCACACGCGTCTTCGGCATCGTCGGCGATCCCGTCGCCCACTCTCGCTCACCGGCCTTCCACAACGACGCGTTCGCGCGCGCAAACCTGAACGCACGACTCGTCCCCATCCGCATCGCCGGCGACGCCGATGCCGATGCCGAAACGTCGTACATCAGTTTCAAGGCCGGCACTCTGGAACTCCTCGCGCATCCAACCCTCGACTTCCGGGGCATGGCCGTCACCGCGCCGCACAAGGAGAATTTGGTTCGCCTGGCGATCGAGGAGGGATGGACGATCGACGATTCTGCGCGCGCGATCGGGGCCGCCAACACGATGTGGCGGCACTCGAACGATGGGTGCCCATCGGTCACGAACACCGACGCGCGCGCGATCGTGTCGTTGCTCGGGCTTGAGCCGGGCACCTGGCAGGGCCGGCGGATCGGCGTGATCGGAGCCGGGGGGTTCGCCCGGGCGGCGGTCTGGGCTGGAACGGCGGCCGAGGCGGAGGTGCTTGTCGTCAACCGCAGCCGCACACGAGCCGAGCGGTTGGTCGGCGAGGTCGGCAATGGGTTGGCACGGGTCGGCACGATTGCCGATCTTGCCGGAGTTTCGGCGTTGGTTCAGGCCACATCGGCCGACTCGCTCAACCTCCCCGGGCTTGGAAGTGCTGGCGTAGCCGAGATCGTCAGCCGGCTCGGGCCCGAGACTGTGATGCTGGAGTCGATCTATGACCCGGAGCGGACAGAGTTTGTGCTCGCGGGCGAATCCCGGGGCTTGCAGGTGATCACCGGTTCAATGTTGTTCGAGGCCCAGGCGCGCGTGCAGTTTTCTGAGTGTTTCCGACCCTCGGCGGGGTGATCGCGGGAATGTTCCGCCCAGTCTGCCAAACGATGCTGGAATCGGGACTTGCGGCCACCAAACCATGGGCCTTGGAGAGGGCGGCGCGGCTACGCTTGGGGGCATGGATTTGTGATCCTGGATTGTCCGGCCCGCCGGAGGCGGGTGAGGAGTTGCCGTGTTCCTAGTCGATCGCTTGATGGGATTGTTCAGTGTCGACATGGGCATCGACCTTGGCACGTGCAACACGCTCGTGTCGGTCCGTGGCCAGGGGATCGTGCTCAACGAGCCGAGCGTCGTGGCGGTCCGCAAGGGAACGAACGAGGTGCTCAAGGGCGGCGAGGCCGTCGGCTGGGTCGCGAAGGAGATGCTCGGAAAAACTCCCGGCACGATCACGGCGATCCGCCCTTTGAAGGACGGCGTGATCTCGGACTTCGTCATCACCGAGGCGATGCTGAACTACTTCATCCGGAAGGTGAACGGCAAGAGCCGCATGTTCCCGCCGCGCGTCGTCATCAGCGTCCCGAGCGGGATCACGGCGGTGGAGAAGCACGCGGTCTATGAGTCGGCGGCGAAGGCCGGGGCTCGTCAGACGTTCCTGATCGCCGAGCCTGTGGCGGCGGCGATCGGCGCGGGGCTTCCCTTCACCGAGGCGACGGCGTCGATGATCGTGGATATCGGCGGCGGGACGACCGAGGTCGCGATCATGTCGCTGGGTGACATCGCCACGTGCGAGTCCATCCGCGTCGCGGGCGACGACATGGACGAGGCGATCATCAATCACATGAAGCGCACGTACAACATGATGATCGGCGAGCAGACCGCTGAGCGCGTGAAGATCGAGATCGGCTCGGCCTCGCCCCTGGAGCGTGAGGCGACGATGGAGGTTCGCGGGCGCGACATGATCTCGGGCCTGCCCCGCAAGACGAGCGTGACGAGCGACGAGATCCGCGAGGCGCTGATGGAGCCGGTGCAGGCGATCATCGAGGCGATCACGCGGACCCTCGAGCGGGCCGAGCCAGAACTCGCGGCGGACCTTGTGGACAATGGCATCGTGATGGCGGGCGGCGGGTCGCTGCTCCGGGGCCTTCCCGAGATGGTGCAGAAAGCGACGGGTCTCGCGACGGGTCTGGCCGACGATCCGCTCACGTGCGTCGCGCGGGGGACGTCCACGTTTCTCGAGAACTTCGACGAGTGGAAGGACACGCTGGAGAGCGGCCTGACCACGTAACGGTTGATTTCAATAGAGGCGGCGGCGTATCCGCCCATGAACATCTCTTGAACGTGTAGCGCGGATCCGCATGACGCGATGACGCCGGCACAAGACCAGCACGACGCAACGAGCCGCCTGATCTGGCCTGTGGTGGGTCTGCTCGTGATTCTGGCGCTCCTGCCGATCCGATGGACGGCGTGGGCGGCCTCGACGCGGGCGATCCTGGAGCCGATGGTGGCCCCGGCGATGTGGCCCTTTACAAAGATCGCGCACGTCCTCCGTCCGCCGCCGGGGCGCGAGACGAGCGAGCAGTTGCGGCAGGCGGAGGAAGAGGCCGCCCGCTGGCAGGCGCGGGCGCTGCAACTCGAACTGGAACGAGACAACTTGCTGAAGGTTCTGGAGGACGCGAAGTTCTTCTCCGGGCTTGACGCCGGGCTGAACGTCCGGAGCATCCGCGCGTCGGTGTATGGGTCAGCGTTGGACGTGCCCGGAGGCGGGCTTCGCGTGCGCGCGGGGACGACGCTTGGCGTCGACCGTGACACGGTGGCCGTGGGCCCGAGGCTGCAGATCATCGGGCGCGTCGTCGAGTTGCAGGCGCGAACGTGCGTCGTTCGACCGATCACGGCGAAATCAAGCGAGAAGATCGGGGGCGAGGTTATCGTCGAGATCGATGGCACCAAGACCGAGAGCCTCCGGTGCGCGCTCGTTGCGGTTGGGAACAACCGCCTCCGCGGCGACATCGTGGACACCAAGGCCGACGCCTCGGGGAAGACGCTCGAGCCGAAGGTTGGGCAGACGGTTCGACTGATGGACTTTGGCTGGCCCCGGAGCGCCCAGCGGCTGGTGCTGGGGACGATCGTGTCAGTGGAGCCCTCGCCGAACCAGTTGGGTCGGGTGAGCGTGGTGGTCGAGCCGTTGGTCGTGCCGCTGGATCGCGTGAGCGAGGTGACGCTGCGCGTGATCCCTCGTGAGTCAGACAACGCGGGGATCGGCGGAAGGCGGGGGACTGAGTGAAGATCCTTCCCTTCCTCGTGCTGGCGTGGTTGTTCCTTGGGGCTCAGGGCGGGCTTGCCGAAGCGTTCTCGATTTCCGTGGGCCGGATGGCGGTCGTTCCGGGATTGGTGTTCGCGCTGGTCGCGTGGATCGGCGTGTGGGCGACGGTGCCGGCGGCACTGTGGAGCGCGATCCTGCTTGGGCTGGCGTGCGACCTTCTGTGGGGCTATCCGAAAGTCGGCGGCGTCGGCGGGACGGCGTACATCGTCGGGCCGAACGCGCTCGGGTTCTTCCTGGCCATGCAGTTGATCCTGTCGCTCCGGGGCGTCATGAACCGCAAGAACCCGATGGCGTACGGCGTGCTGGCGATCCTCGGCAGCGTCACGGCCCAGGCGATCGTGATCGCGGTCCTCAGCGTGCACAGAATCTACGGCGACGCGATCGACTGGCAGGCGTCGCACGAGGTGGGCACGCGGCTCGCGGGATCGGTCTACACGGGCGTGGTGGCCCTGGTCGTGTCGTATCTCCTCCTGCCACTGCACGGCGTGATGGGGTTCCCGGCGATGGCGTACCGACCCGGGTCGCGCCGGTTCTAGCGGATTGCGACAAAGTGGGTCCGCGGCGGCCCGTACACTGTGGGCCTCATGACCGCCACGATCGTGTATGACGACGCCCGGGGACTGCTCGCACCGCTCACGGACCTCCGCGCGGCGTTCGACGTGCGCACTGGCGCGCTCACCACGCTCGAGCGCTTCTCGCGGATGCACGATATCGACGTGGTGGGTGTGCGCGTGGGCACGCGGCTGGAGGCGATCACGAGGGAGCGGCATGGGGACCTGGTGAACGCGCCGGCTCGCGGTGCTGGTGATTCCGCGAGCGGTGTGGTGCGCGTGATCAACGGGCGGTGCCCGGTGCCGCCGGGGACGCTCGCGGCTCTTTCCCCTGGGCAAGCACTCGTGGAAGAGATCGACGGCGTGGAGGGGGATCTGATCGGGGCGCTCGTGCCTTGGGATCGCGTGGAGCGTGTGATCGAGGGGCTGATGAGACCTCGGGATGAGGATGAATCGGCGCGGGGCGTGCTGGAGGGGCTGGAGATCGTGCGTGAGCCGGGGCGGTGGCTGATGTCGCGCCCGTGGCATGTGCGGACGTTTCGGGATCGGGCGCTGGCGATGGACATCGACCTGCTGCTCCAGGGTCGGACGATGGAGCCGCCGTTCGGGACGCTGGGCCTGGGCGAGGCGCCGATGTGGGTGGAATCCACGGGGATTGTGTATCCGGGCGTGACGCTGGACATGGAGCACGGGCCGATCGTGATCCGCGATCACGCGGTGGTGAGGCCGGGGGCGATGCTGATCGGGCCGTGCGTCGTGGGCGAGCACTCGACGGTGCTCGAGCGGGCGACGATCCGCGCGGGGACGGCGATCGGGCCGTGGTGCAAGGTGAACGGCGAGGTCGGCGGGACGATCTTCCAGGGGTTCGCGAACAAGGCCCACGATGGGTATCTTGGTGATTCGCATGTCGGCGAGTGGGTGAACCTGGGCGCGGGGACGACCAACAGCAACCTGCTCAACACGTATGGCGAGGTGATCGGCCGGGCGACGCCCGATGGGCGCAACGAGCGGACGGGGGAGCAGTTTCTGGGAGCGATCCTGGGCGATCACGTGAAGACGGCGATCTGCTCGCGGCTGATGACGGGGTGCATCGTCGGGACGGGGTCGATGCTCGCGACAACAAGCCCAACGAGCGGGTGTGTGCCGGAGTTCACGTGGGCAACCGATGCCGCGGGAACGACGCAGGCGCAGCACCGCCCGTACCGGTTCGAGAAGTTCCTGGAGGTCGCGCGGGCGGCGATGGCGCGGCGGAAGGTGGAGCCGAGCGCGGCGTACATCGAGGCGATGCGCGGGCTTGCGGATCGTGGGTGACCGCGAGAGCGCCTTGAACTGTTGATCATGTGCTGCGGAAGCATGTCGTTGAGGAAGCCCCATGCGGAGTGTGGGGGTACCCGGAGGGGCAATGCCGAGGCCAATTATAAAAACCGGCGGACCCTGTGGGGCCCGCCGGTTGAAGAGTCATGTTGTCATCGCCGAGTGATCGGCGAGATGGTGTTGATTACTGGGGGACGGCGTTGAACTGCTCGTCGTTGCGGACGGTCCGCTTGAACTCGTTGCAGCTCGTGGTGGTCTCGATGCCGTGCTCACCGGCGGCGGTGGCCTTGACGAAGATGTCGAAGGACTTCTCTTCGCCGACGGCGAGGGTGCCGATGTTCCAGGTGATGGAGTTGCCGGCGGCCTGCTGCCCGCCCGCCCAGGTGGAGCGGATGAACTGCGAGCCCTCGTCGAGGTTGCCGACGACCTTGATGTTGGTGAGGTTGGTCTGGCCCTGGTTCTTGATGACGAAGGTGTACTTGTGCTCCTCGCCGATGTTGCGGACGCCGTCGAAGTCCTGGATGCCGGTGCCGATGTCCGGGACGCCCTGGAGGGTCGTCACGCAGTTGGCGGTGGCGCGATCGGAGCAGCCGCACTCGGCCATAGCGTCGACGGCGAGTGTGCCGGCGGTCGCTTGGCGGAGGACGAGGGTGACGGACTTGGTTTCCGCCGGGGCGAAGTTGGCGAAGGTCCACTCGGCGCGGTTGCCGGAAACGCGGGCGCCGTCGCTGCTGCCGACGACCTGGGCGCCGGCGGGAACGTTGGCGACGAGGCGGGTCTGGCCGCAGGCGCCGTCACCGGTGTTGCTCAGGGTGAGCTTGTAGGTGGAGTCACGCCCGATGAAGTTGGCCTTGGGGCAGTCCATGGCGAGGGCGAGGGTGGGCTTCTTGGCGACGGTGGCGACGGTCTCGCTGGCGGCGGAGAGGCTGCCATCGGCCGAAGCGGTGGCGCTGTTCGAGCAGGCGCCGGCCTTGGTGGGCTTGACGGTGAAGGTCATCTCGCGGGACTCGCCGGCGCGGAGGTCGCCGATGGCGAAGTTGGGGGCCTTGCCGTCGCACCAGTCGAGGCACTCGGGCTTGTTGTAGTTGACCTTGACGTTGCTGGCGGTGCCCGTGCCGGGGTTGGTCACGACGATCTTGACCGGGTAGCAGTCACAGGCGGACGTGACCGGGGGCGCGGAGATCGCGACCTTGAGGTCGGGGGAGACAACGTTGGTGGCGAGGCAGAGGGAGGAGTTGTAGGAGACGGTGGCGCAGCTGGTGAGCTGGCCCTGGCCGGTGGCCTTGCCGTCGACGGTGATGGTCTTGACCTCGCCGGGGCCGAAGGAGCCGAGGGCCCAGGTCATCTGCTCCGGGGGCTTGCCGACGGCGCCGGGGTTGGAGCCGGTCATCTGGAAGTTGGAGGCGCACTGATCGCGAACGACGACGTCGTTGAGCGAGTTGCGGGTGAGGTTGGTGACCTTCATCGTGTAGGAGAAGGGCTGGTTGAGGCGGACTTCATTGGGGAAGTCGCGCTCGAGGAGGAGAACGCTGGTGGTTCGATCGCCGGTGGGGAAGGCCATGGCGCTGGTGACCATGCCGCGACCGCCGAGGCTCGAGGCCGTGGTGGTGCTGGTGTTGGTCGCGGCCGGGGGCTTCGCCGTGGTGGTCGTGGTGGTCGACGATGTCGACGCCGTGGTGATGGCGGCGGGCTTGGTCGAGGCGGTGCTCGTGGTCGCCGGCTTGGCGGCGGTCGAGGTACTCGCCGTGGCGGGCTTCGCGGCGCTGGTCGAGGCGCTGCTCGACGAGACGGCGGTCGACGTCGCGTATTTGTTGTGGTTGAAGGTCTTGGTCGTGCTGGACGCCGTTGACCCCGTGTCAGTACATCCCGCGGCGGCGGCGATCACAATCGCCGTCAACCCCAGGCCGATAGAACGCAGACTCCTCATGTCGGACTCCTTGAAAAACGTTGAAACGTGTAACAAACGCACTTTTTTTGACCCCGCCACGATGGCTATTCGCAGCCTCTCTCGACGACCAATCAGCGATTCCGACTGGGCGAGCGGGTCCATCCGCTGGAATACGGACCAAAAGGTTAGTCATTCCCCCAAGAGGTTGCCACTTCTCGGGCATCAGAAAATTCACATTCCTGTGTCAAATTCTACAGAGATAAGGTTCTCGGACGGGTTTGTCCTAAGTTGTCGCGCAGATCTCGCGCGAACATCGGGGCACGGTGCGGGTGTCCGTTACTCCCACTCGATGGTCGCGGGTGGCTTGCTGGAGATGTCGTAGACGACGCGGTTCACGCCGTTGACCTCGTTGATGATCCGCGTGCTGACCCTGGCGAGGAGTTCGTGGGGAAGTCGCGACCAATCCGCCGTCATGAAGTCCTGGGTCTCGACGGCTCGCAAGGCGACGACGCTGTCGTAACTCCGACCATCGCCCATCACGCCGACGCTTCGCACCGGGAGCAGGACGGCGAAGGCCTGGCTGATGGACTGGTAGAGTCGATCCGCGACGATCTCCTCGATGAAGATCTCATCGACCTCGCGGAGGATGTCGAGTCGCTCGCGGGTGACCTCGCCGAGGACGCGAACGGCGAGGCCGGGACCCGGGAAAGGGTGCCTCCAGACGATTGTTGAGGGAAGGCCCAGCACCTCACCGAGACGGCGTGCCTCATCCTTGAAGAGTTCGCGGAGCGGCTCGACGAGTGTGAAGCCGAGATCGGCGGGGAGGCCGCCGACGTTGTGGTGGAGTTTGATGCCAGCGGCCTGTCCCGAGTGCCCGTGACCGGATTCGATCACGTCGGGGTAGAGCGTGCCCTGGGCGAGGCAGGTCGCGTTGGGGATCTCTCGCGCGGCGTGCTTGAAGACCTTGACGAATCGCGCGCCGATGCGGCGGCGTTTTTCCTGTGGATCGGTGACGCCGGCGAGATCGCCGAGAAAATCGTCGGCGGCGTCGGCGACATGCAGATCGATCTTGAAGTGATCGCGGAAGGTCGTCTCGACGGACTCGCGTTCGGCCTTGCGGAGAAGGCCTGTGTCCACAAAGACGCAGTGGAGTTGCTCGCCGATGGCCTTGTGGAGGAGGGCGGCGGTGACGGCGGAATCCACGCCGCCGGAGAGCCCGCAGACGACGTGGCTGTCGCCGACGGTCTCGCGAATGCGCTGGGCGGCGGACTCGGCGAAGTCGGCCATGCGCCAGGTGGCCTGGCACTGGCAGACGTCGTGGAGGAAGGCTCGGATCATGTCCGTGCCGTGGGGCGTGTGGGTGACCTCGGGGTGGAACTGCACGCCGAGGAACCTGGTCGTGGGCGTGGTGAGACGGACGGCGGCGTTGGGACAGTTGTGGGTGGTCGCGAGGACATCGACCTTTCCATCGCCGATGGATTCGACGATGTCGCCATGCGACATCCAGACGGTGGTCTTATCTGGGACGGCGACGAAGAGATCGGAGCGATCGTGGATCGTGATCGCGGCGCGGCCGAACTCTCGGGCGTGTCCCTTGCGGACCTTGCCTCCCAGGAGGTGGCAGGCGAGTTGCATGCCGTAGCAGATGCCCAGAACGGGAATGCCGAGTTTGAAGATCTGCGGGTCGCACGTGGGCGCACCGGGGTCGTAGACACTGGAGGGCCCGCCTGAGAGGATGATGCCCTTGGGCTTCATGGCCTTGAGTTCGGCGGCGGAGATAGAGGGGGCGACGAGCCAACTAAAGACGCCGGCCTCGCGAACGCGGCGCGCGATGAGTTGGGCGGTCTGTCCGCCGAAATCGAGGATGGGGACCACTTCGGAATGTGCGGCCTGGGCTGGGGTCATGCGGAAGGGTGTCCGATAGAGGAAGGGAGAAGATTAGAGGGGAGACGGCCCAAAGGCGCGGGGTAGCATTGATCGTGTCGCAGACTTTCACAGTTTCATGGCGCCGCATCGTGTTGGGCGCCGGTTTCGGAGCGATGTCGATCGCGTTGGGATCGTGCCGACCGACGGCGGAGGCGAGCTTTGATTCGGCCGAGCCAGCCGCACGGAACGCGGCAATCGTGGAGGCGGCGGCGAAGCAGGATCGGAGCGCGATCCCCGATCTTGTGCGGATGCTCGAGAGCGACGACCCGGCGACTCGGTTGCTGGCGATCCAGACACTGACGCGACTGACGGGAAATGATCTCGGATACGATGCTCGTGATTCTCGCGTCGTCCGTTCCGAGGCCGTGGAACGTTGGCGGGCGTGGGTCGAGGCGGAGGGTCTGGGAAAGTCTCGATAGTGTGGCCATGAGTCTCAACCCACTCATTCCGACGTCACGAAGCGCCACGCCCGAGGTGCGGCTTGAGGTGACGAGCAATCCGATCTTCCTGAGCGGAATCCGTGAGTTGGTGCATGGCGTCTGCCGGCGTTTGGGATTTCATGAGGCGAACTGCTCGCAGGTGGCGCTCGCGGTGGACGAGGCGCTGTGCAACGTGATCCGCCACGGGTACGACAAACGGACCGACGGGCATATCTGGATGTCGCTGTATCCGTATCAAGTAACCGCGGCGGGGCAGAGTGAGCCGGATCTACACCTCCAGATCGTGCTCGAGGACGAGGCGAGGCAGGTCGATCCGGCGACGATCAAGAGCCGGGATCTGAGCGACATCCGCCCGGGGGGGCTGGGCGTGCACATCATCAAGGAAGTGATGGACGAGGTGCGGTATCAGCAGCGCTCGCCGGCGGGGATGCGGCTGGAGATGCTGAAGAAGCAGGGGCCGACGGCGAAGCGACTCGAATGCTGCCCCGATCCGGAGTGTGGCGACAAGTCGAGCGGCTCACCGGCAACGAAGAACCAATCGATGAAGTCTGGAGGGTGCCATGGCGAGCGGTGATGCATTGTCGGTGAAGGTGTTCAATCGCGATGGCGCCGCCGTGCTCGCCCCGACGGGGGAGATCGGGTACCAGGAGGCGCCGGCCTTCAAGAACCACATCAAGCAGGCGTACGAGACCAAGCCCTCGAAGATGGTCGTGGACCTGACGGGGGTGAGTTACATGGGCACGCCGGGTGTGGCGACGCTGGTCGAGGCGTTGCAGGTCTCGCGGAAGACTCGGACACCTTTGATCCTGTGCTCGTTGAATGAACGCGTGCGGGCGATCTTCGACATTGCGCGGCTGACGACCGTCTTCACGATCACGGACACGCTGGACGAGGCGATGGCGCAGTAGGCGGGCCTTGGGTCGTCAACAGGCGTCGTGTCTCGTGAGAATCGGTCGCGGCATCGTGCAGAAACAACGCCGGTATCGTCGATGAACTCGGGCAGGTATGCCGAGCGATTCGCCACATCCTGAGCACGACAGGGCCATTAGGGCCGCGTTGATTGTTCGACCAGTCGAGCGGGTCGGGGGTTTGTTCCTGCGCTTGCTCGATCACATTGGCCGGGTCGTGATGCTCGTGCTCGAGGCGGCCCGGTGGCTGTGGCGGGGGCTGGTCCGCAAGCGCGTCCGTATGGGGCGCGACGCGATCGTTGCCCAGATTGTGCGCGTCGGTGTCCGGTCGATCTTCATCGTGGCGCTCGTGTCGGGGTGCGTGGGGCTGATCCTGGCATTCCAACTCGCCCCGCCGCTCGATGAGTTCGGGCAGCGCGATGCGGTGGCGAACATCATCGCGGTCGCGGTGCTGCGAGAACTAGGTCCGTTGATCGGGGCGATCGTGCTGACGGGGTTCGCCGGGGCGTCGATCGCGGCGGAGATCGGGACGATGGTCGTCTCGGAGGAGATCGAGGCGCTCGAGGCGCACGCGCTCAACCCGGTGCGATTCCTCGTGGTGCCGCGCGTGGTCGCGACGATCCTGAGCATGACGGCGCTGGGCGTGGTGGCGAGCTTTGTCGCGATTGTCGCCTCGCTCTTCATCTCGGTGACCGTGCTGGACATCCCGCTCACGACGTATATCGACAACACGCTGCGCCAGGCGAAACTCGTGGACTTCTACACGGGCGTGGGGAAGGCGACGGTCTTCGGGCTGCTCATCGGCGCGATCGCGTGCGCGAACGGGCTGAAGGTCTCGGGCGGGGCCGCGGGCGTGGGCAAGGCGACGACGGGGACGGTCGTACAGAGCGTCGTGTCGATCGTGATCGCCGACCTGCTCTTCACGGCGATCTTCTACGCCCTCAAGTTGACGTGATCACATGGTGGGCTCGTCGCGGTGAGCGATGGCGTCGGCGTACACCCGCTCGATTTCCGGGGCGTGATCGCTCATGCTCTTTGGAGGTGTCACGTTTGCTCGGAGCGTGGCGAGCGTTGAGGGATTGGCCACGAGATCTCGGAGCGTTTCGGCGAGGGCGGCCACGTCGTTCGCCCGGAAGAGCAGGCCATTGTGGTTGTGGGTGATCACGTCGGGGATGCCGCCGGCGTTGGAGGCGAGGACGGGGACGCCGCAGGCGAGGAACTCGAGGACGGTCTGCGGGCCGTTGTCCCACCAGGCGCTGGGAACGACGCCGAGGTCGATGTCCTTGACGAGGATCGGGATGTCCGTGTGGGCGTATTCCCCTTCGACGACGACCCGCGCGAGTTTCGAGGCCAAGCGGCGGAGTCGCGGTGTGATGCTCGCGACATCTTTGGCGTGCACGCTGAGGTCGAAGGCCCGGGCGATAGAAGGCTCGAGCGACTCGAGCGCGGCGACGAGCACGGGGAGGCCCTTGGCGACGTTGTGGTAGCCAAGGAACGCGAGACGGATCGGACGGGAGAAGCCCGTGTTCGAGGCTTCGGGTGGTTTGTAGATCTTCCCGCGAGAATCGAGCATGGCGGTGGCATGGCCGGTCATGGTCGTGCCGATGGCGAGCGTCTCGATTCGATCTGAGGCAACGCCCAGGCTCTCGAACTTGTCGGCGACGAATCGGGAGACGGCATGGACCCGATCGCAGGCATTCAAGGCACGGACCATCGCGAAGCGGCGTCTGGCGTACTCGTTGGGCTCACGCGTCGACTTTGGTTCGGGATGGATGGTGTTGTCGAAAGGTGTGCCGACAGATTCGTCGATGGCGTTGCTCGACGCGGGTGCCTCGAATCGCTCTGGAACGGGGCGAGCGGCCTCTGGAGTTGACGCAAACCCCGCGAGCCATTTCCTGGCCCCGGTCTCGAGCACGGGGAGCGCGATGTCCTGGCCCTCCACCTTCGGATCGGCGAAGACGACTCGCGCGAGGGAGCGATCGACTCGGGTCCTGATCTCGGCGACGTGGCTCGGGGCGTTGACGCATGCGACACAGGCGTGCCCATTCTCGAAGTTCTCGCAGACGCGTGCGGCGTTCTGGATGAGATAGATCTGGGGGCACACGGTGTGGTAGTTGTGGAGGCTGTAGACGATCGCGGGGCGTTTGCCCGCGGCGCCCATGGCCTTGATCGCGGGGATGACCCCGGCCGTCAGCCCCTCGATGTTGTGCAGATGGACGACATCGAGATACAGCGAGCGGAGAAGGTCAAGGATCTTGGATTCGAGTTCGAGGTTGGCGACCTCGCCCAAAGGATTTCTGAACTGGAACCACGACGGCGCGACGACGGGGGAGTTCACGACGTCGTAGGTCTCGATGCCCTCGACGCTTTCGAGTCGGCGGATGTGGGTGGGCCCGGGGCGTCTGAGCCAGGCGTCGGGGGAGTAGGTGAGCCCTGAGGAAAGCGCAAAGAGCGTGTGCCCACGGCCCATGAGTTCATGGGCGAGGGCGTAGGCATAGCCGTTGACGCCGCCTCCCATCGAGGCGCCGAGGGCGATGGGGGCCCAGTTCACCATGAGGACGCGCATAGCGGAAGCAGCGTAGTCGATCTTGAGGGGCGCACGCGGGTGGCACGCCCGATTCAGCCACGGATGATGCCATGCAACAGCGACGGCGAGCCTCCCAACAATCACCGGGACGTCACCGGATTCGAAAGGACCCATGGGAGCGACGCGTGCTTGCTGTTCGATGCGACAACTGCGATGTTCTCTTTGAGGTCGAGGGCGACAAGGCGGGGCAGAAGGTCTCGTGCCCGGAGTGTGGCGATGTGACCTTTGCGCCCCTGTCAGGCCGACCCGACACACCCAAGGCACACTCGGCTGGATCGAAGTCTCGTCATCGTGGGAGCGACAACGAGACGCGAGAGTCGGTGGATGAGCGTGCATCGGCCGAGGACCGGGCGGTGAAGGCCGGCTTGCCGCCAGCACGCGGGCCCGAGGTCGAGGTATGCGTGATCCGTCCCTCGATCATCCGATCCAAGCCCGGGACGTTTGCCGCGTTGTGCGCGACGCTTGTGATCGGGCTGATCGGCGGCGTGATGGCTCTCTCGGCCGGCCTGATTCCCCTCGGCGCGATCGCGATCACGCTCGCCGGTCTGGCCGGCGCGTGGATGGCGGTCTGGCGATTCTCCATCATCGGGTCGTATCTCCAGATCACGACGAAGCGCACGGTCGAGCATGTCGGGATCTTCAGCAAGCGCACCACCGAGGTCCTGCACCGCGACATCCGCAACTTTCGCACGAGCCAGACCTTCTGGCAGCGTGTCTTCGGTGTGGGGACGGTCGAGATCGACTCGGCCGCCGACGCGAACACCGAGATCGTGATGGAGAACGTCCCCAACCCCCGGCGGATCCACCAGATGATCGATGTCTATCGCCCGCTTTGAGTCGCGTTTGATGTTCGACGCAAGGAGGTAGAGGTGGGAAGCAACAGGCGGGACGCCTGTTCCACGAGATTGGGTAGGCCGCGGGGGCGGGCAGTGGCATGGGTCGCTACGCCCGGCTCTGTTGATTCTAGTTTTGGTGAATTCCTCGCCTGGGCTTGATCCGAGATTGGCAGCGGACCGATATCAGGCCTACAACCCGAGGCAGTGGGCCGACGCGTGGGCGTTCGACCCCTTGACGAGGATCGCCGATGACCTGGTTCTCCAAGACACGCCTGAAGGTGCTGACGTATGTCGTGGGGATTCTTTTGGCCGCGCTCGGCGTGCTGTCCATGACGGCGCTCCCGGCGTGGGTCGTGCTGGCGCCGATTGTGGCCGCGGTGGCGATGGTGATCAACACGACGGCGTCTCGGCTGGCCAGCCCCACGTGCCTGCACTGCGGGCATGACGTGAAGGACACGCCGCACGGGCACTATGGCGCGATCTGCCCGGAGTGCGGCTCGTTGGCGTTCTCGGGACGAAACGACGATGCGGCTCGGGCTGGGACGAGTGACATTCTTGAGGATGCCGGCGACGACGTGAGCGACGACACGGTCGCCTGACTCTGCTCGAAGGTCTACACAGTGCAAGTCCTGGTCACCTCGGCCTCGACATTCGGCGTAACCGAACTTTCAAAGAAACATGGCCTGTCCGCTGGGGAACAGGCCATGTCGTTATGGCTTGATGTCTGACGCGAGCGTCAGGACTTCTTCTTGGACTTGGCGCCCTTGGCCTCGGCGTCGCCTTCTTTGTCGCTGAACTTCTTGTTGAACTCGTCGAGGGAGACGTCCTTGGTCTTGGCCTTGGTGAGGATCGCGTCCATGGTCTTGTGGTCGCGAATCTGCTGGAAGACGGCCCCGACCTGATTGGTCTGGATGAGTTCCTGGCGGAGCTTCTCCGGGCGGACGCCACGCTCGCGGGCCATCATGAAGATGCGGTGGTTGACCTCGGCGTCGTCCACACGGACCTTGAGGTCCTCGGCGGCCTTGGAGAGCACGAAGAAGAGTTTCAGATCGCGGACGGCGACGGCGGCGGAGGCGTTGCGCAACTCCGCCATGTGCTCCTCGATCTCCGCGGGCTTCACGCCGCGATACATGAGTTCCATGCGCCGGCGCTCGAGCGTGCGGACGGCCTGCTGGGCGGTGAGGCGCTGGGGGAGGTCCATCTTGATTTCTTCGACGAGGTGCTTGGCGACCTGCTGCCGCATGAGCGACTGCTGCTCGACCGTGGCACGCTCGCTGAGGCGCTCACGGATGGCATCACGCAGGGCCTTTTCGTCGGCGACGCCGAACAACTCGGCCATCTTCTCGGGGGCCGCCTGCACGATGCGGTCCACTCGATCGACCTTGAAGGTGATGGTGAGGTCGTTGTTGCGGATCCCCTCGACCTCGTGGTTCTCAGGGCCTTTGACCTTGACGGTGAGGTCGGCGCCGGGCTTGGGCGAGCCGATCTGCTTGGTGAAATCGTCCACGACGACGCCCAGGATCATGCCCTTGCCGTTCTTGTCCTTGGGCGGGACCTGGATGACAGCGCCGGGGATGTTGTAGAACTCGGTCCCGTCCTTGCCCTTCATGATGGCGTGCCCGGTGCAGTAGTCGCCGGCCTCGGCGGACTCGCGCGACTCGAGTTCGCCCTCGTTGATGCAGAGATTCGTGAGTTCCTTCTGCACCATCTCGTCGGTGACCTCGATCGCGGGCTTCAAGATCTCCAGCCCGTCGAACGCGGGCATCTCGAACTCGGGCATCACCTCGACCTCGAGTTCGAAAGAGAGCGCTTTGCCCGGCTGGAGATCGATCTTCGCGAGCGACTCGCTCGTCGGGTCCCCCACCACCGCGAGTTTGTGGTCCTCGACGGCCTTGGAGAAGGCGGCGGCGACGAGTTGGTTCTTGGCCTCACCACGCACGCTCTGCCCGAAGCGCTTCTCGACGAGCGCCCGGGGGGCCTTGCCGGGGCGGAAACCGGGGAGGGCGGCGGCGGCGACGAGCGTGCCCATCGAATCCTCGAGTTTCTCATCCACCGTGGCGGCGGGGATCTCGATGTGGATCTTCTTGCGGCTTGGGCCGGCGTCAGAGATCTTGACGGTGTTGGGACGCTCCTGGGTCGCGCTGCTCGACATGACTATTCGCTCCGTGTCGCACGTTGGGCATGGCGGACGCCGGAGCGTCAAGCCATGGGTCGGGGCCATGGTTCAGGTACATGTGGAGGGACCGGCGTCGGGCCCGACTTTGCCCGGAACCGTCCCATTCACAAGGGGGTTAGTCTAGCCTTCACACACCACGATCGCCGCCCGTTTGGTACACTCCGCCATGGCGAAACCGTGGCCGTCGCCATGGCCCGGGCCTGTCCACTGCCAAGGGCCGTCTTCGCCGACTCGACTCCCCGTTTTCGCCATACTCGTCCAGGAGCCAACATGCGTCAGGGAACTTTGATCGTTGGTGCGAGGTTGTGCTCGGCCGCCCTTGCGATCGTCAGCATGTCGTTTTCTGCCGTCGCCGGCGGGGACGCGGCGTCGTGGGCCCCGGTCATCGAGGGCAAGCCCGCCGGCATGCCCGACATCGGCCACTCCATGGGCGACGCGGCGATCGTCGAGGCCATCCTCGACGAGGGTCTCCACCGCAACCAGGTCATGGACCACCTGTCGTATCTCTGCGAGCACATCGGCCCGCGGTTGACGGGATCGCCGAATGCGCTCGCCGCCAACCGGTGGACACACGACAAGTACGTCGAGTGGGGCCTTTCCAACGTGCACCTCGAGGAATGGGGGACGATCGGCGCATCGTTCGAGCGCGTCGCCAACACGGGGAAGGTGCTCCTCGTCAAGCCGCCGCGGCGTGAGTCGAAAGAGGGCGATCTGCCGGCCGAGGATTCCGTCGAGGCTGTGCGCGATCTCACCATCACCACGCTCGCGTGGACCGCGGGCACGCCGGGGAGCGTTCGTGGCCCGATTGTCAAGGAACCGAAGGACGAGGCCGAGTTCGAGAAGGTGAAGGACTCGCTCGCCGGGGCGTGGGTGCTCATCCAGGCGCCGCCCTCGGTCGGGCAACGCGGCATTCGCAACATGGTGCGCACGCGATACGAGATGCGTGCGGCGGCACGGAAGACGGTCGCCGAGGGAAAGACGATCGAGGAACTCGCCATCCCCGATCGCGTGGCGTTCGCGGGTGTCGCCGGGTGGATCTCGACGAGCCGTGATGAACGCATCTGGACGGGGGCGCCGAGCAACTGGCGTGATGTGGACGCGAGTGCTGTTGTTCCCGAGCCGCACGCCATCATCAGCGGCGAGGACTACGACTTCATCAACTCGCGACTCGCGGACGGCGAGGTCCTCCAGGCCGAGATCACGCTCGACAACCGGTTCCTCCCCGGTCCCGCTCCGGTATACAACACGATCGCGGAGATCCCCGGGACGGACCTTGCCGACGAGGTCGTGATTATCTCGGCCCATCTCGATTCCTGGGACACGACCGGTTCGCAGGGGTGCACGGACAACGGCACAGGCTCGGCTGTCACGCTCGAGGCCGCCCGCATCCTCGCGACCGTCGGCGCCAAGCCGCGGCGCACGATCCGGTTCATCAACTGGACGGGCGAGGAGCAGGGCCTTCTCGGATCGCTCGCCTACGCGGAGAAGCACGCCGACGAACTGGATCGTGTCTCCGCGGTCTTTGTCGACGACGGCGGGACCAACAGCGAGGGCGGGTTGCAATGCCTGCCGGAGATGGTCGAGACGCTCGCCGCGGCGACCGCGCCGGTCAACAACCTTTTCTATGACGACGTCTCGGGCGAGGCGTTGAACGTGAACATCAAGAGCGTCGAGACGATGCGCAGCGGCGGGAGCGACCACGCCTCATTCCTCAAGCGAGGCGTTCCCGGATTCTTCTGGGAAGAGGTCGGGCGCGCCGACTACGCCTTCGGCTGGCACACCCAGCACGACCGGTTCGAACTGGCGATTCCCGTCTACCTCCGCCAATCCGCGACATGCGCCGCGGTGACGGCGTACCGCCTCGCGTGCGCGCCGGCGCTGCTCCCGCGCGTTCCACTGAAGGAAGAGACCAAGGACGAGACGAAGGACGGTTCGAAGACCGACGCCAAGCCCGACGTGAAATCCGATGCCGCCACTCGAGACGCTGCAACGTCCGATGAGCCGAAGACGGCCGTGCCGAATGCCGACGCCCCCAAGTCCGACACTCCCGTCGCGCCCGACACGTCATCCTCAACCTGATCGCCTGACCCGCGTCGAAGTTCCTTCGCGACGACCACTCACTCCATGCCGCCGCCAACCACGAGATTCCTGGGTCGATCCGATCGCGTGGTGGGTCTGGACCTCTTCCGTGGCTTGACGATCGCGGCGATGATCCTGGTGAACAACCCGGGCGATGTCGATCGGGCATTCCTGCCCCTCAAACACGCCGTCTGGCATGGGTGCACCTTTGCCGACATCATCTTTCCGTTCTTCCTCTTCATCGTCGGCGTCTCGATGAATCTCTCCTTCGCGTCGCGCCGCGAGAAGCGGACGCCGAACGCCGTGATCGCGATGGGCGTGCTGAAGCGTGCGACCATCCTGATCCTCATCGGCATGCTCCTGGAACTTCTCCCGGGGTTCCACTTCTCGACGTGGCGTCTGCCCGGTGTGCTCCAACGCATCGGCCTCGCCTACGCCCTCGCGGGCGTCTTCGGCGTGTATCTTCCGCGAAGCCCGCAGATCTTCTGGATCGCGGTCTCGCTCCTGGGTTGGTGGGCACTCTTGCGGTTCGTCCCCGTGCCCGGCTTCGAGAGTCAGGGCCCGCCGTGGTGGAACGAGCCGGCGGCGACGATCGCGGGACACATCGATCGCCTCCTCCTCGGACGGAACCACCTCCTCATGCCCCACGACGGATTCGATCCCGAGGGACTCCTTGCCACCATCCCCGCGGCGGCGGGCGTCACAATCGGTTCCGTGCTGGGCGACATCGTGCGTCGTGAGCGTGACCGGTTTCGTGCCGCGGTTGTCTTGCTCGTTGTGGGCGTGACCATGGTGCTCGCGGGGCGATTCCTCGGGCCGATCATGCCTCGCAACAAGCAACTCTGGACCTCGACCTTTGTGCTCTACACCTCGGGCCTCGGCTCGTGCGTGCTGGGCCTGTGCCTTGTGGCGGGCGAGCGGGTCCGCGCGGGATTCGGCGCGTGGACCAGACCCTGGACCGCGCTCGGGAGGAACGCGATCCTGCTCTATATCGCAAGCGTGTTGCTGGGCAAGGTCGTGAACCACATCCATCTCGGTGATGCGACTCTGCCCGTCAGTGCCTCTGATGTATTGCAATCCTTGGTCCAATCGCCCGGCATGGCTTCGCTCCTGGTCTCATCGATCCACGTCGCGATCTGGGTCATTGTGGCGATGGCCCTCGACAAACGCCGCCTCTACTGGAAGATCTAACCTCCATGCACCATTCCTTGAACGAATCACGACTCATCTTGCTTCGTGGCTCGTGTATCGCGACAGCCATTGTCTCAGCGATCGTGATCACGCTCACCCTTGGGGCCTGCGCCCGCACGCGATCGACTCTCGCCACCGAACTCCCGCGCACCGGCGACGAGATCGTCATCGCCGGGCGATACTTCCACACCGGCGCCCCCGTCGTCCTCTGGACCGATCCAGGCGGCTACGACGCCTATCGGGTCGAACGTCGATTCGTCCCGATCGACGCCGCAGACTACTCGCCAGACGCGAAGTTCACGCCCAATCGATATGGACTACGCAAGGCCGGACTCGATGCCGGCACGCTCGAACGCGTTCGCGGCGGCGGATGGGATCTCCCCACGCTCCAGAACACCATCGACCAGTTCGTGATCCACTACGACGTCTGTGGCACAAGCCGACAATGCTTCCGCGTCCTCCACGACGTCCGCGGCCTCTCCGTCCACTTCATGCTCGACCTCGACGGCACGATCTATCAGACACTCGACGTCAAGGAGCGCGCCTGGCACGCGACGACCTCGAACGATCGCAGCGTCGGCATCGAGATCGCGAATATCGGCGCGTATCCACCCGCAAAGGCCGAGATCCTCGAGAAGTGGTACGCGCCGGTCGAGTCGAAGAACGGCTCCCCGCCATCGTCGACACCTCGTTCATCCACGCCGGAGGATCCCGCCGTCTGCCGCGTCACGCTCCCCGCGTCGTACGGCGATGGCGGCATCCGCACGCCAAACTTCGTGGCCATCACCGCACGCTCCGGCCCGATTCAGGGCGAGATCCAAGGCTCGTCGTACGTCATGCACGACCTGACCGAGGCCCAGTACGAGTCACTCTCCCGTCTCACGGCGGCGCTCTGTGCCGTGCTTCCGCAAATCGTGTGCGACTATCCACGCGACGAGAGCGGCCGCCTCATCACCCACGCGCTCAACGCCGAAGCCCTCGCGTCGTATCGCGGCCTCATCGGGCACTTCCACATCCAATCCAACAAGATCGACCCCGGCCCGGCCTTCGACTGGGACCGCGTCATCAATAGGGCACGACAACTCAACCCCGCGCTCGATCACGCTCGCAACTCGAGTTCCGCGGGCAAAGTCCGGCCGCAGTCCCGATAACCGCGGCTCTTCGCCCCAATCGTGTCCAAATCCGCTCACCTATGCCGCGAGGCATGAACCACGCTTGCGTTGTCGCCATCCAATGGATTATCATGCCTTGTTCCTGTTCGCCGCAACGCCCGTGTCGATCGCCGCGAATGGGATGGGTGTGCCGAGTCGCGTGTGGAACCTGTCGTGGTCTGGACCATTCCGCGTGACGCCAACGCTTGAGGTGCCGGCCTGATGTCACAGCCCGAGCCAACTACATCACCAACCGAGAGCCACTCCCGCTGGCTCGCCGCGGCCCGCGCACTGGGCATGATCGCCCTGACGATCCTCGCGTTCGTGCTGTGGACCGCCAAGGCCGAGGCCGGATTCTGATCGCCTTCGCTCTTGGGCGATCGCACCATCTCCACACCAGCATCGCTCGCATACGCTGAGCCATGAGCACCACCGTGCGACCGATCGCTGCGGGGCTTGTCCCGCCGACGTGGCCAGACTCCATCCCTGCCGCGCGCTTTGCGGCGGCCATCGAGCACCGATCACCCACCGGGTGCGACGTTGCGCTCATCGGTCTCCCCGACGATCTGGGCGTGCGACTCAATAGCGGACGGCCCGGCGCGAGCGAAGGCCCGCGAGAGTTTCGGGCCGCCCTTTCTCGCTACGGCGTCGCGGACCCGCCCGACATCACCTGGCCCAAGGTCTTCGACGCGGGCGACATCGAGCCAGACAAGGGCACCGACGCCGACGCCCTCGCGAGGATCCACGACAAAGTCACCGCGGTCGTCACCGAGATCCTCAACCTTGGCCTCTTCCCCATCGCTATCGGCGGTGGGCACGACCTCACCTTTCCCTTCGTTCGTGCCGTAGCCCAGAAGCACGGCACGCTCGACGGCGTGTATCTCGACGCCCACCTCGACGTCCGCCCCGAGCCAGGCTCGGGCATGCCCTTCCGAAAACTCATCGAGGACGGGCACGCGCGACGCCTCCAGGTCTTCGGCCTCAACCGCGTCGTCACCACCGAGGCCCACGCGAGATGGTTCACCGATCACGACGGCGTCATCCACACACCCGAGTCTCGCCCGCGCTCGCCCGAGGACTTCCCCGTCTGGCCCTGCTTCGTGAGCCTCGATCTCGACGTGATCGATTCGGCCCATGCGCCGGGTGTGAGCGCGATCAACCCAGCGGGCTGGAGCGCCGCCGATGCCCAGGCCGCCGCCGTCGCCGCGGGTCGCACGCCCTCGGTCCGCTGCTTCGATCTCATGGAACTCTCGCCGCAGCACGACCAGGACGGACGGACCGCGCGTCTCGCGGCCCATCTCTTCCTCTCGTTCCTCCACGGCTTTGCCCAGCGCCCCCGCTAGAGTCGCCCGATGTCGATCCTCATCACGAACGCGCGCGTCCTCACGATGGGCCAGGGCCCAAACCCACGCACGCGCGAGCGCCTCGCGGACGTGGGGGCGATTCCGCGTGCCGACGTGCTCATCGATCAGGGTGTGATCGTGCGCATCACGCCGCATACGCCGCACAATCCTGCACCCGCACCGCCCGCCGGTGCCACCATCATCGACGCGAAGGGCCGCGTCCTTATGCCGGCGTTCATCGATCCCCACACTCACCTCTGCTGGGCGGGCGACCGCCTCGACGAGTGGCAGATGAAGCTCGCGGGCACGCCCTATCTCGACATCCTAAAGGCCGGCGGCGGGATCATGTCCACCGTCCGGGCCGTGCGCGAGGCGAGCGAGAGCGCCCTACTCGATCTGCTCCTCGAACGCCTCGATCGCGTCCTCCGCGCGGGCACCACCACGATCGAGATCAAGTCCGGCTACGGACTCTCGACGCGCGATGAACTCAAGATGCTCCGCGTGATCCATGAGGCCCGATCCCGCTGGCCGGGCACGGTCGTCGCGACGGCCTTGCTCGGGCACGCGATCGACCCCGACGTTCCCGACTTTGTCCAGCGCACGATCGATGAGACGCTCCCCGCTGTTCATGCCGAGTTCCCCGGCGTCGCGATCGACGCGTTTTGTGAGAAGGGCGCATGGTCGCGTGAGCAGTGCGTGCAACTCTTCGCCCAGGCGCGGTCGCTCGGGCACCCCATCCGCGTCCACGCCGACCAGTTCAACAGCCTTGGCATAATCGACGACGCTATTCGCCTCGGTGCTGCCAGCGTCGATCACCTCGAGGCCAGCACGCGCGACGATCTCCAGCAACTCTCTGAGTCGTCCACCTTCGGTGTCGGCCTCCCCTGCACCGGCCTGCACATGGCGACCCGCGCCGGCGGCGACTTCGCCGATCTCCGCGCCCTCGCCGACCTCGGCGGACGCGTCGCCATCGCCACCAACAGCAACCCCGGCTCGGCCACCACGTTCGCCATGCCCATCGCGATGGCCGCCGCCGTGCGGTTCTGCGGGCTGACTCCCCAGGAATCGATCGTCGCCTCGACGGCCAACGCCGGCGCACTGCTGACAAACGTCGATCCAACCCTTGCCGATCGCGGCCGCCTCGAGCCGGGCCTTCGCGCCGATCTGGTCCTGCTCCGTCACACCGACGAGCGCTCCCTTGCCTACGAATGGGCCTCGGACCATATCGCCTTGACCATCTGCCACGGTCGCGTCGTCTTCTCCGCATGATCGGGGAGCATGCCCGCGACACTGGCCCGACCGGAGGACGCCTCCCTGGACGCCGACACGCTACGCCGCGTTGAAGACGCCGTGATACGCCTGCTCACCCTCTCGCCGAGCGAGCGTGAGTCGGCCCTCGTCGCGCTCGGGCGCGACGAACCCGATGTCGAGCGCGAGGCCCGTTCGCTCCTGAAGCACGCCGCAAACGTGACTCAGTTTCTCGCGACGCCCGCCCTGGGCACCAATCTCGATTCACTCGGCTTCGACACGCCGCAACTCGCCGAGGATCTCTCCGGCCTCGTCATCGGCGCGTACAAACTCACCTCCAAGATCGCCACCGGCGGCATGGGCGCCGTCTATCGCGCCTCACGAATCGACGGGCAGTTCGAGCAGGACGTCGCCGTCAAGATCGTGAAACGCGGCATGGACTCCGACGAGATCCTCCGCCGATTCGTCCACGAGCGCCAGACCCTTGCCAATCTCAATCACCCCAACATCGCCCGCCTGATCGACGGCGGTGTCACCGGCTCCGGCCGCCCGTACCTCGTCATGGAACTCATCGCGGGCGAGCCGATCGATGAGTACGTCTCCACACGCGCGCTCGACATCCCCTCACGGCTCACGCTCTTCCGCACTGTCTGCGACGCCGTCCGTTTCGCCCACCAGAACCTCGTCATCCACCGCGATCTCAAACCCAGCAACATCCTCGTCACCGCCGACGGCGTGCCGAAACTTCTCGACTTCGGCATCGCCAAGGTGCTCAAGGAAGGCCCTCGCCTGGACCAGACCTACACCTCGCCCGCCGACCGACTGCTCACCCCCGAGTACGCCAGCCCCGAGCAGATCCGGGGCGAGATCGTCACGACCGCGAGCGATGTCTACGCCCTTGGCGTCATCCTCTACGAACTCCTGACGAGTGCTCGCCCGTACACCTTCGCCTCGCGCACGACGGCGGACCTCGAGCGTGTGGTCTGCGAGCAGAATCCGCCCCTTCCCAGCGTCGCCTCGCCCGCCCATACTCGCGCCCTCCGCGGCGATCTCGACACGATCACGTTGACCGCCATGCGCAAGGAGCCGTTCCGCCGGTACGCCTCGGTCGAGGCCCTCATCGCCGACCTCGATCGCTACAGCCGCGGCCTGCCCATCCTCGCGCGCCCCGACACGCTCTCGTATCGCGCCTCGAAGTTCATCCGACGCAACACGCTCGCCTGCGTCCTCGCGTCCATCGCGGTCGTGCTCGGCGCGGTCGGCGTTGGGATCTACATCGCCCAGTCTATCCGCGTGACGCACCAGCGTGATGAGGCCTATTCCGCGCGCGACCAGTCCGAGGCGATCACGGCATTCCTCTCCCAGATGCTCCGCCCACCCGCGCCCATCGCCCGCGGTCGCGAGACGCGCGTCGCCGACGTCCTCGACCACGCGCTCATCCAGGCCGATGCCGAGTTGAGCGACCGCCCGCTCGTTCATGCCGCGGTCGGGAGCAGCATCGGGCGAACCTGGCTCGAACTCGGAGAGATCACCCAGGCCGAGGCCTCCGTCCGCGACGCGCTCGCACGCCGCGAGGCGATCCTCCCGCCCGGGCACCACGACATCGCCGAGAGCAAACTCGACCTCGCCGAGGTCCTCTTCCGCAAGGAGGACTACGACGGCGCCGCTCGACTCGCGAACGAGGCGCTCGAGGCCCATCGCCGACTCCGCGGCGACGCCAACCTCGACACCGCGCGCTGCTACAACACCCTCGGCGCGATCCATCGCGCCACGGCCCAACTCGACGAGGCCGAGAGCGACCACCGGACCGCACTTCAGATCCGTCAGGAGATCATGAAACGATCGAGGGGCGCCGAGCACGCCCAGGCCGAACTCGACGCCGCCGAGAGTCTCAACAACCTCGCGGTTGTGCGCCGACTCAAGGGCGACGCGCTCGAGGCCATCGAACGCTTCGAGCAGGCCCTCGAACTCCGTCTGAAGAACCTTCCCGCCGACCATCCGCTCGTCATCCAGAGCGAGACGAACCTCGGGCTGATGTACCTCCAACGCGACCGATTCGAGGAGGCCAAGCGGCTCTACGCTCAGGCCATGCCCGGAGCCGAGCGCGTCTATGGCTCCACCTCGGCGTTCTTCGGCACGACGCTCCGCAACTACGCCCAACTCCAACTCGAGACCGGCGACCCCGAAAACGCCATCCCCAATCTCAACCGCGCCATCACCATCCTCTCGCCTCAACTCGGCGATGACTCCATGGGCGTCGTCCTCGCCAAAGCGCACCTCCTTCGCGCGTTTCGAATGACCCGCGAGTTCTCACAGGGAGAATCGACGGCCGCGTCGCTCGACGCCCTTCTCTCGACCGTCGCGTCGCTCCAGGGCCAACTCCGCGCCGTCGCGACGCACCTCTATGAGTTCTACGATGCCGCGGGCCGCCCCGCGGATGCGGATCGCTGGCGTCAGAGGCTTGCCGACTCGCCTCCCTAGGCGATCGCGGGTTCTTCCTTGGTCGCCAGGCGCAGGATGTTCGTCTGCGTCATCGCGTCGCCCGTCAACTCGCCCGTGATGCGCCCGCTCGCCATCACGAGCACGCGATCCGAGAGCGCCAGCAACTCGGGCATCTCGCTCGACACGAGCAAAACCGCCGTCCCTCGGTTGGCCTCCTCGCGAACAAGACGATAGATCTCGGCCTTGGTCCCCACGTCGATGCCGCGCGTCGGCTCATCGAGCAGCAGCACCCGCGTGCGTGCGCCCATCCAGCGCGCGATGAGCACCTTCTGCTGGTTGCCGCCCGAGAGCGTCCCGGGGACGTTCGTCGCCGCCGCGGTCTTCACGTGGAACCCGAGGATCTTCTCGCGAACGACGCCCCGCTCGCTCGATGAACGCCGAACGAGTCGCCCGCGAGCCAACCGTGGCATCTCCGGCATCACGATGTTCTCGTCGATCCCCAGGAGAAAGAACAACCCGAGATTCCGCCGATCTTCGGGGACATAGCCGACCCCAGCCGCGATCGCTGCCCTCGGGTTCCCGAGCGCGACGGGCGTCCCATCGATCCGCACCGTTCCCGTCGCCCGAGAATCCAACCCGAAGATCGCGTCCAGCACCTCCGACCGCCCCGCGCCGACCAAGCCGCCGATCCCCACGATCTCCCCCGCGCGGACCTCGAGCGAGACATCCGACAACTTGCCGGGCGACGACACTCCACGAACCTCGAGCAACACGCTTCCCGGCGGCGCGTGCCCCACATCACCATCAGCCATCGCCCGGAGCGCCCCGGCCTCGCTCGCCGCGCCGTTCGTGCCGACTGATCCGGCGCTCGATGTGCGTGAACCAAACTCCCCTGCTCTCGCCGTCTCGATCCGCCGCCCGATCATCTGCTCCACTAGCGTCGGCTCATCGATCGCCTTGATGTCGTTGGTCGCGACGAATCGGCCATCTCGAAGAACCGTGACCCGGTCGCACACCTGGAAGATCTCGCCCATGCGATGGCTGACATACAGGATCGTCAGCCCTTCGCCCGCGAGCGAGCGCACGATCTCCATCAGCCGATCCGCCTCGCCCATCGAGAGCGAACTCGTCGGCTCATCGAAGACGATGACCCGCGCACGAGACGAGTGCCCGGCGCTCGCCGAATCGCCTCCATCATCGAGCGCGCTGGCGATCTGCACGATCTGCCTTCGCCCGGGACTGAGCACGCCCAGCGGCGCCTCGACATCGATCGTGGGATCGAGCCGTGCGAGCAGCCGCGACGCCCGCTCCCGCATCCGACGCCGGTCTACAAGCCCGAATCGCGATGGCATCGCGTGCAGGCTCAGATTCTCCGCCACACTCAGGTTGGGGCACTGCGCCAGTTCCTGGTGCACGATCCGCACGCCCGCCCCGAACGCGTCCTCGATCGAACCTGGCGAGAGTTCCCGCCCATCGATCACGACCGCACCCGAATCCTGCTTATACAGCCCGGCGATCGTCTTCCCGAGCGTGCTCTTGCCCGCGCCGTTCTCCCCCATGAGCGCGTGCACCTCGCCCGCCTCGAACGACACGCTCACGTCGTCCAACGCCTGCGTGATGCCGAACCGCTTCGAAATGTGCCGTGCCTCAAGAAACATGCACCATCACCTAAAGCCCGGCACACCCCTTCGAGTGCGCCGGTGATTGATCACTTCTGCTCCAACCACTTATCCCAGATCCCCTCAAACTCCTTCACATTGTCCTTCGTGACGATCTGGAGATCAAAGTGGACGACCGGGCTCGCCGGGTCCTTTCCCTCGAGCAACTTCTCGACAGCGATTCGCACCGACTCATGCCCCCAGCCATAGCAGTCCTGCCCGATGAGCGCCTGCACCTCGCCCTTGGCCACATACGCGAGTTCCTCACGCAGCGTGTCCACCGACACCACCTTCGCCCGTCCCGCAACACCCGTCAGCGCGTCCTTGGTGAACAGCGGCCACCCCCCCACCATCGCCCAACCGGCGATGTCCGGATTCGCCGTCTGCACCTGCTGCACCGTCGCCGCCGCATCCGGCGCGGTCTCCTTGTGGTAGTACACGTCCTTGAGCGTGAACCCTTTGGCCTTGAGCGAGTCCAGTTCCTGCTTCACGCCGCGGATGCGAGCCTGGAGGTTCGGCGCCGTCTGATTCCCGCCAAGGATCGCGATCGGCCCGCCCGTGTCGCCCATCGCCTTGGCGAGTTGCTTCATGACCTCGCGTCCGCACGCCTCGTCGTCGATGCCGTAGTACGCGAACCGCTTGGACTTGGGGCTGTCCGAATCGAAGGTCACCACGAGCACGCCGCGATCCACAGCGCTGTCGATCGGCAGTTTCAGCACATCGCCATCGGTGCACGAGACCGAGATCGCGTCGACACCCTGCCCGACGAGTTGCTCGATGTACTGCCCCTGCTTCTGCGCATCCTCATTCGTCGGCGTCTGCCAGATCACATCGATCTTCACGCCATACTTCTTCGAGAGTTCCGCGCCCGCGGCCAGCGCCCCCGTCCGCGCCGCCTGGAAGACCGGATTCGACTGCGACTTCGCGATCACGCCGATCCGCAAGGGACGAACCTTTGGCGCGTCGCCCTTCACCGAGTCCGCCGTCACGGCAGGCTTCGCCTCGCCCGGATTCGTCGCGGCGCCATGGCTCGGCGCCGACTCGCTCGTCTTGGGCGCAGAATCCACAGGCGGGTTCTTCTGCTCGCACCCCTGCATTCCCAAAGACGCGAGCACGCCAAACGCCATCGCCGCGCCCACGCGCAACCAAGAGCCCACGCCACCCGATCGATTCACATGATGCTTCATGACTTGCTCCTTGTTCTGGTTTCTCTGAGTAGTCTTCCCGATCTCAGTTTCGTTCGAACACTCAACGTCGGACATTCTCGCACAACCAGCCCGAATCACAACGCTCTCTCGCGGCTACCGCCCCGTGGGCATCAGCCGCGTCTTCAACTGATCCAGCACCACCGCGATCACGATCGCCGCACCCATCACCACCTGCGTGTAGTTCGTGTCAATACTCAGTATGATCATCGCGTTGGTGATGAGTTGGATGAGCACCGCGCCCAGCACCGCCCCGAGCGCGCTCCCGCGCCCGCCCGAGAGCGACGCCCCGCCGATCACGCTCGCCGCGATGACCGTCAACTCGTCCCCCGTCCCCGCGGCCGAGGTCGCCGCCCCGTAATACCCGATGTACACCGCCGCCGACAGACCCGCGAGCGCCCCCATCACCGCGAAGACCAGGACCTTGACATACCCCACGCCGATCCCGGCATACTTCGCCGCCGTCTCGTTCCCGCCGATCGCGAACGTCTGCCGCCCGGGAACCGTCCGCGTCAGCACAAAGTGTCCCGCCATCGCGACTAATCCCATGATCACCACCGGCACGGGATACACCGCGAGCGATCCCTTCGCTCCGATCGTCAGCGGCAACTTCATGAACCCCGCAACAAACGACGTGGGCAGCCCGCTCACCGACTGCCCCTTGGTCATGATGAACGCCACGCCGCGCAACGCCGCCATCGTCCCCAGCGTGATGATGAACGGATGCACGCGCAGCCCCACCACCATCGCCCCGTTCGCCACGCCGCACGCCATCCCCGTCAGCACGCACACGCCAAGTCCCACGGCGATCGACACCGCCGCACCGGCCCCGGCGTCACCAGCCCCCTGTTCCAACGCTCGCAACGCGATCGCCCCCACGATCGCGCTCACGGCATAGATCGACCCCACCGACAGATCGATCCCGCCCAGCACGATGATCGCCGTCATGCCCACGGCCATGATCGCCGTGTAACTCGCCTGCGTCGCCACCAGCACCAGATTCTGCGTGTTGAAGAACGCGTTGACGGTCGTCGTCACCCATTGCCCCGTCTCGGGATCCAGATGACGCGAGGGAATCGGGTGCGAGAAGATCGAGAGCGCAATCATCATCAGAACGATCACGAGGATCAGACCCGACTCCTGGGCCAGAAGCAGGCGACGCCACACTGGGTGCCCCCCGCTCTCAATCGCTCGTGTACCGCCGCCGCTCGATGACACGCCTACCTCCCAAAGTCACACGAAAGGTCCAAAGAATCCCACAGGTTCGGCGACTGCACCTCACAAGGCGCAGCAACCACCAATCCCCATGAAAACCTTGGGATTGACGGACCGTAGGTTAGTCGCTGTATTCGGTTCGTGCGACCCGGCCTGGCCTGCCGGTCAGCCGCCGACCTCGTGCTCGACCCGCCCCGATTCCTTGAAGATCCGAACGATTCGCACCACCTCGAGGGCGACCGCCATCTGGGCCTGGTCCGTGCTCGCCCCGCAGTGATGCGTCGAAACCACCCCCGGCAGTTTCACCGTCGCGTTCGACCACGCCCCTTCCGTCGCCGAGGGCTGGTCCTCGTACACATCCAGCCCCGCCCGGATCCCCTTCGATTGGATCGCCGACCGGAGTGCGGCCTCATCCACGATCGGCCCGCGGCTCGTGTTCACAAAGATCGCCCCGGGCTTCATGCACCCGAAGAACTCCGTGCCGAACAGGTGCTTCGTCGAATCCGCCAGCGGCAGATGCACACTCACCACGTCCGCCTGCTTCGCCAGCGCGTGCAGCGCCGGCGTGTCCGTCCCGCCAAACTCACACCCCAGCGCCCGCGCGTGCTGCTCGGTGATGCTCCGGCTCCACGCGATCACGCGCATGCCGAACGCCACGCCGCGCGTGATGACCTCCTGCCCGATCGCGCCCACGCCGACGACCGCGAGCGTCGTCCCCTTGAGCCCCCGCGCCTTGGAGAACTCCTTCTTGTTCCATTTCCCCTCGCGGGCCGCCACGCACTGGTCCGGAATCCGCCGATCGCACGCGAGAATCAGCCCGAACGCCAACTCGGCGACGGCGACCGCGTTCATCCCCGGGCAGTTGCAGACCTTGATCCCGCGAGACCGGGCCGCGGCGACATCGATGTTGTCCACGCCGCTCCCCGCGCGGACGATGACCCTCAGCCCCTTCGCCTCGGCCGTTACCCCCGCGGGGACTTTGGTCGAGCGGACCACGAGGATCTCGGGCGCGTGCTCGGTGATCGCTCCGGGGAGTTTCTCCGTCCCAAGGCCCGGGTGGTACTCGACCGTGGCGCCCAGCGCCTTGAGCCCCTCCAATCCCGCCGCCTCGAACTTGTCCGCTACCAAGACCTTCATGCGCACGCTCCTTGTGCCCACGCGCCATCTCCAGATCGCGAGGCACACAGAGCGTACGAACGCCCGAGGACGTTCTCAAACCTCTGAAGTCATGAGAGACGCATGGAGACACAACGATTCGGGGGATCGCGCCGGCGTTACCAGTTCGACGTGTTGATCTCCGCCGCCTGCACGTCGATGCCCTTCAGCCCGCCGCGCGTCCAGCGGAGATAGCCAATGACGGACTCCCCGCCCACGCGAGTGCCATTGCGGAGTGGCGGCTCCCAGGCCTGCGGTTGATACGAGTAGACCGTCGGAGCCGTGCTCCGTGGCGATCGCACATTGAACCCGGGATTGATCGAGTTGCCGACGCGATCGCCCGCGGGGCCCGTTGGAGTTCCCGTCTGGAAGATCGCCACGTGCCCGTCGAAGAAAAGCAGGGGCTGCTTCGCCTCGGGATACTCCATCGCCCACTCGCGCTTCCCGAAGTGCCGTGCCACAGCGTCGTACAGCACGACCTTCTGCGACGGATAGGCGACATCGCCCAGCCGGCGCCGCCCGAGCGTGTTCTGCCGATTCGGATCCGGCTGCGTGAGTTGGTACTGATAGTGTGTCGCCGCCTGAGCGAACGTGTTGCTCGTGCCGTCGCCTCGATCCGGCGACATCGCCGCGGGCACAAACTGATACGACGAGGAATACGGCCATCGCCAGTTCTGAGAGTTTGTCCCTGCCGGCTGTGGTTGCGCCGTGTTCGTCCGAAACGCCGGCACGTTCCACCATCGCATCCGAGTCGAATCCTCCGGACACACCACCCACGGCGAGGGTAGATTGAAGTCCATGAAGTCCTGGAGCGCCAGGTGGTTGTACAGAATGTACGGGATCCAGTTCGTCGGCCACGGAATGTCGCTCCGTCCCGAGCGCCGACGCATGATGTCCGTCGCTTGCGCCGCCGCCGCGCGAAGGTCCTCGGCAAACAACCCCCCAGCAGGCCTCAGGTCGGCATACTGGCTCGTCGCATAGACCTTGCGGGTCCAACTGAACGACACGATCTTGTCCAGATACGTCGCCGCGTATCCCGATATGCCCGTCCCCAACTGATTCAAGTTGTTCTGGCACTTGAGCAATCGCGCCGACCGCTTCGCCTGCGCGAGCGCGGGCAACAGCAGCCCGATCAAAAGCGCGATAATCGCGATCACCACCAGCAACTCAATGAGCGTAAAGCCCCGACCGTGTCGTGCTCGCATACAACCCCTGTTTCCGCGCCCCGACAGGCCATGAAAGCCCGTCGATAGAATCACCCCGGCGCATAGTCCAAACACACGATGACTCAATCGTACCAGACCGTTTCCGACACCGCAACCCCAATCCAGACATGAACCACTTTCCGATCCAGAACCTCAGTCTGCCTCGATCTCGACTCCTTCTTTCCCTCGCGGCTTTGTGCTCGCTTCTCTTGCTCGCCTCGTGTGCAACCCAGCGCCCTATTCCCGGAACAGCACACGAAGCCATCCGCGGCACACAACCCGAATCGACACTCAACGCTCAAGGCCCGCGAATCCAGCCTTCGGTCACTTCCAGCAAGACCCCACTCGCCACCACGTCAAGCGGCGGCGTCATCACCCTCGCCGATATCCAGACCCAACTCCTCGAAGCCCAGGGCCGGGCCATCGCCGAAGAAGTCGCCCTCGATCGCGCCCTCGCCCGTGAACTCAAGGCCAAATCACTCACTATCCACGACCAGGACCTCGACCGCGAGGAGCAGGAACTCCTCCAGAACGTCGCGAGGGGCGCCCGCACCGACGCCGACGAGGCCCAGCGCCTCATCCTCCAGATCCGGCGCGAGAGAGGCCTCGGCCCCGCACGCTACCGCGCGCTCCTCCTCCGAAACGCCGCCCTCCGCGCCCTCGTCGCCCCCGAGATCGACATCACTCCCGCGGAAATCGAGCGAGAACAATCGCTCCGGGCCTCCCCACGTGTCCGTGCGCGCGTCATCATCACCCGGACCCGTGAGCAGGCGAGTGACCTCCGTCGCCGTCTCGAATCCACGCCCACCGAGGAACGCGCAACTCGCTTTGCCGAACTCGCCGCCGCCTACTCCACCGACGCCTCGGCCACCAACGCCGGGCAACTCGAGCCCTTCGCCCTCGAAGACCCTGCCGTCCCTGCCGTGCTCCGCAATCTTCTCCAAGGCCTGAACCCGGGCGATCTGACACCTCTTTTCATCCTCGACTCGACCGTGGGATTTGCCCTCTTCGAGGGAACCAACCCCGCTCCAGCGGCCGCCCCTTCAACTGAGGACATCATCCGTGAGTTACGTACTAAATACGAACGGATCGCTATGGATCGATTGGCAAAGGATCTCTTGGCGGGCGAATACCTAAAATTTACCGATCTATCTATCCGGTGGTAGTCGGTCGGGGGAGACAGGGAATTCCTGATCAATACACAACTTGCCCCTGACGTAATCCTTGTAGTTTCGGCAACCTGCTTCTCTCGAACGTTCTTCACTGTGATGAGCCCCAACGAAGTGGGGACATGAGGCCCACTCCTCGGCGTCGCGGGCGGAATCACCGGACGCCGTAGCCGACAAGTCCTGCGGCATAAACACATGGCTCCTATGCCTTCCGCCTCGCACGACGCGGGTTATATCTATTCGAGCTTTGGCGATGCAAGAACCCCCGGTCACGCGGTCGTATTCACGCGGCCCGTTGTGCCGTCGATCTTCGGAATCGTCAACGCGACGATGAATCCCACGACCGACAACGCCGACCCAACGAAGAACGGCGCACCGGGGACCATGACATTACGTCCCGGGGTCGTGAAGTGCGCAAAAACCAGCCCGCCCAGGATCGGACCAAAGACCGAGGCCAGTCCGATGACGCTGACAAACGCGCCCTGCACGCGTCCTTGTTCGCGCGGCCCAACCTGCCGGGTGATGAGCGCCTGCGAGGCCGGTTGCGAGACCGCCCCGATCGACGCGATCGCCACGAGGATGTAGATCATCCATCCTTGCGGCGCGAGGCCATAGCACAAGTACGCGAGGCTGGCGATCGCGACGCCCAGGAGCAGACTCCGCCGCTCGCCAAGGGCCGGGATGATCTTCCGGGCGAGCCCACCCTGCACCACCACGGCCCCGATCCCGACGACAAAGAGCGACAGCCCCACCTGCGTCGTGCTCCAGCCATACCGGAACTTGGTGTAGAGCACCCACGTCGCGTGCAGCCCGAACTGTGCGAGGTTGAGCAGCAGCGAGACCAAGGCGATCCGTCGCACGCCGGGAAAGTCACGCAGATTCCGGATCGCCCCAAAGGGGTTGAGCCGCGAGAACGTGAGCGGGTGTTTGGCGCGATGCTCGGTCGCCAGCGACTCGGGGAGCACGAAGACGCCATAGACCACGCTCGCGAGCGTGACGATGCCCGCGACGACAAACGGAAGACGGATGCTGATATCGCCCAGTAAGCCGCCCGCGACCGGCCCGATCACGAATCCCAGGCCGAACGCCGCCCCGATCATCCCAAACGCCGCCGGGCGCTTCTCAATCGGCGTGACATCGGCGATATAGGCGTTGGCCACGGTGATGTTGGCCCCCGAGATCCCATTGAGCGTCCGCGCGATGAACAGGAACCACAGCGAAGGCGAGAGCGCCTGGACGAAGAAATCGATCGCCGAGCCGGCCAGCGAGAGCAGGATCACCGGCCGGCGACCGAACCGATCCGACAACGTCCCGAGCAACGGCCCAAAGATCAACTGCATTGCCGCATACGACGCGCCGAGAAGCCCGACATACGGCGCGGCCCTGGACTCACGCGAGATCGCCTTGGGATCTCGCTCGTTCGAAGTCTCGGACGCGGCGGCCGTGGCAGGCTCGGACGATGGCTTGGAGTTCGCGCCCGAGCCAGGCGCGGCCGCCTCGACCCGCGACTTCACGTCGTCCTGGAGCATCGCGGCCTCGGCGATGAACGCGAGATCCTTCTCGGGCAGGAGCGCTTCCACAAGCCGCGGGGCCACGGGGATAATCAGCCCGATGCCGAGAGCGTCCAGCAGGATCGTCACAAAGATAAAGATGGCCGCCGCTCGCCGATTCCGACCGGTCGGCGCGGACGCGCCACTCGCCGGCGTCTCCCCGGACGATGTCTCCGATGTTGGCTCCTGGCTCGACACGCACGCAGAAGGTAGGACGCCGAATCTCGATTCGTCCTGCGTGCATCCCCCGCGCATGGGCATTCGTCGCTATGCCGACGCCCCGTCCTTGAGTTCCGGACGGTTCTTGAGTTCCCGCCGCATGATCTTCCCCGTCGGGTTCTTGGGGAGTTCATCGAGTCTGATGACTCGGTCGGGCACCTTGTACCCCGCGAGCGACTGGCGGCACCACGATTGCAACTCACGCTCGTCGAACTCGCCCCCCTCGCGGATCTCGACAAAGGCGACGGGCAACTCGCCCCGCACGGGATCGTGCACACCGATCACGCCCGACGCGGCGACCGAGGCGTGCCTGTTGAGGACCTCCTCGATCTCGCGAGGGAAGACGTTCTCGCCGCCAACGATCATCATCTCCTTGAGGCGCCCGGTGATGTACAGGTGCCCGTCGAGATCGAATCGTCCGATGTCCCCCGTGCGGAAGAACCCATCGCTCGTGAAGGCGCCCGCCGATTCCGTCGGGAGTTTGTAATACCCCCGCATCACGTTCGGACCCATGATCTGCACCTCGCCGTCCTCGTTGGGGCCCAGCGGCTTCCCGGTGTTCACATCGACGATCCGTTCCGTCACGCCCGGCAGCGCCATCCCCACGCTCCCGCGCTTGAAATCCTGGGGCCTGCACCAGTTCGAGACCGGGGCCGTTTCCGTCAACCCATACCCCTCGTTGAGCGTCACGCCGAACCGATCGCGCAGCCGTTCGAAGACACTCTGCGGGAGCGGCTCGCCACCCGAGACCACAAACCGCAGAGAGGCCCAGTCCTCGGGCGTGGCGTCCTTGGCGTTGGCGAGTGCCGCGTACATCGATGGGATCGCGATCAGCAGCGTGGGGCGATGCTCCCGTAGCGCCTTCACGATCTTCCCGGGCATGAACCGCGCGAGGTACACCACCTTGAACCCCAGCGAGAGGGGCAGGATCGTCAGCGCGGTCAGCCCGAACGTGTGGAACTGCGGCAGCACGCCGAGAAAGACATGGTCGTCGCCATGCTTGATTCCGACCCATTCCACGATCTGGCGGACGTTGGCGACGATGTTCCCGTGCGTGAGCATCACGCCCTTGGGCTTCCCGCTGGTTCCGGATGTGTACAACAGAAGTGCGAGGTCGTCATCGTCCACCATCGCCGGCCAGCGCGCCTCGGGCACGCCCTCGAACTTCTGCTCGTCCAGACGCACGAGATTCGCAACCCTCGGCGTGAACTTCATGAAGTCCAGCATCGCCCCGACCGTCAGCACGACCTCCGTGCCGCAGTCGTCGATGACATACTGCAACTCCTCGGGCTTGAGGAGATAGTTCAGCGGCACGACGGTTCGCCCGAGGATCCACGACGCGAGGGCCGCCATCGCGAACCCGGCGCCCGTGGGCATCAGCACGCCGACCGGGGCCCGCGGCTCGCCCGGATTCCCACCGCCTGTTGGCGACCCGCTCGTGCTCTCGATGAGCGCCGCGATGTGCAACGCCCCGCCCAGGACCTTCCCCGCCGAGTGCTCACCGCGATCGTCCACGATCGCCACCCGCCCGGGCGAGGAGAGCAGAGACTTCACGATGGGCCAATGGACGCTCATAGGTGTGTGTCGCCAACTTGGAATGGGTCGCCGTCGGATCGATCGTATCGCCCAGAGTGCCCCATGCGAGTGAAACACGAACAGCACCGGATCCGCTTCACGGAGCCGCGCGGGCGTGTCCTCCATCACTCTCGGCCCAGCCATTCGAGCACGCCGATATAGTTTCCCCAAAGGAGATCCATCCATGAACGCTCGTCCGTCGTCGCCGTTCCGCCGTCCGCTTCGCCTCGCCCTTGCGGCCTGTGCCGTCGGGCTGGCGCTGACCTCGCCACTTTTGGCCGCCCCTCCGACCGACGACCAGGTCGAGAACGCCGTCAAAGTCTTCCGCGCGGCCGAGCGCGGCGAGAAGACCAGCGACGTCGTCGCCCGCGCCCTTGAAGGCATCGACCTCTCCGAGGCGAGCGGCGTTCAACTCGAGAAACTCGCCTTCGCGAACTCGGGCGCCGAGGACATGGCCCAGAAGTTCCGCGAGCGCGTCGTGCAACTCGCCGCCGAGCCGACCGCCGATGGCGCTATCGCCGCGAGCCTCGCCCCGCGCCTCATCAAACGCCCAGGTCGTGGCGAGTCGCGCGACGCCTACCTCGCCTCCATGGCCGAGGCCATCACCACCGCCGCGAAGCACCCGGGCCTCTCCGCCGCGCTCGCCGCCGGCCAGGGTGGACAGGTCTTCGTCGATGCCGCCAACTTCTCCGACAAGAGCGTCCTCGCCGAGAAGGGCGTCTTCTCTACGCTCACGGGCCTCGTCAAGAACGACTGGGATCCCAAGAACTACCGCGCGCTGACGACACTCGCCGAGGCCGTCCTCGATGACGACGCCAAGGTCCCCGCCGCCGAGCGCACCCGCATCCGCCAAGCCGCGGTCGCCACGCTCAACAAGGCCAAGGACGACGAGACCCGTCCCGAGGCGGAACGCAAGTTCCTCGCCCGCCAGGTCCAGTTCTTCGACGGAGCCTGGGCCAAGGGCGAACTCCTGGACCACGCCGCCCCGCCCATCACCTTCACCTGGAACAACCAGGGCAAGACGCTCCACTCCTTCGGCGACCTCCGCGGCAAGATCGTCGTCGTCGACTTCTGGGCTACCTGGTGCGGGCCGTGCATCGCCTCATTCCCCCACCTCCGCGAGATGGTGGAACGCTACAAGGACAGCCCCGTCGTCGTCCTGGGCGTCACAAGCCTGCAGGGCCGCGTCTCGTATCCCAAGAACTTCACCGGTGAGAAGACCCTCGAAGGAAAGCGTGATATCACCGCCCAGGATGAGATCGACGCCCTCGCCCCCTGGACCAAGGCGATGGACATGACCTGGCTCGTCGCCGTCAGCGAGGAGTCCTGCTTCAACCCGCAGTTCGGCGTCCGCGGCATCCCCAGCATGGCGATCATCGACGCCAGCGGGACCGTCCGCCACGCCGGCATGCACCCCTCCAACCCCGGCATCACCGACAAGATCGACGCCCTCCTCAAGGACATGGGCGAGAAGGTTCCAACGGCCCCCGCAAAGGACGAGAAGGACGACAAGGCCGAGGGCCACTCGAACTGATCGCCCTCAACACTCGACACGCTGCCGGATCTCCATGATCGTCTCACGCCCCGCCACTCGCTGGCGGGGCGTTGTCATTCTGCGTCCTCTCGATGGACCATCACTAAGAAGGGCGTGCGGCCTGCCGGGGGGGGGGCCCTTTGGCGACGGCTGCTTTAAGCCATCGCCTCGGGCGGAACGATGCATCGTGGAGCGGGCGGTCGTGCGAACGACGGGCCTGTCCCTCGCCGCCCGTCCAACGCCTGTTTCCCCTGGGGAAGTCCCCAGGCAGACGCAGATTCCCAAGAAAATCTCTCCACTTTGGTTGGCATTCTGGAAAACCTGGTGCACATTCTCCATAGTGGGGCGATCGGAGGCGGCCAGATGCGAAGCGGTCATCGAAATCGGACGGGCCTGTCGGCGAACCGGGCGAAGTCGTCCACCAGGGTTTGGGCAGCGGCTGGGGGATTGGGCGGACTGGCCGTGCTCTGTGGCCCGGCCCTCGCCCAGACGCCTTCCTTCGAGATCATCCCCCCTCAGGCCGGGTTCGACTTCTTCAAGCCCAGCGACATCTCGGATCAGGGGATCGTCGTCGGGTCGAGCTACCTCAATATCGGGAACCCGATCGGGGCGCTCGCCGGTCGCTATGTCCCCGGCGTAGGAGGGACACAGTACACGTTCTATCCCTCGAATGTCTCACCGGGTCTGCTCATCTCCGGCGATGGATCGGCGGTCGCCGGTCGACGGCTTAGCAGCGGAGCGGGCGATCCCGGCGGGCCCACGGTGTGGTACCCCGACGGCTCGTTCCACATCATCCCGCGACCCATCGTGCAGGGACTGACGACGAACGTCGTCTTCCAATCCCTCAACCACGACGGCACCTCGGCGGCGTTGACCTACCACCCGTTTCCCAACAACCCCACGGCCCAGGGAAGCGCGGTCTATCGCTGGACGCTGCAGGACAACATCGCGCAACTCCCGCCCTCGCCGCTCCTGGGGACCACCTACTCGTTCGTGAACGGCATGAGCGATGACGGACGGTACATCGTCGGACGGATGGCGCCGAACACAAACTTTCCCGATGCTCCCTTCGCCTGGGACACGCAGCAGAACACGCTCGTGCCCCTCCTCGACGAGAACGGGCAAGTGATGACGACAGGTGTCGCCACCACGATTAGCGGCGATGGGCACACCATCTTTGCCAACGCCCGCATCATTGTGGATGGTGTTTCTACATTCTGGACGGACGGCCAACCGTTCACAGGAGTCTTCCCGAGCGACGCGTCGTACGACGCCAGCGTGCTCGTGGGTTTGCTCGGCACACCCGATGGCCTCGGGGCCTGGGTCTGGACCGAGTCCACGGGCGCGGTGCGTGCCAACGACTACTTCCGCTCCTTTGGCCTTAACTTCCCCGCGACAGCACGGATCCGCGATCTCATGGTCTCCGGCGACGGACGGCACTTTGCGGGATGGATCGAGTCGGGCTCCGCCGGATTCGTCGTCACCATCCCCGCCCCCGGCGCGGCGGTTTCATTGACTCTTGGCGGAATCCTCGCCACCACGAGACGCCGCCGGCGGTAGATTGATCAGCGTCGTCGGTGATTCCCCAAATGCCCCCCAGGCTCACGGTGTTGTCCGGAGCCAGAACCACAAAGGAGTGTGCGTATGCGCCCGAGATCCGTTCAGAGGTCATCGTTGCGTTGGTCCCTCATCGCGCTCGCGGGGCTGGCGGCCCCGGCCCTTGCCCAGGAGGCCTTCTACCCCAGAGTCGTCCTCAGCGGATGGCCCCACATGGATGCCATTGCCGACACGGAAGAGTCCGATTACACCGACCCGACGACCCCCTTCTGGCCCGGTGAGGAGCGGATAGGGATGCTGCCATGGTCGTCTGGCGAGTCACAGGCCCGGTCGATTCCCTGAATCTCCAGAATTCTGACCACTTTCCTTGACAAATCAGAAACATGGTGCAGATTCCCCAATGTGACGGGGTCCAACCTGACGGGGTCTGGAGGCGGCACGATGCGAACTCGGGCACAGACTGTGGCGACGAGTGCGGCGACGAAGGCGGTCGTCTGGGGCGTGGTCGGTATGGCGGCCGGGGTCGCGGGTCCGGCCTTCGCCCAGTCGTCCTCGTGGCAATACATCCCGCCTCTAACGGGCGAGACGTATTTCTTCCCGACCGACATCTCGCACTCGGGCATCGTCATCGGCGGGAGCGGCTCCATCGGCAACCTGCCGAGCCTTGTTCGATCGATCGAGAGATTCGATCCCTCCTCGGGCGCAACGCAGACGACGATCCTCGGCATCAGTGGGAGCGATCGAGGTCACATCTCGGGCGACGGCCTCGTCGTGGGCGGCTACTGGCCTGGCGATGGCTCTCCTGGCTCGGCCGGTCCGTCGCTGCTCTATCCCGACGGCACACGCCGCCTCCTCCCGAGCCCGATGATCCAGGGCGAACTGAAAATGGGGAGTGTGCAGCGGCTGAGTTACGACGGATCATCGGCGGCGCTGCGATACAACCCGCTCCCCAATGGCTCGACGGCCGAGGCCAACTCGGTGTATCGCTGGACGCTGCAGGACAACATCGCGCAACTCCCGCCCTCGCCGCTCCTGGGGACCACCTACTCGTTCGTGAACGGCATGAGCGATGACGGACGGTACATCGTCGGACGGATGGCGCCGAACACAAACTTTCCCGATGCTCCCTTCGCCTGGGACACGCAGCAGAACACGCTCGTGCCCCTCCTCGACGAGAACGGGCAAGTGATGACGACAGGTGTCGCCACCACGATTAGCGGCGATGGGCACACCATCTTTGCCAACGCCCGCATCATTGTGGATGGTGTTTCTACATTCTGGACGGACGGCCAACCGTTCACAGGAGTCTTCCCGAGCGACGCGTCGTACGACGCCAGCGTGCTCGTGGGTTTGCTCGGCACACCCGATGGCCTCGGGGCCTGGGTCTGGACCGAGTCCACGGGCGCGGTGCGTGCCAACGACTACTTCCGCTCCTTTGGCCTTAACTTCCCCGCGACAGCACGGATCCGCGATCTCATGGTCTCCGGCGACGGACGGCACTTTGCGGGATGGATCGAGTCGGGCTCCGCCGGATTCGTCGTCACCATCCCCGCCCCCGGCGCGGCGGTTTCATTGACTCTTGGCGGAATCCTCGCCACCACGAGACGCCGCCGGCGGTAGATTGATCAGCGTCGTCGGTGATTCCCCAAATGGCGGGTGGCGTGGTTTGATTCTGCCTTGGGTGCCATCAGTCGTCCGCTTTGGGACGACTGATGCAAGAGGCTCACAACCGGCGGTGAAGGGCGTTTGAGGAAGGCGAGGAGGGAGTGGCCGGGTGCCCCTTTGACGAGGGCTGCTCTGAGCCGTCGCCTCGGGCCGAGCGTTCATTCGTGTCGCGAGTGGTCTTGAGAACGGCGGACCGGTCCCCCGACACTCGGCGCTCCGACTTTGGTCTGTGGCGCTCCGACATTGGTCTGTGGCGCTCCAACTTTGGTCTGCGGCGCTCCAACTTTGGTCTGTGGCGCTCCGACTTTGGTCTGCGGCGCTCCAACTTTGGTCTGCGGCGCTCCAACTTTGGTCTGCGGCGCTCCAACTTTGGTCTGCGGCGCTCCAACTTTGGTCTGTGGCGCTCCGACTTTGGTCTGTGGCGCTCCGACTTTGGTCTGCGGCGCTCCAACTTTGGTCTGTGGCGGAACAAAAGTTGGGGTTATGCGACGTTCATTCCATTCAAAGGACGGACATTGGGCACACAGCGACCAAACATGTCGGCGAGTATGCGAGTAGAGACCGAACGTCGACGGCGAGCAGGTGGCAGGTGAGCAGGTGATAGCGCTCACCGCGCAAGGATTGCCCTCTTCACACCCCCACCCTCCACCCCCCGGGCCCTCCCTCACGGTCGGGCTCCGTGCTCCTTTGATCCCCATTCCCCTCCCAGACAATTTTTCCGGATTCTTCCACTTTCACTGAATCACCCTCCCAAACGGCACGATCGACACTCCCGGCGGCAATGAACATGTGTATGAGGCCGCCGGGTGCACGCGAAACGGTGGCCGCGATGAGCCCTTGCCTCCATCACGTGGGCGCTCGCGTGTACGCTCCTTCCGTGCCGACGCCGCATCCCACATCTTCGCCCCCCGCCCCCCTCGCCCCCACCATCGCCCCCCCTATCGCCGATCGAGATCCGGATCGTCGAGGGTCCGGTGACACTCACGCCCAATGTCGACGCCACGAGCGAGACCGCACAGACCACCACAAGCACCACGGGCACGACGAGCACCACGGGCACACAGAGCACGACCCGCAACGAGACCGGCGCCATCCTCACCTTTGTCGGCACCGTCCGCGGGACCGAGGGCGAGACCCAGGTGCCAATCGCCGCCCTCCACTATGAGGCCTACGAGCCGATGGCCCAGCGGGAACTCCACGCCATCGCCGCCGCCGCGATCGAAAGGCACGGCCTCCAGAGTGTCCGAATCATCCACAGCACGGGCCGCGTCGCCGTCGGCGAGGCGTCAATCCTCATCGAGGTCCGCTCCCGACACCGGGCCGAGGGGCTCAGAGCGATGGCCGAGATGCTCGACGGGCTGAAGGAACGCGTCCCGATCTGGAAATCGCCGGTCTCGTCATAGCACAGCGCGCCAAAGCCACAACCCGGCCGTCGCCACGACCACACGCCGGCGATCGCCACTCAAAACGACAACGCCGGGCCGATCTCGTGGTGCCTCGGCCCGGCGTGAGGGAGCATGTCCTTGGGGCGCGTGCCACGCCCCAATCCTTTGATCCGTGATCAGCAGCCCGCGTTGAAGCGGATGAGGTAGTAGAGCAGGTCGTCGATCGTCACGCCGCCGTCGGGCGTCCCCGTCCCGCTGCCGTCGTCGACATCCGCGGACACCGAGCCCGCGTTGAAGATGCCCAGGTAATAGAGCAGGTCGTCGATCGTCACGCCGCCGTCGGGCGTGCCCGTGCCCGTGCCGTCGTCCACGTCGGCGACGCAGCCCGGCGTGCTCACCGGCAACTCGGTGTACGTGAAGTTGTCCCAGTAGATCGTCCCGGTCGTGATCGTGCTGTCGCCGACGTATCGGCTGGGCGTGATCTTGATGTGGCTGGGGAGCGGCGACGCGGGGACGCAGTTGCAGCCGCAGTCGGGCTGGATCCCGCGGTTGCACTCGTACTGATTCACGATCGCCTCACGCGGGATGTTCAGCGTGAACGTCTGCCACACCCCGTTGGTCGTGCCGCTGATCCCCGCGGGGTACATCACGCCCTCGGCGGCCCCGGGCATCTGCGCGGGAGCGCCCGAGAAGTTCTCGAACGTCGCCACGTCCTGGTTCTGCACCTTGATGTTCACCTTGATGCACGAGAAGTCGCCGCTGACCGGATCGTTCGTGGGAATCATGTACCGCCCGGTGATCACCACGTCGCCGCCCGAGTAGTCGTAGACCGGGTCGTAGTACCCCAGGTTCGGATCGAAGAAGTTGATCTTGTCGGTGCTGATCCCGACGAAGCCGCCAAAGCCGTCGGTCGTGAGCGCGACCATCCAATCACCCGTGTCCGGCGTGATCGCATTCGGCGTGCCCACGGCCGCCACCGGGGGCGAGATCGAGTCGCCCACCTCACGCAGTTTCGCCTGCGGGCCCGAGGTCCACCAGCCGACCGGTTGATTCAAGGCAAACGGATCGAACCCCTGCTCAAAGCCGGGATTCGTCAGGCAGTTCGCGTTCCCAAGCAGCGGGTTCATGTCCGGGCACGCCGTCTGCCCGAAGGCCGTTGTGCACGCCAATCCCGCCAACGCCGCCACACACAAGGCTCGCTTCATCATGGTCCTGATCTCCCACGCCGGATCACCCGGCGATGAGGTGCGTCTCTGGAATCGGCGGCACTCCCGCCCTTCCATCATCCCACGGAAAACGTTTACATTGTCGCCGAAACTTGGGGGTTCTGTCAAGCCCTTCACACACAATTTTCACTAGAAACTCTCGGACTAGAAGCCTCGTACCGAACTCCGGCAAGACCACCCAGGTTGACACCCAGGAAGGCAAGACGAGTGCCGTCGAGCCGTCGCCCAACGGTCACTCCTTCACCGCACCCGTCGAGATCCCCTCCACAAACGCCCGCCTGGCCAGGATGAATAGCAGCATGAGCGGCGCCACCACCATCGTGCTCGCCGCCATCAGGAGGTTCCAGGGCGTGTTCCCCGCCTTGCTCTGGTACAACTGCAACCCCAGCGCCAGCGTGTACTGGTCGCGATGCGTCAGGAACACGAGCGGCCCGAGGAAATCGTTCCACACATAACTGAAGTGGAAGAGCGCCACCACCGCCAACGCCGGGAGCGAGAGCGGCAGGATGATCCTCGTGAACGTTCCCCAGTGCGAGCACCCGTCGATCCTCGCGGCCTCATCGAGTTCTCGCGGGATCCCCATGTAGAACTGCCGCAAGAGAAAAATATTGAACGCGTTGCCGAACCACGCCGGCACCCACAGCGGCTTGAGCGTCCCGATCCACCCCATCTTCGAGAACATGATGTACATCGGGCCCATGATGACCGGGAAGGGGATCATCATCGTCGCGAGCATCACCGCAAAGACCACGCCGCGCCCACGCCAGCGGATCCGTGCGAAGCCATACGCCGCGATCGCGCTCGAGATCACCATTCCCGTGACGCTCAGGAGCGCGATGATGATGGTGTTGCGCAGGTACAGCGGGAACGTCACGCTCGGGTCGTTCCAGACCTGCCGATAGTTCTCGACCGTCTGACCCGGCATGCTGGCGATCGCGTGCGGATCCGCCGGCGTCACTGCGGGGAGCAGGCTCGCGCCGCCCTCGGCCGCCTGCGCCGGCGTCTTCATCGACGTGACGACCATCCAGAGGATCGGCGTGAGATACAGCAGCGCGATCACCACAAGCGACGCGAAGACGAACGCGCGCGACCACGGCCCGCCCATCGCCGCGCCCCCGCCCCCCATCCCGCTGCTCGCTCGTCGCGTTCCCGCCAAAGTCGCTCCTTGCCGCGTCACGCGGCCCGATAGTGGACCATCCTCTTGCTCGCCGAGATCATGACGCCTGTGAGGATGAGCGTGAAGATCAACTGGACCCAGGCCATCGCGCTTGCGAGGCCCATCTTGTCATACGTGAACGCGTTGTCGTACATCGACGTGGTGTAGAACTGGAACGAACTCGGGTCGCCGCCGGGCGTCGCCTTCATGAAGATGTAGGGAATCGCGAAGATCTGGAGCGCCGCGATCGAGAGCGTGATGACGTTGAACAGGATCGCCGGCGAGATCATGGGAATCGTGATGCTCAGGAATCGTCGCGTGGGCCCCATGCCGTCGATCGCCGCCGCCTCGTACAACTGCTCGGGAACCTCGCGCATCGCGGCGATGTACACCACGACCATCTGCCCCACGCCCCACAAACTCACGACGACGAGAACCGCCATCGCCGTTCCCTTGCTCGCCAGCCACGTCGGCGTCAGCCACGCCGGGTGCAGGTCCGCGCCGACCAGTTTCCCAACCCAGTCCAACGACCCGCCGACGACGGCGTTCATCAGCCCGCGATCACCGTTGAAGATCCACAACCAGATCATCCCCGACGCCGCCATCGGCACGAGCGTGGGCAAGTACACCGCCGTCTGGAAGAACCCCGCCCCGCGCACCTTCGAGTTCAGCATCGCGGCGATCACCAGCGCCACGATCGTCGTCACGGGGATCGAGACCGCCGCATAGACCAGCGTCCGCCCCAGCACACTCCAGTACTTCGCGTCGCTCGCCATCGCAATGTAGTTGTCAAGGCCGACCCACAGGCGGTTCTCAAGGAGCGGAAAGTCGCTGAACGAGTACAGCAGGCTCGCCGCGATCGGCAGGAACAGAAACGCGAGGAACCCGATCACCCAGGGCGAGACCCACAGCCACCCGGCGAGGTTCTCCACCTTGCCGCCCTTCATGCCGTACCGCCCCGCATGCTGTAGCCGCGGCGTCGACGGCGCTCTTCCGCACCATCCAACAGGAACTGGAGCCGAGACTGCACGCTGGGCAACGCCTCCTCCGCGACCAACTCGTGCTTCCAGATCTGCTGGAAGGTCGTGTCGAGGATGTCCTTGAGTTCGGGCCAGATCCGAGTGCGCGGCGCGAGGTACGCGCGCGAACTCTGAGCGATCGCGTTGTGCGTGCGGATCCCACGATTCGGATGGTTCCGCACGAACTCCTCGCTCGGGGAGACCATGGGCGAGTTCTTCATGTGCTGCGTCGCCATGTACTCGACGTTGTCCTGACGCTGGGTGTAGGCGACGAACTCCATGCTCGCCTCGGGGTGTTGCACGCCGCGCGGAATGACGAGGATATCAGAATCGACCAGCCCGATCGGCCGCGAATCGTCCACAAGATCCTCGGCGACGGGAAACGTCCCCACGCCGTAATCCAGATCGGGCCTGTACGCGTTGATCACGTTCGCCAGCCACGGCCCCTGCACCACCATCGCGACCTGCCCCGTCAGGAACGCGTTCATCGGCGAGTCGTACGAGTTCGCAAAGCCGCTCTTGAACTTCTCCGCCGGACCCACGCCCAGGGACTTCGAGTACGACGCCGCCCACTCATACGCCGCGACCGCCTCTGGGGCGCCGATCGTCGCCGTGTCCGACGCCTGGTCATAGATCGTCTGCCCGCGGTGGTATGGCCAGAACCACGACCACCACCCAGGCTCCGTCGGCAGAAACCCGACCCGCTCGATCGTGCCGTCCTTGCCCACCTTCGTCAGTCTCGCGTGGAACTCGTCCATCTCCGCAAACGTCCGCGGCGGACGATCGGGATCAAGCCCCGCCTCCTTGAATCGCGCGCGGTTGTAGTACAGGCCCAGCGTGCCGCCCGTGTTGATCGTCGCCCACATCCGCACGCGCCCCGTGTGGTCCGGGTGCTGCATGATGGGCTGGAACCCCTTCGCGTAGTTCTCGATCCGCACGCCGAAGGGCTCGCCGAGTTCATCGAGCGGCAGGATCCCCTCGCTCTCGGCAAAGAGCGGCACGTCGTAGTTCCACAACCCGATCACATCCGGCGGCCGACCGCCGGCGATCGCGACCAATGCCTTCTGGTTGATCCCCGCCGTGACCAAGTATCGAACGAAGATGCGGTTCTGCGACGCATTGAAACGGTCCACGACCGTCTGCATCGCCTTGCCCTCGTGCCCAGTCCACTTTTCCCAGTAATCGAGGACGATCCGACCGTCGTGGCGCTCTCTGACCCCTTTCGGGCCAAAGGCCACGAACCCCGCGCCCGCCGCAGCGATCGCGCCCAGCGCCGCCCGACGCGTCAGCGTGACACCACGCCTCCTCGGCGACGACCCGGACGATGAATCAGAAGAGCGCTCGCTCACGCGGGATTCTCGCCGGCCCAAGGGTCTGGAGCAAGTGCTTTGTCAGCGATTGCACCAGGCCATTATTCGGGCTTGGGTGCGGGCGGAGCCGACGACGCATTCGATGGCGAGGACGGTGCGCTGCTCGGCAGCGGCGGGAGCGTCTTCCCACGGGCCGCCGCAGCGGCCTCTTTCTCGGCATTCATCCGCTTGACCGTCTCTTCCCACTCGCTCTTGCTGACGAGGAATCCCGTGGGCTGATTCGTCTTGGGATTAATGATCCCCTTCGACGGATCGATCCGCCCGACGGTCTCGGCGAGCATCTTCTCGAACCGACCCCGCGGCATGCTGACCTCCTCGTTCGTGTCCGTGTACCGGATCGTCACGATCTCGGTCGTGTTCGAGGGGCTATAGGGATCGGAGTCCTTGAAACTCCGGACAGCCAGTACCACACTGACCACGAGCAGGACACCCGCGATCGCGTATCCGATCCAGGGCTTGTTCTGAAGTGTCTCACGCAACCCCATCGACAGTTCCTCCGCGTGTGGCTGATCCTACAACCGGCAACCCGACTCTGCCCGACACTCACCCACCGTTGGGATAGAAGTGTCCCCAGTTATAGAACGATCCCGGAGCGCCGTACGGATCTTCCTGATAGCGGTACTCGCGAATATCAATCAGACGAATGCTGAAGTCGCCGAACGAAAAGTTGTTCTTTCCCGAGCCCGAGGGCGTGTTCGAGGCCGATCCTCGCGCCCGCCCCACGTGCCGGGGGAACTCGTCGAGCGCGTCGGTCACGAAGACCGTCCAGTCGAGGTGTCGAATCGCCGTGATCCGCTGCCCCGAGACGCCGACGGGTCGGCCCTGGTACGTCCCCGCGAGCGAGTCGTTGAACCAGTACTCGGTGTACTTGTCGACCTGTCCGCCAGTCGTGGGCGGGAACGGGCGAGTGAAGACACGACCACCCGAGAGCAGGTACGCGATGTTGCTCGGGTCCTTCACGCTCGTGAGACCCTTCGCCGAAGGACAAATGAACGGTGCCTGTCCGGCGTCTCCCAGATACGGCTGCAGGATGTCCACCATGTTCACCTGCATCCGAACATTCGTGGCGATCGGATTCCCCGCGGCATCAACGTTGTACAGCAACGGGTAGATCGCCCGGCCTTCCTTCTGCTCGTCGATGTAGTACTGCAAACCGAGGGTGAGTTGACGCATCCCGCTCTGGCAGATCACCGTCTGCGCCGATCTTCGCGCATTCGCCAGCGAAGGCAGCAGCAGACTAATCAACAGCGCGATGATCGCGATCACCACCAGCAACTCAATCAGCGTGAACGCCCGACGCACGCCACGTATCATCACCGGAACACGATTCGACTTCATGGCACGTTCCTTCCCGCGCCCAACGGCGCGACGGTCCGTTTCACTTCCGCCTGCCCGTGCCCGAAATCCTTCCCGGGCCACGTCACGCGGATCTCAAGATCTCCCTTCGCCGACGACAGATCCTTCGCCGACAGCACGCCCCCCTCGAGCACCTTCCCATTCAGTTCAACGCGCGGCTCGACCAGCGGGTTGCACTCCGCGGCCTGGAACGCCACGCGAATCGCGCGCCCACGCCACGTCCTTTGCACCCGAACCTCGCCGAACGACGCCGGCACGCAGGGCCTGATCCGCAACCCCGCCCACTCCGGACGCAGACCCAGCATCCATTCCATGCTCACGCGGTTCAACCACGCCGCAGAACCCGTGTACCACGTCCACCCGGCCCGCCCAGGCTTGTCCGAGAGCGGCCCATCGACGTTCCCCGGCGTGACGTACGGCTCGGCCCAATACGCGTCCGCATCCACGCCACGCACCGGCGGCGAGATCGAGTCCCAGATGCTCGCCACCGCCTCGCGATCGCCTCGCGCACACGCTGCCATCAGCGCCCACGTCGCCGCGTGCATGTACACCCCGCCGTTCTCCCGGCTTCCGGGGCTGTACCGCGTCACATACCCAAGATCGAGTTGCGGCGTCGTGTACGCGGGCGCAAGCAGCAGCGGGCCATACGCCGACAGCAACTTCTCACGCACGCTCGCCCACGCGGCATCGGCCCGATCACTCGGCGCCACGCCCGTAAGAATGGCCCACGTCTGCGCGTTCAGGTGGATCTGCCCTTCCTTGCACGAACTCGCGCCGACCCACTCGCCGCTGTCCTTCGTGCCATAGCGATACCACGAGCCGTCCCACGCGTGGTCGTTGATCGCCTTGACCATCGCCGCGCGACGCTCGCGATACTCTGCGGCCTTCTCGGCGTCGTCGAGCATCTCATGGATGTGCGAGAAATCCGCGAGGATCGAGGCGAGGAACATCCCCAGCCACACGCTCTCGCCCTTCTCGTCCACACCCATCGCCGAGAGCCCGTCGTTCCAGTCGCACGAGCCAATATGCGGCAATCCTCGCGGCGAGAGGCGCGACAGCGCCCGCGCGATCGACCGCGTGCAGTGATCGAAAAGCGACCGCTCGCCCGCGACATCGCGGAAGGGCGCACGCCGATTCAGAATGTCGAGATCGCCCGTCTCCTTGATGTACGACGCGGTGACGAACGCGAGCCACAGGTAGTCATCGCTGCACGCCGTGTGATTGCCAAAGTCGGCGAGCGCGTGCCACCAGTGGTTGACGCTCCCATCCTCAAACTGGCGCCCCGCATGGAGCACGATCTGCTTCACCGTCTGCGCCGGCTCCAAGGGCAGCCACACCTGCGAGTCCTGCAACTGGTCGCGGAACCCGAACGCCCCCGACTGCTGGTAGTACCCCGTGCGACCCCACAGCCGCCCGCTGATCGCCTGATACGGCAGCCAGTGATTGTTGAGCAAGTCAAAGTCCGCACGCTGCGTCTGGATCGACGTCGGCGAGAGCCGACGCGTCCACCCCTGCTCGGCCTGACGCACCGCCACATCGGCCTGCGTGAACGACGCGTGCCGATCGAGCGCCGAGAGCAGTTCATCCTTCTCGCGCGCAATCCCGATGAGGAACGCGCCCTTCACCGTCGCCCCCGCCTCGAGCGTCAGGTCGCCGCCAAGGGCCGCGCACGCGTCACCAAAGCGACCAAACCCGCCGTTCGTGGGGATCTCCCCCACCATCGCCGCGGGACGCGAGATCGGCATGTATCGCCCCAGAAACCGCGACTTGTCCGCGATCGCCAGTTCCTTCTCGAAGGGGAATCCGCAGACACGATGCCCGGCGACATAAGGCCACGGAACATTCCAGTGCTCCCGCTCCGACTTGGGCGGGATGTCCCACATGTTCTTGGTCGCGAGGATCTCGTGCCGGGACGCGTCGTGCGTCGTCGTGAAGAAGAGCCGATGGAACTCACGCTTCGCGTCGGGCGCCACGCCGCACGTCCACTCGAAGTACGACGCGACGCGAAGGCGGCGCTTCCGCGACGAGACGTTCTCGATCTCGACCGCCCACACCTCGACCGCATCACTCTCGGCCACGCCCAGCGTCCACCGCACGCGGATCCCGTCGTGCTGCGTCTGAAAGGTCGTCCTACCCAGCGTGTGCGTGCACGAGTACGAGTCGTAGTGGACAAAGCACGGCGCGGGCGCCGCCGTCCACACCTTGCCCGAGTCGAGATCGCTCAGGAAGAGGAACTTCCCGTGGGTGTCGCGCACCAGGTCCATCTCCCAGCGCGTGAGCACGTTGTGCTGCGCGTCATCGAACCACGAGAACCCGCCGCCGTTCTGGCTGACGATGAGCCCGTAGCGCCCGTTGCAGATCACATTGGTCCAGGGCATCGGCGTCTTGCTGTTCGTGATGACGAACGACCGTCCCGACGCGTCGAACTGCCCATAGGTGTTGCCGAGCATGCATCCTCTTTCCATCACGGCATCTCGGAGCGAATCTTCGACCGCCCGCGACGCGTCCCCCCGAAACTACCGACTACGGCCCATTCAAGATAGGCTTGAAGAACCGATGTGTAAACGCTTACACATCCTCCCACATTTTCGCTCGGGTGTCAACCGTGGTTGCACCCGACACCGACAAGAAAAAAACGCCCGCCCCGGAGATCCGAGACGGGCGCAACTTATGCACGAGCCATACCGAGGTCGCGATTAGCGGCGACGACGAGCCGCGGCCAGGCCGCCAAGCCCGATCAGCGCGAGCGCCCCGGGAGCCGGGACGAGCGTGATGTTGGTGTACTGCGCGTCGGACATGTCGTTAATGACCGGGTTGCGCTGGTTCTGGATCTGGAAGGCGATCTTGGTGCCGAAGTTGAAACCAACGGTGCCATCCGGCTCAGCGTTGCCCCAGAGCTTCACGCCCGAGGAACGGAAACCGTTGACGCCCTGGTAGGTGAGTTCATAGCCGCCAAGGACCGCGTCAACCTCGCCGGGGGCGTAGTAGCGGAACGTGATTCGGGCGTTCTCGCCGGGGGCGTACCAGTCGCTGCCATCGACGCCGACCGCGCCGATGCCGGCGCTGCCGGGGACGCGGCAGGAGAAGAAGGGCATCACGCCGCCGAAGATCGCGATCTCACCCTCGCTGCCGATGAGGACGTGACCTTCATCGGTGAAGCCGAGGCCCGGACGCGGGTTCTCGATCTGGAGGACGCCTTCCTTACGGGGCGCGACGCCGGGGGCGGCAATGCGGGCATCGAATCCGAGGGTGAAGCCCTGCCCGGGGTAGTGCTGATACGCCGAGGCGCCGCCGTCGTTAGAGAGGTACGCGAGGTGCTTGTTGGCGAAGTTGCCCACAGTGCCCGCGGGGAACTCTTCGTGCCACGAGACTTCCGCCGGGAAGTTCGCGACGTTGGTCAAAGTGCTGGTGGGGAAGTCGTTGAACACGCGGTTCACGACCTGGACGCTATTGACGCTATTGATATCAATCGCCATCGCCGAACCGGCGAAGGTGGCCACGGCAGCCAACGCAAAACGAGTTCCCATGATGCCTTCTCCTCCTCTGAATGTGCGCCTTCGGGCGCTCGAACAAGGTCTTGTCTCGTGTCTGTCTCTCACAGTGAGGGCAGCCGACGCCTGAACGAGCACGCGGGACCCTGCATGACAACGCTTTCATCATCCACGAACGTGCAGATCCTGTCAAGCCCAAATGAGATCGTTTTCATGAACGAATTTTGTGAGTTTCAAGATGGCAATCCGGGCAAATATTCACGATCCGACTAATACCGAGAACCCATCGGAAACTCGAGTCCAAGACGGGACATCCCCGCCTGTACGAACGGGTGAGAGTGGAACAACTTCCAAACAAACCCAGTCCGGGCATTCTCAATCGCCAGCATGAGTGGCCCCTGATCGATCGCCAGATAGTCAGGCCCGACCCACGCCGCCTCGCCGACCTTGCCGAGATTGAACGCGTCGCGGAAGCCATAGCCGCCGGTCGCGGGATCCTTCCAGACGAGCGTTGATCCATCCGGCGCGCGCAGCGAGCGGTAGTACCGGAGCGCCGCGATCGCGGGCTTTGGGTCGAACATGATCGTGGATCCGGCGCCGTATGGGGCGATCGTGCCGTCGCCGTAGTTGTCGTGCCCCGGTTCTTCCGGGTAATCGACGCCCTCGCGCGCGCCGGGCATGTCGATCGGAGTCGGATAGAGACCGGGGACCTGGTAACCCTTGTGATAGTCGGACGCGGTGAGTCCCCACGCGTGCTCGGCGAGGGTGGGCACCTGGAGTGGATTCTCGATCGCCTTGCGTCGGTGCATCGCGGCATGACGGCGCGCATTCTCCCACCAGTCCACGCGCGATCGGCGACGCACGCCGTTAGTGAGAGGATCGTCGGGGCCCATGCCGGCATAGTCCATCCAGCAGTGGGCGAAGAAGTCGGTGAAGAGCGCACCGGACCATGGGAAGTAGACCATCGGGCCTTGCCCATCGTCGCCGAGTTTTCGCCGGAGGCGGTAGTAACTGTCGAGCGGCACTCGGTGGGACTCGGTCGGCGCGCACACGCCGAGGAACGTGACGAGGCGGTGCTCGTCGCCGGCGTCAACCCAGCAGTATTTTAGGACATTTCCCGCTCCCGTGGGATCGCTGACGTCGTTGGGCTTCCAGCCGAGGCTGACGAAGCCGTAATCGGTCGGGTTGGCCTTGGACGTCGAAACAAAGAACGACCAGTCCGCGTCGGTGAAGAGGCGATCGCCGATCTCCTTGACCTCGCCCCCGAAATACTCAGACGCGGTGAGCACGCCCGCGAAGAGGAGGGCCGAGTCGATGGTGCTGACGACATGCTCCCAGGTCTTCTCGGGCTGCCCGCCGGTCGTGCCGTCGATGAAGTGGAAGAACAGCCCGGCCTTCTTGTTGTCCTGTGGCGCGTCGAGGGTCCTGAGGATCTTGAGCACACGCTCCTGGGCCTCGTCGCGAGTGACCCACTTGCGTTCGACACCGATGCAGATCGCCGAGAGTTGGAAGCCGACACCGGCGACGCTCACCGTCGTGATGCTCGATCGGTCGGGGACCATGCCCGAGGGATTCGCACCTAGAGGCGTCATGGCATCCCAGAAGTACTTGAAGCAGGAGTACTGGATCTCATCGAGGAACTGCTGATCCTCCTTGGAAAAGACAAAGGGCGGTCGCGGCGTGCCCGGGTCGGCCTCGATGACCACGCGCTCCACCGAGGGCGCAACGTCGGGATTCATCGTGGCGCACGAGGCCGCGAGACATGGCATGAGTCCCGAAGCGGCGACGAAAATGGTTGACTTGAGCATGAACGTCTCCCCAACGACCGAAAACGTTTACAGTCTGGCAGTATAGTGGCTGGTTCGATTCCCGCAACACAATCTGTATGGACACCTCACGTCGGATTGTTGCCACCTGTTCGCCGGTTGTTGGTACCATGGTGGCGTGATCCGGAGAGGGAGAAGCACGGCGAACGGCAGGAGCAGCGTCTCGATCGAGGACGTGGCGGCGGATGCCGGTGTCTCCATCGCGACCGTCAGCCGCGTCATCAACAACCCTTCACTTGTCGCGGCGGAGACGACCGAGCGTGTTCAGAACGCGATCCGGCGGCTTGGCTATGTGCCCAATCCGTTCGCGCAGGGTCTCATCACCCGGGCGAGCCGTGTGCTGGGCATCGCCCTCCCGGATATCCATGGCGAGTTCTACTCGGAGTTGTTGCGTGGCGCCGACGCCGAAGCGCGGCGACTTGACTATCACCTGCTCGTGAGTTCGGAACATCTTCGCAACGCCAGCGAGAGCCCGCGGCGGAATCTCGCCTTCGGGCTGGTCGATGGGCTGGCGCTCATGATCACCGAGCCGAACGAGACGCTGGCACGCGAGGCCAGTTCGCTCTCGATCCCGATCGTGCTGATGGATGATGCCTCGTGCGGACCGACGACGGACTGCGTGCTCGTGGACAACACGCCCGGTACGGCCGAGGCGGTGACGCATCTGCTCGATGCCGTGGCGGGACGCCGGCTCTACTTCATCGGCGGGCCGAAGGAGAACTTCGACACGCGGCGTCGCGCGGAGGTCTTCCGCTCGCGCCTGGCCTCGACCGGGATCGCCGTGCGCGACGAGCAGGTCCGATTCGGCGAGTACAGCGTCGAGTGGGGGCGCGAGTGGGCACGAACACGCGGACGCGAGGGTCTCACCGGGTGCGGCGTGCTGGCCGGCAACGACGAGATCGCGCTGGGCGTCTTGCAAGCGGTGATGGACCTGGGGCTGAGCGTGCCGGGAGACACTCGGATCGTGGGCTTCGACGACACGCGGTTGGCGTCCCTGGTTCGCCCGACGCTCTCGACGGTGCGCGTGCCACTCGCGGAGGTCGGGGCGGCGGCGATCCGACTGCTGGTATCCCGAATCGAGGACGGCAAGCGCCCGGCAGAAAAGATCGTGCTGCCCTCGAGCCTGGTGGTTCGCCAGAGCAGCGGCGGGGCGTAATACCGTTCGCGCACGAAAAACCCCTCGTTTCGAGGGGCTTTGGGTCATGCGTCGATCGAGTCGAATCGATGCTTGGTTCAGCGATCGTTCTGGACGATCGGCTTCATCACGGGCGCTGGGGCCGCGGGGGTGCTAGGCGTGATATCGATGATGGTGGCCTTGGGAGCGATGGCCTTGAAGCCCTCGACCTTGCCGGTCTCGTAGGTGCGCTTGGCGTCGATCTCGAACTTCGCGCGGTCCTCATAGTTGGTGGTTGTCGTGGCCGAAGAGAGCGCCTCAAGGCGTGACTCCTGGCGGGCGCGGATGTCGGCGAGTCGAGTGTTCACCTGGTCGAGGCTGCTCGCGGAGTAGCGGCTCTGATTGGTGAGCGTCGCCTCGCGCTTCTCCATCATCGCGATCATGCGATCGTTGCGGGCGATGGAATCCACCTGGCGATCCAGTTGCCACATCTGGGTCTGGAACTCGGCGTGCTCGGCCTGGAGTTGGTCGGCAAGGGCCGAGAGCCGCGACCGCTGCTGGGTGAGGTAGCCCAAATCACGCTGGATGTCCTCGGCGCGGGCCGCGTAGGTGTTGTGGACCTGGCGGATCTTGTTGGCCTTGGTGTACGCGCCATTGAGATCGACCGGCTCGTTGTTGAAGACCACGCGGACGATCTGGTTGCCCGTGGAGCCGGCCTTGGCCTCCTCGGCGCGGGCGATCAGGTCCTGCATCTGCTCGGCGTCGTTGCGAGAGAGTTCGACGACGCGGGAACTGACCTCGAGTTCGCGGTTGAGTTGCGCGACCTGGGCGTCGAGTTCGGCGAGGTCGCCCTGAACCTCGGCGATGCGCTGCGGGTACTGGCCCTCGAGGCTCTTGAGTTGGGCGCGGAGCGCGACCGGGTCCTCGATGTGCTTGTCGATCCCGGCGTTGATGTGCTGGCGGGTCTGGGTGACCAGGGCGCCGACGCGCTCGGGCCCGGCGATGAGAAGGCCCGTCCCGCCGACGAGGCCCGCGATGATGGTGTACCGAACGAGTGTCTTTCCGAATGCCATGACCTGTGCCTCCTGAAACGAATGAACGATCGGCGAGCCGTCGTGGAACGCGTCCTTGGGGTGGGCGGTTCCCTGCCCCACGGCGTGGCTTGGAGCCTGTGCCGAAGCGGCCTCAAGGCGTCGGTCACACGCCGGCAATGCCTCCAAGGTCGCTCGGAGTGGGTGATTGGGGAACGGCGGGCGCGGATTTCGCGCTTCGGCGATATTTCCAGGTCCGATCATCGCGGGGATGTGTCGACGGCGGGTGTGATCGCCAGGAAGGCGCGGCACGGAACCGGCGGGGCGTGTTATGCTGTAGGCACGCATGCTCAGTTCCCTCACGACCAACTTCATCGGGAGACTCCGCGCCAATGACCAGGCGGCGTGGTTCGAGTTGTGGGAAACCTTCGGACCCGTGGTGCGCGCGCAACTCATGAAATGGGGCAAGGGACGCATCGGGGCCGAGACCGTGCGGGACCTCTCGCAGGAAACTCTGGCCGCCCTCAGCGAGTCGATCGATCGATACGACCCGACGCGCGGCGCCCGGTTTTCCACCTGGCTCCTGGCGATTGCGAAGCACGTGCTGGGCGATGAACTCGACAAGCGGAGCGCCCTCAAACGCGGCGGCTCTCAGAAGAACGCCGAGTTCGACGAGTCGTGGATGAGTTCGTCCAAGATGGTCCCCGCGGACGAGGCCTATGAGGCCGCCGTCTTCCGGGCCAAGGTCGAGGCGGCGCTGCGGATGGTGGAGAAGGCCACGGACTTCATGGACTTCTCGATCTACCGCATGCGCGTCCTGGAAGGCCAGCCCGGAAAAGACGTGGCCAAAGGGCTGGGCATCTCCGAGCCGACGGTCTCGAGGAGATTGGCGAAGGTGCGGACGGCGGTCCGGGAACGCCTGGTGGAGGTCATCGCAACGTACAGCTTCACGGCCGAGGAGCGCGAGGAGGCGACGCGAAATGGGGTGGCCCTGAACCCCAAGAAGGCATCGAGCGCCACCGACAACGGAACGGGAGGCCTGGCCGAGCCCGACGACGTGGCGTTCGATGAGGCCATCTGCGAGATCTATCACCGGCAGATGGACCTTCGGCGTGAGGATCAGGCGCAGCGGCTTCGGTAGGCCTCGGGTCGGTTGTTCGCCGAACGCCCGGTCCGAACCGGGGCGATCCGGCGACGACACGAGGGCGTACGGAGGTGCAGGATGGGACCACTCAGTGGATTTCTAGGACTCGTGCTCGGCGTGCTCGCCATCGTGCTGTGCATCGTCGTGCTCGTGATGATCTTCGTGCCGCTGATCAAAGGGATCGGGTGGCTGATCGCGCACCTGTGGCGGTTTGTGTCGGGGGTGGTGACTGACGCGTTCCGCGTCGTGGGTGCCGTCCTCGCGGTGGTGGTCTTCTCGGTGCTGGTGGTCCTGAACATCGTCATCGGGCGGTGGTCGGGGGCGTCGCACTTTGGGACCAACGTGGCGCACGAGTTCAAGACCATGGGCCTGGCGCTCTATCGAATCCTCCTCGGACATCCCGCTCGCCTGCTCGGGTTGTCATCGCTGACCGAGGGAATCGAGAAGCGCGTGCCCGCGGCGATCGCCCAGGCGCCAATCGCCGACGTCACCGGAAAGCGCACGGCCCAGTTCGAGGGATACACGATCATCGGGACGCTGCCCGTGGGCGGATCGGGGGCGCGGCTGTACATCGCCGATCCGGACCCGATCAAGCGGGCGGCGTTCGAGCGTCAGGGACACACGGGCGTCGATCGCGTGGTGATCAAGTCGTTCTCACTCAGCGACGGCAGCCAGTTGCCACAGATCGTGCGTGAGAGCCGCTCACTCGAGGCGGCCAAGCGGATGGGCCTGATCCTCGACCACGACTTGTCTGCGGCGAAGTTCTTCTATGTGATGCGGTACGTCCCCGGCGAATCGCTGGCCGCGGTCACGCGGCAACTGCACGCCGAATCCGGGCCCGAGGGGTTGAATGCGAGAAGCCTGAAGCGGGTGCTGGGATACTCCCGCGACCTCGTCCAGACCCTCGACGGGTACCACCGCGGCGGGTTGTGGCACAAGGACGTGAAGCCCGACAACATCATTGTCGAGCGCGAGGTCGCCCAACTCGTGGACTTCGGGCTCGTGACCTCGCTCCACTCGGCGATGACGCTGACGACGCACGGGACCGAATACTTCCGCGACCCGGACCTGGTGCGGATGGCGCTCAAGGGCGTGAAAGTCTCGGAAGTGGACGGCACACGGTTCGATGTCTTCGCCGCGGGCGCCGTGCTGTACTCCATGCTCGAGGACTCGTTCCCGGCGCACGGCGTGATGTCCACGTTCTCCAAACGCTCGCCCGAGGCGGTACGTTGGATCGTGCGGCGGGCGATGACGGACTATGACAAGCGGTACACGAACGCGAGGGTGATGCTGGAAGACCTGGACGTGGTGCTCCGTGCAGCAGACCCGTTCGCGGTTCGGCCTGTGGACCTTCCCTCGATGCGAGGCGGGCAGGAGGCGGAGTTCGCGCACGCGCCGGCGGGGGCTTCGATCGGGAGCCTCGCGGACGAGCCTCGTGCTGCGGCAGCGGTTGGAATGGGTGTGGGATCGGCCGTGGAATCACCGGCGAAGGTGGCGCCGAAGGTCCGCCTGAAGAACTGGTGGACGGGCGCGTCAGAGATGGTTGTGGGCGAGGCTCCCGCCGGGCCGCGTCGTGGGAATGCCGCGGCGACGGTGGTGCCGCCTCCGATTCCCGCGGGCGCGCCTTCGCCTTTACCCTTTACACCCCCACCACCGCCTGTTCCTGGCCCTGGTGATCGCTACGGTCGACGGATCACGCCGGTGGGCGAGCGAGCGCCCGCGAGCGAGCAACTCCGCCGCGCAAGGGAGCGCGCCGAGGCAGCCCAGGCGCGTATCGCGGGACGTCGGGTCTCCATGGGTCATACCGCGGGACGCGGATCGAGCACGGTCGGCGTGGCGGCTGGAGTCGGTGTGGGGTTGGGCGTCATCGGACTGCTGGGAACAGGCGTGTACTCGCTTCTTGCGTCGTATGAAGGAGGCACACGCCTCATTCCACACGCGACGGCCACGCGCGAGATCATCCCCACACCAGCGGCGATTGCCGGTTCCGCCGGGCGGGCGTTGGTGGTGAGCGACGTGATGCCCCCGCTCGCGCCGAAGGTCGAGGCTCGGATCGTCGCCGCCGAGACGGGGCTCCTCGACGCGGGGTTCGAACTCGTGGGCAACACGATCGTGCCGGGACGCGGGCCTTCATCGATCGACGAGAAGGCGACGCTCGAACTCCTCGCCCAGGCACGCACGCAGCGTGGAACGACAGCACTCGATGATGATTCGCTGGCGAACCAGTTCGCCGAGTGGCTCGAGTCGCACCCGGATATTCGCCTCGTCGTCTGGGTCCAGCATGACACGGAGAAGCCCGAGGCGATGCAGTTCCACGTCTATTCCGCTTCGGGCGTGGAGGCACAGACGGCGTCGGCGCTCGCCCACGACGCGATCGTGCACGCGACCCGGGAGGCCGGGCGATAACTCGTCACGGCTGAGGGCACGAATGCAGCCTCGAAAAACGGCCCTCGAATCGCGACGAACTCCGATGTCGGGCGCATCCGTACGATAGAGAGACGCATGGACCGGCGCGTGATGCAACTCGTGCCCGAGACATGGCGTGTGGCGATGGCCGCACGCCGACGGTTGTTCTTTGCTGATTTGCTACGACGATCCGCCCCGCTCCTCGCGGGCGCGGCGGGCGCGGCGGTGCTGGCGGCCGTGGCGTCGAAGGTGTGGCCCGGTCTTCTCCCCGACGACGAACGAGGACTCGTCTGGCTGGGCGGGCTTACTGGTGGGCTGGTGGGCCTCGCGTTGGGCATGGCGTGGCATCAATCGGCACGACGATGGCGTTCGACGAAGGCGATCTCGATGGCGGCAGCACGGGTCGACGGCGCGCTGGGGCTCCGTGACACGCTGAGCGCCGCCCTGGACGTCGCCTCGCGAGGCTCGACCCAGAAGGGTTCAACGAATCTCTCATCGTTCGAGGCGCTTGCCGTGGAGCGTGCCGAGTCGATGGCCCCGCGTGTCTCGGCCAAGGTAGCGACGCCGGTGCGATGCCCGGGGCTGTTGGCGCTCGGGCCGGTGCTCCTCTCGTTGGCCGCGGGCGTGTGGTTGTGGGCGCCGGCTCGTGCGCTGGCGATCGACCCGATGGTCGCGGCGAAGGAGCAGGCCAAGGCCGAGACGTCCCGGGCCGCAACGCAGATCACGCAGTCCGCAGCGTCCCTCGCCGATTCGGTCGCGACGCCTGAGGCAAAGCAGATCGTCGAGCGCGAGTCGCAGCGCGCGGCCGAGATCGAGCGCGAACTCCGCGAGGGAACGCACGACGCGACCGAGGCACGATCCCAGGCGGCGCGATCGCTGACCCAGGCTGCGGACTCGCTCGAGCAGCGTGCGACCGAGCAAGCCAAAGCCGCCGACGAGGTCGCGGCACGCCTCGCGGAAGCGGCGCAGGATTCGTCCACGGACGCGGACCGCTCGGCGTTGAGCGAGGCCCTCTCCCGGGGCGATCTGGAGCACGCGGCAGAGATTCTGGATCGAGTGCGTGACGGCGTCGATCGGATGAGCCCCGCTGAGCGGGAGCAACTATCTCGGGATCTCGAGTCGCTCTCCGAGCGATTGCGAGACCATACGACCGATGAATCACCCGGCGACACCACGGGAAACACCCCAGTTCGACATGAGACCACGCCAACGGAGTCACCAGAGCCAGGATCGAAAGACGCGGCCGAGCGCGACCAGCCCAACGCCCAAGGAGCACCGAACGAGACGAGATCGCCCAATAAATCCGAGACACCGAACGCCAAGCGTGACCGTGAGGCGATCGCGGACGCGGCGGAGCGTGCGGCCGAGTCCCTGAGGCGTGATACCACGACGACGCCGCGGACTGAAGAACCAAATGAGAACCCCGCGGCCGGTGAGACGAGTTCGAGCGAGAAGCCCCGAGCGAGCGAGAACTCAACACCGACGGAATCCCCCAAGCCCGGCACGAGCACGGACGCCGCACAGAAACGCGAGCCATCGGATCAATCGAAGGATGATGGTTCGAAAGGTGAGAGCGTCGCACCAAAGAATCGCGAGACCCCATCGAACGGACAGCGCCCATTGGATCAGAAGACGACGGGCCAGAAATCCAACGACACCAACGCTGAGGGTGGGCAGACCCAACGCACAAACTCCGACAACCCGAACGCCAACGGGACGATGGCTGATGGCGCAAAGTCTGACGGCACGAGTTCCCAAAGCACGAATTCTGACGACGCGAGGACCGATGGAGAGAAGCCGGAGAACTCCAACCCCAGCGAGGCGAATGCCACGTCATCGAAGGGCGATTCGGACCACGCCAAGCAGGGTGAGACCGGAACCTCCGAGAAGCCATCATCGAGTGGAACCGCGACGCCTCGCGAGCCGGGGACTGGGAAGAACTCGGAGTCGGGGAAGAACGACGCCACATCCACGCCGGACACGAATCGAGATTCAAAGTCCACGCCTCCGGAAATAGACAAGAACTCACAATCCGGCGAGAACGGTTCGACTCGGGACAAACCAACCGAAAACGGTTCCACTCCGAAGACCCAGCCAGGCAACAACTCGAAGACCGACTCGAACAACCCCGGCACTGAGAAACCCACGGGTTCGCAAACGGATCGGCAATCGTCCCCAGGGCAGACTCAACCGGGAACCAAACCCGGCGCCACGCCTGAAAAAGAACCGACCAACAAAGCCGGAGACAAGCCGAACGAACCATCTGGAGAACGGCCGACAGCCAAACCCGGGGCCTCGCCTGATGCGCCATCTGGAGAGAGTCCAACTTCGCCGCAGCCTGGCGATTCGAAGGACGCTCCAACAGAGACGGGCTCATCATCATCGAACAAGCGAGACACGAACGCAACGGGCAAGGACTCACCCTCGGACACGCCGGGGTCGGATCGCAAGCCAGGGGAAAGCCCGCGTGCATCAGACGATTCCTCGGCCACGCCCGGCGGGTCGCCAAGTGAGTCGTCCGAGCCGCGTGCACCAACGTCGCTCGAGGAGTTGAGCGAGTCGCTTCGGCGCGTGGCGCGGCGATCGTCGGATCAGACCATGGCCCGCGAGGACGCCGAGAAGATGCGAGAGGCGGCGAGAGAACTCCTCCGCGACGCGACCCCCGAGCAGCGCAAGCAGATGGAGGACCTCGCGCGACAGATCGCGAAATCACAGGGCAAAGAAGCCCAGGACCCCGCGTCAATTCCATCAGATGATGGCTCGAATCCATCCGCACAGGACAACTCGGCCAGCACTGGAAACTCGAACGCGTCGCGCAACTCGCGTGACGCCCGGGGCACAAGTCCACTCCCTTCGCCAACCCAAAAGCCAGGCAATGGCAACGCCCCGATCCGCATGACGGCGAACAACGATCGCCCCGGCGAGGCGACGCAGGATGTGGACGCCCGTCGCCCAGGCGATGGCGCAGGCAACGAACGCGTGCTGGCCGAGTGGTTCGACAAGAACCCGAAGAACTCCGGCAATGCGCCGGGTGGCGCGCCCCCGGTCGCACAGATGAAGCGAGCCGCGGAGGGCGCGGAGAAATCCATCGAGTCCAAATCCGTCCCGCCGAGGTACGCCGACCTGGTTCGACGCGTCTTCCAGAGGTACGTCGAACGCGGTCAGTCTGGTACGGGCGACTCAAGCGGCGGCACCCGGCCTGACGGATCCTCCGAGGGTGCGCCCAAGGGCGGCGCGAGCACGCCGTGACGCTTCGACTCGAGCAACCCGCGTGGCTGTGGATTCTCGCGCTGGCGATCCCGATGATCGCCGCCGGAGCGTGGTGGTTCGCGACGCTCACACCGGTGCGGCGTGTGCTGAGCGTGATCCTGCGAACGATCCTCGTCACGGTGCTCGCGCTCGCGATGGCGGGGTTGTCATCGTCGCGCGAGGCCGATCGCTTCGCCGCGATTGCCGTGGTCGATGTTTCGGATTCGGTCCGCGCGTTCGATTCCAGCGGCGACAGCGCGAACGCCGACACCTCGGTCGAAACCGTCAACGCGATCGAGCGGGCGAGACGATTCCTGCGTGAGGCCTCGACCGGACGCAAGGCCGATGACCTGCTGGGCGTGGTCGTTTTCGACGGCTCGGCGATCGCGGCGTCGGCGCCGACACGGGGCGACGCGCTCGATCGCTCTCTCGACATTCGGCTGCATGAGGGCACGGACATCGAGGGCGCGCTCAGGCTCGCCGCGAGCCTGGTGCCGCGCGATGCCGTTGGTCGTTTAATCCTCATCACCGACGGAAACCAAACGGCCGGAGACGCGGTCCGCGCGGCGGACGCCATCGCCTCGAACTCCACAGCACAGTTTCCGATCGATGTCATCCCCGTGCGATACTCGATCGCGCACGAGGTCCGTGTGGTCTCGCTCGACGTCCCCAGCGCCTCGCCCGCGGACACCATCGTGACCGCGCGCGTCGTCCTCGAGAGCGCGGCACCGGTGACGGGAGTCTTACGGCTGACAGACAACTCCCAACCGCTCGTGCTCGGAAACGATGCCGAGGGCAACCCAGCGACCGCACGACGCCTGCGGCTTTCGGCGGGGCGACACGTCGAGACGATCGAGATTCGTCTGCCAGCGGATCGCGTGCATCGGATGCGTGCCGAGTTCACGCCGGAGCCTGATCCTTCAGGCGCTCCGGTAGACACGCTCGCCGAGAACAACGCGGCAGAAGCCGTGACGACAACGCCCGGCGTCTCGTCCGTGCTCATCGTGGATGGATCGCGTGCCGGTTCCGGCGGTGGCCCGCTCGCGCAAGTGCTCGAACGCCGCGGCCTGCGCGTCACCAGCGTCACGCCCGAGTCCATGCCGACGGATCTGCTCACGCTCCAGGGCTACGACCTCGTCATCCTCGACAACTGCCCCGCCGACGACTTCGACCAAGCCGCCCAGCGAAACCTGAGCACCTTCGTGCGCGAACTCGGCGGCGGACTCATCATGACCGGCGGGAAACAGGCCTTCATCAGCGGCGGCTGGCGCGGCAGCCTCCTCGAGCCGATCCTGCCCGTGCGTCTCGATTCGCCCAACAAGATCCTCGAGCCGATGGTCGCGACGGTCCTCGTCACCGATTCCTCGGGCTCGATGGCGTGGCCCGTCTTCGGGAGCAACAAGAGCAAACAGCAACTCGCCAACGAGGCGGCAGCACTCGCGATCCGCAGCATCGACCCCCTCGACATGGTCGGCCTCATCGCCTTCAACAACCAGCCCGAGGTCGTCATCCCGCTCGCCCCCAACGCCGATCCAGCAGCGAACTCGGACAAGGCGATGCGTGTGCACCCCGATGGTGGCACGAACATCCCGCCCGCGCTCGATCTCGCGGCGTCACAACTGGGCACGACCAAGGCCGCCGTGAAACACATCATCGTGCTCACCGATGGCCGATCTCAGGGACGCGACTTTCTCCCCGAGCAGTGCGCGCGTCTGAGCAAGAAGGGCATCCGCGTCTCGACGATCGCCGTGGGCGCCGACGCCGACACCGAAATGATGGAGCAGATGGCCTCTCGCGGCGGCGGGGAATACTTCTTCGTCTCCAGCGCGTCCGCCCTCCCGCGGATCTTCCTCAAGGCGATCCGAGTCGCCCGGGCGCCCGCCTATCGCGAGGAGGTCTTCCAACCGCTGCTCATGCCCACGGGCGCGCCCGCAACCGTCGGGCTGTCGGCCCTCCCGCCGCTGAACGGGCTATGCCTCACCGAGTTTCGCAGGGACGCGACCGTCTCGAACGACATCGTCTCCGAGCAGGGCGAACCCTTGCTCAGCACCTGGGCCGTCGAACTGGGGCGCGTGGCGGCATTCACATCAGACACCGGCACGCCGAGCGGCGATTCGAGTCACGCCTGGGCCGATACATGGCTGGACTGGCCCGGATACGAGACGATGTGGTCCCAACTCGCGCGGGCGATCGCGCGACCGGCGACCAGCGTCTCGTTCACACCCACCACAACCAACGAGGGCGGTCGCACCCGGATCCGCCTTGAATCGATCGATGATTCCTTGCTCGCGCCCGACGCCGGCCCGCTCACCATGAAGGGCTCGGTATACGCGGGCAACTCAACGATGGCGGATCTTTCGTTCACGCCTGTGGGGCCAGGAGTCTTCGAGGCCACGATTCCAACGCCAAACTCCAGCGATGGACCGGCGATCATCATCGCAAGGCCGACGCGCATGCCCAACGCGAACTCGAGCAACACAGACCGCGCCTCAGCGTTATCGCCGGTCATCGTGGGCGTCTCGCCCCCGGCCTCCGCAGAGTTGGCGTCGCTCACCTCGAACAACACACTCCTGGAGCAGATCGCGAATCGCTCGGGCGGACGCGTTCTCGACCTCAACGACCCCGCAGCACGACTCTTTGTCCGAGCCGGAGTGCCGCCGCGCTTCGCGGTTACGCCGCTCACCATGCCGCTGCTCGCGTGGGCGATCGTGCTGCTGATGCTGGACATCGCCAACCGCCGCGTCGCCTGGGATCGGCTCTTCTCGACGGACGAGATCAGGGAGACCCAGCGAGCACTCGAAGAGAAATCACGCAAGGCGGCGGCGGGCGTCGGCGCCGCGCTCGGCAGCGTTCGCGGCACACGCACCGACGCCCACGACCCGCTCGTGAGCACCTCGCTCACGCTCAGCGAGGAAGACGCGAGAAGACTCCGAGACCAGGCCCGCGAGAATCGCCGCGCCGCCCGCATGGCCCAACAGTCCCAGTCAACTCCGAACGCGACACCACCCATTGAAACCGCAACACGCACATCTACCACCACTCCAGTTGAATCGTCACCGTCTCCTATGGACAGCACGCAAGAGAAACGCGAGGAATCAAGCGACCTCCTGGCCGCCAAACGTCGCGCCTCAAAGCGATTCGAGGAGAACTGACCCGAATTCCCCTTGGATTCACGACCCGTTCGACCGGAATCACTCGCCCAAAGCCCATCAGGCCGCGGCAGTCTCGAAATCGTTGGTGGTTCCGCTCTGGGAATGTCCACAATCACATCGCCCGATGTGTGTGCACGCTCCGCCACGAGTCGTGAAGCCATCCGCCAGGATCGGAATCACGCCCAGAGCAACCTCCACTACTCCTCAGGCTTGTACGTCTCCCCAAACTCACCCGACTCCAGCGCCTCATCAAAGCCGACATCCACCTCGCTCGACCCGTCGTCGCTCATCAGGTCGTCCCCGAACTCCTTGAGCAACTGCTCGTCGGTCATCGACTCGACCTCCGCCGCTCGCTGACGCGCCCGCGAGTCCGTCCCCTTCATCCCGCGCGTGATCCGCACAGGCCCCTCGCCCCCGTCCGCCCTCGCCAGATCGTCCTCACGCTGACGCCGCGCACGGATCACCAGCCGGATCGGCACCTCCGGGAACGGGAACTCCTCGCGGAAGCGGTTCAGCAAAAACCGCAGATAGTTCGGCCGGAACAACTCCGGCTTGTTCACCACCATCGTGATCGTCGGCGGCGCCACCCCCGTCTGCGCCACATAGAACACCTTAGCCCGAGTCCCCACCGTGTCCGTCGGCCCGCGCGTCTCCATGATCCGTCGCACCAGCCGATTCAAATGCCCCGTCGTCACCCGCGTCTCCGCCTGCTCACGCAACTCCATCGCGAGTTTCATCGTCTTCTGCACGTTCCGACCCGTCGCCGCCGTCATGAACGCGATCGGCGCAAACCACAACCCCTTCAACTCCTTGCGGATGTACTCCTCATACCGCTCCGTCGTCGCCGGCCTCCCCCGATCGTCCGCCCCGCCCTCAGCGAGGTCCCACTTGTTCACCACGATCACCACCGGCTTGTACGACTTCTGCGCCAAGGCCGCCAGCTGCTCATCCACCTGGCTGATCCGCTCCGTCGCGTCCAGCATCATGAAGATCACGTCCGCCCGCTCGATCGCCCGCTGCACGCGATCGAACGCGAAGTGCTCCACCATGTTCTGGAAACTGCGCTTCCGCCGCAGCCCCGCCGTGTCGATCACCACCACGCTCTTGCCGTCCCACTCCAGGCGCACATCCACCGCGTCGCGCGTCGTCCCCGCGATCTCCGACACAATCATCCGCGGCTCGCCCGCCAGCGTGTTCACCAGCGTGCTCTTCCCCGCATTCCGCTTCCCGATCACCGCCAGCATCAGATCCGCCGGTGGCCGATCATCCACCCCCGAGTCCTCGGGCAGCATCCCAAAGACACGATCCATGAACTCACGCCGGAAATAGTTCGTCCGCGCCGACGTCATCCACGCCTCGCCAAACCCCAAAGACGAAAGATCCAGCGCGTGCATCTCCCACTTGGGCCCATCCACCTTCGTCGCGATCACCACCACCGGCGCCTTCGTCTTCGCCCCCGCCTCGCCCTTCCCGCCGCCCTTGCCGCCCTTCCCCAATCGACGCTCGCGAAGCAGCCGCGCAATCTCCTCATCCTGAGGCGTCACCCCCTGCTGCACATCGATCGCAAACAGGATCAGATCCGCACCCTCCACCGCTTGCGCGATCTGGAACTCGATCGACTCCGTCAACCGCGCCAGATCCGCCCCCACCTCGTCGAATCGCTCACCCTCCGCCACATACACGCCAAACCCACCCGTGTCCATGAACTCCACCGTCTTTGACGCCCGATTGTCCGGCGACGGCACATCCACAATCGCCGTCACACGATCGCGCGTCACCCCGGGCGTCGGGTCCACAATCGACACCTTCGCCCCCGCGATCATGTTCATCAGCGAACTCTTGCCCACGTTCGGGCGTCCCACAATGGCCACACGCGGAATCGGCATCGATCGTCCCCATCAAAATCTCAATCACAAAACGCCAAGCCCCAATCATAGGTCGCACGCCAACCTACCCCGCCGATACACACCCGCCAAACACTCATATCCTTCCCCGTGCCAGAAAATCAGGCCCATTCCTCGCCCAACCCACACGATCAACCACACGATCAATCCCCCGATCCAACCCTCCCCTCGTGGGGCACAGAATCCACGGAAACCCGACTCGCCCGCCTCGCCAAGGACGCCCGCGCTCTGCCCCCAATCCCAGGCGTCTACCTCCTGAAGGACCACACCGGCGTCGTCCTCTACGTCGGCAAGGCCGCACGACTCCCCGACCGCGTCTCGTCCTACTTCGTCCCCAGCGCCGACCTCGGCCCGCGCAAAGAGCCCCTCCGCGATCTCGTCCACGCCATCGATCACATCCCCTGCGAGACCGAGTGGGAGGCACTCCTCGCCGAGAACCGCCTCATCAAGGACATCAAGCCGCGCTTCAACACGCGCCTCCTCGACGATAAAACCTTCCCCTACCTCGCCATCACCACGCGCGAGGACTTCGCCCGCGTCGTCGTCACCCGCGACCTCACCGCCCCCGAACTCAAAGGCGCCCGATTCCTCGGCCCCTTCGCCCACGCCGGCGCCCTCCGCGAAGCGGTCCAGGTCCTCCAGCGCATCTTCAAGTTCCGCACCTGCTCCCTCGACATCATCGAGAACCACCCGAGCAACAAACACTTCCGCCCCTGCATCCTCCACGCCATCGGCCAGTGCACCGCCCCCTGCGCCGACAAGATCACCAAAGACGCCTACAAGGCCGACATCGACCGCTTCCTCCGCTTCCTCGACACCAAGCGCAGCGTCGTTCTCAAGGAACTCACCGCCGAGATGGCCGCCGCCTCCGAGTCACAGAACTACGAGCGCGCCGCCGTCCTCCGCGACCAGATCCGCGCCATCGAGAAACTCGAAGCCCGCGCCAGCCGAAGCGACGGCTGGCAGCCCGAGACCGAAGCCTCCATCATCGAGCCGCAGAAGTCCCTCAAATCCCTCCAGCGCATCCTCGGCCTTCACGACCCCATCCGCTGCATCGAGGCCATCGACATCGCCCATCTCCAGGGCAGCGAAACCGTCGCCTCCAAGGTCTGCTTCGTCGACGCACGCCCCCTCAAAAGTGAATACCGCCGCTACAAAATCCAGACCGCCCAGAGCGGCGACGGCGGCCCTGACAGCATCATGGTCGGCACCGCCGGAAAAAACGACGACTACGCCTCCATCCGAGAGGTCGTTGAACGCCGCTACAAAGAAGCCGGCGCCGGCCACGAGTTGTACCCCGACGTCATCCTCATCGACGGCGGCCTCGGCCAACTCCACGCCGCCCTCGAAGCCTTCGAATCCCTCGACGTCAAACCCCCCATGGTCATCTCTCTCGCCAAGAAGGAAGAACTCATCTACGTCCAACGCCGCTCCACGCCCATCCGCCTCTCCAGAACCAACCCAGGCCTCCGCCTCTGCCAGGCCATCCGAGACGAGGCCCATCGCTTCGCCCAGCACTACCACCACGTGCTGCGAAGAAAGGCGACGCTGGAAGAAGACTAACACGCACGCTCAGATACGTCTCCGTTCCTGGGTACCCCCACGCTCCGCGTGGGCTACTTCCTCTACTCCATGCTCCATTCCCCTCACGAACAACTCAACCCGCTGAACTCCCTTCTCTTTCCACATCTTGCTTCGCTTCTGACGCATCCCACACCACGGTCCAACACCGTTCAAATGCCGGGATCATCACCTGTCTGTACCACTCCTTGTTATGGTCTGGGAACCGCCTCTGAAACTCCAGCATGAACTCGCAGAATCCCTCGAACTCTTCGTCAGCACGAAACGCCAAACACTCATCTTGTGTGACGAACGCCACATTGATAATGTCGTACGCCCACACATCATCCTTGTACGCGACGATTTGGCGGACTTCATCCCATCGACAGCGTTGAACAACCTCGCCGTTCAAACGGACCCACACGCTCACATTGTCCCACATGACCACCCACGAGGCCTTCGTCGTATCTCGCTCTCGTCGCGATTGAAGCCATTCGATGATGCGTCGTCCTAGGCTCATGCGGCGTCTCAGAGTCGAGTTGGTATCGGTGGCTACGCTCCGTCCAAACCACCCACCCCAATTCCTTCCCGATCCAGAAGTGTGGCCTCACAACCTCTCACCAAACACTCCAAACACGTAGTAGCACCCCGGCTTATCCGGCGTGCTCACCGCGAACGCCGCCGCCGCGACGCACGCGTCCTCCCACGTGTCGAGAAGGCAGTACTCATTCGCAGGATAGTTCCGCGCCTCCATCCCGCAGAACAACGGGCTGCACCCAAATCCACCCGCAAGCGCAGGCGTGGACGCGTCGTTCTCAACGCTGTCCGCCCAACGCTCCACCACGTCGAAGCCCAGAAACACCAACCCATCCGCGGATCTCGCCCCGGGGAGCAATGGGTCACTCGTCCCAAAGATCTCCTCAACACGCACCTCGCGAATCGATCCTTGATGGTCAAATCTCAGCGGGTAGAACTCATACGCAAACAGATGGAACTCATCGGGATCGCCCGACTCCTCCAGCGCCACCCGCGCGGCCGCCGGCGTCTCGTACAACCCCGCACAATTGAAGTCCCACCGATCAACCCACCCCTCTGGCCGTGGTAGGTTGCACTCCGTCACGCTCGCCACACGCCGCACACGCTCCGCCCCAACCCACGCCGGGCATGCCTCAAACACCTTGAAGCAGTACCCAAGGAACTGTGGCATCGGCCGAGTAATAGACACTCGCTCGGCGTTCATAGCACCCGCCCCTCATCTTTCCCGATCCCCAGCGCCGGCCTCACATCCACCTGCACCAGCGTCTCCCCAACACGCTCCCGCTGCAGACGCTTCGCCGTCTCCGGATCCACATAATCACTGTGGCACGACAGCGCAGCCTCCTTCTCCTCTTTGGCAACTTGGCCATGTGTCGATTTGGCCATTTCCCGCTTCGTCTTCGATGCAAGCCGGTGAATCTCCTCCGGGCTGAGCACCCCGCGCTTCTCCAATATCTCCCGCTGCTCCGCCGTGAGCGCCGCGCTCTTCACCGGCGCCCCCAACTTCCCACTCGCCCCCACACGCTCAAAGCCCTCGGCCTTCCCGCTCGCGAACTCCTGGATCTCCTTGCTGATCCGCACACTGCACCAGTCGTGCCCGCACATCGCGCAGAAATCCGTATCAACGTCCAGATCCTCATCGTGATACGCCCGTGCCGTGTCCGGATCGAACGACAACTCGAAGTGCCGCTCCCAGTTCAGCGCGGCCCGAGCCTTGGTCAACTCATCGTCCCGATCCCGCGACCCCGGAATCCCCAGCGCCACGTCCGCCGCGTGCGCCGCGATCTTGTACGCGATGCACCCCTGCTTCACATCGTCCTTCTTCGGCAAACCCAGGTGCTCCTTCGGCGTCACATAGCACAGCATCGACGCCCCGTGGTACGCGATCGCCGTCGCCCCGATGCACGATGTAATATGATCGTACCCCGGGAAAATATCCGTCACCAGCGGTCCCAGCACATAGAATGGCGCCCCATGGCAGAGCGCCCGCTGCACCTTCGCGTTCCACTCGATCTGATCGAACGGCACATGCCCGGGACCCTCGATCATCACCTGCACGCCGTGCCGCCACGCCCGCTCGGTGAGTTCGCCTAGCGTCTCGAGTTCCGCGATCTGCGCCGCGTCCGTCGCGTCCGCCAGTCCCCCAGGCCGCAGCCCGTCGCCGATCGAGAATGTCACATCACTCTCGCGCAGGATCTCGCAGATCTCCTCCCACCGCTCATACATGATGTTCTCTTGGTTGTGCACGAGCATCCACTTCGCCAGAAGCGACCCGCCCCGCGACACGATACCGATCAGCCGGTTCTTCACCAGTTTCAGGTGCCCCCGCCGGACCCCCGCGTGGATCGTGAAATAGTCCACACCCTGCGCCGCCTGATGCCGAAGGCTCGCCTCGATCGTCGCCCAATCCAGATCCTCGATTCTCTTCCCGATGATCATCGAATAAATCGGCACCGTCCCGATCGGCACCGTCGCGTTCCGCACAATCGCCTCCCTGCACGCATCAAGATCGCCCCCCGTGGACAGGTCCATCACCGTGTCCGCCCCCCACTTCTCCGCCCACTTCAGTTTCTCGACCTCCTCCGCCGTCCCGCTCGACACGGGGCTCGCCCCCATGTTCGCGTTCACCTTCGTCAGGCTCGCCCGCCCGATCGCCATCGGATCGAGTTTGTAACCAAGGTGATTCACATTCGCCGGAATCACCATCCGCCCCGCCGCCACCTCATCGCGCACAGCCTCCGCCCCCTGCCCCGGGAACATCACCCCAAAGTGCCCCTCGCGCTCCGCCACCCGCCGCATCTGTGGCGTCACAATCCCCAGCCGCGCAAACTCCAACTGCGTCACAGGCCGGAACCCTTTGGGATACACAACCCGAACTCGCACCGAGTTCGCCTCCCCACTTTTCACGGCCCGCGAGAACTCCACAAACTCCCGAGTGTCCCCAAGACAGTTCGTGCACGCCTCGCCCTTCATCTTCGGGAACGCCCGCGACGACGCGTCCGGCACATGCACATTCCCACTCTGCACATCCCCCGACCACGCCCCACGCTCCTGCACACCCAACTCAGAAACACCCCACATCTCCGGCAGAAAATCCCAAGCCGTCTTCCCGCTCACCCCTGGCATCCCCGGCGTGTCCGGACTGCTGAACGCCAACGCCCCACCAACATCCGGCGCATTCGCAAACGACCCAGGCGTCGTCATGCCCTCCGACGACGACGGACTCATCGCCCCGCGCACCGGCGGCACAAACCGAGAAAGTCCCGAACCCTGCTCATGTGTGGAATTGAATGACATCGTCGCGTTCCCTCCGCCGGTCCAAACCGGATCAGGTTCAACGGGTACCTCTCAGCGGCCATAGGTGGCACGGCTCTCCAGAGCCGTGCAGGCCGCGCCCCGAGCGTCAACAACACTGTAGGAGTTCCCCACTATCCCAGAATCCGCGTCGACCGACCAGAATCCGCGTTGCTCGCGTGAATCCACACACATCACTCTCGCGAAACAAGCCCGGATTCGATCAATCTCACCACCCACCAACCAAGGAGACCACCATGAAGCCCATCGACCTCATCGCCCTCCTCCTCGTCATCGTCGGTGCCCTCAACTGGGGCCTCTGGGCCGCCTTCAAGTTCGACCTCGTCGCCACCATCTTCGGCGACTACTCCGCACTCTCCCGAATCGTCTACGGCCTCGTCGGCCTCTCCGCCATCGTCATCCTCGCCCGAACGCCTGGCCTACTCAAACTCAGGGCGGCGTAACGAGTCAAATCAGGTATTCAACTGCGGCGCGGCGACGCCTCGAGGTCTACCGAATATCGTGCCCCGAGCCTTGCACGATTGCTAGTAAGGTCTACTAGCTTGGTTTCCACACGATCTTCGACGACGATGGACTCTATTTCGAACCCGCAACGTTACGCGTCTGTATCTTGATGAATCACCGGGACCGAAGCACAAGCACCACGACAACGATCACCACAACAATCACAACCCCAACCACAGCTCGTGCCACGAATTGACGAATAACTTGCTCGGGACGCTCCACCGCAACATTCGGCATCTCAGGCGCCTTCGGCTCGTCTCCCCAACCATCCCAGAACGTGGAACTCGAGTCCGGATGTTCAAGTTGTGCAAATCGAGCCTCCATGTACGAATCTCTGCCCGCAGTCCATTCCGCTGCTGCCGCGCGTGCGCGTGCAAAGTACGCATCGATTTCTGAGGTATACGTCTCCATAAGCTCGCCACCAAATCCGATCGACGAGTGCATCGGCAGATCAGGATCGAAGTCGAGGTGGAACGATGATTTCCCGTCCGCGATCAGATCTCGGACTCGTAGTTTGGCGAGATACGCCAGCGAAGCATCTCCGTGTGCATCCAAGCACGCTCCTAGAGCCCAAGTCATATCCACACTCTCCCACGCATTCCCCAGGACCATGAGGCCAGAGATTCCCCGAATCGCATCCTCGATTTGATCTTTCGTCCATCGCCCGCGAACGAGAAATGCGTCTGTACCGTCCGCCTCCGTGAGAGACTGGAGAAACACCGGCTGAGGAAACTCCCCAGGTGCCGGCAACTCCATCAACCACCGAATAGCCGCCAACTGATACTTCTCCCGCCCAAAGTGCGCCTCCGGATTGATCTCAATCGCCCGACTGATCTCACGTTCCCCAGCCTTCAGATCCCCAAGATCATCCCGCCTCGCTCCCGCCCGCAACCATCGGTGCGCGTGAAACGTACCCAGATTCGCGTGATACCGATACTCATGCTCGCGAACATCCTCCCGATTCGCGTCAAGCCCATCAAGCACCTCCCGCTTCTTGGCCATCCACTCGATCGCTTCGTCCGACCGCCCAATCCGATCGCACGCCACGCCCGCATCGTCGTACAGGTCGAGCCGTGAGGTGTCCGCCGCGATCTCGCGTTCCACCCGCTCGAGCCGCATCTCGTAATACCGTGGCGGATTCCGCTCGATCCTTCCCGTCAGAATCTCCGCGATCCCAGGCAGCCCCTTCGCCTCCATCTGCAGCGTGTCGTAATCCCACAAACACGCCAGTGTCGCCGACGCTCCACACACCCTCGGCGCCAAGACGCCACACAGCATCATGACCATGAATACCGCGAGGCTCACACGCTCTCGATAACCACGTACTCGACTCGCACCTCGATCAGTCATGAGTCACCTCGATCTGCTTCGCGTGCCCTTCGTTCATCACACTATTCGACAACCAAAGCCACGTGATCCGTCAGAACTCACTCACTCCACCACGCTCGCCGCCAGAACCTCCATCGGGTGCATCCCCCGCACCACCCCATCCGTCCCGTCATGCACCTGGTGACGGCACGACGTCCCCGACATCACCATCACATCCCCAGCCTGCAGCGCCCGCGCCGCCGGCAACACCGCCAACTCCCCAATCCGCATCGAGAGTTCATACCGCTCCTCCCCAAACCCGAACGCCCCCGCCATCCCGCAGCACCCCGAATCGAGAACCTCCACCCGCGCGTCCTCGATCCGCCGCAGCGCCCGCGCCGACGTCTCCGCCCCCCACAGCGCCTTCTGATGGCAGTGCCCATGCAGCACCACGCGCGTCGTCGCACCCGAGCCCTCACGCCCAAGCCGCAGCCGCGCCCGCTTCGGGTGCTGTGCCCACTCGCGATCCAAAAAGTCCTCGGGCATCCAGCACTTCGCCGCGATCGCCTCCAGATCCTTCCGATCCACACCCGTCTTGAGCGCCCGCCAGTCGTCCTTGATCGCCGACAAGCACGAAGGCTCCGCCACCACAATCGCCCGCACCGCCGGATCGCGTGCAAACTCCACCAGCCGCGCCGCCGTCCCCTCGATCTCCGCCCGCGCCCCCTCCAAAACGCCCAGCGAGATCTTCGCCCGTGCGCAACACCCCGCGTCCGCCAGCACCACCTCATACCCAAACGCCTCGAACACCCGCCGCGTCGCCAGCCCGATCCCCGGCTCGTTGTACATCGAAAAGCAATCACCAAACAGCACGACCCGCGCCCGCGATCCGCCACCCTCCAGCCCCACCCTCTTCGAACTCGTCTCGCTTCGCCGCGACCCACCCCACAGTGAAGCAAGCGATCGCTCATACACCGGCATCGACCGCTTCGCATGAATCCCAAGCACCCGGTTCACGACCGCCCGCCCCAACGCCGACCGATTCACCGCGTTCGCCACGCCCGGCATCAACGACGCCAACCGCCCGAGCAACCTCGCCTCTCCCATGATCCGTGCCGCCATCGGCACACCGTTCACCCGATACCGCTGCGCCGTGTACTCCGCCTTCAGCCGCGCAATATCCACATTGCTCGGGCACTCCGTCTTGCACGCCTTGCAACTCAAGCACAGATCCAGCGTCTCCATCGTCGCCGCATCATCCCACGCGGCACCACTTCCATCGTCACTCTGCCCAGTGATCGCCAGCCGCAGCGCGTTCCCCCGCCCGCGCGTCGAGTGCCGCTCGTCCAGCGTCGCCATGTACGAGGGGCACATCGTTCCCCCCTGCTTCTTCCGGCACACCCCCGCCCCATTGCACAACTCCACCGCGTGATCAAACCCGGACTCCGCGCTGTAGTCGAAGTACGTCTCAATCTCGGGCACCACGACCGCCCGCTCGTGTGGCGAGATCCGCAGCCGCTCCGTCATCGTCTCAACTCCCCGAGCCTCCACGATGTTCCCAGGATTGAGGAGCCCCATCGGATCAAAGATCGCCTTCACCTCCCGCATCGCCCTCATGATCCGCTCGCCATAGAACCGCTCGAGCAAAGGCGTGCGTACCCGCCCATCACCATGCTCCCCAGACATCACGCCGCCAAGCGACTTCGCCAGGTCCGCCACCTCCATCGCGATCGAACGCATCCGAGCCCGATCACCCTCTTCATGCAGATCAATCAATGGCCGGACATGCAACACACCCACCGACGCGTGCGCATAAAACGCCGCCCGAGTCCCATGCCGCTCCACGATCGAACGAAACTCCCGCACAAACCGCGACAACTGCTCCACAGGTACGGCATTGTCCTCCACAAACGTGATCGGCTTGCGATTCCCCGGAATCCCATGCAGCAAAGGCTCCCCGGCCTTCCGCAACTTCCACGCCCCAAGCATCGCCCCCGCGTCCGTGTGCTCCGCGATCGCCGCACTCGAATCACTCCTCGAGATCACCCCGCGCAGCGCCGCAAACCGCTCCCGAATCTCCCCCTCGCTCTCGCCAAAGTACTCCACATACAACACCGCCCGCAGCGCTCCCTCGCGAGGCGAAGGGCACACCTCCACATACCGCGAGCACTCCACGTTCGCCCGCGCCAGATCAATCACCGTGTCGTCCAGCAACTCCACCGCCGAGGGCGAAGTCCCCAGAATCGCCACGACCGAATCAATCGCAGATTCCAAAGACGAGAACCCCACCACCGCCAACCCCTTCGCCCTGGGCCTCGGATGTAACCTCAGTTCCGCCCCCAGCGTGAGCGCCAGCGTCCCCTCGCTCCCGCACACGAGATGCGCGAGGTTCACCCGATCCAGCATCTCCTCCGTGATCGCCATCTCCCGCACATCCGCGGGCAACGCCGTCGCATCATTCCCATTCCCACCCAGCGCCTGATCCAGCACCATGTCCAGCGCATACCCCGCGTTCCGCCGAACCGTCCGAGGAAAACGCTCCCGAATCTCCGGCCCGATCGCCAGCACCACCTCCAGCACCCGCCGAGTCAACTCCCGCACCATCGGATCGCGCGACGCCTCGCCCCTCGCCAACCGCACCCGATGCCCCGACGCCAGCAGCACATCCACCGCCAACAAATTCTCGCTCGTCCGCCCATACAGAATCGAACGCGACCCCGCCGCGTTGTTCCCGATGCACCCCCCCACATTCGCCTGACGGCTCGTCGCCGGATCCGGCGCAAAGAACAACCCCATCCCCGCCACCCCCCCCAACCGATCATTCAGATCATCTACCGTGATCCCAGGCTCCACTACACACCGCCGCCCCGACACATCCTCTTCCAATATCGCCGTGCAACGCGCCGAAAAATCAATCACCACCGCCTCGTTCGTGCACTGCCCCGCCAGGCTCGTCCCCCCGCCCCGCGGCAAAACCGCCACACCCGCCTCAAAGCACGCCCGCGCCGCCCGCACCGCATCCCCCACCGACGCCGGCACCACCACCCCCAGCGCCTCCACCTGATAGAGCGAAGCATCCGTCGCGTACAACTGCCGATGGTGCCGATCGAACCACACCTCGCCGAGCACCACCTCGCGCAGCCGCGCCTCCAGCCGCGCCAGCGCCGCCTCTCCCACGCGCGCACGAGACCTCTCCGCCACGCCCGCACCATCCCGCGCCGCCGTTCCAAGCACATCAAGTCGGATCATCGCCCCGACTGTACGCCCAAACGCCGAACACTCCGCATCCTGTCACGCGCGTGTCACCACCACGACGGAAACACACACCCACCGGGATCCAGACCAGCACCCCACGCGTCCAACCCCACGCCTTTCTCCCGACATCCAGAACTCCACGCCGATGATCCCAGTACCCTTCCGTGCCCGCGATCACACACTCAGCAGTGCGCCCGGCCTTTCTCGATCACCCACGACACTCCCCACCACGACCACACCAGCCACAAGGAAACGCCATGACCACTCAAACACAACGCCTCGCCCCAAATCGCACCGCAGCACTCGCCCTCCTCGCCCTCACCGCCGGCACAACCCTCGCCCTCCTCCCCATACCCACCACCCTCGCCCAGAACACATCCGACGCCAACCAACTCGCCGCCGACAACCTCCCCATCCGAAAAATCACCCTCTACCGCTCCGGCGTCGCCTCCTTCGAACGCGGCGGCCTCATCGACGGCACCGCCCAGATCCAACTCCGGTTCAACGCCGACCAGGTCAACGACATCCTCAAATCCATGGTCGTCCTCGACCTCTCCGGCAAAGGCCGCATCGACGGCATCAGTTACGCCTCCAAAGAGCCCCTCTCCCGCCGACTCGCCAGTTTCGGCGTCGACATCGCCGACGAACCAACCCTCGCCACCCTCCTCTCCCGGCTCCGCGGTGCCGTCGCCTCCATCGACGTCGGCGATCGCAAACTCCGAGGCACCATCCTCGGCGGCGAAAAACGCGAAGAAGCACCCGCCAACGCCCAGCAAAAAGTCTCCAAGCCCTACCTCAACCTCGTCACCGACTCCGGCATCGAGTCCGTCGACCTGACCGCCATCTCCCGCGTCCGCATCGAAGACCCCGAACTCAACGCCGAACTCATGAAGGCCCTCGCCGCACTCGCCGAGCACCGCGCCGACCGCTCGCGCACCGTCGATGTCAACGTCACGGGCGAAGGCGCCCGCAACATCGTTGTCGCCTATGTCCAGGAAGCCCCCGTCTGGAAGACCAGTTACCGACTCGTCCTCCCCGACGCCCCGACCTCGCGATCTTCCAAGCCAGGCTCCATGACCGTCCAGGGCTGGGCCATCGTCGAGAACACCACCGACGAAGACTGGCGCGATGTCCGACTCTCCCTCGTCTCAGGCCGCCCCGTCAGTTTCACCATGGACCTCTACGAACCCCTCTACCTCCCACGCCCCGAGATCCCCGTCCCCACTATCCCTGGCGTCATGCCCAGAACCTACGCCGGCGGCGTCGATCAATACAAAGACTCAGCAGATGCCGCCAACGCTTCGATCCGTGATCGATCCGCCGCCCGAAGTAAACTCGCCACCGGGGGCTTCGCAGGGGCCGCACCCGCTGCTCCGGCCGCAGAAGCAGCGCCGGCGTTCGACCTTGCATACGCCATCTCCGCCGACGACATGGCCGGCTACGGCGCCGCCGCCCAGGCCCGAGGTGTCGAGGCCGGCGAGATCTTCCAGTTCGAACTCACAACCCCCGTCAACGTCGAGCGCCAACGCTCCGCCATGCTCCCCATCCTCAACTCCAGCATCTCCGGACGCCGCGTCAGCATCTTCTCACCAAACGACAACTCCCAACACCCCATGCGAGGCGTTGAGATCACCAACACCAGCGACGTCCAGCTCATGCCCGGCCCCATCAGCGTCTACGACTCAGGCGTCTACGCCGGCGACGCCCAGATCGGCCACGTCCCCGTCGGCGACAAGCGACTCCTCGCCTACTCCGTCGATCTCGACATCACCGCCACACTCGAAAACTCCTACACCAGCCGCCTCCAGAAGGTCCGCTTCGTCAAAGGCGTCTGCGAGATCACCAACCAGCGCGAGCAGACCGTCAAGTACTCCTTCACCAGCAAGGACAAATCCCACCCGCGCACCATCATCGTCGAGCACCCGCGCGCCACGAACTGGGACCTCATCGAGCCAAAGTCCCCCCTCGAGCGCACCGACACGCTCTACCGCTTCGAGGTCCCCCTCGACGCCGGCGCCGCCGCCCCGCTCGCCGTCATCCAGCGCATCACCGACGCCTCCACCATCGCCATCACGAGCATCGACTCCGAAACGATGCTCTCCTACGCCAAGCAAACCAACGTCTCCAAGGCCGTCCTCGACGCCTTCCGAGAGGTCCAGGCCCGCCAGGCCCGGGTCCTCGACAACCGCCGAGCCGTCGCCGCCCTCGAACAGGAACGCCAGACCATCACCAACGACCAGTCCCGAATCCGCCAGAACATGAACGGCATCGACCGCACCACCGACCTCTACAAACGCTACGTCACCACCCTCGGCACCCAGGAAAACCGCCTCGAAGAAATCTCTACCCAAGTCTCCATCCTCAACCAGCAACACACCCAACTCCAAAACGACCTCGAGCAATACGTCGCCAACCTCAACGTCGAGTAAGTCAGCACACCGAGCCGACATTTCCCTCCTTGGTGGCACCGCTCTCCAGAGCGGTGCTTTCTTTTCTACCCAATCTCGTGGAGCAGGCGGCCCGCCTGCCCCTACTCCTCCTACCTCTCCTCGTGACACAGGGAGGGGGGAGGGGGGAGGGGGGGCGTCCCGCCTGTGTCTACCTTCGTCTACTTGCTTTGCCTCACTCACATCCTCACCAAACTACTCAACCCGCGCGCCATCTCCCGCGCAATGCCCACTCCTGCGCAAAGACGCGCTGATACCCCCCACACCCCCTTGCATTCAACCAAAGAGCATGTATGTTCCTTTCATGCTCCCCACCGCCGACATCATCCGCAAACTCCTCGACCACGAAACAACCCTCGACGACCTCGTCCACGAGATCACCACCACCAAGGACGCCCTCGCCGAGTGGACCCGCCTTCCCGAACTCGAGCACCTCTTCGAGAAACTCAAACACCTCTTCGAACTCCGCGCCGACATGCTCCTGATGCAAGCGAAGGTCCACGCCATCGCCTGCCTCTCGCGCATCATCCTCCGAGGCGAAGACAACGAACTCACCCGAAGAGCCGCCACCACCATCCTCAAACTCAAGATGGCCTCAGCCGGCACCAATCCCGGTGGCACCGCTCCCGGTGGCCCCGCCCCTGGTGGCACCGCTCTCCTGAGCGGTGCTCCGACCGAACCCCCCACACCTCGTAGGGCAGGCGGCCCGCCTGCCTCTACTCCTTCTACCTCTTCTCATGCCTCAATGAGGAAGAGCATCCCGCCTGTGGCTACTCCTCATGCTCCATCTGAGAGCACAGAAAATGAAGGCCTCTCGCCACTGCCCACTCTTCTCACTCCGCCCTCTCCCCCACATCCACAATCGCGCACGCCTGAATCACAGGCACTCCAGCCTCCTCCACCATCGCCACCAACGCCTCACTCTCTGACCCAGGATTCAGCCACACCTCTCCCACATCACCCCGTCCGAGAACGTGAGGCATCACCTCCTCCCCAACCTCCGCCGGCACATAAAACAGCACCCGGTCAAACGGCCCAACCGCATCCTCAACCCGCCGCACCACCGCCAAACCCTCAATCAAGCCGCCCCTCGGGTTCACGGGCACCACCTCGTGCCCCTGCCTTTGGTACGCCCGCACCGCCTTGTTCCCAAACTTCTCACGATCCCCCGACGCCCCGACGATCATCACTCTCATGGATTGCTCCTCGTGCCTGCCCGCCAGGCTCTGAGATGCCTCTCCAGACCTCCAGTGGCTCCATCCGTTTATCCGGATGAACGGATATAGTCACCGCACCCGGGCACCCCGGGCACCACGATCGTTCACGTCAGGGACCGGCGATGCACCTTCGAGACATCTTCAAATCCCACCACTCGACCTTCTCCTTCGAGTTCTTTCCACCCAAGACCGCCGAGGGCGCCAACGACCTCTTCGAGTCCATCCGTGAACTCGAGTCCCTCCGACCCACCTTCGTCTCCGCCACCTACGGCGCCGGCGGCAGCACCCGCGACCTCACCCACAACCTCGTCGTCCGGCTCAAGTCCGACACCTCCCTCGATCCCGTCCCCCATCTCACCTGCGTCGGCCACGACGAACGCGAGGTCGGAGCCATCCTCGAGCGCTACGCCGCCGCCGGCATCAGCAACATCCTCGCCCTCCGAGGCGACGTTCCCAAGTCCATCGAAGGCTCTCCCTGGAAGTCCTTCCACTACGCCGGCGATCTCGTCCGCTTCATCAAGAAGTTCGCCGACAAGGGCATCCATCCCGACTCGCGAGGCTTCGGCATCGCCGTCGCCGGGTTCCCCGAAGGCCACCCCGAGACCCCCAACCGCCTCGTCGAGATCGACCGTCTCAAGGCCAAAGTGGACGAGGGCGCCGACGCCATCATCACCCAACTCTTCTTCGACAACCGTGACTTCTACGACTTCCGCGCCCGCTGCGAGATGGCCGGCATCAAGGTCCCCATCGTCGCCGGCATCATGCCCATCACCTCCACCGCCGGCATGAAACGAATGGCCGAGCTCGCCCTCGGTGCCCGATACCCCGCCTCCCTCCTCCGCGCCCTCAACCGCGCCGGTGGCGACGAGGACGGCGTCCGACGCGTCGGCATCCACTGGGCCACCGAGCAATCCCGAGACCTCCTCGACCACGACGTCGCCGGAATCCACTTCTACACCCTCAACCGCTCCACCGCCACCCGCGAGATCTACGCCACCCTCGGCGTCAAAGACTCCTCGGGCCTCCGCCGATAGTCCGCTACAGTCCACCATGCGCGCGACACGCCACGCCTTCACCCTCATCGAACTCCTTGTCGTCGTCGCCATCATCGCGCTCCTCATCGGCATCCTCCTCCCAGCGATCGCCAAGGCACGACAGGCCGCTCGCACCGTCGCCTGCGGCAGCCAACTCCACCAGATCGGCATCGGAACCATCCAATACCTCGTTGATTTCAAGGACCACCTCCCGCAGGCGCTCGGCCCGCTCCCCGGCGGCGGCGAGGCCGTCATCGGAGCCCTCTTCGCCGGGAAAAAAGGCCAACTCCCGTTCTACGGCATCGACACCATCGGTCCCGAACGCCGCCCGCTGAATCGATACGTCCTCGACTTCACGCCGCCACCCGACAAAAGCCCCGCCAACATCGGACTCCCCGTCTTCCACTCACCCGTCGACAAGGGCGCCCAGAACACCGGCGTTCCCATCCCCGGCTTCGATCGCACCGATTCCATGTACGAACTCCTCGGCTCGAGTTACACGCTCAACGACCACGCCCTCGAGGGCGACAGTGTTCCGACGCTCGTCCCACGACAACCCGACGGCGGCGGCGGCCGGATGCCGCCCGTCACCAACACCGCCAAAACCTGGGTCGTCGCCACGCACACCATCTACAATTACGAGCAGGACGGCGATCGCGGCATGGACTGGCTGACGCGCACCACTAACGCCGGAACCCGGGCAAATCTCCTGTACGTCGATGCCCACGTGCGCACCGGCGTCACCGTCCCGCGCGGCATCGTGAACACGACCGCCGATTACACGTTTTTGCCCTGATCCAAATCACCGGCGGCGCTCGCGGGCACGGAACTCGGCACGGCCGCGAACTCGACCTCGACGATGAGCGTGTCGTCCATCGGGCCGCCGTCGCGGTGGGCGACGACCGCGCGCATGACCAGGTCGGCGACGGAAGCCTCGCCCGCCGCCCAGCCGGCGCGGGCCAGTTTCGCGATGCCGGGCATGGAGAGTTCCTTGCCCCACGCGTCGCGGGCCTCCATGGCGCCGTCGGTGTACGCGAGGAGCCGATCGCCGGGCGAGAACGCGAGCGACTTCGGCGACGGGTCATACTCGCTCGCGTCGAGGATGCCGAGCATGGTGGCGGTGGAGGCGAGTTCGTGCATCTCGCCATCGGTGGAGCGGACGAAGGCGGTGGGATGGCCGGCGCTGGCCCAGGTGAGTGCGCGCGCGTCGGCGTCGAATCGGACGCACATCGCGGTGGCGAATACACCCTGTGCGCCCAACGCGGCGAGGGCGTAGGTGTTGATGTCCTTGAGCAGGGCGTCGGGTCCAACTTCGGGCTGCACGGCGACGAGTCGTTGGAGTTCGCCATGGATCCGATTGACGGCGAGGGCGGCGGGGATGCCATGGCCTGAGACATCGATGAGTACGACGCTTAGAGTTCCGGATGGTGCCGTGTGCACGAAGAGAAAATCGCCGCCGATGTCTCGCATGGGCTCGTAGCGATAGGCGAGTCGGATCGGCCCGTCGGAGATCTGCGGCGGGAAGAGGGCCTCGTGCAGGCGTCTCGCCTGCACGAGTTCGGCGGAGAGTTCCTGGACCTCGCCCGTGAGATTCTCGAATCGTTCCTTGATGCGTGCGGCCTGGAATCTCGCGTCGAACTCGCGGTATCGCCACCAGCTCCAGGCCATGCCGGGCGCGGCGCTGGCGACGAAGCCGAGCATGAGCCACAGGGCGAGATTCGCGGGAGATTTCACGAGAAGGACGATGACGGCGACGAAGATGGTGAAGCAGGCGAGGGCGATGCGGGCGGACTCGCGGATGGTCATGGGAACGAGGACGCAGGCGAGGGTGAACATCATGGCGAAGGCCATGATGGCGATGACGCCGGCCCAGGCCTGGGCGTTTCGCACGTCCTCGGCGGTGGCGTAGGCGTCTCGATTCGCCTGGTACTTCAGGACCTCGAAGGACATGGCAATGGCGAGAGCGGTGATCGTCAGCCAGGTGAGGACCCAGACGAGACGGCTTCGGGGCGGGCGGCGGATGAGCAGGTAGGCGAGCACGCCGGAGAAGAGGAGGCCGATGGAGAGATTCTCGGCGGCGCCGACGACGCTGGTCACGCTGTCGGAGTTGGAGGTAGACAATGTGTCGCGAGAGCCGAGGAGATCGGGCAGGTAGGCGGTCAGGCCGACGAGCATCAAGGTGATAGCAAGGATGCAGTACCACTGGATGCGTTTGCGCAGGACGCGGCCGCGCTCGCGATCGAAGGCCTCGACGTGGTCCATGTGGAGCGTGGATGAGGAGTCTCGTCGGGGCATGGGCTGGCGATTGGACGAGATGGCCGTGGATGGAGTGTCTGCACGATCGAAGCGGCGAGGCAGGCGGAATCAGTATAGGAAATGCGGGGTGTCGCTTTCGTGACAGAATGTGGGCGTGGGGCGAATCGTCGAGGAAGTTGTAGTAGAAGTAGACACAGGCGGGACGCCCCCCCTCTCTGTGCCACGAGATTGGGTAGGAGGTTCGGTGCGAGACAATTGGGCCGCTACCCTTCCAGAACCATGGCCAAACGCATCACCACAGGCGGCTCGGGATCTGGAGATCGGGGTGGTCGGAACAAGCGGGCGCGTGTGCACACGCCGGCGAAAGGCCGCGGGAAGGGAACGTCGAAAGGCTCGGGTGGTTCTGCGCGTCGGCCTGCGCCGATCAAGGTCGCGGCGGTTCGTGGCGCGGGGCGGGCGCAGGCGTTGGGGAAGCGCGGGCCGACGCCCGACTTTGCGGCGCGGATCGCGCGGCTGTTGAGTGAGACGCGCAAGCGCGGCGTGGAGCACGCGGTGATCAGCCACTCGACGGACGTTGGATATCTCACGGGATTTCTGGGTGGGGACAGCGTGCTGTGCGTGGGGCCTGAACTCGGTTCCAAGGGCGCGGTGATCGTGAGCGATGGGCGGTATGCCGAGGAACTCGAGCCGCAGCACACGCTCGCGGATGTGGTGCTGCGGACGAAGGGGATGTGGGAAACGGTGGGCGATGTGTTGAAGCGGCAGCGCGTCGCGCGGTTCGCGGTGCAGGCGGAGCACCTGAGCGTCGCGGAGTATGAGACGATCCAGCGGGCGATGGCGAGCGGCGACGGGATGGAGGCGGTGGCGATCTCGGGGCTTGTGGGCGCGCTGAGGCTCGTGAAGGACGAGGCGGAGATCGAACTGATCCAAACGGCGATCCGGATCCAGGAGGCGGCGCTGCTGGCGGTGCTGCCGACGATCCGTGCGGGTCAGACGGAACTGGAGATCGCGGCGAACCTCGAGGCGGAGATGAAGAAGCGCGGGAGCAGCCGCTGCTGGTTTGATTCGATCGTGGGCGCGAGGGCGAATGGATCGCTGCCGCACTATCGGCCGGCGCGGACGAAGACGGCGGCGGGTGCTCCGCTTCTGATCGACTGGGGGGCGACGTTCGAGGGGTACTGCGGCGACATGACGCGGACGTTCTCCTTGGGCAAGTGGTCGAAGACGATGCGTGAGATCTATGAGATCGTGCGCGAGGCGCAGGAGATGTCGGCGGCGGCGCTGGCGCCGGGGCGGATGGCGCACTCGATCGATCGGATCGCGCGCGAGCACATCGAGAAGCACGGGTATGAGTTGCCCCACGGGCTTGGGCATGGGCTGGGGATGACGAAGGAGCCGCCGTATTTGAATCCGCTGATGGCGGACATGGAGTTGAGGCCCGGGCACGTGGTGACGGTGGAGCCTGGGATTTACCTGCCGGGGATCGGGGGCGTGCGGATCGAGGACTTGTACGTGATCACGGAGACGGGGGCGCGGAACTTCTGCAGGTTGCCGAAGATGCTGGAGTGGTCGACGCTTCGGTGATGGTGTGGATGGTGAGGTGCGAGCGGGGTTGCGGCGTGCGTTTCCGTCCTACCCTTCGCCCCAATGGGTTCGCCAGTTCGCGCCGGGCATGGCGTGGGTGGCGGACCGTCGGATGCCTGATCTAGACCGTTGGATACCCAGAAAGGGTGTGCGATGCTCGACAAACTGAAGGACATCGTGAAGTTGATGGTGGACAACGATTTGTCTGAGGTTGATCTGAAGATCAAGGAGGACACGATCAAGGTTCGGCGCGGGCCCGCGGCGGGAACGACCGTGAATCACCAGCCGGTGATGTATGGGGGTATGGGCGGCTCGATGCCGATGGCGGCGCCCGCGTTCGCGGCGCCTGCGTCCGCGGCTCATGCACCGGTCGCGGCGGCGAGCGCGGCCCCGACGCCCTCGGCTGGCGGCGGAACGCCCGCGGGGCTTGTGGCGATCGAGAGCCCGATGGTCGGAACGTTCTATTCGGCGCCGAATCCGGACACGCCGGCGTTTGTGAAACCCGGGGCGAGCATCGGGCCCGATTCGGTCGTGTGCCTGATCGAGGCGATGAAGGTCTTCAACGAGATCAAGGCGGAGAAGTCGGGCGTGATCGAGCAGATTCTCGTGAAGAACGGCGAGGCGGTGGAGTTCGGTCAGAAGTTGTTCCTGATTCGGCCGGCGTGACCGAACGCAGAGGAAGACGGAGGGGCGAGGAGGAAGACAAAGGGAAGTATGGGGTTCTTCTCGTTACTCTGACTGTTCTGCCGTTTACCCACCTGGCTCTGCTCTCTGTTTTCCTCTGAATGACCTCTGTGTCCTTTGCGTTCTGATTTCTTCGAGCGACCAGCATGTTCAAACGCATCCTCATCGCGAATCGTGGCGAGATCGCCCTTCGGATCATGCGGGCCTGTCAGGAGATGGGCATCGAGACGGTGTGCGTGTATTCGACCGCCGATCGGGACGCGCCGTATCTGCGGCTGGCGGATCGGGCGATCTGCATCGGGCCCGGGCCGGCGCGCCAGTCGTACATCGACATCACGCGGATCATCGCCGCCGCCGAGATCGCCGACGTGGACGCGATCCATCCCGGGTATGGGTTCCTGTCGGAACGTGCGGACTTCTCGCAGGCGTGCCGGGATTGCAAGATCGAGTTCATCGGGCCGACGCCCGAGGCGATGGCGAAACTGGGGGACAAGGTCGCGTGCAAGAAGACGGCGAAGGAGGCGAAGGTTCCGATCTTCCCCGGCTCCGACGGCGCGATCGAGGAGGAGGACGAGGCCGTCGCGGTGGCGACGAAGATCGGGTATCCGGTGATCATCAAGGCGGCGGCGGGCGGGGGCGGGCGCGGGATGCGCGTGTGTCGAAACGAGGCGACGCTGCGCTCGTCGATCAAGGCGGCGCAGCAGGAGGCGCAGGCGGCGTTCGGGAACGGGGCCGTGTTCATCGAGAAGTTCCTCGAGCACGCGCGGCACGTCGAGGTCCAGGTGCTTGGGGACAAGCACGGGCACGCCGTGCACCTGTACGAGCGGGACTGCTCGCTCCAGCGTCGGCACCAGAAGGTGATCGAGGAGGCGCCGGGGCCAAACATCGATCGCAAGAAGCGCGAGAACGTCTGCGAGGCGGCGGCGCGGCTGATCAAGGCCGCCAACTACCACGGGGCCGCCACCGTCGAGTTCCTGATGGACGACAAGCAGAACTTCTACATGCTCGAGGTGAACACGCGGGTGCAGGTGGAGCACCCGGTGACGGAGATGATCACGGGGATCGACATCGTGAAGACGACGATCCGGGTGGCGGCGGGGGAGAAACTGGCGTTCCGGCAGGGGGACATCTCGATCCGCGGGCACGCGATGGAGTGCCGCATCAACGCGGAGGACCCGGAGCACAACTTTCGGCCGAGCGCGGGGAGGATCACGACGTTCGAGCCGCCGGGCGGGCTGGGCGTTCGCCTGGACAGCCACGTCGTCACGGGGTATGCCGTGCCGCCGAACTATGACAGCATGATCGGGAAACTGATCTGCTGGGCGGACGACCGCGAGCAGTGCATGGACCGGATGGCTCGGGCGCTGCGCGAGTTCCGCGTGGAGGGGATCAAGACGACGATCCCGCTGCACCAGCGGCTGATGGAAGATCGCGCGTTCCGGCAGGGGGGCGTGGATATTCACTATCTGGAGCGGCTGCTGAAGTAAACCGTCTCGCGGAACAGGAGGACGCCCATGGCGGGTACTACGCGTGCCGTTCTCATCGCTGTTGGAGTACTCGCCCTCGCGATTGGTTCATTTTACAACTTTGGTGGACGACAGAGTCGTCAACTGGCACCCGCACCATCCGAGGACCTTCCCCCACTCACACGGGCTGAACTCAAGGGACTCTTTGACTATCTTGATAGCCAACCTTGTGCACACGATCTTCGTGCAGCTACACGGTATCTGAAGGATCACAACCTCCCCGTCGATAAGACTCTCGCTTGGCTGCAAGAGAATGGCGCGGGCTGCGATTGTGAAGTGATCCTCAATACTGACGGCGTGTGGGGAGAGTGGGCAGGCCGCAAGCATATCAGTGAGGACTGACGCTTAGGTGTTCGTTCCCGCCGCTCTCGATCTGCAAAGCAGAGAGTTCTGGTTGCTGCCGATTAGCATCCCAACTGGAACCTCTCGATGTAATAGAGGAGGTCGTCGATGGTGACGGCCTGGTCGGGGGCGCCCGTGGCGGTGCCGTCGTCGATGTCGGCGTCGATATGGCCGGCCTGGAAGATGGTGAGGTAGTAGAGCAGATCGTCGATGGTGACGGCGCCGTCGGGCGTGCCTGTGTTGCTGCCATCGTCGAGGTCGGCGGGGCAGAAGGGTATGAGCGAGCTCGTGATACCGATCATCTCGATCGGGGCACCTCGCCCCGTACTTGACCATAACGAGTACAGTGTTTGCCCCCATGTGTCCGTGTGGTTGTGATCCCGCAGATGTTCGATGTACTCTTTCGGCGTCTGCTGGTAGAGCAGTCGCACCGCCGCGGAGACGGCACGCAGAGGAATCCTGAATTCCACGTCCGACCAGTACTGTCCATCGGCGTACGTGGCGTCCACGACCGGTGCGCCCGCGTTGGCGTAGGTGGCGTTGTTGAATCCTCGTGGTGGTATGCGATTGTCTTTGACGATACTGTCCGCCAACGCCATGTGGGTCGTGCGTCCAGCGGGGAGTCCGGTCGCCTGGGCGGCAAACGTGCTCAACCCCACAAGCATCTCGTACACCGTGGTCGTGTCTTCGTCCAGCGTTGAGGTGGTCTCGTCGTATCGGCCGTTCTCGCGGACGATCGTGCCCGTCGAGTCTCGGAACTGAACATTCACCCACACTCGGCGTCCCTCGATGTGCCCAGTTGGCAACTTATGCCCGGATTCGTTTGTGACACGGACTTTGAGCATCCCACCCGATTGTCTCACCTCCAGCGATGCGGCACGCCGTAGCATTGAAACCGCGGACGCCCGACCACGTGCAATCGCGTTCTGGTCCACCGCCGGATCACCGAGCGTGTGTTTCGCGATGATGTCCAGCACCTGGGCTGACGCGCCCGCGAACTCGTGGGATGCCATCTGCGTCCGATTCGGACCGACGATGCACGCGAGTCCCTCGGACTTAGGCATGTGGCAGTCCTGGCACGTACGGATCACGCTGGGGCCGTTGCCGTTGAATCGCCCACCCATGTCCACACCGCTACTCGCGAACTCGCTGAGTCGCCACTCCGTATACGTCCGTTCGAGCGGGAACTGATGCGCCGGATCGAGTGATGGTGTCGGCTCGTTCAACGCGTTATACCGGTACGTCCCGTCCGCCTGCTTTGTGACCGCCACGTTTCCCACATCGTGGCAGGTCCCACAGAAGTTCCCTGTGGAGTGGAATGGGGAGTGGATAAACTCGTGCAATGGCTCACTGTCCGAGCGAGGGCCACGACGACGCCCCGCGGGATCGAGCACGAACATCGCATCGCCGTAATACCCCGGAACCTCCGGCATGCCCGCGAGAATCGCGGCGTCCTCTACCGGGCTGACCCCGGGCCGGTACACCGGATCCACCATCGAATGACAGAAATGGCACGACACACCCTCTCGGTCCGACGCGTCAAGCGTCGATCCGTCGGCCTGCAACGCGTGACCCGACACAAACGATGAGGGCACATGGCAACGCATGCAGTAGTACCCAACGTTGCTCACGTCCTGGTTCGCCAGCGTCATCTGCGCAAAGAACAACGGGTCCCGCCCCGCCTGACCCATCAACGACCCGGACCACGTCGACATCGGATCATTCGTGTCGTCCAATCCACCATGACACGCGGCACACACCTCCGACGAGGTCATCACTGACGGATCCACATCTCCTATTTGTGTTCCTGGGAGATGAAAATCCCGAATCGTCATCTGGAAGATCGTGCCCAGCACCACGCTTGCCACCGACATCGAAATGACCGCGAACACCAAACTCCGTCGCTGCGGATTTGGCGCCGTAGTCTCGATCGAAGGCAGGCCTTGATCAGAGATTATTTTGGACATGATTATCAATATATCCAGATATTGGTTACGGGCAAGTACTTTTGTGGAAACTCCACCCGAGATCGCGGAGAAACCACTTTTTATTTGCATTTTGTTAGCAGTTGTGCGGTTTTCACCGTCTTGGACCTTTAGCACCCACCTTGGAATCGTTGAATGAAGTACAGCAAGTCGTCGATGGTGACGGCCTGGTCGGGGGCGCCCGTGGCGGTGCCGTCGTCGATGTCGGCGTCGATATGGCCGGCCTGGAAGATGGTGAGGTAGTAGAGCAGGTCGTCGATGGTGACGGCGCCGTCTGTGGCGCCCGTGGCGCTGCCGTCGTCGACGTCGGCGACGCAGGTGGGGGTGGACTGGCCGACGAGGAGGTAGACGCTGGCGGTGTTGGCGTTGACGACGATGGAGGACTGTCCGGGAACGGTGATGGTGGCGCTGGCGCGGTAGGCGAAGGTGTCGAGGCCGGTGAAGCCCGGGGTTGGGGTGTACTCGAAAGAGCCGTCTGGGTGGAGCGTGACGGAGCCGTGGGTCGGGAAGGTCATGATCGCCGCGGCGCGGGAGATATCCGGGCCCTGGACCGCGTCGTTTGTTAGCAGTCCGGAGGTAGCCGGGACGACGAGCGTCTGGTTGGGGGTGACGCTGTAGCGATCGGGGACGGTGAGGCGCGTGGGAAGGGTGCGGAGATCGCGCAGGCCGGCGATGGACCAGGTCATGTAGTCGTGGGATTCTGGGGTTGTGTTCTCCATCATCGCGTCGACCTCGGCGCGCAAGGCGTCGGAACGTTGCCTCATCGCGGCCTGGATGTCGGCGGAGGAAGCGAAGTTGACGTTGGAGTCGGCGAGGATGAGTTCGCGGAGGGTGCCGTCGCCGAGCCCGCCGTAACCACTCCCCCCACCGCCCCCACCACCCCGAATCCCCGCGCGGAGGATGTCGCTGGAGACGAAGGACTCGGGGGCGCCGAGGGAGAGGTAGGCGTCGAGCATGGAGACAGGGACCTGGGCGGCGTCGATGGCGTCGCGGAGGGCGCCGGCCTGGTCGAGCCCGGCGTAGAGGACGCCGGCGGCGGTGGTGCGTCGCGAGGCGAGTGCGTCGTGGGCGGCGGCGATGATGTCGTCGATGTGGCCGCGGTAGTCGACCGAGCCGCTGATCTTGCTCAGGACGCGAGCGCCGCCGGTGTAGTTGTAGTTTGTTCCCGGGGGATCGAACCAGGTCTGGGCGATCTGGCCGTTCCATGCATCGAGGGCGTAGTACTCGGCGCACTGGAGGCAGGCATCGCTGTGGTACATGCGGACGACGTTGCGGACGATGGCGACGAGTTGGCCGCGCCTGGAGGTGCTGTAGGTGTAGTGGAGGTCGAACTGGGTGTTCGAGCCGTTCACGGGATCGACGAAGACCTGGCAGGAGTGGGTGAAGCCGGAGCCGGCGAGGGTGGTCACGGTGGGGTGGAGCAGGTCGGGGACGTTGAGCCTGAGTTTGGTGGCGATGCCGATGGCGGGATGGATGAGGCCCCAGTATCGGGCGCCGCCGGGCGGGCGGAGTTGGTATTGGTTGCTTCCGCCGCTGGGGTCGTAGACCGTCGCCCAGGTGCTGGAGAGCAGGCCGACGGGTGGGCTTGTGAACTGGACGATGGGTTGGGTTTCGTCGAGCCAGACGTTGAGGGGCGCGAGTTCGGGGAAGAGGGTGGCGACGTTGGCGGTGTGGCGCTGGGCGAGGAGGTCGGCCATGGCGGGGACGCGAGCGTCGAAGTCGTCGAGGAGGCGGTTGTAGAGGGCGGCGCTCCTGGCGTTCCGCATGGCGTCGCGGGCGGTCTCGCCCTTGGCGATGATGTCGTTGAGGCGCTGGGGCGAGGTGGCGTTGATGGCGGCGAAGTACCAGGGGTTCTCGCGGCCGAGTTGGGCGTAGGCGTCGGCGACGAAGGACCAGGTGGTGGGATCGACGAGGCGCTGGGAACTGAGCGTGGAGAGGCCGAGTTGGGCGGGGAAGGCGCGGAGGTTGTTGATGTTGAAGCCGAGGGGGAAGTCGGCGAGTTGGTCGATGGCGGTTGGGCCATAGGTGAGATTGGGGGAGGTCGGGCCGGCGTGGCCGCTGTCGGCGGCGATGGTGGTGGCCCAGGTGTAGAAGGTGCTCTCGAGGCCCGTGTAGGTTGAGTTTCCGGCGCCGGAGTAGGCGAGGTCGAAGCCGGTGCGGGCGCGGTGACCCAGGCCGAAGTCCATGTCGATGAGGAGGTCCTGCTGGAAGCCGTCGGCGAGGACGCCGTAGAGATTGGCCTCGAGCCGGTTGATGGCGGAGCGCACGCCGTAGAGCGAGACCTGGATCTCGCTGAGGCTTCCCTCGACGCGTCGGAGGGTCTCGTTGATGAGGTTGAAGGAGTCGGACATGGTGGCGTAGATCACTTCCAGTTGGCGATCGATGGCGTCGAAGCGGGCGTGCATCTCGAGGCGGACCTGCTCGACCTGCTGGCGGAGTTCCATGATCTGGTCGAAGATCTGCTGCTCGGGGGGCGGCGGGCCGGTCTCGTCGCCGACGAGGTCGGTGATGGCGCTGGCGACGCCGAGGAGGAGTCCGACGCCGCCGACGATGGCGCCGGGGCCTTCGGCGGCGAAGGCGACGCCCGCGCCGATGAGGCCGCCGGCGATGTTGAGGCCGGCGGAGACGCGGCCTGTGGTCTCTTCGGTCTGGAGGGTGATGGCGGCGAGGTCCTCGAGTTGGTTGGCGCCGATGTGCACGGCGGGGTCGAGGGCCTGGGCCTGGAGGAAGTTGTTCATGGTGAGGCGGGCGCGGCTGACGGCTCGTGCGCGGGCCTCATTCTGGAGTTGCTGGGCGAGTTGGGCCATGAGGGCGGGGTCGGGGGTGGGCGTGTATCGCGCCCACATGCCGGTATCGCCATCGGTGGCGAGTTCGGCGGCGACGTATTGGAGATGGGTGTCGATCGTGCCGCGGACGGTGGCGAGTTCGGCGAGGCTGAGGGCCTTGGCGTCGGCGAAGTTCGTGGAGCGCGCGGTGAGGTAGTCGGCATAGGTGGCGGGCATCGTGGCGCGGGCGCCGGCGATCTCGGGATAGGCGCCGGCGAGAACGGCGGGCGTGGGGAATGGCTCGATGTTCTGGGAGCGCAGGAACGCGGCGATCGCGGGGGAGACTCGTGCGTCCATGAAGGCCGCGACGAGGGTTCTGGTGGTGGCGGCGTTCTGGGCGACATCGACGACCTGGGAACGCTGGTGCTGGACGGAGCGTTGGCGGTAGGAGGCGCTGCCGAGGTCGAGGCCGAGGGCTTCGAGAGTGGACTCGCCGATATTCAAATCGAGGCCGGCGAGGGTCTCGGTGGTGGGCGTGACGCGCGCGACGAAGCGGACGGCGGCGATGAAGTTGCCGCGGCGGGTGAGATCGGGATCGTCGGCGAAGGAGGTGGCGAGGGCGGTGTTGAAGGTTGTGGCGAAGGCTTCGAGTTGATCGGTGGCAGCGCTCGGGTTGAGTCGAGCGAGTTCGGCGGTCGCGGCGAGAACGGCGAGGAGGCGCGGGTTGGGCGCGAGGGAGTTTTCGAGGAGGACGATCTGGGAGGCGGTGAGGGCGTCCTTGAACTCGGCGTAGCGGGCGTCGCTCGTGATGTCGAAGGTGGTCTGCGCGCGTGCCGAGGGCGGGAGCGCGAGGAGGAGCGTGGCGAGGGCGACGAAGGCGTATGTGACGAGCGATCGCCTGGCGATTCGTGTCATGGCATTGAGGACGCTGTTCAGGCCGCTCTTCAGACTGATCATCTTCATGGAACACCTCCACCCAACCCCGTATGTGGTTAGGCGACAAGGAGGTGCGTCGCGCCCGGATTTGGGTGGGATTGATCAGAGAAAAAACTGGTCAGGCGTGTGACGCCAGCCGAACAAGCACCTGATCGAGAGTGTGGTTCAAGGCCCCGCGGGTCATGACCTCGTCGGCTCCGTGGGACTTTGCGGCGTCGAGAAGGTCTTTGGCAACATGGGGGCCCCAGGCGAGGATCTGGAGTCGACGGGGAGAGTTTGGCGTCGGGTGCGGGGAGTTGGAGTCTGGACTTGTCGACGTGTGCGTGGCGTTGAACTCTCGGGCCCGGTTGATGAGCGAGAGGGCGAGTTCGGGCGGAGAATCGAGATCGACGAGCAGGGCGACGGGGTGTGGCGGATTGGGGTCGGTGAGTCGGGCCTCGAGCATGTCGAGGGTTCGGACGGGGCGCGCGGCGAGGCCGAGGGATTCGGCGGTGGCCTTGATTTTGGAGGCCCACATGAGGTCGGCGGCGTTGTAGAGGATGAGCGTGTTGGTCATGCGAGGGATCTTCCCGGCCTTGGACCCGAACGGCGACCTTGAAAATCGCGAAAGTGAAAGAAGTTTTGGCGTGGAGGATTCACGGGATGGGGAGGGACCGCTACGCTTCTCTCCCACTTTCAGTTTCCTTGCGTGGATCCCTGGCGAGTTCGCCTTTGGGACGGGGCGCGAGGGTGGCCGTTGCATACGGAACCGTTTCCCATGACACCCGCGACACTTGAGAGGCCTCAGGCCGCCGAAGGATCGGCCGGCTTTGCGCACCCGGTCTTTGATGAGTTGGCGTTCCCCGCGGACGCGAACAACCTGTACCGCCAGACGGTCGGCTGCATGCTCCACGCGGCGGATGTCATGGACCTGCCGCAATACTTGAAGTTGGTTCTGGCGCAGCCGAAGAACGAGATCATGGTTCACTTCCCGGTGCTGATGGACAATGGGAAGTGGAGCCTGTTCAAGGGGTACCGGGTTCAGCACAACAACGCGCTGGGGCCGTACAAGGGCGGATTGCGGTTCCATCACGACGTGCACCTGGACGACGTGAAGAGTCTGGCGTTTTTGATGACGATGAAGTGTTCGCTCGTGGGCGTGCCGTATGGCGGGGGCAAGGGCGGGATCAAGGTGAACCCGCGCGACCACTCGACAGCGGAGATGCAGCGGATCGTGCGCCGGTTCACGTCGGCGATCGCGCACAACATCGGGCCGGACTATGACATCCCCGCGCCCGACGTCGGCTCGAACGCGCAGCACATGGCGTGGATCGCGGACACGTACTCGTTCCTGTCGGAGGTCGCGGGACAGAATCCGTCGGCGGTGATCACCGGGAAGCCGATCGAGTATGGCGGGTCCTTGGGTCGTGAGAAAGCGACGGGGCAGGGCGTGGTGGACACGCTGGTGGAGATGCTCCCGGAGTTGAACCTGAAGCCCGCGCAGTGCACGTTCAGCACGCTGGGCTATGGCAACGTGGGCTCGTGGTCGTCGCGGATCTTCCAGGACAAGGGCGCGAAGATGATCGCGGCCGCCGACCACACGGGGTTCATCCGCAACGATCAGGGGATCGACGCGCACGACCTCGCGATGCACTGCGAGACCAAGGGGAGCGTCTCGTCGTATCCCAAGGCGACGAAGTGCTCGAAGGAAGAGTTCTACAAGGCGAAGGTGGACGTGTTCATCCCGGCGGCGCTGGAGCAGATGATCCAGGAGCCCGAGGCGAGCATGCTGAACTGCAAGGTCGTGGCGGAGGGCGCCAACGCCCCCACCACGCCCGCAGGGGAGCGCGTGCTGCAGTCGCGGGGCGTGGAGATCCTTCCGGCGATCCTGTGCAACGCGGGCGGCGTCACGGTCAGTTACTTCGAGTGGCTGCAGAACAAGACGTTCCAGTCGTGGGACCTGGAGAAGGTGGACCAGACGCTGAACAAGCACATGGTCCGGGCGGCCCAGCGGGTGCGCGTGGCGCGGAAGAAGTACAACGTCGATCTCCGGACGGCGGCGTACATCGCGGCGCTCGAGCGGCTGGCCAAGGCCTATGAGGTGCGCGGGATCTTCCCATAAATCGGGGGATCCGGACGCGACGCACGGCGGCTTGTGGATCCGGCGATGGATATCGAGGTTTTTGTGCTGATTTTCGTGCCTGTCCTTTGGACAGGCCGATGGTTCCGTTCAAGGATGGTGCGCCGCGTTCGGCTTGCCCTCGTCGGTCCTGGTTTGTTCGGGACCTGATCGAGTGGGGATCTGGACGCGAGGAGAAAGGACATGGACGAGATGGGTGCCTGGGGCTTTGGCCACTTTGAGAATGACGACGCTGCCGACTGGGCGGCGGATCTTGTGGAGATGGACGACGCCGCCTTGATCGAGGAGGCGTTCGAGCGTGTGCTGAACGCAAAGGAGGCATACGCGGAGGCTCCCGAGGCGTGCTGTGCGCTCGCCGCGGCGGAGGTTGTGGCCGCGCTGAAGGGCGCACGCGGGTCGGACCTTCCCGAGGAGATCCACGGATGGGTGGAGGGGAAGCCCTCGCCGGCGGCGTCGCTGGTTCAGCGTGCGGCCCAGGCGGTCAAGGCGATCCGCGAGTCGTCGGAGTTGCGCGATCTCTTCGACGAGCAGGACGATCTCGCCGAGTGGGAGCCGCGTGTTGCGGATCTGGAGCGTCGCCTGGCGGCGTGAGCGTCGAGGCCCGGCCTTGATCGACATCGAGTGGACCACATCGCCCGCGGGAGACTCGCGGGCGTTTTCGCTTTGGGCCTGCACGTCGCCAGGCCGTGAGTGACGGCCCGCCATCGGTGTCACGAGCGCGGCGAGGCCCTCCCTCACGGTCGGGCTTCATGTTTCAGAATACCAGCCCGTGCAATGAATCTCCGCCACGTCCCTCCCGCTCGGCGTCATCGCCGCGTGTACCCTTGGGGCACATGGCACACGATCACGAACGCTCGCGTCGGCCCTTTGTCGGCGGCAACTGGAAGATGAACACCGACCGCACGGCGGCGTCCGACCTGACGCGCGGCGTGGTGGACGGGCTGATGAACATCGACGGCGTGGACGTCGCGGTCTTCCCGCCGTATCCGTATCTCCTGCTCGTCCGCTCGATCCTGCGCGACCGCAGCAGCGCCATCAAACTCGGCGCCCAGGACGCCTACTTCAAGGAGGACGGCGCGTTCACCGGCGAGGTCTCGATCAACATGCTCAAGGACTGCGGCGTGCAGGTCGTTTTGTGCGGGCACTCCGAGCGTCGGCACGTCATCGGCGAGAGCGACGAGATGGTGAACGCGAAGGTGCGTGCCGTGCTCGACGCGGGGCTCGAGTGCATCCTGTGTGTTGGTGAGACGCTCGACGAGCGTACGGCGGGGCACCAGGACATCGTGACGAGCCGGCAGATCAAGACGGGCCTGGCCGAGGTTCCGGGGGACTGGCTCGAGCGTCTGACGATCGCGTACGAGCCGGTGTGGGCGATCGGCACGGGCAAGACGGCGACGCCCGACGACGCGCAATCGGCGCACGCGCACATCCGCGAGTTGGTGGCCCATTTGTATGGCCCGGAGCGGGCGGCGCGATTGCGGATCCAGTACGGCGGGTCGCTGAAGGCGGGGAACGCCGCGGAACTCTTCGCCCAGGGTGACGTGGACGGCGGCCTGGTCGGCGGCGCGTCGCTCAAGGCGGTGGAGTTCGTGGGCATCGTGAAGGCGGCGGCGATTGCTCGCGCCTGAGCCGCGGCTCAGTGGGACGCAGTGTTGCTCGCACTCACACCAAGGGTCAATATCGCGCGCTGTTGGCTCTGTGTGCGTCCCATTTGGTCATTTGGCAATTTATTGATTTGACCATCTAGCCCCCCCGGGCCACGTCCCCACGCCTTATTCACGCGAGAACGCGGCCCAGGCGGGGTTTCACGTCGCCAGAACCACCGCCAACGCTCCGTCGAAGGCCGACGACGGAGTGCTTTGGGCGTTCGAAACAGTGTTCGCGGCGTGCGACGGAGTTCTTTGGGCCGTCGACAGAGTCTTTGGGGCGTGCGAGAGAGTCCTTGCGGCCAACAACAGAGACATCGCGTCCGCAAAGTGCGTCCTTGTGGCTGTCAACCGAGTTACGTCGGCTTTCTGTGCGGTTCTTTCGATCGCCATCGGAGTCTCTGCAGCCGAAGGTGCCACGTTCGCGGAGTGTTGGCAAGGGAGATGCGGTTGGTTGGGATGGCTCATCTGGCCAGCAAACTCCGAGGTCGCCGGGTTGACTCCCAACCGGACGCGTGATACTGCGTCCTAACTGCGTTTTCTTACCAATGGCACATGGCACATTTATGTGTGCACTTGATTCATAAGTACTCAATGTTGTGCGTTCGCGACCGGAGCCTGAGCCGACAATCGAATGGACCAGAATGCACGCTTCGCGAGTGGAGACGCGGAGCATTCCTACGGTCGCCCAAGACCCCGAGGGCGTTGACGGTCGATACGGCCATCTCGCGCGGGGGAGGTGGCGATGGTGCTGGGCGTGATAGGGCCATCGCGGCCGAGCCATTCCAGGACAATCCGTGCCATGTCTTCCGTGGTGGTGTCATCGCCAAAGTCGGCCCCGTATCGGTCGAGGAGATTCCACGAACTGATGACGCGTTCACCAAGGGCGGCAACGGCCATCTTCAAGAATCCGTCGCACATTGGACCGCCGCACTCCCCCATCGAGACCGGCCCGATCATGGCCACGAATCGCTGAACTCGGCTTCCTTCTCGAATCCCGCAGACCGAGACGCACTCCGGCCCCGGGCTCTTGATCAACCGACGATCCAGAGACTTCACGACCACGCGCGAGACTCGGAATCCGGGGTGAGACTGGGCGTGGGTGTGTGTTCGGAGCGCCGAATCACCGTGTTCGACGATCCAGCTCCAGAGCGGATCGTCGGCATTCAAGAGCGCCGTGGTGATCGCGTGGTGCCACTCCATGAGCGCCGTGTCACGGGAGCTCCGACGTCTCTCGATGAATTCGACAAGGTCTTGGGGCCCGGTGAGGTGCTTCTCATCGCCATCCCGCGTGCTCACACCCACGGACATCACGCGGGCGGCGTGCGTGGTGTGAGAAGCCTGTATCAAGCCGATGCCAAGCCAATCCGCGTCGAAGGCTAGCCGAAACTCGCGTGCGGCGTTCGTGGCCCACCGACGTGGCAGCGTCTCCGGAATGGCGTGGAGCGCGCCGATGATCTTCCAGCGACGCTCCGACGCCAAGTCCGGCAATGTGGGTTGCATGGGTTTCGAGCGCCTGTTCGGCACACCTTCTCCTGATTGCCCTTCGCGCAACGGTGCCTGATCGGTGCAACTACTGCCTACCGAAGAGGTCGCTCCGGGCGTTGGAGACCGCCTTGACGAAGTCCCCCTCGAGCGGATTCGAGAAGTAGCCGGGGTGGTTCGCGATCCACGCGAGCGCGTCCTTGCACGTATCGATAGCGCTGCTGATGTCGGCTGGGGTCAGGTTCTGACGAATACCGCTCGTGTTGTAGGTGTCCACGAACAACTGCGCCTCGTCGGTGTTTGGGTTCAACGCCACCGGCCGGATCTCGTACAGATTCAGGAACTGGAGCAGCGACTCGACGATCAACCCGAACTCGTCATCCATGGCGTCGCGGGCGACGGGAACAACCTCGGCGGGGCTTGTCGCGGTCGTCGTGGCGAAGATGGTCATGTCCACCGCCAACGATGCGGCCGAACGCGACCCAAAGCCCATCGCGATGGTGACAAGGCCGAGCATTAGAATGTTCGTTCCGCTGACTCGAATCGCGTGCATATCGTGCCTCCTGGCATCGCCAAACGGGCGTCTTGTTCAGGACGCGTTCGGAGATTTAAATGGGACTCACACCGTCGTGAATCCGCCTCTCCAAAGGGCGGCGCAAACAGGGCTGGTGTGAAGGCACTTGGGAAAATTCTTTGGAGTGGCACAATGGGGGAGATCACGCCCCGGAGCGAAACCTCGGCTCCGGAATCCACAAGATCGAGCGTCCCGCAATTGGAAGAGAAGGGACAGAAGGGGTCCAGCACCTACCACTCCCTTCGTCAGATCGACGCTGACGCCCCACACCGGATGCCCTTCGTTCAGGAGTCGGCCTTTGATCCGGCGAGCGCAACGCCACCCGCGATCGAGTCGCCGATGTCAGTTGCTCAACTTTTGGGGCGGATGCGGAATGGCGACCGAGTCGCTGCGGCAGAGTTCGTTCATCGCTTCGAGCCGATGATCCGGCGGCGGATCCGCTCTCGGCTTAACTCCTCGATGCGACGGCTCTTCGACAGTAGCGAGATCTTCTCAACGGTCTGCCGGCGTCTCGACGAGTACGTCATGAAGCGATCGATCGAGGCCGAGGGCGTGCCGCAACTTCTGTCGCTTATGCAGACGATCACCCAGCACTCCATCGCGGACAAAGAGCGCGTGATATTGCGCCTCCGTGCCGTCGAGGAAGAGGACACGCCCATCGCGCGAAGGCTTGGTCTGCGCGCGCAGACAAAATGGTCGACCGAGAGGGGCTCGTACGCCGATGTCGAACGGATCTTCGGGATGCTCGACTCAGAGAACGACCGCTCCATCCTCATGCACTGGCTCTGGGGCATGCCCCACAACGTGACGGCCGAGCAACTCGGGATGACCCACGCGGCGGTCCGCAAGCGATGGCAACTCATCCGCGAGCGTCTTGCCGAACGTCTCTCAGATGATGAGCGTGCGTAAATCGAGCATCTCCATTGGATCGGAGGACAACGCAAATGAGGCATACCACCGAGCACGACCTTCTCGAGAGTTACCACGCCTCGGGTCGGATGGACACCGAGGGCTTCTTCTCGTTCCTCTCGAGCGTCCGAGCGGCGGCCGACGAGCAGATCGCCCATCTCATCGACTGGCGTTCCCGATCGGGGCTCGATGGCCCCTATGAGATCGACGCCTTCCTCACGAGCATCCCCAACCTGCGGAACCGCCCAGTGGTGCTCGACGCGGTGATCGACGTGGTGCTTCGCTCGCACGCTCGTGGCGTCGGAGACTCCGAGCGAGCGATCACCGACCTGCGGACGAAACATCCAGATCTCTGCGACGCGATCGATGCTGCCGTGGTCCTCGGCTCGCTTGTTGGAACCACGAGGATGTCGTCCAGTGAGATCCCGGAGCGGACTCTCCCCGAAGAAATCGGTCTGCCGACTCCCGAGGGGCGGAGTCGATATGTTCTCCGCGAAAGGATGGGCGCGGGCGCCAATGGAAGGGTCTACCTTGCCGAGGATCGACTCCTGTCGAGCGAGGGCAAGCCTGTGTTCGTGGCGGTCAAGTTTCTCTCTCGCCTTGGAGGCTCAACTCTGGCCGATCGCGTCGCCGCCGCGGAGGCGATCAAGGCCCGTCGTGTGCGTCACACCAACGTCGCCTCCGCGCTCGATCGCGGAGTCACGAGCGACGGAGCCTCCTACGTCGTCTTCGAGCACGTCGCGGGCGGCAATCTTCACGGCCACATTCGCGGCGCGGATCATCGCCTGTCACCACGGGCCGCCGCCACGCTCGTGCGTGATATTGCACGAGGCACCCAGGCCATCCACTCGGCGGGTCTGCTCCATTGCGACCTCAAGCCGTCGAACGTCCTGATGGAGATCGACGGCACGCCGCGCATCACCGATTTCGGCCTTGCGCAGTGGGAGGGCGAGGTCAGGGATCTTCCCTCGATGGTGGAACTGGGAGGAACGCTCGGCTTCGGAGCCCCCGAGCAGTTCGCACCCGGCTCGGTTCTCAACACCGCGACCGATACCTACGCGTTGGGCGGCTTGCTCTTGTGGTGCCTGAGGGGCGTCGCCCCCAACGGATCGTCTGCCGAGGAGGCGAGACGAAACCTCGACTCGGCCAACGTGCGCACGATTCGAACACGCGCTGCAGCAGGGGGCGCGTGGGCAGGTGCCGAGAGTGAACGAGACCGTTCCGGAGCCACTACCACCACCAACACGCTCTCACCGAGTGCCATTGCCGAGATCGACAACGCACTTCTCGCGGCCATCTGTGCACGCGCACTCTCGTGCGACCCGACACGGCGGTATCAATCCGCCGAAGCCCTGGCCAACGATCTGGAGCGTGTGCTCCGCGATGAGGGGCTCGTGTGGGCGAAGGAAGATCCGGCCGCCCGCCTGACACGGTGGGTGCGTCGCGAACGTGCCGCGGCCGCTCTCGCCGCGGCGCTCATTCTCGTGGCCTCCGCGGGAACGGCACTGGTCCTTACGCAATCGAAGAAGGCCCTGATTGCGGAACACCAGCGCGAAGTAGCCGACCTTCGCGCCGAACGGGTCAACGCGACCATCTCGCAGGCGAGATCGACGCTCGCCGACTCACTCTTGATGACGCGAGCCAGCTACGGCAATGGGCTCTCGAGCGAGTGGCTGACTCAGGTCACGATCCTGCAGACACTCACGGGTCCAACCTTCGATCTGTCGACGCCCGAGGGGAAGGAAGTCTGGAGCAACCGAATCGACGCGGCACTCCAGAGCGCCGAGGCCGCACGATCCGCCGGAGCAACCGGGGGAGAAGGACGCCCGACCGTGACCTCGTGCCAATGGCGCCTCATCGCGGGGTTCTGGCTCCTGACGTCGCACCGATACACCGAGTCACGCGCCACCCTCGCCCAGGCCGAGGCCGAATGGCTCACCGTGGTCGACGAGCACGACGGCCTGGTGGACCTCACGAGAAAACTCCTCGCGAGCGCCATCGTTCTTGGCCCCTCGGATCCGGTGGATGTGGTGATTGCCACGAACTCAGACGCGAGCGTCGCTTCCGGTTCTGCGGCGGCGCCTCCATCCCCACCCGGCCCCGCCCTGCCTCGCCGCGACTTCGGCTGGGCGCGCGACTGCCTCTCGCACCCTGATGCGTCCGAACTCGCGACTGCCGGAGAGGGCGTGCGGACCCTCCTCCGCAACGCGCGCGGTCGCCTTGGCTTGACCATGACGCCAGCGGGTTGATGGCCCCCGGCCCACGTCCGCGCGGCTTATTCACGCGAGAACGCGGCCCAGGCGGGGCTCCACGTCGCCATAACCGCGTGATGGATCGTCCAACACCTCGATTGGATCGTCCAGCACGCCTGCTGGAGCGTTCAGCACGCGTGTTGAGTTGTTCATCACGCCGATTGGATCGTCCATCACGCGTGCTGGAGAGTTCCACACGCCGATTGGACGCTCCATCACGCCGATCGGAGAGCCCAACACGTCGATGGAAGCGTCCATCACGCGTGCGGGATCGTTCGTGACGCCGATGGGACTCTTCCACGCGGCGATGGGGTCGTCCATCACAACAACGGTGGATTCAGTCACGGGTTCCGAATTCTCCTCAAGTCACCTGCCCAGACCACCCACAACTCGCCCGACGGTGCGGGACTGCCCGCGCCAAAGTCCTCCATGCAACTGAGTTCGCAGTGTTCCGCGGATTGCCTTACGCACCGCCTGTGGCGACGTACACCCTCGTGAGTGGGAACTTGTGCCGCCACTGCGGTTCCAACTCCTCGTAGTGGGCGAGGAAGATATCGATGAACCGGTCGGCGTCGATAAGCACGAGATCGGCGTCGTTTTGCTGCACGTGTCGCGCGTCGTTGCTGAATCCGCCGAGTGAGACGAGCACGCCTTTCTCCGGGCCGTTGAGCAGTCCCCGCAACTGCTTGACCACCGGCCCGCCAACAGTGCTCGTGCCGCTCTTGCACTGGATCTTCAGGAGCGGCGGCTGCACGCCCAAAGGGTCCGGGTGCGCCACGACGTCGACGCCCAGATCGTGCGTCCCCTGCTGAGTGGTCGCGGTGTAGCCCATGGCACGGAAGACCGCGGCAACGACCTCCTCGAACTCGGTCCCCGTACGCACCCACTGCCGCAGGAGGTAGTCCTTGGTCTCCTCGATCGCACGCTCGGCCAGGTTGAAGGCGTCGGCCGCCGACTCCAGTTCAACGAGATCGGCAGAACCACCTTCGTCGTCATCGCCCGGTAGTTCCGTGCCCACACACGAGCCAAGCCCCCCGTCCATTGCCTCCGCTCCGTCTCTCGCACCCAGAACGGTCCCGCTCTTGGGCACCAATCGTCTCCGTCGCCGCTCGCCGAGTCCGGTCACATTCGGTCCCTCGATAGACGCATCGCTCGCGAGCACGCGCTGGACCTCCTCGAGATGCTCGTCGGACGTCGAGACCGACGAGAATGCCCCGAAACTGTGGAGCGCGGCCTCGGAGAAGACGATCCTCGGCACGGTCTTGAGCCATCGCACCGGCCGGATATTCGAGTAGTCGTGGCCCATCAGATCGGCATCGTCCGAGGCCCACCGGTAGGGCCCTGTGATCTCGCCGATCATGATCTCACGCGATCCTTTCACCGGATACACGACAATCTCTCCAACACTCATCTCGTGAGCGAAACGAAAGACCTGTCCGTATGACGCGTTGACACGCCCGGGTGACCAATCCGGATACGCCCGGTGCATCGCGATCTTCATCTTCTCTCGTGTATCGTGCGGCGAAAGGTCGCCGATCCGCGTCCATCCGATGCAGATGAACCCCTCCCGCCGCGCACGGGCCGCGATCTTTGCCTGATTCGAGATGTGCACAACCCAGAGCCGCGTGTTGGTGTTGCTCATGACGAATGAGTGTACACTAAGCCGGATCCGGAGTCGCCGTCCGCCAAGTCACCGCACCAGTTACCAATATATATCGGTGGACACATAAGGGGCAGAAAGTACTTGAGGGAGGGTCTCTCTCTTGTGGTTGCACACATCTCGCGCCTCAACGACGCTTGCGGCGTTTCCGTCGCCCCTTGGGTTGGCCAAGGCCAACCTGGAGCCATCCCGAAATGAGGGCCCACATGACTTGTTCTAGCATTTTGAATAGATCGATTCCACGTCGCGCCATGACTGGCTCCCAAACGAATATCATCGCATCATTCAACGATTCGTGAGGTGCTGCTACACAGGTGAACTCCTCGCTTTCATCGCTGGCGACGGCCCCTGCTGCGACCGATCAGTCGTGAACTCGGATGCCGACGCGTCGCTTCCGTCTCACGATGCCGGCTCCATGGACGGGCTGTCGGATCAACGACCTTCCCACAAGCAGCCCGACCGTGAGGGAGGGCCCATCTCGCCCCGTACTGCCTGTCGATTTCGATATTGGTCATCGAACGTTCCCCGTGCGGGAATCATTCGCTTGGGTTATGCTTCGCACACATGGCACCCTCACGCAAGACACGTGCGTCCGGCGGCACAGCCGCGCAATTGTGTGCGGGCGTTTGCCAGTCGGCTCTTCTGACACATGGGCTGCGTCGATTGCACAACGTATCAACTGTCATCGCATGTGAGTGGGTGAGATGAGCAATCCTTCCTTTTTTGAACAACCGATCCTCAACTCGCCGTATCAATACCCGGCACGTCACTGGGAACTCGACGAGGACGGCCAGCCCACGAATCAGGTGAACGAGACGCGCCGTACGGCGAAGTTCATCACGCCTGTCCCCAGGCCCAAGAAGCGACGGAAGGGCACGGGGCAATCGGAGATCGTCTATAATGAGGGCGCCGGCCTCTCCTCCTCCTCGCAGCACTACGACCCCACGCCGATCATCAACCAGGTCCGCCGCAAGGTCGATGTGTGGCGTGGGATCGCGAGCAGCGACGGCTGGGGCGTCACCCCCGAGACCGCCCGCCTTCTCAAGCACTGGCGACATCACCCGTACAACAGCATCCGCCCCTTCTTCTGCCAGGTCGAGGCCGTGGAGACCGCGATCTGGCTGACCGAGGTCGCCCCGCAGTCCGGCAAGGAGGACCGGGCCATACTCGACTACCTGTCGCTGGCGAACAACGCCTCGAATCCCGGCCTCTCCCGGCTCGCCCTCAAACTGGCCACCGGCGCGGGGAAGACGACGGTCATGGCCATGCTGATCGCGTGGCAGACCATCAACGCCGTGCGACGTCCGGGGAGCAAGAAGTACACGCGTGGCTTTCTCGTCGTGACGCCCGGTCTGACGATCCGCGACCGGCTGCGTGTGCTCCAGCCCAACGACCCCGACAGTTACTACAAGAATCGCGAGCTCGTGCCCACGGACATGCTCGGCGACCTCGATCGCGCCAAGATTGTGATCACCAACTACCACGCGTTTAAACTCCGCGAGACCATGGAACTCTCGGCTGGCGGACGCGCCCTGCTCCAGGGGCGCGGCGAGGAGCTCAACACCCGCGAGACCGAGGGACAGATGCTCCAGCGGGTCATGCCCGGGCTCATGGGCCTCAAGGGCGTGATGGTGCTCAACGACGAGGCCCACCACTGCTACCGAGAGAAGCCCGCCGACGATGAGGGCGCAGGGGATGATGATACCGACGAATCGCTTACCGGCGACGAGAAGAGCGAGGTCGAGAAGAGCAGGAAGGCCGCCCGACTCTGGCTCTCGGGCCTCGAGGCCGTCCAGCGCACGCTCACCACGAATCGCGTGCTGGATTTGTCCGCGACTCCATTCTTCCTGCGCGGCTCGGGCTACGCCGAGGGCACGCTCTTTCCGTGGACAATGAGCGACTTCTCACTCATGGACGCCATCGAGTGCGGCATCGTGAAACTCCCGCGCGTCCCGGTGGCGGACAACCTCCCCGACCAGTCCGAGATGCCCAGATTCCGCGCCCTGTGGGAGAACATCCGCAGTGTGATGCCCAGGAAGGGGCGGAGCAAGGCCGCGTCGCTCGACCCGCTCTCGCTGCCGACGCTGCTCGTGTCCGCGCTCGACGCGCTCTATGGGCACTACGAGAAGACCTTCGGGTTGTGGCAGGCGGAGGGCCTCATGGTCCCGCCCTGCTTCATCATCGTCTGCAACAACACCGCCGCCTCGAAACTGGTGTACGACTACGTCTCGGGGTTCCATCGCACGATGGACGACGGCACGACGCGCCTCGAGAACGGGCGTCTCGCGCTCTTTCGCAACTTCGACGACGACGGCAGACCGCTCGCCCGCCCGCGCACGCTTCTTATCGACAGCGAGCAACTCGACTCCGGCGACGCCCTCGACGACCAGTTCCGCACGATGGCGGGGGACGAGATCGAGCGGTTCCGCCGCGAGATCATCGAGCGGACCGGCGACACGCGGCAGGCCGAGAACCTCTCCGACGAGGACCTGCTCCGCGAGGTGATGCAGACCGTCGGGAAGCGCGGGCGCCTCGGCGAGTCGATCCGCTGCGTCGTCTCGGTCTCCATGCTCACGGAGGGGTGGGACGCGAACACCGTGACCCACGTCCTGGGCGTGCGTGCATTCGGAACGCAACTGCTCTGCGAGCAGGTCATCGGCCGGGCCCTGCGCCGCCAGTCGTACGACCTGAACGAAGACGGGCTCTTCAACGTCGAGTACGCGGACGTGCTGGGCATCCCGTTCGACTTCACGGCCAAGCCCGTCGTGGCCCCACCCCAGCCGCCGCGAGAGACCGTCCACGTGAGGGCCGTTCGCCCGGATCGCGACCATCTGGAGATCCGCTTCCCGCGCGTCGAGGGATATAGGGTCGAGCTCCCCTCCGAGCGTCTCACCGCCGCGTTCACCGAGGACTCCACGCTCGAACTCACGCCCGACCTGGTCGGGCCCGCGATCACGCGCAACGAGGGGATCATCGGCGAGGGCGTCGACCTGGATCTCAAGCACCTCGATGCGGTTCGTCCCGCGACCATCCTCTTCCATCTCACCAGGCGCCTCATCGAGACCAAGTGGCGTGACCCGGGCGAGGAGCCCAAACTCCATCTGTTCGGCCAACTCAAGGCCATCACCCGCGAGTGGCTCGACGGGCATCTGGTCTGTCGTGGGGACACCTTCCCCGCCCAACTGCTGCACCAGCAACTCGCCGACATGGCCTGCGAGCGCATCACCGCGGGCATCACCCGGAAGATGGTGGGTGACAATCCGATCAAGGCGATCCTCGATCCGTACAACCCCGAGGGCTCGACGAATTTCGTCTCCTTCAACACCTCCAAGAAACTCCGCTGGGAGACCTCGGGGGATCGGTGCCACGTCAACTGGGTCGTTCTCGACAGCGACTGGGAGGCCGAGTTCTGCCGCGTGGCCGAGGCCCACCCGAGGGTCCGCGCCTATGTCAAGAACCAGGGGCTGGGCCTCGAGATCCCCTACCGGTTCGGCACCGAGTCGCGTCGGTACCTCCCCGACTTCATCGTCGAGATCGACGACGGCCGCCCGCCGCTCGCCGACGGCACGCCGGACCTCCTGCACCTGATCGTCGAGATCAAGGGCTACCGCCGCGAGGACGCCAAGGACAAGAAGCAGACGATGGATGCCTACTGGGTGCCCGGCATCAACCACCTGGGGCGCTTCGGGCGGTGGGCCTTCGCCGAGTTCACCGATGTCTACGAGATGCGGGCCGACTTCGAGGCCAAAGTCCAGGAACACTTCGATTCCATGATCGATCGAGCAATCACTTCCGGCGCTCCGGCCCGGGCTTCCATTTAGAGATGCACATGGCCAAGAAACCGACCACCAAGCCGAAATCTTCTTCCAAGACGGCACGCCCGAAGAAGAAGACCGTCGTCGCCCTGACACACGACGAGGCCACGCGGAGGAACATCCCCACGGCCGAGTACCAGCCCGTGCTCGACGAGAAACTCCAGTCGCCCATCCGCGTCGCCTACGAGCGGCGCAACCGCGACCTGGACCCGCAACTGGTCTGGCGCGGCAAGGACGACCAGGACTGGTCCGACCTTGTCGTCCCCGCGCCGCCCCTCTTTATCCAGGAGAAGGTCCACCCCAAGGCCCTGATCGACGACCTGCGACGCCAGACCGAGGCCGCCGAGATCGCCCGCAAGATCATCGAGCGTCAGCACCAGCCCGTCGAGGAGCAGTTCGACCTGTTCGCCGACTTCAACGGCGTGCCCGAGGGCGACGCCCGGACCGAGTTCTATCAGCACGATGCCCACTGGTCCAACCGCATGATCCTCGGCGATTCGCTCCAGGTGATGGCCAGCCTCGCCGAGCGCGAGGGGTTGCGCGGGCGGGTGCAGTGCATCTACCTCGACCCGCCGTACGGCATCAAGTTCAACAGCAACTTCCAGTGGTCCACCACCAGCCGCGACGTGAAGGACGGCAACGCCGCCCACATCACCCGCGAGCCCGAGCAGGTGAAGGCCTTCCGCGACACCTGGCGCGACGGCATCCACTCCTACCTCACCTACCTCCGCGACCGCCTCACCGTCGCCCGCGACCTGCTCACCGAGTCGGGGTCGATCTTTGTGCAGATCGGGGATGAAAATGTGCATCGAATTCGAGCATTGATGGATGAAGTGTTTGGCGTCGGCAACTTCATCTTGGAAATCGTGGTTCAGAAAACGGGGAGCGTTGCAGGGGCGTTCATCCAGTCGAATTTTGACCGCGTTCTATGGTACGCACGAAATCGAGAATCGGCAGAAGGGAAGTTTCGTCCGTTGCTCGTCGACCGCGTATTGGGCGGCGAGGGTGGAAGCGGCTATACGAAGATAATGACTTCTGCGGTGGATAGCCGCCCACTCACTACGGAAGAAAGAGAACGACCGAATCTCATTGAAGGCATAAGCAAAGTGTGGCGTTCATACCCGCTGACGTCGGACGGGTTCCGTCCATCAACTACCATCGACTTTGATTTTTGCGGCCGAACATTTCACCCCGGGAAAACCAGCCATTGGAAGGTGACGGTCGATGGTCTAGCACGATCTGCTCGTGCCAATCGTGTGGTGATAGATGGACGGCAAATCAGTTTGCGACGTCTTTTCGGAGATGATCCTACCGTCTCGCTCGGACCGCTTTGGTCTGACGTTGGAGGTGCGTCTGACAAGGTGTACGTCGTTCAAACTAACGAAAAGGTTGTCCAGCGTTGCCTCCTCATGACCACCGACCCCGGCGATCTCGTGCTCGATCCGACGTGCGGGTCGGGGACGACGGCGTATGTGGCCGAGCAGTGGGGGCGGCGGTGGATCACGATCGACACCTCGCGCGTCGCGCTGGCCTTGGCGCGGGCGCGGATCATGGGGGCGCGGTATCCCTTCTACCTGCTGGCCGACTCGAAGGAGGGGCAGGCGAAGGAATCGGAGGTGACCCGCACCGCCCCCAGCACCCAGCCGACGCACGGCAACATCCGCCACGGGTTCGTCTACGAGCGCGTGCCGCACATCACGCTCAAATCGATCGCCAACAACGCCGAGATCGACGTGATCTGGGAGAAGTTCCAGCAGCGCCTGGAGCCGCTCCGCGCGACGCTCAACAAGGCCCTCGGCACGACATGGGAGGAGTGGGAGATTCCCCGCGAGGCGCCCACCGACGATCAGGCCAAGTGGCCCAGGGAGGCCAGGGACGCCCACGCCCGCTGGTGGGAGCAGCGCATCCTGCGTCAGAAGGAGATCGACGCCTCCATCGCCGCCAAGGCCGAGTTCGAGTATCTGTACGACAAGCCGTTTGAGGACAAGAAGAAGGTGCGCGTGGCCGGGCCGTTCACCGTCGAGAGCCTCTCGCCGCATCGCACGATTGGCGTGGATGAAGACGACGAACTGATCGACCCCATCGCCCCCAAGGGCGACGACGCGGATCCGATCGGGCAGGACTTTGCGACGATCGTCCTGGAGAACCTCAGGGCGGCGGGCGTGCAGCAGGCCCACAAGGAGGACCGGATCCAGTTCTCAACGCTGACGCCCTGGCCGGGCGACTACATCGGCGCCGAGGGACGGTATGTCGAGGGTGAGGGAGGGGGCGGGAAGGAGAAGCGCGCGGGAATCTTCATCGGACCGGAGTTCGGCACGGTCACACGGCAGGACCTGGTGCTGGCCGCTCGCGAGGCGGCGGATGCCAACTTCGACGTTCTGATCGCGTGCGCCTTCAACTATGAGGCGCACGCGAGCGAGTTCAGCAAACTCGGGCGGATCCCGGTGCTCAAGGCCCGCATGAACGCGGAACTGCACATGGGCAGCGAACTCAAGGCCACGGGCAAAGGCAACCTGTTCGTGATCTTCGGCGAGCCGGACATCCAGGTGCTTCCGCCGTTGGACGCGCCCGAGGGAGCCGAGCTGAAGGACTACGACGCCATCCGCGTCAAGATCAACGGCGTGGATGTCTTCCACCCCCAGACGGGCGAGATCCGCAGCGACGGCGCCGAGGGCATCGCCTGTTGGTTCATCGATACAGACTACAACAACGAGTCCTTCTTCGTCCGCCAGGCGTACTTCCTCGGGGCGAACGATCCCTATAAGGCCCTCAAGACCACGCTCAAAGCCGAGGTCAACGAGGAGGCCTGGAAGTCACTCCACAGCAGCACGTCGCGCGAGTTCGCCAAGCCCGCCAGCGGGAAGATCGCGGTCAAGGTCATCAACCACCTGGGCGACGAGGTGATGAAGGTCTTTGCAGTGCCATAAGGCCGAAGTCGGCTACCGATCAATCCGTGTGGAATGGTTTCCCTGGGGACAATCTCCAGGTATTAAGGATTTCACGCAGAGACCACGATCGGTCCCCTTGAATACTGGTGTGATTTAGGAGGACTGTGTGCCCTGGCGGTGGTAGACTGGTCCAGCAGACATGATGCTCCGTAAGTATATGAGTGACCCAAGATTGAATAGCCGACAATTTCTTTGAACTCTACCTGAAGTCCTCCCACCGATCGGCCGATCGAATCCGCCACAGGTGGGGTGGGTGGCCGGTCCGGGTCTTTCATCGGCGTCAGTGTGGCGTCTGCCCGGGGGTGGGCGCCACTTCCATCAGGCCCAGGCGTCGCGGTCGGTCGTGCTTCTTTCATAGATCTATGGAAGGCGTGCGGCACGGCGGGCGGCGCGACACGGAGTCCAGAGACATGGCCGTTCTCCCTTCTTCCATCGTGGACCGTCTGGAGTGGTTCGAGCAGCGCTACCAGGATTGGATCGATAACTCGGCGTCCGTGGGCCTGAGCCCCGCCCAATCCGACGCTGTAAAACAAGCCACCGTCGCGGCGCGGGCCGCCTACAACGCGGCGCAAGCGGCTCGCATCGCGGCCAAGAACGCCACCATCGGGCAGGCCGCCGCCATGAGGACATTGTCGGATCTTGGGGCCGACGCCATTCGTTATATCCGAGCCTTTGCCGAGAGCCAGCCCACCCAGCAGCAGCAGGATACCGTCTACCAGTTGGCCTCGGTCCCGCCCCCGGCCCCCCCGACCCCCGCCGGGCCGCCCGAGGCGCCGACGGATCTGGTTGGCGACCCCAACGCCGACGGCACCGTCACCCTCAACTGGAAGGGATCCACCGCGAACCAGACGTTCTTTACCATCTGGCGGCGGATCGGCACCTCGACGACGTGGACCCAGGTCGGCGCCGTCGCGAGCAAGACCTTTATTGACGCCACCGCCCCCGCGGGCGTCGCGAGCGTCCGCTACACCGTCCGTGCCCAACGCAACAACCAGGTCAGCGCCCAGAGCGTCGAGGCCGTGGTGAACTTTGGGATCAGCCAGGCGGCGTGAGAAGGGAAGAGAAGGGAATGGGGAGTGAGCCATGGGCAATGGCAGAGATGCCGGTGCCCGAGTGTGATGTCCGCACCCCCCCACCCCCTCCCCCCTTCTCCACCCACCTCTCTACTCCTTCCACCACAACCAGTGTGACGTGCACTCCACGCGGGCGTCGGGAACCAATCCCGGCGCCCGCGTTGTCGCTGGAGGGAAGAGGCAATAGGGAATGGGGAATAGGCAATGGCACACGTGAGACGAATGCCGAATCACGAGACATTGAAGGAGTCCGTAGAAGCCGGCTCTGGAGAGCCGGCCCACCACGGCCCCGATCCCGAATCCCCGTTGTCTTCTGCCATGGCCTATTGCCCATCCCTATTCTCTTCCCCAAAAACCACGCCGCCCCGCGAGAGTCTCGCGGGGCGGGTGAAGTGACCCCAATGGGATTCGAACCCATGTTTCCAGGATGAGAACCTGGCGTCCTGGACCAGGCTAGACGATGGGGCCACAAGGGGCGAATCGACCGTGGTTGGCCCCAAAGGGCCGGGCACGGGCGATCGTTTGGGATCGTCCAGGACCGAGCGGGACAATAGGCGGGCACGCCCGAAGAGTGAATCTCGCGGGACGTGGGTTGGGCGTAGGGATGCGAGACGGGACGCCGACTGAATCGTGGGCGTTCCGGCGACACGGACGTGGCAGGCACGGTCGCGGCAGATCGGATAGAGAGCCAAGGAGTGGTCAGGAGACCGGCTGCATCTGGCGGCGGAGTTGGGCGAGGGCGAAGACGGCGGCCTCGTTGTGGGTCTGGCCGACGACGGCGCCGATGGGCGAGCCGGAGGCGTCACGCCATTCGGCACGGCTGCAGTCGAAGAGTTGGATGCGGCGGATGGAGAGTTCAAACCCGGCGTGGCTGAAGGCCTCGTGGATCGATTGCTCGGTGGGGAAGGGCCGGCCGTCGGTGTGGTGGGTGCAGGCGGAGGAATCCAGAGCCTGCCAACCGGTCGCGTACAACTCGTCGATCGCGTACTCGAGCGCCATCGCTGCCTCCAGTTCGCTTGTCGATCCGCCCACTGGGCCGCATCACGCGGAGAACCCGCGTGGTGTTGGGGCGACAACGTGAGCATAGCGGGGTGGGAGGACGACGTCTCGTGATGTGTCAGGCTAAGAACGTCTGAGAACCTGATACTGAGCAACACGCCGCGTGAGAGCGGGAGGGCCTTCAAGGTCCTCGCGTGTGCAGGAATATCCGAGGGTCGTCTGTTCGTAGGGCGTTTATGGGTTCTGGCGCGTGAGAAGGACGATCGTCACGACGTCGTAGAGGGCGTGGACGGCGACGACGACGCCGAAGCCACGGACGAGGAAGATCGAGCCGAAGTAGAGCCCGGCGAGGGTGTAGAACGTGAGCATGCGCACGTCCACGGCGCCCCACCCCCCCCCGCCTCCCCCGCCCCCCCCGCCCACAAAGATCTCGTGGTAGAAGGCGAAGGCGAGGGCGCTGACGATGACGGCGATGACGTTTCCGGTGGAATCAGAGAGACGGGCGAGATCGACGGCGAGGAAGTGGACACCGGTGATGAGGAGGAGTCGGAAGAGGAGTTCCTCGTAGATCCCAGCGCCGACGGCGATGGTGACGCCCTGGTTCCAGGGGAGCGATCGAAGCGTGGCGACGGTGGAGGACTCTTGGAGGAGCGCGGCCGCGGGAGGCGGGATGGTTGTGGAGTCGGCTCCGTGCGATCCCCCGATGGAGCCGATGACGAGCGCGAGAACGAGGAGCGGGAGCGTCCAGAGGGCGGCCTCGAGGGTCATGCCCAAGAGGACGCTCGGCCTGACACGCACGGGGTCCTTGGACATGACGTGCCATGCGATGAGGGTGGCGAGGAGGGCGACTCCTGGGATGTAGAGGCTGGCGCTCCCGAAGATGGAGAAGAAGCGCCAGAGGAGGTGGTGGGCGGCGATGGTGTCGACGATGCCGGCGTCGCGGAGATGGATGGCGGTGGAGATCTCGTAGAAGAGGACGAGGGGGAGGAGGAAGAGGAGCACGTGGAGGGGGCGCGTGGAGAGCGTGGTGTAGGTTGGTGGAGCGTTGAGTTCGGGCTTTGGCGCGCGGCGTGATGGGCCGCCGGTTGAAGGCGGGCGTCGGCGCTTGGGGGATCTGGCGCTCGGCGGCATAGTGGAGCGTACCGAAGGGGAACGCGCGTCGTGAAGGGGAGCGGCGCGATTGAGGCGAAACGTGGGAAGAAAAAACGCCGCGGTGTCGCGGCGTTGGTGGATCGCGGAGATCGCGGATTTACTTTGCGGCGGCCTTGGTCTTCAGGCGAGCGCTCAGGCGGCTCTTGCGGCGTGCGGCCTGGTTCTTGTGGATCACGCCCTTGGCGGCAGTGCGATCGATGACCTTGGAGGTCGAGCGGAAGGCCTCGGTCGCCTGGTCCTTGGAGCCGTGGAGCATCTGCTCGTTGAAGTTCTTCATGGCGTCGCGCAGGGTCTTGAGGCGCCAGCGATTGCGGGCGTTGGAGGTCTCATTCTGGCGGATGCGCTTCTGGGCGGACTTCGAGTGGGCCATTCGTCGATCGATCCTTTCGTGCCCACCGCCGGTTCGGCGTGGGGAGTCGGAATGGTTGCCTGCAAATGCCGGGAATCAAGCGCCTGGGGGAGGAGTTGGCGTGAAGATCGGATGCTGGGCCTTGCCCGGGGTGTTCGGACGCCGTAATCTTGCGGTCCCGAATCGTGCCGAGAGGCCCGGTCTGGGTTGTGTGCGGGCGTAGCTCAATTGGATAGAGCACCTGACTACGGATCAGGAGGTTACAGGTTCGACTCCTGTCGCCCGTGCTTCGAATCCCTGGCGATCGGCTTGGGATACATCAGATTCGGCCCCCGTCAATGGGCACGACCGGTCTTCGCTATCGCGAGGAGCCGGTTTTTTTTGTGGCTCGGAACGGAATTTAGACTGGCAGTCTGTGTTGGGTGTTGACAAACAGTTGATTGAAACTATTGTTTGCCCATGCTCTCCCAGCGTTCGAGCAGCACTGATCCACTGGCCTCGCGTTCGTTCGCGGGTGATGAGGCCTTGGATGCCCATGGTTCGACTCGGTCACGCCTGATCGAGGCCGCCGGGACAGTCTTTGCCGAACGGGGCTTCAAAGACGCAACGATCCGGCAGATCTGCTCGATTGCCGGGGCGAACATCGCCGCGGTCAACTATCACTTTGGTGACAAGGAGCACCTGTACGCGTCGGCGCTGCACCACGCGCATACGACGGCTCGTCATCGGCATCCGATGGACTTTGAGGGGTGTGGGACGGCCGAGGAGCGGCTAGGCGTCTTTGTGCGAACGTTCGTGACGAGACTCACAGATCCGGCCAAGCCGGAGTGGCACGGGAAGTTGTGCGCTCGGGAGATGGCCGACCCCACGGGCGCGCTCGATGGGCTGGTCGAGCGATCGATCCGCCCGGACTGGCTGGCGCTCAGCGAGACCTGCGGCGACCTGCTGGGCGAGCACGCTCCGAAGGACCTGATCCAGCGGTGCGCGGTGGGCGTGATCGGGCAGTGCCTGGTCTATCACCACGCTCGACCGGTGATGGAACGGCTCGGCGGGCCGGTCTCGTTCACGCGCGAGCGCATCGACGCGATCGTGGAGCAGATCTGCGCGTACTCGATCTCGGGGATGCGTGAACTCGGAAGGCGGAGCGACGCGGCGCCCTCGCGGAGGACCCCGGCATGATCCGCGTGGCGATGCGCATGCTGGTGGGCGACCCGGCGAAGTTCTTCGGGATCTTGCTAGGGGTGACGCTGGCGTCGATGGTGATCACACAGCAGGGGTCGATCTTCGTCGGATTGATGTCTCGCACGTTCGCGACGATCAAGGACATGGCGCAGCCGGACATCTGGGTGATGGATCCGAAGGTGCAGTTCATCGACGACGTGAAACCTCTGCAATCGACGGCATTGCAGCGGGTGCGGGGTGTGGAGGGCGTGGACTGGGCGGTGCCTTTGTACAAGGGCATGATCCGCGTTCGCCTTCCGAGCGGGCAGTTTGTGAACTGCAACCTGTATGGGCTGGACGACGCGTCGTTGATTGGCGCGCCGGCGGACCTTTTGGAGGGGCGTGTCGAGGACTTGCGTCAGGATGGCGCTGTGATCGTGGACGAGGCGGGGGCCGTCGGGCGATTGGCGCGGCGATCGGCCGACGGGACGACCAGGCCGCTCGCGATGGGTGACGAGTTGGAGTTGAACGATCACCGGGGTCGCGTGGTGGGCGTGGCGCGGGTGTCGAGGACGTTCCAGTCGCAGCCGAATCTGTACACGCTGTACTCGCGGGCGACGCGATTTGTGCCGGGCGAGCGGAAACTGATGTCGTTCGTGCTGGTGAGGGCGAAGGCTGGTGTTGATGTGGATCGGGTCTGTGCCGCGATCGAGCGGGAGACGGGGTTGGCGGCGTACACCAAGCCCGAGTTCCAGAGCCTGACGGTGACGTACTTCCTGAAGAACACGGGTATCCCGATCAACTTCGGGATCGCGGTAGCGCTGGGGTTCCTCGTCGGCGCGATCATCACGGGATTCATGTTCTACAGTTTCACCCTCGACAATCTTCGATACTTTGGGACACTCAAGGCGATGGGGACGAGCGATGGCACCTTGCTTGGCATGATCCTGCTTCAGGCGGGGTATGTCGCCGTGACGGGCTTCGGGCTGGGTGTGGGGCTGGCGGCGCTCTTTGGGAACTCGATGGGCAAGACGCAACTGGCGTTCCGGCTGACGTGGCAACTCTCGCTGGTGGCGGCGTGTGCGGTGGCGATGATCTGCGCGTTGGCGGCGCTGATCAGCGTGCGACGGGTGATCTCACTCGAGCCGGGGGTGGTGTTCAAATGACGACGTCCGGGCAGCCCACGATGTCGATGACCGATTCGGCGGTTTCGTTCGGCGATGGACGGGCTGTGGCTGTGCGCTGCGCGGGGGTGACAAAGACGTATGGCACGGGGAACGCGGCGGTGCGGGCGCTGCGAGGGATCGATCTCAATGTGCATCGCGGCGAGTTGCTCATGCTCGTCGGGCCTTCGGGGTGCGGCAAGACGACGTTGATCTCGGTGGTGGCGGGCGTTCTTGATCGCGACGAGGGCGAGTGCGAGGTGTTGGGATCGGATCTGGATCGGCTGGGGTCTGGGGAGCGTTCTCGGTTTCGGGCGCGGAACATCGGGTTTGTGTTCCAGTCGTTCAATCTGATCCCGACGCTGTCGATCGCGGAGAATGTGGCCGTGCCTCTGCTCATCCAGGGCGAGGCGAGAAAGCAGGCCGTCGACCGGGCGAGAGAGATTCTGTCGAAGGTCGGTCTTGGGGAGCGGACGAACAGCCCTCCGACGAAACTGTCGGGGGGGCAGCAGCAGCGTGTGGCGATCGCGCGGGCGCTGGTGCATCGGCCGAAACTGATCGTGTGCGACGAGCCGACGAGCGCGCTCGACCACGTGACGGGGCAGAAGGTGATGGAACTGTTGCGTGAGGTCGCGGCGGGCGAGGAACTGTCGCTGGTGGTCGTCACCCACGACCAGCGCATTTTCGAGTTCGCGGACAGAATCGCGGAGATGGACGACGGCAGGATCGTGACGATCCGCCGCGGAAAGGGCCACTCGCACTCGACCGATCCCAAGGCGCACACGGCTCAGAACTCTCACTCATCGGAGACGACGGCATGATCCGGGTCTACATCGTTCCAGTGCTGGCGATCGTGGGGATGGGGCTTGCGGCGTACACGATCGTGCAGGGTTCCAAGCCCGTGGTGCCCCAGCCGCCGGTGGTCCAGCCGCCCTCGGCACCGTTCTCGACATTCGTGGCGGCGTCGGGGATTGTGGAGTCGAGCACGCTGAACATCGATGTGGGGACGCCGGTGGGCGGGGTGGTGGGCGAGGTGATGGTGACTGTCGGTCAGGACGTGAAGAAGGGGGAGGCTCTCTTCCGGATCGATGCGAGGGAACTCGAGGCCGAACGCGCGTCACGCGAGGCGGCCTTGCGTGTCGTGGAGGCGCAGTATCGGCGTTTGGAAGCCTCGCCTCGACCGGAGGAGGTCCCGCCGGCGGAAGCGCGTGTTCTGGAGGCCGAGGCGTCCTTGGCGGACGCACAGGAGAAACTCGCGCTGCGACAGGCCGTGACGGATCCGCGGGCGATCACGGCGGACACGCTGAGCGAGGCGCGATTCCTGGTTGCTGGTGCTGAGGCGCGGCTGGCGCAGGCCCGGGCGGATTTGGCGCTCTTGAAGGCCGGGACATGGGGCGTGGATTTGGATGTGTCTCGGGCGCAGGTGGAATCGGCGCGTGCGCAACTGCAGTCGGTGGTCACCGATCTCGGGCGTCGGACGATCCGGGCCCTGGTGGATGGGCGCGTGCTTCAGGTCAACATCCGCCCTGGCGAGTTCGCGCCCGCGGGCGTGACGTCGCAGGCGCTCCTGGTGCTCGGCGGTGTCTCGACGCTGCACGTGCGGGCGGACGTGGACGAGAACGACGCGTGGCGTGTGCGCGAGGGTTCGAAGGCCGTGGCGTATGTCCGCGGGAACGCGAGTCTTTCGACGGCGTTGACGTTCGTGCGGTTCGAGCCGCTGGTGGTGCCCAAGAGGTCGTTAACTGGGGAGAGCACCGAGCGCGTGGACACGCGCGTGTTGCAGATCATCTTTGCGTTTGATCCGAAGTCGCTGCCGGTCTTTGTGGGACAGCAGGTCGATGTGTACATCGAGAGCGCCCCGGTCTCGGAGTCGTCGGGAACGTCCGGAAGAACGGAGACTCCAAAGAGCACGTGAGCGTCCTTGCCCCTTTGTCCGCGCACCAGCACTCCAACACCACGATTCCTGAAGGACTCAGCCCTTATGCACTACGCAACCAGCATCTCGTTCCGCATGATCCGTGTCGCCGGCCTGTCTCTGGGCATTGGCGCGATCGCTCTGATTGGCGGCTGCAAGGTCGGGCCGACGTATTCCGCGCCTCGGGCGCCGACGCCGGCGGAGTCGTGGCATGGGCTTGAGGGAACGCCGGGCGTCGCGAGCGCGCCCGTGGCCAAGGCGCCGAGCCTCGATGGGTATTGGGAGTCGTTCGGCGATGAGACGCTGACGATGCTCGTTGACCGGGCGATCGCGGGGAGCCCGTCGATCAAGATCGCGCTGGCGCGTGTCGCCGAGGCGCGGGCGATCCGGGGCGTGAGCAAGGCGGATCTCTGGCCGAGCGTGGATGCGGCGGCGAGTGCCGAGCGGATGCGTTCGAGCGAGAATGTGAACAACGGCGCGATGTTCGGGTCCGATGAGACCTCGCAGTTTTCGGTGGGCGTGGACGCGTCGTGGGAGATCGATCTCTTCGGGCGGGTTCGGCACGCGATCGATGCCGCTGACGCGGAGATGCTTGCGAGCGAGGCGGACTTCCGTGACGTCATCACGATCCTGACTGCAGAGGTTGCGACGCGGTACATCGAGTTGCGCGGGCTGCAGCACCGGCAAGCGGTCGTGGAGCGGACGATCGAGAGCCAGCAGCAGTCGGTGCAGATCGCGCAGGCGCGGCTGGACGCGGGGCTTTCGAGCGAGTTGGATCTGGCGCAGGCTCGGGCGCTCCTGGAGTCGCGCCGGGCTCAGTTGCCGCCGATTCTCGCGGGGCAGCGGCGGGCGATGCATCGGTTGAGCGTGCTTGTGGGCGAGGAACCGGGCGCGCTGTATCCGGAACTCTCGACGCCGGGGCCGATTCCCGCGATGCCCGCGGAGGTCGCGGTGGGTCTGCCGAGCGACGCGATCCGCAATCGTCCGGACATTCGGCGTGCCGAGCGTCAGGTGGCGGCGGCGACGGCGCGCGTCGGGGTCTCGACGGCCGATCTGTATCCGCGAGTGAGCCTCTCGGGCGCGTTCGCGCTCGTGAGCGATTCGACCAAGGGCTTGACAGACATCAACAGCCGCTCGTGGAGCATCGGGCCGGCGGTGCGCCTGCCGCTCTTTGATCGGCGCCGGCTCTATCGGGCGAAGGACGCGGCCGACGCGCGCACGCAGCAGGCGATCGGGGCGTTCGAGTCCACCGTGCTCAACGCATACGAGGAGGTCGAGAACCGGCTCGTGGACTTCGTGCGTGAGCAGGAGCGGGTGGCGCTCTTGCGGAGCGCGACGGAGTCGAACCGGAGGGCCGTGGAACTCTCGAATGACGTGTACAAGGCGGGGATTCGTGATTTCCTGAACGTGCTGGATAGTCAGCGGGCGCTGTATGACAGCGAGGACCAGTTGGTGCAGAGCGAGATCACGATGTCGACGAATCTCGTGGCGTTGTACAAGGCGCTGGGGGGCGGCTTGCCGAAGGTGAAGAACGACTCGGGCGCCTCGAGCGGGCCGAGCGAGGATCGTGCGGAGAAGTAGCGATCAACGGTGATGGGACTCGGGGAGTTGATCGAGAATGAAAAGAGAAAAAGACCTCACGCGGAGCGTGGGGGTACCCGGGGCACGCGTCACGCGTCGATGACGTCTTTGAGTTCTTCGAGGCCGGCGGTCAGGACCTTGGGTCCGTCGTCGGTCATGAGGACGTCGTGCTCGTGGTGGACGGACATGGAGGCGTCGTCGGTGAAGACGGGCCAGGTGCCTTTCTTGCTGTTCACGATCGGCGTGCCGGCCGCGATCATGGGCTCGAGCGCCATGAGGATCCCCGGCTCGAGAACGATCTGCGCGTCGGGCCATTCGCCCGCGTAGGTCGGCATGGTGTTGGAGACGTAGGGTGGGCCGTGGAGGCGTCGGCCGTAGCCGTGTCCGCCGAGGCCTCGGACGAGGTGGAACCCGGCCTCGCCTTCGACAAATCCCTGCACGGCCTTCGCCCACTCGAGGAGCGTCCCGCCGAGTTTCAGCGCGGTGATGCCCCGGCGGAGTGATTCCTTGCCGGTGTCCATGAGGCGACGAACCTCGGGCGTGGGCGTGCCGATGGAATAGGTCCACGCGGCGTCGCCGATCCAGCCGCGATAGGTCACGCCGATGTCGATCTTGAGGACGTCGCCGGGCGCAAGGGGGCGCGTGAGATAACCGGCGGTCCCGTGGACGACGCACTCATTCACCGAGAGGCACGCGTGCGACGGGAATGGCGGCGTGCGAGGCACGCGATAGCCAAGGAAGCACGAGCGGCAATCGAGTGACTCGAGCGTCTTTGCGACGAAGGCGTCGATCTGGGCGAGCGTCTGACCCGCACGAAGGAACCCGGCGAGGGCGCGATGGGTCTCGACGACCTTGCGCGCGGATTCCTCGGCGGCGGCGGCCTCGGCGGGGGTGAGCCTGGGTACATGACGCGTGGCGGTCGGCATCGGGGCAATCGTACGGGCGCGGATTGGTGGGCGATCGGGTGGGGTTCGTTGCTCGCCCTGTCGTGGCGGGTATCCTCCCCTCGCATGATCTGGCTCTACTCGGGATTTGTCGCGCTCGTGCTGGTGTTCCTCGCGCTGGATCTGGGCGTGCTGAATCGCAAGGCCCATGCGGTCTCCATGCGCGGGGCGCTGGCGATGACGGGCGTGTGCGTGGTCCTCGCTCTCGCGACGATGGTCTTTGTCTACTGGGCCTACGACACGCACCTCTTCGGGCTGGGCGTGGCGCTCGACCCCGAGAAGACCGTGGGCATGGACCCCAACGACGAGCGCGTCACCGGCCTCACTGGCAAGGCCGCGGCGGCGAAGTTCCTCACCGGGTGGATCCTCGAATACTCCCTCAGCGTGGACAACATCTTCGTGATCTCGCTGATCTTCGCGTACTTCAAGATTCCGACGGCCTATCAGCACCGCGTGCTCTTCTGGGGGATCATGGGGGCACTCGTGATGCGCGGCATCATGATCGCTGCGGGCACGGAACTCGTGAAGCAGTACGCCTGGCTTGAGGTCGTGATGGGCGGGTTCCTGGTGTGGACGGCGTGGAAGATGTATCGGGCGGAGGACGGCGGGTTTGATGCGGAATCGAGCCGGGTGCTGCGGTGGGCGCGGAAGCACCTGCCCCTGACGCCGAACTATCACGGGCAGAGGTTCTTCGCGATGGAGAATGGCTCGCGCGTGGTGACGCCGCTCTTTCCGGCCCTCTTGGTTGTGGAGACGACGGACGTGGTCTTCGCGGTGGACTCGATTCCCGCGATTCTGGGGGTGACGCAGGAACGATTCATCGTGTTCACGTCGAACATGATGGCGATCCTGGGCCTGCGCTCGCTGTACTTCGTGCTCGCGGGGCTGCTTGATCGGTTCCGATACCTCAAGTACTCGCTGATCGTGATCCTGTCGTACATCGGCGTGAAGATGCTCGTGTCGTACTTCAAGCACGAGTGGAAGCCGAGTGAGTATGTGAGTCTGGCGATCGTGGGCGGGATGCTGCTCGCGGGGGTGGTGGCGTCGCTGGCGATCAAGCCCAAGGCGGGTGCCGATTCGGATACGTCCGCGGGCGACGAGGGCGAGGGCCACTAGAGTCATCGCATGAGCGCGGCATCGAACACGCCACGGCAGGAGAAGGCCCGCATCCTCGAACTACGCACGCTCCTCTCGCGGGCGAACGCGGCGTATTACGAGGACGATTCGCCGGTCATGTCGGACCCGGAGTTCGACCGGCTGCTCGCCGAACTCGCCGCGCTCGAGGCGCGGCATCCGGACCTCGACGACCCCGACAGCCCGACGCGGCGCGTGGGCGGAGCGCCGATCGAGTCGTTCGTGGCACGGGCGCACGCGAGGCCGATGCTTTCGATCGATAACACGTACGACGAGGGCGAGGTTCGCGAGTGGCACGCGCGGGTGGTGAAGGGGTTGGGTGGCGAGGGGCTCTTTGATTCGGGCGAACCGATCGTGCTGGTGTGCGACCCGAAGATCGATGGGCTGGCCGTCTCGCTGCGGTACGAGAAGGGCGAACTGGCGTATGCCCTCACGCGGGGCGATGGGACCAAAGGTGACGACGTCACGCACTCGGTGCGGACTATCCGGTCGATCCCGACGCGACTGAAAGCTGCCCGGGCGCGCGACATTCCCGAGGTGCTCGAGATTCGGGGCGAGGTGTACCTCCCGCTGAGCGAGTTTGCCCGCCTCAACGCCGAGCGAGAGGCGGAGGGCGAAGAACTCCTGATGAACCCGCGGAACGCGGCGTCGGGGGCGATGAAGCAGCTCGACCCACAACAGGTGGCGAAACGGCGCCTTGCATTCTGTGCGCATGGACGCGGCGAGGTCTCGGAGGAGTCGTTTGCGAGCGGATTCGGCGAGTTCATCGAGAAGGTGAGGGCGATGGGCGTGCCCACGTCGCCCCACGTACGTTCGTGCTCGACGATTGAGGAGGTTCTCGAACGGATCGAGGCGTTCGCGAGCACGCGGCACACGCTCGACTATGCGACCGATGGCATGGTCGTCCGTGTGGATCGGTTCGATCAGCAGGAGCGCCTGGGTACGACGGCGAAGAGTCCGCGTTGGATCGTCGCGTACAAGTATCCGGCGGAGCGCACGACGACGACGCTGATCCGCGTGGAGCATCAGGTGGGAAAGACAGGCAAGATCACGCCACGCGCGGTGATGGAGCCGGTGGTGCTCGCGGGGACGACGGTGCGGCACGCGACGCTGCACAACTATGGTCGCGTGCGCGACGCCTCGACCGAGCACGAGGGAAAGCGGACGGACATCCGCCTTGGCGACACGGTCTATGTCGAGAAGGCCGGCGAGATCATCCCGCAGGTCGTCGGCGTCGTGCTAGAGAAGCGCCCGCGCGGGGCGAAGCGGATCGAGGCGCCTGACGCGTGTCCGGTGTGCGGCGGGAGCGTGGAGATCGAGCCGCCCGAAGGAGTCGAGACGCCCACGCTGGAGACGGCGCGGCGGTGCGTGAACCCCGAGTGCCCGGCGCAGGTCCGCGAGAAACTCGTGTGGTTCGTCGGCCGAAAACAGATGGACATCGACGGGCTGGGCGAGAAGACGATCGACCAGATCCGCGAGTCGTCGATTCCGCTGAACTCGTTCGCCGACATTTTTCGTTTGCACGAGCATCGCGCGGCGCTTCTTGAGATTGATCGGATGGGCGAGAAGAAGGCCGACAAGATGCTGGCGGGGATCGAGGCGGCGAAGTCGCGCGGGCTGGCGCGCGTGCTCGCGGGAATGGGGATCCGGCACGTGGGCGACACGACCGCGAAGATGCTAGCGCGGCGCTTCGAGTCGCTCGAGGCGCTGCTCGCGGCGAGCGAGATGGAACTGCGGCCTAAGTCGCTCACCAAGAGCGAGGCCCGTGAGTTGGGATTCGACGAGGACACGGCGAATCGACCTGAGACGGGATTGGGCAAGGACACGGCCCCGGTGGTGCACGCGTATCTGCACAGTGCCGCGGCAAGGCGCACGTTCCGTGATCTTGCGACGGAGGGCGTGGACCTCTCGAGCAAGGACTATCGGGCGGCATCGCGCGCAAGCGACAGCACATCGGGGCCATTCGCGGGCAAGACGATCGTGCTCACGGGGACGTTGGAGTCCTTCGATCGCACGACGCTGACGGAGCGGCTGGAATCGCTGGGAGCGAAGGTCTCGGGGAGCGTCTCGAGCAAGACCTCGCTTGTCGTCGCGGGCGAGTCGGCGGGGTCGAAACTCGACAAGGCGCGGGAACTGGGGATCGAGGTGTGGGACGAGGTACGGCTGCTCAGGGCGCTTGGCGAGATGGAGTAGGTTGTGATTCAACTGTTCGCGTCGGTGTTGTCCTCGCGATGCTATCAAGGCGGAACTCCATGAGGATTGGGAGGTGATCGGAGTTGATCGGCCCCAGGACGCGGCTCGATTCGCACGTGAGTTCTCGCGTCAGTGCCTGGTCGATGCGCACGCCCGGGATCGGCCTCATCCACCAGCGGAGTTTCGGCCAGGTGGCCAACCGGCCGAAGCCCGCGTTCGCGTCGCTCAGTTTCCCTTCGGCAAGGAGCGTTTGCATCTGGGGCGTGCGCGTAGGCGAGTTGAAATCGCCCATGAGCAGAACCGGACCTTCAATCATTGCGGCGTGGTCCGCGAGGGCGCGGAACTGGCGGCGTTCGGCATCGAAGAGCGTCAGCCCCACAGGCGGAAACGTGTGAACGCAGACGATGTGGACGTTGACGCCATCGAACTCAAGGTCGACGAAGAGTTGCGGGTTGGTGGCCGCTCGATCGTCACGGGCAAAGGGCACGCCCGCAGTGAAGATGTGCCCGGTTCTCGCAAACGGGATGCGAGAGAAGATCGCCTGACCCGTGGATGTCTCGCTGGAACTCTCGATGAAGTATGGATATTCGTGAGAGAGCGCCGGGATGAGCACCTTGGAGGCGGTGCTGGTGTATTCCTCAAAGAGGATGAGATCGGGATCGGCGGCTTGAATCTCCGGTTGCACTCGATGGGGTGCCGCGCTCCAGACGAGGAGATTGGACGACAGGACACGCAGGGTGTGTCGTGTGGCGGTCTCGCGTGACGGTGCAGTCGATTGTGACGAGGGGTATCCCACCCACGCGCTCCAGAGCGCCGGCATTCCCCAGGCGCCCGCGATCGCGAGAGCCACGACGGCCGTCCGTCGTCGTTGGCCTATCACCAGCACACCACACGCGGCCGCACAGGCGATCGCGATGTGCAGTTCAAAGGTGCGGAGCATGAACGCGAGATAACTCCACGCGAGAAACCACCGGGAGGCCGGGCCGAGGTCATCCGTGAAGAGCATCGCGAACGGAAAGCACATCAACGCGATCACGACGACGAGCGTGGCCCAGGGAGATGCCCGGCGAACTGCGGCGCGGATCAAACCTCGAAAACGGCGTTGAGACTGGTGCGATTGCCTAAGGGTCATGTGCAAGCGTCGGATACGCCGGTGATTGGAGCGTGGTTCATGGAACGATGGCTAATCAGCGAACGACCGCGTGTTGGTAGTTTGGGAAAACCCCGAGCCTATCAATCAGAAAAGCCCAGGCTGATGGCCAACGGCAAAGGGCCGGCTTGAAGGCACTCCGCGGTCGACGCGTTGGTGCCCCGTGTGTGTCGAGGCGCGGGCGATCTCGATCCACGGCGTCGGGACGCTCGGCGTCGCGATCGTCACGCGATACGCCCGCCCATCGTGGTACGACGCGGCGAGTTCCGGGACGTTGCACTGACGCGAGAGGTGGAGCAGGATGAGTTGCTCGGGCGCGATGGACGCGGCGGCCTCGGCGCACTCGAGGTTCGAGAGATGCCCGAAGCCGCCCATCACGCGTCGTTTCACGATTTCGGGCCTGGGGGACGATTGCTCGAGGTTCGGGCAGTAGTTCGACTCCATCGCGAGGACGCGGACGCCAGAGAGGTGCGTGGTGATCGCGGTCGTGGCGCGTCCGATGTCGGTGGCGTAGCCGAGGTCGCCGTCGAGCCCATCGAAAGAGAGTCGCAGGACGGCCGTGCCGTGCTCGTCGTGGTTGCCGAGGACGCTCGACAGTGTGATGCCATTGGGCAGGTCGCATCGAGCATCGAAGACGCCGCCGCGACGAGAGAAGAATCCGCGGCGTTCGGCGGCCCTTGCGTGGCGCTTGTGGACGTGGACTGCGACCGATTCCGGGAGTGACCTTCCGCCCCACGAGGGACAGGCATGGTCGTCGTCGAGATGCGTCGTGACGACGGCATCGAGATCGTCGAGGGTATGCCCCAAGGTTTCGAGGATTCGCTTCGTTCTTCTGGGCGAAAGCCCGCAGTCGATGAGGGTGAGTCGTGCGACGCCGTGTCGGGTGACGCGCACGACCGAGCAGTTGCCCGAGGAGGAGGACGCGAGGACGCAGAGTTCGGCATAGTCGTGCGCCGGCTCGCGGGGTTGCGTCTCGTCCTCGCGTGTCACGCTCGTCGCTCCTTCGGTTCGATTCGGAATTGCCGATCCGTCAGCGGTGTGTTTGACGCTCAGGCGAGTTCGGAGACGCTCTCGCCCAGGTCACGATAAATGGCCACGGGCTTCTTGCTCGTTTCGATGAAATCCGCGAGTTCGCCCACGAGTGAGCATCCCGCGGCCTGATCGCGGAGGATCGCGATCATCTCCTGCTTGGGGAGGCGTACCTGGAAGGCGTCACGGAAGGCGGCTCGGAGGGCGGAGATGTCGTCGCGCGGAATGCCCGCGCGGCGGAGACCGACCACGTTCAGCCCGCTCACAGTGTTGCGGGAGCCGCTGATGCAAAATGGTGGGAGATCGACGGCCATCGCCACGCCGCCGGAGAGGAAGGCCATGCGACCGATGCGGCAGAACTGCTGGAGCATCGTGCCGCCGCTCATCGTGACGTTGTTCTGGAGCGTGGTGTGCCCGGCGAGGAGAGCGCCGTTGACGAGGATGCAGTTGTCGCCGACGAGGGCGTCGTGCCCGGCGTGGCTGTTGGCCATCATGAAGACGCGATTGCCGATGGTGGTTGGGCGTTCGGGCTTGCTCGCCGAGTGGACGGTGACGCCCTCGCGGATGATGCAGTCGCTGCCGATCGAGACGCCGGCGGTCGCGTCGCCTGGCTTGAACTTGTAGTCCTGGGGCGGGAGGCCGAGGGTCGCGTAGGGATAGACGATCGTGTTCTCGCCGATGGTGAGAGGGCCATGGAACGTGCAGGAGTTGACGAGTTGCACGTTCTTCTTGAGGTGGACCTTGCCGACGATGACGCACATGGGGCCGACGCGGACGCCCTCCTCGAGGATCGCCTCGCGATCAACGAAGGCCGAGGGATGGATGAAGGGGGCGGAGGTGGGAGAAGTCGAAGAGGCCGTGGTCATGGAGCAATCGTACGCTTTGTGTATCGTGACTCTCCCCGAGGCCCAAGGGCCGAAAACCACGCACGCCGCACACGGATCCGCTGGCGCCTCGGCCACAAAGGCCAAGGGCGATCACCAGCCTTCGGTCCTCCCGCCGATCCCTTTTCCCCCACTCCCCGTGACGGACTTTGGCGTCATGGACTACGACGAGGCGTACGCCCGCCAACTCGAGGCCCACGAGCGCGTCCTCGCGGGTCGTGCCAAGCATGAATCGGCGCCTTCCTCGTCGACGATATTCCCGCGATCGCCCGGCGAGATCCTCACCGTCGTCCATCCTCCCGTCATCACCGTCTCGCGCCGGGCCGGGGCGATGGCCCACGTCCTCGCGTCGAGCGACGAACTCGCCCGCCGGGGCGTGCAACTCCGCCAGACCGATCGCGGCGGCGACGTCACCTACCACGGCCCAGGCCAGGTCGTCATCTACCCCATCCTCGATCTCAATCTCCTGACCCTCCGAATCCATGCCTACATGCGCCTGCTCGAGCAGGCCGTCATCGACACGTGCACCGGCCTTGGACTTCGTGCCGACCGTGACGAATCAGCCACGGGTGTCTGGATCGCCGAGCAAGTAGGGTCCACAGAATCCACGGCCAAGATCGCCGCCATGGGCGTCCGCGTGAAACGCTGGATCACGCTTCATGGCCTGTCGTTCAACGTCGAACCCGACCTTTCCCATTTCAACCTCATCGTGCCGTGTGGGCTGACGGGCCGTCCCGTCACGAGTCTCGCGCGCCTCCACGACCTCGGCGTACTCCGAATAGATCGCACACCCACACTCGAGACTGTCCGCGACGAGATCGTCCGGAACCTCCATCGAAACCTCGTCACCCACGTGTCACACCAGGGCGCTGCGAGACCACCAGTCCACACGGACAAGCCGTCAAACGCCTAACCTTCACCCACCACGGCGAGACGCACTTCGTCTCTCCGTCTCTTAGGAACTTCGACTCTTTTCGCCCAACAAGGATCCCCATGAACATCGACCTCCTCAAGCGTCTCTGCGAAACCCCCGGCGTACCCGGCCGAGAGGAGCGCGTCCGCGATCTCATCCACAAGGAAATCAAGGGCCTCTTCGACGACGTCCAGACCGACGCCCTGGGCAACCTCATCTGCCGCCGCCACCCGCGCCCCCCCCATGGCAAGAAACCCGCGGCCAAGAAGGGCGGCAAATCCGCCACCGCCGAGCCGACGCGCGTCATGCTCCTCTGCCACATGGACGAGATCGGCTTCTACGTCTCCTCCATCGACAGCAAGGGGTACATCTATCTCAACAACGCCGGGGGCTTCGACCCGCGCAACCTCTTCTCCCGGCGCGTCACCGTCGTCACCGATTCCGGCGACCTCCACGGCGTGATGAACCCCGGCGGGCGCCCCATTCACATCAGCAGCGCCAAGGACCGCGAGCGCGTCCCGGAGGTCAAGGAGTTCTTCGTCGACATCGGCCTCTCCGCCGACAAGGTCAAGAAGAAGGTCAAGATCGGCGACTACGTCGTTATGAACGAGCCGCTCATCGAGGTCGGCGACAAACTCGTCAGCAAGGCGATGGACAACCGTGTCGCCTGCTGGCTGGGCATCGAGTCGGTCCGCCAACTCGATAAATCCAAAGCCGCCCACGACTGCGAGGTCGTCGTCGCGTTCACCACCCAGGAAGAGGTCGGTCTCCGCGGCGCCAAGACCGCCAGCCACGCCGTCCAGCCCCACATCGGCCTGGGCATCGACGTCACGCTCAGTTGCGACACGCCCGGCGTGCCTGCCGAGGAATCCGTCACCATCCAGGGCCAGGGTTTCGGCCTGCACATCAAGGACTCGTCGTTCATCTCCGACTACGCCTTGACGAGCGAGTTCGAGGCGCTGGCGAAGAAGAAGAAGATCCCGTACCAGCGCACCATACTCGCCGCTGGTGGACAGGACGGCGCCGCCGCCCAGCAGGCGGCCGCCGGAGCCAGGGCCGTGGGCATCACCGTGGGCACGCGGTACATTCACACGGTGACGGAGATGATTGATAAGAAGGACCTCGCTGCGGCCCGCGACATCCTCGCGGCGTATCTGGCGGTGGCGAAGTAGTTAGTCAATGGCAATGGGGAATGGGCAATAGGCCATGGCAGGCGATGGTGGGCCGGCTCTCCTGAGCCGGCAACTACACTCACTTTCCATGCCTCGGCATACATAATTCCGCATTTATGAAGGAGGTGAGGGATCGGATGTGGAGTGGCGAGTGGGACGTTGCCCGCCCCATCACGCATTGCTCCTTCCCTGTTCCCTCACCATTTCACTTCCGCACATTTCGCCTCACTCCCGTGGCGCGATGACGTAGACCACGCTCACGTCGCCCCAGACCTCGACCTTGCCCGGCTCGATGGGTGAAGTGTCGTCGCCCGAATGTGCAAAGCCCTCTCCCGAGGAGAGATTCGCGACGCGATTGGCGGTGTAGATCCGCGGCATCGCGCTCCCGGTCTCGCTGACGTTTAGGATCGAGACGAGGCGCACGCCCATCGCGTCGGCGAGGGTGGCGGCCTTGCGTTTCGCGGCGGCGGCGGCGAGGCGGATCGCTTCCTCGCGCGTCTCGATCGCGTCCTTGATCTCGAAACTCAGGCCGTCGATGCGGTTGGCGCCGGCGCCCAGAGCGGCGTCCATGACGCGCGAGACGGCCTTGAGGTCGGTGGTGCGGACGCCGAGGGTGAGGCTCGCGTCGTAGCCGATGATCTTCTGGGCCTGCTCGGCGCGGTAGGGGCTGTAGCGTGGAGTGAGGGTGACGCCGCTGGTTTGCAACTCCTCGCCCTCGAGTTTGAGGGCCTTGATCGCGGCGACGATCTTCGACATGGCGTCGGCGGCTCGCGAGGTGGCGTCGACGGCCTTGTCCTCCTGGATGAGGACGCCCACGCCGATCTCGGCGAAGTCTGGCTCACGAGAGACCCGCGCCCGCCCGCTCACGCTGAGCGTCGAGACGGTGTCGACGGGCACGGCCGCGGCGTCGATGGTGGTTGGTGTGGCGGGCGTGGCCGCGTGGGCGAGGGGAGCCAGTGCCAGGACGCCCAAGAGAGTGCCGGCGACGAGTGCCTTGGCGACGACGGCATTCACGTTGGTGCAAACTGCGGTCACGATTGGGACGCGCGTGGTGGTCATGGTGGTGCTCCATGTGAAGGGTGAGGCCGACCGCGTGCCCAAGTGGGCGCACGATGGATCGCGTGCCGTGGGTCCGTGCTTGAGCCGCGAACGAGATCCAACAGTATTGACGCGTTGCCCGCGAGAGTGACCGTCACCGGACTGTCACCGACAACACACTCCTCCCCGACCACGCTGATGCACGATCACCATCGCGGCTTAGACTCCGTGTGAAGAGTCCCCCACCACGTTGGCGCGAACCATACATGCCTCCTCCACCTCCTACGGACCCTTCGAGCGCGACGACCGAGGAGCCGTCACGAGCAGCCCCTCGGCGTGAATCGGCCGAGTCTCGCTGCGGGGCGATGGCTGGTTGGTCTTTGGGCTCGATCGTGGTGATGGTCGTGATAGCATTCCTGGTAGTCGCGTGGCCGGTGTCGTATTGGCGGGCCGCGCACGCGAGCGTGAGACATGTCTGGGTGGAAGCGCCGGGAGGGGAGGCGAGCACGCCGAGTGAGCCTTCAATGCGTATCGATCCGCCCGCCGGTTTTCGATCGGCGTGGGTGGATGTCGATCGTGGTCGCGTGCGCGTGGGTGTTGAGGTGCTGGCGACGACTCGCATGGGCCTCATGGGGTGGGGGCCGATTCGACCGGGGTGGCATTGCAACTCGGGCACGCGTCGAGCCACCGAGAGAATGATGGGAGCGACGTCGTATTACAACTCGTGGCGGTTCTGGCGAGCCGGGCCGTTCGAGATGGAGTTCCGCCAGGGGGCGCCGTCGCGTGGGATCGTGAGTGTGCCGCTCTGGTTGCCGGCGATTGTCGGGCTTGTTCTGATCCGCCGGGCGAGTTCACGGCGCACGCGCCGGCGCCGCGAGTGGCTTGGCCGTTGCGTGTCGTGCGGGTATGACCGGGCTGGATTGTCACAGGCCTCGCCGTGCCCCGAGTGCGGCGTCGCACCGCGCACGCGGACGGAAGAAGGCGATTGACCCCGCCCATGTGCGCGTCGGCGACGCCATGGCGATGGGACGTGTTATCGCGAGACACCTTGTGGGCACCCGGTGTGTGTGAGCGTGCGTGTTCTGGACTCGGCCGTGTCCACGGTATGTGCCATCCTTAGCACCCCGCGCTGAATCTCACCAGGAAGTACAGGAGGTCATCGATCGTCACGCCGCCGTCGGGGGTGCCGGTGCCGCTGCCGTCGTCGAGATCGGCGTTGGTCAGCCCCTGCCCGAAGATGGTGATGTAATACAGCAGATCATCGATGGTGACGCCGCCGTCGGGCGTGCCCGTGCCCGTGCCATCGTCGAGGTCGGCGACGCAGACGGGAAGCGGAACGATCTTGAAGACGCGCCCGCCGGCGGTGCCCACGATGTCGGTGATGTAGAGTTCGCCCGAGGCGTCGTCACCGATGGACGTGACGGCCTCGAACGGGCCGACTGGGGCGGACGGCACGAGCGAGGCGGAGAGATCCTGGAACTCTGTCGAGCCTCCCGTGCGACGCACCGCGTGGATGAAACCGGTGCAATAGTCGGAGAAGAGGTACCACCCCTGGAGGCTGGGTAACGCGGAGCCGCGATAGACGCGCCCGCCCGATATGGAGCAACCGACGGCGTGGGTGTACGTATGGATGGGGCCAACGAGTGCGGGCAAGTTGCAGTCGCACCCGCCATAGCCCGAGCAGATCTCGCCCTCGCGGCATCGCCAGCCGTAGTTGAGGCCGCCGGTGGAATCGGGGGCCTGGCGGTTGATCTCTTCGCGGGCGTTCTGCCCGACATCGGCGATGTAATACTCGCCCGTGCCGCGATCGAAAGATGACTGGAATGGATTGCGCAGACCGAGCGCCCAGATCTCGGGGAGAACGCCCGCCACGCCGACGAACGGGTTGGTAGGAGGGATGCGGTAATGCTTGTTCGGATCGGCGGGGAAGTCGTCGATGCTCGGATCGACGCGGAGGACCTTGCCGTAGAGCGATGTGGGGTCCTGGGCTCGGTTGTCGGGGTCGGCCTCGAACCCATTGCCGCTATCCCCGGTGGGTATGTAGAGGTAGCCGTCGATGGGCGAGAAGGCGATCGCGCCGCCGATGTGTGCGAACCCGTCGCGGACCGTCTTGATAATCACGGTCGCGGAGTTTGGATCGGCGATGTCCGGATTCGCCGTCACCTGATAGCGAGCGACGACGGACTCGGTGGGGATTCCCTGGTAGTGGACATAGAAGTAGCCGTTGGTGGCGTAGTTGGGGTCAAAGGCCAGCCCAACCATGTTCGAGTTCACGAAGCAGCAGACGAGCGGCTGCAGATCGATGAAGGGCTGGGGGCGTCTCACGCCGGTGGCGGCGTCGTGGATCGTGATCTCACCGAACTGTCCGAGGACAAAGACGCGCGTCGTGTCACCCGGCGCGAAGGCGACCGCGACCGGAGCCTCCAGGTTGTCGGCAAAGAGAACGATCTGGGCCTGCTGGGCGGCGAGTGAACCCGTCAACACGAGTGACGACGCGATCGAAAGGAGGGCGTGGGGACGCATGGGTGCTCCTAGGCCGGGAGTGGAACGGCCAACGACAAGAGCATACCCGGAGATATACGGGATATCCCGCACAAACACGGAGTATTCGTGCTCCTCGATGGCATCCCTCACGCGTGGGCACACGCCACGCTCGCTCAGCACCCCGCGTTGAACCGCGTCAGGAAGTACAGCAGATCGTCGATCGTGACGCCGGCATCGGGGGTGCCGGTGCCGCTGCCGTCGTCCACGTCGGCGGCGACGTCGCCGAGGTTGAAGATGCTGAGGTAATACAGAAGATCATCAATCGTGACGCCTCCGTCGGGGGTGCCCGTGCCGCTGCCGTCATCGACGTCGGCGACGCACGCGGGGACGCCCGACCCGGTCGTGAAGGCGACGCGGGTGACATGGCCGAACGTGACGTTCGTGAACTCCACGACCGAGGGCGGCGGCAAGGAGACCGAGTATCGCTGATCGAAACTCCACGACGCGAAGTAGTCCGTGTTCGGCAGCAGCGCGTTCGCGGGAACCGTGCGCGAGGACGTGGGCGAGCCGACGGTCGTGAGGCTCGAGTACGCGGTTGGCCCCAGAAGCGTGCCGAAGCGGCGGTTGATCGAGAGGCCGCTCAGCTGCCCGTTGGTCGGGGGCGAGGCGCTGCCGGGGGGCACGAAGGCGTTGACGTTGAGCGTGATCGACTGCGTGGGGTCCATGCCCTGCAGCGCCGTGTACGACGCGGGGGTGAACGCCGGCACGCTGCTCGGCCAGCCACCCGCCGCCGAGGGTTGAGTCAGGTCGAACTCCCAGACGTTCTCGTCGAAGTCGGTGATGCTGAACGTGTACGTGCCGCTCGGCCAGTCGGCCATCAGCGAGGCCTGCGACGTGTACGAGAAGTTGCTGCTGGAATAGAACGTCCCCGAGCCCGAGAGTGAGACCGAGTCCGTGTCGGGCTTGATGAGATCGATGAAGTCCACATTCTCGACATTGGGATCGAGGACGATGAAGGAACTGATCACATAGTTCGTCGTCGGCCCCGGGGGGCTGGTGCTGTTCTGCGTGAAGAAGCCCTGGTACTGGAGCACCAGACCATCCACATCACCGGGGCTGTTGACCTGGGCCGACGCGGACGCGCCGAAACCCACGAGTCCTGCCAGTGCCGCGATACCAAAACCCACGCTCGTCATTCCCGTGCGCATACCGCCTCCCTTGGTGCTCTCGAGTAGCCTGACGCAGTCTATAGGCAATGGCGGAAGATGCAAGCCGAAAGTCAGGGCCTGGGTCGAGAAAAGCCGCGGAACTCGCCCGCGGATTACCCATCTCCACACGGTGGCCCACGCCGAAACCGGTACATCCTTTGGTCCATGCGAACCGATACGCCGGTATGCGGCGTGCGGGGTGTATCGAGTGGACGAAGCATCCGTCCTATGGCACCCGGCTCACAATCGGGCCGCCGTCATCGCTCACCCCGCGGTCATGTCCGGGAGATCGCGGCTGAACGCTCTGGGGATCACGCACGCGAGCGCGCCCGCCAGGAACGACCCGCCGTACGCCATGGCAACCTCGGACGCCGTCTGTAGCGAGTCTGGCCGGGCAAACGTGAAGAACGCCAGGTGCATGCCGACGAGCACAAGCCCGCCGACGAGCGCGGTCTGGAGCGGCCCGCACACGCGATGGAACACGGCCTCCATCCCCGTGACGATCAGCGATGTAAGAATCGCCAACGCCCCCCCGATCAGGCCCATGACGAGGGTCGCAGTCACGATCCGGCGCAGGGCCACGCCGAGGACCACGGCCTTCGCCCTGGTGTCGTCGGGAAGCCTCTCCCAGTTCGTCCATACCGGGAGCCCGTGGTGATACGCCGAGAGCGCCACGGCGATCACGCACGAGCCGATGAGGATGCCCAGCGGGGTGAGTCTCAGCCGACGGTCGAGGCGATTCTTCCTCCGGAGCGGCTCGGGATCGTCGACGATCGACGGGGTCGGCCTCTTGGAGAGCGCCTGGCACTCCCCGCATCGATAGGTGTACTCCCACGTCTCCTCGACCTTTCGGACCGGGCGCGTCTTCTGGACGAGCCCGATCTCGCCCGATCCGCCGCATCGCCAGCACCTCGACACCTTCGGCGTGTGGTACCGGGGCGCCGAGCCTTGCATCTTCATGTCGACGTCCTTGAAACCCCCGCCGTCGGGGACATTCACTACGCCGCCGGACGAGGAGCCGGACGAAACGAATCCCCCGTCCCCTCCTCCAGTCCCATACCCGGAGCCGGAGCACGACGGGCATGCCATGCTCTCGGGGCCATACGGCTCCTGGACGACGTACACCTTCCTGGACAGGCACTCACGATGCACAAGTACCTGACGCACCCACTGGGCCTTGCACTCCCGGCAGGTGCACGACGCCAACCGCTCCTTGCACCCGGCGATGACCCGGCGGTACACCCGCAGAGGCCACCCCAGCATGACCACCAACAGCGCCAGCCAGAACATCACGACGAGCAGGTTCTGGATCATGGCCGATCCCTTCGTGTTCCAAGAGGCACGGCGAGTTCAGGGTGAGAGACGGAGGGGAGCGCAAGGGAGATCGGGGGGAGGGGGCGGGGGCGGGGGGCAGGGGGGTTGGGCGAAGCGAACGTCCTACGCCACCCGCCCAGACTGTATCTCGGCCTCCACATGGGCACTCGAGGAGGCGCCCGCAGGACCGCCCGCCCCCCCGCCCCCGCCCCCCACTCGCCCATGGTCCACCACAGTCCCCGCACGTCCTCAGGGTCCCCGCACGTCCAAAGGATCTGGAGCGTGACGACGCGGGACGGATCACCACCCGCCCGACGTTCGACACCCAACCCGAGGTGATGGCTCAGAGCATCCCTCATCTCGGGGCACCCGGCGCTCGTGGTGGCGTGGGCTCGGGCCGGCCGTCGTCGTTACTCCATCACCACAAGATCCACAGCCTCGAAGACGCCGGCGTTGATCCGGATCACGAGCATCTGGGACGGGCGCGGCGTATGTGGATAGCGCAGTTCCCCGGGAGCATCCGAGAACTGGCCAGTGGGCAAGAGCGCCGAGTCCGGGCACCCGATCTTCTCGACGATCTCCGAGGGCGAGAGTCCCTTGAGCGGGACCGCGAGCGCCGCGAGGGACCCCTCGGCGAACGTGCCGGTGTCCTTCTTGCCCTCACCCTTGGCGACATCACTCCCGCCGCCTTTGCCCACCAGCCGCTCGATGGCGGCCCGCGTGCGCAGGTCGCTGTATGGCTCCTCGCAGAGTTCGGTGTACAGCACGTGCGCCAGCGCGACCTTCTTATCCACGAACCGAACCACCAGCACGTCCTTGGGGCCGGGCTTGCCCTCGACGATTCCCACGCCGGCGCCCTTGTCGTCGAGCACGGGCGCCCTCGTCCACGCGACGCCGCCGTGCTTGGCGAGCGACTCGGTGGCCTGCTCGACCGTCATCCCGCGTTGCACGTGCAGGAAGGTCAAGTCGGCGAGGGCGAGGTCGGTGCGGGCCTCGCCGGGCTCGAGGTCCTTGTACGCGTCTGGCCCGAAGGAGAGCCGATCAAAGGTCGTGCAGGTCGCAAAGACCGGGGTCACGGTCTTGGGGTCCACCACCGTGCGGGTCGGGTTCTGCGGCTTGTCCTTGACCACCGCGGCGGCGCGGACGGGGACCTGCCGCTCGAGGAAGTACATGAGTTCGTCGAGTTCGATCTTCCCGTCCTTCACGCGATCGGCCCGGCACTCGACCAGGGCGTCGACGAGGGCCTCGGTGAAGACGCTCATCCCGCTCTGCCCGACCTGCGAGAGTTGGTCGGGGCGGCAGGCCAAGATGCAGTGCACGTCGCGGACCTCCGTCGCGGTCTTCTCGAAGCCCTTGTCGTTGCGGCAGCAGTCGAGCATGAGGATCCGCAGGGCGGCGCGCGAGGCGGCCATCTGCCCCTTGATCCACTCGATCTCGACGGCGTCGTCCCGGGCGATGATGACGCTCTTGCCCCCGATCACGTCGCCGTGCGTGGAGATATAGATGAGCAGCGTGTCCACCTCGGAGACCGCGGCGCAGAGGGCGGCGACCTCGTCGCGGACCTTGGCGGCGGTGGGCTCGACGCCCTCGCCGTCGGCGACGACCCGGCACGAGTACCCGCGCGGGCCGAGCGTGGCGGCGAGGGTCTTGGCGTCGATGACGCACTGCGGGAGGGGCGTCTGCTCAATGCCTTTATACGCGGCCTGCCCGACACCAATGAGCAATGCCCGCCGACGCGGGATGAGCATCCCCCGCAGCGACAGGGACTCCTTCGGCGGCGCCGACGCCGCCGGTTCAGCGGTTGGATCGGCGGTTGGATTCGCGGGTTGGGCTGGAGCCGGTGCCTTGGCGGGCGACGACGATGAAGGCGGCGTCGAAGCGGGTTGAGCCGCGCCGGCGAGCACGCCGACCGTCAACGCCACCACGCACGCGGCCACGCCAACGAATCGGAAGGTTTGGAGCATGCCAGACTGTATCTCGGCCTCCACACGGGCACTCGAGGAGACGTCCGCCCGCCCCCCGCCCCCACACCCCCACGCCACCCGCCCCGTGTCGAAGATGAATCAGGCCACCACGATCGTCCTCGAAACGCTCGTCATCGGCCTAAAGCGGCTGGATCGTCACCATCGCCGCCCTCACGCTCGATCCCTTCCCCCCCACCCGCCACCCCGGCGCCTGGGCGTGGTTCTGGTGAGGGCACAGGTCGACCAAAGTCCCCGCACGTCCTCAGGGTCCCCGCCCCCCCGCACGTCCGAAAGGATCTGGAGCGTGGACGACGCGGGACGGATCACCACCCGCCCGACGATCGACACCCAACCCGAGGTGATGGCTCAGAGCAGCCATCATCTCGGGGCACCCGGCGTAAGGGGTGCCACATTGGCGGCGAACGCTAGGACTGCCTCGACGCGACTGTGCACCTATGAGTAGGACGAGGGCATACGAAGCGCTCAGGCCCGGCTACCGGCCTAGGGTGTCTCATGCCACTAGCATTCCTGAAACCATTACTGTAGATTCACCTGACGACACAATGGCCGGGTACACATTTCATAGTCTGTCTGATGCCGATTTTGAGGATCTCGTCTGCGACTTGCTAGGCGCAGAGCTTGGCGTGACGCTTCAGCCGTTTGCCAAGGGACGTGACTCAGGTATCGATCTATTACACGGTACTCGTATTTATGACAGCATGCTGGTGCAATGCAAGCACTATTGTCGCTCGAAGTACGCCGACCTGAAGCACAAGATAATCACTACAGAACTGCCGAAGATTGTAAAACTAAAGCCATCGCGGTTCATTCTGTCAACGTCGTTAGATCTGACTCCGCAGAATAAAGATGAACTTCTGAATATTCTTACGCCATACTGCAAAGGTGTAAACGACATATACGGAAATGCAGATTTGAACGCACTGCTCCGTACGCACAGTGATGTTGAGAATGCCCACTACAAACTTTGGCTGACGAGTGTCCCCGTGCTCCAACGTATGCTTCGACACGGTGCCGCGATGTGGAACGCGATGTCTAAGAACGACATCGAACGTCAAATGTCGTTATATGTTCAGACGGACGCTTTCAGTGTTGCGATGAATATTCTTCATGCGAATAACTACTGCATACTCTCCGGCATCCCAGGAATCGGCAAGACGACCTTGGCACAAGTACTAGTCGCCAAATTGATGGATGATGGATATGAGTTGATTGCTGTGCGAGACAATATACATGAGGCATTTGATTCCCTACACCCGGAAAAAAGGCAGGTTGTCTACTACGATGATTTTCTAGGTCAGTCAAGTGTTAGTGAGAAACTAGGAAAAAACGAAGATCATGGTATTGTTCGCTTGCTCACACATGCCCGACATACGAAACATCTGAAGGTCGTCTTAACAACACGAGAGTACATTCTAGAAGATGCGAAGCGTGTCTATGAACCGTTGAGCCGCACCAATCTCGATTTGGCGAAGTGCATCATTAAAGTTGAAGACTATACGCGAGGTCATCGCGCAAGGATCTTGTACAACCATGTGTATTTTTCAGATTTACCTCGCGAATATGCCATGTCGGTATTAAAAGACAAATGTTATCGCCGTATTATTGATCACAATGGTTATAGCCCTCGCATTGTTGAATGGATGACACTTGGGGCTGGATCATACGGTGTGCCACCATCGCAGTATGTCGATAAGTTTGTGCAGTCGTTAGATAATCCGTCACATCTATGGCAACATGCATTTGACAATCAAATCAATGATGATGCGAGGGCTATTCTTTTCACACTTGGTACAATCGAAGGATGGATGGGGCTCGATGAACTACGCAATGCATGGGCACGAATACGAAGGATTGATTCCAGTGAAGTATCCACGATAGAGAACAGGAAGAGATTTATTGATGCGATGAGACAACTCGAAGGATCGTTTACACGAAGCACTCGAGATGGCTCCAGATCTGCTATCAGTTTTCATAATCCATCCATAAAGGACTATGTACGGAAGCGGATAATAGACGAATTCGATGTCCGTAGATCGCTGCTTAGTCACGCAATATATTTCGAACAAGTGGACTGTTTAGTCAATATAGGATTGGATGGCAAAGTTGGCACCGTTCCGAGTGGCCTGATTCCAAACAACCATGAGTTGCATACGGCGATCCGACGAACGATCCATATGAAAGCAGGAACGTACCGTCTCATACACATCGCTAGTCATCTTGTGCCAGACGTATTTCTAGTAAACGTAGACGTGTGCAAGAGGTTGTCGAAACTCATTGTTTGGGCAAATGCGTATGATTCAATCGATCTATTGCAGATATGTTGCGATATCGCGAATGACCTTATACAGTCTGGAGATGCTGAACGTGTAGTATCACTCAATGGCTGTTATTTCCTCACGTCTTTGCAGAAAGCATTGCCCGGTAAAATTCAAGTCGATACGATAGTACATGCCTTTCTACCGATTATCGAATCACTTCTGTGCAAGTTCCCTTCTAGAGAAGATTGGCTGATTTGGACGCAGTTTGTGAAGGAAAATGGACATCTCATTCCAAAGGACGTTCTCGAAGAATGGTCATATCGTGTCGAATCATTTTGCGTAGAGGAGATCGATAATCTCATCGAGAATGCGGTCTTTACTTCGGATCTAGAGGAAGGATATGATGAAGTCCAGCAGCTCGCTGAATATTGGGACATATCCACAAGACTGGCTTGGGATACGGTTTACGAGAAGATAGCCCAACTAACTGATTATGATGACACGCAAGATTATGATGATGACCGGACTGATGAACCATCCATTGATCGAACGGCCGACAGTGATGCTGCGATTGACCAACTCTTCAACTCACTAAGCGAATAGGCGAGTGAGTAGGGCGCGTAGAACTAAAGTCCACTCCCCCGTACCTCCGGACTTCGGTATTCGTCGGCCCCAAGGGTCCACAGAGCCGTCCCCCCCCGCTCCACGCGACGCGGGGGGCGTGGCACTGAAGTCCGGTTCCTCCGGACTTCAGTGTTCGGCTGTGCCACCGGATCACATTCCGTCCTCCATCCCCCAATGAACCGAACCCGGTCCACGCGGCTCGGTTTTTCGTCCCTGTGACGCACTTTTTCGTCCCTGTGGCGCACTTTTTCGTCCCTGCGTCGCGATTTTTTGTCCCTGTGGCGCGGTTTTTCGTCCCTGCGGCGCGGTTTTCTGTCCATGGGGCGCGGTTTTACATCCCAGTGGCGCGGTATTTTTCGTCCCACGGTCCTGTCTCATTGTCGATGGGACGCTCCGTGTCCTTACTGGAGCGATCCGCTCGGTCGATCCGGCGCTCCTTTTCCTCGGGGGAGAGGAGTACTTTCTCGTCGGAGCGAGGCCTTTCCTCAACACGGCGCTCCGTTCCCGCGACGGAGTGGCGCGTTCCATCGATGGTGCGGGCCATGGCGTCGAAGGAGCGGGCCATTCCATTGATGGAGCGGAGCGCTCCGTTGACGGAGCGGAGCATTCCATCAACAGAACGGACCATTCCATCAACGGAGCGGAGCGTTCCATCGACAGAACGATGCGTTCCATCGATGGAGCGGAGCATTCGGTCAACGGAACGGAGCATTCCGTCAATGGAGCGGAGCATTTCCTGGCCCGATTCCGGCGCCAGAGCCTTCCAGAGGGCGGTCAATGGCCGAACGGGGGCCGAAATCGGGCCGGAAACAGGCCGCGATTGCGCGGCGGGGGGGCGGGGGGGCGGGGGGGCGGGGGGGCGGGGGGGCGAGCCGCCTCACACGATTTTTCCGGAAATTTCGGATTCGACTGAATCGCCCTCACGATCCGCACGATCGTCACTTCCGGCGGCAACGAACGCAAGTTCGTTCTGCTCGTGAATGAAGATCGGTGTCCCGTGTGGGACACCGCGCGAGCCGGGCGACACTCGAGAGCGCCGCCAGAAGGACAGGCCAAAATGGGAACTTACCCCACATCGCCTCGGTTGGATTTCCTGCAGTGGTGCAAGACGCACGCCGATGTCTTTACGAACTCGGCGGCCGCGATCGGGCTCTCTCCCGCGAGCGCCGCATCGTTTTCCGCGGCGTACGACGCGGCCCGCGCCGCCGTCGATGATCAGGACGCCGCCAGGGAGGCCGCCAAGGCCGCGACCCAGGAGGCCCTTGATAAGGTTCGCGCCCTCATGGAGTCGGCGAGCCAGACCGTCTCCACCATCCGCGTCTTCGCCGAGAGCACCAACAACCCCACCGTCTACAACGTCGCCCAGATCAACCCGCCCCAGCCGCACACCGCCATCCCGGCGCCCAACCCGGCGACGGACCTCTCGGCGACGCTCGACGCGATCTCCGGGAATATCACGATCCGCTGGAAGGCGACGCAGCCCCTGGGCGCCGCGGGCACGACGTACAGCGTCCTCCGCCGCGCCGCGGGCCAGGCCGACTTTGTGAACCTCGGCTCGACACGCAGGAAGTCGTTCGTCGACGAGGGCTTCTTCGCCGGGCCCGACAGCGTCGAATATAAGGTGCAGGTCGTCCGCGGCGGGATCTTCGGGCCCGTCTCCGCGACGCTCTTTGTCACCTTCGGACGCGTGCAGGGGAGCGGCCAGGGCTTCACCATCTCGAGCACGACCAGCAGCGACGAGGAGTACGGCGTCGCCGCGTGAGCGGCAGAGCCGCTCGAAATGGCCAAATTGGACAACGTAGGCACGAGGCCTCGGAGGATTCCGGGGCCTCTTCATTTGGTCATTTGGTCATTTGTCCATTTGGTAGTTTGGCTTTCCAAACCCCGCCGCACTCGGGGCAGGTGATGCGGGCGTCGGCATCGGGCGGGAGGGCGGACACGTCGTAGTGGCACGAGGGACAGAAGCCCGCGGCGAGCCGGCGACGATTTCTCGCTCGCACGATCCACACACGACACACCGCGACCATGAGGAGCACGCCCCACATGACGCCGGAGTTGATGAGAAACCCCGGCCAGAGCGGACGCCAGGGAATCGATGGGAACCTCGATGGTGTCCGGTCGGGATAGAGTCCCAGACTCCGCCACGGCTGGCGATACGAAAGACGCCGGAACGGCTGGACGACCGTGGACTCATCGAGCCACGGCTCGCCGGGTGGAACGGCCCGTCCGGCCCAGACGGCGGGCGCGGGCCAGCCCGAAACGAGCACAGCGTACTGGGACCACTCCGGAGGATCCGAACACAGTGGCGGCAACACGCCCGCTCCATCCCGTTGGCGCCACAGATCGACAACCCTTGACCAGGCCTCGGGCGGAGCCTCGGGGTCCGAGTCCCACGAGTGCTCGCACTGCACCACCACGAACGATCTCATTCTTTCGAGCACGATCTTCGCGTCACCCACGCTCGCGGTCCACCAGGGATCACCTACAAATGGACCGCTCAGTTGGCCCCAGGCCACTGTGGCGCTCCCGACATAGGCGCATGAGACGGACCACACCCACGCGAGCACGGGTGACAGGAGCAGGGTCACACGAATAGACCTGGCGAATGATCGTTCCATGCAATCCATCGGCCGGCGTGTCCGCGAGCCGACGGCAGGGTGTGGTACTCACGATCACAGCGGCGGCGGGAGAGCGGATCTCTTCCACACCCCGCCGCACTCGGGGCAGGTGACGCGGGCGTTGGCGTCGGGAGCGAGCGCGGCCACGTCGTAGCGGCAGGAGGGGCAGAGGCCGGAGGCAAGATACCACCACTTCATGGAGTCGCGGGTGAGGGCGTGGACGAGGCGGCGCTTCAGCGGTTCGCACGGGTAGAGGAATGCAAAGAGCACGAAGAACCAGACGAAGAGCTGGATCGCGTACACGGGCGTGTTCGAGGACCACGCGGGGGCGAGAGAGGCGCCGCCGGATCTCATGAACACCACCACGAAACCCCACCAGATCGGGACCACGATGAGAATCGCGGCGAAGTAGGCGAGGGCATGCCCGCCGATGACCCGCCAGCGATTCGGAATCCGCCAGATCCGGATCTTGTCCGACCGCCGCGTCCTGGCGAGCGTGAACTCCTTGCCCGTCTCGTCCTCGATCACGACGCGAGCGCGGAAGATGGCGAGCAGGAGACGGCGGAGCATCGCGAAAGGGTACCGCAGGCTGCGCCCGCGGAAACTGCCAAATGGTCAAATGACCAAATGGCCAAAGAGGACAACGACAACGTATGGGGTCTCGGAAGATTCCGGAGCCTTTGTATTTGGTCATTTGACCATTTGGCAGTTTGGCCATTTCCCGGCGTCCGCCGGGCGCGGTAGACTGTCTCTATTCAGAGTCCATAAATCCTGAGTCTTCGGAGGGTTCACCATGTCGCAGACCACCACCGCCGCACGAACTGGCTCCCACCCCGCCGGGCGCCCCCCCCGCCCGGCCGACACCCGCAACGTTCTCCTCGCCGGGTCCGCCTCGACCGGCAAGACCACCCTGACCGAGGCCCTTCTCCACGCCGCCGGGGCCATCCCCGCCGCCGGGACCATCGACGCCGGCACCACCGTCAGCGATCACAGCGACGAGGAGAAGCACCACAAGCACTCCCTCGTCCCCGGGTTCGTGCACTTTGACTTTGAGGACCACGAGGTCCACCTCATCGACTCGCCGGGACGGGCGGATTTCCTCGGGCAGACGTTCTCGTGCCTCGCCGCCGTCGAGACCGTGGCGGTGGTGATGGATGCCGGTCGCGGGATCGACTCGGTGACGCGCCGCGTCATGAACGCGGCGAAGGACCGCGGCCTTCCCCGCATGGTCGTCATCAACAAGATCGACGACACCAACGCCGACCTCGAAGCCCTCGTCGAGCAGATCCGCGAGGCCTTCGGCAACGAGTGCCTTCCCATCAACCTCCCCACGCCCGGGCGAAAGGACGTCGTCAACGTCTTCGAGCATGACGGGACGGACAAGGCGGGCGATAAGGCTGAGTTCAGTTCGGTGCACGAGGCCCACAAGAGGATCGTTGAGCAGGTGATCGAGGTGGACGACGACCTGACCGAGCAGTATCTCGAGAAGGGTGAGGGCGGCGGGGGGGGGTTCGATGCCAAGAAACTCCATAATGCCTTCGAGAAGGCGCTCGAGGAGGCCCACCTCGTCCCCATCTGCTTCGTCTCCGCGAAGACGGGCGCGGGCGTCAAGGACCTGCTGCACATCCTCGCGAGCCTGTGCCCGTCGCCCGACGAGGTCGGCATCGCCGAGTTCGTCCGCAAGGACAAAGAAGACGAGCCGGCCCGGGAGTATGTCTGCGAGCCCAACCCCGATGGCCGCGTCGTCGCCCACGTCTTCAAGATCTTCAACGATCCGTTCGTGGGGAAACTCGCCGTCTTCCGCGTGCACCAGGGGACCGTCCGCCACAAGCAGGACCTGTACGTCGACGACCAGAAGAAGCCCCTGCGGATCGGGCACCTCTTCAAACTGCAGGGGAAGAAGCACGTCGAGGTCGAGGCGCTGGGCCCGGGCGAGATCGGTGCCGTGAGCAAACTGGACGAGGTCCACTTCAACAGCGTCCTCCACGACAGCCACGACCTGGACTCCTTGCGCGTGAAGCCCTTGCCTATCCCCAAGCCGATGTTCGGCCTGGCGATCGAGCTCAAGAACCACGCCGACGAGACCAAGTTCTCCGCCGCGACGCACAAACTCATGGCCGAGGACCCGACCTTCATCGTCGAGCGCATCAACGCCACGAAGCAGACGGTGATGCGCGGGCTGGGGGAACTGCACCTGCGCGTCGTGCTCGAGAAACTCAAGAACCAGGCGGGGGTCGAGCTGCTCACCTCGCCCCCCAAGGTCGCGTACAAGGAGACGATCGCGGGCAAGGCCGAAGGGCACCATCGCCACAAAAAGCAGACCGGCGGCGCGGGCCAGTTCGGCGAGGTCTATCTCCGCGTCGAGCCGCTGGCTCAGGACCACGCCGAGGGCTTCGAGTTCCGCAACGAGACCGTCGGCGGGAGCATCCCGCGCCAGTTCATCCCCGCGATCGAGAAGGGCATCCGCCACGTGCTGCAGGACGGCGCCTTCGCGGGCTATCCCATGACGAGCATCGCCGTCTCGGTCTATGACGGGAAATACCACGACGTGGACAGCAAGGAGATCGCGTTCATCACCGCGGGGCGCAAGGCCTTCATCGACGCGATCGCCAAGGCCAAGCCCACGCTCTTGGAGCCGTATGTCGATCTCGAGATCACCGCCCCGGCTCGCTACATGGGCGACATCGCCGGGCACATCTCGACCAAGCGTGGGCGCGTGCAGAGTTCCGACGTGGTGTCCGGCGACTCGTGCATCGTGCGAGCCACGGCCCCGCTGGGCGAACTCCAGAACTACGCCAACGAACTCAAGAGCATGACCGGCGGCGCGGGAACGTTCGCGATGGACTACAGCCACGACGAGCGCACGCCGCCGCAGGTCCAGCAGGCCGTCGTCGCCGCGTACAAGCCCCACCACGAGGAGGATTGACCAGTGTCCACGGCCTCCAGCACCACGCCCTCTCCAAACCGAGTTCCCGTCATCCTCCTCATCGGCTTCCTCGTGCTCGTCGGCGGCGGGCTGTGGTACGCGGTCGATTCGTTCGAGAAGACCAACCGCGTCGACGCCGCCGGCCCGGAGTCCATGAGGCCGGCGCCCGCGTCGTCACTCCACGATCTCGCCGCGGCGGGCACCTTGGACGACGCCGCCATCGCCGCCGCACAGCGCGCCGGGAGCGATCTCAACGCGGCCTTGCCCACGCCGATCTCGGGCGAGCGAGGCCTGACGCCGCTCATGCTCGCGTCGCTCCGCGCCAAGCCCAACGCGGTGCGGGCGCTCCTCAAGGCCAAGGCCGATCCCGATCTTCGCTCCAAGGAAGGCAAGACGGCCCTCTTCTTCGCCGCGGGTTGGGGCGGAATGGATTGCGTCGAGGCGCTGCTCTCGGCCAAAGCGTCGGTGGACGCGCGGACGGATCAGGCGTGGAGCGCGCTCATGATCGCCGCCGCCCGTGGCGAGGGCGCGTGCGTGGATCGGTTGATCGAGGCCGGGGCCGACGTCCGCGCCCGCAACCGCTGGGGGCAGACGCCGCTCTCGCTCGCCGCGATGCACGCGAGCCTCGATGTCGCGAAACGTCTCTTGAAAGCCGGCGCGCCGATCGCCGATGCGGACAACGACGGCGTGACGATCCTCGCGCACGCCGCCAAGTCCCCCGCGGGCGACGAGAACGCGATCGAGTTGCTCCGACTCCTGCTGGATTCGGGGGCCAACCCCAACACGCCGGGCGTCGATGGCGTGACGCCGCTCATGTGGGCCGCCGATGCCGCCGACCAGCCGCGGATCCTGCTCCTTCTGAACAACGGCGCCGACGCCAACGCGAAGGACAAGGACGGACGGACAGCATTGGACTGGGCTAACGCGCGCGACGACGACAACGGCCGCGCCGCCGCCGCGGTGCTCAAGGACGCGATGCGCTGATCGAGCGTCTTACCCGATGAACTTCTTCAGTTCGGGGACCGCGCCAAGCAGTTTGTCCACCGTTCCGGCGCCGGCTTTGTCTTTGAGATAGCCCGCGAGGAGATTGACAAACGAGCCGGCCTTGTCGAGGCTCAGACCGGAGTTGGAGAGGAAGCCGAGCGCGCCGAGTGCGTCGCCACCCTTGCCGCCGAGCAGTGACCCGGCCGCGCCGAGGATGCTGCTCCCGCCCTGCTTGGCGCCGCCGAGCACCGACGACGCGGCCCCGAGCAATCCGCCCAGACCGCCGCCCCCACCACTGCTCGCACCGGGGTTGCCGCCCAGGCCCTTGAGCAGGTCGGACGCGCCGGGCACGCTGTTCATCACGCCGCTGAACGCATCAGCAGGCGCGTTCTTCTGCAGAAGCCCGAGCACACCGCTCGTGGCGCTCTTGGCCTGCTGCTCGTTGATGCCCAACTGCTTGACCGCCATCTGAATGAACTCTTGCATGATCCACCTCCGGTTCGCGCATCGCCGTCGCGCGAGCGTGCCACTCGTGGGCCGGCGCCGGCCCATCGAGTCACCGTAGGTCCGCGCATGAGCTCTGAGTGCGAAGTGCAAGCGTCACATGCTCACGCAACAGGGATGCGCCAAGGGTGTACACAACATTGTCAAAGTGAAAAAATGAACGTCCGGCGTAAACCGCATGCACAAACCGAACCCGCAGAACCGCTTAGGCCTGGAGCGCCTTGCGCGCCTCGTCGAGCAATCGCTCCACGGGGAACGGCTTAAAGAGCACGGCCTGCAACCCCTCCTGCGAGGCGCGCACGATCGAGTGGTGCGGGTCATACCCGAATCCCGTCATCAGAATGACCGGGGTCGATTCCATCTCGCGTTTGACCGACGAGAAGACCTCGTAGCCGTTGCGGTCGGGCATGCGGATGTCGCTGAGAACCAGGTCGAATCGCACGCCCGCCTCGACGGACTTGTCGATCTCGATGATCGCCTTCGCGCCGTTCTCGCAAACCGTGACGATACAGCCATGATGGCGAAGGACGTGATCGAGGATCTGGCGGATCTTGGGCTCGTCGTCTGCGACGAGAATGCGCTTGCCGCGATAGATCGGATCGATGTCGGTCGTGCTCAGCGCCTTCTCGACGCCCAGGAGCGTCGTCGGGCCACGCGCACAGTCTTGCACTCGCTCGCGGATCGAGACGACATCGGTCGCGATGCGCTCGAGCGCCGCCGAGGCGTGCGGATCGCCCGCGGCCTTGGCTCGAAGCTGCTCGACCAGGGCCGCGATGTCCCGCAGCGGCTCCTCCAGTTCCCCCTCGACGCGCCCCGAGACGCTCTGGTTGGTCGTGCTGCGCTCGATGACGAGAAGATCGAGCATGTGCATCGACATCGCGATGTATCGCGCGAACATCTCCGCCAACTGCCGGTCACGCTCGGTGAAGGCGTGGTCCACCAGGCTCTCGACGTTCATGATCCCGATCACGCGATCATTCAACTTGAGGGGCACCGTCAGCGACGACTTCGCCCCCGACACGCCGGGCAGGAAGAGATCGTCCTTCGAGACGTCGCCGCAGATGTAACTCCGTCCGGTGACGGCGACATAGCCGCTGATCCCGCACCCCTCGAGTTTCGGGTAGATCTCGAAGAGATCGAACTCGGGGGGCAGCCCGTGCCCCATGACCAGTTCGAGTTTCCCGGTCTTGTCATCGAGCAGACGAATCGCGAAGTGATCGAAGTGCAGGAGATCTCGCGCGAAGCGGATGATCTTCTCCTCGATGAACTTCAGCCGCTCATGGGCGTTGAGTTTCCGCACCGAGTCCGCGTCGAGGTTGACTAGTTCGCTCCCCGCCTGGTCGATCGAGTCGATCTGGCGCTTCAGTTCGCGCGACGCCGTCGAATCGCGGACGATGACGGCGATCGCCGGCTGTCCGAGTTGAAGCGGACAATCGGGATCGCGCGCGAAGGACTCCACGCTCGTGGGCCCGAGCGGGCACAACTCCATCTCGAAGTGCTTCCCGCCGACCGAGGCCATCGCCGAATGCCGGACGACCTCGCGTGCGGGCTTGGTGTCGCCGATCAACGCGGGCCCGCTCTCGCGACAGATTCTCGCGACTTCGGCGAGCAAGGCCGAGCCCCACACTCGAATCGGTTCATTCGCCCACAGGACCGTGCCGTGGACATTCACGAGGCAGACACCCTCGCCGATCGCGTCGAGCATGAGAACGGACCACGCGACCGCGTCCTTGCGCGGCTCGTAGTCCCTGGGTTTGCCCGTCAACGAATCGCCGTCCATGTCGTTGCCGCTACCAGTCGCCTGGGCTCCCGATGACCCCGCCGTCGACCCGGATGGAGAACTTCCTCCACGGTCATCGGCGGAAGCACACGAAGCGTCATTGGAGCCCACGGGATTCATGTCCTTGAAACTATCGGCGTGTTTCACGCCCCGAGACGCTTGTGGCCACAGATTAGGGTGCCATCCCCCACGTCGGCGTCATCATGCGAACAAAATACGAAAGTGATTCCTTGAACCCTTCTCACTCTTGCGCGTCCCACGTCCATACCGATATTGGACGCTAGCCGATGATCACCGTTTCACGTGTTCATAAAAAGTTCGGGAAGATCCATGCGGTTCGTGGCATTACGTTCGAACTCGTGCCCGGACAGGTTGCAGGTCTTCTTGGTCCCAATGGGGCCGGGAAGACGTCGACCATCCGCATGATCACGGGGTACTCCACCCCCGACAGCGGGCAGGTGAGCGTGGGAGGCTATGACGCCCTCCAGCAGCCCCTCGCGGCGCGACGCTGTGTCGGCTACCTCCCCGAGGCCGCCCCGCTCTATCCCGAGATGAGGACCGTGGACTACCTGACCTATCGAGCGCGGTTGTATGGCATGGATCGGGCGATGCGTGCCTCGGCCGTTCGTCGAGCCATCGACCGCTGCTGGTTGGGTGACGTCGCCGTTCGACGCGTTGGAAAACTGAGCAAGGGGTACAAGCAGCGAGTCGGCCTCGCGGCGGCCCTGCTGCACGAGCCGCCCGTGCTGGTCCTCGACGAGCCGACCAACGGGCTGGACCCGAGCCAGATCCGTGAGACACGCGAACTCATCAAGGAACTCTCGAAGGAGCGCACGATGCTCGTGAGTTCCCACATCCTCGCGGAGATCGAGCGGCTGTGCAATCGCGTCATCATCATGGCGCGGGGCGAGGTCCGCGCCGACGCAGACCCCGCCGCCCTCGTCGCCAAGGCGCGCGAGCGTGCGTCGTACGTCGTCCAGTGCCGGCGTTCACGCCCCGGCGACGACGATCGCATGTACAAGGTCTGGCAGAACATCCCGCACATCGCCGACATCCAGCCCGACACGCCCGACCGGGCCGCGACGGTGCAGGGGTGGTCGATCTGGATGCTCGCCGCCAAGCCCGGCGCGCCGGACCTTCGCGAGCAGATCGCCCAGGCGGCCCTCGACGCGGGCGTGCTCATCCGTGAACTGCGCCATGAGGTCCCCACGCTCGAGAAGATCTTCCTGAAACTCGTCGAGGAGGCCCCCGAGCAGGCCAGGGCGGTGCCGGCATGATCGCCCGCGTCCACGCCATCGCCTCGCGAGAGTGCGGCTCGTTCTTCAGGCTCCCCGCCGGGTGGATCGTTCTCGCCCTCTTCGCGCTGCTCTGCGGCACGCTCTTCACGCTGCAGACGCTCGTGCCGGGATATCCCGCGACGATGCGCGGCTTCTTCACGCTCTCCGGGTGGCTCCTTATCCCCGTCGTCCCCGCGATCTCCATGCGACTCTTCAGCGAGGAGTATCGCAGCGGCACGTTCGAGGCCCTCGCCACCTCGCCCGTCGGCGACCTCTCCCTCGTCCTGGGCAAGTTCCTGGGCGCGTTCCTCTTCCTGCTCATCATGGGCCTGCCCAGCGTCGTGCTCTCGCTCGTGCTCTTCAAGGCCAGCGACCCCAAGCCCGAGATCGGACCGATTCTCACGGGTTATCTCAGCCTTGTCCTCCTCGGCTCGTTCTACCTCGCGATTGGGCTCTTCATCTCGTCCCTCACCGCGAACCAGACGCTCGCCTTCCTCGCGACGCTCTTCGTGCTCATCGCGTTCCTCGCGGGGCCCGCGGTCGCCATACACAACGGGCCCGCCTGGGTCCGCCCGATCGCCGACCTGCTCTCGCTCGACATCCGCACGCGTGACTTTGCCAAGGGCGTCGTGGACACGCGTCACCTTATCTTCTTCGTCTCCTCGATCGCCCTCCTGATCACGCTCGCCTTCGCCTCCGTCCACTCCAGGAGATGGCGCGGATGAGCACGCCGACCCCCCATCAATCCAACACACCCGCGCCAGCCCCCGAGCCCAAGGCCGCCGCATCAAAGCCCGCCGTGTTGTGGGTCCGCCCGGCGCGCCTCTCGATGGGCGTTGGGCTTGCCGTCCTGGCCGTCGCCGCGTGCGCCGTCATGCTCAACGTGCTCGCGGAGAAGTTCCCCAAGCGTTGGGACCTCACGGCCACAAAGTCCCAGGCGCTCGCGCCGCGCACGGAAAAACTCCTCGGGCGACTCTCGGGCAACCACGAGATCATCCTCGCCCACCAGTTCTCGACCGAGGTCGATCCCCAGGCTCGCCAGCGCGTCGCCGACGTTCTCCGTGAGTTCGAGATGGCCTCGCCCAACGTCCGCTCACGATGGATCGACACCAACTCATCGAACGGCAAGGCCGAATACGCCTCGCTCGTCGCCGACCTTGTCGCGCGCGATCAGCAGAAACTCGACAACGCCAAGGCGGCGGTCGAGGCGGCGAATGGCATGGTCGCCGCCGGCGCCAAAACGCTGCGAGAGGGCCTCGCCGCCGACCTGCTCGAAGCCCGAAACCGGATCTCCGGCTCGACTCAAGAAGACTCGCAACTCCGCCTGCAACTCGAGCAGGCCGCGGGCGCCGCCGGAGTCACGGCCACGGATCTCGAGACCGCCGCCAGCAGCGCAACCGACGCGCTCGCCGAGCGGACGGCGGACATCCCCCTTCCCGAGACCGACAAGGCCGCGGGCGTGATCCGCGCCGCCGCCACACTCGCCGCGTCGAACCTGAGTGGATTAGCCCGCGACCTCCGAGCACTCATCGCGAGCGGGAAGGCCGCCGCGGGAATCGAGCAACTCCAGTCCGCCGCGACACGGTCCGAGCATGTCCGCGACCAACTCTCCCTCGCCGCCGAGCCCCTCGCCCACCTCATCCGCCCCGATGTCCTCCGCATCACCGCCGCGTTGCGTATGGGAAGCGTCGGTCTGGCGCTCGGACCCGAATCCGGCTCGCTCATCGGGATCGACCTCGACGCGCTCTTCCCCACCACGCCCTGGATGAACTCCACGCAGGCATCACCGGTGGATGTCGGGCGTCGCGCTGAGGAACTCTTCGCGTCGGCGCTCTCCGCGATCGGCGGCACACCCGCGCCCATCGTCGTCTTCGTCCACGCCGAGCCTCGGGCGTACCTCGACCAGTTCAGATTCCTCGATCTGCTCATCCAGCGCCTCAACACCCGAGGGATCGACACCGTCGAGTGGCCCTGCCTGCTCCAGGAATCGCCGCAACTCCCGCCGACCGATCCCGCGAGGCCAAAGCCCGTCGTCTATGTCACGATTCCCCCCGACGCCACGGCCCCCGCGGGCGGACCCAACGAGCAACCGGGGCAGCAGCGAGCCTCCAAACTCGCGGAGGTCGTCTCCAAACTCGTCGTCGACAATCAGCGCGTGCTCCTGAGCCTGAATCCCTCGACGCTTCCGACGATCGGCGACAAGGACCCCTTCGCCGCGATCCTCGCCCAGTTCGGAATGTCGATCAGTTCCGCGCGTCCGCTCATGGTCGAGACGCCGACCTCCGGGCGCGGGCGTCTCGTCGAGCCGGGCGTTCTCGTGCAGCCCCCGCAGGGACGCCACCCGATCAGCCGCGCCATCGCGGGCCTGCCGACGTATCTGCTCTGGCCGCTCCCGATCGTGCGGAGCGAGAACCCGCCCGGCGACAACGTGTCGATCGAGCCGCTGATCGTGCAGAAGGCGCCGCAGACCAACGTCTGGGCCGAGTCGGCGTGGCTGCAGTATTACCAGGCCCGTGCCGAACAGCGCGCCATGATGCCCAACAAGCCCGAGTACAACGAGGGACGCGATGATCGCGAGTCGCCCTCGGGGTTGAGCCTGCTCACGCGTGACTGGGTTCTCGCCGCCGCCGCCGAGCGCGAGACCTCCAAAGGTCCGCAGCGTCTCGTGGTCGTCGGCTCGAACGGGTGGTTCATCGATGCCGTCGCCCAGCGTGCGGTCACGATCGACGGACGCCTTGTCGCGCGGAACCCCGGGAATACCGAGTTCTTCGAGGCCGCCGTCGCCTGGCTCTGCAACCAGGACGACTCCATCGCCCAAAGCCCAATCTCACGCACGCTGCCGGTCGTGATCCCGCTCACCGACCAGAAACTCTCGATCCTCCGATGGGTCCTCATCGCGGGGATGCCGGGGCTGATCCTGCTGCTCGGGATCGCGTATCGCGTGATCCGCGGCTGAACGGTTCAACGGACTCATCGACGCAGACGTTCGCGCCACGCGCGCGCTCACACCGCATGGTGATGCTTGGGCCGTGAACTGCGGCTCGGGAGCCGGCCGCCACACGCCGCACTCCGGGCACATGATGCCCTCGCCTCGCTCGAGCGATTCGCCGTCGCCGGCGCGAGCCGGAACACTCGTCTCTGACTCTTCCAACCCGGCCAGGTTGTACCCGCACGAGCCGCAGTGTCCATCGGGCGACCTTCGCGGCAGACACGCGATGTACAGCCCCATCAGCACGACAAATCCGCCATACGGATAGAGGATCTCCTGCATCAGCGTGATCTGGATGCGTCCGTTCGACCATCGCCCGATCTCGTAGTGCACATACCCCACCATCGCGACGCCCAGGCCCGACGCGATCGTGAGCGCAAAGCCCCACACCGTCCGCCGATATCTGGCGATGACGTACCACACGATCACGGCATAGAACATGAAGAACAGCACGCTCGGCTCCGCCCCGATCCACTCGACGCTTCACTCGCCGATCCGAGATTCAGCGAATCATTCTCCAAGGACTCTACGCCGCGCTATCGACCCGCCTTGAAGAACGTGCGCAGCGAGTCGAGGATGTCGTCTCGCGAGTTCACCTTCGCCGTCACAAGGCGGGGACCAAGTTCATCGGACTCGCCGGTCGGGAAGGCCTCGTTCAGGACGCCCAGGAAACTCCCGCTCCCATACGCCGACGCCACTTGGCAATACCCGAACATGTTGCAGATCGGGAGCAGATCCTGCTGGAGCAACTGCACGCACAGGCGATTGTCGGCATCGGACGAGTTGTCGCCATCCGAGAAGTGGAAGAGGTACACGTTCCAGTCCGTCGGGTCATAGTGGGCCTTGAGCAGGTCTTTCGCGCAGTAGAGCGCCGACGAGATCCGAGTCCCGCCGTCCTCCTTCACGCTGAAGAACGTCTTGCGATCAACCTCGGCGGCCCGAACATCGTGCACGATGTACCGGCTCTCGATCCCCTCATAGTTTCGGCGAAGCCACGTGTCGATCCAGAACGCCTCCAGACGCACGAGTTCCTTCTGCTCGTCGCCCATCGAACCCGACACGTCCATCATGTACACGATCGCGGCGTTGCTCTGGGGCTTCTTCACCTCGCTCCACGTGCGAAAGCGAAGGTCGTTTTTGATCGGGATGATCACCGGGTTCTCGGGGTCGTACGTCCCAAGCGTGAGTTGCCGCTTGAGCGCCTCGCGATACGTGCGTTTGAAGTGGCGCAGCGACGCCGGCCCGACCGGTCGGATCCCCGTGTACTTGTCGCGGATCGAGGTGATGCGATGCTGCCCGCGCGGCTGGATGCGAGGGAGGCTCAACTCCTCCGCGAGGATGTCCGCGAGTTCCTCGATCGAGACATCGACCTCGAGCAGGTGCTGTCCCTCCTGCTCGCCGCCCTGGCCCTTGTTCCCCTGGCCGACGCTCTGGCCCTCTTCGCCCTCACCCATGCCCACGCCGCCGGAGTTGTCGCCATACCGAAACGTGGGAATGTCAATGTCGTGGACGGGGATGGAGACGTACCGCCCGCCCTCCTTGCCGATGAGATCGCCTCGCGACAGGAACCGCCGAAGGTCCTTACGGATCTTCCCCCGGACGATCTGCCGGAAGCGTTGATGGTCTTGCTCGATCTTGTTCACCATCGTGCCCGTCCCTGGACTGCCCACCACCCGATTCGCACGAGCCCCGCCCCGGCTCCCATACACCGCCACATCACCTCGACCCCTGCATCACTTCGTCGCGACCGCACAACACCCTTGAATCGCGGTCAATTGACGGCAACTCACGCCCGCCGAACACCCCAGCACCGAACGATTATGGGGCGTTCCCGTCTTGTTCGATGCTCGCCGATCCATCGGGTTCCACGGCGTTCGTTCCCTGCCTGCCCCTGGCCACGCGTCTAGCGACCCACATCGCCCCGATCATGCCTAGAGGGAGGATCGCAAGCAACTCGACGCCTCGGTGCACCAACTCGGCCGCCAGTCGCTGGTCGCGCGTCGTCATCGAGACCGTCCCGACCGCCCACACCGGAAGCACCGCCCCCACCACGCCGATCATCCACTCGCGCAGGCCCAGCCCGTTTCCCACGATCGGGATCGTCATCGAGACCTGCGCGATCGCGGTGTAGGCGATCGCCTGCGACCACGAGAGATCCAGGCCCGCCGCCGAGAAGACGATCGCGTATCTCGCGGCCCAGCAGAGCATGTCGGCGTACCGCGCCGCGAAGGCCAACGCCGTGCGCGCGACGCCGCCCCGCCCACCGGATTGATGGCGCATGAGAATCGCCACGCCGAACGCCGCGATGAGTGGCAGCACAACCGCGCCCACCTGCGCCCACGCGACGATCCCGCGATCCGGGCGCAGAACCGTCGCGCCAAGAAACGCGAGCGTCAGCACCGCGCCCGCCGAGAGCAGCAGCGACCGGAAAAGAATCACCGCCGACTCACGCACCGGGATCGCGTTGTACGTCCGGTGATACGCCATCCGCCCCAGCATCCCCGCGCGCAGCGGCAGGTAGTTGCTCAGGTTCGCCCCACAGATCAGGAAGAACAACTCGCGAGCGCCGACCCGCGCTCGCCCATGCTTGTCGAGCGGCGTAAGAAACCAGAACGTCGCGCTCGTGCACACGAGATTCAGCGCCACCAGCCCCCACACCCCCGCGAGCCTGGGCGCATTCCCCGCGGTAATGGCGCGTCGGATCATCGAGATTGCCTCGCGATCACGCCACACCATCGCCCCCGCCAGCCCGATGAGTATCGTGGCGATCGCGAACCCGACCACCTGACGCACGACCCGGGCGCGCTCCTTGCCGGTGTTGGGCACGGGTGAAGGCATCACGGCCCTGTCGGGGTTCCGGCGCCCGTCGCGGCCGGCACGCCCTGTGGCCGGAGCACCACGCCCAAATCACGGAAACGAATCGCCGCGCCCACACCTCCCGCGAGTCCCGTGCCGCGCACGGCATACGGCCGACCCCCATCCGCGAGGCGCCGCCTCTGGATCTCCACGAGCAAACGCAAATCCGCGTCGCCGCTCGCGCTCGCCCGCTCAAAGATCGGCAGGTCTGCCGACGCCGCCCGAGTCACGATCACCAGCCCGAGCAGCGAGACCTCGGCCTCGTTCAGCACGGCATCATCGAACGCCTTCAGCGATGGGATCTCACCCGATGGCGGAAGCGCCGCGATCGCCCATCGGCGCGACGCCACGTCCCACGTCGGATACGCCGTCGCCAATGCCCCCGCGAGCGTCTCAAGCCCGCCCGCCTCGGTCGTGATTCCTTCTCTCATGGCGAACACCGCACGGACCGCGGTGAGGAGCGTGGGCAGATCGCGCGACGCCGCAGTCTTCACACGCTCGACCAGTTCCGCCGGTGTCTGCCTCGCCTCGGGGATCGCGCCCCGCACGATCGACTCGGTCTGGGTCTCGACGCAGCCGGGTCCTTTATCTCGCCCTCCGCCCGGAAGATCCACGAATCCCTGGAGCACGCGCCACCTCGTGCGCGTCGCCACGCCCGACGCCGTCTGAGACACCCATGCCGTCGGCCCGATCTCGAGCGGGAACTCCGCCTCGAGCGACTCGCCGGGGTTCAGCCGAAGCCGATGGGCGCAATCAAGCACTTCCGGAAAGACCAGCGAGATAAAGACATCAGGCCCCGCGGAGAATGAGGGCGCGAACATCACTCGCGAGTTGATCGGCTTGCCCACGCCCAGTCCGAGCGGGATCCGAGAGATATTCCTGAGTTTGACCTTCGCCATCGCTCGATCGAGCGCCCCCGCCGACGTTGGCATCACCTGCACGCTCAGCGTCTCGAAGGTCTTCGGCTCGCGGATCATCAGATCGACCCACGCCGGGATCCCTTCCGCGAACGCGTCGGCCGCCTCGGCGTCCTTCCACGCGATTCCTGACGATTCCATGAGCGCCCGCGCTTTGAGGCTCGCGATCGCGCCCGCCGGCGACAAGGGCGAGGCGCTCCACGCCCCGCGCAGCCCTCGCACGCGAGTCGCCGTGTCGCTGGCTCGCTCCCCCGAGATTGCCCGCGACCATGCGATCCAGACGGAATCGCCCAGGTCGTCGGCGTTCGCCGGCGATGAGCCGCTCCGCGCCACAGCCAACGCACGCAGCGCCTGCGCCTCGGGATCGGCCGACTCCAGACCCTCGATCGCCTTGGGGAGATCCGCCTCGATCGCCTCAGCATCGATCCCCGTGATCGCGCGCCAACAGGTGAGCGTCGCCCAACTCCGCCGGATGGTCCCCTTCACATCCTCCTCGCTCATCCCCTCGGGGCGTTTGAGCGGGTCGAGAAGGTTGATCGCGTTGGTGTCCACCGTGGCCTTGAGATCCGCCATCGCGCGTGCGAGGCGGTCGGCATCTCCCATCGCCATCGCGCACGCGATCCGGATCGGCTCGTACTCGATGCTCAACCGGATGTCGTCCTCCGCGGGCAAGTTATCCGTCGGGAGCAGCGCCTCCTCGCGCGCCTTTCGCACCCGCGCGACCTCGGCACGCTGCTTCGACACTTCCAGATCGAGCGCGTCATAGACCTCCTCCGGCGTCGACGTCAGCCAGCGCAGCACGTACGCCTCGACCGACGACTCCCGGCTCAGCCGCTCCGCCGCAAGCGACCGCAGGTCCAGTTCGTTTGAATGAAACCGCTTGGCCGCCCCCCACGCCCCGGCTCTCGCGAACTCGATCGCCAGGCGGCGATGCGTGTTCGGATCGAGCGGATCCGCATACAGCAGATTCGACAGGAGATCCCACCGCCCGGACCGCGCGTCCACACGCTGCTCATAGACCGTGAGCGCCAGGAGCGCCGCGTCCTTGTTCGTCGAGTCCAACCGGATCGCCTGCGCGAGCAGTTTCCCGAATCCTCCCTCGTCGCCCTGCTCACGCTTCAGGAGTGCGGCATCGAGCGCCAATCGGCTGCGAATCGCGGGATCCAGGGATGCCCCCGCCGCACCGAGCACGCGTTCATACGCCGCAATCCGCTCGTCGGCCGTCTGCAACCGCGCGAACGTCGAGGAGAGCAGGCGTAACTTCGCGACCGAGTCCGCCGGGTCGAGTTCGATCACGCGGCGCGTGGCCCGATCGAGAGACGCCGCCTCGCCCCAGTTGTACGCGGCCTCCGCGGCCCGTCTGGCGAGCGACACATCGCCGGGCCGAAGTCGAAGCGCTTCCTCGAGCATGAAGTACGCCGCGGCATAGTCGTCCGCCGAGGGACGCTGCATCGCGCGAAGATCCATGAGCGCGACGATCGCGAGAGCGTCCGAGGTCACTTCCACGAGTGTCGGTGCCGCGGCGGCTTCCACCTCTCGAGGCGACTCAATCCGCGACCACGCGACGGGCGTCCATGCGCCGAACGCCCCCATCGCGCCCACGGCGATCAAGACCCGCGCCACACCACGCCTCGCGGCACGCCGTGCAATTGTGGAACTCAACCCATGCCTCCGCTGCTGACCAGCCAGACACCCGAGACGATCAGCCCGACCAGAAAGCCCAGGAACGTGATCGCCTCCGCCGCCGTCACCACACGACGGTCGGCCCGTGGGAACAATCGGTCCGCGACCAGCACCATGAACAGAAACGCGCCGCCCAGAATCCCCGCGAGGCCCATCTGGATCCGGATCGCCCCGGGGATCGACGAGAACATCCGCGGCGCCTCGAGCGTCACCCAGAACCCCGCCGACGCCATCGCCGCCGCCCACGCCGTAGCGAGAACCAGCAGAGCACCGCGATGGAATCGGGCCGAGACGATCACGCACGACTGTATGGTGCAACCCGCGCCAGGGTTCGACCAGACGGCACCATCACGACCTGAAACCAGTCTCTCAACCCAGCGCCATCGTCATGAGGAACTCGGCGTTGGTCTTGACCTTCTTCATCTTGCCCTTGAGCAGTTCCATCGCCTCGACCACGTTCATGTCCGAGAGGACCTTGCGAAGGCGATAGACCAGTTCCAGTTCCTTGGGGTCCAGCAGCAGTTCCTCGCGCCGCGTCCCCGACGCCGAGACGTCGATCGCCGGCCAGATCCGCTTCTCGACGAGTTTGCGGTCCAGGTGCAACTCGGCGTTGCCCGTCCCCTTGAACTCCTCGAAGATCACCTCGTCCATCTTGGATCCGGTGTCCACGAGCGCCGTCCCGATGATCGTCAGGCTCCCGCCGCTCTCGATCGCGCGGGCCGCGCCGAAGAACTTCTTGGGGCGCTGCAGCGCGTTGCTATCGAGACCGCCCGTCATGATCTTGCCCGAGTGCGGCATCTCGGCGTTGTACGCGCGAGCGAGTCGCGTGATCGAGTCGAGCAGGATCACCACGTCCTCGCCGAACTCCACCATCCGCTTGGCCTTCTCGATCACCATCTCGGCGACCTGCACATGCCTCGACGACTGCTCGTCGAACGTCGACGCCACCACCTCGACCATCGGCCCGGAGCAGTTGCGCTTGAAGTCCGTCACTTCCTCGGGGCGCTCGTCCACCAGGAGCACGATGATGTGCGTCTCGGGATAGTTCCTCGTGATCGCCTTGGTGATCTTCTGCATCAGGACCGTCTTGCCCGTGCGCGGCGGGGCCACGATCAGCATGCGCTGACCCTTCCCGATCGGCGTCACCAGATCCACCACCCGGCACTCGATCTCGCTCGGGTCCGTCTCCAGCACGAACCGCTCCTCCGGGTGCAGAGGCGTCAACTCCTCGAAGTTCTTCATCTCGTGGACCTTCGCCGGCGAACGACCGTTCACCTGGTCCACACGCAGGAGCGCAAAGTACTTCTCGCTCTCCTTGGGAGGCCGCACCAGCCCCTTTACCACCATCCCGCGACGCAGCCCGAATCTCCGGACGAGCGACGGCGAGATATAGATGTCGTCCGCGCCGGGGAGATAACTCTGCTCCGCCGAGCGCAGGAATCCGAACCCGTCGGGCATGACCTCGAGCGAGCCCTCGCCGAACATCAATCCCTGGCGGGCCGCACGGGCCTTGAGGATCTTCAGCACCAGTTCCTGCCGGGGCAGGTCGTGATACTCCTCCAGCCCCTCGCGATCCGCGACCTTGTAGAGTTCCTTCTCCTCCATCTGCTGGAGGTCATTGATGCTGACGGCCTCGCCCAGCGCCTTGGAGTCCACGCTCTTGGCGATCCGGTCGAGTTCCGCCGCCTCGCGCTCGAGTTCCTCATCGCTGGGGAGCGAGGGATCGTGCGACCGGCTGGAGAACCCGCCGAAGCCCATGCCCCCGCCGCCGCCCTTGCGACGCTTCTTCTTCCGCCGGAAGCCGCGGTCATTGTGCCCAAAGCCGCCCTGCCCGCCGAACGACTGTCCCTGCGAATGGAATCCCTGATCACGCGGGCCGCCCTCGCGTCTGTCACCTTCACGCGAGCCACTGTCGCGTGAACTCTCGCGACCGCCGTTGCCCTCGCCTCGGATCTCACCTCGTCCGCCAGTGCCGCGGCCCTCGGACGATCCACCCTCCGAACGCCCTTCTGAACGAGTTTCCGAGCGTGAGTCACTCCGGCTCTCGCTCCGGGACTCCGAGCGTGGCTCGGACTTGGGCTCGGGCTTCGGCTCGGGCTTGGGTTCGGTCGTCCGATCCGCGGCCTTGGTCGCGCGGGCCGGTGGCTCAATCGCCTTCGCCGCTGCGGCCGCCGCCGACGTGCTGCGGACCGGGGTCCCCTGCCTCACACGCCCGCGGGTCGTGGATTTGTCGGCGTTCTTTTTCTCATCCGTGGTGGTCGACTTCGCCATGAAACTTCTCGCTTGCAGAACACTCGGCCTTGGCCGCCTCGCGGTCGCGCCAGAGCACGCCCGCAGAAAAAAACACAGAACTGAAGAGTGAACATCACCCGCGTGGGCACGGGCGATGGAATCGACGTGACGCCCGGCAATCCGTGTGACTGCAAGTCTTCACACTCGCGTCACGCGACAACCGGCAACAGCCCACAAGCCATGTCGGTCTCGCCTGCTCCAGGACTCGAAACCGTGAATCTCCCGAGATCGCTCCCAGCCGCCGAGTGACCTTGGCACAAGGCCAACACCACGGCAACGCCGGACATTCAACGAGAGTGCATTCGTGTCAAGAAGTTCGCTGTCTGAGCCTCGAGGCACGCCGGATCAGGCCGCCGCGACAACCCCGCGAACACACAAGTATACCCATCCAAAGCCCAAGGCAAGTCCAAAGGTCCCGCCCCGTTCCATACGCGTCAAACCCGCTCGCCCTTCGCCCCGGTCACGATCCGCCCGCGAGTCTTCTCCAGAATGGTCCGAGAGATCGACTCCAGACGGTCCATCCCGCCATCGTTCACGATCACTTCATCGGATCTTTGCCGCTTCTCATCGAGGGAAATCTGCGACTTCTCCCGCCGGTCCAGTTCTTCCTCGGTCCACCCCCGCGTCCTCCGGACCCGCTCCAGCCGGATCTCCCGCGGCGCGTCGACAAAGATCACCACGTCGCACTCCTTGTCCAGCCCCGCCTCAAAGAGCAGCGGCGCATCCACCACCACTCCGGGTCGCCCCTCCGCCGTCGCCCGCCGGACCATCTCATCCCGCCGCGCCCGCACGATCGGATGCGTCAGCCCCTCGAGCCGCCGCCGCGCCTCCGCATCCGCGAAGATCACATCCGCCAGCGCCCGCCGGCTCACCTTCCCCGACTCGGCATCAAAGACCTTCTCCCCCCACCACTCACGAAGTTGCGCGCGCACCTCGGGCAACTCCAACGCCGCCTTCGCCTCGGCATCCGAATCCGAGACCAGGCACCCCAGCGCCTCGAACGCGCGCGCTACCTTCGACTTCCCCGCCCCGATGCCCCCTGCCAACCCGATCACCACCGCCCGCATCGCTACGCGCGCGCCGTCCGACCGCTCGCGGATCTTCGCCACAAGTCCGTCAACGCCCACAACCGATCGCCACACCACGCCGACGCCATCAGACCCCGCCGACGTCACCCGGATCGTCCCCAGCCCGAGCACACGCTCCGCCAGGGACCGTGTCACCACGAGATGCTGAATCCGCGCGACATCCATCTCCACGCTATTCCGCCGGACCACGCCCCACGTCGCCCGCACGCGCTCTTCGCCCAGCGTGTATTCCCGCGACCACCAGTCGAGCACGGCCCAGACCACACGCAGCACCACGACCAGAATGCCATACGCCCCGATCACCCCCGCGCGAGCCGGGGCCGTCCGCCCGGCGATCGCCCACGCCCCCCACGCGACGATTCCCAGCAGCACGACCGATCGCCACGACGAGAGCGCGACAAACCACGCGCTCGGCCTGGTCCGAACATCTTGCCCCTCGTGTCGTGACGCGTCGAGCATCGTGACGTTCATCGTGGAGTTCATCGGCCGAGAGAGCCACCGACCATCGCACACGAATTACAATCCCAAGTCACAACGCCTCAGCCCTCAGCGTCGCGATACTCGGCAGATTCCGATAGAACCCGTCGTAATCCAACCCATACCCGACCACAAACTCGTCGGGAATATCAAACCCGACATAGTCCGCCTTCACGTCCACCCGCGCCTTGCCAGGCTTGCGAAGCAGCACGCACGTCCGCAGGCTCGCCGGCCGCTGCTCCTTGATCAGCCGCGTCACCACGTCCAGCGTCGCGCCGCTGTCGAGAATGTCGTCCACCACCAGCACGTGCTGCCCCTCGAGCGATTTCGGCAACTCGTGGCTGATCGAGACGCCCTTCGACTCCATGCTCTTTCCCGGATAACTCGACACGCCGATCAGTTCCAGACGCAGTTTCACGGGCAGCCTTCGGATCAGGTCGGCCACAAAGACCATCGACCCCGTCAGGATCGGGATCAGCGTCAGGCGCAACTCCTGCCCACCCTGCTCGGCCTTGGCCATCAGCGGGCGCAGGTCCGCCGTGATCCGCTGGCCGATCTCGTCCACGCGGTTGGCGATCCGAAGCTCGTCGATCAGGATCTTCTCGATCTCGGGGAACATGAGACGACAGGGTATCCGCCACTGCACACATGGCACGATCCCGGCGTCAACCCGCCACGCCCTACCCTGCGCCATGCTCAAAATCGATTACACCAACTGCCTCTCCAACGCCGTCGCCCAGCACGGCCTCGACGCCGCCACCTTCGACCCCAAAGGCCCCAACGCGGCCCGCATGGCCGAACTCACCCGATCCCTCACCAAGTCCCGTGGCACAGGCTGGGAACGCTGGCGCAACCTCTGGACTCGCCCCACCCGCGACGAGCACACGTCGGCGATCAAGAAAATCGTCGCCGAGCGTGCCGGGCGCTTCGAGAATCTCGTCGTCCTCGGGATCGGCGGCTCGGCCCTCGGCAACATAGCGCTTCAATCGGCCCTCAACCCCTCGACCCACAATCTTCTCCCCGCGGACAAGCGTCGAGGCCCGCGCCTCTTTGTCCTCGACAACGTCGATCCCGACGCCTTCCACAGCGCCCTCTCCTTCTGCGAGTCCTGCCCCGGCGGAATCAAGAGCACCCTCTTTAACGTCGTCTCCAAATCCGGCGAGACCGCCGAGACCGCCGCCCAGTTCATGATCATCCGCGACCGCCTCAAGGCCGTTCTCGGCAAGGACTACGCGAGCCACATCGTCGCCACCACCGATCCCGCCAAGGGCACGATGCGGAAGATCTGCAACGACGAGGGATTCGTCACGCTCCCCGTCCCCGATGGCGTCGGCGGACGCTTCAGCGCCCTCAGCCCCGTCGGCCTCTTCTCCGCCTCGATGTGCGGCATCGACATCGACGCGCTCCTGGACGGCGCCGCCGCGATGGACGATCGCTGCTCGCGCGAATCGCTCAATGAGAACCCCGCCGCCACGCTCGCGCTCCTCCTCGTCGAACTCGGGAAGCGTGGCAAGCCCAACCACGTCCTCATGCCCTACGCCAACGCCCTCTACCTCCTCGCCGACTGGTACCGCCAACTCTGGGCCGAGAGCCTGGGCAAGGAGAAGAACACCAGGGGCGAGACCGTCTTCACGGGCTTCACTCCCATCAAGGCCCTCGGCGCGACAGACCAGCACTCCCAGATCCAGTTGTATCGCGAGGGCCCCAACGACAAGGTCGTCGGCCTCATCGAGGTCGAGTCCTTCGCCGCAAAGGTGGACATGCCCAGGGGCCTGGGCGTCGAGGCCCTCGCCTATCTCGAAGGGAAGCCCATGAGCGCCCTCCTCAACGCCGAACTCAAGGCCACCGCCTACGCCCTCACCCACTCCAAACGCCCGAACTACACCATCCGATTCCCCAGGATCGACGAGCACCACGTCGGCGAGTTCATGGCCCTGTGGCAGATCGCCACCGCCTATGCCGGGCTGATGCTGGGCATCGACGCCTACGACCAGCCCGCCGTCGAACTCGGAAAACAGGCGACCTTTGCGCTCATGGGACGCACGGGATACGAACAACTCCGCGGGCAACTCGACTCAGCGACTGTCGCGCGGCACATCGTCTGACCTCGACTCTCGCACGAAGTGTCCCACACCAAAGTCTGTACAGTTGTACGAGCAATCACACAGCCTAACTTGACATGAATGACCGGGCACGAATCAAAGTTGTAAAGATGGGAAACTTGACTGTTCGCAGTTGTTTCGCATCGTGTCAGCAGGGCACGAAAACTCGTGAAACTCCCGCCCCGCGACTTGAAATCGTGGGACGTTTCCGTCACAATCGCGGTCTCGTGAGTTGGTGACAGGCTGGCACGCGCCGAAAGGATCTCGAATCGTACTGGCCCGCCCCATCCGTGTCTGGGGAGTTGTGCCATGTCTGGTCTCTTCGAAATCGTCAGCGGACTCATGCTCGTCGTCGGCGTGATGTCAATCTTCAATCGCGCGGGGCGCCCGTGCTCCGCCGTGGTCGGCGTCACGCTGATCCTCGCCTCGGTACTGTGTGTTGTCACACAAACGTGGTGGACGGTCGCGCTGGGGCTTGCGGTCGCCGTGGCCTGCCGCGTTGTCGGACCAAGCGCGGCCCGGGCTTAGCCGCAACAGCCGCGAGATCGAACCCAGACATCCGGAGTTTCGATCACGCCGCCTTCGAGTTCACGCGGCTGCGATCCAGACCCTTAAGCCACGCACGGACCTTCTGCTCGTCGCCCGCGGGAATCTCGCACTCGTTGGTCTTCGCGTTGATCTCGAACACGAACTGGGGCGAGGTGAACTCACCGAGCGTCATCGTCGCGAGCCCGTCGATCTCCACCTCGGTCCGTTCGACCATGGAGCCTTTCATCATGTTCTCGACGATGGTGTCGCGCCGATAGATCTTCGCGAACTCGAACTCCGGTGTGATGCCGTCCATTCCGCATTCCGACATCACACGCCCGATCCGTGCCGAGAGATGCGGATCGACGTGCGACTCGCGCCAGATTCGGTCAATGGACGCCTGCGAGACCGAGCCGAGCGCCACGAGCAACGGTCCAAGGCGACCGCCGCAACGTTGCTGGACGTGCACCGCGGCCACGAGATCCTCATCGCAGATGAGGCCGGCCGCCAGCAGTTTGTCGCCGATGCGCTCGTTTGTCGTGTTCATCACGCCGACTCCTGGTCTTCCAAACACCAAAGGCACGGAATCACTCCCCCGCGCCTGGGGCTACGTCGGACACTCGGGCACGCCACATCATCAGGAAATCGGAATTTCCCCGCACCGACTCAAGAATGCTGGTTTTTGCACTTAGAGACGCCCGACCGATAACCAGATTGTGCATTCGAGATCGGATTACTCCGTGCTCGGAATCGCCACACGCGGCACTCCCGCCACGCCCTCCGTCGACACCGCCCGCACGCCGAAGATGTGATCATCCAGGCACAGATCGACCATTGCAAAGTCATCACCATCGGCAGGGAAGACCCATCGCCACATCGCGTCGGTCGTCAGTCTGCAGACGACCTCGTGGCGAGCGCCCGACGCGATCGGCGTCCATCGCACGAGCGTCCCCGAGCCGGTCGGCGAGTGCCCGGCTCGCACACGATCGGGCGCGGGCGGCGCACTCGCGAGGTGGCAGAGCGCCGCGACGTTCAGCCGCGTCACGCCCGCGAGATACTCCGCGTCCACGAACTGGGGGAGGTCGCCGCGCTCGATCGAGCGATCCACGCGCGCGTGCTGGCGCGAGAAGTGCTCGTCGGGCTCGGTGAAGCGCACCGCCGGGATGCCCCTCGTGACAAACGGCGTGTGATCGCCGCCGCGACGGAACCGATCCGGGCGAAAGACCAGCATCGGCGCGACGTCGGTCATCTCCAATCGAGCGACGTCGACGATGAATCGCGCCAACTCGCGCGAGGGCGAGTCGCTCTCCAGCCCGTTCGATCGGAACATCGTCCGGGAGGCGTCATCGGCCGCCATCGGCACGCCCTCCGAGAAGACACGCACCACGTCGCGCCGTGCGGGATGGATCGAGCCGGCCGGACCCGATGGATCGCCGACGATGTCGCAGTTGAGCACGGCATGCACGTGCAACGACCGCGAAGCCGCCGCAGCCGACGCGCGAAAGGCCGCCCCCAGCAAGCCCTGCTCCTCGCCACCGGTGAGCACGATCACGACTGTGCCCGAAAGCGGGGCCGTGCAGAGCACTCGCGCCGCCTCGATCGCGAGCGCACACCCCGAGGCGTTGTCGTCGGCACCCGGCGCGTCGCTCGTCGAATCCAGCGGGTCGGCCGTCATGCTGTCGTAATGGGCCATCACATACGTCGCCCGGCGCGAAGCCTCAGGATCGACACCCGGGATGATCGCCAGCAGATTCACGATCCTGGCGCCCAGGGGCAACCGCGTTGAAGGCTCGGCGTCGAACTCCTCTTCGATCACGCTCAATCGCGATCCGGGCAACGCGGCAAAGGACTCGAGCGTTCGCTTGATCCAACGCCGCGCCGCCGCGTTCCCGCGCCCGGGATCGGTGTCGGGGGACAGCGTGTGCCGGGTCCCGAACGCCGCGAGCACGTCCACCGTCTCGCGCACGTGGTCGCGCGAGACGTGCGACAGGATGGACGCGAACCGGCGCGGAGAACTCGCGGCCTGCCCGCCGACTGAAGAACCCGGTTTCGCCTCAACGGTCGGGTGTGTTGGGTTCAAGCCCCGCTCGGCCGCGGCTGGCCGACGACCATCTCCCGAACCGGTTTCGCGCGTCGGCATGCCACATGGTACCCGGAAACAGATTTTGGTTGACAGGGAAAACATGTGACCATATGGTCACATGATTGTCCCCGCTCCTGGGGGTGTGTTTGAAAGTGAAAGTGAGGCCACAGATGCGAAACAAGTTCATCGTTTGTTCAGTGCTCCCATGCATGCTCATCGCCGGGGCCGGGGTCTCCGGCTCGAGCCTGGCGACGACGCGGGGCGCGAGCGGTCCCGAATCGAGCGGCGTCTTCCCGATTCCCAGCATCCTCGGGACGATCGCCGGTCGTGTCACATCCGAATCAACCGGCGGCGAGATCGTGGGCGCCGCGGTCACGCTCACTCGCGGCGATGTGATCGTCGCCCAGGGCACCAGCGGCAAGGACGGGCAGTTCGTCCTCGTCGGGATCGCGCCCGGGACGTACTCCATCTCGGCGAACGGGCATGAGAATCGAACCGTCAATCTCTCGCGATTCGACATCTACGTGGAACTGACGGCCAAGTAGACCCCACACCGCATCACGAGCGCGTGATGAGGGCGTGCCGATGGTTCGCCTCACGCGAGCCATCGGTCTTGAATGGTGTCAAAGCCCATTGGGGTTTCGTGGGAACAACGTTTGGAGTGTGATCATGACCGAGCGACTGGCTCCGACGTCTCACCTCTCGCTGGATGTGAAGTTGCAGGTCCCCGTCCGCGCCTCGCGGGCTCGCGCGTGGGAGATTCTCACAACACGGATGGGCGATTGGATGCGGTCCTATCCGGGACGCGAGCACATGGGCCTTGTTCTCGAGGCGAGGCCCGGCGGGATGCTGTGGAGGCCCTTTCCCGAGGGCGGCGGGTGCTGGTGGGCGACGGTGCGGTACCTCAAGCCTCTGCACCGGTTGGACCTGGTCGGGCCGTTCTTCATGGAAGGGCCGAGCGTGACGACCATCGTGTTCACGCTCGAGAGCGCCCCCGGGGACGAGTCGAACGGGCCATGCACCTTGTCGGTGCACCATCGGATCATGGGTGAGTCCCCACCCGAGTCCGAAATGGCCAATGAGGCCTGGCGGTGCTTCCTTGAGGAGTTCTACATTCCCCTCAGCGAGGGCTCGTCATGACACGAAACACACGAGGAGTCAGAAGGACCCATCCGCGTCGGCGAGATCCGGACGCTCGCAGCGCCGCGCCCGCGTCGAATCCACCGTCGCCGACGCCGCCTCCGATGCCCACGACGGAGTTCGACATCGACGCGGTCTGCCGAGCCCTCGCGGACCCGACGCGGCGGGCGCTCCTCGATCTGCTCCGCGACGGCCCGAAGACGACGGGCGATCTCTGCCTCGCGTTCCCCGCGGTGACCCGGTTCGCGGTGATGAAGCACCTTGGAATCCTGGAATCGGCACAACTCGTGCTCGCCACGCGCGAGGGATCGAAGCGTTGGAACTGGCTGAATGGTGCGCCGCTCGCGACGCTCATGCAGCGTTGGATGACGCCTCTGGCGATCTCGTGGTCGAGCGACATGCTCGCGTTCGCGCAGATCGCGGCCGAGAAGATCAAGCGGTAACCCCCGCCGCTCTACCGAATCCGCCGGCCCTTGCTCACCTGGTGGCGTTTGGGCGTGATGTGGAAGGTCGCGACGCATTTGCCGACGCGTTTTTCCTTGCCGGCGACGGCCTCGCCCACGGACTTGGGAAGGACCTTCTCGGCCGTCGGACGCACCTTCTTCGGGAGGATCGGCTGCTGGACGATCTCCATGTCGATGGTGAGGTTGAACTCCTTGCCCGAGGCGATGAGGGCGGCGGCGTCCTCGCGCGGCGTGATCTTGTAGACCGCTGGGCCATAGCACGGCCTGAGGAATCGATATTCGAGGTTCTTGCAGACGACGGTGTACTCGCCGCCACAGAGTTGGAAGACGTACATCCCCCCGGCGATCTCGCTGTTGCCCAAGAGCGAGGCGCCGGCCATCGCGTTGTACCAGTTGCGGTTAAAGCGGCGATAGGGGAGGACGGCGGAGTACGTGTTCTCGTCGAGGCGTTTGGGGAGGCGGATCCCCGAGCGGAAGGCATAGGGCAGCCAGATGAGCGAGGTGGCCTTCTGCCAGAAGGCGTTGCGCGTCGAGAGACGGCTGATGTAGTTATCCAGCCGATCCATGAGGGAAGGCTTGCCGGCCTTGGCGCGGACGAGCACGTGCCCGGATTCGGTCACGGTCGCCTCGGCGGGCACAAGTCCAGATTCAGATTGGGCGTGCTTTGGTTCCATCGGCGTCGGGCTCGCCTCGGGCGAGTCGGTCGTCGCGAGATTGGACGTGGCGTGCGGCGTCATGGCGTGGCGCGTCGAATCCGGCAATCGTAGTGGGCGACGGGGCGTGGGGTTCGGCCGAGCAACTGTGGATCTGAACGGTCATTGGCCCGGGCAGCGCCTGCCGACCCGCTCTGGTCGCCCGGCTCAGACGCCGTCCTCGATAAGGTCGTACCACCCCTTGTCGTTTCGGCGTACGCGTCGGCAGGGGTTCCCCGGCTCGTGGTCGAGGATGAGGAGCCAGTCACGCTCGGCCGCCGCTTCCAGGAGCCAGCCCCTCGAGACCATGCTGGTGTATGGCTCGACGTCGTAGCCGAGGCTGAAGGCCTGACCGACGTGCCATGCCGTGGGCATCACGTCGGGCGTGAAGACGACGGTGCGGCCTTTCTTGTCGGTGAACATCGTGGCCTGCTGGCCCCAGGTGTGCCCGGGCGTGAGGAAGACGCGGATGCCGGGATGGACCTCGGTTGTGCGGAGGTCGATGGGCAGCGTTGGTGATTCGTCGCGATCGGGCGTGATGCCGGTCGCGAAGGGGCGGGGCGAATCCACGAGCACCATCCGTTCGCGGAGCGGCTCGAGGTGATCGCGAAAATAGGTCCGCGTCATCACCGACCGGTTCGCGATCGCGTCGTCCCACTCGCGCGACTGGCAGACGACCCTTGCGTTGGGGAGCGTGACCTTGACGCCGTGGTCGCCCGCCGAGCCTGGGCCGGTCCAGTCGGGGGTCTCACCGGCGTGGGGCAGTCGCGTCAGGCCGCCGGCGTGATCGAAGTGCATGTGGGAGATGATGGCGAGGTCGATCGCGTTCTCGGAACAATCGATCTCGTGGAGGGCGTCGGAGACGCAGCGATTCTCGAGCGCGAAGATGTCTCTGCTCTTGGGGTCGAGTTTGTTTCCGGTCCCGGCCTCGAGGAGGATTCTCTTGCCGCCCCCTTCGAGGAGCAGGCAGTTGTGCTGGAGCGTGACACGCCCGCGGTCGTCGATGGGAACATTTCGAGACCACACGACCTTGGGGATCAGGCCGAACATCGATCCCGCGTCGAGGCGGAACTCGCCGGCGCGGAGGAGTTTCCAGGAATAGGTCACGGTCATAGATCGAGCCTAGGCCCCGGACCGCCCAGGCCCGCGAACGTGGGTGGGCGAGTCCGGGAAGTGGGAAATCGTGAAGCGGTACCTTGCCCGCCCCGCACGATCCCCCCCGGCTCACGGGCGAGAACCCGATACGGGCAACCGTGGGTTGAAATCGATCGCAGTGTTTGCCAGGCGTTGCCGATGGTTGTGGGCCGTCGGCCTTGGGACGCTCGACGGAGGGAGAGAGAGGAGCACACATGGGCGTTCGAGCCACCCGGCAGGTTTCGGAGAGTTTTCGAGCATTCGAGCCATGCGGCGAGGCGTTCATCGCCCGGGCGCTTTTGAGACTATCAGAAGACAGCCCCGCGGCACGGGCGGCTCTTCCCACGGGGAGCGAGGAGTTCCACGCGACGGCGTTCGCCCACCTGCGGCACATCGTCCGGAACATGTCGAAGTTCGGTTCGCTGGAGTCCGGGCTTACGAAACTCGGCAAGCGTGCCGACGCCGCGGGCATCACGCCGAACGACCTCCAGCACGCCCGGCACGCTCTGATCGCGACGATGTCGGAACTCCTGCGCGAGGAATGGGATGACGATCTGCACGCGGCATGGGAGCACACGCTCCAGGCGGCGTGCGGCGCGATGCTGCGGGGCATGACGCCCGTCCGGCATGCGGCCTGACATCGACTCCGCGAGATTGGAACGGTTTCCGGGCACACGCGGCACGCTGGATCGAATGGCGCGGAGAACGCGGCACGACTTCCTATAGTCACCGCCTCGTATTTTCGCACCCTCAACGCCGAGACCACGCGCCATGCTCATCCGCACGCACACCTGCGGGCACCTCCGCGATTCGCACGTCGGGCAGACCGTCCGCCTTTGCGGCTGGGTCAACTCCTATCGCGACCACGGCAAACTCATCTTCATCGACCTGCGCGATCGTTACGGGCTGACGCAACTGGTCTTCGACCCCGAGGACGGCGCCGATCAGGCGATGATGGGCCACGCCGACAAACTCCGCTCCGAGGACGTGATCGCGTGCGAGGGACTGGTTCGCATTCGCGTCGGGGGCGAGAACCCCAAACTCGCGACGGGCAAGGTCGAGATCGTCGTCAAGAAACTCGAGGTCCTGAGCAAGACGGACAACCCGCCGTTCCTGCCCGATGACCAGGCCGACCTTCCCAACGAGGAGTTGCGCCTGACGCATCGGTATCTCGACCTGCGTCGCCCGACGATGCAGAAGATCCTGGGCACGCGCCACACGTTGTACCAGATCACGCGGAAGTACTTCGACGAAAACGGCTTCCTCGAGATCGAGACGCCCATCCTCTATAAGAGCACGCCCGAGGGCGCGCGCGAGTTCCTGGTGCCGAATCGCCACTCGCCCGGGACGTGGTACGCCCTGCCACAAAGCCCGCAGTTGTTCAAGCAGATTCTGATGGTCAGCGGGTGCGATCGATACATGCAGATCTGCCGCTGCTTCCGGGATGAGGACCCTCGTGCGGATCGCCAGGCCGAGTTCACGCAGATCGATCTCGAGATGTCCTTTGTCCGTCGCGACCAGGTGATGGAGACGATGGAGGGCTTTGTCCGCCGCCTGTGGAAGGAGATGGTCGGGTATGACGTCCCGCCTCTGCGGCGCATGTCCTATCGCGAGGCGATGGAGACCTATGGCATCGACCGGCCGGACACGCGATACGACCTCCGCATCAAGGACATCAGCGAGTTCGCCGGGACCATCGACTTCGGGATCTTCAAGAGCGCCCTGGAGAAGGGCAAGGGTCTCCCCGCGTTCGCGAGCAAGAAGGGCGTCGTGAAGGCGCTGCGCGTGCCCGGCGGGGCCGAGAAACTCACGCGGAAGATCACCGACGGCTACACCGAGTTCGTCAAGGGCTTCGGCGCGGGCGGCGTCGCGGTGGTCAAGGTCATCGCGGACGGCGCGGGCGTGAAACTCGACACGGGGATCGCGAAGTTCCTCGAGCCGAAGAAGGCCGAGGTGCTCGCGCTGCTCGGCGCCCAGGCCGGCGACACGATCCTCTTTGTCGCCGATGTCTATTCGATCGCCACGAAAGCGTTGGGCGAACTGCGACAGAAGGTTGCTCGCGACATGGGCGTGGTGCCTAAACCGGGGGCCGAGGGCGGCCCGTGGAACTTCCTGTGGGTGGTGGACTTCCCCATGTTCGAGCGGAACAAGGACACGGGCAAGTGGGTCGCGATGCACCACCCGTTCACGAGTCCGAACGACGACCAGATGCAGATGTTCCTCGACGCGAATGTCGAGGACGAGAACGCGATCGAGTCGATAGTTTCGGCGGGGTACGACATCGTGCTGAACGGACAGGAGATCGCCGGCGGGAGCGTGCGTATCCACGATCAGGCCGTCCAGAGCAAGGTCTTCCAGTTGCTGGGGATGTCGCCCGAGCAGGCACGGGAGAAGTTCTCGTTCCTGCTCGAGGCGCTGCGCTTCGGCGCGCCGCCGCACGCGGGGATCGCCTTCGGCCTCGACCGCCTCGTCATGAACTTCATCGGGACCGACAACATCCGCGACGTGATCGCATTCCCCAAGACGCAGGTGGGCGCGGACCTGATGACCAAGACACCGAGCCGGGTGACCGACGCCCAGCTGAAGGACGTTCATGTCAGGAACGTCATGCCGCAATCATAAACAGAAACGCACGCGGCTATTGCTTGCGCGCATGCCTGCCGGAATCAACGCACGCGGATACACTGCCAGCCCCAAAGACACGGCGTCGTGTCGCCGAGGGTGAGGATGCCCACGGACACTCGACGCAAACGCACCCGGAGGTTCTCGACATGTTCGGCAAAGGCACGACGATCTTCTCATTCGCGGCGATCTCGCTGCTCGCGGGCACCACGCTCGCGGAGGCCCGCTTCTCCATGATGGACGACGCGCCCCCGGCGGATCCCACGTCGTGGACCGAGGGCTGGAAGGGCACCGTCGAGTTCGGGCTCAACGGGTCCGACGGCAACAGCGAATCCCTCAACTTCCGCGCGGGCACCAGCGCCAAACGCGAGACCTCGGACTACGACACGACTGCCGGCCTCGTCTACTCCCGGGCCTCGTCCGACGGCACCGTCACCACCAACAAGGCCGAACTCAACCTCCGCAACGACTGGAAGTTCAAGGATTCCCCGTGGCGTGTCTTCGCGCTGGGCAAGCTCGAGTACGACGACTTCCAGGCGTGGGAGTACCGCGCGTCGGCCTTCGGCGGTGTGGGCTATGAGGCGATCAAGAACGACACGACGTTCCTCCTCCTCCGCGCCGGTCTTGGCTTCTCCAAAGAGTTCAACAGCCCCGAGAACAAGATCACGCCCGAGGGCCTGCTCGGCGCCGACTTCTCGTACAAGTGCAGCGAGCGGTCCAAGTTCACCTCCAGCCTTGATGTCTACCCCAGCCTCGACGAGTTCGGCGACTACCGCTTCAACCTCAAGGCGGCGTACGAGATCGTCGTCGATCCCGAGACCAAGATGAGTTTCAAGATCGGGGCCGAGGATCGCTATGACTCCAACCCCGGCGCGGGCGCGAAGAAGAACGACATCGACTACTTCGCCCTCCTCGTCTGGTCGTACTGATTCCCGTCGGGTTCGGGCTTTTCCGGACCTGAACAGACGCCCAATCGGGCGTCACACCACACCGACCGAAACGGACGCTCCGACTGGGGCGTTCGTTTTCATTCGCCACCGCATCCACGAACCGCACGAGCGTCGATAGGCGTATTGTCTATGCGATTGACGACCCCCATGGATGGCCCCACCCCACACGAACCGACGAGCCACCACGACCACCTCGCCGACGAGGTGAAGTTCGGCGACACGTTCCGCCGTGACTACCCCGTGGGCTGGTGGGCGACGCTGATTGCGCCCTTTCTGTTGACGGGCGCGCTCCTCGCGTCGCTCGGGCTGACGCGTGGGTGGGACTTTGTCGCGAAACTCGTCGCCGCCGCCACGTCGAGTTTCTTCGTGCTGGGCCGATTCGTGATCCTTCTCGGTTCTGGCGAGGTCAACCCGGCCCTCGAAGGACACGCCGAGGACGTCGCGAAGTTCAAGTTCCTCTCCACGCCCGAACTCTTCACCATGGTGACGTGGATGGACCTGTGCACGGCGTGCATTCTTGTCTATCACGCGAGTTTCATCTACAAGATCCCCAAACTCGGGCCGCGCCTTCTGAGCCTGCGCGACGAGGGGCAGTTCTTCCTCCGCTACCAGCCGTGGATCCGCCGGTTCACGTTCATAGGTCTCTCGCTCTTTGTCGCGATTCCCATCGCTGCCACCGGCGCGATCGCGGGGTCCATCTTCGGTCGACTGCTCGGCATGACCCGCACCGCGACGATCCTCGCGATCTGCTGCGGCACACTCCTGGGCAACGGCGTGATGCTCGCGCTGCGAGGCGTCATCCACAAACTACCCTTCCTCGATCCAAACAACCCCTGGAATCTCGCCGTGGGCATCGCCGTGATCCTCGGGATCATCGCGCTCCTCAACTGGCGCTATCGCAAACTCAAGAAGGAACTCGGGCATCTGATGCCGCACAAGAACGAGCCCAAGCGCGACGCCGCGTGACACGTGATCGACGCCCGCGCTCACTCCACCGAGCCGGGGACGGGCCGCACGAGTTTCCCCTCGCTCGCGCCCACCACCGCCGCGACCATCGAGTCACCCGTGACGTTGACGACCGTCCGGCACATGTCCAACAATCGCTCCACGCCCAGGATCAGCGCGATCCCCTCGGCCGGGATCCCCAGCGACTGCAGGACGATGATCATCAGCACGATGCTGGAACCGGGAATCCCAGGCGAGCCGACCGAGATCAGCGTCGCGAAGATGATCACCTGGACCTGGTCAGCGAGCGTCAGCGGCACGCCATAGACCTCCGCGAGGAACATGATCGAGACGCCCTGGAAGACGGCCGTCCCATCCATGTTGATCGTCGCGCCGAGGGGGCAGACAAAGCCGGCGATGTCCTCCGAAACGCCCAGACGATCACGCGAGCACTCGATCGTGACGGGAAGCGTGGCGGCGGAACTCGAACTGGAGAACGCGAGGAGTTGGGCCGGTGCTATCGCCCGGAAGAACTCTCGGACACTCACGCCGTGCTTTCGCCCGACGAGCGTGCGCAGGATCAACGGGTACACGAGGTAGGTCATGACCGCAAGCCCGACGATCACGGTGATGAAATAGACTCCAAGCCCGTGGAAGACCTCCAGGCCGAACGACGCCGCGATCGGCGCGACGAGACAGAAGACGGCATAGGGCGCCATGTGCATCAGCAGACGCACGATGTGCATCATCGCGTCGCCAAGGGTGTCGAAGAAGCGCACGACGGGTGCGGACTTCTCCGCGGGCACGAAGGTCAGGCCGATGCCCACGAGCAGCGCCAGCACGACGACCTGGAGCATCTCGCCCTTGGCGAGAGCCTCGAAGGGATTGGTCGGGACAGCGTTGAGCACCTGCTGCCACGCCGAGAGCGATTCTCGAACACTCGCCGCGGACGAGACCTTTGACGCCGCGAGCGAGCCTTGCGCCGAAGCGATCTGCTCGCGCAACTCGGCGGAGACGAACGACCCCGGATCGACGAATCGTCCGAGCAACAGACCCAGCGTCGCCGCGACCACACTCGTCGAGAGAAAGAGCACGATTGTCTTCGCACCCATCCGCCCCAACTTCCGAACATCGCCCAGCCCCGCGACCCCCGCCACGAGCGAGAAGAGCACGATCGGGACTGCGATGAACCGAAGCCCGCGAAGGAAGAGATCGCCCACAAATCGCGAGGCGTTGACGGCGAATCGGCACGCCGCCGCCAGCACGCCCGCCTCCGCGTTCGCCTCGCTCGCCTTCCCGGCAAGGAACGCTGCGGCGTCGTTCACGCCCATCCCCGCCCACGTGCCGCTGGTCCACGTCGCGTTGATGGACAGCCCCACCAGCGCGCCCAGCAGCAGCCCAATGACGATCTTCCAGTGCAGCGCCAGTCCGCGTTTCTCGCTCATGGCGTACACCATATCCGATATTCGTGTTGCGCGCTCGCGTGGCTCACGGACTTGGGACGAGAATCACACCGCCGTTGTCCGCATCACGCTCGCCAGACACGCACGCCAGGACCACACGAGCGATGTCCTCGGGCCGCAGTGTCTTGGATCGAGGCAGGCTCTTCTCGTCCACGATCGAGCGCAGCATCTTGGTCTCCACGGCCCCGGGCGCGACCGCGAACGCCATGATCCCCGCTCGCCGTCCCTCGTTCGCGATCGCGCGTGTGAACGTGTTCATCGCCCCCTTGGACGCGGCGTACACCGCGAGCCCAGCGAACGGGTCCACCGTCGCCATGCTCGAAATGTTCACGATCCGCCCGCCGCCCTGGCTCTTGAGCGTTTCCCACAGGCGCGACACGAGCAGCATCGGACCGGCACAGTTCACGCGGAAGGCCTGCTCGATCGAGCCGAGTTCGATCCGGTCGATGGGCGCGGTCGGTGCTACCGCCGCGTTGTTGACGAGCGCGTCCACGCGACCGAATCGCTCGACGGCCGCGTCGATGAGGCGGAGGATGTCCGATTCGGTTGCCATGTCGGCCTCGACGTCCAGCCACTCGCCCTTGAGCGTCGCCCCCGTCTCGCGCAAGGAGGCCCGATGCCGCCCCGCGAGCACCACGTCAAACCCATGGGCCGACAGCATCTGCACGACGGCCCTTCCGATCCCCGATCCCGCGCCCGTGACGATCGCCGCTCGATTCATCCGATGCTCCTCCCGCGCCACGCCCACGATCCGAAAGACGAATCGGATACACTGACCCGTGATCCTCAAACGCATCATACTGGGCGTCTGCCTCCTGATCGTCCTCGGCGTCCCCTTCGCGCTGCGACCAGCGGCCACACGAAACGACGGAACCGCGCGCTCCCTCGTCCTTGTCACGCCCCACGTGCCCCAGATCCGGTCCGAGTTCGCCCTCGCCTTCGCCAACTGGCATCGCCGCCACTACGACTCCACCATCGCCCTCGATTTCCGCACGCCCGGCGGCACGAGCGAGATCATCAAGCAACTCCAGTCGATCTATGAGAGCCGCGCCAAGACGCACCTCGACAAACTCGCGCGGACCAACCCCGGACAACTCACCGATCCCGCCTTCGACCTCGCCGACGTCTTCACGACCGGCGACATCCCCTTCGACGCGATGTTCGGCGGCGGAAGTTACGACCATGGGCGGCTCAAGGACGCCTCCAACGTCGTCGTCTTCGCGAGCGTCTTCAAGGGCAAGGGCGAGACCTCCGTCACCATCACCGCCCCGAGAGAGAAGATCGATCCCGCCAAGCCTCCGGCGACCATCCTCACGAGCGTGACGATCGCCGGCGATTCGAGGTCGATGGACCTCCGCTTTCCGCTCGACGCGGTGAAGGGCGGCGTCGAGTCGCTCCTGCCGCTTTCCAGGGGCGAGAAATCCGTGGAGGCCACTCTTGATCTCTCCAAGACCGAGCGACGTTTCGGCATCCCCATGAGCACGCCGGCCGGCCTCGATCCCAAGGAACTCGAACGACTCATTCCTTCGAACGAAATCGGCGCACAAAACCTCTACGACCCGGACCAGTTCTGGATCGGCACCGCGCTCTCGAGTTTCGGCATCGTCTACAACAAGGAGATCTATGCACAACTGGGCCTCCCCGAGCCGCGGAGTTTCGAGGATCTGGGACGCCCCGAACTCGTCGGGCTCGTCGCGCTCGCCGACCCGCGACAATCCGGCTCGATCACGACCACGCTCGACGCGATCCTCAGTTACTACGGCTGGGAAAAGGGCTGGCGCATCCTCCGCGAGATGACCGCGAACACGCGCTACTTCACCAACTCCGCGCCCAAGCCGCCGATCGACGTCAGCCAGGGCGATGCCGCCGCCGCGCTCGCGATCGATTTCTACGGACGTGGACAGGCCCAGGCGATCCTCCTCCCCGGGCAGGATCCCTCCGAGAGCCGCGTGGGGTACGTCGATCCGCCCGGCTCGGTCTACATCGATGCCGACCCGATCTCGATGCTCCGCGGCGGGCCCAACCCCGAACTCCTCCGCCATTTCATCGAGTTCTGCCTCTCCGATGAGGGCCAGGCGCTCTGGCAGTTCCGCAGCGAGCGCGATCCGCTCGGGCAGAACAACCCCACCAACGCCGAGGGTGTGCGTTTGGGGCCCAAGGAGCACGAACTCCGCCGCCTTCCCGTTCGACAGAGTTTCTATGAAGAGAGGTCGGCGTACAAGGCCGCAATGATCGACCAGGTCGATCCCTTCGCCATCGCCAGCAGCACCAAGCCCAAGGGATGGCGCTCGTCCATCGGGATCATGATGGGCGCGTTCTCCATCGAGACGGCCCACGAGCAGCGCGAGGCGTGGAAAGCTCTCATCCGCGCGCGAGAGACGCCGGAGTTCCCCAAGGACACCCTCACCGAGATGGAGCGGCTCTTCTACTCCTTCCCAGAGCACCAGATGCCCGACGGCACGCGCCTCCCCTTCAATGAGGCCAACTATCGGACGATCCGCGCCTCCTGGAACGACCGCTCATTCCAGACCGACTGCGCCACCCGCTACACCTTGTACTTCCGCGAGACCTACGCCACGGTCGTCGAACTGGGGAAGAAGGGTCTCGCCCAGTAGCGGCACGATTGGACCGATACTCCACCGGCCCATTCACTCTTTGAACCGCCCGGTGAAACACATGACGCAGACCAGCGCCCCCGCCATGCCCCACGCCCGATCGCACTCCAGCCCCCAGACGACGCCCGGCGAAGCCGAGGGGAGCGTCGCCTCGCCGATGTTCGCCAAGATCGTCGCGACGATCGGACCCGCGAGCGATTCGCCCGAGGTTGTCCGCAAACTCATCCTCGTCGGCGTCAGCGTCTTCCGATTCAACTTCTCGCACGGCGATCTTGCGACCCACGCCACTCGACTGAAAACCGTGCGCGACGTCGCCTCGGAACTCAGCCGCCCCATCGCGATCCTCGGCGATCTCCAGGGGCCCAAGATCCGCGTCGGCAAGATCCCGGCGGGTGTCGGCTCGCCCTCGCCCAGCGGCGGCGGGTCCATCGTCGTCGAACCGGGTCACGATGTGGTCTTCAAGAAGGGAATCACCGACGCCTTCCTCCGAACCTCGCCCGCGAACCCGAACGCGCGCGAGCCGGTTCTCCCCGTCACGTACCAACTCCTCATCGACGAGGTCAAGCCCGGACAGCGTGTGCTCATCAACGACGGCGCGATCCGCATGCTCGCCGTCGAGCACGACGCGAAAGCCGGCGAACTCCGCTGCCGCGTCACCATCGGCGGGACGATCACCTCCAACAAGGGCATCAACCTCCCGCAGAGCGACGTCTCCGCGCCCGCGATCACCGAGCGCGACTGGGAGTGCGTCGCCTTCGCCGTCGAGCACGCGATGGACTACATCGCGCTCTCGTTCGTGCGCAGCGCCGAGGAGGTCAAGGCCCTGCGTGCCCAGGTCAACGCGCTCTGCGAGGCCAAGGCCCACCGCGATGGACTCCAGAGCCTCGAGGGCGTCTGGATCCCCATCGTCTCGAAGATCGAGAAGCCCCAGGCCCTCGCCGACCTCGAGCGCATCGTCGAGAGTTCCGACGCCGTCATGGTCGCGCGAGGCGACCTCGGCGTCGAGATGGACATCGCCCAGGTTCCCGTCGCCCAGAAGCGGATCATCAGGACCTGCGCCCAGTTCGGCCGCCCCTGCATCGTCGCGACCCAGATGCTCGAGACCATGATCGAGAACTCGACGCCCACGCGCGCCGAGGCGAGCGACGTCGCCAACGCGATCTTCGACGGGACCGACGCCGTCATGCTCTCCGCCGAGACCGCCACAGGGAAGCACCCGGTGCTCGTCGTCGAGACGATGTCGCGGATCATCACCGCCGCCGAGGCCCAGGTCGCACTCGGCCCGCCCACCGCCACACCCGATCGCATCGCCCACAGCCACCGCAGCACGGCCGCACTCGCCCACGGCGCGTGGCAGGTCGCGCGCGACCTCAAGGCCAAGGCCGTCGTCTGCTGGTCCGAGCAAGGCGGCACCGCCCGATTCCTCAGCCAGAACAACTTCCACATGCCCATCATCGCGTATTCCTCCAGCCCGCGCGCCACGCGCCGGATGGCGCTCTACAACGCCGTCACGCCCGTCTGTGCCCTCCCGCCGGGGAACGGCACGATCGCCGAGTGGACCGCCGCCGCCGACCAGTTCCTCCTCTCGCGTCGCCTCGCGAGCGCCACAGACATGATCGTCCTGCTCGCCGGGCGTCCGCTCGGAAAGGCCAAGGCGACCAACACCATCGCGATCCACGAGGTCGCCGCCCCCGCAGACGCCTCGCTCGCCCCTTGAACATTCTGCCATACTCGGCTCAATGTCCGAGTTCACCTATCCTGCTCGGATGCACCAGCGCACGCACACCCACGCCGCCATCCTCTCGATCGGCGACGAACTCACGCTGGGCCAATCCCTCGACACCAACAGCCGAACGCTCTCGCAGCGCCTCGTCGATCTCGGTATCGTCCCGATCGAGCACGCCACCGTCCCCGACGACATCGAGCGCCACGTCGCTGCCCTCGAGCGACTCGCGTCGATTGCCCCGCTCGTGATCTCCACCGGCGGGCTCGGGCCCACGCCCGATGATCTCACGCGAAACGCCCTCGCGAGGCTCCTGCGCCAGCCGCTCGTGCAGGATGATCTCTCACTCGCCCAGATCGAGGCGTTCTTCGAGGCCGCCGGCACGACGATGAGGCCCAACAACCGCCTGCAGGCGTTCCGCCCCGAGGGGTCGCACGCCCTCCCCAATCTCCGAGGCACGGCACCCGGCCTCTTCGCGAGCGTCGAGATCAACGCCAACCCGTGCGATGTCTTCTGCCTCCCCGGGCCGCCCGGCGAGATGATCCCCATGTTCGAGGCCCAGGTCCTGCCCCGCCTTCGTCCACCCATGGATCGCGTCGTGCGAACGCGCGCGCTCCACTGCGTCGGCCTGGGCGAGAGCGAGATCGCCTCGCGCCTCGGCGACCGCATGAACCGCGACGCCTCACCACTCGTCGGCACCACGGCCTCGGGCGGGATCGTCAGCGTCCGACTTCGACTCGAGGTCGCCGCCTCGGGTCCCGAAGCGATCGCCGACGCCGACGCGACGCTCGACGCCGCCGTCGCCGGGATTCGCCCGCTCCTCGCGCCGCACATCTTCTCCGACGACACACCCTCCCTCGCCCAAACCATCGTCTCACGAATGAAGAGCGCATGCCAGTCACTCGCCCTTGCTGAGTCCTGCACCGGCGGCACCCTCGCGGGCCAGATCACCGATGTCCCCGGTTCCTCTGCAATCCTCCGCGCCGGCTGGGTCGTGTACACCGAGGAGGCCAAGGCACGCGACCTCGGCGTCGACGCCGCACTCTTGCACGCCCACGGCGTGTACTCCGCACAATGCGCCACGGACCTCGCAACCCGCGCTCGTGCCATCGCCGGCACCTCGCACGCTATCGGCATCACCGGCCTCGCCGGACCCGACGGCGGCACGCGCGAGACGCCCATCGGCTCCGTTTGGATCGCCCTGGCGACGCCGACCGGAGTGGACACCCGGCGATTCAAGTTCTCAGGCGATCGGGCTGCCATCCGCCGAAGTGCCTGCGTCTCGGCCCTGGCAACGCTCTGGCTCAACCTCAGCGGCAGCCCGAACACACGCCTGATGCGTCAATCGGACGTCCTATAGTTTCCAAGAAGTTGTTGCAACGAGGAAACCGTCGGTCTACTCGTTGCATCCAATCCCCAGCGATCGTCGGGTTCGCCCGCCGATCTCCGATCGACACGCGGCGTTCACGTCTCGATCGCCACCTTTGTTTGCACACCCAAGGAGTTGTTCCACATGAAGTTTGCTGCTTCGATCGTCGCTCTCGCTGCCGCCGGTGCGTTGGGGCTTGGCCTGTCCTTCCGCGCTCCCGCCGTCGCCTCGTTGCCCGCACCGGCCGCTGACGGCGCGTTCACGATCGACTCGGTCCACTCGGCGGTCCTCTTCAAGATCAAGCACATGAACGTCTCGACCTCGTGGGGACGGTTCAACGACCCGACAGGCGAGTTCTACTTTGACGACGCCCACCCGGAGCACTCCTCGATCCACGTCTCTGTGGACACCGCGAAGATCGACACGGCCAACAGCAAGCGCGACGAGCACCTGCGAAGCCCCGACTTCTTCGCTGCCAAGGAATACCCGACGATCTCGTTCACCTCGACGAGCGTCAAGAAGGCCGGCGAGGGGAAGTTCGAGGTCACCGGCAACCTCACTGTCAAAGGAAAGACCAAGGAAGTCACCGTCATCATGACCAAGGTCGGCGAGGGCCCGGGCATGGGCGGCGCCACCGTCTCGGGCTATGACACCACCCTCACCATCAAGCGCACCGACTTCGGCATCGACTACGGCACGCAGTTCGTCGGCGATGAGGTCACCCTCCACATCTCCCTCGAGGGCGGTCGCGGCGGGAAGCCGGAGTAATCTCCACCAACGTTCGACGGCTCAGGTGGAAACACATCTCGAACCGATGGAGGCGTCATGGACACGACCATGATCCTGGCACCCGCGATCGCGATGGCGATCGGACTTGTCGCGGGCGTGGTGCTCTTTGCCCGCTCCGAACCGGGCGCGCCCGCGCGACGCCGGGCGGCCCTTGTCCCGCTCGCCATGTTGGTCGCCTTTGTGAGCGCAACGGTCATCCGATTCGGCCCACCCGGATTCACGCCCACCGAACTCTGGGAGGCGTCCCTCGACGAGCGGATCGTGACAACCGTCGTGATCCTCGGGCTTGGGCTCTCTCTGGTCACCTGGCTCACGCGGAATCGGCTCACATGGGCCGCACCGCTGGGGTTCGCGATCGCCGCAGCGCTCGGCGTGGCGTGGCTCTTCGCCCGACTTGGCGCCAAGGGCACCATCGACTGGATGCGCGCCGGGGAGTACGCCATCCTCGCCGGCATCGTCGCGGGATCGTGGGCGTGGAGCGTCGGACGAGTCGCGGCAACGCCCTCGGCCTTCCGCTCGGTTGTCCTTGCGGGGCTTGGTATCGCGGGCGTCATCGGCGTCCTCGCCACCACCGGTCATGCGAAACTTAGCGAGGTCTCCGCGTCGGTCGCGTTGCTCACGCTCGGGCTGTTCCTCGCGACACTCGTGCGACGCAGCGTGGCCGGGGCGGGCGCGATCGGCGCGTTCGTCGGCGGCTTCGGAGCGTTCGTGCTCGCGATCGGCGTGTTCTACGAAACGCCGTGGTGGGCCGCCGCCCTTGCCGTCGTTGGCGTCCCCCTCGCCGGCGTTGTGGACATGGCGATCAAGAACCACACCAAGGCGTGGTCGAGGTTCATCCTGACTTCAACTGTGGCGCTCGCGCCGGTCCTCCCCGCGATCGTCATCCTCGCGCTCAAGGCCAAGGAAGATTCGGGCTATTGATCGCGCGTCGCTCACACCGACGCGGGTGCGGGCCGCTTCGCCGGCGCATCGAGCCACGAGTACATCGCGCGCGAGCCTTCGGCGAGCAGCGCCACGACATCGCCGCCGGCAACCGTGATCCACGCCGCCGGATGCTCATACACCAGCCACCCCTCAAAGCCGCGGGCCGCGAGCGCCCGCACGGCCTCCTTGTTGGGGATCTCGCCCGACCCAAGCGCCACGGGCTTCCCGCCCCGATAGTCCTTGAGTCGCACCAGTTCGAGCCGATCGCTCAGCACATTGATCCCGCTCGAGGGATGCTCGCCCGCGCCATGAGCGGCGGCCACGGAATACGCCGCTGAGACCAGCGGGTGGTTCACTTGATCGATGATCTCGGCGAGATCCGTCGCGGTCGCGAACGAGCCGCCGTTCTCGATGAGCAGACGCACGCCGCGATTCCGGCACGCGTCCGCCGCGAGTGCCAGCCGCGACGCGATCCGCTGGATCGCCCTGGCCTTGCTCTCGCTCCCCATGATCTCAAACCCGAAGACGCGGATGAAGGGGCACTCGAGTTTCGCGGCCAGCGAGATCGCGTCCTTGGTCTCGGCGATGCTCGTGTCGGTGCTCGGGAGCACGTGTCCGAGCAGCGGCGGACCCAACGGCGCATCAAACCGGATCGACGTCGCGAGACACGCGAGATCGATCCCCGCGCGATCGAAGAGCAGACGGGTCTTGGAGGGTGCCGTCAGCGCCGGGTCACCAGCGAACTGCGTCGAACCCGAGCCAAACGTTCGCAGTTCGATGCCCTGGTATCCCCATGGTTCGGCACGCTCGGCAATCTGGTCCAAGGTCCAGTGCGGGCAGGCAACGGTGCTGAATGCTGGCTTCATCTTCCCTGACGCTCCATTGGGCCATCGGTTGAACACTGTTCGGGTGGATGCTACGGCGAGAGTCCCCGACGTCAAACGAACGCCGATACAACCGACATCCGAACGGAAGACGACCCCCAAAATTACCTGCAAGTTTTCGGATCATTTTTTCAAGTTGGGCGTAGATACTGGACAGAGCCTTGGCGGTTAGGACTCACAAACGTCCGTACACTCGCCGGCTTCGCGACCAGTTGTGCGGCTTGGCACGCCTGGACGCCCTGAACACGACCGGATCCGGACATCCAGATTGTCCGCCTAGGTCGTGAATTGCACCTTTCGAGTATGGAACGGGAAGGGAGCGAACCGTGAATCGCCGCTGGGTTGGTGGAGCCAAAGGGGCCTGGATGGCCCGAATCGCCGCAGGGGGCACGCTCGCGTGCCTGCTGATCGGCGGGTGCGCCTCGAGTGACCGTGAGGCGTACATGCACTCACGGTCCCGCGTGATCGTCAACAGCACGCCGACCGACACCGTGAACTGGCCCGACGCCTCGCCCGCGCTTCCGCTCCTTGGGCCCAGCGCCATCGGCGTGGGCGACTCTCGCACCGATCTCATCGTCCCTTGAGTGCATGACGTCGAAGCTCGCCCGTTCGCTGCGTCCTGGTCTCAACAAGATCGGGTTGACGTTCTCTGTATCGTGTGACACGATGCGGGCATGACCTCCAGCAATCCAGGCTCGCCCCAGTCTTCCACCCCCACCGCCGCCGAACTCCGCAAGGAACTCGGCATGACCACGAACCTCGAGGGGAAACTCGATTATCCGGGGTATCTCCGCCTCGACCAGATCCTCTCGGCCCAGTCGCCCCTCTCCAGGCCCGAGCACCACGACGAACTCCTCTTCATCATCCAGCACCAGACGAGCGAGTTGTGGTTCAAACTGGTCATCCACGAACTCAAGGCGGCCATCGCGCTGATCCACGACGACAAACTCGAGTCGTCCTTCAAGATCCTGGCGCGCGTGAAGCACATCCAGTCGCAGTTGGTCCAGTCGTGGACCGTGCTCGCGACGCTCACGCCCAGCGAGTATGTCCAGTTCCGCCATGTCCTGGGGCCGGCGAGCGGGATCCAGTCGCACCAGAATCGCATGATCGAGTTCCTGCTGGGGAACAAGGATCGTCGCCTCATGGAGGTCTTCAAGCACCGCCGGGAGATCTACGACGGCCTCAGCGCGGCGCTCCATTCGCCCAGCCTCTATGACGAGTTCCTCCGCTGCATGCACCGGCGCGGAATCGCGATCCCACGCGAGGCGCTCGAGCGTGATGTCACCCAGCCCTACATCGCCAACGACGGCGTCGTGCGGGCGCTCGTCACCGTCTACGAGAATCCCGGGAAGCACTGGGACCTCTACGAGATGGCCGAGAAACTCGTGGACATCGACGAGCAGTATCTCATCTGGCGCCACCGCCACCTCAAGGTCGTCCAGCGCGTCATCGGCATGAAGCGCGGCACCGGCGGGACCTCGGGCGTTCCCTACCTCCGCCAGGTCTCCGACACGGTCCTCTTCCCCGAACTCTGGGACGTGCGAACCGAGATCCGCGAGATCCGCGGCGAGGCGACGGCCTAAACACCGTCACACGGGCGCGGGCCCACGCCGAAGGATCGATGAGAGCCGCCCCTTGGTCGGCGCCGGCACGCCCTTGGAATCTCGCGGGAGAAAGAGCACGAAATCGGTCCCTCGTCCCGGCTCGCTGTGGACCTCGATCCGCCCGTGGTGCGCCTCGACGATGCGGCGCGTGGTCGGCAGGCCAAGACCCGTGCCACCCGACTTGGTTGTGAAGTATGGACTGAAGATCTTGCCCTGCACGTCCGCGGGAATCCCCGGGCCTGTGTCGATGACGTGCACGCAGATACCGGGCGTCGAGTCGGGGTCCACCTGCGCGTGGGTCTTGAGGATGAGTTCGCGTGTCGCCGAGCCCGGCATCGACGCCATTGCCTGCACCGCGTTGAGCATCAGATTCAGGATCGCCTGCTTCACATGGGGCACGTCGATCGACGCCTCGAGCGAGCCGGGCGCGAGATCCATGCGCAGACGCACGCCCGATCGCTCGGCCTGGGGCAGGAAGAAGTCCACCAGTTCCGAGACGACCTCGTTCACGTTGGCGCCGCGCGGATCGAGACGGAGTTCGCCGGCGTACTCGAGGAAGTCCGTGAGGATGCCGCGGAGTCGCTCGACCTCGCGTTTGAGCGAATCGACGCGCCGCGCGAGCCGCCCCTTGGTCTCCTCGGGAACGCCCAAATCCTGCACGCCCTCGGCGAGGAGTTGCGCGTTCAGCCCGATCGTCGAGAGCGGGTTCTTGATCTCGTGGGCCAGGCCACCGGTCATCGAGCCGAGTTCGGCGAGCCGCTCGGCGGAGCGCGCCCTCCGCTCGGCGGCACGGACCTTTGCGAGCGATCGGCGCACGATCACCCGGGCCGCCACCACGCTGAGCAGCACGCCCATGCCGAATCCGATGAGCCCGGGGACCACGCCTTGCACGCGGGAAGTATGACCACGCCGCGACGCGAAAGCGAGACGCGACGACCGAACATCGCGTCGCGGCTATCGCTTGGGCCGGGAGTACCCGCGGCGGGGCCTCACCACGATCTCCGGGAGATCCGTCCGAACGACGCGCGTCGCACGCCACCGTCCGTCGGGCCCACGGACCGCGTCATAGCGCACGGCGGCACCGTCGGGCAGTTCCCGGAAGCCTTCCCCATCGATCACGCTGTAGTGCACGAACACGTCCTGGTTGTTAGGGCCGACGATGAACCCATAGCCCACCTTCTTGTCGAACCACCGCACCACGCTCTCCACGTTGGTGATCTGGGCGTCGGTCTGCTCGGGCATGGCTCGTCCTTCCCACGACGCGGGACGCACACACCGCCGAAACGAAATGGAGATCCGCGACCGCAACCCTGTGGCGTTCTCGGACCTCAAACCACCCAGACTACCGCAGTCGCGCCGGGTTCGTCAACGACGATCATGCAAACTGTTGTTTGGATTTTGGTGAGACTTAGGACACACGGCGCACAAACAAAGCAGGGGCAACGGTTTATCGCCGTTGCCCCTGGGCGTTGTGATTTCAGATTTCTGCGTTGGAACCTGCCGAAGGATTCTCAGTGACGTTCGGCGTGACGCGAATCGCGGTCGCGGCCACCACGATCGCCACCGCCTCCACCACCGCCGCCGCGACGACGCCCACCGCCGCCACCGCGATGTCCGCGGTCGTCGGAGCCTTGGGCGACGGCCTCGTCCTCACCCTCGGGCGCCGGCTCGATGCCCTTGGCGCGATTCTCGTCCTGGATGACGGCCTTGCGCGACAACTTGATGCGGCCCTGGTCGTCGATGAGGATGACCTTCACCTTCACCATGTCGCCGATCTTCACGACCTCGCCGACGCTCTTGACGTAGCCCTCGGCGAGTTCGGAGATGTGGCACATGCCGTCGGTCCCCGGCGCGAGCTCGATGAACGCGCCGAAGTCCTTGGTCGAGACGACCTTCCCGGTGTAGACCGTGCCGACTTTGATCTCCTCGCAGAGCGCCTCGATCTCGGCTCGGGCGCCGTTGATCGACTCGGCGTTGAGGCCGGCGAGTTGGACGGTGCCGTCGTCCTCGACGTCGATCGTGACGGACCAGCGATCCTGGAGCCCGCGGATGTTCTTCCCGCCGGGGCCGATGAGTTTGCCGATCTTGTCCGGGTCGATCGTGAGCGAGACGAGACGCGGGGCGAAGGGGGAGATCTCGGCCCGGGGCTTCTCGATGATCTTTTCCATCGTCTCGATGATCTCGAGGCGGCCCTCGCGCGCCTGATCGAGGATCTTCTCGATCTGCGCGAGGCTTAGGCCACGCGTCTTAAGGTCGAGCTGGATGCCCGTGATCCCCTCGCGCGTGCCCGAGACCTTGAAGTCCATGTCGCCGAAGAAGTCCTCCTCGCCGATGATGTCGGTGACGAAGAGTTCGTTCTTGTCGTTGTCGTCGGCGAAGCGTCCGACGGAGATGCCGGCGCAGGTGGCGCGGATGGGGACGCCCGCGTCCATGAGCGCGAGGCACCCGCCGCAGACCGACGCCATCGACGACGAGCCGTTGGACTCGGTGATGTCGCTGACGACGCGGATGGTGTAGGGGAACTCGGCCGGGTCGGGCATGATCGCGAGGAGCGAGCGCTCAGCAAGGGCGCCGTGCCCGATCTCGCGACGCCCGGGGCCGGTGATGCGCTTCACCTCGCCCGTGGAGAAGGGCGGGAAGTTGTAGTGGAGCGTGAACTTCTTGGAATACTCGGGAATGAGCCCGTCGATGATCTGCTCGTCCTTGCCCGTGCCGAGCGTGACGCTGACGAGCGACTGGGTCTCGCCGCGCTGGAAGATTGCGCTCCCGTGCGTGCGGGCGAAGACGCCGACCGCTCCCGTGATCTCGCGGATCTGCTTGGCCTTGCGCCCATCGGCGCGGACGGCCTGCTCGACGATGAGGCGGCGGGTGACCTTCTCCTCGAGGCGCTTGAACGCCTCCTTCGCCTGCGAGCGGCGCTTGGTGGACTCGGCATATTTCGCGTACGTCCCGTTGGGATCGAGCGCGAAGTGCTCGTCGAGGATCTTGGTGCGAAGGGCGTCCACGGCCTCGGAGCGTGCGTGCTTGCCGTTGATCTTGCGGGCCTCGGTCATCGCCTTCTCGGCGTGCTTGCGGACGGTCTCGGTGACCTCGGGGGAGGGCAGGTGGAGATCGCCGACGATCTTCGTCTTGCCCGCCTTCTTGACGATCTCGTCGATCAGCCCGAGCAGGTCCTTGATGTGCTTGTACCCGAACTCGAGCGCCTCGACCATCGACTTCTCATCGATCTCGGCGGCCCCGACTTCGATCATGTTCATCCCGTCGGCGTGCCCGGCGAGGACGAGATCGACATCGGAGAAGTCCATCTGCGAGACGGTGGGGTTGATGACCAGTTGCGGGCCGTCGTCGGTGTGCACGCGCCCGACGCGGACGGTCGCCGTGGGCCCCTCAAAGGGAATCTCAGAAAGGGCGAGAGCACAGGACGCGGCGGTGCCCGCGAGGACGTCGGTGTCGTTCTCGCCATCGTGGCTCATGACGAAGACCTGGACCTGGACCTCGTCGAGGTAGCCATCGGGAAAGAGCGGACGGATCGGTCGATCGATCATCCGCATCGTGAGGACTTCCTTCTCGTTGGGCGCGCCCTCACGCTTGCGGAACCCGCCGGGGAACTTGCCCGCCGCCGAGGTCTTCTCGCGATAGTCCACGGTGAGGGGGAAGAAGTCGATCCCCTCGCGCGGCGCGGCCCGAAGGGCGGTGGCGAGCACGGACGACCCGCCATACGTGCAGAGGACGGCGGCGCCGGCCTGCTTGCCGATGACGCCGGTCTCGAAGGAGAGAATGCGGCCGCCGATCTCGCGCTGGACGCGGACAAGGCCCTTCATTCCCTCGAAGGCGGAACGGGAGTTATCGCTGATATCTGACATAGTCTGCTCCTTTGGAATCGCGCGCGAACATCACGGCGCGACATGCCGGCCCACCACGTCCGCGTTGGACGATGGCGTCGGCGGTGTGATTCGATGCCCGGCCCCGATCAACCAAAGGGGCAGGAGGCAAGACTCAGGCCACACGTGTGGATGCCGGCCTGGGGCTTGCCTTCTGCCGCCGGATGTCGGGGCACGAGCGTTGTGGTTCTCGCGTGGCGAGCCGGCCGATCCGGTGCGCCCCGCGAAAACAAATCGGCCCGCGAATCGTTCAGACTCGCGGGCCGGGAAAGTTCGTGGGCTACTTGCGGAGGCCCAGGCGGGCGATGAGGTCCTGGTATCCCTGCGGGTTCGTGCGGGCGAGGTAGCGGAGCAGGCGGTTGCGCTGTCCGACCATCATGACCAGCCCGCGGCGGGAGTGGTTGTCTTTCTTGTTTGTCTGGAGGTGATCCGAGATCGAGCGGATGCGGTGGGTGAGCATCGCGACCTGGACCTCGGGCGAGCCCGTGTCCTTCTCGTGGCGGCGGTGCGAACCAATAACCTTTCGACGGGCGTCGAGCGTCAAAGCCATGGAGTGCGTTCCCAGTTCAAGAGCAATTCCGCCAGCGGCCTTCGCTGGGCCTGAACAATAGCCGTTCCCGGGAGTTGGATCAATCGCCGACGACCTCCGCCGACGCGCCCGCTCTTGAATAGGAACCGCCACTTCGACCCAATCATAGCCCAAACTTCTTCACGATTCGCGAGCGCCGTTCTACGCTCTCGCCATGCCCACGATCGCCCGCCGGGTTCGCGAACTCAAGCCCTCGATCACCGTCGCATTCATGAACCGCGCCAAGGCCATGCGCCACGCGGGGATCGACGTTCTCAGTTTCGCCGCGGGCGAGCCGGATTTCGACACCCCCGAGCCGATCAAGCAGGCCGCTATCGACGCCCTTCGCGCCGGGCAGACCAAGTACATGCCCACGATGGGCGACCCCGACACGCGGGCCGCGATCGTTCGCAAGTTCGAGAAAGAGAACGGCATCATCGGCCTGACGCCCGACCACATCGGCATCGGGGCCGGGGGAAAGCACTCGCTCTACGTCGCGGTGCACTGCCTCTTCGACCCGCCCGCGCCCGGCGAAGCGCCCGCTGAAGCCGTGATCCCCGTCCCCGCGTGGGTGAGTTATGCCCCGATCGTCGAACTCGCGGGCGGGCGCGTCGTCGAGGTGCCCACGACGGTCGAGACGGGGTTCAAGGCCTCGGCCGACGCCATCCGCAAGGCCATCACGCCCCGCACGCGACTCGTCATCTTGAACAGCCCGAGCAACCCGTGCGGCACGATGTACTCGCCCGACGAACTCAAGGCGATCGGGCGCGTCTGCGCCGAAGCGGCCCGCACCATCGCCCCCGATCTCGTCGTCCTCAGCGACGAGTTGTACGAGAAGATCACCTATGGCGGGATCCCCCACTTCTCCGTCGGCTCCATGCCCGAGATCGCCGAGCGCACGCTGACGCTCAACGGCCTCTCCAAGGCGTACGGCATGACCGGCTGGCGCGTCGGCTATACAGGCATCCCCGGCGAGTTCGGGAAGAACTTCACGAAAGCGATGGCCACGCTCCAGGGACAGATGTCCACCAACATCACGTCGTTCATTTACCCCGCCATCCGCGTGGCGCTCAACGAGTGCGGGCCACAGGTCGAGCAGATGCGTCTGGCCTTCGCGAAACGGGCCGAACTCACCAACACGCGATTGAGCGCGATCCCCGGGCTCAAGGCCGCAAAGGCCACGGGCGCGTTCTACTCCTTCCCCAACGTTTCGGCGTACTACGGCAAAGCCAGCCCCAAAGGCCGGGCGATCGCGTCGGCGACCGATCTGTGCGAGGCGCTCCTCGACGAGGTCCACGTCGCGATGGTCCCGGGCGGCGATTTCGGCGGCTGCGGCAAGGACCACATCCGTATCAGTTTCGCCTGCGGCGAGGACCAGATCAACAAGGGCATGGACCGCTTCGCGGCGTTCCTCGAGAGCCTGAAGTAGATCACGAGGTCCGCACGCGTTGATGCGTGAACCGTCGATCCAAAGTCTCATTCCATCGGCATGGAGAGGGGCGTCGCGTAGGCCTCGCTCTCGAGCACGCGGAGGAAGATCACGCCGCTCGCCGAGTCCTGACGCACGCCGACGTGCCGGCGCGCGACCAGGTGGAGCATCGCGAGGAACAGCCCGACCATCTCGCCGCGCGTGCGGCCCGTGAAGATGGCCGCGAAGGGTGTCTCGCGTGTCGCACCCTCCTCCGCCGGCTCCGCGGATTCCCGCTTCAACCGATCGAGCAGGTCCTCGGCGTGCAGTTCCAAAGGCGTGTCGTCGTACGTCACCTGGTGATCGCCCAGGCGCTCGAAGTTCACGGCCTCGCTGATCCGCTGGAAGGCCTCGACGAGGTCGAGCACGTCGAGATCCTCGAGGTCGGTCGATTCCGACGCCGCCCGCACCGCGTCGTCCCACGACACGCGGTCCACACCCACGGGCGCACTGGGAAAGCGCTGCGACCAGTCGATGGCCCGCCGCTCGAGATCGTCCGCGGCATCACGGTACTTCTTGTACGCGAGGAGTTGGCGGACGAGTTCGGCGCGTGGGTCCTCGGCGGGCGTGTCCGAGTCGCTGGTAGCCGCGGACCGCGTCGCGCCAGGCACGAGCATCCGCGACTTGATCTCCATGAGCGACGCCGCCATCACGAGGAACTCGCCGGCGGTGTCGATATCGATGCGGGCGCCGACCGTCTTCTCGATCTGCCCCAGATACGACATGTACTGCTCGGTGATGCTCGCGATGGGGATGTCGTGGATATCGACCTCGGCCTTCTTGATGAGGAAGAGCAGGAGGTCGAGCGGGCCATCGAAGGCGTCGAGATGGACGCGATAGTCATCCGTGAGCATGGGTGTACCAACTTGCCTTGTGGTGGCACCGCTCTCCAGAGCGGTGGCTTCGGACGATGAAGACCCAGCGATCCTTCGACACCGCTCTGGAGAGCGGTGCCACCTTGGTCGCGTACGCTTGTGACCCATGGCGTCCACAGGCCATCCCAAGGATACGACGGCTGACACGACCCTTGCCTTCGCCCGCGAGGTGCTTCGCGACGAGTCCGACGCCGTTCAGGCCGTCGCCAAGCGTCTCGACGAGCGTTTCGTGCAGGCCGTGGCGATCGTCGCGACCTGCGCCGACGCGGGCGGAACCGTCCTCGTCACCGGGCTGGGAAAGTCAGGCCTGATCGGCGCGAAGATCGCCGCCACCATGGCGTCGCTTGGCGTCCCTGCCCACAGCGTCCACCCCTCCGAGGCGGCCCACGGCGATCTGGGTCGCTTCCGATCCGCCGACGTCGTCATCGCTATCTCCTTCTCGGGCGAGACCGACGAGGTCGTGAATCTCTCCTCGATCCTCAAGCAGGACGGCCTCGCGATCATCACCATTACCGGCGGGCACGAGAACGGCTCGACGCCGGGCTCCAGCCTCGAGCGACTCGCCAGTGTCGCGCTCACGCTCGGCGTCTCAGGCGAGGCCGGCGGCGATGATTTCGTCGCGCCCACCAGTTCCACCACCGCCACCCTTGCGCTGGGCGATGCCCTCGCCCTCGCGGTCGCACGCAAGCGAAACTTCACACGCGAGGATTTCGCGAGACGCCACCCCGGCGGGGCGCTGGGCGGAATGCTCCGCCCCATCACCGACGTCCTCCGCTCTGTCGCCGGGGAGAACCTGCCGCTCATCGACCACCACCTCACCGTGGGCGAGGCCCTCGCCGCGGCCCAGGCGCCCGGGCGCCGACCGGGCGCGATGCTGATCGTCAACGACGCCGGCTCCCTCGCGGGCATCTTCACCGATGGCGACCTCCGCCGCCTCGTCCTCCGCGATCCGAGCGAACTCTCGCGTCCGATAGCGGAAGTCATGACACGATCGCCACGATCGCTCCCGGCGACAGCCCTGGTCCGGGACGCTGTCCTCATGGTCCGAGAGCATCGCCAGGATGAGATCCCTGTCGTCGATTCGACGGGCGCCCCCGTCGGGCTGCTCGACGTCCAAGACCTCATCGCCATGCGACTGGTCAAGGACTAGCCCAACGCACCACACCGGAAACGCCTTCCGATTTTTCACGCACGACGTACAATCGTGGCCATGCGTCAGGCAAGACGGACATCGCGTCGGCACGGCAACGCCCGGGTGGTGGGCATCATCACCGCCCTGGTCGTCGGCGCGAGCACGGTCCTCCTCATCGGCTACTTCGCCATCCAGGGCGCCAGCATCAAGCGCGCCCCCACCCCGGCGCCCACCATCGAGGACCTCCCCCCCAGCGACCTCACGTCCAACACCACCCCCGGCGGCCCCGGCGTCCAGATCGGCAAGGTCACCGGCTTCTCGCGCGAGATCGCCGACAAGAACGATCCAACACGGCGCGCCATGCTCATCACCGCCAAGTCGGCAACGCCCCTCGAGTCGCGCCAGTACGAACTCGTCGAGCCCGAGGTCCAGTCATTCCAGGACGACGGGCGGCTCGCGCGATTCCGCGCCGACAAGGGACAGGCCTATGTCCCGTCCGACGATCGGGCCGCCCGCCCCGAGCGCGTCACGCTCACCGGTGGCGTCCGCGTCGAGGTCTTCCCGCCCAGGCCAGGCCGGACCACGCTCGACCCCACGCTCGACCACCCGATCTTCACGGCCACAACCGACTCGCTCGATTACGACGGCGTGCTCGGACAGATCTCCACACCCGATCGCATCGAGGTCACTTCTGAAGAACTCTGGTTCGCCGGCACCGGCGTCACCATGATGGTCAGCGAGTCCAGCCAGACCATCGAGTCGATGCGCGTCGAGTCCTCCGAGGGGATCCGGTACACGCCCAAGGCACGCGCAAAGGACGAGCCACAGTCGCCGACGAGCGTCGCCTCGGGCACCAACTCCAGCAGGCCGCCAACGCCCGCCGCCTCGCCAACCGAGACCACGGCTCGCGCCCAGACGATGTACCACGCGATGTTCCACGAGAGCGTTCGTGTGACACAGGCCAGCCGCGCGATCACCGCCGATGAGCTCGAGGTCTGGTTCCGCTCGCAAGGAACGCAACTCCCCTCGGGCGCGCTCGGCCCGTTGACCCGCGCGACGAGCGTTCCCATGCCGATACCGGTTGCGCTCGCCACAACCGCGATCGCGGCCTTCGATGAGCCGCCGACATCGCCCGACCGTACATCGATCTTCGATACGTCCGGAACCAGCGACCCGATCGAACTGCACTGGACCGGCCCGATGGAACTGCTCCCGCTGTCCACGACGCCGGGCCAACTCGCCAACGACGACCTGGCCCTGCGATTCTCCGCGAAGCCCGAGAGCGTCGTCGCCTTCAACGACTCCACAAGCGGCAGCGCCGCCACGGGCGACACGATCGACTACGCCGCCACACGCCAGATCCTTGACCTCGCGGGGCACACGGCTCGCCAGGCGACCATGACTGTGCCGAGCGTCGGTAACGCCGCGGGCGAGCGATTCAGCGTCGATCTCCGCCGGGGCATCGTCTCCAGCCAGGGCCTCGGCCGACTCGCCGCCGAAGTGAAAGGCCCGAACGAGACCGAACCCCAATCGCGCTCGGTTGCCTGGACCAAGGCCGCCGAGTTTACCTTCGAGACCCGCAACGAGCGCATGACCGGACGCCTCCTTAGCGCCGACGCGAAGGGCGAGGTCCTCGCGACCGACCCCGCCGGCACGCTGGAGGGCGAGCGCATCCGCGCCGAGTTCACGCCCATCGAGAGCACCACCGACGAATCCCGACTCTCGCTCCTCGAGGTCTCCGAGGGCGGCGTCGCCAAGGCCACCAGCGGCGGATCCCTCGTCGCCAACTCCATCGTCGCCGAGTTCGTCGAGGGAAAGACCCCGCGTGACGCCACCGTGAAGTCGATCACCGCCACCGGGGCCGTTCAGGGCCAACGCGACGACTCACGCATCGAGGCCGACCTCCTCGCCGCCGAACTCTCGATGCCCGACGACTCCACAACACCCATCATCACCCACGCCCGCGCCAAGGGCAACGTGAAGTACACCGGGCCCGAGGGCGTCGCCGCCGAGTCCGACGAACTCACCGCCCTCCCCGCCGACGAGACCGTCGACTTCATCGGCCCGCGCTCCGTCATCTCACACAACGGCACCACCATCACCGGCGCCCAGATGCGCCTCGAGGGCGCGCGCCAACGCCTCACCGTCTTCGGGCCCGGCGAGATCACCCACGAGCCCGTCGTCGAAACGCCCGGCAAGCGCGAGCGAATCGCCACCTCATGGACCGACTCCATGGAGTTCGACGATCTCTCGGGCGAGGCCTACTGCTCCGGCGGCGTCGTCGCCAGTTGGACCGTCGACGCCATCAACGACTCGGGCGTCGTTCTCCAGCGCGCGATCGACACGCTCCGCGCCGAGCGCGTCGAACTCGCCCTGACGCCGGGCCTCCCGCGCAACGCCCCCATGGACACGCCCAGGATCCGCCGCCGACTCCTGAACGCCACCGCGACCGGCGACACCGGCGCCCGCTCCGACGACTCGCCGCACACCGCGCGATTCGAATCCCGCCGCCTCGTCCCCGCGATCGACGGCGCCACGCCCATTGCCGACGAGCCGATGGCCCTGACGCAACTCCTCTTCGTCGAGAGCGACCGCCTCCTCGTGGACAACACGACCGATGGCCAGGCCGTCCTCTCCGCGCCGGGCTCCGGGCGGCTCCTCCTCGTCGATCGCCGTGCTCCCATCGCCGCGATCGATCTCACCGGCGAGGGCACCCCCGACACCATGGCCCGAGGCGACGCGCTCTTCACGTGGAACGGCTCGCTCCGCATGAACCAGGCCGACTACACCGTCACCATGAACGACTCGGTCCGCCTCACCCACCAGCGCGTCGGCGATCCCGGCGGCAACGTCACCACCGTCCTCGACTGCCACCTCCTCCGCGCCAAACTCCTCGTCGAGGAGGTCACGCCGGGCCAATCCCCCGATGGGCCCCGTCGCTCACGCGGCGAACTCTCCACCGCCCACGCCGAGGGCGGCGTGCGCATGCGCTCCGGCCGGCGCACCGTCGAGGGGGATCTCCTCGACTACAACGCCCCGTCCGGCGAGGTCATCGCCGCCGCTCGCGCCGGCCGCACCGTCTCCGTCGCCGACGAAAACTCCGCCGGCTCCATGACCGCCCCAAAGATCCTCTGGAACCTCCGCAGCGGACGCATCGACATCCTCGAGGGCACCGTCACCGCGCCTCGGTAGCCAGTAAAGGCGAACGTGGAGGAAGACGGAGGAATGCCGAGGAAGACAGAGAAGAACTGAACGAGAAACAAGAGGACTGAGAATTCGGACGAAGCGGCCATCAGATGGGCGACCGAAACTCGCCCAATCCCATTCTCCTTCTCTGTCTTCCTCTGTTCTCCCTCCCCGCCCTCTGCGTTCGCCTTCAGTCACGCTCACAATCAACGGCGTTGCAGCGTGGCGGGGAGTTCGAGGATGTTCTTTCCCCGGCGGACTCGGAGCGTGACCTCCTGACCCGGCTCGAGCGTGCCGAGTCTTCGAAGAAGTTCGGGGAGATCGCGCGTGGGCTGCCCATCGATGTGCGTGAGGCAGTCGTTGGGCGCGAACTTCGCGACCCCGACGGGCATGGGGAAGGGAACGCTGGAGACGATCGGCCCCTCGCCCTCGCCGTTGGACATCTCGACGCCGAGGGAGGGCATCCCGGGGCGTGACTCCTCGGGAATGAGGGGGAGATCTCGAAGCCAGTTCGAGAAGTCTTTGTCGAACTGCGCGGTGGTGGTGTCGAGGACGTGCTCGATCGCCTTGACGCCCGTGGGATCTTCGCTGAACGTGCTGGTGTATCGCTCGTACCACTCCTTGAGTTTGCCCAATTTGTAGAGGTAGAGAAAGATGGCTCTGGACTCGGAGTAGTACGCCATGCGACGCGAGCCATTGAAGAAGTCGTTGTGGCTCTTCTTGACGAGCGCGGCAAGGGGGATGTAGGTCCTTGACTCAACCATCCGCTTGGCGATGTTGGTGCGATACGACGGGACGAGGGTCAGATCCATCTCGCCGCCCTCGGTGCGCACGAGGTCGTAGTCCTCGACGAGCGAGCAAAGGCCCTCCTGGATCCAGATGGGGTGGACCTGGGCGAGGCGCGTGCAGGAGCGCCAATGGAGAACGTGGAAGAACTCGTGGCGGAGGGTGCCTCCCAGATCCTGGGCGATGAGGCGCTTCTGGTCGTGCTCGTAGGCGCCGCCGATGGTGGAGAACCCGTTCTGGATGCCGGCGCCGAACGTCGAGGCGACCCAGCGGTTGTAGTCGCGGCGATCGGGAAGCACAACGACGCACCACGCATCGCTCGCGGCCAGGGTTGGGTCGAGAATGCCGGGGAAGAGATGGCGATCGGCCCAGTCGGCAAGGAGCGACATCTCCTGCTGGATCTCGGCAAAGGTGTCGGGCGGGAAGGCGCTGAGATAGACGAGCCGGGCGCGGTCGTCGGTGGCGGTAAAGTCCGCGGAGGGGAAGGAACGCGTGTTGTTCGCCACCGCGGCGTCCCGGCGGGCGAGGAGCACCTCGTCCCAACGCTCAAGGATCTTCGCGTAGAGCGGGCGCGAACGGAGGCTCGCGAGCATCGGGTCACGCTCGATCTGCACGCGATCGCAGAAGCCCAGTTCGATCGCCCGCGAGAGGAAACGCTCAGCGTCCTCGGGGTCGCCACGCATCGCGCGGACGCACGCGAGGTTGTACTGGGTGACGAAACTGTCGGGCTCGAGCGCGAGCAGTTCACGAAAGAGCGGCTCGGCACCGGTGAAGTCGGCGTCGAGGACTAGACGCAGGGCCTTGACCTGGAGTTCGTCGGCACGGTCCCGGTCGCGCCGAGACTTGGCGGTCTTGCCGGGTGAAGAACGTGGCTTGGCGGCAGGCGAGTCGGTCGAACGTGGCGGCGGCGGCTCGTCCTGGGCGCGTGCGGCCGAGGAGCCGAGCGTGAGACCGGCGAAAAGTGCGGCAAGCGCCAGCGATCGGGCGGCGTGTGGCATGGCGAATCTTTCGCGCGTCGACAGCACGCGGTGTAACAAAGTTTGAGAAGCCCCACGCGGAGCGTGTTGGCTCTCAAGACGATGCGGGAAGTGCGTGTTGTTGATCAGGAGGCGAGCAGTTTCGCAAGGGCCTGCGGATACGCCTCGCGTTCGCACTCGAAGACTCTCGCGGCGAGCGTCTCGGGCGTGTCGCCTGGAAGCACGGGGCACGTCCTCTGAAGGATGATGGGCCCGGTGTCGTAGTCGTCGTCGGCGAGGTGGACCGTGCAACCGGAGATCGATTCCCGGGCGTCGAGGACGGCCTTGTGGACGCGCAGACCATGGAGCCCGTGCCCGCCAAACTTGGGGAGCAGGGCCGGATGGATGTTGACGACCCTGCCGCGGTATCTCGGTAGGATGGGAAGTTTCTTGAGATACCCGGCGAGGACGATCCAGTCGGGATTCGTCTGGGCGAGGATCGCGTCGAGGGATTCGGGCGTGAGATGCCCCGCGTGGATCTCGACGTGGAGGCCACGCTCGCGGGCACGGGCGGCGCCGGGGCATTCAGAGGACGCGACCACAAGGACGATCTCGGCGCGGAGCGTGCCACGCTGGATGTGATCGTGGATGTTGAGGAGCGTTCGCCCGCCGCCGGAGATGAAGACGCCGAGACGCGGGAGGGCGCGGCGTGGCGTGTGTGTGTCGCTCGTGGTCATTGGAGCGACCTTACGAGTTCCAGGGCGTCGCGGGCCGTGCCCCACGAAAGGGAGATGCCCATGCGCCCGTGCCCATAGTTATGGATGATGGGTCCGCGAGAGGTGCGCTCGAGTTCCAGGCGGATGTCCTCGAAGGTGAAGTCCTCGCCGGCGCCATCGCGGACGCGCGCGGGCCGAAGAGCGATGTGGAAGGTGGCATCGCGCGGTGAGAGGTCATTGGCATTGGCGATGCCGTCGTACCCGAGGAGGCGGCGAGCCCGGTCAAAGATCGGCTCGAACTCTTTGGCGGTAATGGCGGCATTCCAGTCGTCGAGTTGAAATACACTGCCGATCGCAAGGTGGGTGGGATAGACGAAGACGTAGGTCACAAGGCCGCCCGGCGAGTCGTCATGGACGCCACGCGTGAGGCGTAGGTGATTGGGAAGCCGGGCGATAATGCCGCGGACAGGCCGGACGCGGGGATCGCGGGCCAGTTCGCGGCTGCCGAGACCGGCGCAGTTGATGATGACGCGCGCGCCACGATCGAACAGTTGATCAAAGGCGGTGACACGCTCCATCACGAAACGGGCGCCGAGAGAAGTCGCCCGGGCGTGGAGCCAGGGGAGGTACCGCGTCGTGTCGATGTGCGGGCGATCGGTCTCGAGGATCGCGGCGACGGGGACGTTCGGCGGAACGGGAATGGGGCGCTCGTTGAGCAGGTGCTCCCACGGGCCATCCGCGGGGGAGTCCTTGGAGAACTTGTACCAACGGACGGGAGCGGTGTGGATACCCGCAGAGTGCCCACCACTTGGATGAACGCTTGAACCCGCCGATCGCTCGATGGCTCGCAACGAACGAAGTGATTCCTCGATCCATCGGACAAGAGTGTCGTGGGGTGGTCCCTGATAGGGCGTGAAGAGTGCAGGGGCGACGATGCTCGGCCCCTCGCTGAGTGGGCGATCGTGGACAATCGTGACGGGGTGGCCGGCTTCGAGGAGTCGGATGGCCGAGGTGAGCCCGACGACGCCGGAGCCGAGGATGAGGACTGGAGTGGGCATGATGGTGACTTGGGCGTGATGTGACGTTGAAAGAACAACCTGTAGAAGTGGAAGGCGGAGACAGGACGCCGCTCCACGAGTTTGTTTCGAGCGGGTCACGAGACGGTCGGTGGGTTCCGGAAGGGAATGGGCATGCCCTCGGCGTTGACAGCGACGAGGGTGATCGTCGCGGTGGTGACGGGGATCGTTTCGCCGGTGGTAAAGCGTTCGGCCTCGACGGCGATCGAGATGGTCACCGACTTCGTGCCGGCGCGCTCGGTGCGGGTGTAAAAGTTCACCGTGTCGCCCAGGTGCACGGGGGCTTTGAAATCGACTCGGTCAAGGGAGGCGGTGACCCAACGGTGCACGCCGTGGCGTCGGGCCTCGACGAATCCGGCCTGGTCGATGTAGGAGAGGATGACCCCGCCGAAGATCGTGCCGTATTGATTCGTGTCCTTCGGCATGGTGATGACGCGAAGGGCAAGGTGGGGCGGTGTGGGGAGATCGGTCATAGTGGGAAACCGTAGCGCGGCGGGGGGCGAACTACAGTGGTTGGGCAGTCGCGAAGCCCGCGAATCGCGGGCGACACGAGTGGCGGTGAAGGAGTGGACATGGGCGATCACAACACGACAAACGGGCATGCGAAGAACGGGCAAGGGTGCTGCGGCGGGCACGGCGGGGGTTGCTGCGGCGGGAAGGCACAGAATGGCGACACACGACACAAAGGCGTTGTCTCGACCGGGTGCTGCGAGGCCGAGGTGAGCCTGCCCACGACCGTCGAAGACTTCGAGCGCCTCGCAACGCCCGAGTTGATCGCGCGGTACCGGCGCGGCGTCGAGAACTACGACCGGCGTGTCTTCATGCTGACCGAGTCGCAGATGGACACGGCCTTCCTCCCCGAAGGTGGCGTGGGGCAATGGCCGGTGCGCGTGCTCCTGGGACATATCGCCGACGCGGAACTGGTCTTTGTCTCGCGGATGCGCCGCGTCGTGGGCGAGGATCGGCCCATGCTGCAGACGTGGGACGAGAACGCGTTCATCGACTCAAACGTGTATGGGCTCACCGATGGGACGCGCCGAGGTGACGCAGAGACGGAGCGTTCGCGAGTCTCGCAGGCCCTGGGCGGCTTCATTGCCGTCGTGCACACGCTGAGGCAGTGGCACGGGATGTGGCTGATGTCGCTGCCGGCGCAGGCGTTCACACGCGTGGGCCTGCACGAGCAGCGCGGCGAGCAGAGCCTCAAGCGGATCCTGGCCTACGCGACGTGGCACCTCGAGCACCACGCGCGGTTCCTGGGACTGAAACTCGATCGGCTGGTGGGGAGCGAGATCCTCCGCCGAGAAGAGCCCGCAGGGGCCACGGCGGGTGGGCCGAAGAAGGAGTCGTGCGGGCCCGGGTGTGGGTGTGCGCGGGGGTGAGTGGCCAGACACCGCTCTGGAGAACGGTGCCACCAAGAGTGGACCAGCAGGACACGGCGAGCAGGACTGCGAGTGTGAGTCGAAACAACGGGCGTGGAGCGACGCGATTTGGACACGATCTTCGACCAACGTCGGTATCTGATCCCGTTTCGATCCACGCTGTTGCCCCAGATCTTCACGGACACCCTCGTAATCGGCGGCGGCGTCGCGGGCTTGCGGGCGGCGGTCGCCGCGAGCGCACACGGCGAAACCATCCTGCTCGCCAAGGGCGATTTCGGACAGACCAATACGGCCTGGGCGCAGGGCGGCATCGCGGGCGTCTTGAACGGCGCCGATTCGCCGGATGCTCACGCGGAGGACACGCTCACAACCGGCGCGGGGCTTAGCGAGCGTGACGTCGTCGAGTTGGTCGTCCGTGGGGCGAAGGAACGCCTGAACGAACTCGTCTCGTGGGGGATGCGGTTCGATCGGGACTCGGCCGGCGCAATCTCGCTGGGGCGCGAGGGCGGGCACTCGGCGTCACGGATCCTCCACGCGGGGGGCGACTCGACTGGGAAGGAACTCGAGCGATGCCTCCTGGAGCGGGCGCGAAAGGTCGGAAAGGATCGCCTGCGGATATTCGAGCGGTGCTTCGCGCTGGACCTGATCACGCCGACGGGCGAGGTGGGCGCGCCGGTCATGGGTGCGATCACCCACCATCCCAAGCACGGCCTGCAGGTGATCTGGGCGAAGGCGACGATCCTCGCAACGGGCGGAGCGGGCGTCCTCTATCGCGAGACGAGCAATCCACTCGCGGCGACGGCGGACGGGATCGCGATGGCGTATCGCGCGGGGGCAACGCTGCGCGACATGGCCTTCGTGCAGTTCCATCCCACGACGCTGTATGTGCCGGGGGCGAGTCGCGCCCTGATCAGCGAGGCCGTGCGCGGCGAAGGGGCGCACCTGCTCGACGCGTCGGAACATCGGTTCATGACCGACGTCCACCCGCTGGCAGAACTGGCGCCGCGAGATGTGGTCAGCCAGGCGATCGTGCGCCAGATCGCCAAGCAGGGCGGCCGGCACGTCTGGCTCGACTGCCGGCACATCACGAACTTTGCGTCGAGGTTCCCAGGGATCACGGGCGTGCTGAAGCGATTCGACCTCGACCCCGCGATGGATCTCATCCCCGTGCACCCCGCGATGCACTACATGGTCGGCGGCGTGATGACCGACGCTTTCGGCAGGACGGACGTGCCGGGTCTGTATGCAATCGGCGAGGCGGCCTCGAGCGGGCTGCACGGCGCGAACCGGCTGGCGAGCAACTCGCTCCTCGAGGGCCTGGTCTTCGGCGAACGGACAGGAACGATCGCCGAGGAGATGCGCGCCGGTGGGAGTGGCACAAACGGACTGCGCAACGGCTGGGGCGTGCCGGCAAGGCCCGCGCCCGTCTCGGTCGTGAGCGACATCCGCCCGAGCGACCACGGCGAGATCGACCTCTCCGACGTGCGATCGAGCGTGCGGTCGGCGATGTGGCGCAACGTGGGCGTGGAACGCACGGGCGCGAAGTTGGGCGATGTCTCCGAGATGCTCGACTTCTGGGCGCGGTACACGCTCGACAAAATATTCGATGAGCCGGGCGGGTGGGAGGCCCAGAACCTGCTGCTCGTCGGCGCCCAGGTCGCGCGATCCGCGCTCTGGCGAGAGGAGTCCCGAGGCTGCCACGCGCGCCTCGACTTCACCTCACCCCGCGAGGAGTTCGCGGCCCACGATCTCTCCCGACGCGGCCGATCGCAGATCGTCGCGCAGGCGATCCGATCGATCAACACGCAAACCCGCACAACGAGAAGCGAAACCATGACGAGCCACGCCACGGTGCGCGGCGGGGAGGCGTGAGTGAACGCGAAGCGTACGTTCGCACGCCTGGCCACCACGCGCATGTCGCTCGTCGTGTGGATCGTCTCGCTCACGCTCACGGGCGGCTGCGAGCGCGAGATCCGCGTGGTGAAGTACCACCCCTTGCTCGGCGGGCTCGATGGCTCACAGGCGGGGATGACAGTGACCGGCCCGGGAGGAAGCTCTAGCCTCGCAACGGCGCACGGCCTGCCCGACGGACAACTGGTGACCAAGGACCCAGACGGCACCAGGCACCTCCACGCCGCGACACCCCGGCATCTCCTGATCCACGTCGCGAAGACCCTGCAGGCCAACGACGCGGCACTCTTCGTCGATCAGGTCCTCTCGAAACGCGTGCGGGAGGAGTGCGACCGAACACGCCGCGACCCGCGAGAGGCGTTCGACCTCCTCGTGGAGCACGAGCGAGACCTCTACGCACTCTTCCGCGCCATGCCAATGGGCGAGGCCACACCCGGCGTCATGATGAAATCGGTCTTCGGGCCCGACGGAAAGGGCGGCGTGATCCGGCTGGTACTGCCCGAGCGCCAAAGCCGCGACACCAAGGGAAACCCGCTCGTGTGGAACGGCGTGGACGTCGTGCGCGAGATGGTGGACGGGCGGATGGAGTATCGCCTCTGCTGGTTCACGTCGCCGGGCGACGAATGGTGATGCGAGTCACGCTCGGATGGCGTCGCGGAGAATCGTGATCGCCCGATCGATCGCGTCGCGATTGACGTCAAGATGGCAGACGGCCCGGAGCCTCTGCGGCGCGACGGGAAGAATCAACACGCCACGCTCCTTAAGGCGACTGCTCAGTGTCTGAGCATCGAAGGCCAGTGCAGGGTCAAGATCGATGAAGACCATGTTGCTCTGGACGCCCAGGGACTGCTGATCGGGCGCGAGTCGAAGGCCGGAGATCGTGCCAAGACTCTGGGCGAAATGCTTTGCGTTGGCGTGGTCGTCCTTGAGGCGCTCGACATGGTGATCGAGCGCGAAGATCGCCGCGGCCGCGAGCACGCCGGACTGGCGCATCGTGCCGCCGAACATCTTGCGGAAGCGGGCAACGCGAGCGATGGTGTCGCGTGAACCCACGACGATCGAGCCGGCGGGGCAGCCGAGCCCCTTCGAAAAACAGGCTGAAATCGTGTCAAAGTGCCGGGCGTAGTCCCTGGGCGCGTGCCCCGTCGCGGCACACGCATTCCAGAGTCGAGCGCCATCGAGATGGGTGCGGAGCCCTCGTTCGCGAGCATGGGCGACGACGCGTTCGACCTGGGCCAGGGGCCAGACCGTGCCGCCGCCTCGGTTGTGCGTGTTCTCGATCACGAGCAGTCGCGAGTGTGGAAAGTGGATTGAGTCCTGACGGATGGCGGCCTCGACGTCGGCCGTGTCGAACAGCCCGCCCGCCCCCGCGAGCGGACGAATCATGCACCCCGAGAGCGCCGCCGGGGCCCCCGTCTCGTAGTGAATGATGTGGCTCCCCTCGTGAGCGATGATCTCGTCGCCCGGCTCGGTGTGTGCGCGGATGGCCGTCTGGTTCGCCATCGTCCCCGTGGGCACAAAGCACGCGGCGTCCTTCCCGAACATCGCCGCAACACGCTCCTGGAGAGCAAGGACCGTGGGGTCGTCGCCAAGGACATCATCACCAACGACGGCACGAGCGATCGCCTCACGCATCGCGGGCGTGGGGCGCGTCACGGTGTCGCTGCGAAGATCGATGATCGGAGTGTTCGCCATACGCGAGGATACGTGTCACGAAAGGACAGCGAGAGATGCTCGTTCGGCACAGGAGTCGTCGGCAAGGGAGACCGGGAGTGAGTGGAAATGCCTCGGGACAAACGCGAGTGCCATAGGAGCGGGAAACATGAGATGCATCCACCACAATCACCCCAAAGCGAGTCATCACCAGAATACATCCTTCGGCTCTGTCTCCCTCTCTTCCCCTCCGCGTCCTCTGTGTTCGCTTCCCCTGCGTTCGGCGTTCACGTCGTTGTGCGATCGACCACGCGATACGACTCCCGCTCGCCACGACCGCGCAAGGGATAGTCCTTCCGCAGCGGAAAGCCCGGATACGCCTCCCACAACAGAATCCGGCGCAGGTCCGGGTGGTTTCTGAACGAGATCCCGAACATGTCGTAGACCTCGCGTTCCATCCACTCCGCCCCCGCCCACAGGTCCGTCACCGTATCGACAGTCAGCGCCGGATCTCGATCCGCCCCAATCGTCGGCATCGACGGCTCCAGGAACGTCTTCACAAAGAACCGGTCGTCCCGAGGCATGCTGATCAGCACATACACCACCGCGAACCGCCCGGGCATCGTCGTGGGATACTCGAGATAGTCCACGCCCACGACATCCGACAGGAACGTGTACTGCGTCCGCGAGTCGTTTTTGAGGAACGCCATCACCTCGTGCAGGTCCTTCGGCTCGACGACCAGCGTCGTCTGCCCGCGGAACTCGCTCGCCCGGAACTTCGTCTGGGGGAAGGCCTCTTTGATGACCTTGAGCGTGGGGTGATCGAGTTCGACTCGCGTGGACATGCAAGGCCTCCGTCGGTAGTGTGCCGCCAAGTGTAGTCGCGGGCACGAGCCGCGCCGTCACGCTCCGGTGGCCTCGATCCACGCCACATCGCCCGCCACGTCCCGAACAAGCCTCTTGTGAATCTCTTGCTCCAGGGGGACATGGTTGCCACTCGTGCCGTCCTGACCCGGCAGGATCACACCACGCAGCGCCGGATGCATCCCAAGCGCCAAGACGATTCGTTCGACGTGGTCCATCGCCGCTCCGCCACGCATCTCTTCCGAGAGCAGGCCCATCACATCGAGGACCAACCCCCACCGCGTCTTCTCGGCCGACCGCTCGCGGAAGAACGTCTGCACCGAGGGCACGTCCGACAGCACGTGGTCCCACCTTGGCCAGATCCACCACTCGCCGCCGAAGTCCTCCATCGCCTCGCATCGCTCACGAAAGCGCCCGCGGCTCGCGGGCATCCACGCCGGCCTCGACCCGTCCTCAACCCACCCGCTACGGATCACCACCGGAGTCCCATCACCCGCTGCTTTGCGATCACGATCAAACTCGTGTGGATCGAACGCCTCGCCAAGCAGGTTGACGCCCGACACCCACGCCACCAAGTCCCCTCCACGCCGGATCGCCCCTCGTTGCCCCGCGTTCATCGCGTCGGGATCGATCGCGCACATGCCCGCATGCTCACGTCTTCTCAGAGTCTCTTCGCTCATCTCGCCGGATCGTACCGACCGTTTGGCACGCCGCCTGCGGTATATCCCGTCGCGTCGGAGCACGCGCGTTCCGTTGGCGGAGCCGAATGCCAATCTGCTGTGTTGCCTGCCAAGGCCCTGCCGCCCTGCCGAGGTGTTCTGCGCTATGGACAACGTCCAACTGCCGTGGGTGTTCGCTGCGCCCTCGTCCTCGTCCGAGAATGATGAGGCCCAACGTCGCGAGGCCGAAACCTCCGAATCAACCCTTCGCGATCGCATCCGAGACCTCAACCCCTCCGCGAAGCCCGAGTTCCTCTCACGATTTTCGAGGCGCGACCTCGCCGCGTATCTCGCCCACCTCGAATCCCTCGCCGTCCCACGCGGGAGGACCGCCGTCTGGCGCCCCGCCGACGGCGAGAGCGCGATAAGCAGCGCGCGGGTGGGATAACGCTGCCAATCTGAGCGGACCCTTCCGCCTCGGGAGATTGTGCGCCCCCACTCTTGCCCGGATAGGGGCGGACGCCTCACACCCTCCAATACTGCGTCCGATGACACCCACGCCAGTGTGCCCGCCATCCATCGCGCTTTCGCGCGGAGTCGGGGCGTCTCTGGTCGTGTGCTCGGCGTCCGGAGGGCGGAACCTCTCGGGCGCGGCCTGGCGACGCGTGGAGCCGGCGGGCCAGCACACGAGGCGTGGGAGATCGATCGATGGGAACTCTGGCCTCCTTCCGGAGCGTGTCGTGTCTGACGAGCACCGCCGCTCTTGTTCTGCTCGCCGGCTGCGCCAACCAAGGCCCGGTGAATGGACCCTTCTCTCGGACCAGCCCCAAGTCGTCTGCGGTCGTGGCTCAGAACGCCGACGCTCCGTCTTCGGTCAATGCCCCGCAGAGCCGCGAGTCCACCGGTTCCGCGATGAACGCCCAGCGCGAGCCCGAGCCGCCCGCGCCGGGAGTCACCCGCGTCACCATCGCCCAGGAAGGCGCCGACTTTGACCCCTGCGTCACCCCCGATGGCGAGCACATCGTCTTCGCCAGCACGCGCCACCGCCCCACTGCCGACATCTACGTGAAGCGCGCCGATGGGCAGGTCATGACCCAACTCACCAGCGACCCCGCCGACGACGCCATGCCCGCCGTCAGCCCCGATGGGCAGCGCATCGCCTTCGCCAGCAATCGCTCCGGCAACTGGGACATCTACGTCATGCCCAGCACCGGCGGCCGCGCCGTCCAGGTCACCAGCGATCCCGCCGACGAACTCCACCCCTCGTGGTCGCCCGACGGCACGAAACTGACCTTCTCACGCATGGGCGAGGCCAGCCGCCGCTGGGAGATGTGGGTCACCGACGCCTCCAACTCCGCCACCGCAAACTTCATCGGCTACGGGCTCTTCCCCCAGTGGGCCCCCGTCGCCGGCACCGGCTCGACCGGCGGCGATCTCATCCTCTACCAACTCGGTCGCGAACGCGGCAAGCGCACCTTCGGCCTGTGGACCCTCGAGTACACCGACGGCCAGGTCACCAGCAAGTCCGAGATCGCCTCGAGTTCAGACACCGCCCTGATCAACCCCACCTGGAGCCCCGACGGGCAGTGGATCGCCTACGCCGAGGTCCCCGCCATCACCCCCGACACCCCCACCAGCCGCGCCTCGGTCTTCCCGACCAAGGGCACGATGTGGATGGTCGGTGTGGACGGCTCGAACAAGGTTCAGTTGGCCTCGGGCCCGGGCGCCTCGCTCATGCCTACCTGGAGCGTCAACCACCGCCTCTTCTTCGTGAGCAATCGCGAGGGCCGCGAGAGCATCTGGTCCATGGACATGCGCTCTGCCCTGCTCGCCGCCACGGGCTATGAACACCCGGGGAACGCCCGGGTCGCCAACACCCCCGAGCCAAACGACGGCGAGGTCCCGGCGAGCCACCAGTAACGAGTGACGACTTTTCGACGGCGCGCGGCTTGGAAACGAGCAGCCGCCGATTCAACCTTGCCGATGAAGGGATGAACATTCCCACATCCGGCCCACCCCGGCGACACCGCCAGGAGATGGGGGCAAGGAGGCCCATGAGCCGTTCCACACTCAGACCGTTGATCGCGGCCTTCGCGATCTCGTGCGTCCTGCCCTACGCGTGCGCGCCAAAATCCAAACTGACCGCGCCCGAGATCACGCTCTCGCCCTATGGCTCCCTGCGCGAGGTCCTCTGGGCCGTCGTCCCACCAACCAATGAATCGGGCACGACCCTCGTGAACCCGCTGGACATGGGCGACACGCTCGTGCAGGCCATCGAGGAAGCGCAAGGTTTGCGCTGCGTGCCGCTGAATCGGACACTCGATGCGATGAGGGCCTTGGAGATGCCCGCGGTTCGCACGCCCGGCGATGCCCGCCGACTTGGGGCGGCCATGGGTGTCGACGGAATCGTCGTTGGAACATTGACCGCGTACGACCCCTACACGCCGACGCTCGGCCTGTCGCTCGCCCTCTTCGCCAGGCCCGGCAGCCCCGGGGCGGGGGGCGGCGAGCCGCTCAAACCCTGGATCCTGGAAGGCGCCGCCACCGAACCGACCGCCAATGGCCGGGTCTTCTCCGATCGCCCGCAATCCACGGCTTCGATGATCCTCGACGCCAAGAACCACCAGGTCCTGATGGACCTCCGCCGGTACGCCACAGGCCGGAGCGACGATGACTCGGCCCTGGGCTGGAGGCGATACACCAAAAGCATGGCGTTGTACAGCCAGTTTGCCTGCCACAAGGCCGTGGAAGAGCTGCTCCGGTCGGAATGGTCGCGATTGGCCCAGGTCCGGCATGCGGGCGAAATGAACCCAAGTGCATCCAGGAGCGATAGATATGCGGACGTTCCCGAGGGTCGGGAAGGGCCGTGAGCATTTCGTGTAATTAGGTGACCACGGGGTCACATGAAAAAGCCGGTGTTTTCCCTTGGTCTTTGGTGAAGTTTCGAGTGAAGAGAAATCCGGCTCTATCGGGCGTTGAAAACCGCCGATGAGAGCCTCGTCGGTATGCGGACCTGTGTGGTCCGGGCCGGCGAGTGACGACGAGTTTGGGCCTCTGGGGCGATGGAACGCCACAAGCCTGTTGGGAGTCTGGCCCATGACGCTACCGATTACCGAGGGATTCACGACCTATCTGGCGGACGAGCGCCATTTCAGCCCGTACACGGCCCGTTGCTATGGCGCGGACCTTCGCCAGTACATCGAGTTCCTCGAGAGCAAGCACTCCATCACGATCAACCCGGGCACCGAGCGCCAGGCGATGCAGAAGGCCCAGGAGAACAAGGGCTCCTTCGGCAGCGCCCCGATCACCACGATCACCCAGGCGATCTGCGGCGCCAACGCCGACTCCATCCGCGAGTTCCTGACTCACCTGGGCTCGAACCAGTACTCGGCCGCGACGATGGCGCGCAAGATCGCCACGCTGCGTTCCTTCTATAAGTGGGCCGATCGCCGCGGCTACTGCGCGGGCAATCCGATGACCGCGATCCGCACGCCGCGTCAGGGCAAGCGACTTCCCAAGGCCGTCACCATCGAGCAGATCGAGCAGTTGCTGGCCGCCCCGAGCGATGCCGACGTGCTGGGTCGTCGCGACCGCGCGATGCTCGAGACGCTGTATTCCACGGGCATCCGAGTCAGCGAGTTGGTGGCGCTCAACGTCGCCGATCTCGATCTCACGGGCGAGGCCCTGAAGGTTCGTGGCAAGGGCAAGAAGGAGCGGATCGTGCCGCTCGGCGCCCACGCGCTCGCCTCGGTGCAGCGCTACTTCGAGATGCTCCGCACGGACTCTCGCTTTGGCCCGATGGTCCGCGACAACCCGTCGAACCTGCCCCTCTTCTTGAACAAGCACGGCGCACGCCTGAGTTCGAGATCAGTCCGGCGCAAGTTGGACAAGTATCTCAAGCAGGTCGGGCTCGACCCGACGATCAGCCCGCACACGCTGCGGCACAGTTTCGCGACGCACCTCCTGGACAACGGCGCCGACCTGCGCAGCGTCCAGGAACTCCTGGGGCACCAGTCGCTCAGCACGACCCAGGTCTACACGCACCTGAGCAACCAGCGCGTGCAGGACTCGTACAACAAGGCCCATCCTCGCGCCCAGGCGAGTTGATCGGGTCACGAACATTCCAAGTGGGACGCATCGAGGGCCTGTCCAAGACAGGCTCTCTGCGTTTTTGGAGTCCTCAAGGACTTGGCGGCATTGTTCCCTGACCGCTCGCGAGGATGTCGCGCAAGGACGCATACCAGCGAGCCGGTCCGCTCGTCCAGCCGTCGGAGGGGAGCACGCCGACGATCTTGTTCTGGGCGTTGATGACGACTGTGGTGACGTTGCTCGAGGCGTCGAGACGTTCGATGGCGCGCCAGCCGGCGGTGGACCAGAGCGGGATCTGCTCGTCGCGGCGATCGGCGGCGGGGAGCCCATCCCACCACTTCATCGAGTCGGCGTGGAGTTTCTCGGGGTCGAAGGGGTCGAGGCCCATCACACCGACGGCACGCACGACCAATGTCGGTTTCGGGCCTTTGCTCGCGTCCCACATCTGATCGATCACACCCATCGCGCCCTCGACGGCGGCGGTCGCGTCCTGATGGATCTCGCGCGCTCTCGTCGGCTGGTCGGTGCGGAAGAGGACGAGGCACGCGTGCGTCGGGCCGGAATCGGGTGTGGATCCTGTGAGGGCGGCGAGTGCTTGCGTGATATTCCACGCGGCGAGGTCGGGCGTGAAGATCGTGATCGCGGGAAACGGATCGCCCGGTTCGATCTCGGCGCGCGTCCGTTCAAGAGCGGCGAGGGACTCGACACGTGTCCGTCCTGAGAGATCGATGCCCCACGTCGAGGGATCGGTGATCGGCATGGGGATGATCGAGAGTTCGAGGGTTCGAGCGTCGGGCCAGGAGAGCGAGAGCGCGCGGGCGCGCCAGGTTCGGGTGTCCACGACGAGTCGGAGTTGGATGATGCCGTTGGATGGGGCTGGCGTTGTGCCGATGAGCGCGATCTGATTGCGATCGGCGGGCTCGCTCGCGGTCCATGCGGCGTGCAGAGCGAACGGCGGGAGGATCGCGTCGTCGCCCGCGTGAGTGCCATCGGCGAGCGCCCAGTTGATCTGTGGGATGGGGACGGGGGGCATGGCCTCGCGCACGGCGGCGGCATCGACACGCGAGGATCGTGCGTGCTCGTAGCCGTGGCGGGCGCTCAGGCGACTGATCGCGCGCAGCGAGGTCGTGTCCATCCAGACCTGGATGCGCTCGAGTTCGAGGCGGATCGAGGGCGCTCGCGCGAGCGACGGATCGATGGTGTCGGGCGTGCCGGGATCGAGACGGACGAGGATCGAGGTGAGTCGATCGGGCTGGTTGGGGCGCATGAGTTTGAGGTTGACGCGCTCGGCGGTCGGGCCGGCGCGATACGCCGCCTGGAGCGAGGCGAGGACCTGCTCTGGCGTGAGCGTGGTTGCGGCCTTGGTCTCGTCCGGCGCGTCCGATTTCGGTTCTGGTGCGGGCTGATCGGCGGGTTGAGGTCGTGCCAGCGTGGTGCACGACGTGATGATTGCTGCCGCGAAGGCGAGAGAAAGACGATGGAGTCGCACGGGCATGGAGAACTCTACGTGTGCAACGCGGCGAGGCACTCGCGCACGCTGGCGTTCCTCCCCGGGATTCGCATATCGGGCGCGATCTCGGCGAGGGGCACGAGCACGAACGCCCGCTCGTGGAGGCGCGGATGCGGGAGCGTGAGCGAGGGCTCGGACAAGATCAGGTCGTCGTAGGTGAGCAGATCGAGATCGAGCGGGCGTGGGCCGTTGCGGAGGGTCTGCTCGCGATCGCGACCGAAGGCGGCCTCGATTCCCAGGAGCGTGCCGAGGAGCTCGTGGGGCGTGAGCGAGGTCTCGACGATCACCGCGGCGTTGAGGAACTGCGGCTGATCGAGAAGCCCCACGGGATCGGTCGAGTGGAAGGCCGAGCGCGCGATGACGCGCGTGGCGGGCAGTCGATGGATCGCGAGCGTGGCCTGATGGAGTGTCTCGTCCTTGGAGCCAAAGACGCTGGGGAGATTGGAGCCAAGAGCGATCGCGGCACGGGACATCGGTGACGATCGTAGCGAAGGTCACTCGAATGGTGGATCACGGAAACACCGCGAGCCGGGTGGTGGCCCGGCTCGCGAGAGGTCTTTGTGTTGGGGAGATTGCTTATTCGCCGGACTCGAGTTCGCCCATACGGAAGCGCATCTGGGCCTTGAGGCGGGCGAGGATGGAGCTGTGCATCTGGCTGACGCGGCTCTCGGAGAGGTCGAGGGTGGCGCCGATCTCCTTCATCGTCATGGCCTCGTAGTAGTAGAGGATGACGATGAGGCGCTCGGCCCTCGAGAGGCCCTTGGTGATGAGGTCGCGGAGGTCGCGGCGCTGGAGATCGCCCAGCGGGTTGCTCTGGGTCTCGTCGCGGATCACGTCGATCTCGCGGACGTCACGCCCCGAGTCGGAGGTGAAGCAGCGCTGGGTGAGGCTTCGCGTGCTGACGGCGGCGGAGTCCTTCTTGAGTTTGTCGTATTCCTCGAGGGGAAGGCCGAGCGATTTGGCGACCTGCTCCTCGGTGGCGGGCTGGCCGGTGGCCTTCTCGATCGCCTGGCGGGCCTGATCGACCTTGGCGCTACGGTGACGGACGAGGCGCGGGACCCAGTCCATGGAGCGGAGTTCGTCGAGGATGGCGCCGCGGATGCGCGGGGCGCAGTAGGTCTCGAACTTGACCTTTCGGGCGAGATCGAAGGCGTCGATGGCGTCCATCAGCCCGAAAACACCGACGGACATGAGGTCCTCGACATCGACCTCGTCGGGGAGGCGCTGGTGGATGCGCTCGGCGTTGTAACGAACGAGCGGGAGGAACTTCTCGACGAGATAGTTGCGGATGCCCTCGTCGTGGGTCTTCTGGTACTTCTTCCAGACGTCGTTGATGGGGACCGAGTCGTACTTGCTCGGCGTTTTCGACGGCTCGGCATGGCGCGCGGCGAAGCGACCATGCCTCATGGCACCACGAGAAAGTTTGACGACGGACATGGTCCTCTCCTTGACCTACTTGCAGTGACCGTCATGTGGGCATTGGTCTTGCGACCTATTCCCACATGCACTCCCCATCCGGGGATCCTGTCACTGCCCGCGATCGATTCGCGGCCGGCACACGACTCCATGCGTGCCCGCGTGCAATCCATGCACGCGAGTTGGGAGCAGTATACCGAGTCGCGGCTCGATGCGTAGATCTATTTTGCAAAATTTCATGCAGATTCGGACTCTTCCACGGGTGAGACTTCGATGATGGGTTCGTCGCTGACACCAACCGGCGCGACCGCGGCACGCGCGGCCTGACGAGCGTTGAGATGGTCGTCGATGACCGACTTGCCGATCGCGCCCAGAACGATCCCGACCAGTTGACAAACGATCATGGCGAGGAGCGCGCGGACGAGTGTGCTGGTGGCGTCGTTGCCGACGAGCATCCCCGAGAGGAGGGCGACGATGAACCCCGCGAGGCCGAGCATCGAGGCGATGGTCCGCACTGGGTTACCCACTCGTGGTTCCTCTTTGGGTGTGATCGGTGCGGTGGACGCCGGGCGCACGTCGCCTTGACGCTCAGGATCGGCTGGAGATCGACCCCGATTCACGAAAACCCGGCAGAATCGCGCAGATTGTGCCGTGTGAAGGACTTATGACGCGTCGGCGTGGCGCCTGGAGCGGCGTCCAAAGGGCCAGAACCCACGCGGCTCGCGCGTGGTGGCGAGCGGTCGATCGATTCGCAAGGTCGATGCCAGAACCTGCGCGAGGCGACGCACATCCTGCGTGGCCGGGGTGGCTTGTGTGCGCAGGATGAACGGCTGTCGCGCGCGCACGGAGGCGAGCACGGCCTCATCGCGGCGGACATGACCCGAGCAGGGCAGATCGACATCGAGGAACCGTCGCGCAACGCCGGCGATGCGTCGATGGACCGCCTCGCCCTCGTCCGTGGAATCGACCTGGTTCACCAGCAGCGAGATTCCGGGCGGGCGATCGTCGGACATGGCGGCGCGGTGGGCGACGGCCTTGAGGAGCGCGTAGGCGTCGGCGATCGACGTCGGTTCGGGCGTGGCGACGATAACGGCATGATCGGCGGCGTCGACCATGGAGAGGACGCAGGGGCTCATGCCGGCGCCGGTGTCGATGACGATCGCGTCGTAGTGCGCGCGCAAGGCGAAGATGGAGGCGAGGAGGGCGTCGCGTTCGGCGAGTCCGAGGGCCGCCATGCGCCGAACGCCGACCGAACCGGGGATGAGCCAGGCGTTGGGCGCGCATGGAATCGCGATGGAGCGGAGGGTCTCGGCGCCGGCGATTGGATCGTCGTGGCTGGCGAGGAGGGCGCACTCGAGTCTGCGAGTCGGCGAGACGCCGAGGAGGACATCGGCGTTGGCCATGCCCATGTCGGCGTCGATGAGGGCGACGCGCCGGCCTGTGGACGCGAGGGCGAGGGTGAGGTTGACGGCGAGGGTGGTCTTGCCGACGCCGCCTTTGCCCGAGGAGATGGCGAGGATGGGGGCGAGGTGTGTCGCGGGCGCGGGGCTGATGGAGTTGCGTGGCGGTGCGACGGATTGGGGAGCGGGAGATGCTGTGGTGTCGGGGGTGGAGGGCTGGTGGATCGGCGTGGCGCGCATGAGGCCACGGAGGCGTGCCGCTTGATCCTGGGGCGCGTCGTTCGACGGCGGATCGATCTCGATCGGGGTGGTGGTTGCGAGTGTCGAGGTGAAGATGGAGGTCATGGCGTGCCTCCCCCGCCTCCGATCGTGAGGGTGGCGTTCGCAGCGCCATCGAGGACGTGGCGTGCGAGGCGATCGGAGGCGGCGATCTCGATCTGGTCGGGAACCTCCTGGCCTGTGGTGACGTAGCCGACGGGGAGGCGTGTGGCGCGCATGGAGGAGACGACCACGCCGAGGTTCACGGCCTCGTCGAGTTTGGTGAAGAGGACGCGCGTGGGGAGGAGCCTCGAGAACTGCTCGATGGTGCGGAGGATGACGGGCTCGGCGGAGGCGAGGGAGAGAACCAGATGCGTCTCGTGGGGGCGGGCGGCGTCGACGAGTCTTGCGAGTTCGGTGAGTTTGCCCGAGTCGTGCTGCGAGCGACCCATGGTGTCGATGAGAATGACGTCGCAGTCGGTCATCGCGTCGAGTGCCTGGGCCATCTCGGCGGGGGAGTTCACGACGCGGAGGGGAAGGCCGATGATGTTGGCGTAGGTGCGGAGTTGCTCGACGGCGGCGATGCGGTAGGTGTCGCAGGTGAGCAGGCCGACGCGTTGGGCGTGGCGGAGTTTGTAGGTGGCGGCGAGTTTGGCGATGGTAGTGGTCTTGCCCACGCCGGTGGGGCCGAGCATGGCGATGGTGAGGGGACGCCCGTCGCGTTGCATGCCGCCTTTGGTGGTCTGGCCGACGACGGGGATGAGGGCGGCGAGTCGTCGGAGGACGCTCTGTCGGACGACGCCATCGTCATCGAGTTCGGCGCTGGTGAGTTCGTCGCGCACGCCGCCGATGATGGACTCGACGAGATCGGCGGGGACGCCGGACTCCTGCAGGCGCATGTACGAGGCCATCAGGGGATCGGAGAGCGCGCCGAGTGGCGAGAGATTGGGCGTGGTGGCGACGTGGACGGCGGTCTGGCGTGTGGCGTGAAGGACCTGGCCGACGAGGCGCTTGATGGAGAGGAGTTCGTCCTGGAGGGCGGAGTAGTTGGCGTCGGGGGCGGGGGCGATTCGCGTGGAGAGCATCGCGATGGCGTCGCGCCGGGCGGGCGATGGGGCGGCGATGGATGGCGTTGGCGGGACTTGGGAATGCGGGGCGCGTTCTGGTGTTGGTGACGGTTCGGTGCGAGTGATCGGGGCGCGGGCGGCGACGAACTGCTCGTGTGCGCCCGCGCGAACCGTGGGCGAGGCTTCGGCACGCTCGTGAGTGAGTGGTGTTGGTGGAGCGGCCGCACGGCGGGTCTGGAGCGAGGCGAAGGAGGAGGGCGTGAACTCATCGCTGGGCGTTTCACGGTCGGCGATGGCGGTCGCGCCCGATAGGGACGCTGCGGCCGATGTGCGTGCGTTCGCGTATGCGGCACGGTTTGCGGCGGTGCCCGCCGCGGCTGCGGTGGATGGCGCGTTGGCGCGTTGCGTCCGGGCGAGGCGGGCGCTGGCCTGATCGGAGGCGGTGATCTCGACAACGGTCTTGCCGCCCAGGCCCATGACCGAGCCGACCTTGTAGGTCCTGGTGTGGAGGATGACGGCGTCCTTGCCGAGGTCTTTCTTCACCTCGGCGAGGGCATCGGCCATCGATCGTGCTCGATAGGTCTTGAGATTCATCCGGGCCATCCGTGGCGCGAGCGAGTGTCGGGATGTGGACGAGGGGCATCCATGCCTCTCGGGTTCGTGCGCGGTGTACGCGTGAACAGGTGCAGTGTATCAGCGGAGCATCGATCGTGCGAGGAGATTTCCGCGAGTGGAAAGCGATTCATGCGGCTGCCCCCGTGGTGGCGCGCGCGGCGTCCTGGGGCGGCATCACGAGCGCGCTCGACTCGACATCGACGCCTGTGGCGACCTCGTTGTACCCCAGCACGGCGACGCCGGGAACGTGAGGGTCCAGAATCTGGCGTACGATGGCGCGGACCTGGGGCGAGGCGATGACGACGGCATGATGGCCCAGGTCGGTGACCGTCTTGAGCGCCTTCGCGATCTGGGTGGCGATGGCGGTGGCGACACGTGCGGGCATGCTGATGACGGTCCCTGCGTTGCCGCGATCGATGTAGCCGGCGATCTGGTCCTCGAGCGTCGGGTCGAGGGTGACGCAGGGGAGTCGAAGGCCGCCGTGATCGCTGGGGACGGCGTACTGGTTGGAAATTGTTCGGCGCAGGGCGTTTCGGACGTATTCGGTGAGGACGTCGAGGTCCTTGGTCTTGGGGCCCCATTCGGCGAGCGCTTCGAGGATGGTCTCGAGGTCGCGGATGGGGACGCGCTCGCGGAGGAGATTCTGGAGGACCTTCATGAGGTCCATGGGCTTGATGATCGCAGGGATGGCCTCTTCGACGAGTTTGGGGGACTTCTGCTTGAGTTGCTCGATGAGGTTGTTGACCTCATCACGGGTCAGGAGTTCGTCGGCGTGGCGCTTCACGACCTCGGTGATGTGGGTCGCGATGACGCTGGTGGGATCGACGACGGTGTAGTTCAACGTCTCGGCGCGTGATCGCGCGGAGGGAGAGATCCACCACGCGTCGAGGCCGAAGGCGGGTTCTTTGGTCGGCTCGCCCTCGATGGGGCCTGAGGCAATTCCCGAGTCCATGGCGAGGAACTTCCCGGGGCGGGACTCGCCCTTGGCGACGGCGTTGCCACGGATCTTGACGCGGTACTCGTGGGCGGCGAGTTGGATGTTGTCTCGGATGCGCACGGGGGGCATGACCAGCCCGAGTTCGATCGCGAGTTGGCGGCGGACGGCGGAGATGCGCTCGAGGAGATCGCCGCCCTGGCCCTGGTCGACGAGCGGGACGATGGTGTAACTGACCTCGAGTTCGAGCGTGTCCACCTTGAGGAGGGTTTCGACGGGAGGCGGCTCGGGCTTGCCGAGGGGCGCGGCGTGTTCGTCGGTCTCGGCGGCGAGTTTCTCGCGGCGGGTGCGGGTGAGCGACCAGCCGAGGAGGCCCAGGCCGGCGGCGGTCGCGAGAAGCGGCGTGGCGGGGAGGGGCGTGAAGGCCATGAGCGTGAGGAAGCCCGCGGTGATGTAGAGGCCTCGCGGCTGGCTGGTGATCTGGTCGGTGAACTCGCTGCCGAGGTTGGCCTTGGACCCTGATCGCGTGACGATGAGGGCGGAGGCGATGGAGATGATGAAGGAGGGGAGTTGGGCGGTGAGACCGTCGCCGATGGTGAGTTTGGTGTAGACGGCGGCGGTGGCGCCGATGTCCCAACCGCGCATGAGCATGCCGACGGCCATGCCGCCCAGCACGTTGATGATGGTGATGATGATGCCGGCGATGGCGTCGCCACGGACGAACTTGCTGGCACCGTCCATGGCGCCGAAGAAGTCGGCCTCCTGGGAGATCCGTTCGCGACGGCGGCGGGCTTCCTTCTCGTCGATGATGCCGGCGTTGAGGTCGGAGTCGATCGCCATCTGCTTGCCGGGCATGGCGTCGAGGGTGAATCGTGCGGCGACCTCGCTGATGCGCCCCGCGCCCTTGGTGACGACGACGAACTGGATGATGGAGAGGATGAAGAAGATGACCACACCGACGACGATGGAATCGCCGGCGACGAACTGCCCGAAGGCCATGATGACGTTGCCCGCCGCGTCGGCGGCGTCCTCTGGCGAGGTCGCGTCGGCGGAAAGGATGAGGCGTGTGGAGGCGATGTTGAGGACGAGTCGAAGCAGCGTCGTCACGAGCAGGAGCGAGGGGAAGACGCTGAAGTCCAGCGGCTGCTCCATGTAGATCGTCGTGAGCAGGATGATGATGCCCAGGCTGATGTTCAGCGAGATGAGCACGTCGAGCACGACGGGCGGGAGCGGGACCACGAGCACGGCGAGCAGCATCACGAAGCCGATGGGCAGGATGAGGCTGCGGTACTCCTTGAGTTTCAGGAGCCACAGGGGGAGGCCCTGGCCTTGGAGTCGTGCTGTGGTGGCGACGGGTGGCATGGGTGGTCAGTAGCGCGCGGTCGGAAGATTCAGGCCGCCTGCTCCTCCAGTCTGTAGACGAAGGCGAGGATCTCAGCGACGGCCTGGTAGTGATCGGGCTGGATCTCGTGGCCGACGTCGACGTTGAAGTAGAGCGATCGCGCAAGGGGCGGGCGCTCGACGATGGGGACGCCATGGATCGCGGCGACCTGGCGGACGCGCATGGCCATGTGATCGACGCCCTTGGCGACGACCTTGGGGGCGCGCATCGTCTCGCTGTCGTACTGGATCGCGACGGCGAAGTGGGTCGGGTTCGTCACGATGACATCGGCCTTGGGGACGTTCTGGTTGATGCGTTGCAGGGCGATCTTCTGGGCCATCTTGAAACGCTGGGACTTCACCTGCGGATCGCCCTCCATGGCGCGGCGTTCGTCCTTGACGTCGGCCTTGGTCATGCGGAGGTCCTGGTGGTGCTGCCAGCGCTGGTAGATGTAATCGGCGACGCCGACGATCGCGAGGATGAGCAGGAGCCAGAGCGCGAGGTCGAGGGCGAGTTTGGCGATCGCGTGCATGCCCTGGATGGGTTCGAGGAGCGGGAGGCGCGCGATGCTCGCGACGACGCCGGTGAGCACCAGCGTGGCAACGGTGAGGACGCCCGAGAGTTTGAGGGAGTTGACGAGGGTCTTGGCGATGCCACGTTTGCCGACGATGTTGGAGAGACCCTTGATGGGGTTGAGTTTCGCGAGGTTGGGCTGGAGGGGGTCGGTGGAGAAGTTGAAACCGACCTGGGCGAACTGGGAGATAGCGGCGATGACGATGGTGATGGCGAGGAAGGGCGCGAGGGCCTGGGCCGTCTGTGTCGTAGCGAAGGTTATGAAGGGGAAGATGGTGGTCGAGTCGACGGAGGATGGGAGACCGTCGAAGGTGCGACGGAAGACCTCGAGGACGGCCCGGATCGCGAAACCGCCGAAGAGCGCGAGCATGAGGAGCGCGCCGCCGAGTTCCACCGCCGCGGTGAGGTCGGTGCTCTTGGGGATGCGCCCTTTCTGGCGTGCCTCGCCGAGGCGTCGCGGGGTTGGGGCTTCGGTCTTGTCTCCGAGATCTTCGGCCAAGGTATCTCCGGATTAGTGCTCGCCCAGGTCGTTGACCCAGTGCGTTGCGTGGGCGAGGGCCTCGTGGACCTTTGATCCCACGGCGGTCTGGACGGCGTAGAGCGCCAGCGCGGTCATGGCGACGCCCGCCATGATCTTCACGGTGAACCCCACGGACATGATGTTGATCTGGGGCATGGTCTTGGAGACCGCGCCGAAGACGATGATGAGCAGCAGGATGATCGCGGTGACGGGGGCGGCGGCCTGCATCGCGAGTTCGAAGCCCGAGGAGAGCACGCCGACGATCGTCTCGAGCGGGGCCTGGCCGATGGTGATGCCGCCCAGGGGGACGCGGTCGAAGGAGTTGATGACGCTGCCGATGACGATGTCAAGCCCGCCGAGGCCGAAGAAGACTCCAGCGCCGACGTAGAACAGCAACTGCCCGAGGACATCGACGTCGTAGTCGGCCTCGGGGTTGTAGACTCGGGCGAGGCCCAGGCCCATCTGCTGGCCCATGAGCACGCCGCTCATCTCGAGGGCGGCGAGGGGGAGCGTCGCGAGGACGCCGATGACGAAGCCGATGAGTGTCTCGCCGAGAATGACGGGGACGGCGGAGAAGACGTCCATGCGCCCCGCGAGGGCGGGCGTGATGTGGAGATCGAGCGAGGGATAGAGCGCGGCGGTGAGCATGATGCCCAAGAGCGCCTTGTTCTTGGAGGGGATGATCACGCTCGAGAGCATCGGAGCGAAGACGAAGATCCCCAGCACGCGGAACGACGCGAGGGTGAACGGCACGGCATGCGCCAGGGCCAACTCGATCTGGGATGCAGCGGATGCCATCGGTGCAACGCGAGAGAGCGACTAGGGGGACTGGTTCAGCGTGAGGTACTGCGTGGTGAACTCGATGAGGCGGAGCGAGATCCAGGGGATGAGCACGGCGGCGGCGAGGATCATCACGATGATCTTCGGGACGGTGCTGAGCGTCTGGTCCTGGATCGACGTGACGGACTGCACGAGGCTGATGCCCAGGCCGACGACGATACCCGCGAGGAGGATGGGCGCGGCGATCTTGAGCGTGAAGATCAGCGCCTGTCGCACGAGGTCGATCGTGGTCTCGTCATAGTGCACGCGCGGAACTCCTATCCGAGACCGAGGGACTGCATAAACGTGGCGCCGCCGTCGCCGAGCAGCGCCACGTGCGATGCCGGGCCCGAGATGCTCTTCATGAGGCTCCCCACGACGAGCGTCCAGCCATCGACCATGACGAAGAGGAGGACCTTGAAGGGGAGGCTGACGAGGACGGGCGGGAGCATCATCATGCTCATGGAGATGAGCATGGTGCTGATGACCATGTCGATGACGAGGAAGGGGACGTAGACACGGAAGCCCATGAGGAAGGCGACCTTGAGTTCGCTGAGCATGTATCCCGGGACGAGTTCGACCATGTCCACGTCGGCGCGGGAGAGCAACTCCGGGCGGCTGATGTCCTTGCCGCGGTGCTCCATGAGCATGTAGAGGCTGGACCAGTTGCCGCTGGCCTCGATCTGGCTGAACATGAAGTCTCGGATGGGCTGCTTGGCGCTGTCCCAGAGGTTGTTGTAATCGCGAATCTCGCCGGAGCGCCAGGGTTCGAGGGCTTCCTTCTCGATGCGCTGGACGGTCGGGGCCATGACGAACATGGTGACGAAGAGCGCGAGGGCCGTCGTGACCTGGGGCGGCGGGATGGACTGCGTGCCGAGGGCTTGCTTCAAGAACCCCAGCACGATGAGGACGCGCATGAAGCACGTCATCATGAGCATGAGGGACGGCGCGAGAGAGATCACCGTCAGGACGAGCATGACGTTGATCGTGGTGGAGAGGCCACCCTTCTTGTCGTCGCCTGAGGTTGACGAGGCACTCGAGGATCGACCATTGACGGCCTGGCCTGCCTCGGCCATCACCTCGAGCGGGTTGAGGCCGCCGGCGGGCGTGATGGAATCGGATCCGGGTTGCTTCAGGAACTTCTCGGCGAGGCCACCGAGTTGAGAGAGCGGACTCCCCCCACCCCCCCCACCACCGGCGAGAACATCGCCGCCTGGGTAGGCCGGGCCGAGGAGATCCTGCGCGTTCGCGGGGGTCGCGAGGAGGAGCGTGGCGAGGATGAGGAGAACGCGTCGGATCACGCGACGGCCTCCGGCTTTGCTGCGGGGCGTGCGTGTTGGGGCCGGCTCATGCGGGCGCGGATGAGTTCCACGGTGCGCCCGATGGCGTCCAACCCGCTGGGTGATGGCGCCTCGACGATCTCGATGTCGTCGTCGGCGTTGAAGTGCTGCACCTCGCCCGGCGCGGGATCGCGCGGGATCGCGAGTTCGGGGCGATTCTGATGGTCGAGGAGATCCTGGAACCTTCGGGCCATCGTCTCGCCCTCGTCGTCGCGGGCCTTGACGAGGAGCGAGGCGACATCCTCGGCGTCGGTGATCTCGCAGAGCGTGTTCATCGAGGTGCCCGCGCGCCGGCTCGACGACTGGCTGAGGAGGAGCACGCGCCGATCCACGCGGAGCAGGACGAGCGTCACGCCACGCGAGATCGGATAGCGCCCGAGGACTTCGAGCACGCCCGAGGGTGCGCGCCCACCGGGCCCGAGCGAGGCGCGAAGCCCGCCTTGGGCGCGAGCGGCCTTTCGGAGAATGGCCCCGACAAAGAGCGCGAACGAGACGACGCCCGCGAGGGACAACACGGTTCGGACGATGCCCCATTCTCCGGTGGAGCGTGACGGCGAGGCACCGTTCGATGCGGCGGGCTGAGGCGTCGAGCCGAGGGGCATGGCGCGCTCGTGGGCCGCGGGATCGATCGTCGGGCGGGCGTTGGCATCGTTGACGGTCGGCACGGGTTGGGCGAGACCTCGCGAGGCGAGGAGCATGAGCGCGAGGCCCAGGCCGAGCATCACGGCGGCCCATCGACGCTGGCGTGAGGGCGCGGCACGAACGGCCTCGTCGTGGTCGTGGACCGCGCGCGGCCTCCAGCAGGAGACTCGATGCCGGGTCGGCTTGATGTGCAGCGTCCCCATCGTCCCCCCTTTCAGCCCGCCTTCTCCTGGGGCGCGTCGATCGCCTCGAGGATCTCGTTGATGCGCACGCAGAAGTTGTCGTTGAGGACAAGGACCTCGCCCCGCGCGACGTGGCGCTCGTTCACGTAGACATCCACGGGGTCGCCGGCGAGTTTGTCGAGTTCGACGACCGCGCCCTCGGTGAGTTTCAGCACGTCCTCGACGAGCATCCGCGTCCGACCGAGTTCGATCTTCACATTGAGATTGACGTCGGAGAGCAGCGTGATGGCGCGGGACTGCTCGGGGGAGGCGCCCATCGAGAACTGAGGAAGGTCGAAGGGCGAGCCGCCGGCCGCGGGGTCTGCGGCATCGCTCGATCCGGTCGCGTCGGAGGCGAGATCGCCAAGGCTGGAGATCGCGTTGCGTGCCGCCTCGAGCGCGGCCTGGGCGTCGTCATTGGCTTGGTCGCTGGCGGGCTGGCTCCCACCATTCTCGTCGGGCGTGTCGTCACTGAGCGGCTGATCGCCCGGGATGATGTTCTCGTCGGCCATCCTGGCCTCCTGTCTCGCGCAGTCCTTGCGCGCATGGCGGCTGTCCAACAGGGACCCTCCGCCATGGATCAACCTCAATCGGACCCCGACTGCTCGATTCGCCAGAATTGGCGCAGGAGTCGCCCACGTCCGAGAACGACGCGCAAGATTCGCGCGCTGTCGTCGTTGAGATGATCAGATTGGATGGTCGGCGTTCGGATCAGCCCGCGCCGAATCCGCGGCAACGGGGAATCAGCACCTTCTCGAAGCGCGGGTGGCCCTCGGCATCCTTGCCGAGGATGTCTTCGAGATACGCCGAGACCTGGCGATTGATGGTCTCGAAGCCTGGCTCTCTGAGTTGGTTGGGCTGGGCCTTGCGGAACATGGTGGCGATGGCCTCGCGGATCTCGGCGTGGCGACGCTCGAGTTCGGCCTCGACATACTCCTGGTCCTTGGCCTTCACCTTGAGGACCATGTTCGTGTCCCAGATCCAGATCTGGCTGCCCTGGAGCGTCTGGAACTCCTCTTCGAGGAGCGTGACCTCGACACTCAGGTTTTCTTCGGGGTGCTCGTCGCCATGGACGACGACGGCCTCGGCGGCCTTAGGCTTGCCGGTCATGCCGGCGACCATGAAGACGGCGACGGCCTCGAGGACCATGACAACAGCGACCACGGCGATCATCTTGATCGGGGGCTTCTTCTTGGCCTCGCCACCCTCGCCGCCTTGCTTTGCTTCTTTCTCGTCGGCCATGACTCCCTCCACGCGCGCCGGTGTGAGCCGGGCATACGTGTGCGGGATCGGCCTTTGGGGTGATCGAGATGAGTGCGCGTGAGTGTGTGCGGCTGGGGATTACCCGCATAGGCCGCAGGGGCGCTGGGCGCAGAGATTCTCGGACGATCAGGCGGCCTTGCGGGACTGATCCTGGGCGATGGCCGAGGCCGACCGCGCGTGCCGATTGAGTCCCGGCGAGGTCCAGACGCTGACAGCGAGGAAACTCAGCAGTAGGCCGCAGTACGCGCTGATCGCGTATCCCGGGTTGAGCATCGAGGTGATCTCGAGCCAGCCCATGAGGACGAGGAGGCACGCGGCCGAGCCGAGAAGCGTGGCAATCGAGCCCATGAGCGTGGTGCGGAAGGACATGAGGCGTTCGAGGCGGAGCACTCGCGCGCCGAGGATGCCGAAGCCCACACCGGCGCCGCCGAGACCAAGAAGCCCGGCGAGGAGCATGCCGTCCGAGAGTTGTTCGATGAACATGCGAGTCTCCAGATAGGGGCGATCGCCCGGTATCGGAGTTATCGGGAGGGGACGGGGCGGAGTTCAGTCCGAGTTGATGTCGGAATCAGCGGCCGAGGACGAGGAGTTGCTGCATGAGTTCGTCGGCGGTCCGGATAACACGCGAGGAGGCGGAGTAGCCGGTGGACGCGAGGATCATCTTGATGAACTCCTCGCCGAGATCGACGTTGGAGAGTTCGAGAGCGCCGCCGATGGTTCGGCCTGCGCCGAGGACGGTGGGCGTGGTGACGATCGGGGAGCCGCTGTTGGCGCCGACGCCGTAGAGGTTGCCTCCCTGGTCGACGAGGCCCTCGTTGTTGGGGAAGGTGGCGAGGGCGACCTGGCCGATGGTGCGCGTGAGCCCGTTGGAGAACGTGCCGGTGATGAGACCGTCGATGCCGATGCCGAATCCGGAGAGTGTGCCGATGGGGGCGCCATCGCGATACGTGGCAGCGACGGAGGAGGTCTCGTCGGTGAGCGCGGTGACGGTGTCGTCACCCTCGGCGAAACTCAGCGAGAGGCCCAATGGCGAGTCGGCGCCCGTGCCCGAGCGATCGATGGAGATCGAGATGGGGACAGTTGTGTCGAGTTGGCCCTCGGTGTCGAAGGCGAGGACGCCCGTGGTGATGGCGAGGTCGGGACCCGTGGCGTCGGCGGACTCGACTGTGTATCTCCAGGTTGTGCCGGCGTTGGACTTGCCCTCGAGCGTCATCGCGAGATCGACCTCGACGGGGGTGCCCAGCGAGTCGTAGACGATGAACGTCGTGCGGACGGACTCGCCATCGGCGGCGGCGATCTTCTGGGGGACGAACGGCTGGCGGACGACCTGGCCTGAGGCGCTCAGAAGGCGCATGTCGGAGGAATCGATCGCGATGTCGTTGACCGTGCCGGTATTTCCGGTGATGGAGACGACGCCGGTGGTCGGATCGAGGGTGACACCGGGCGTGTTGCCGTCGGGGTTGGCGCCGGTCGTGTTGTTGATGCCGATGGTCTCGCGCATGAATGTCATGAGGTCGTCGAGTGTGGCCGTTGTGGTGATGGGGAAGATCGCGGTGGGGAGCGTTCGGCCGCCCTTCTCGATGTTTCGGAGTTCGATGGACTGGCCATCGAGGAACATGGGCGTGCCCGAGCCGACAAGATCGGGATCTTCGATGTCCAACAGGCGCGTCGTGCCCTCGATGAGGTTGCCGGGCGCGGGGGCCGGGACGGCGGCGGCGATGGCGCGCAGGCCATCGGTCTGTGTGCCGAGGAGATTGACCGTTGAGCCTTGCGACGGGATGGATCCCGAGGCGTCGAGATTGCCCCGGAATCGCACGTTTCGCGTGGCCTCGGCGATGGTGAGCGTGCCGAGGGGGATGCGCATGTCGCCCAGGCGCCCGGGGACGACGTTGAAGTTCTCGTCGATGCCATAGCCCTGGAGGCGTTCGCCCGAGGGTGTGGCGAGATATTGCTCGGCGTCGGGGCGGAAGTTACCGGCGCGGGTGTAGAAGGGCTGCGTGCCGCGATTGACGACGAAGAAACCATCGCCATCGATCGCGAGATCGCGGAGATCGCCGGTGGGCGAGATGGTCCCTGTGGCGAAGTTCTTCTGGGTGCCAGAGACGCGCACGCCGTAGCCGACCTGGAAAGGGTTGGTCCCGCCGACGGTGTCGCCCGGGGGCGTTCCGGCGTTGAAGGTCCTGGAGAACATGGTCTCGAAGTTGGCGCGGGCGGACTTGAAGGCGACGGTGTTGCCGTTGGCGATGTTGTTGCCGATGACGTCGAGATTTCTCGCGTTGGCGTTGAGCCCGGTGAGGCCCGTGAAGAGTGCGGTGGTGGATGCCATGGGGTGGCGCGCCGTGGGCGCGCGGCTCCTCTGTGTGGGTCGGCGTGGGTGCCGACCCGGTACGAATGAGGGCCTCCGTGCCCATGGAGAATGTTGGCGCGATCTCCATATCGCGCCCCATCGCGAGCGTGGTCGTCCACGCAACGGGCGTGCCTATTCGGTGGGGATCGCGTCGGCGTCGATGATCTGGTCCACTCGATCGAGCGCGATCGTGTACCCCGTGTCGAGGACCACCGCGGACGCGCCGTCACGCTTGGTGACGGCGGCGACCGTCCCCGCGACACGCTGGGCGTCGTCGGAGAGACCGGTCACGACCTTGCCGATGAGCGACGCGGACGAGGCGAACTCGTTCTGGGAAACGAGCGACTTGAGCGTGTCGATCAGGTCCGTGCTCGATTGCACCTGGCGAATGCTGGAGATCTGCTGCAGGAGCGTGTTGGTGTCGTTGGGCGCGAGCGGGTCCTGCTTGGAGAGTTCGGCGAAGATGAGTTTGGTGAAGTCCTGGGAACTCAGCGTGCTGAAGGCGTCGGCGCCGGTCGACGATGTGGTGCTGACGTTGGAGGTGATGCTGTCGATGGCGGCCATGGGTCGTGCTCCTTACGGGTCCACTCAGGCGAGCGCGTTGATCAGGGATCGGGTGCCGAATGAATCGACGGCGTGGTCGGCTCCGGCGGCGTGTCGCCACGCGTCATCGGGCGAGGATTGATCCTCGCGCGAGGCGTATTGACGGTCGTTGGTGTTCTCGTCCCGCGGAGAGGCGGTCTCGTGTTGTTGGCTCGAGTCGTTCGAGGTCGAGCCGTTGGAGTCGTCGCTCGATCGCGAGAGGTCGGGGAGCGGAAGGTGGACGAGCCGATCGGTGCGGAGATCTGGGGCGAGTTCCTTCGCGGTGTGGCTGGCGTCCACGATCTCGAGGCGTTCGACGAGCATGCCCTTCTCGTGCATCGATTCGCGGAGGGCGCTCTGGTGGGTCTTCAGGAGTTCGGCGGCCTCGCTGGTGCCCGCCTCGATCTTGGCGTTGACGACGCCGTTGCGCATCGAGACGGTGATGCGGAGTTGGCCCAGGGACTCGGGCTCGAGTTTGAGGACGACGCTGCCACCCTTCTGGCGGATGGCGGCGGCGAGGCCCTGGGTCGCCTTGGAGATCACTTCCTTGGCGTCGGGCGTGGTGGGCGCGTTGGGCTTGGTGGATGCGCGTGCGACGCCGGTGCGACCGGCACCTGTGCCGCCGAGATCGACCTGTGTGGTTGGCGCGGAGCGGGCGCCGGCGACTGGTGCTGCGGTGGCGACACTCGCGGCTGTTGGTGATGGCTGAGGCGGCGCGAGGGTTGGAGTCGCCGCAGCAGTTGTTGCGGCAGCATTCGAAGGGTTCTGGGGAGCGGGAGGGGCTGGTGTGAGCGCGGTGATGGTGGATTTGGCTGCAGGAGTTGTTGGCGTCGTGGGCGTCTGGGTTTCGGGTGTTGGTGCCACCGGTGTGGTGTCCTCACCAGACACGGTGGGCACTGGTGTGCTGGACGTTGTCGTTGCTCGTGATGCGGGTACCGTGGGCTTGGGTGAGGCCGCTACTGACTCGTTTCCCCCAGGAGCGCTCGTGCGGAGTTCCGCCGCGGCCCGATCGGCGACGCTCATCTGGCCTGCGAGTTCACGCGAGACCGAGAGGGCGACGCCGGCGCTCGTGGTGCCTGCCTGGTTCACCACAATAGCTGCCGCCGAGTTCAACGTGTTGGGTGCGACGGACGAATCGGCCTTGGTGGTTGGGGGAGGTGTGTTGTCCTCGGCGTGGATCGACTCTGGATTCTTGGAATCTGTGACCCGCGCGCTGGCTCGATCTCGTGCGCGTCTGGTCTCCAGTTCCCGCGCAAAGTCCGACGCTCCCCGCGCACTATCGGCGCGATTGCGAAGCGCAAGAGTTGACGCGTCCGAAGTGGTTCGGGCGTTTGCGGACGTCGTGTTCGAAGTTGAAAATGCGAGTACAGATTCGGTCATGGAGTAGATGCCTGGGCCGTGGGGGCGAACTGCCCCTGCGTGCGCAGCATCTCCAGCAACTCGCCTGCCAGAACTGGGTCGGCTTTCAGGATCTCGGTGATGACACGGGTCCGCGAGCGGTCCTCCATCTGGTTGAGGTAGGCGGCGACGAGGGTCTTACCGTGGAGGCTGGCAGCGGTCGCGGTCTGGGCCTTCGCCAGCGAGAGTTCGGCGGGCTGGTTCGAGGATGGATCGGTCGCGAGGCTGGCGAATGAGTTCGTGGCGGTCGCGGCATCCTGGGCGATGATCTCCATCAACGCGGCCTTGGCGTCGGTCGGCTTGAGCGACTCGAGCACGCCGAGCGTCTTCTTGAACTGGGCGTCCTCGACGAGGGCGTTGTGGGCGGCGATCTGGGCGTTGAACTGCGTCTCGGCGGCTTCGACGACCTTCCGACGATTCTCAAGGTCGGCGATCTGGCGATCGAGTTCCGCCTTCAGTGAGGCGGCCTCGGCGCGCATCGCGGCGATCCGCTGCTCGTCGATCTCGGACGCGCCGAGGCGCACGGCGAGTTGCTCGCGTGCCGTGAGGGGTGGGCGGGCGCTCTTGGCGTCCTGCTCGCGCTGGGCGGCCTCGGCTTCGGCCTGGCGTCTCGCCTCGTCGGTCTCGGTCTTCTGCTGCGCGATGGTCTTGGTGTACATCTCGCGCGTCTCGCGGAGGCGGTCGACGTCGAGACGATCGGTGGACTTCAGCCAGCCGATGAATGCCGCGATGCCGAGCAGGTTCGCCACGGCAACGACCGAGATGATGGTCCAGAGAGACTTCATGGCAGGACTCCTGTCGCGCCGGCGCGCATCACGGCGAGTTCATCGAGGCTCGCGTTCTCGGCTCGCGACTGGGCCGCACGGAACTCCTCGAGCCTTCGTTCTTTCAGCAGTTCGACGGCCTTGCGTCGCGTCATGGCGTCGGCGAGATCACGCCGGGCCGCGGCAAGACGCGCGTTCACCTTCTCGAGCGCGACGGTGAGACGCTGCGTCTCGGCGAGGACGGCGAGGGAGGCCGAAGCCTGCCAACTCGCGGCCCGCAGGCTGACCGGATTCGGGTCACCGGACGAGATCGTCGCGTCGCGCGGCCCGAGGATCGATCGGAGTTCCTCTCGCTCTCGGGCGAATCGCTCGTGCCCCTCCTGGATGCGGGCCTCGATCGCCAGACGCTCTCGCTCAACACCCGCGAGCGCGACCTGCTTCTGTCGCTCGACGGCGAGTCGCTGACGGAGGACGGGCTCGAGTTGGAAGCGGAACTTGGGCATGGATCAGCGATTCACAATCGAGTTCATCACGCGGCCTTGGTCTTCATGAGCCTCTGCTTGAGATCGGTGGCGAGGGCGGCGATCTTGATGAGTTCCGAGCGGGATTCGTCGAACGACACCGGCTTTCCGCTTGTATCCCGCGACTGGCGGAGCAGATCGAGCACGCGGCTTCGTGACTCGATCGCGACGTCGGCCTCGGGGTTGCTCCCCTTCGCGTATGCCCCGATCTGCACGAGTTCGGCGACGTCGGCGTAGGCCGAGAGGAGGCGGCGGAGCGAGTGGCGCGCGTGGATGTGGTCGCGATCGCACACGTCGTCGGCAACGCGGCTGACCGAGTCGAGCACGTCGATCGCGGGGTAGTGCGCCTGCTGCGCGAGTTTGCGTGAGAGCATGACGTGCCCGTCAAGGATGCCTCGGGCGGCGTCGGCGATCGGCTCGGTCATGTCGTCGCCCTCGACGAGGATGGTGTAGAGCCCGGTGATCGAGCCACTGGGCGTGCCGTCTTGGTTCAGGATCGCGCCGGCACGCTCGAGCAGGAGCGCCAGCCCCGCGTAGACGCTCGGCGTGTATCCCTTGGTCGCGGGCGGCTCGCCGATCGAGAGACCTATCTGCCGCTGGGCGTGGGCGAAGCGCGTGATCGAGTCCATCATGAGCAGGACGCTCTGGCCCCGATCGCGGAAGTGCTCGGCGGCGGCGCACGCGAGCCTCGCGGCCCGCACGCGGAGCACCGGCGACTCGTCACCCGTCGCGACGACGACGATGCTCTTGGCGAGACCCTGGGGCCCCAGCGAGTGGGCGATGAAGTCCTTGACCTCGCGCCCTCGCTCGCCGATGAGGGCGATGACGTTGACGTCGGCCTCGCTATGGCGCGAGATCGCGCCGAGCAGCGTGGACTTTCCGACGCCCGGGCCGGCGAAAACGCCGAGACGTTGCCCGCGGCCGAGTGTGAGCATCGTGTCGATCGCGCGAACGCCTGTGGCGAGGCGATCGTGGATGGGCTGTCGGCGCATCGCGGGGACTGGCTCGGGGCTGAGAGGCATCGGCGAGAGGCCCGCTATGGGACCCAGGCCGTCGATCGGCTCGCCCATGCCGTTGATGCAGCGTCCGAGCATCCCGGGCCCGACCATCGCGACGGGCGAGGATCGCACGCCGACGACGCTATCGCCCGGGCGCACGCCGCTGGATTGGGCGAGCATCATGACGACGGCCTGTCGTCCGGTGAAACCGACGAGTTCCGCGGGGATGACCCCGCCGAGGCTCGTCTGAATCTGGACGAGCGTGCCGACGGGCATGGGGAGATCCTCGACGATCACGCTCAGCCCACGCAGCGCGACAACACGCCCGGCGAGGCACACCGGTTCGGCTCGCGCCACCGAGCCGAAGACGCCGGCGAGAGACGAGACCTCGTGGAGCACGGAAGTTGGAGAGGCGGCGCTCATGACTGGGCGAGGCCTCCATCGCCTGGAGTCTGACGTTGATCGGCGTTTGGTGAAGTACCCGCGGCATCGCGCGAGTCGGTTGCTCGTGGTCGTTCGAGGATGACGCGGGCGATGCGATCGATCTGTGTCGAGAGGGACGCATCGATGGAGGCTCCCGAGGGCAGGCGCACCACGCACGACCCCGGGGCGGCACCCTTCACGCCCACGACCTCGGCGTGCTCGACCTGACGGAAGCGATCCCGAAGCGCCGGCAGGCTCGCCTCGACGAGCGCGCGATCCTCCTCGCGGACCTCGACGACCAGCCGCGTCGCGTGCGTCACGTTGGCCAGGGCGCTCGCGACCAGATCGGCCATGCGCGAGGGATCGTCGGAGAGCGTGTGCGACAGCACACGACCGGCGATGGCAAGGGCGAGTCGCACCGTCTCCTCGCGGGCCTCGCGCATGAGGCTCTCTCGCAGCGTGAGGAACTGCTCCAGCCCGGCGATCCACGCGGCCTCGATCTCGGCGAGACGGGCCGAATGCTCGGCGCTCGCCTTGGCTATGCCGTCGGACTTTCCCGCCGCGAATCCCGCGTCTCGACCGGCCTTCTCGCCGATCGCGTGTCCCTCGGCCCGAGCCGACGCGATGAGCCGATCGCGCTCGCTGCGGGCCTTGGCGAGGATCGCGTCGGCCTCGGCGCGGGCTCTCGCCTTGATCTGCTCGCCCTGGCGGAAGAGATCGCCCAGGTCGAGCGCGACGGCGTCCTTGCTGAGCGAATCGAACTCGGACTGACGGATCAGGGCCATCGGAACGCTCGCCGCCTCCTGGGTTCACACGATCACACGATGAGGTCCGACTCGCCGCCGCCTCGACCCTCGACGATGACCTCGCCGGCCTCTTCGAGACGCCGGACGATGTCCACGATGCGCTGCTGGGCGGCCTCCACGTCGCTGACGCGGACGGGGCCCATGTACTCCATGTCCTCGCGGATGAGCGACGCCGCCCGCTCGGACATGTTCTTGAGGATCTTGTTCTGAAGGTCGGGCGAGGCGGTCTTGAGCGCCAGCGCCAACTCGCTGTTGTCCACTTCCTTGAGCACAGCCTGGATGCCCTTGTCGTTCACGCGCATGATGTCCTCGAAGACGAACATCAATCGGCGGATCTGCTCGACGAGGTCCGGGTCGTCGGCCTCGAGCCCTTCGAGGATCGCCTTCTCGGTCGAGCGATCGGCGAGGTTCAGAATCTCGGAGACCGTCGGCACGCCGCCGGCTTTCTCCATGCTCTGCACGAGCATGTTCGCGAGACGGCTCTCCAGCCCGCGCTCGACCTCCTTGATCACGTCGGGGTTGGTCTGCTCCATGTTCGCGACGCGTTTGATGACCTCGATCTGCTTCTGGAGGGCCAGCCCGCCGAGAATCTCGCCCGCCTTGTGGTGCGGCAGGTGACAGAGGATCAGCGCGATCGTCTGGGGGTGCTCGTCCTGGATGAACGTCAGCACGTTCTCGCTCTCGGCACGCTGCAGGAACGAGAACGGCTTCTTCTGCACCTGCGTCTGGATCTGCGAGAGGACTCGATCCGCGGCCTTGGGATCCATCGAGTTCTTCAGGATCTCCTTGGCGTAGTCCAGCCCGCCCTCGCTGTAGTACTGCGACGCGATCGTGACGCCATAGAACTCCTCGACGACGGCGTTCTGGAGTTCCGGCGGGACGCGCCCGAGGCCGGCGAGTTCGCGCGTGACTTCTTCAACAGCATCGGGGGCGAGTTGCTGCAGGAGTTTCGAGGCGCGATCGGGCCCGATGGCCAGAAGCAAGATCGCCGCCTTGGTGATGCCATCGAGCGAGTCGGCGGTCGTGGGGAGTTTTTCGTTAGGCTTTCGAGGCATGGCCGTTCCTTCCGATTACTCCTCGACGGTGATCCACCGGTTGAGCAGTTTCGCTGCTGCCGAGGGATTCTCCTCGACGAGTTCTCCGACCTGCTCGAGCATCTTCTGGACCTGGACCTGGGTCTCGTTGACCTCGATGCCGGTGAGCGGGGTCTCGCCGACGTCCGCCTCGCCCACAAGATCGCTGTGGGTGTCGAGTTGTGGGGGAAGCCCGACGAGTTCCTCGGCCGTGGGCATCTCGACGCGCTTCCCGGCCCGCTTGAGCATGATGAACATCATGCCGAGCGCGATCAGCGCGAGTGTGCTAAGCCCGATCTTCTCGATGAGTGATCCGCCCAAGCCGCCGCCGCCGGTTGCCGTGAGCGTGCCGAGGAGGCCCGCGCTCACCGGCCCGAGCGTCTTGGGGACGCCAATGGGGATCATCGCGACCGAGACGGATTGCCCGAGGAGTTTGTCGAGATCGGCGTCGGAGAGGGCGCGATTCGCCTGCTGGGTCATCACGCGGACGTGGGGCCTGATCGTGGACTCGATCTGGGGCTTGATCTGCGCGATGAAGTAATCCTGGATGGCTTTCTCATCGGGAGCCGCTCCGCTCGAACCGCCACCCCCACCACTCGCGCCGGAGTTACCCGCCTGGTCGCCCAGGAGTTGCTCGATGTAGCCGCGGGGCACGTTCACCGAAACGGCGACCATCGTGGTCATGCCCTTGGGATCGACGACCGTCTCCGTGCGTGTGCCGGGGAGGATCGCCATGTCGGTCTCGTTCTTGGAGGTGTTGTTCGATCGTCCGGGGACGCCCTGGCTGTTGGCGATGTCGAGTTCGGTGTTCGAACGCAACCCCGGCTCGGCTCCAGGCACGCCCTCGGTCGACGAGGTGACATCCTCGGTGATGCGCTTCGGTTCGACGAGTGTGCCATTTCCCTTGGGGAGCGTCGCTGTCGTCTGCGTGTTCACGCGGGTGACATCGACCTGGGCGGTGACGGCGACGATCGCGCCGGGGATGTACGACAGGAGCGAACTGAGTTTCTCTTGCGTCAACCGTTCGACCTTTGTCGCGTGTTCTAGGTAGGTCGATGGAATTTGGTCGGTCTCGGTGGAGGCACGCCTCTGGACACCCGTCGTCGCGTCGATCACGCGCACGCGGTCGATCTCCAGGCCCGCCCGGCTGCCCGCGACATATCCCGCGATTGCGTCCACCGCGGGCTGGCTCAGGGCGCTCCCGGTCGTCGAGACCGTGACCGACGCCGTGGGAAGTCGCACGGCACGCCCGATCCCCTGCGCCTCGGGGATGTCGAGGATCACCGTCGCCGACTTGATCCCCTTGAACTGCGAGATGTCCTGGGCGAGTTGGTTCTGGAGCGCGATCAGGTAGATCTGCTCGTTCTGCTGGCGCGAGTTGATCCAACTCTGCTTTTCGAGGAGGTTGTCGAAGAGGATGGTCTTGTCGCTGGGAAGTTTGCCGTTCTCCGCGAGCATGGCCCGGGCCTGGGCCTCGCGATCGGCGGGAACCGTCAGGCGACCGTCGGGGGTCAACGTGTTGGGGATGTTGGCGCTAGTGAGAAAGATCGAGGCCCGCTGCTGGTCGGCGGCCGGATACCCCTTGAGCGGCTCGGCCCACGACGCCCGGCCGGCGTAGAGGCTCACAAACGCGAGGGTCATCACCACGATCACCGCGAGGCTGCCCATGAGCAACTTCTGCGACGCCGTGAGCGCCCCCAGTTGCTTGCGGATCGTCTCGATCGCCTGGCGGAGCATGTCCATTCCATCGGCCTCCATGCCGCGGGCGACGAGTCGCCCGCCCGAGTCGTGCGCACTCCATGCGCACCTCACCCGGCAGGATCCGCCGAGTGAGACCCTACCTTCGGCCGATCGTCGTGATCACCTTCAAAGTCACGCGTGATGTGGAAGGTCCGAGAATAGAAACGCGCAGTTCACGCGCGAGAACGCGTCAGACGCGGGTCTGCTTGATCTCGTCGTAGGCCTCGACCACCTTGTTTCGGAGAGCCTGCAGCATGCGGAAGGCGTTGTCGGCCTTCTGCGTCGCGAGCACGACGTCCTCGATGCTCGGATTCTTGCCCGTCGCGTAGTCCTCTACGGCGCGCGTCGCCTCCTGCTCGGCCTTGTTCACCTGGTCGAGTTGATCGACAAGGACATCCTTGAAACTCGGCGCGTTGGGATCGACCGGGCCGTTGGCGCCGCCCATGGGCATGCGTGCTCCAGCCGCTCCTGCTCCGCCAATGAGTCCCAACGGATCCGCCATCACTCACTCCAATCTGGTCCCATTCTGGTTCCAGTCAACGCCCGAACGCTAGGGGCTTTGGTGCCGGTTGGTCTGGGCCTCCTGCCCCGATTGTGGCGCACTCCATCCGTGGTGGCGAGCCGTGGTCGCTAGGCGATGAGCCGCAAGGCTTGTGCCAGCATCGACTTTGTCGCTTCCGCCGCCGAGACGTTCGCCTCGTAGGCCCGAGAGGCCTCCATCGCCTGCATCGTCTCGACGACGACGTTCACGTTCGGCTCGGGCACATAGCCGGTGTTCGGGCCGTCCTTGTACGCGTAGGGATTTGTCGGGTCGAAGCGCAAATTCGGCGGGGCGGTGTCGTCCTCGATCCCCGAGACGTGCACGCCCATCGAACGGCCCTCGAAGGTGCTCGCCGAGGGATCGCCCGCGGTCACGAAGACACGCTTGGCGCGATACGGATTGACCTGCCCGTTCTCGTCGAGGATCGCGTTGCGGTTCGCGATGTTGGCGGCGGCGGCGGTCAGGCGAATCCGGTTCGCGATCATGCCGCTCGTCGAGATGTCCAGCATGCCATACATCGTGGTCTCCTATGTCGGGCGGTGGTCACTTAGATCCGCTGGCTGATCGCCACGCGGAGGGTGTCGTTCCGGGATCGCATGAGGTCGGAGGCGACGCGATACACCGCGGCATTCTCGGCGAGGCCCTGCATGAGGCGTTCGAGATTTCGATTGTTCTTGTCGTGGGTGAGCACGCCCCCCGACGGCGTTTTGGCGAAGATCTGGAGGTGCCCGTTGTCGTCGGTGCGGAGTTCGTCGGACTCGCGGAGGACGAGGTCGCCGCTGGAGCCGCCGTTGCGCGCGCGGCGGTCGTCGATGGCGTCGGAGAGGGCCTTCTGGAACCCCGGGATGGAGACGTCGCGCTGGTCGAACCCGGGGGTGGCGATGTTGGAGATGTTGTGCGCAAGAATGCGCTGACGCTGGCCGGCGAAGCGCATGACCTGCTCGAGGACGGCCATCGAACCGGAGTTGGAGAGGTCATTGAGCATCGCGTGCCGGATCCAACGCAAACGCCGGGCCGGGTGTGGGCCGGGCTGGGCAATGTCAGACATCCTGGCCGACGAGATTCTGGTCCTTCCACTTCTTGAGTTTGAGCCCGAGGGTTCGCACGCCGATGCCCAGGGCCTGGGCTGTCTTCTGGCGGTGCCCATTGAAGCGCCCAAGGGTGGTGACGATGGCGTCGCGCTCGATCTCCTCGAGTTTGCGGTCGCCCGCGATGGTTGAGGCGAGGCTCTCGCCGTTGTGGAGGGCGTGGGCCGCGGGGTGGGCCAGGGCGTTCTTGGGCTCGATGATCTGGACGCTGGTCGCGCGGGCGGGCGCGAGGGTCAGCCACGGCTCCATGAGCGACCGCGAGATCACGCCATCGCTCCTCGTCGCGGCCCCGAGCACGACCGCCCGCTCGCAGATGTTCTGGAGTTCTCGCACGTTTCCCGGCCAGCGGTAGGTGCGGAGCAGGTCCATCGCCCCGGCGTCGAACTTCATCTCGGGGCGACCCTCGCGGGCGCAGGTCTCACGGACGAAGTGCTCGGCGAGAACGGGCACATCCTCGAGTCGCTCGCGCAGCGGCGGGACGAGCACGGGGAGCACATTCAGGCGGTAGTACAGATCCTGGCGGAACTCGTCCCTGGCGACCGACGCGGGGAGGTCGCGGTTGCTCGTCGCGACGACGCGCACGTCCACGCCCATCGTGATGCTCGAGCCGACGCGCTCGAAGGCCCGCTCCTGGAGCACGCGGAGGAGTTTCGCCTGGATCTGGGGCGAGACCTCGCTCACCTCGTCGAGCAGGAGCGTGCCCGAATCGGCGAGCTCGAAGCGGCCCTTGCGGAGTTTGTCGGCGCCGGTGAAGGCCCCGCGCTCGTGCCCGAAGAGTTCGCTCTCGAGGAGCGACTCGGAGAGGGCGGCACAGTTGACGGCGAGGAACGGGCCGGCCTCACGCGTGCTGCACTCGTGGATCGCGCGGGCGACAACCTCTTTACCCGAGCCCGACTCGCCGGTCACCAGGACCGTGCCCTGGGACTTGGCAACGGCCATCACCTGCTCTCGGAGTTGATGCATCGCGGGGGAGTTTCCGATGAGCCGCGTGAGGCCGGCGCGTTCGTCCGTTCCCTGCGGCGCCTGCGAAACGCGGAGGACGGCGTTCTCGCGCACGACGCGACGGTGCTCGATGGCGCGCTTGACCGCGATGATGAGTTCGTCGCCCTCGAAGGGCTTGGTGAGGTAGTCGAACGCGCCGAGTTTCATGGCCTTGACGGCGGTCTCGATCGTGCCGAACGCCGTCATGAGCACGATGGGGAGTTCGTCGTCGATCTGGCGCACGCGCTCGAGGAGTTCCATCCCCGAGACGCCTGGCATGCGCATGTCGGTGACGACGGCATCGGGGCGTTCCCTGGCGATCGAGTCGAGCGCGCCCTGCCCGTCGGTGGCGGTGAGCGTGCGGAAGCCGGCCCGCTCGAGGGTCGTCCCGACGCTGTCTCTCATCATTTCCTTGTCGTCAACGATCAGTACGGTGCGCATCGTGCGTGCTCCAAGTTGGGCCTATCGCCCGCGGGTGGTTCGTGTCGGCGCGGCGTGGGCCGCACCGGGGAAGATCAACTCGACGGCGGCGCCGGCATTCCAAACCGGTCCGTCATGGGTGGCAAGGTCGGTGTTGTTGCGCACTCGGATCGAGCCGCCGTGCGCCTCCATGATCCGGTGGACGATGGGGAGGCCCAGGCCTGTGCCGGCCGCCCTGGTGGAGAAGAAGGGGTTGAACATGCGCGAGACGATCTCGTCGGTGACGCCGGGGCCTGTGTCTCGCACGACGATTCGGCACGTGGCGCTGTCGCCATTGCTCGCGATCAAACCGAGTCGTGCGTTCTCTCGTCCTTCCATCGCCTCGATCGCGTTGCGGACGACGTTCACGATCGCCTGGAAAGCCAGCCCGGAATCGGCGTGGAACTCGACGCTCTCGCCCTCGATTTCGATGTGGAGTCGCTCCCGGACGGGCGTGGGCGGGACGCCGATGCCATCGCAGGCGTCGAGGGCGCGCTGGAAGAGTTCGCCCGCGAGGATCGGCTCTGGACGCAGGCGGAGTTCGCGGGAGAACATGAGGACGTCGCCGACGATCGCGTCGATCGCCATCGCGGCCCTGGAGATCTTCGTGGCCGTCGTCCGCTCCCGGGCGTGTTCGCGGAGGTCCTGCTCGAGCATCTCGGCGTAAAGACGGATCGAGCCGAGCGGGTTGCGGACCTCGTGGGCGATGCCCGCGGCCATCTCGCCGAGCGCCGCGAGCCGCTTGGATCGCGCGATCTCCTCGTTGGCCTGCTGGAGTTCACGATTGAGGCGCGTCACCTCGGCGTGGAGTTGCGCGTGGGTCCGCTCGAGTTTGCCCGTGACCTCGTTGAACGCGGACATCAGGCCCGCAAGATCGGTCGCCGAGAGCGTGACGCCCGACGCCACGGGCGAAGCCTCGTTCACGGCTTTGAACGGCGCGGGGGATTTCATCTCGGCTCGCGCGCTCATGCCTGTCGATCCTGGAAGTTCGGCGAGATCGGGGCGGCCCGCATGCCATACGCCCCGGTCGCGCGACGACTCTGGAAGAGTTCGGCGAGTTCCGACGCCACCTCATCGCGACGCCGGGAGAGACGCTCGCGGCTCTCGTCGTCGGCCATGCGGATCGCCTGGAGCAACTCGGTGATGAGCGAGACGCGCCGATCGATCTCGGCGCTCTCGCGCGGCGCGAGGTCCTTGGAGCGAGAGTCGAGTTCCAGGAGGCGATCGACGATCAACTGGCGGCGGGCCATCAGGTCCGCGAGTTCCTCGGGCGTGGACGACTCGAACCTCGGTGCCTGGCTCCGCGCGACGCCTTCGAGTTCGCGCAGCAGTTCCAACTGGCGATCGAGATTGTCCAGGAGCGCGAGCGTCGGGTCGGCCGGCGTGGCGTGATGTGGATTTCGTCGTGTGTCGGCCATCCGTGACCTCGTTCCCGGGCGTCCTGCCCTTTCTGCGAACTCAACTCGACTCGTCTATTCGTGCTCGTCGGGCTCGTCGTGGGCCGCCTCTCTCGTGGCGCCCGGCCCCGGCCCGACGAGCGTGGCGCTTACCGCCAGCCATCGCTCCCACGCGCGACGATCCATCGGGAGTGTCGGGTCATCCCAGACCGAATCGGGGAGGCTCTCGAAGAACTTTTTGGCCCTGGCGTGGGCCGCTCGGGCCTGATCGAGTTCGCCCCGCGCCTGGTGGGCCGCGACGATCTGAATCATCGCGACGAGCGCGGAAGGATCGCGCGAGTATCGCTCGCGGGCCTCGTCGTAGGCGCGGATGGAGCCCTCGAAGTCTTCGAGATCGAAGGCGACCTCGCCAAGGTAGAAGTAGCAGTTGCGGAGTTGGCGGTCGCGGAGTTGGTTCCTCGAGCGGAGTTCGGCCAGGCCCTTCTTCGCGAGTTCGAAGGCGTCCTGGGCCGCGACGAGGTGGGCGTGACGCTCGTTCTCCGAGGCGCGCCGGGCCGTCTGCGTGATCGCGGGATTCTTGAGTTCCACGGCGAGTCGCTCGGCCTCGAGGCGGTGCGCGTCGGCGAGCATGTATCGCGCACTATCGATCGAGCCGTCACCGCGATCCTCGCCCGAGTATCGCTCGATGATCTCGGTGAATCGTGCGATGGCCTCGGCGTATCGCTTGGACTGATAGAGATATCCGGCAAACTCGAGGAGCCCCTGGCGGAAGACCTCGGTCCCCGGGCCGCCCGCCTCGCCGCTGACGACGCGAACGAGCAGACGTTCGGCCTCGCTGTCGTTGTCGGTCGACGTGTCGGAGAGGAGCGCCCGTGCGAGGGGGATGAGGCTCATGTCGGCGAATGGTCCGGAACTCTGGGCGGCGCCGCGGCCGGCGATCAGTTCGCGGAAGAGCCGCTGCGCGTCGTTCAACTCGCCCCGCGCCATCGCCATGATCGCCAGGCGATACTTCGCCTCGGGTGTCTTGGGATCGATCGGAAACTCGGAGAGGAACTGGCGGAAGGCGGCCATTGCTTCGTCGGAATCGCCCGCGAGGTCGTAGACCTCGCCGCTGGCCCAGAGGCTCGAGGCGTGGGCGCCCAGATTTTTGACGAGCGTCCGGCGAGCGTGCTCCTTGAAGGCGCGCCCGCTCGCGAGGAAGTGCTCCTTCGCCTGGGCCTGGGTGACGGGATCGGCGGTCGCGACCGTGAGGGCCTCGCCTCCCGAGTCCTTGAGCGTCTGTTCGCCCAGGAGCCGATTCACCTGGCCGACCGCGGCGAGGACATCTAAACCGACCTCGCCCCGCATCTGCCCCGCGCGACGCGCGACCTCGACGTAGCGCAGCGCGTTGCCGTAGTCCTCAGCGTCGAAGCGATCGCGATAGTGCGACATCGCGCTCGACTCGATCGTCCCGAGCGTGACCGTCGGCCAGAGCAACGACTCACTGGCGCTCGACGATCCGTGGGATGTGTACGAATCGGAGGCGTGGCCCGAAGCGGCATGACTCGAAGAGGCGTGACTTGCTTTCGCGTGGCTTTCCGAGGCGTGCTTGGTGTCCGTGTGTGACGGCTCGGACGCGCTGTGCGCATCACTCTCGCCGGTTGCGTGTGGATCGCCGTGCGAATCGGCCTTTGTGCCGTCGTCGCGGAGGTACTCGACCTTGCCGCCGGGATGCTCGACCTCGGTGACCTCGGCATGCTTCTCGGCATTCGCGGGCGTGGCGTGGGCATCGTCTGCCGCGCTCGATGACTTGGAATCGGAAGAACTGTGTGCCCCGTCAGCGACGCGGCCATGCTCGCTGCTCGCTCCGTGTGGTGCTTCGCTCGGCGAATCGCTCCGCCCCACGATCGCGAGCAACTCCTGATAGTTCGCGATCGCCGAGTCGTGGTGCCCGTCGGCGGCGTCCACGTCGGCGAGGCCGAGCAACGCCGCGGGATGCTCGGGAACGCCCTTGAATCGCTCGAGGAGCGACCGATATCGTTCACGCGCCCGCTCGCGATCGTGCTCCTGCGCCAGGCGCCCCTGGGCCAGAAGTACACGCGGCATGAGCGGATCGTCCGGCGACAGAATCGCTTCCACACGAACCAACTGCGACAGAGCCTGCTCCGTGTCACCTGTCTCGGCGTAGGCCCGAGCGAGCATCATGTAGAGCGGCGCGGCATCGTGCGGCGGAATCCCGTCCAGCCGGGGCATGGCGCGGAGGAGTCGCGTGATGGCCTCCTCGTGGAACCCCTGCGAGAGCAGCACCATCGCCTGCTGACCCACGCACCACCAGCGGAGCGGCTCGGATGTACTTGGATCGGTCGAGGTCCTTGTCAGCCACGCCATCGCGTCGCTGTGGCGCTTGGCCGACGTCAATGCCTCGATGAGCGATCTGGTGAGCCGCTCGCGCGTCGGCGCGTCGGCGATCTTCGGCACGCGCGACTCTGCTTCCTTGAACATCTCCAGCCCGATCATCGCCTCGGTCCGCAGCGACTCGTCGCGTGCGTCGAGCGGGATGTGCCCGGCCTCGGCCTTGGAATAGTGCTCCACGATCGCCGAGTTGTTCTCGCGCCGGTTCACGCCCAACTCGCGCTGCCCCAACGCGACCGCCCGGGCCGTCAGGAGCGACATCTCCGCCAACTGCTGGGGCGACAAGGCGCCCTTGGCGACCAGCGGCAGGACGTTCGTGTTGATCGAGCCGAGGGCCTCGGCATATTTCTGCGAGGCGAGTAGCGTCTGGGCCTCGTGCAGCACCCCCGAGTGGTCGGGCTTTGGCGCACGCAGGAACGCGATCACCACGCCGGCGATGAGGAGTCCGACGCCCGCGAGCGTAACCGGCACCTGCCAGACACGTGCCAGACTCGGGGTCGTGGCGGGCGCACCCTCACCACTCGACGGAAGTTCTCCCGTAGTGGCCGCCTCTGGTTTGGCCGCCGTCTCGCTCACGCTCGGTCCTTTTGGACGTGCCGGGCGAGACACCCTCGTCTCGTCGGCACGCCAACCCTGCGCGTCCGATATCGGCCAACGCGCAAGACCGGCATGAACCAAATCGGCGTTTGTTGCGCGTCTGGGGCGGGCCGCCCCGCGTGTGCCGCCAAGATCGACCTAGGCCGGGTCCGTTTCCACGCGGATCACAACGACCGACCGCGAGTACCGGTCGCCGGGGTGGCGCCACTCGGGATCAACCAGCGCGACGATACCCAGGGGTGGGAGGCTCCATTTCAGGACGTTCCGAAGGAGGCACATACTGAGTGAGGGACGCTCCACAGGCCCCGTCCCCTCGGGCCCGCCGCAGCCGGCGTCGATCACCTCGCACGCCGTCAGCATCTTCCCGAACGATCGCCCCCAGAACGCCTCGCCGATGGTCCCGGCGACGCATCCCAGAATCAGGCCCACAAGCACGACGAGGAAGGCCCGCCCACTCACGAGTCCCTGCACGGAGAAGGCCTCGACCAGGGACGACCCCATGCTCGTCGCGGCCACGACCGCCCAGATCGAGAAGTCGAGCAACGTCGCCATCATCCGTCGCCCCGGCTCGGCGAGCGCGAACCCCGTGGGAAGGAGCACGCCTTCGCGCGTGTCCGCGCGGACCACAAAGAGCAGCACGACCGCCGTGATCGCGACGAGCAGCAGCATGATCTGCCACACGTCATTCTTCGAGATTGCCGCGACGAGGCGCGCGTCGCCGTCATAGAGCGTCGCGCCCGTCACGCTGGACAACTCGGTGATCCTGCTGAGCGCTCCATCGCTCGCGGAGGCCGCTGCAAAGGCGACAATCATGCGGTCCAGTCCCGCGATCGGGATCACTATCCCTCCGCCATGTGGCACGTCGGCGAGCGTTCGAAACCCTCGGCGATCGAGCGACTCGCGCCAGAACGACATCGTCGGTCCACGGTCGCACCAGCGCAAGAGCCACTCCCCCACGTTCGTCACGCCCCCCTCGACGCTCGCCCCGATCGGGTCGATGCGCGTCGAGTGGGTCCACACGCATGACACGAGTGCCGGCCCATCGTCATTCGATTGGAAGATCGATGCTGGTCGCTCGCCCGGCGACGTGAATCCACGATCCCGGCTGGCCTTCACGCGTTCATCGAGCCGCGATCGAACACCCTGGAGGGCGGGCCCCTCCCACACGTCGATCGTGCCGCCTTGCTCGAGAGCAAGGCGAATCAGCAGCACCCGATCGCCCCGAACGAGCACGTGCCATCGATGGGGATCAAAGGGCGATCGGTCCTCACTCGCCGAAGCCTCTCTCGCGGGTTTGGCCGACACCTCGCCCCGAAGTTCGTTGGGGAGTTCGACATCGAACCAGCGCGTGGGACCCGCCGCCCGAAGCGAGAGCCGCCACGTCGTGCCGCGTCCTACGGCCTCACTCGTCAGCGCCACAGGCCCCGTCTCTCCCGCGGCAAAGCCCAGCACCACGCCATCGCCTTCCAGCGGCGGATGGATCGTCGCGCCCTGCACCGGCTCATAGCGCCACAGGTCCAGCCCACCGGCGGCCCGGATCGCCCGGATGGAAAGCACGCGCCGCGATCGCGCGTCGGAATTGCCCATCGGGCTGCGCTCGAGCACGTACACACGATCATCCCACGCCGCGGCTTGCCCGATGGTGTGCGCGAACTGGGCCGCCAGTCGATAGCCGCCATCCGAGACGCCACGCCCCTCGGTACCCAACCCTGTCGCCGCGCGCCGGGGCGGCAGGTGAAAGAGCGTGCTCCCCCCGGAACTCGTTGGTTTCACAATCCAGGCGTGCGTCACGAAGGGAAACGCCTCGTCGCCACCACTCGCGCTCCCGGCCCCGAGTACGTTCGGATCGGCGCCGCGTGCGACGAGCGAGATCGCGAGCACCGCCACGAAGGTGATGGTTCGAACCATGGAGCGACTGAAGAACGTCCCATCAATCATCGATCGCCTCCACGCTCGATGTTCGATCCGCCTCGCGGCTCATCGATCGATCGCGTCGGCGATTGAGCCGTCCCCGGCTTAGGCGCCTCATCGAGCGCGTAGAACTCGTCCACGCGATAGATGCCCTTCAGTCGCTCCAGATCGAAGTTCGCGCCCTTGATCTTGTCCACGCCTGGATTCTTCACGTCGTTCAGTCGCATCGTCACCTTCGCGGGCATTCCCGGCAGGTCCACGTCCAGATTGGCGGGCATCGCCGCCCCTGTCAGCGCCTCGCCCTCGACCGACACGTCCACCCAGCGCGAGAGTTCGCCCGACGCCGCGATCCCGCCCTTGGCGTCGAGCAACTCGATCTTCACCGGGAGGAAGGTGACTCGATCGAGCACGTAGCGCTTGCTCCCCCACTCGCGTCCTCGGCCTGGGAGCACGATCTCGAGCCGCCCGTCCTTACGGAGCGTGGGCACAACGAGATTCAGCGACGACTCGTCCTCGGGAAGAGGCATCACGCCGAGCATTTCCAAGAGATCCAGCGGATACACCGGCACGCCGAACGCCGCCGCCGACTGGGGCGAGGCGAGGCGGTGAAGCCCCACAAGCCCGAGGCGCTTCTCGCCGCTGAGATCCAGCCACCAGTAACGCGACGAGTCCGAACCGAGCACGAAGTAGGTCTGCGAGACCTTGTCGATCCGGAGCGAGACTTTGCGCGGGCGCACGAGCAGGAGGAATCCCTCGGCGTTGTTCTCGACCGCCTTGCCCTCGTTGTCTCTGCTCTCGACGTGGATCTCGGCGTTGGCGGTCACGCACTCGAGTCGGCGGATGCGCGCGTTGTACGCCGAGGCGACTTCCGCGTACGTCACGCCTGCGGCCCGCGGCCCCTTGGATGGCGCCGATTCGACCGTCGCCCCGGGATCAATCCGACGCGGCGCCTGGGCTGTCCCGGGAGATGGTTTGGGCGTGCTCTGGCAGCCCGCGAAACCCATCGCGATGCCGGCGACCACGCCGATCACACCGTGCCGAAGGCCCGCGCCCCAATGGAGATTGCGCGTCGATGTCCACGGGGTCAATCGCCGGCCCCCGGCGCGCCACCCGATGAGCCTTCGCCCCCCGTGTCCATGATCTGTCCGACCTGGTCCAGCGCCTCCTGGATCGCGCTCTCGCTCAGACCCGGGTCTGGAATCGAGAACGTCTCCTGTGGCGTGGGGTCCTTCACGCTGACCTTGCGTTGCACGCTCAACTCGCCCTCGCGCTGCGAGACGACACGAAGAACGCGCCGGCGTACGAGCAGGAGCGTGAGCAGATATCGAAAGCCGTTCCGCCGGGCGTCGCCCTCGACCGTTGCGTCCCGCGCGAGTTCCTCGAAGAGATCAAGAAGATCCGCATCACCCAGGAGCGGACGCTTCTTCTCCTCGCTCGTGCCCATCGTGCTGCGCCACGACGCGAAGAGGACAAACGGCGCCTCGGGGCGTGAGCCGTGCTGCCACGCGTCCAGCGAGTAGTCGAGGCGTTCGAAACCACCAGAACCTTCCGGCGGATCACGCTCCACCAGCGCGGCGACATAGGCCTGCCCAACCTCGATCGGGGTCCCGGTCGCGGCGCACCGTCCTGTGGCCCGAATCAACGGGTACGAACTTCCGGTCATCATGACGGGGCATCGTAGCCGACGGCGGCAATTCACCACCGACGCATCAACCCAGCCCGCATTGAACCTCGAAGAAACGCGCCGAGGTCCCGCCCTGGCCAACGGCGAAGCGAACGCTCTTGCCACAAGTCGGACAGGTCGCGACGTACCGATCGCCGTCTTTGCTTCGATACACGCGCAGGTAGTCGCCGCGACACGAGAACCTCACACCCAGCCAGGGGCGAGCAGACCCGGTGTTTTCCCCAGTTCTATCGCGCGCATCTACATCAACGATGTCCACAGTTCCCGGCTGGCGCGGCATTTGAGGATCGATTTCCACGTACTCTCAATCGACAACGTGCCTTGCTCGGATTGAGCAGCAGTACGGACGCATTTTGTTAGGTTTCTATGGACTCTGTTTTCGGTCGCTGGGTGGTGAATGCCGATGGAACTGACGGCTCGTTGCCGAGTCGGAATCCCGGGTATAGTGTCCGCTCGCTTCGGAGGGCCGATTCTGGATGTATTGGGCAGCAGACGACCGGAGGTCGTTTGAGGTTGCCTCGCCCCCCGTGGAACGTTCGACGATGACCTCCCTATACGCTTCCCCCACCATCACGATCCTGCCCGATCCGCCGCCGCCGCCGACGGCGATTGGTCTGATTGCGGGCGGGGGTCGCCTGCCGATCCTGGTGGCCGACGGGTTGCGCGCGCAAGGCCATCCCGTGCATGGGCTTGGGCTGTCGAATCAGTATGAGTTGGAACTCCCGTCGCGTTGCTCGACCTTTGAGGAGGTCGGGCTGCTGCGGATCGGGTCGTGGGGGCGGATCCTGGCCCGCAAGGGCGTCCACCATGCCATCATGGTCGGCAAGGTGGACAAGGCCAAGTTGATGCACGACCCGTGGCGGATGTTCAAGAATCTGCCCGACGTGCGCTGCGTCGTCAACTGGTACAAGCACCTGCGCCACGACCGCCGGTCCCATGCCGTGCTGACCGCGATCGCCAACGAACTCGATCGCTGGGGCGTGGCGCTGCTCGACTCGACGGCCCCGATCACCAATGAACTTGCCGCCCCGGGGATCATGACGAACCGTCGTCCGACCGCGGAGCAGCAGGCCGACATCGATTTCGTCTGGCCCATGCTGGGCGAGGCGCTCCGGCTGGATATCGGGCAGGCGATCGCCGTGCGCGAGCGCGACGTGATCTCGGTCGAGGCGGTCGAGGGGACCGACCAGATGATCGACCGGACCGGGAAACTCTGCCGGGCCAAGGGGTGGACGCTCTGCAAGGGCGCCCGCACCGGGCACGATCGTCGCAGCGATGTCCCGACCGTCGGCATCAACACGCTCCGCAAACTCCACGAGAACGGCGGCGGGTGCCTGGCGCTCGCGGCGGGCGATGTCATCATGCTCGACAAGGCCGAGATGATCGACGTGGCCGACCGATTGGGCATCTCGATCGTCGGCGTCCCTCCCGCGCACGCCTGAATCCCATCCCCAAGCACGCGATGGATGAGCCGAAGTATGTCTCCCGCGGCGGCCTGAAACTCCGGCACGCGCTGGAGACTTTTTCAGTTGACGCCCATGGAAACGTCGCCGCCGATCTGGGGTGTTCGACGGGCGGCTTCACCGATTGCCTCCTCCAGGCTGGCGCGACAAAGGTCTATTCGGTTGACACGGCCTACGGCGAACTGGCATGGACGCTGCGCAACGATCCGCGCGTGGTCGTCATGGAGCGCACCAACGCGCTGCATGCCGAGGCACGCGAGCGTGTGGATCTTGTCGTCGCGGACATGAGTTGGACGCCCCAGCGTCTGGTGATCCCGGCGGCGCTCCGCTGGTGCAAGCCGGAGGGGCGGATCATCTCGCTTGTCAAGCCGCACTACGAACTCAAGGACGTGGACCCCAAGGGCGTGCCCCGAGGCGGTGTGCTGAGCGAGGAGCGAGCCGAGGCCGAGTTCCAGCGTGTATTGACGACGCTGCCGGGGCTTGGCGTCCGCGTCCTCGGCTCGACGAAGTCGCCGATCCTGGGCGGCGGGGGGAAGAGCAAGGGCAATGTGGAGTATCTCGTCCTGCTCCAACCGGTGTAGGTTTTTTCAGTAATCTGAATCGCTACTCACGATTCTGGACGAGATTGCCCTTGTGTGGGCCGGCTGTCCGATGGAGAATGGACCTTATCCATTCGACTAGGGAGGCCACGATGCGTTCCCACACGACCCGTGCGTTCACTCTGATCGAACTTCTTGTCGTCATTGCGATCATTGCGCTACTCATTGCGATTCTTCTTCCGGCGCTCGGAGCGGCGCGTGAGTCGATGCGATCGACCAAGTGCGCCAACAACCTCCGGCAACTGGCCGTGCTCATGACGACGTACACGGTGGACAGCCGCGACGTCTACACGCCCCACCGCTCGTCCGGCGGGAGCGCCTTCGATATGGATTGGTGGTGGGGAACGCTTATCTTTGATACGCCGCTGGGGACGCGCGCCACGCGCGAGTCGGCACCGATCGAGGCTCGGCGCGGGATGTACGAGATTTTTCGCTGCCCCAGTTTCCGAGACGGGACGAGGGTGCATGGCTTCGACTGGTCGTGGGACTTTTCGATCCACCGGGCGTCCTACGGCTTCAACGGATTCTGGCTCGGATTCTCGCCGTATGACGGCTCGCTCGCGTCGCAGTACAACGCCGGTTGGGCCAATCGAGACGGGCGTCCACTGATCACCACACGATTCGTGCGATCGTCGGACGTCTCACGCCCATCGAACACGATCTTGTTCTCCGACTCGAACCCGACACCGCATGGCGATTGGTCCGCCTCGCTGTGGTTCCCGCATCTCGAGTCCCAGTTCGAAGGGGTCTACACGCTGCACTCGAAGAAGGGGAACGTCGCGTTCACCGATGGTCACCTGGGCAAACTCGACGACGAGACCGCGAACCGGCTTGTGACCTCGAGACACCTGTGGGACCCGCGATATCCGTCATCGAGCGGCCGCTGGTGGTGAGTCGCTGTATCACCTCTCCGGCGAGGCAAGGCTCTTCCATCCTGCCGCGGGCTCGTCGGTGGGGTGGAGTTCTCGCCAGAGGCGTTCGAGGAGCGGGCGCAGGCCGAGTTTCGCCGCCCCGCTGATCGCGAGGACATCGCGCTCGGGTTGCAGCGAGAGTGCCGAGCAGAAGTCGTTGACCGCGGCACGCTGCTCCTCCTCGCCTCCAAGCAAGTCGATCTTGTTGAGCACGACGATCTCGGGCTTGTCGGCGAGGGCGTTGGAATACGCCGAGAGTTCCTCGCGGATCGTGCGATAGTTGTCGGCCGGATTGCTCCCGTCAGGCGGCATGGCGTCGAGGAGGTGCACGATGATCTTGGTGCGCTCGATGTGGCGGAGGAAATCGTGCCCGAGCCCCGCGCCGTGGGCGGCGCCCTCGATCAGCCCCGGGATATCGGCGAGCACAATTCTCCGGCGCGGATCGACCTCGGCGATGCCGAGTTGGGGGCTGAGCGTCGTGAAGGGATAGTCGGCGATCTTGGGGTTCGCGCGGGTGAGGGCCGCGAGGAGCGTGGACTTGCCCGCGTTGGGCATGCCGACAAAGCCGACGTCGGCGATGAGTTTGAGTTCGAAGCGGAGTTCGAAGCGTTCGCCCTCGCCGCCGGGCGTGGCCTTGCGGGGCGTCTGGTTGACCGCTGATTTGAAGTGCTCGTTGCCGAACCCGCCTCGTCCGCCCCTGGCGATGACGATTTGCTCCTCGGGGCGAAGGTCGTGCATGAGTTCGCCGGTCTTGTGGTTGAAGACCATCGTGCCAGGCGGAAGTTTGATGATGAGGTCCGGGGCGTTCTTGCCGTGGCACTGCTTCTTGCCGCCGGCCTCGCCCTCCTGGGCGCTCCAGAACGGGTTGCCTCGGAAGTCGTAGAGGGTGCTCATGCCGCCCTCGGCCTGGAGGATGACCGAGCCGCCGTCGCCACCGTCGCCGCCGTCGGGCCCGCCCTTGGGTTCGGCCTTTTCACGGCGGAAGGAGACATGCCCGGCCCCGCCGTGGCCGGCTTGTACGGTGATGATGGCGCGATCGACGAACATCGACGATCGTATGGACCGCCGATCGTGCTCGCGTGGCGAGACGCGTTAGGCCGCGCGGGAGAGTAAGCCGCGGTGGAAGCAGGCAAAGAGCCGCTCCCGATCGCCCTCGCGGGCAAAGCGGGTGAAGGCCAGGGCCATGCGGACGGGGCCCGCCTCGGCGTCGTCCATCCACACGACGTTGCCAAAGGCGAAGACCGAGCGCCCGGGTCCGCCGATCTTCTCGGTGACATACTCGGGAAGGTCGATCCGGATCGCGACGCCGGCACCCGGCTCGAGGGCACGATCGAGTTCGAACTGGACGCCGCCCTCGGAGATGTCGTAGGCGTGCCCGTCGAGAGTGAACTTCTCGTCCGAGAGCAGGCGGATCGAGAGGGGGGCGTGCATGGGAAGGAGCGCGAAGCGCTCGAAACGACGACGATTGGTGATGTATCCGCTCATGGTGCCTCGCCCGGTCTGGTGGTGTGCCGTGGATCGACCCTCGCAGACCCGTGCCCGCGACGCGTCCATAGATGAGGTATCGGACCCGGCACGGGGCGACTTCAGGCAACCTCGGACAAATCGGAAACTTGCCGTGTTTGGAGCACCACGCTGCAGGTCGAGTTCACCGGCCCTGCGGGGGGATCCCCCTGCCTTCGCCCGTATCAGGCGCCCCGCACGTCTGGCGGCTCGACGATGACCTGGACGCTCAGGCGGTCGATGGGCTGGCCCACGATCCTGGCGATCTCGGCCCTGGTCTCACCCTGGAGCGCCTCGAGCAGCGGGCGAATCACCGACTCGGGAAGATCGACCACGCGACCGTCGGGAAGCGAGGCGTGCGCGTGGGGCGAGAGGTCGGCATCGAATCGGCAGGCGCCCTGGCTCTTGCCCCCACCACGCGTGTCAAACGTCGGCACGCGTCGGCACAGCCCGGCCACACAGAGCGCCTCGAGCGTGTTGTAGACCGTCGCGAGGCTGAGGCCCGGTTCGCGCTCTCGCACCTGCGCGTGGAGTTCCTCGGCGGTCGGGTGCGTGCGGGAGTCACGGAGCGCGGCGAAGACAACCTCGCGCTGGCGCGTTGGGCGGATGCCGTGACGCTCGAGCGTGGGCCCGACGGTCTGAGTGTGCGCCTCGTGGTTGGACGGCGTGTCGCGCATACGGGTCTCGAACGGTTCCGATGAAATGATAGGAACTTTGGTGTGGATCCGGTTCTTGGGTCCTCCTGACGCGGCAACCGGGCGTTCGCATTCGCGTACCGTGTTGTGCCATGCCGATTCGTGATGGGGACACACGCGAACACGACCTGCTCTGCGAGGACTGCGGGTATGAACTCCGCGGGCACTCGGCTGACGCGTCGTGCCCGGAGTGTGGGCTTCGCGTTGCCGAGTCAGTGCCGGAGGCACGCACTGGATCTCCATTCCAGATCGCACCCTCGATCACGTCATGGGCGGCGACCTGCTGGCGCGTGCTCCGCCACCCGCGAACGACGATGCGGCGGGTGCGCGTCGAGCGATCGTCGGCCAAGCGATTGCTGCTCGTGAATCTCACGCTTGCGGGATTGCTCGCGGCGGGGCCATGGGTCGGCGTGCTCATCGGCGACCCGGCGCGATCGGCCTCGTCCCTGGGGCCCGTCCTGGGGCGCGTGGTCTTCGCGCTCGTCTTTGTTGCCGAGGTCGCGATGGTGGCGCTCATCATGCTCGCGCTCACGTGGATCGAGCAGCGCGGCATCCGGTTCTTCGCCGCCAAACGCGGATGGCGGCTCACGCGCGACGCGTCGTGGCAGGTCTGCGCCCACGCGAGCGTCGGATGGATCCTTGCGTCCGGGCTCGCGTTGCTCGGCATGGCGTCGCTCTACGCGATCCTGCTGGTGACGCATCGGGCGCCCACGTCCACCATCACGCTCAAGCCCTATGTCAACTACACGATCAACTCGAGCAGCGTGATCTACGCGATCATCATCGGCTCGGGGTTCTTCGCGGGGCTGCTGGTCTTCGAGTGCCTGGTGTACGTTGGCGTGCGATCGTGTCGATTTGCGAATCCGGCGAAACCGGCCACGCCACATCCAGCGTCCGCCGAGCCGATTTCGGCAGGACCGGCACCGAACACGTGACGCCGTCGTATCGGACGCCCTCCGAGCCCGCCCTAAGTCGCGACGATCATGCCGACAGATGCCGTCTGCGCCGGTTCGTGGCCGCTCGGCCTAGACTCGCCCCGACGCCATGGACACGGCCCCGGAGGAATCGTCGAAGGAAGGGAGTCTGGGGGACCGCGCCACCACCGCACCACCCAGCGACGCGTCATGGCTTGATGCCATGCTTCGCTCCTCCGTCCTGCGCCACAAGCACTTCCGAAACGTCTGGATCGCGTCGATCGTCTCCAACATCGGGAACTGGATGGAGATGATGGGCGTGCAGATGACCGTCGCGAAGGCGACCGGTTCTCTCACCTCTTTGGGCTACTTCGCCGCGGCCCAACTAGCGCCGATCCTAGTGCTGGGCCTGCTCGGCGGGATCGTGTCCGATCGTGTGAATCGGCGACGCCTGCTCGTCTTCACGCAGATGCTCCTCATGATCGTGGCGCTCGGGCTGACGATCCTGTCCTACACCGGCGGCGAACACCTCAACCAACTCGTCCCTGAGAAGGTCCCCGGCGGCGAGCACCGCGGGCTGATCGCCGGGATGTTCCTGCTCTCGCTGGTGCAGGGCATCGTGATGGCGTTCAATATCCCCGCGTGGCAGGTGCTCACGCCGAGGCTCGTGCCGCGCGATGAACTCACGCGCGCCATCACGCTCAACGGGATCCAGTTCAATCTCGCGCGCGTCATCGGGCCGGCGCTCGCGGGGTACGCCCTGCACCTGTGGGGCCCGACGCCCGTCTTCGCGCTGAACTCCGTGACGTTTCTGGCGATCGTGATCGCGGTCTGGTTCACGCCCGACGCGCCCGCGCCCGCGAATCCGCCGACTCACCCCTGGACGCAGATCACGCAGGCCTTCGGCTTCATCTTCAACAATCGCGGGCCGCTCGCCGTCTTCATCGCGATGGTGCTCATGAGTTTCCTCGCCGCTCCGCTCATCCGCATGCTCCCACTCGTCGTGATCGACGTGCTGGGGGTTTCCGAGGAGGCGTCAGATGGCGTGACGGGAATGCTGATGTCCATGCTGGGCGTTGGCGCCGTCGCCGCCGGGATCGGCATGCGATTCGTCCCCTCCTGGTATCCCAAGCACCACTTCATACCGCTCGCGCTCTTCGGCGCGGGGGCGAGCATCACGTTCTTCAGCATGACGACCACGATGCCCTTGGCGATTGCGAGCATGATCCTCGTGGGGGTGTTCTGGATCTTGGGATTCAACCCCGTCTGGGCGGCGATGCAGCACCTCGTCCCCGACAGCATGCGCGGACGCGTTCTCTCGGTCGCGAACGTGGCGGCGTTCGGCGCCAATGCGCTCGGGAATATCGCGGCTGGGTGGATCGGAGATGCTCTCTCCAAAGTGCTCGGCAGTCGAGCCGTCGGAACGTCCTTCGCGGAAGGCTCGCTCTCGATCCTTCTGACGATTGCCGGGCTGATCATGATCTTCTATCGCGTCCCGGAGATCGACGGGCTGACGCCCGAGCATCCCGAGTACAAGCCACGCCGCAGCCTCATCGCGGGCGTGCTCGCCACGGCCCATCGCCCGAGAACCGGCGATCCCACCACGCTGGCGAAGTGAACCGATCCACGCCTCGCGGTGTACAGTCCACTGCATGACGCCACGCAGGCCCACACGACCCATCACGCTCGGCGACGACCGCGTCGGGCGCATCACCATCGGAGGCGGCCTCCCCGACGCTTCGGGCGCCCCCACCCTTCCCTCGCCCGTCAGCGTACAGACGATGACAGCGGGCTTTACACACGACGTCGAGGCGTGCGTCACCGAGATCAACAAACTCGTCGCCGCCGGGGCCGACGTGGTTCGTGTCGCGGTCCCTGAGAAGAAGGACACGCAAGCGCTCAAGGAGATCATCCAGCGCGTGCGTGTGCCGATCGTCGCTGATGTCCACTTCCACTTCCAGCGCGCCCTCGAGGCCGTCGAGGCCGGCGTCCACAAGGTCCGCCTGAACCCGGGGAACATCAGCGACCGCGCCCAGGTGATCGACGTCATCCAGGCCTGCCGCGCCCGCAACCTCCCCATTCGCGTCGGCGTCAATGAAGGCTCCATCATCGAGCGCAAGGACAAGCAGAAACGCCAGAAGGAACTCGGCGCGATCTTCTCCAACCAGAAGAACGGGCACCTCCTCGCGATCATGATCGCCAAACTCGAGGAATACCTCGACATCTTCTATGAGCAGGACTTCCACGACCTGTGCATCAGCGCCAAGAGCATGGACGCCGCGTTCGTCGTCGATGCATATCGCGAGATCTCCTCGCGCTTCGATCATCCGCTCCACCTGGGCGTGACGCATGCCGGCCCGCGCGAGACGGGCATGATCCGATCCGTCGCCGCCCTCGGTGCCCTCCTCGCCCAGGGCGTCGGCGACACCATCCGCATCAGTTACGCGAGCGACCCCGTCTTCGAGGTCGAGGACGGGCTGGAACTCCTCTATTCCCTCGGCCTGCGCGAGCGCAAGGGCGTTGATCTCATCGCCTGCCCCACGTGCGGGCGCATCCAGGTCGATCTCTTCACGCTCGTCCAGGATGTCCGCACTCGGCTCAAATCATCCATCACGATCCCGATGAAAGTCGCCGTCATGGGCTGCATCGTGAATGGTCCGGGCGAAGCCGAGGGCGCCGATGTCGCCGTCTTCGCGGGCGATCGGCGTGGCATCATCTACGTCCAGGGTGAGCGTGTCGCCAATGTCATGGAGCACGAGATCCTCGATCGGTTGCTGCTGGAATGCGAGTCGTTCCAGTCGCGCGTCCTCAAAGGCGAGGCAAAACTCGGCGAGAAGAAGGTCGAGATCCTCCCACCCGACCCCCTCGGGGAACTCGGGAGCGGCCTATTACGAATCGCGAGCGGCGAGGTCGACCGCGTACCCAACGCGCCCACGCCGCTCACCGTGAAAGGCCGCTGAACACGGCAGTTTCGAAAGGCCGACGCCTCCATGCCCAACAACGTGACATGGATACCACGGCCGGCCTCACTTCTCGTCCATCCTCACGCGTGCCGTCTCGCCACTTCCGCATGATCACTAACCCCGCTTTCGTACTGTCGCACGAGGACGCCTTGACCGAGGCCCGTTCCCTTGCCGCCGACCCGAGACCGCTCGCACGCCCTGTCGTCGTTCTCGGCGGCTATCGCGCCCCGGCATTCGTCTCGAATCGGCTCGCCGACCGACTCGCGCGGCTCACCAGCGGTCGAGACGAGGACTTCCTCCCCATCGCGTATCCGTGGCTTCCCAGCGTACCCCGATGCGTCGATCGAGCCGCAGAGTTCATTTCTGCTCATGCACCCTCGCGTGCCTCGGGCGAGATTGACATCGTCGGCATCTCGATGGGTGGGCTTGTGGCACGGGCCTTTGCCGCGCGTGCTGCCCGCGATCCTTCGCTCCCGCGCGTGAGGCGCGTCTTCACGCTCGCGACGCCCCATCGCGGCGCGTCGCTCGCCAACATCGTCCGACCCGACACCGCGGCAAAGCAGTTGCACAAGGACAGCGGATTTCTCCGTGAACTCGACGAGCGCCTCGAGCGTGAGCCGATCGACCTGACGTGCTACGCGATCCTCCACGACTGGTGGGTCGGCGCCACCAACGCCTCGCCGCGCGAGCCGCTCCCCGGCTGCGTCCCCATCTGGATCGACGGCGCGACGGCGATGGAGCGTGCGTTCGCCCACTTCAGCGTCTGCCGCGCGCCGAGATTGCTCGTCGATCTCGCGCGGCGACTCACGGGAAGAACCCCGCTGGCCGGGTTCTCCTCGCCGCCGCCGATCGACTGATAGAGCATCTGGAAGCGTTACGGCATTCGCCCGGTCATCGAGTCCACGCCGAGTTTCTCGCAAGCCTTTCGGAGCGCACGCGTATCGCTCGAAGACGTCACCACAGCACCACGCTCGGCGATCGCTTGCGTGAGCGCGGGCGTCGAGACGATGAGGCCCAGCGCTCGTCCCGGCTCCCCGGCGAGGCGCTCAATCGCTTTGACCTCTCCCCGCGCCAGGCCCAGTTTCCTTCCCGCCAGAAGCAGGGTTTCGCCGAGCGGGTCGGCCTCGAACGCGCGCCGACGAGCCGCGGACACACTGATTGCAACTACGCCGATGCATACAACCACGCCGCCGAGCCACCACGTGGGGTGCCAGTTCGCGGAGCCCGCACTCGGAGTCGATCTCTCGTTCATCACGATTGATTCGCCAGAGGTCGGCGCCGACGAAACATCGCCGGGGGCCGTGATCGTTCCTGGAACTTCGACCGATCGCCCATCCGCATCGACGAGTCGCACCGGTTCGGGCTCTTGCTCCCCCCCGAACGTCGAGAGGATCACGGTCACATTCACAGCCACAAAGAGTGAGACACCGATCGCCCAGATCCACTTCGATCGCGTGCTCTGTCGCGGCGGCAGGGGCATGGTCTGTTCGAACGCTCCCGACGTCACGTGTTCGCCTCCATGAGTCGGATCTCGCGCTCGAGCCGCAGGACCCAACCCCGCGCCCTCGCTCGCACGCGTGGATCCCCATCGGTCGCCACGAGTTCACCCGCCCGCCGGACGACGGCCGCCGCTTCGGGCAAGCGCCCCGCGCCCAGTCGCACGCTCCGCGACGCCGTCCACACGCCCGCGAGCCGGTGCGGGGCTCGCTCGTCATTCAGCATCGCGAGCAGGTCGCGCGAGGCCTCGCTCGCCATCGCCGCGGCCTGGGCGTGCTTCGATTCGATCTGTGTGCTCGCGAACTCGACCAGGCCTCGTACGGCCGCACCTCGAGCGCGATGGTGATCGTCCTGCTTCAGTTCGCGAAGCGCGGGCGGGAGTGAATCCTCCCCATGCAACCCTCGCGTGTGCTGACGCCGGAGCGCCTCGGCAGCGTTGGCGCGCACGCGTCCGTCGTGATCGCGAAGGGCGCCCAGGAGCACGCCCCTTGCGGGAAGCGAGGCGACCGACCCGAGTGCCGCCGCCGCCGTCGCTGCGACGCGGTCGTCGCCGCCCTCGCGCACATGCGATTGGAGCAGATCGCCAAGTGGCTCGGCAACCTCGTCCGCGAGGTCGAGGGCGCGCACCAGGGCGAGCGCCTCGAACCGCTCACCCTCGCTGCCCCTGGCGAGGGCGAGGCGGATCGTGTCCAACTCGCGTTCACGATTCATCCGGAGCCGTTCACGGGCGGCATTCCGCCACAACGCGCCCGAACCCGGGAGAGTGTGCGAGAGTTCTGTGCTCGCCCAATCGCGCACGCTCCGCGACTCCACGCGCGACATCGAGAGGAGCGAACGCCGATGGTCCTCGTCGTCTCCCGGACCACGCGCTCCCTCGCCCGCCGCCGACCATCGCACGAAGGCCGACCGAGCCACGCGATCGTCGCGGTCGAAGCACAAGTCCTCGACACCACGGCGATCGCCGAGCCGTGCGAGGGCATGGCGGACCATCGGTTCGGCGTCCACAAGCAGCGGCTCAACCGCGCGACGCCGGAGTTCGGTCGGGGTGCGTGTGGCGCGCGCGATCTCCACTAGCCCACGACGGGCGTGCGTCGAGAGCCGAGCCACGCGCTCGGTTCGGGGTAGGAGGCCATCCTCTTCCGTCGCGCGTCGCCCGGGCTTGGAAGAGCCTGTGAACTTCTCATTCGATGTCGCCCCAGTCGTGCCCGACGTTGCTCCCGCGCCGCCCGCGGATATCGGCTCTCGCCATGAACGAAGAACCCGACGCGGCTCGATCGACTGGAGTGCCGCCCGTCGTGCAGGCCGGAGCGCCAGGTGCCACTGGCCCAGCACCGCCTCGTGGTCGTCCAGGTCCATCGCGTGCGCGAGCCTTTCGACACAGACCGATCGCCACGACTCGTCAAAGGCCCACTCCCACGCGCGCCGCCGAACGATCGACGAGGGATGCCAACGCACGATCCCGCGCATCGCGGCATGGGCGACATCTGGCTCGGCGCGCATCCACCGAGCCAGCGGATCATCCGACATCTCGCGGGCGGTCGTCTTTCGATCGAGCATCGCGATCGCGGCAAGGAGCACGCCCTTGCGCCGATGTTTCGCGAATCGCCCGAGCGCGAAGGCGAGTTCCTCGCGCAGCCGCAGCGCCGAGTCGTCATCGAGCACCGCAACATCCACGCGCTCGCGGGCCGTGGGATCGTCGAGGAGCGAGACCACGCCGGGGTCGGCGCAGGCGCCAAAGGCCAGCCGCAACCAGGCCCGCTCGGCCTCGTTGGAGACACGATCGTCCTGGTCCTCCAGCAAATCCGTGAGCGGGCGCGCCAACGCGGGGAGCATCGTCGAGGCCGCCACGGTCGCGACCGCCGCTCGAGAAGTCGCATCCGGTGCCGTGAGCACCAGTTCGCACACCCGCTCCAGTCGCTCCGGCGGCACAGCGTTCACAACCGCGCGCGCGTCCTCAGACAATCCCGGATACGCCCTGATGAGCGCTCGCAACGCGACATCCCGGGGAACCAGCCCAAACACCTGTGGCCCACGGGCCCATCGCGCGAGCCACGACTTGGGCTCTGGTAGCGTGGCGATCTCCAGCAGCGCCCCTTCGATCGCTCCACGCTCGGAATCATCCCCGACACTCGCCGAAGCAACCAGCGCCTCCCCCAGCGCGAGGGCGCGGGCCGACAATGGCAACCTGGAGAGACTGCGAAGGCGATCGGTCTGGGTTGGACTGGTTCGAGACATGGAATGGATTGTGGACACGGCTGCGACGCGCAACCTTTGCTCCTCGCTGGTCCAACGACAACTCGCCGCGGAGTCACGCGAACATTATGTGAATCAATCGGCTCGTAAACCGTTGACAGGTCCGGAAAATTCGAGTAAGAATGAACACTCGTCGAGTGTGTGGCGGCAGGCCAGGACGGCGTGCTTGGCTCGACGGCGATGGATTCTGGACGGGCTTGTCGCTTCTGGACGGAAGCGCCGGCCTGAACTCGTGCCAAGATACCCGCTCGGCGTCATGCCGGCGAACTTCACGACCCAGCCTTCCACCGCATCATGGATGTGGCATCGGTTACCAGTCGAGGTTTGGGGGAGTGTATCTCCGACCCTTGGCTGGTATGTCGTTTGGCCCGCTCGATGGATGTCGATGGGCCTGCCGGAGTCGTGCCTCACCCGAGAGTTTGTGGGTGAGGCGCCCGCGGGACCGCCCGCCTTGGACCACCCATGAGCAGCCAATCCACCCGTACCACGGTCCACACCCACCAGATGGTGGTCTACAACCGCGCCCTCCACCCCGAGCACTTCGAACTCAAGGCCCGCCGACTCGTCAAGCACGAGGGGATGGAACTCGAGGCCTGGATCATGGGCCATGGCACCCACGTCCTCCGTTTCGGGCACCGTGGGTCGTGCGCCTGCGAACTCCTCACCGACCAGCACAAGAGCCCCAGTTCGGGCGTTCTCGCGGCGTACCCCTGCCTCGGCGAGCACGATCACGAGTGCGTCGTCGATCCCCTCCGAATTTCATACATGCTCTCCATCCAGACAGAAACCGTCCCCGAGAGCGTCTTCCAGGCGACTATGAGAGAAATGAAATCCGCGGTCGAGACCAACGACCGACTGGTGCTCGAATGGAGCGATTCGGCGGGCCCCTGCCTGAGCGTCATCGAGTTTGAGCCGTTCCCGAACCAGATCCACGCCCACTGCTATCACTTCCTGGCGCAGGGGCACATGATCCTGAAGACCTCGACGCTCTTTGAGGGGCGGTAAGGCACCCCATCGGCGCGTTCGGCCGCTCCCACGTCGTCTAACACGATTCGCCTACTATTCCTGCGTGAGCACCTCGCCACGTCATGTCCTGCGAATTACCACGCCCCGGTCTGGGGCGTGAGCGCGACCGTCGCCATGGTCCATTGACCTCCGCAACGGCACCGATCACACAACAACCGGGGCCGACCACGATTCCCAGCCGGCTGGGTCCATGACCCGAGTGTGGCCTATGTCGCATACCCCGTACGATCCATGAACAAGCCTCCGACCCGGCGGCATCCCCTGTTTCGACAGGCGGCCCCCGAGGTCAAACCCGAAGGACACGACCGATGTCGAATCCATCCACGCCAAGCACCGCCTCGACCAAGGCCGACACAGGAAAGGCTGATGCGGGCAAGCCGGACAAGAACCGTTACAAGTCCACGCTAAACCTCCCCGCCACGTCGTTCCCGATGAAGGCGAACCTCGTGCTGAACGAGCCGCAGAGCCTCTCGCGCTGGGACCAGATGGGCCTGTACGAGCGCACGCGGAAGGCCCGCGCCGGCAAGGCGAAGTTCACGTTCCACGACGGGCCGCCCTATGCCAACGGGAGCATCCACCTCGGCCACCTCATGAACAAGTGCCTGAAGGACTTCGTCGTCCGCAGCAAGACGATGCAGGGCTTGGACTGCGCGTACGTCCCCGGCTGGGACTGCCACGGCCTCCCCATCGAGCACAAGGTCCTCACCGAACTCAACGAGTCGGGCAAACTCGGCAAACTCATGTCGCTGGAGGAAGCGCCCCGCAAGATGGCGATCCGGCGTGAGTGCCAGAAGTACGCCGAGAAGTTCCACGCGCTGCACACCAAGCAGATGAAGCGATTGCTCACGCTTGCCGACTATGAGCATCCGTACCTGACGATGCAGCCGGCGTACGAGGGCGCGACGCTGGAGGTCCTCGCGGGGCTCCTCGAACAAAACCTGGTTTATCGCGCGGTCAAGCCCGTGCACTGGTCGATCGCCAACGAGACCGCGCTCGCCGAGGCCGAACTCGAGTACTACGACCGCGAGGATGTCTCGGTGTTTGTGGATTTCGAGGCGATGGACGCCGACGCCGTGTACGACGCCTTCGGCCTTCCGCCGCATCCTTCGAGCGATGACGAGTACGCCGACGAATCGACGGGCGATGCCGCGCCCGGCGTACGCCCGCACCAGCGTCCATGCTTCATGATCTGGACGACGACACCCTGGACGCTCCCCGCGAACGTCGCGGTGGCGGTGCACCCGAAGATCGAGTATGCGCTCGCGCTGATCGATGGCAACGTCACGGTGCTCGCGGCGAACCTCGTGGAGCGGACCGCGAAACTCACCAAGGCCGAGCGCGTCGCCGTGCTCGCGACGACCATGGGCGAGAAACTCGAGGGCCTGCGGTACACGCATCCGTTCGTGACCGACGTCCCCGAGTGCGCCCTGCAGCGCGCCTGCGACCGGTCCAAGGTCTGGTCGATCGTCACCGCCGACTATGTCACCGTCGAGGATGGCACGGGCCTCGTCCACACGGCACCCGGGCACGGCACCGAGGACTACCAGACCGGGCTCAAGCACACGCTCCCTGTGTATTGCCCCGTGCGCGGCGACGGGACCTATGACAAGACCGTTCCGCAATGGCTGCAGGGCCTCGACATCTGGAAGGCCAATGACCTCGTTGTGAAGCACCTGCGCGACAGCGGGCATCTCTATCACGAGCAGAAGTTCACGCACAGTTATCCACACGACTGGCGCAGCAAGACGCCCGTCATCTTCCGCTGCACCGAGCAGTGGTTCGTGGGCGTGGACGAGCCGACGAAGCGCGAGAAGAAGGGCTTGCGCGAGATGGCGCTCGAGGCCATCGCCGCGCCCACGCCGGGTGCGAAGCCGACCGTCGCGTTCGTCCCCGAATGGGGCCGAAACCGCATGCGCGGCATGGTGGACTCCCGCCCCGACTGGTGCATCTCGCGCCAGCGCGCGTGGGGCCTGCCCATCCCCGCGTTCCTCATGAAGGACGCCGACGGCTATGACGCTGCACTTATGACGCCGACGACCGTGCGTGCCGTCGCGGCGATCGTGCGCCAGAAGGGCGCCGACGCGTGGTTCACGCTCGCCCCAACCGAACTCCTCGCGGGATATTCGCCCGAGAACGATCCGGACCTCAAAAACGACCCGCGCGTGCGCGAACTCGCGATCAAGGCGATGAGGGACGGCACGCTCCGCAAGGGCCCGGACATCCTCGACGTCTGGTTCGAATCGGGCTCGTCGTGGAATGCCGTCATGCGTGAGCGGTCGCTTGGGTTCCCCGCCGATCTGTACCTGGAAGGCTCCGATCAGCATCGCGGCTGGTTCCAGTTGTCGCTGCTGCCGGCGCTGGGCGTGACGGGGGCACCGCCCTTCCGCACGCTCCTGACCCACGGCTTCATGGTCGATCGCGACGGACGCAAACTCAGCAAGAGCCGCCCCGACGCGCACCGATACGAGGTCGACAGCCTCTGCACCGAGTTCGGCATGGACGTCATGCGCTGGTGGGTCTCGTCGCTCAACTATGAGAACGACGTGAAGGTGGACGTCGAACTCTTCTCGCTCGCCGGCGAGAGTTACCGCAAGGTCCGCAACACGCTGCGCTTCATGCTGAGCAACCTCGCGGACTTCACGCCCACCTGCCCCGGCAAGCCCGGGCACTGCGTCGATTTCGCGACCATCCCCCCCACCTCCATCGACGCGTGGGTCCTGGGCGAGTTCAACACGCTCGCCAAGGCCGTCGTGAGCGCGTACAACGCCTACGACTTCCGCACGGCCCACCAAGCGCTCTTCGACTTCTGCAACTCGACGCTCTCGTCGGTCTATCTCGCCGCGGTGAAGGACCGGCTGTACTGCGACGCGGCCGACTCGCCGCGCCGGAGGCAGACGCAGTCCGTGCTCTTCGATCTCGCCGACGGACTCGCGCGCCTGCTCGCGCCGATCGCGTGCCACACGGCCGACGAGGCCTATCGCGCCCTCTGGAACATCGCGAGCGACGAGCGAGAGACCTCCGTCCACCTCAAGGAGTTCGTGACCGCCTTCGACGTCAAGGTCCACCCCGCCTTCGATCGCGTCATGATCGCGCGCGAGAAAGGCCAGGGCGCGCTCGAAGCGGGCAAGGCCTCGCTCGGTGTTGAGAACCCGCTCGACGCGGGCGTCACGCTCCCCGATCCCGACGGCGTCCTCCGCGAGTTCGACGCCGTCGATCTCGCCGACCTGCTCGGCGTGAGCGAGGTGCGGCTCGACGCCAACGCGAAGGCGCCCGCCATCCACGACCTCCGCGATCGCCCGCGCTGCGAGCGATCCTGGAAACGCGACGGCACAGTCCGCCAGCGGTCCGACGGCGGGATGCTCTCCGACCGCGACGCCAAGGCCGTCGGCGTGGCGTGAACGCGGCAGATTCGCGTCCGAAAACACACCTTCGCGCCCCCCGCGTTGCCCAAACTCAACGTCACGTTTGAGCCGCGCGCCACGCGCGCCGATGCTTGTGGGATGCCCGATCGACCCAAGCCCAACAAGCCCGGCGCGAAGGGGAAAGTTCTCGGACGCACGATCCGCGAGCATCCCGCGACCGATCCCGACGCCTCGCCCGTCGAGGCCGTGCGCCTGGGTGCGCTCGTCCATGAACTCCGCAATCTGCTCGATGGCTCGATGCGCTTCGTGCTCCTCGCACGCAAGGAACTCGAGCACGGCGTTGGTGTCGCGAGCACCGCGTCGGTCGATACCGCGCTGCGCCAACTCGACGTCGCCTCGCACGCCCTTGAGCGCATGTCCGGCCTCGCGCATGCCGCCCTGCAATCTAACTCCATGTCGATCGGATCGGCGCTCCTTGTCGGGGCCGCACCCATCACGCTGGCGCAGGCGATCGACCACGCGGCCCTGGTCACCTCGGCCGTCGCCTCGCCGAGGACCAAGATCCTGACGAGCCTCGACCCCGCGATCGCGGACCTTCCCGCGGGGCCTCTGTACACCGTGCTCCTCAACGCGTTGCGGAACGCCGCTGAGTCCATCGGTCGGACCGATTCGGACGCCGCCCTCGCCCAAGGTCTCATCGAGATCCGCGCCATCGCGGTCACTCGCCCGAGTGGCGCGACGACTCGTACATCGACGGGCCATGTCCACGACACGTGGATCGAGGTCGAGGTCCTCGATGACGGCATCGGCCTCGCCACGCCGCCGGGCGTCCCCGCGCGGCTCTCCCTCCAGCCCACCCCGAGCCATCGCTCCGCGGGATTCGGCCTCGCCATCTGCTATCACATCGTCCGCGAACTTGGCGGCACGCTCGAACTCGCGACGCGCGTCCCGTCGCGCGAGGCCCCGCGCAAGGGCGCCTGCTTCCGCGCCATCGTCCCGCTGCGCAGCGCGAGCGACGAGACCATCGGCGCCTCCTCGGAGGGGGCGGCATGAGCCTCCGCATCGCGCCACCCAAGGGCTCTGCCGGACGCGTCCTCATCGTCGATGACGACCCGATCGTCGCCGACTCCCTCGCCGAGTTCCTCAGTAGCGACGGCTTCGACTGCGCCACCGCAGGCAACGCCGGCGAGGCCATCGCGATGCTCCAGCGTGCCAACGAGGACGCCGACGCCGCGCCCTTCGATGTCGTGCTCTGCGACATCTCCCTCCCCGGCGAGAGCGGGATCGAACTCCTCCGCGACATCCGCCGCAAACGCCTGGGCTGCGCGGTCGTCATGCTCACGGGGTATGGCACGATCGAGTCCGCCGTGGAATCGCTGCGCCTGGGCGCGAGCGATTATCTCGTGAAGCCCATCGTTGATGCCGAGATCCGCTCGAGCCTCGATCGCGCGCTCCAGCAGCGGGCGCTCCTCGCGGAGAATCGCACGCTCCGCACACGCCTCGAGGGACGCCTGAGCGCCAGCGAGGTCATCGGCTCCGACCACCGCATGGCGAGGATCTTCGAACTCGTCGAGGCCGTCGCGCCCAGCAAGACCACCGTCCTGATGTGCGGCGAGAGCGGCACGGGCAAGAGCCTCATCGCCCACGCCATCCACCAGCGCAGCCCGCGCCACGACAAGCCCTACGTCGAACTATCCTGCGGGAGCATCCCCGAGACGCTGCTGGAGAGCGAACTCTTCGGGCACTCCAAGGGCGCGTTCACCGGCGCCCACGCCGACAAGGTCGGGCGCTTCCTCGCCGCTAACACGGGGACGATCTTCCTCGACGAGATCAACTCGGCCTCGCCCGCGATGCAGTTGAAACTCCTGCGCGTGCTCCAGGAGCGCCGCTTTGAGCCAGTCGGCAGCACGCAGACGATCGAGGTCGATGTCCGCGTGATCCTCGCGAGCAACCAGCCGCTGGAGCAACTCGTCGCCGAGGGTCGCTTCCGCCAGGACCTGTACTACCGCATCAACGTCGTGCCGATCGAGTTGCCGCCGCTACGCGACCGCGTGAGCGACATCCCCCTCCTCGCCGAGCGATTCCTGCACAAGCACTCGGCGGACCTGGGGCGACAGGTCGTCGGCTTCACGCCCGACGCGATGAAAGCGCTCATGGCCTATCGCTACCCCGGCAACGTACGCGAACTTCAGAACATCATCGAGAGGGCCGCCGTCCTCGCCAAGGGGCAGACGATCACGCCCGCCGACCTTCCCGAGCAGATGGTGCATCCCGACGCCGCGCCGACGCACGCGGTCCACTCACCCGGTACAGACGACGCCGACGTGCCGTGGGAGCCGATGACGCTCGACGCCGCCCTTCGCGAGCCCGAACGCCGCATCCTCCTCAAGGCGCTGCGCGCGAACCACTGGAACCGCCAGAAGACAGCCGAGCAACTCGGCATCAACCGCACGACGCTCTACAAGAAACTCAAAGCCCTGGACATCGAGCCAACCGAAGACGACATCCGCGACGCTGGGTGATGGCCCTTGGCTCCGCGCACACAAGAGCCGGATTGTGGGAACACACGAGGCCGATTCCATCTACCGTCGTCGCCGACGCGCAGTTGCGGCGATCCCTACAAGGATCAGTGAGCCGAGCACGCCGGGCGGGGATGGTGGCGACGAAGCCGCGTGCACCGACGTCCACAAGGCCGATGTTGCCGCAAAAATGGAGTCCATCGTTCGAAACGAGAAGCGAGCCGATATTACGATCAAGCGGCACATCCACGCCGTGCAGTTGAAGAAACTCGTTCGCCCTCATCGCACCGGTCTCCTGCGTCCAGATCCAGGAGCCGCCGCCGGCGCTCTGGCTCAGCGAGCCCACGAGCACGCGGCCATCGAACGACGCGTACCGTGGAAAGATGTTCGCTCCCGCGAGCGGTCCACCGAACACCCAGGGCTCGACGACGCCGTCGCGGGAGACGTACCGCAGGCCGGGTCCCGCATCGGAAACATAGAAGATCATACGTCCGTCGCCGCTGATCGCACCGACGCCGCCGATCTGGATCGGGACTCCCGCCGGATCGAGAACCGGAGTGAGCGACGCCGCGCCGTCCGCCCAGATCCACGGCCGATCCGTCGACAATGAACTTGGAGCCCAATCACCGACCACGATACTTCCATCGCTCGACACCCCGTTGGTCTGGTTCCATGTGCTCCCGCCGGGGAAGGGGGGGATCTGGGCACCGCCGGATTCCGTCCAGCGGTACGCCGTCTTGCGGCCCTCGCCCGGACGGTCGAAGCCCGCGACGAGCATCGCCACGCTCCCGTCGTGGTTGAGATGGGTCACGAACCCCTGGCGCTCCTGTCCGACGAGCGTCAGGTTCGGAAGATCGCGCGTGGTGCCGTCGTCGTAATACAACCGTGGCGGCGCCAGCGCGCCGCTCGTGCCGATCGAGATCACACGCCCGTCCCCGGAGATGACCGCGCCGAATCCGACACCATACTCCGTTCGCGTTCCGCCCGGGGTGTACCGGAAGACTGGTCCGCGGGCGGAATCATCTAGATTGAAGCTGTATCCGACGACCACCCCGGAATCAGAAATGCTCGTCACATTGGTGCGTGTGAAGCCCGCTAAGGGTTCAATGTACTCGATCGAGGGCGTCTGGGCGAGGGCCTGCCCCGCCAGACTCAGGAAACCGACGGCACTTCCGATTGCCGCCCGAACCCAAACCTCCCGCCGAGCCGTGGTCCGCACTGTACCGCTGTTCGTCTCGCACCGCATCTGGCCGCCTCCAAGCCCCGTCAGGTTGGACCCTGTCACACTGGGGCCTCCAGGGAGGAATGTGCACCACGATTCCGGTTTGTCAACCAAAGTGGCCAGAACTTAGAAGATTCGGGGAAACGACGAGGCCCGCGCTCACCTGCACCCGACCCCAAGCGCCTACTTCGACGCCATCGGCAGGAACTTCTCCACCACCTCCAACGCCGCGTGGAGATATTTCGGGTTCCCCTCGCGCTCGATCAGCGCCGGGGCACACGCCGCCGCCAGCACTCGACGCACGCACGCCAGATGCGCATAGTCGCCATCCTCGGCCGCTCCCCCTCCGCTCCCGCCACCACCCATCCCCCGCTCCCGCCGCAGCCGCGCCAGTTCCGAGACCGGCTTGATCCCGTGCAGGAACTGCTCGTGCCCCCAGAACTGCCGCTCGAGATAGAGCGCATCCTCCAGCCAGTGCCCGGGATGCACGAGCGCCATGTCGATCAACACGCACCCCCCCTCCCCCGCCGCATCGTTTCCGCTCTCTCCCGCAGTCGAGCAAAACGGCGCACCGCCACCAATCGCAAACCCGTTCTCCCCCCCCGGCATCGTCGGCGTCCCGTTCTCCTTTGAACGCCGCATCGCGTTGCCCGGGTGCACATCCCCATGGCACCACGCGTTGATCGGCCTCGCGTGCCACGTGTTGAGCAGCCCCGGCAGCGCCCGCCCCACTTGCCGCAACGCCTCGCTCCACCGCGGTGCATCGGCAATCACATGATCCCGCGCCTCCTCGCGCCCGCGCGCAATCAGCGCCTCCCAGTCCGGCTCCTTCACCGCCCGACCGGCCTTCGAGTCCACCGGATGGGCCGCCACCGCCCGCGACTGGAACTCCACCACCGCCTCGAGCATGTCTCGCACGTCCTGCTCAACGAGGTGGCACCCATGCCCGCCCAGCGGCGAGCCCGACAGCCGCTCCACCACCACCCACGCCAGGTCATACCCCCCGACCTCCGTCCCGCACGCCACAACCCTCGGCACAGGCAACCCCGCGCCATCCGCCCACCCCTGGTCGTCCACCTTCCCAAGCCGCGATGTCCAGCGATACTCCACAGGACCCACCGGCAACTTCACGAGCACCGGCACACACCCGCCGTTCTCAAAGGACCACAACGAGAACCCCGTCGCCGCCCCTCCACGCTGCCACTGCGAGCGGAACCACTCGATCGGGCCCAATCGCCCGCCGCAGTGGTCCCGCAGCACCGGCTCCAGCATGTGCGCCAGACCATCGGCGTCCTCGGCCGACATCCCAGCATTCACCCCGTGTTCCGCCATCGCACCTCCAGAATACACCCACTCCACGAAACCCTCAACTCGAACTCGTCGCGTCGATCACGCCTCGCCAGAACGCCCCCCCGCCGCCTCCCACGCCCGCCACAACGCCTCCATCTCGTCCAGATTCAGATCCTCCGCCCGCCTCGATGGATCAATCCCCATCGGCATCTCAAACCCCCGCCCCAGCACCGATCCCAGTTGCTTCCGCCGCTTCCCCAGCACCATCTGGGCAAAGTCGAACAGCCCGCGCGCGTCCAGATCCTGGGTTCCTCCCCGCCGCCGGATCGCCATCATCACGCTCGTCACGTCAGGCCTCGGCCAGAAGCACTCCCCCGGCAGGACCGCGACACGCTCCACCTCCGCCACACGCTGCGCGAGGATCCCCACAGGCCCGAACTCCTTCGACCCAGGCTTCGCCATCATCCGATCCCCAACCTCGCGCTGGATCGTCACATACATCCCCCGGCACACCGCCCCACCGTCCGCGCCCGACCATTCCGCGAGCAGCGTCGTCATCACCCCCGTCCCCGCGCCATACGGCAGGTTCGACACCAGCACAAACTCATGTCTCCTGGCTCTCTCCATCGCCGCCTCTATCGCCGCACGCAGCGCCGGCGCAAGCGTCCGCTTCCCCTCCAGGCAATCGCCCTCGACCAGCACGAATCGCTCGCTCAGCGATGCGTATCGCTCACGCAGATGCGCGCACAACCCGCGATCGATCTCCGCCGCCACTACCACGCACCCGCGTGCCACCAACTCATCCGTCAATGTCCCCGTCCCTGGCCCGACCTCGAGCACGACATCCCCCGCCCCCACGCCCGCCGCATCGACGAGTTTGCGGATCAGGTTCTGGTCGAGCAGGAAGTTCTGCCCGAACTGCTTCCGGGGCGAGAGCCCGCGCGACTCCAGAATCAGTCGAATCTCGGCCAGTGACTGCATGCGTTACCACGCTCCCGAGAGGACCATCTCCACCGCCGCCGCCACGCCATCCTCGTTGTTCGATTTAGTCATCCGTTTCGCCGCCCGCTTCGCCTCCTCCACGCCGTTCCCCATCGCGATCCCCAGCGCCGCGTTCTTGAGGAGCACGACGTCATTCACCTGATCGCCGATGGCGCAGATCCGCGCGACATCCCGCCCGCGCCGCTTCGCCAACGCACACACCGCGTCCCACTTGTTCGCCTTGCTGTGGAACACTTCGAGGATGTGCGTGGACTCGCCGTCCTCCTCCTCGCGCACCACCGCCGGAAAGTTGTGCATCACCGTCTCGCCGCCGAACTCGCCATGGATCGCGCGTTCCAACGGCATCAACCGACTCGCATACGAGCACGCCCCCACGCGCACTGTGTGCTCCGGATGCTCATCATCCTCCACCCGCCGAACCTCGCGATACTGAATCCGATGCTCGTCGAACCACCACCGCGTCGTCGGGTCCAGCCGCTCCCCGCCGCGACCCGTCACCACGAGATAGTCGTACCCCGTCTCCAGCGGATCCTTGAGGACCAGGGCCGCGTGCCCGTGATCCACGATCCGCGTCGTCACGCCCCGCGCCACGTCCGTCGGCAAGCCGAACCGCTCACGCGTCCTTCGCTCCACCGGGCACGCGATGATCGACCCCCCCGCCACGACCACGTGCTCTTCCTGCCGGATCCGCTCGAGCGCCCCCAGACACTCCACAAGCCCACGCCCCGTGCAGATCGTCACCAGCACCCCTGCCTTTCGCGCCCGTTCGATCGCCCCGACGTTCGCCTCGCTCACGCGACCGCGCGAGTCCAGAAGCGTTCCATCGAGATCGATCGCCAGGACGTCATACGCCGGCGTGCCCGCTCGCCCTTGATGTGGAGTTTCAACCTCGCGTTGGCTCACGGCCTGAGCGTACGCCCATCACCGCTGATCGCGTCGCCGCCCGTCGCCCCGAAGACGATCGCGTTCTTCCCCAGGCGCTTGCTCTGCATCGACCGCTCGTCGGCCTTGCGCAGGAGTTCCGTCGCCGACGCCCCGTCCCACGGATACGTCGCCAGCCCGCCCGACACCGTCAATGTTCCCGGGGCGCTCCCGCCCAGTTTGGGGAACCGGTGCGCGTTGATCTGCGACTGGAACCGCTGCGCGATGTCGAACACGGTCTTGGGGTGCTTGCTCTCGGGCGAGCGCGGCCCGCGCGGGTCATAGAAGACCACCGCGAACTCGTCGCCGCCGATCCGACAGACTCGATCGCTCGGACGGATCACGCTCTGCATCAGGCGCACCGTCTCGACGAGGATCTCGTCCCCCGCCTCGTGGCTGTACTGGTCGTTGTACCGCTTGAAATCATCGATGTCGAACATCAGCACGGTGACGTTCCACCGCTGCTCACGCGCCGCCTCGATCGCCGTCGCCAGATAACGCTCGAAGTATCGACGGTTCCACGCCCCCGTCAGCGGGTCCATGAACGCGGCCTGACGCAACTGCATCTGCTGGTCACGTAGCCGCAGCCAACTCGCCAGCCACGACGCGTGCGCCAGCAACTCCGACGCGTCCGAACCGCTCGCCAGAAGCCGTCCGTACACCACCGCCTGGTAACTCACCGGCACGCCCACCACGCCGAGCGCCTGGGGCGCACTCGGCTCGGCGGCGACAAACTCCACCGTCGGATCGCCGCAGCGACCTCGAATCTGCTCCAACGCCACCGGCAGAATGTCACGCCCCTGCAGCATGCACTCGACGATTGGCCCATCACCAAGATCGAGCACCGCCGCACGAGGCCCAAAGTCGGTCATCGCGCCCTCGGGAGGCTGGGGCAAAGACTGCTCGCTCTCCGCCGAAACAGGCACCGAGACGCGAGAACTTTCCGTCCCTTGCACGCGCCCCTCGGTCGGGACGCTGAGCAGGCTCCGCACGCCCTCGCTCGCCGAAGAGCCATCGATCGACGCGTCCAGAAGGCCCTTCGCCTCCGACGTGTCCTGCCCGACAATCCCGCACACTCTCACGCCCGGATCGACCATCCGAAGCGCGCGGAGAAAATCCACAAACCGCTCGCGTCCGCCGCCATCCTCGGCCGACCCAAGCCACGCCTGCGCGTCGCCCGCCAGAATCACCACAGACTGCGTCGGCGATTCCTCGTCGATCGGCGTCGCGAGTTCACCGATCGCCTCGTACGCCGCGCCGACTCGGACCAACTCAAAGTGGGCATCGCGACGCAATGTGGCGTCCAGCCCCGTCCGTCCGACGAGGATCACCCGAACACCCGTTGTGTGATCGATCAAACCCACCAACCGCGGCCTCCACGCAGAATCCCAGTCTTTATCGTCCCTTCAACCACCCGAATCGAGCAGACCCACCCGATTCACGACCACGATCGCACCATACCCAACACCCCATAACTCATTCACGATTCCGTACGCCCGTGCTCGTTCCCCGGATCGCCCATCAGCATCCGCAGTTCCTCGGCCGTAAGGTCCGGGCCGCTCGCCGACTCCGGATCGCGATCCGCGACCACAGGGTCCGAGAACGCATGTCCCGTGAACCCCGACAACCGCAACTTTGGGCCGCCCGGCGCGCTCGAGTCGCCACGCCCCCGGATCACGTCGGCCAAACCCGATCGGACCACGACTTCGGGCTTTGTAGGCACGTCCTTGGCGCCGCCCGCGGCACCAGTGCTTCTTAGTTCAGCCGTGCTCGAACGCGAGAGCGCCGTGCCATCAAACTTCCAGATCGGCGTCTCCGGGCGATATCGCTCCACGACGCCGATCACCGCACCGAGTTCTTTCAGTCGTCGCGGCTCGACGACCAGCAGCACGGCCCGCGTGCCGCCGTTGTCCCGGACCACATCCGCGAGCGTCATCGCCCCCGAGGTCCACTCGCTCCAGGTCAGGCCGCGCCTTCGGAGCGCCTCGCCGAGTTTCGGATGCACCTCGCCGGCGTGATAGACCACGCACCGCGCCCGCCCGGATTCCGTTCGTGTTCCGCCCGATGGCTCCGCCATGCCCAGAGCGTAGGTCGATCGCGTCTCCGATCGGCCTGCGGAATCACCGGCGAAGTTCGTCGGCGATCACCCGGGCCACACGCCTTGCCCCGTCCGCCGGACCGAGTTTGCCCAAATTCTCACGCATGTTCGCACGCACGCCCGCGTCGAGCCTCGATTCCACAGCCGTCCAGAGTGCGGCGGCGTTCTGCCCCGGCTCAATCAGGTCGGTCACGAGCACCGCGCCGCCGACCTCGACCAGCCGCGCCGGGTTGCGCGCCTGGTGCGCGTCCTTGTGATAGGGATACGGCACGAAGATCGCCGGCACGCGGTTCGCCCAGACCTCGGCGACGATCCCCGCGCCCGAGCGCCCGATGGCAAGATCGGCGGCCACCCAGGCGACGCCCATCTCGCGCATGAGCGCACAGACATGCGCGCGCACACCCAGCCGTTCGTACGCCTCTCGCACCTCGCGCTCGTCGTCCTTGCCGGTCTGGTGGATGATCTGCCAGTCGGCGAGTGCGTCGCGATGGGCCTCGACCATGGCGACGACACCACGGTTGATGCTGCGCGCGCCCAGGCTCGCGCCGGTGATGAAGAGCGTTGGACGATCGGGATCGAGGCCGAGTTTTTCGCGGCACGACGGAGCATCCGCGGCGGCGATCGCGGCGGTTCGGACGATCGGCGGAATCCGTGGCCACGACGGCGGCCCAGCGTCGGCGGTCGTGAGCACGCGCGTGGCAAACCGGGCAACGAAGCGGCTGGACAGACCCGCGACGGCGTCGAGATTGACCATGATGACGGGAATGCGCGCGCGTCGCGCGCTCCATGCAACCGGGGCCGCCACGAAACCACCGAGGGCCACCACCGCGCGCGCACCGGCGATCAATCGCGACGCGTCGGTCGTGCTCGTTCTCCAGTGTGCCGCGAAGGCCAACGCGCGCCGCGGGGAGAGGCCGAACGGTCGGGCCTCGAGCGGCGTGAAGTCCACGGCGGTTCCGGCAAGTTTCTCGTTGGAGAGGATCGCGCGGTCGATGTCGCGGGTGGAGCAGACGAAACGGAGGCATTCTGATGTGACCGATGGGTCACATTCGAGGAGTTTCTCGGCGATGGCGAGGCCCGGGTAGATGTGCCCGCCCGTGCCGCCGCCGGCGAAGACGACTCGCGGCGTGCTCATGCCGGCACGAGTGCGTCGAGGGCGACCTCGTCGTCGTACTGGGTGCGATCAACGGCGAGGACGAGGCCGAGGGAGAAGGCGGTGAGGATCCAGCCGGTGCCGCCGGAACTGAGCATGGGGAGGGCGATGCCCTTGGTCGGGGCCATGCCCGTGGCGACGGCGAGATTGATGAGGGCCTGGAGCCCGACGGTGGAGACGACGCCGAGTACGAAGAGGCGGAGGAGTGGCGACTTCTCTCGGGCGTAGATGGCGTATCCCGCCCAGACGAGGGCGAGGAAGAGGCCGACGACCAGCCCGGCACCGGCGATCCCGAGTTCCTCGCAGATGACGCCGAAGATGAAGTCGGTGCGGCCTTCGGGGAGGTAGCCCATTTTCTGGAGGCCGAAGCCCAGCCCGCGTCCGAAGCCGTCGCCATTGGAGACGGCGAGGAGGGACTGGATCATGTGGTAGCCTGTGTCCTCGGGATCGGCGTAGGGGTTCAAGAAGGCGGTGATGCGGTCGATGCGGTAGGGGTTGGTGATAATGGCGGCGGCGAGACCGGCGAGACTCAACGGGACGAAGATGAGGAACTGCCAGAGTTTCGCGCCCGCGGCGAGGAGGACGACGCAGGCGCTGGCGGCGATGAGGGCGCCGGTGCCCAGATCCTCGAGGACGACAAAGGCGGCGACGAGCGCAACGGCGACGAGCGCCGGGACGAGGCCCTTCCAGAAGCGGGCGAGTTCGCCCGTGCGCGCGGCGCTCGCGGCGTACCACGCCATCAGGCCCGCGAGCCCCCACTTGGCGATCTCGCTGGGCTGCATGGTGAGCGCCTTGGCGAAGGGGAGGGCGATCCAACGGTGTGAGCCGTTCTTGGAGAGGCCGATGAAGGGGACATAGACAAGAGCGCATACGGCGACGAGCACGAGGCTCGCGGCGAGGAGGAGGGTGACGCGTCGGCGGGTCTCGCCGGGCATGGGTGAGGCGGAGGCGTTCTCGAATGCCGCGACGAGTCGACGCACGGGGACGTAGGTCCCGGCGATGAGCGCGGCGAGGGCGAGGGCCATGTAGGCCGAGGATCTCGAGAGGACGATGGATTGGAAGGTGACGCCGTCGGTGGCGGGATGTCCGGCGCCGACGAGTTGGACGCTCATGTCGGCGGAACTGACCATGACAACGCCGAGCGTCAGGAGTGCGAAGACGCAGAGCGCGATGATGTGCCCGGGTCGGAGCATCGGAGGAGTGATATCGGCGAAGCGGGTCGACGCGGGCCAGAACGGAGTTGTGATGACCAGAAACGAATCGCCCGACCCACACGAGTGAGTCGGGCGATTGATTGTGCATCGATTGGACCGGTTGGCGTTAGGGTTCCATCTCGCCGGCGTCCTCGGGCTTGGGTTCGGCTGGAGCCGGGGCGGCTTCATCGGGGGACTTGCCCGAGGCGGCCATTTCCTTGGCCCGTGCGGTGGCCTTGACGACCTCTTCGGCGCCCAGGATCATGCCGGTATTCTGGAAATCTTCCCGGCTGGAGAAGATCCCCCGGAGGCCTTCCATCTCGTCCTGATCGGGCATGACCATCGTGCCGACGCCGACGACTTTGCCGTGGAGATCGAAGACGGGGAGGCCGAGAGAGACGATGCTGTTGGAGGAGTCGAAGTAGATGTGGCGAGGCTTCCTGGTGATGCCGCTGATCCTTGCCTGGCTGATGAGTGTGGCGCGATCGAAGAACTTGCCCATGCGTCGGATGCCGAAGATAGTGTCGCCGATGTCTGGTGTCGCGGCGTCGGCGAAGGAGACGAAGGGATATCCCTCGGCGGCGGGCTCGTTGATCTGGATCCAGGCGAGGTCGAGTTCGCCATCCTTCGCGATCATTTTGGCGTCGACGCCCTGGGTGTCATCGCCGATGAGGACCTTGATGTCGGTGGGGGTGAGTGAGGCCCCGCCTCCGAACCGTGACATGAATCCGCCGAGATAGGTGTTGGCGACGAGCACGAGACCGGGTTGCTCCACGATCAGCCCGGGGGCTTCCATCTCCATGTCCTCGTCGAGTCCGGCGGCACCTCCCTTGAGGACGTACTTCACGGTGACGAGGGCCGAGGCGCGAGTCTCGGCGAGGGATTTCATCGAGTCGGCGACGGGATCATCGGCGCGGACGCGGGAGTCGCTGGGCGCGAAGGCCGCGAGGGCGAGGAGCGTGACGGAGGCGGCGGCGGCGAGGAGGACGCGATTGGTGCGGGACATTCGGGATTCCATGGTGGCTCCGGGTGAGGCTCCCCATTGGGGAGTGAAGGGTGATCGGGCTTGGTCAGATGGTGCGGAGGAAAAAGAGCGAGCACAGTTTGTCGCTGGGAAGAGTTGTAGGAGAAGAAGACCCAGGCAGGACGCCTGGGCCACGAGACTGGGTCGGGACGCAAGTGTTCTCAGGGCTTAGGGGCTTCCTTGGCGGTTTCCTCGGCGGTTTTGGGCTTCCAGGAGGGCTCGGCGAACTTGAACTGGGTGCGCTGCCCACGGAGGACGACGAAGGTGACGCGCTCGGGCTGGTCCTTGGCAATCACGTCCATCGCGTCGCGGTAGGACTTGATGTCGGTGATCTCGGTGTTGTTGATGCGCTGGATGAGATCACCCATGAAGATTCCGGCGGTCCCGGCCCAGCCGGCGTTGTCGGCGTTCACGACGATGACACCCTGGATGGTGTCGTCCCAGCGGTTCTCATCGCGATCGAAGAAGGTGAGTTCGCGGACGGTGAGTTCGAAGTCCTTGTTGGTGTCGCGGAGGGCCTCGTCCTCGCCGATGCGGGTGCGCTCGAGGGGGACGTTGACGGCAATCGATTCGCCCTCGCGGGTGAGGGTGAGGTTGGCGTCCTCGCCGATGTTGAGTTTTCGGATCTGTCGCTGGAACATCCCGGCGTCCTGCATGCCGCGGGGGTTGAGTCGATCGCCGTTGATCGCGGTGATGATGTCGCCGACCATGAGGCCGGCGGTGGCGGCGTCGGTCTTGGGGTAGACGCGCGTGACCCGGAAGCCGACGAGGTCCTTGTCGCCGAGTTGCTCGGCGAGGGTGCGGAGGATGGGCTGGGTGGCGACGCCGATCCAGGCCTTGGGGATCTCGCGCGGCGGGTCGTGGGGCTTGTCGCGGCGCGGCTTGAGGAGCGTGATCTGGTTGGAGCCTCGTCGCTCGAACTCGACGAGGACGTACTCGGGGAGCGGGTCCTGGTTGGCGATGTCCTTGTAGATATCGAGGAGGTCCTTGAGGGAGTCGACGGGCTTGGAGGCGATGGAGCGGATGATGTCGCCGTAGCTGAGTGAGGGCTCGGCGAGGCCCGCGGGGCCTCCGGACGTCACGCCGCGGACGAGGGCGCCTTTGTTGGAATCGAGGCGCCAGGCTCGGACGATCTGATCGGTGATCTGGGAGGCGGAGAGGCCGAAGAGTCGCAGGGCGGCCTCGTCGGGATCGTTGCGGAGGAGTCGCTCGGTTGTGGCCGAGACGCTGAGTTCGTCGTGATCGCGCAGGACGACGAGGTTGATGGTGCTCCCGACGGGGGAGTCGGCGATTGCCCGGGCGACGGCGGGGATCTGCTCGGGGAACCGGGCGGAGACGGGCTGGTCGTTGAGTTTCACGATGACATCGCCGGCGTGGATGCCGGCCTTGGCGGCTGGGGAATCGTCGTCGACGGAGTTGACGAGGATGCCGTCGTCATAGCCGGAGCGTTTGATGCTCTTGAGGGAGATGCCCAGGGTGCTGCGGATGACCTCGCCGTCTTTGATGATGCGGCTGGTGATGTTGCGGGCGAGTGCGGCGGGGATGGCGAAACTCATGCCGGCGCCGCCCCGGGCGTTGACGCCGACGAGTTCGCCCTTCATGTTGACGAGGGGGCCGCCGGAGTTGCCGGGGTTGATGAGGGCGTCGTGCTGGATCCACTGGGTGAAGACCTCGGGGGAGGAGTTGAAGTCGAACTCCTGGTCGGCGAGGTCGTCGCCGGAGGACGAGGTGAAGACGCGCTCGGTGTTGGAGACGATGCCCAGCGTAACGGAGCGGGAAAGGGCGAAGGGGGAGCCCATCGCGAGGACGTAGTCGCCGACCTGGAGGTTGTCGGAGGTGGTGAACGAGGCGTTCTGGAGCGGACCCGTTTCGTTCGGATCGATCTTGAGGACGGCGAGGTCGGTCATGGGGTCCTCGCCGATGAGTTTGGCGGGGATCTCGCGTTTGTCGGCGAGGGTGACCTTGAACTCGCGGCCGTCGTTGACGACGTGGGCGTTGGTGACGATGTATCCCTCGGGGCTGAAGATCGTGCCGCTGCCGACGGATTGGGACTTGTTCTCCTTGCCGCCGTAGTAGGAATAGGAGACGACGCGGATGTGGACGAGGGCGGGGGCGACCTTGTCTCGGGCGAAGGAGATGGCGTCGCGGATGTCTGGGGTTGTGCCCGCGGGCTGATCGGAGAGCGTGTGGTTAGGGGCAACCTCGAGTGGCGTCGTCTCGGGAGCGGTCTCGTTGGCTGGTGCCGTGGCGGCGCAGCCCAGGAGCGTGGAAACGGCGAGTGAGACGGCGAACGCGTGTGTGTGCATGAGTTATCCCATCGGATCGCCGAGGTGGCGAAGGTTCGGGGCGAGAGTGGATCAACGCCTGGACGAGTGTCGAAGGGGTTCGACTCGCGAGCGGCGCGGAAGATCCTTGGCATGCCGAGGGCGGCGAGCCGATGGGAGTGACTTGATGGTCACGAGGATCCGGTCGGAGCTGGGCCTGGCGTGATTCACGTTGGACCGAGCGGCCGGGATCCGGAATCGCAAGCCCGACAGGCGACCAGTTGTGTGACCTGGCGTGCGACCTGGCGGAGTTCGTGGGCTATATTTTGGCGGATTTGCTTGGGGATTGGTGTAACGGTAGCACGACTGACTCTGACTCAGTTAGTCTAGGTTCGAATCCTAGATCCCCAGTTTTCAAGCACTTACGTGTAGCATCTGCGCCCAGCCCGACTCTATAAGTCGGGGTGTTTATGTGCGCTTGCGATACGTGGACTCCACGTCCGGGAACTTGGGCTTGAGCGGGGGTCGGGGCGGGTCGATGTTGGACATGGGTTGTTCTTGGGCCACGCGGCGGCGGGGAAAGTGTCCTGTGCCGGGCGTGTGGCGTCGGGAGGCGCATGTCGAGGCGTCGTTGGTTGTGGTGTGTCGCGGCGTTGCTGGCTGGGGTGGCCGGCGGGCCGTGGTGCGCGCGCGTGGACGCGGCTGGGGTGACGCCGGCTCGGGCTCGGGTGCTGCTGGAACAGGGGAACGGGCGGTTTGCGCGCGGAAGGCCGGTGCGACCGAACTCGAATATCGCGCGCGTGCGTGAGACTGGGGTTTCGGGGCAGAGTCCGATCGCGACGATCGTGGCGTGCTCGGATGCGCGGCTGGTGGTCGAATCGATCTTTGATCAGGGTGTCGGTGACTTGTACGTCGTGCGTTCGTTGGGGAACGTGGTGGGCGAGGACGCGCGCGCGAGCGTGGAGTATGGCGTTTCGCGGTTGCGCACGCCGCTGGTGGTGGTGCTGGGGGATAGCAAGTGCGGGGCGGTGACGGGGGCGATCCTTGGGGGGAAGGCACGCGAGGCGTGCGCGTCGGCGGCGGCGGCGATCGACCCGGCGGTGGCGACGGCGAAGCAGTTGTGGCCTTTGGCGCAGGGGTTGGACCTTGTGCCCCACGCGGTGAAGGAGAACGTGCTGCTGCAGATGGCGGCGCTGCTGCGGCGGAGCGAGAGTGTGCGTGAGGGCGTGCGTGAAGGGACCTTGGCGCTCGTTGGTGGCGTGTATGACGTGGACACGGGGCGTGTGACTCTGATTGGGACGCATCCTGATGAGCGGGCGCTGCTCGAGATGGCGCTCGAGGTTGTGCCCGAGGTCGTGCCGCGTGAGGTGCGTGAGCGGGAGCCTGTGATAGAGGCAAAGCCCGAGCCGAAGGATAATCCGCCTGAAGTGATCGTGCCTGAGGCGCCTGTGGCGATCGCGACAGCGCCCGAGCCTGTGGTGGTGGAACGGGTAATTGAGCGTGTGGTGGAGGTGCCGGCGCGAGATAACGGTGATCGTGCGACGTTGATTCCGTGGCCGATCCTGGTGCCTGTGCCGATGGTTCGCGCGGAGAACGATCGAGCGGGGGATGGCCTGAACTCGACGGAACCAGTGGCTACTGACAGTCCGCGAGTGACAACGTCGGTTGAGACGGGTGCGATTGCGATACCTCCCGAGTTGGGAATGGCAGCGGAGAAGGAATCACGAAGCAATGCATGGCGTGACGCGACGGTCGCTCTTGTGGGTGGGTTGGCCGGAGTTGGCTTTGCGGCTTGGATCCTTCGGCGACGGAAGCGTGAGGCCGTTGCATTGGGCGTGAAGGAGCGGTCGATCGGGGAGCCGGATCGCACACCAGACAACTCAATGCCGGAGGCTTGCGAACCGCGCGACTCGAGTCCTGTGGCGGCGGTACAGATTTGGGTCGGTGAGATCGGCGACGTGTCCTCGACGGTGAACGTGATCGTGCCGAGGGAGCCGATGACGATGACGTCTTTGGTGGGCGAGACAGAATCCGAGGACTCGGTCACGACGGACGCTGCTGAACCTTCCGCGATCTCGACGGAGCGGACACGCTTGGCATTCGCGGTGATGGACGAGATCGAGGACGAGTGCGCGTCGGTGTCGACGCTTGGAATCGCCGGCCCGGTGGTGGGCGAGTTCGCGGCACATCGGAAAGTAGAGTTGGCGAGCGATGGCGAGCATCGACAGTCGAATAACACTTGTGATGTGCCACATTCGATCGAGGATGAGGCGAGCGGCGTGATGGAGGCGGGAACGATCGATGGAGAGATCGTGCCTGTGGCGAGTGGACATGGGTTCGTGGCGTTCGAGGATGAGCCGACAGACGAACCGAGGAGTCCCGGCGACGACCAAGGTGATATCCCGATCGAGTCGATCGTCGAGCGTGTGATCGCGCGGATTGGATCGATGGCCGTTGAATGTGGTGTTGAGACGCCCGCGGAGATGGACGAACGTGTCGGATCGGTTGAACCGGTTCCGTTCGAACCTATCGCCCCTGTTGTGGAGTTCCCACCGGCTCAAGAGCCTGACACGCCATGTGCGGCTGACGTGTTCGTTGGCTCCTGGAACGAGGAGAACGAGAGGGACGAGGCGGCCTTGGAGTCGCGGCTGGATGATGTCGCACACGTCGTCGGCGAGATCGTGGAATGGCTGAATGAGGCGAGCGTGGTGAGGGGCGACTCGAACGAGCGCGATTGTGCGTCGTTCGACGATGCCGCGGCGGTCGACAATGCTCCAGCAGCCGTGGACGAGGCCACGGTCGATGTCACTCCCACCGAAGCAACGGCTGAAGTGTTCGCGGCGATCGAGATGGGAATCGAGCCAACCGAGTTTGAGCGAGGGATGATCTCGAGTGGTGATCTGGGCGGCAACTCATTGGACGCGGTTGTGCCGCGTGACGCCGACGAAGCGGAGACACCAGACACAATTGACGCGGGCGCGATCGACATGGTTCCGGTCTTCTCGGCCTCGACGGGAGTGCATCCCAACGGGCAGCGCCCCGACCCGGCAACTGATTCGACGACTCAAGGGCGTTCGTCTGATTCAGAACACGAAGACGCGAGGGCCTCTGAGGAGTTGCCGCCGGGAGTGGAACCCCTGTTGGAAGTTGAACCGGCTCTGGATCACGCACGCAAAGCGGCTGAGATTTCAGCCGCATCGCACGGACGGCGGGTTCAACCGATACGAGTGCTCGAGTCGAGCGTGCCTGAGCGTTCGCGTGGCACATCGACCGTTGATGCCGAGTCACAGACCGACGGGGCCGTTGGGGGAGATACCGGGGCGCTCCTGCGATCACTTGAACGGCTGGCGGATCAGTCGAACTTGCTGGCGTTGAATGCCGCGATCGAGGCGGCGCGGGCCGGGGAGCATGGGCGCGGGTTCGGGGTGGTGGCGTCGGAGATGCGCCGGCTGGCGACGCAGGCGACGCAGACGACGCGGTCGCTGGGGGCGATGCTGAAGAAACCCGCGACGGGCGAAGGCGGGACGCCACGGAGCACATCGGCGGAACCGGGTGCGGATTCGGAGCGCACTAGACTGCACGGGGCGCGCGGCGGGAACGTGGCACGCTGAGACCGCGCGTGGACGAGGCTCGGTGAAATCGGGCAAGGGTGACGATCGAACGGAGGTGCTGGATGTCACGAGTCGTGGGCGATCCTGGCGAGATTCGGCGATTCGCGATGGACCTCAAGCGGTTCAATGGCGGGCTGGCGTCGCAGATGGCGGTGCTGCAGACGCGCCTGAATGACCTCGGGCAGACGTGGCGCGACCAGGAGCACGCGAAGTTTGCCGAGAACTTCGAGCAGACGATCAAGATCCTGGCGCGGTTCACCGAGAGCGCGGACCAGTACATCCCGTTTCTCATCCGCAAGGCGGAGAAACTCGAGGAGTATCTGCATCAGCGGTAGCGGCGCTCGCGGGTGCACCATGCTCCCGCGACGCGAGCGTGGGAGGCGTGCATGCGTGAGGCGGCATCGGTCCGGTCGATCGAAGCACTCCGGCGGTTCCGCGCGGCGTTGCAGTCGTTCATCGAGGCCGCGAGCGCGGCGATCATCTCCGCCGACGTGGATGCGCAGCGGACCGGGCAGTGGCTGACGATGGAGCGGCCGGCGTTCTGGAAGCATCGCGTGCGTCAACTCGAGGACGAGGTGACGCGGGCGAGGCAGGAGATCTCGAAGAAGATCATCACGCAGGCGCCCGAGCCGCCGAGCCTGGTGCTGGAGCGCAAGGCGCTCAATCGGGCGATTGGCACGCTCGACCGGGCGAAGGAGCGGCAGGCGGCGACGAAGAAGTGGGCGAGCGTGTGGGAGCGGGAGTCGCTGTTGTGCAAGGGGCCGATGTCCGGGCTTTCGGACGTTCTGCACGGCGAGTTGGTGGATGGTGTGACGCGTATCGAGCGGATGATCGATCGGCTGGATGACTACCTGCGGGCGGTGTCGCCCGAGGCGCCGATGGATGTTGATGAGGGCGTGATCGAGAGTGCCGCGCGGACGCCGACGGCGCATGCGCCGGGCGTGACGGTGTCACGGGGTGGAGGTGATGCGCCCTCGCCGACGGAGCGATTCGGGGCGTTGCGTGATGTGGCGAGGGAGGTACGCGAACGGGCGCGGGTGCCACGAGGCGAGTTGCTGCTGACGGCGTTTCCGGCGGGGGAGCCTGTGGAGAGCGACGCGGAGGCGCTGCGGTCGTTGTCGCTCGTGGGCGAGGCGGTCGATCCACGGCAGACGCTGGCGATCTCTTGGCGGTGCGTGAGCGAGCATGAGGTGGTCTTGGCGCGATTCGAGCCGAGGGATGAGACGGATAGCGGCTGGAGCGTGGGCCCGATCCATGACGCGAGGGTGAGCGGGGCGTGCTGGAGGGTGGCGGTGTCGGCGCTGTTGGAACTCGTGCCGGGGCTGGCGTCGGTGCTCTCGTTGCGTGTGGGGACGATGGTGGTGCTGTCGCTGGGGAACGTGCTCTCGGTTCTCGGGCCCGACGACGAGGACGCGTGGGCGGGAGGATGGACATGAGCGTGACGGCGGCAAAGGCGGCGTTGACGGACGCGCTCAAGGAACTGCACTTCGCGTGGTCGCGGGTGCGGGCGGACTGGGACGACCCGGCGGCGGAACGCTTCGAGCGCGAGGTGCTGGACCCGATGGAGCCCAAGGCCATGGCGGCGGCGAAGGCGATGGATGAACTGGCGGAGTTGATCTCGCGGGTTCGGCGGGAGTGCGCGGATTCCGGCGACGTGGAATAAGCCTGACGCGAGAGATCGGGGGATTCTCACAAGAATGGAATCTCGGAGAATCCTGCCAGGGATCCGCAACGCGAGAGGCCGCGAACGGGTATGCTGGGTGCGCGATGGGTCGGGGTTGTTGCCCCGGCAGTAACACCCGCGGGGCCTCAGCATGGGCTACTCGCGGGGCGGACGCGGGACGACGGGCACCGACACACAGCCATGAGCGACGCGAGTTTCACAGGTCGTGAGCGGGGCATCGTGGGCGGATTTGTGCCGCTCATGCTCGAGCGGTCCAGGTCGGACGCGGCGATGCAGAGCGCGCACAAGGAGTCGATCGCGACGGCGGATCGGACGTATCGCGGCGTAGCCGAGGACGCGCGACAGCAGGCGGAGACGGCGCGACAGGCCGCCGACGCGGAACTGGCGAGCGAACTGAAGCGGGCTGGAGATGATCTCGAACTGATCCGCGAGGCGACGACGCGCACGATGGAGGCGGAGGTCGCGGCGTTCCAGGAGCGTCTGGGATCGATCGAGAATGCCGCGGAGCGAGAGTTGGACGATGCGGCGTGGCTTGCCGAGACGGTGGTGGAATCGGCGGAGCAGAAGGCCTCGGGGGATTTCTCGAACGCGAGCAAGGCGCACACGCACGGGCAGGCGGAACTGACGCAGATGCGCGCGCGGGCGAGTGATTTGCTCGCGAGGCAAGGGCACGAGGGGCTGACGGAGGCGTCGGAGTTGATCGAGGGTGTGGAGCCGCCGCCGCCGGTGGTGGGCCAGCGCGATTATGACGAGGCCCGGGCGCGGGCGACGGCGGCGCTGGCGACGCTGGAAGAGCGGCTGACGCCGGCGATCGTGCGCACGCCGACGCTAGTGGTGATGGTGCTGCTCTTCGGGGCGTTCGGGTCGGCGGGGAGCGCGATCATCGCGACGCGGACGGGGCGGCTGGAGCCGTGGGCCGCGGGGTTGACGGGCGCGGGATTCGGCGTGGCGCTGGCGATCGTGGTGCAGTTGTTCCTTCGGCGGGCGCTGCGCGGTCGGGTGCGGACGGCGCGCGAGGAGTTCGAGAAATCGGCGGAGCATGCGCGTGCGATGGGCGATGCGTGGATCACGCAGGCGGAAACAGAGCGAGATCGGCAGGCGGGAGAGATCCGCCTGCGGCGCGAGAGCGAGATCCGCAAGGCGCGTGAGCGATTCGCGGCGATCAAGCAGGAACTCTCTCGCAAGCGTCGCCTGGAAGAACCGTCGCTTCGAGAGAAGCACCAGTCGAAGATCGCGAAGGCGACGCAGGAGCACGACGAGGCGGCGCGGCACGCGCGGGCCGCGCACGCCCAGCGTGTCGAGGCGATCACTTCACGCGAGCGGACGGTGACGGAGGAGGCGACGAAGAACCGCGAGGATGCGCATCGCCAGGCGGACGCGACGCTGCGGGACGAGCGCGAGGCGATGACGCGGCGTTGGACCGAAGCGGTGGCGAATCTGGATGACGAGTACGAGTCGCTGGTCGCCCAGGCCGAACGCTTGTGCCCGGCGTGGGATGACGAGTCGTGGGCTCGGTTCACGGCGAGGGAGCAGGTGCCCGAGGCGATCCGGTTCGGGACGCTGGAGGTGGACCTGGCTTCGGCGCCAGGTGGATTGCCGACGGATGGATTGCGTGTGCCGGCGCAGACGCACTTGCGGCTCCCCGCGATGCTGGATCTTGCGGGCCACACGAGTGGTGGTTCTTCATCGGAGGGCCCGCCGCGGCGAGGATCTCTCATCGTGCACACGGGTCCGGAGGGGCGCGCGACGGCGCTCAAGATGCTGGAGAATGTGCTGCTGCGCACGCTCACGGCCTTCCCGCCGGGCAAGGCCCGCTTCACGATCATCGATCCCGTGGGACTGGGGCAGAGTTTCGCGGGGTTCATGCACCTGGCGGACTATGAAGAGGCCCTCGTCGGCGACAAGATCTGGACCGATCCCAAGCGCATCGAGCAGAAACTCACGGACCTGACGGAGCACATGGAGAATGTGATCCAGAAGTATCTGCGCAACGAGTTCGCGTCGATCCAGGACTACAACGTGCAGGCGGGGGAGATCGCCGAGCCGTTCCGGTTCCTGGTGATCGCCGATTTCCCCGCGGGAATCTCGGAGGCGGCGGCGAAGCGGCTGGCGAGCATTGCCGAGAGCGGGCCACGCTGCGGGGTGCACACGCTGATCGTCGCGGACAATCGGCAGCGCCCGCCGGCGTATGTGCCCATGAGCGATCTCGAGCGGAGCGCGACCGTGCTGCAATGGCAGGGAACGGGAGGCGGGAGCGGCGCCGGTCGATTCGTGTGGAAGGACGAGGTGCTGGGCAAGTGGCCACTGCGGCTAGAGATGCCGCCGGGCGACGGCGAGTTCAATCGATTGATCCACGCCGTCGGGCGATTGGCGAAGGACTCGAACCGGGTTCAGGTGCCGTTCGAGACGGTGACGCCGCAGCCGGCGCAGCGCTGGACCGGGGACGCGTCGGAGGAACTCCGCATCCCGGTCGGGCGGAGCGGGGCGACGAAACTGCAGTATGTCTCGCTCGGGCGCGGGACGGCCCAGCATGCGCTCATCGCGGGGCGCACCGGGTCGGGCAAGTCCACGCTGCTGCACGCGCTGGTCACGAACTTGTCCTTGTGGTACAGCCCGGATGAGGTCGAGTATTACCTTGTGGACTTCAAGAAGGGCGTGGAGTTCAAGACATACGCGACGCATCGCGTGCCCCACGCGCGGGTCGTGGCGGTTGAGAGCGAGCGTGAGTTCGGGCTGAGCGTGCTGCGCCGGCTCGACGCGGAACTGACGCGGCGCGGCTCGCTCTTTCGCGATGCGGGCGTGCAGGATCTTGCGGCGTATCGGCGTCACGCACGGGGCGCGGGGCTTGGCGTCAGCCCGATGCCCATGCCCCGGACGCTGCTCATCGTGGACGAGTTCCACGAGTTCTTTGTCGACGACGACAAACTGGCGCAGGAGGCGGCGCTCCTGCTCGATCGGCTTGTGCGACAAGGGCGTGCCTTCGGGATCCACGTGGTCCTCGGCTCACAGACGATCGGTGGGGCGTACAGCCTGGCGCGGAGCACCGTGGGGCAGATGGCCGTCCGCATCGCGCTGCAGTGCTCCGAGGCCGACTCGTATCTCATCATGAGCGAGGACAACCCGGCGGCACGCCTGCTCTCTCGCCCGGGCGAGGCGATCTACAACGACGCGAGCGGCATGCTCGAGGGGAACAGCCCCTTCCAGGTCGTGTGGCTCCCCGAAGAGAAGCGCGAGGCGTGTCTGAAGCAGGTTTCGGTGCTTGCGGACCAGATGCAGAAGCGTCCGCCTGCGCCCGTGGTCTTTGAGGGGAACGTGCCCGCGGACCTGGATCGAGACGCCCGCGAGTTGGGCCTGGGGCGATGGGTGGGCCAGACTGCGGCCCCGCGCGAGACGGGCGCGACCGCCCCACTGCCGCGCGTGTATCTCGGCGATCCGATCTCGATCAAGGAGCCGACGAGCGTGTCGCTGCGGCGACAGAGCGGGAGCCATCTGCTCCTCGTCGGGCAGCAGGAGAGCGCGGGGCTTGCGCTGTGCGCGTCGTCGATTCTGAGCCTGGCCTCGTCGCACGCGCAGGGTCTTGCGAGTTCGGGCGAGGCGTTCGTGCACATGCTCGACGCGGGGACGGTGGATGCCGATCAATCGCCGGTGCTGGTCCATGCCGCGAGGGCGCTGGGTTCGCGGGCGACGTATGGCGGCGTGCGAGACGCGGGCGCGATCGTCGGGCGCGTCTTCCAGGAACTCGAACGCCGCCGGCAGGACGAGCATGGCGAGTTCGCGCGGCAATACCTCATCGTTTTCGGGCTGCACCGCTTCCGCCCGTTGCGACGGAGCGAGGACGACTTTGCGTTCGACTCGGACACCGACGTCGAGACGCGTGCGGACAAGCAGTTCGCCCGGATCGTCCGTGATGGGCCGACGCACGGCCTGCACGTGATCACCTGGTGCGACAGCGTGACGTCTTTGGAACGGACGCTCGATCGGCGGGCGGTGCGTGAGTTTGATGCGCGGGTGGCGTTCCAGATGAGCGCGAACGACTCGAGCGCGCTGGTGGACAGCCCGCAGGCCGTCGGGCTTGGGCCGAATCGGGCGCTGTTGTACACGGAGGAGACGGGGCACGCGGAGAAGTTTCGGCCGTATGCCCTTGCGGATCCGCAGTGGCTGGCCGAGCAGTTGCGATCGATCCTTGCCGCTCCGGCCGGGGGGACGAGCCGTTTCCTGTCGTAACACCATCCAAACACAACGGGCGACGATCCCGGCCCGAATGTGGTTATCCGGCAACTTTCGGGCATGACGCCCCGGGATCGAGCCGATCCTCTCCAGGCGATACAGTGTGAACCCGCGCGATCGGATCGTCGCGGGTTGTGGTCCTCTCTCGATGTGGGACCTCGGACGCGTGGGAGTAGTGAGCAATGAAGGGTGTGATTCTCGCGGGCGGGCTTGGGACTCGGCTTCGGCCTTTGACCCTCGTCACCAACAAGCACCTCTTGCCGGTGTATGACCGGCCGATGATCTATTACCCGATCCAGTGCCTGCTCACGGCGGGCATCCGCGACATCCTCATCGTCACCGGGGGCGAGCACGCGGGGGACTTCCTCAAACTGCTGAAGAACGGCAAGCACCTGGGGATCAACCACCTCGAGTACGCCTATCAGGAGGGCGAGGGCGGGATCGCCGACGCGCTGCGCCTGGCCGAGGAGTTCGCCGACGGCGGGAAGATCAGCGTCGTGCTGGGCGACAACATCGTGCAGCACAACATCCGACGCGCGGCGGGGGACTTCTTCTCGCAGGCGTCTGGGGCGAAGCTGCTCCTGAAAGAGGTCCCCGATCCGCAGCGATTCGGCGTCTGCCGATTCGAGGGCGAGGGGAAGGCACGCCGGATCGCCGAGATCATCGAGAAGCCCAAGGACCCGCCGAGCAAGTGGGCCGTCACCGGGATCTACTTTTATGACGCGGACGTCTTCAAGTTCTGCAACGCGCTGAAGCCGTCGGCTCGCGGTGAACTCGAGATCACCGACGTGAACAACTATTACCTCAAGCGCGGCGACCTCACGCACACGGAACTCGATGGATGGTGGACCGACGCGGGGACGGTCGAGAGCCTGCACCGGGCGGCGAATCTTGTCGCCGAGGGCGGGGCGAACCTTGTGGATGGCAAGCCCGTGGACCTGACCGCGGTGGCAACGAAGGCGTAGCGGATCGCGCGTGAGTCCGGCGTGTGAAGAGTTTTTTTGCGATCGAGTGTTTGGAGCGATGCATCGATGCAACCGGTTCGTGCCATCTCGCCTCGTGTGTGGACGCCTGGGGAAGGGACGCTGCGCCAGGCGTGGGACGCGGCTCGTGAGAAGATCGAGCCGATCGTGTATCCGCTCGCGTTCTTCACGGACGACCGCGGTTTCTCGCTGATGAACCTCATGCAGGGCGTCGTCGAGCCGAGCGGGCAGGTGAACTTCAGCGTGCAGTATCCGGGCGTCGTGAAGGCGTGGCACGCGCATCGATTGCAGACGGATTTCTGGGTCTGCGTGCAGGGGCATCTCAAGGTCGGCTGCTATCGCGAGTCGGACCACACGGCGTGGGCCGTCGTCACGGGCGAGAGGCGGCCTGCGATCGTCATCATTCCGCCGCCGTTGTGGCACGGTGCGGCCACCGTCGGGCCGACGCCCGCGAGCCTGATGTACTACCTGACGCACGCCTTCAATCCGCAGCAGCCCGACGAGAACCGGCGCGCGTGGGACAGCGTCGTCGGATTCCCGTGGGCGCCCGAGAACAAGTGAGGGCATCGCGTGCGTGTGCTCGTCATTGGAAAATCGGGGATGCTGGCGCGGGCGCTCGCCGGGGAACTGACGCATCGGCGCGTCGCGTTCGAGGTTGTCGGGCGGCCCGAGGTCGATCTCTCGAAGCCATCGACGATTCCCGGCGGATTCGCGGGGTTCACGCACGTGATCAACGCGTCGGCGTGGACCGATGTCGACGGGGCCGAGACGCATGAGCGCGAGGCGACGGTGGTGAACGGCGAGAGCGTGGGCGTGCTCGCGAGGGCGTGTGCGGCGAGCGACACGACGCTCGTGCACTACTCGACGGACTATGTCTTCAATGGGCGGGCGAATACGCCGTACTCGATCGACACGCCGCGTGATCCGGTGAGTGCGTACGGGCGATCGAAGGCGAAGGGTGAAGCGTCGCTCCAGGAGACTCATTCTCTTGCCCCTCGCTGGCTGTGCCTCCGGACGAGTTGGCTTTATGCCCCGTGGGGGAAGAACTTTACGCGGACGATCGCCAGGGCCTCACGGGAGCGGGACGCCTTGAAAGTCGTGATCGATCAGCGCGGGAGGCCCAGCAGTTGTCTGACGCTCGCGCGGACCACGCTGGATCTCCTCGAGAAGAATGCCACGGGCATGCTGCACGCCTGCGATGCGGGCGAGTGCACGTGGTTCGAGTTCGCGAAGGAGATCGTGCGGCTGGCGGGACGCGAGGGGACGTGCCGTGTCGATCCGTGCACGACCGACGAGTTCCCGCGCCCGGCGCGACGGCCGGCATATAGCGTACTGGACCTCGCGCCGACCGAGGCGCTCGTGGGTCCGATGACGCCTTGGCGCGAGGCGTTGGCGGAGGTCTTCGCGCGGCTGGAGGCTTGATGGATGATTCGGAGCGTCAGTACGAACTCGCCGGATCGCCGATGACCGGCGAGCCGTCGCCTCGGGCTTCGTTCGTTGCGAATGTCGCGCTCTCGGTGCAACTTGGCCTGCTGGCGATCTCGCTCCTGATGGTTGTCTCGATGTGGATCGTGCAATCGAAGTCGGGCGGGTTGTCCGGGCCTGGCTTGGTCGATCCGAAGGTCGCGCCGCGATGGTGTCTCACGGCCAGTCTGGCGATGCTTGTCGCGGGGATTCTGCTCGCGGTGCAACTCGCGAGCGCGTCGTGGCGCGAGGGGCGATCGCTGGGACTGGGCGTGACGATGGCCGGGCTGGCGGGCGTGGGGTTCGCGTGGGGCTCGCCCAAAGATGGCGTCTTCTGGGTGGCGTGGGTCGTTCTGGGGTGGTCGGCGACTCTGACAGTTGCGGGGCTGTCGATTGCGATTCTCGCGGTGCAACGCTCGATGAATCGCTCGAAATCACGCTGAGTTCAGGGGTTGTGAGCAGCCAAATGCCGCTCCCGGCCACCCCAGGAACCGCCGATACACTTGTCTATGAGCATCGCATCTTCCGGTGGGCGTCACAGCCCCACTTCGTTAGGTATGAGTCAGGGTTCGGTCCCTTCGGCGACGCATGGCGGGCGTCTCGTCGCCAGCGGCGTCGTGGCCCAGGCCGCGGATCAGATCATGCAGGAAGTCGAGCGCGCCCGCGGCTCGATCACCGGCGTGCGTGGGCCCATGAGCGACCTCAAGGTCTCGTACGACGACCTGCTCGCGCGGGCGACGGCCGTGCGCGGCCGCGGGCTGCTGTATCCGTACATCTCCTCGGGCCTGGGGAACGGCGCACTCGTCGAACTCGCCGACGGCTCGGTGAAGTGGGACATGATCTGTGGCATTGGCGTGAACTTCTTCGGGCACGCCGACCCGGACCTGATCAAGGCCTCGATCCTCGGGAGCATCGACGACACGCTGAAGCAGGGCAACCTGCAATCGGGGTTCTCGTCGTATGAGTTCGCCGAGACGTTGCTCGCGGAGGCGAAGAAGCACAGCCGCCTGAAGCACGCGTACCTTGCGACGGGCGGCGCTATGGCGAACGAGAACGCGCTCAAAGTCTGCATCCAGAAGAAGTTTGTCGATCATCTCACCTCGCTCGGCGCGAACGCGAATGCGAAGCCCGAGCAGTTGCTGCTGGGCGCGAGTCCCACGCCCCGCGTGCTGGCGTTCAAGGACTGCTTCATGGGTCGCTCGCTGACGATGGCGTCGATCGGCGACAACCACGCGGGGCGTGAGGGACTGCCGATCGTCTTCCCGGTGGACTACATGCCGTTCTGGGATCCTGCGGCCGCCGAGCGTGTGGGCAAGGCGCGGTTTATTGACATGGCCGTGGATCACCTCGAGCAGTACGCGCATCGCTACCCTGGGCAGCACGCGTGCTTCATCTTCGAACTCGTGCAGGGCGAGGGCGGCTTCAACGTGGGCGACCGCGACTTCCTCAAGGCGCTCATGGACGCCTGCCGCCGGCACAAGATCGCGATCTGGGACGACGAGATCCAGACGTTCGGTCGCCTCGAGCGCATGTTCGCGTATGAGCACTTCGATCTGGGTGACTACGTCGATGTGTTGTGCGTCGGCAAGATGACGCAGGCGTGCGCCACGCTGTGGACGCCCGAGTTCAATCCACGATCGGCGATCCTCTCGGGGACATTCACCGGCGAGGGCCCGTCGTTCCGCGTCGGGCAGCGCGTGATCGAACGCCTCCGCGACGGCCACTTTTACTCCAACGGAACGACACCCGGCCTCTTCGCCCAGCACCATGCGAAGTTTCGCGTGCACACCAAGACGCTCATCGCGAAGCACCCCGAGTGGTTCCCCGCGGTCGAGTCGCTCGGCGGCGGCGGCGAGAAACTCATCGGCGGCGCGGGGGGGATGATGCGATTCACTCCGTTCGGCGGCGTGAAAGACAAGGTCAACAAGGCCTGCAAGGCGCTCTATGACGAGGGCGTCGTGCTCTTCTACTGCGGGCACGGGCCGTACCACGTCCGCATGCTCCCGCCGCTTCCCTCGATGAAGATGGACGACTGGCCCAAGGTCTTTGAGTGCGTGGAGCGCGGGCTCGCGAAGGCATCGGCGTGATCGCGGCGTTGTGACCCCGACGTAGTGATCCAAGGTTCATCGGCACCCCGCGTGCCGCGGCGACTGTCAGGAGCGACTTGTGTTCGTCATCCGCCAATCTAAACCCGATGATGTCCCGAACTTCCTCCGCCTCGCGCGGATGGTGTTCTTCATCAATCTGCCGCCCAACGAGGCGATCCTCCACGCGAAGGTCGAGCACTCGATGGCGTGCTTTCGCAAGGCCGCGGGTGTGAAGGAGTCGGCGAACGCTCCGGCACGACGGCGAAAGTCCGCCGGCGGCTTCGCCGAGAGCGAGGGCGACAGCGAACTCTTCGTCTTCACCATCGAGGACACCGAGACCCGCAGCGTCATCGGCACGTCACAGGTCCGCGCCCACCAGGGCGGGCCCGGCGATCCCAACTGGTCCTTCCGTATCACCGAGAAGACCTTCCGCAGCGAGCGCCTCGGCTGGGGCACGACGCACAAGGTCGGACAGTTGTATGGCGACGAGACCGGCCCGAGCGAGGTCGGCGGGCTCATCATCCAGCCGAGTTATCGCGGGCACAAGGATCGCCCCGGGCGGCTTCTCTCGTTCATCCGATTCCACTGGATCGGCCTGCACCGCAAGCGCTTCGCCGACCGTTTGCTCGCCGAAATGATGGCGCCGATCTCCAGCGACGGCGACAACGTCTTCTGGGATCATTTCGGACGCAAGTTCATCCCCGTGAAATATGGCGAGGCCGACCGGTTCTGCCAGCACAATCGCGGGTTCATTCCCGAACTCTTGCCCAAGGACGAGATCTATCTCTCGCTCTTCCCGCTCGAGGTGCAGAATCTCATCGGGGCCGTCTCACGCGAGACGATCCCCGCGCGGCGGATCCTTGAGAGCCTCGGCTTCCAGTATCGTAACTTCGTCGATCCCTTCGATGGCGGCCCGCACCTCGATGCCGTCACCGACGACGTCCCGCTCGTGAACGCGACCCGGCAAGTGACGCTCGTCGAGGCCGATGAGGATCGCTGCGACACGCCAGCGATCGTGAGCGTGACGGGCGAGGACGGCGAGTTCCGCGCGACCGAGGCGCTCGTGCATGCGACGAAGGCCGGCGTCGGCGTTCCGCGGGCCGTGCTCGATCTGCTCGGCGTAAGTGAGGCGAGCACCGACGGTGCGTGGACCCCGCTGTCGAAGTGGGCCGGGCGTTCGTCTTCGAGCGGCGAGACTCCGGTGACACGCAACGGACATGTGAAGGCCGCGAAGGCATCGAAGCGATCCGATCGATCAACCGCGCGGACGCCGAAACCTGCTTCTCGCTCCTCATCAAAGCCATCTTCGAAGCCCGCCAAATCGAAGCGAGCGCGTTCGTGAGCGGCCAGGCCCACCACCCCTCGCTCTCTCGCGGGCCCGCGGACCTCATCGCCGGCGAGTGGCGTTCGCTGGAATCAGGCGCGGGTGAGCGCATCGTCTCGACCAATCCGGCCCATCCCTCGCGCGTGGTCTGGCAAGGCGTGGATAATCCATCCCATGTCGACGCCGCCGTCGCCGCGGCGAGATCGGCCTTTGCCGAGTGGTCCAACTGGCCCTTCGAGAAGCGCGTGGGCGTGCTCCGCGCTTTTCAACGCATCGCCAAGTCTCGTGAGGCGGCCCTCACCGAACTCCTGCGCGACGAGATCGGCAAGGCGACGTGGGATTCCAAGGGTGAGGCGGGCCTGCTCTCGGGGAAGGTCGATATCACGCTCGACGACTCCGAGCACGGGGCGATGCGTCGTGTATCGGCGTTCGATGTCGCCGTGGGCCCGACGCGCGCTGGACGCGCGTGGTTCAAACCGCATGGCGTGATGGCGGTCCTCGGGCCGTTCAACTTCCCGATGCACCTTCCCAACGGGCACATCATCCCCGCGCTCGCGATGGGGAACACGATCGTCTTCAAGCCTAGCGATAAGACGCCCGCGTGCGGGCAGGCGCTCGCCGAGATGTACCACGACGCGCTCGTTGAAGCCGGGGCGCCCAGGGGCGTCGTGAATCTCGTGCAGGGCGGCGCGAAGGTCGCGGCGTCGCTCGCGTCGCACCGCGACATCGACGGTGTACTCTTCACCGGTTCCTGGGACGTCGGCCGACGCATTATGCAGGCGAATCTCGATCATCCCGGTCGCATCCTCGCCCTCGAGATGGGCGGCAACAACCCCGCGATCGTGATGGACGATGCCGATCTCAGGCAGGCACTGGTCGAGATCGTGCGATGCGCCTTCGTGACGAGCGGGCAACGTTGCACCTGCACGCGGCGCGTGATCGTGCATGAGAGAGTCGCGGATCGATTCATCGGCGCGCTCGTGGAGAGTGCCAAGCGCCTCGTCGTGGGCGATCCCGCGACGGAGGGCACGTTCATGGGCCCTGTGGTCGCGAAGGGTGCTCGCGATGGGATCCTCCACGCGTTCGAGTCACTCGTGAAGGCGGGGGCGAAGGCCCTGCTCTCGTGCGAGGCACGGACCATTGACGCGAAGGACAACGGCTGGTACGTCTCGCCCGGCATTCTCCGCGTCGATCGTTTCACGAAGAATGCCGATATCGCCACACCGGGTGGCGGGGTCGATGTCGAGGTCTTTGGACCGTTGCTTCGCGTCAGCGTGGTGAAGACCCTTGACGAGGCGATCGAGCAGGCCAACGCAACGTCGTTCGGGCTTGCGGCCTCGATCTTCACGCACAAACAATCGTCGATTGAACAATTCCTTCGCGACACTCGCGCCGGGTGCCTCAACGTCAACACCGGGACCGCGGGGGCGAGCAGCAAACTCCCCTTTGGCGGCCTGGGGCACTCGGGCAACCACCGCCCCGCCGGCGCGTTCAGCCTTGATTACTGCGCCTACCCGATCGCCGGCATGACCGAGACCGGTGCCGCAAGCACCATGGCCCCAGGGATGACGATCGACGACGCGTGGTTGATAGGGTAACGGCTCACCCCGGCGTCACGGTTCGCTGCTCGATCCGCTTCTCGCTCGTCGTCTGGATCACGCGATCGATGAAGTTGCCCGGCGTATGGATCGCGTCGGGGTCGAGCGAGCCGAGGGGGACGAGTTCATCGACCTCGGCGAGGACGAACGCCGCCGCGGTCGCCATCATCGGGTTGAAGTTCCGCGCGGTCTTGCGATAGACGAGATTGCCGAAGGGGTCGGCGCGGTACGCCTTGACGAGCGCGAGGTCGGCGTAGAGCCCGGTCTCGAGGACGTACTCGCGCGGCGAGGCGTGCTGTTCCGCCTGGTCCTTGAGATTCTGGATCGCTCGGCCCGCGTAGCCGCGACCGGGGATCGTCGCGCCGCAGCGTCCATCGGTCGGGCGGAAGAGTTGGCGTGTCTCCTTGCCGTCGGCGACGATCGTGCCCGCGCCCGTCGCCGTGTAGAACGCGGGGACCCCGGCGCCGCCCGCGCGGATGCGCTCGGCGAGTGTCCCCTGCGGGTTGAACTCGACCTCGAGTTCGTTCGAGAGGAACTGCTTCTCGAAGGTCGCGTTCTCGCCGACGTAACTGGAGATCATCTTCCTGATCTGGCGCGTCTGAAGGAGCAGGCCAAGCCCGAAGTCGTCAACGCCGGCGTTGTTGCTGACGCAGGTGAGTTGCTTCACGCCCGAATCGCGGAGGGCGGCGATCAGATGCTCGGGAATGCCGCAAAGCCCGAATCCGCCGACCATCACGGTGATGCCGTCCTTGAGAACGCCCTTCTGCTTGAGGTCGGCGAAGGCGTCGCGGGCGGACTGGTAGACCTTGGACTTCGCTCCGGTGGAATTCGCGTCGTGTGCCATAGGCGGAAGGGTACGCGACCGGTGTCTCTCTCGCGACCGAAGTTTGGTCCGGTTCGATCGTGAGCGAGGCCTATTCGCCGAGCGCACGAAGGAGGACCGTCGCGTAACTCCCCGAGGGGAGCGTGAACGACACCCGCCGCAGGAACATCTTCGGCGATCGCGGCGGAGCGAACTCGTCGTGCTCGGCCCGAGACATGGAGAAGTCCGTCGCGCTCGCGATGAGTAACCGATCCACCGAGCGGAACATCGGGCGGCGCAGTCCGGGGAGTTGCAGATCCTTGAGCGTGATTCCAGCCTTTGCCAGCACCGTCGCGAGCGGCTCGGCCCATGGTGCCCGTGGCCTCAGTTCCATCGATGCCGTGGGGAGCACAAGCCGATCCACACCGCCCAGCGATTCGAGTGCCGGGCGCACCGTTGCGGGCGAGGCGAACTGCAGGATGCCGTGGTCGTCCATCACGGCGCACGTTGTAGATCCCGCGAGGCGCATCGTGAGCAGCGCCGCCGTCTCGTTCCACAGCCAACTCTGGAAGGCGTCGACCGCGAACTGCTGGGTCTGGGGCGAGATCGACGCGAACGCCTCCGTCGGCGACTTTCCTGCCGCCAGATGCTCGATGGGCCGACGATCCGCGCACGCGGGCAACTCGCGCGCGAGTTCCTCCCATCGCCCCCACTTCGTCGCGCACAACCTTGTGAATGCACGCTTCGTTCCCGTGTCCTTGCGTGCCGGTGTCGCAATGAGCAGACGGATCCCCTCGACATAGTCCCCCGCAATGAGCGATCGAGCGGCGAATCCCTCCTTGTGCCGCGCCGAGCCGAATCGCTGCGAGCCGAAGTAGTTCGTGAACCAGAGCGTCGCGGCGTTCGAGTCGCCCTCGGCACGATACTCGTGCGCGAGGCGCTCCATCTCGCCGACGCGTTGGCGGTCCAGCCCGCGGACGACGATCTCAAAGGCGTTGTGTCCGATGTCCGCCGCGACGAGCGCCCGCGGCGCGAAGCCGACGGGCTCGTACGAGAGGCCGGGCCCCTCGAGCCGCGCGAGATCGCGAGCATCCTCAAACTTCACGCTCAGGTGCTGCGTAGTGACGGCGTGTTTGTCCTTCAGCCCCGCGTGGGCCACGCTTCCTGGCTTGACACCGAGCAGTCGCCCCAACGCGATCGACGCCTCGGGCGTGGTCTTCTGGCGTTTCTCGCAAAGGAAGACCGCGAACGGTGCATCCTTCGACCACTCTGGTCGGATCGCCGCGAGCGTCTCGTGTTGGAGAACCTCGCGCACGCGGAAATCTTCGGCGACTCGCCGCAATGTCATGGCAGATCATTCGTCGGGTGAGGGGAGGGGGTGCGGAGAGGGGGGCGTCACGCTCCGGGGAACATGGAGGCCATCATGCGGGCGGCGTCGTTGGCGCCGTCGTCGTTGCCGGCGTCCATCCAGCCGCCGACGGCCTCGATGCGCTCGCGGACGTCGCCGATGAACGTCACCCGGATCCCGAAGTTCTCGCCGACCTTCACCGCCTCGCCGAAACCGACGTGTCGGTTGTGGACGAGCAGATCGAGTTCCTCCTCGGCGTTCTTGGTGAGTTCGATGATCGAGCCGGGGACGAGGGCGGTGATCTCGCTGACGCGCAGTTTCCGCTCGGCGACGCGCACGATGATCGGCACCTCGAGGGACAGGATCTGCTTGTACGTCAGGTCGGACATGCACGCTCCCGCGCCCCAAGCCGAAAGGCCTCAGGCGTCCGCCCGCGACACGCACGGCGCAGCGCGGGGCGCGGCACACGTCGCAACACCCATGCCAGGCGCTCCGATCGGCACGCTGACCTCCTGAAACGAGACGCCCCGCCGTTCCGTGCGGTCGGGCGGGGCGCTACGTCCTGTGTGTGGACGATTTCTGTCCGTGGCGACCCCGAGGATCGCGACGTGGTTTACTTCCGGCGGCGGCGGCCAGCCATCAGCATCCCGCCAAGGGCGAGGCCGAGGGTGCCGGGGGCGGGGACGAGTTCGGCGGTGAAGATCCAGTCGTTGCTCTCGATGTAGGTGTTGGGGTCACCGGCCATGAGCCAGCCCCAGCCCGAGATCCCCGCGAAGCCGCGGTGGCCCAGGTCGTTGTCCTCGTCGCCGAAGCGGAAGGCGTGGTTGCCGTCGCTCTTGTCGTAGAGGTTGATCGGGCCCAGGGGTGTGCCGATGACGCCCTGATTGTTCCCCGCGTCGGAGGAGACGTACACGTCGTCGTCGCCGGGGACGGGGCCGACGTTCAGCGAGTACGTGAAGTCGAAGGTGTACAGGGCCTGATAGACATCTGCGGCGTATGTCCCGCCGATGTCGCGTCCGCCGTAGGCCTGACCATAGATGTGGATCGAGGTCCCGTCGTAGTCGAGGAACATCGCCGACGAGGCGTGGTCAAAGTCGAAGGTGAAGATGTCGTGTCCACCCGTGACATTGAACAACTCGTCGAGGCGTGCGCCGTAGGGGGGCGGGACCTCGTTGCCGTCGGGGTGGTTGTGGAGGCGATAGGTGCCGGTGTCGATCGTCACGGCGGAAGCGCCAGCGGCGAAACCACCAAGCCCAACCGCAACAACCGCAGCCAACGCCAAGCCACTCACTGTGTTTCGTGCGCCTGTCATCGATCTCTCCTCGTGCCCCCTTTCGGGGACTGGGACTCTCGTCCCGAAATGCCTTGCATCCAGCCCGGGCGCAAAGACGGCCCGGCGCGGATCTCTCTGGGAGCCAGAATACCGGATTTCCCCGGCAGAACAAGCGATTTCTTATCGAACTGTCCACACGCCACCCAAAACAGGGGAAAACCCTGGGATTTCGCGATCCAACCCTGTGGAAATGGGGAACGTAGGAACGCCGCGATGTCAGGCTGGGCGATCTACAGGCCGGAGCAGTTCGAATCGTGGACTGCCCCCGCGAACACCAACACCCACCCCGACTCCGCTCCACGCCGGACTCACATCTCAGAGCCGCTCCGCGCGATTCTTGCGCCACAATCCGCAAGGAACCGCGTTCCAGGCCTCCCAGGGGCCTTCGACCCGTTCGCCGGGAAACTCCTCCTCGCGGGGGATGAAGAGTTCCTGATCAGGATTGCTTCCCACCCGATTCGGAATGCTCCGGACCCGATGAGGAATGCTCCATTCCTGATTGGGAATGCTCCATTTCCCATTTGGGGGACTCCACACCCGATGGGGAATGCTCCATTTCCCATCGGGGGCGTTCCACCCCCGATGGGGAATGCTCCATTCCTGATTCCCTGGACTCCATTCCTGATCAGGAACTGTTCATTTCCGACGGGGCGGGCTCCATCCCCCACCCGGTGGAGCGCCCTTCGGACGCCCCGGGGTCCAATGCCGCTCGGAGGAAGAGTTCCTCCGACGGAAGGCGTTCCACAAGGGATCCCCTTTGCTTTGCATCTGATCCCCTTTGTTCCACATTTCGGGCACGATGCCCATCGGACAACCCCCGTGGGGGCCCCGAGAGCCGGAATTTTCGCTCCCCGGCCCCACAGCAGGCCGCCAATCATGCATCGTGGGACCGGGACGATCGAGCGGGGCCGGGCACGCGCAGTTGCTGCCGATCCGCCCGCCCGGGCGTCTCCATAGGCTCCTCGGATTCTCCTCATTCCGCATTCTCCGCGAGCCTCGTCACCTCCTCCGCCTCATGCCCCGTTCCCATCCCCTTCGATTCCCATGACCGATCCCAAGACTGAGAACACTCTCGACCTCTTCGGGCAGCCCGCGAGTGCGCCGAAGAACGCGACGCCGGCGCTGGGCGCGAACCGCGAGCGCGAGGCCGCGCTCGTCGCCGCGTACATCGAGGCGTGCCATGATGGCAAGACGCTCGATGATCTGCCCTACACCGATGAGTTCGAACGCCTGTGCGCGCGCATCGAGCCGTTCTTCGCCGCGAACCCGGCGTTGATGGCTCCGCGCGAGCGGCGGCACGAGATCCTGCGCCTGCTGCAGAACATGAGGAAGGCCTCGAAGTTGCCGACTCGCAAGGCCGTGTCGGAGATGGAGGCCAGGCCCGCGGCGGGTCTCGACGCCCCCCCCCACGCCGCGAGCGGGACGATGCCCATCCGCGTCACCGAGCAGGAAGAATCGCTCGTGCGCGATCTCATCGCCAAGCACACGGGCCTGGAGGGCAGGACCGGCGTCGGCAAGCGCGATCGACTGCCGTACTCTCCCGAGTTCGATGCGCTGCGCGACGAGTTCGTGCGGACGAGCGGACGCGACATCAGCGACCACGACCTGTGGCGACTCATCGCGAAACTCGCGAAGTAGTCACACTCACCTCTTCACTTGCTCACGCCCCCACCTCTTCACCTCCCCACCTGCTCACCTCATCACTCAGGAACTTTGCCGGTCATGTCCAACCCCCCCCACGCCCCCCACGCTCTCCGCACCTTCCTCACCGGACTCGTCGACTACGCCGGGCTCTTTCCGCCCGCGAAACTCGACATGGTGAGGGCCGTCGAGACCTACGCCCGCTGTGCCCGCGGCGAGCACGAGTGGATGCTGGGTCGATTCATCTGCCCCGCGGCGAGACTCGGCGAGTTCGAGAAGGCCGCGGCCGGTGGAGGCATGCTGCCGGGCACGCTCGCGACGAGCGGGTATCGCGAGCATGCCGAGCATTCAGGGGGACGTGAACCGTGGCGGCTGAGCGTGCTTGTCGATGCGAGCAGCAGCGCGGCACTCGACACGGATCTCGACGCGATCGCCGCCTTCAACGAGCGGCACGCGGAAGAGGATCAGGGGCTGGCCGTCGTGGACGCGGTGGAACTGAAGGTGGATTCACCTTCGAAGATCGATCGCGTGCTCGATGAGATGCCCGAGTACCTCTCGCCGTTCTTTGAGATCCCCGCGATGGTGGAGAGGGGCGAGGACTGCCGCGGGTTCGTGGCGGCACTTTCGGGAAGTAAAGCGTCCGCGAAGATCCGCACCGGGGGCGTGACGCCCGAGGCGTATCCGAGTGCGGTCTCGATCGCGGTGTTTCTGCGGGCGTGCCATGCCGCCGACGTGCCCTTCAAGGCGACGGCGGGCCTGCACCACCCGATCCGCTCCGAGCACGCGCTGACTTATGAGCCGGGAAGCGTGCGCGGCGTGATGCACGGGTTCGTCAACGTCTTCCTCGCGGCGGCGTTCGTGCGCGTGCTGGGCACACGAATCGACGACCACACGCTCGTGAAACTCCTGAGCGAGACGAGGGGGCAGGCGTTCGCGTTCACCGACGAGGGCGTGACGTGGACGCCCTCACCCACGGGAGCTGCGGTCGGAATCTCGGCGACGGACCTCGCCCGCGTCCGCGAGTCGTTCACGCTGTCGTTCGGCAGTTGCTCGTTTGATGAGCCGGTGGAGGATGTGACGGGGTTGGGGTGGATGTAGACAGCACGCGACACGCATGAGGAAACACGCGATCTCTACGACCGCGCCGGAGGCGGTCCCGCGAGGGGATCGGCCTGGGGCGTGACCGACGGCGTCGGCGTTGGTCTTGGCGTTCTCGACTCGATGCGGCCTGTGGTGCCCGACTTCTTCATGACGGCGTGGAGTCGCCACATCTGGTACGCGGACCAGACGTGGGCGATGGCGGCGAGGGCGAGGGGGATGTCGAAGGCGTGGAAAATCTCGTAGAGGGTGATGCCCAGGGCCTGGAAGATCGTGCCGCGGACGCCGACGAGCGTGGCGTGGATGGAGACGTACTGGGCGGCGCGCCGCGGCGTCGGGGCGAAGGCGACGGGCCCGAGCATCCAGCCCATGCTGGCGCCGGCGTGGGCGATGCCATAGAAGATGCTGATGGCGAGCAGGTCGGCGTGCCCCCGTGCGAACATCAGGCCCATGGGATAGAACGTGAGGAGGAAGAAGGAGAGGGCCGTGCTGCGAACAGCGCCGAGGCGATCGAGCAGCCACCCGGCGGGGAGGATCATCGCGACCACCGCGATCTGATACGGCACGTGGGTGGAGTTGGCGATCGTGTCGTAGGGAAGATTCAGTTTGTCGGTGACGAGGTTGGGGAGGAGCGCGGTGGCGATCATCCAGCCAACGCCATAGGTCATGTAGGCGCCCTCGTAGCGTGTGAAGGCTGGGTCCTCGCGGAGGACCTCCTTCATGTGGACAACGGGGTAGAGCAGGGCGCGGACGGGGTGCTCGCCGCGCTTGGTGGCGAGGACGCGTCGTGCGTCGTGGCCTGTTCGCGTGGCGAGGAAGGTGAGTACGCCGACGCCGAGTAACTGGGCGAGAACGAGGGCGGGCATGAAGACGCGGAAGGAATCCGGATTGGCGTTCTGGACTTCGCCGAGGAGGTACCCGATGCCGCCGCTGACGAGCATGGAGGAGCCCCAGATGATGGAGTAGACGCGCCCACGGGACTTGGCGGGGTAGAGCGATCGCAGGAGATCGCCCGCGGCGGGGTGATACGCCGCGCCGCCGATTGAGGCGATGACCTGGGGAATCGCGAGGAGCCAGAAGTTGGTCGCGAGCGAGGTGAAGGCGAGGGGGAGCGAGGCGACGATCCAGTAGATCGCGGCGTATGGCTTGAACCGCAGTCGCGAGTAGAGGTCGTTCCAGAAGATCGAGAGGCAGAAGAGGACGACGGGGGCGGCGGTCAGGATCACCACGTGCCTCGCGTCGGCGTCGAAGTACTTCTTCGCGATGATGGGAACGATGAACCACGCCGCGAAGGACGTTGATTGGATGAGGATCACGCCCAGGACGTGGAGCGGGAGGAGCCAGTGGGGAACGCTCGAGGACGCGGGCGGCAGGCTCGCGTCGGAAGCCGACGGCACGGATCTGGACATGGACGGAGAGCGTAGGACGCCCGCTCGATCACGCTTCATCCACCCCTGCGAGTGTCAAGGAATGTGCGCGTTCAAGCGGATTCGGCGGCGTGCTTGAGGTCCTCGAAGTCCTTGGCCATGCACTTCCTGATCGTGCCCTTGAGCATCCACCCGGTGAGGGCGCTCATGATCCTGGCCGGCGTGGTGAGCGGCGTGGCCTTGAACTTCATGGTGACACTGGTGGACGTTGGGCCGGCCGGCTCGAAGACGAAGGTGGAGACGTAGTGGCAGCCGTGGTTTCGGCATTCGACGGTGTATCCTCGCGGCGGGTTGAACTCGGTGATCTCCATCTCCTCGGTGGCGTCCTTGCCGAACATCGTGCGTGTCTCGCGGAATCGGGTGCCCTTGCCGATCGGGGCAGGTGTGAGCAGGACGAGCGACGTGATCGCCGAGACGTTCTTCCCGGCGTTCTCGAGATCGGAGTAGATCGCGAAGACCCGCTCGACCGGGGCGTTGACCGTCGTCTCGCACGTGATGCCGGCATCGAGAGCCATGGTGTTTCCTCGGTGCGACGACGGACCGTTCCACGACGACGATCGCGTGTCGTGTGGCTAGTTTACCGGGATTTCAAGGCTTGTGCCCGCGCCAGGCGGCGGATGAGGCCGACCTTGAGCATCACCGACCCGGCGATGGACACGACCACGCCCACGGCCATGATGGCGAGGCCGGGGATCATGGAATGGGCGACCTGTTTCCCATCGGCGAGAGGATCTGATGTTCCCACGGCACGCGCGTCGTTGCCCATCGGGTCGTTCAGTGCCTCGGCATACACGCCCAACACTGGCCGGAGCGCCAGGAAGAGTCCGACAAGCGCCACGAGAAGCCCGATCACCAGGGCGATGCCGCCGAGCACGAGCGTGACTTTCGACGGAGTTCGTGGACGTGACGCGGTGTCGCAGGGCATGCGGGTCTACTCGCCTCCTCCGCCTCCATCACCACCACCCCCGGCACAACCGGAGTCGTGGCTGCCGGCATCCCCAGACAGCAACCCCTAGCCGTGCCGACCGTCATCGTGAGGGACATGATCGAAGGGGAATGCGCCGAAATGGGGTGACACTCCGCGCTTTCTCGGCGCGTGAGCAGGATTCTGGCGTGTCATGATCGCCTTCGACGCGCCGATGAACAGCGACATCGCTCCCAGCACGCCCATCACAAGGACCACGACGGCAAGGCCGGTCTGGTAGGGCGTCATCGAGGCGTGAGGCGGCGATACACCTTGCGTCGTTGATGGCGTGATCGGTGCACGCGTGGATTGGATAAAGATACCAAGACCGATTGCCGCGGCAAGTGCGGCGGCCCACATCCACACGCCGAACCGGGTCTCGGGACGAGACCACATGCGCCGCATCATGTCATTCAACTCTGTTGGAGGCTGCTGTTTCACGAGGGATTGTTGCGGGGGTGGACGCGCGGCGCGAGAGTGACGCCAAGAAAACGGCCCCGGACGAATCCGGGGCCGTGCGAAGCTTGCTGGAACGTACGTTGTTGGATTCAGCAGCCGGCGTTGAAGCGTGTGAGGTAGTACAGCAGATCGTCGACCGTGACGCCGCCGTCGGGCGTGCCGGTCGCCGATCCATCATCGACGTCGGCGACGAGGCTGCCGGCGTTGAACTGGGTGAGGTAATAGAGCAGATCGTCGACGGTGACGCCGCCGTCGGGCGTGCCCGTGCCCGAGCCATCGTCCACGTCGGCGACGCAGCAGGTCTGCACGGTGAGTGCGGCGGCGGCACTGGTGGCCGTACCGCATGCATTGGTCACGACGCAGTCGTAGTTCCCAGCGTCGGCGGGTGCTACTGCGGCGATGGTGTAGGTGTCGGCGTTAGCGCCCGAGATGTTGCTCAGGTCCTTGCGCCACTGGAAGGTCGCGCCGCTTCCGCTATACGAAACGGAGAAGGACGCGAGCATGCCGGTGCACGCCGTCGCGGGCTGAGGATCGGCGGTGATCGACACGCCTTCGCCCACCGTCAACGCCGCAGCCACACTCGTGTCGCTTCCGCACGCGTTGGTCACGACGCAGTCGTAGTTCCCGGCGTCGGCGAGCGCGACAGCGGCGATCGAGTAGGTGTTGCTCGTCGCGCCGCCAATCGGCGTGCCATCCTTTCGCCACTGGAACGTGGGCGAATCGCCAGACACGACAACGACGAACGAGGCGATCGAGCCAACACAGGCGCTGACCGGCGAAGGATCGCTGGTGACCGAGGCCGGGGCGCTTACCGTCAGACTGGCCTGGTTGCTGTTCACGATGTTGCAGGCGCCGGTAACGACGCAGTCATAGTTTCCCGCATCGCCGGCGACGACGGAGGCGATGGTGTAGGAGTTCGAGGTCGCGCCGCCGATGTTGATCCCGTTCTTGCGCCACTGGAAGGTGGGCGCGGTGCCCGAGGCGGCGACGGTGAAGGTCGCGGGCGAGCCGGGGCAGGTGGTCACGGGGTTCGGCTGGCCGGTGACCGAGACCTGGGTGTTCACGCCGAGTGAGGCGGCGTTGCTGGTGATGGTGTTGCAGGTGTCGGTGACGACGCAGTCATACGAGCCCGCGTCGCCCGCGATGACGGAAGCGATGGTGTAGGAGTTCGAGGTGGCGCCGCCGATGTTGGTGCCGTTCTTGCGCCACTGGAAGGCTGGGGTATTCCCAGACACCGCAACGGTGAACGTCGCGGGCGAGCCGGGACAAACGGTCGCGGGGCTTGGCTGTGAAGTGAACGAGGCGCTCCCGAGAATCGTGAGCAGCGCCGGGTTGCTGGTGACGTTGCCGCAGGTGTCGGTGAGGACGCAGTCATAGAACGCGGCTGAGGCGGGCACAACCGAGGCGATGGTATAGGAATCGCTGGTAGCGCCGGAGATTGCGACGCCGTTGCGGCGCCATTGGAACGTAGGCGAATCGCCGTTCCATGTGATGGAGAACGTGGCCGGAGACCCGAGGCAGGTCAAGACCGGCTGGGGCTGGGTGACAACTTCGGCAGAGGGGACGACCGTGAGTTGCGCCGGGTTGCTGGTGGTGGAGCCGCAGTCGTTGGTGACGACGCAGTCATAGAACGCGCCCGAAGTAAGGACGACGGAGGCGATGGTGTAGGTCGTGCCGGTGGCGCCGGAGATATCCACCCCGTTGCGTCGCCACTGATAGGTGAGGGTCCCGGTTCCGGTCGCGGCGACGGTGAAGCCGAATGATGTGCCCGTGCAACCCGTCCCGCCGACGGGCTGGGTCGAGATCGTGGGCACGTTGCACGCCGCACCGGCGTCGTCCCAGCCGATGGCGTCGAGCATGTCCTTGTCGGCGGTCTTGTAGAAGTTCGGCGAGAAAGTCACGCCGGTGGAGAGGATGGGCTGCATGATCCCGATGGCGCTCGGTGGGCTGAAACTCTGCTGGAAGAAATGGCTGGCCTGGTTCGGGCTGCCGTCCGACATGCGGTACTCCGCCGAGATGAGATCGCTGTTGGCGTCGTCGTTGGTCGGGTTGTTGAAATCGATCTCGCGCGCCGCGGTCTGGAACTCGGCGGTGGTGTCGGGGTTGGTGTCACCGAGACCGGCGCGGTCGACGCGAGCGAATCGGAAGAGATCGAGCGCCTCGGGACGTGTGCCGCCGTCGGCGTTGGAGGTGAACCCCTGCGCGTGACCGACCTCGTGGACGATGGTGTCCACGAGCGAGAGGAGCGAGCCGCCCACGCCATTCGTGGGATCGAAGTCAAAGGAGAAGGCGCTGTTGTACTGCATGCTCGCGTCACTGTTGGTGACGGAGCCGATCGTGGCGCGGTAGTTGGCGCGGGTCCAGTCCATGCTTGTCTGATTCGTGACCGTGGCGCTGGTCGCGTTGAATCGCACGGGGAAAGACGAGCCGGTGGGGAGGAACGATTGGATCGTGTCGTTCCCGTCCATTCCGTTGATCAGCCCATTGCGCACGTTGGTGTACGAGATGTTCGTCACGTAGTTCGAGCCGGTGGCGCCGATGACGCTCCCGCCCAGGTTCGCCCACGAGACGCTCACGGTGATCGAGATCGGGTCGGACCACTGGCTCTCGATGTAGGCCTCGGCGGCCGCAAACGACGCCGCGGCCCCGGAGGGAGCGCCCGTCGCGTTGATGTTGAAGATCACGTTGAGGCCCGCGGCCCGGGAGTTGATCCCGCCCCGAGGGACGCCGCCGATCGTGTTATCGACCACAAGAAGATTCTGAACCTCACCCATCTGTCGCTCGTGGTCCCGGGCGATGCGATGGAGGTCTTCCTCGGTGAGCGCTCCCGCGGGCGTGCCGCACATCGGACGCCAGCGATCCTCGGTGTCGATCGAGATTTTCTCCTGCGTCGCGTAGAGCGTCGAGGTCTCTTTGTGCTGGTTGGTGGCGAACGTCGGCACGCCGCGACGGGCGACCTGGCCCATTGCGGGCACCGCCAGCGTCGAGAGGGCCATCGCTGCCAACAGCCCAATGCGGGAAACAAGCACCCCTCGCGCCTGGGGCGCGTCCGTTCCACTATTCATGTTCATGAGACCCCTTCCGAATACGTACTCGAGAATCCGAAACTGTTCGCCCACTCTACAGCAATGGTTCTCCGCAGAAAAGGGCGTTTTTACGTCCGACATTGTGCGAATATGAATCGGAACCGTACATTATCCGAATATTGTCGATTCAACCCGCATCTGTTGCGGATCGTTCAGGAGAACCCCGGCAGACACCGAACTTTGACCTTGCCAGAACATGTCCGGCACTAAACTCACCCCCATGATCGATCTGAAGCAACTTCGAGAGAATCCCGCCCGCTTCGCGCTCGGCGCCAAGGCCAAGGGCGTCCATGTGGACATCGAACGTCTCGTCTCGCTCGATGAGCAGCGTCGCGCGATCACCCTCGAGCGCGAGAAACTCCGGGCCGAGCAGAACCGGATCTCCAAGGAGGCCGGGCCGGCGATCGGCAAACTTCAGGGGCAACTCAAAGGTGCGCACGGCGACGCGCGATTGGCGATCGAGCGCGAACTCGACGAACTCAAGCAGAAGCCCGCACAGTTCAAGGCCGCCATCCAGGAACTGGAACATAAAGAGGCCGCCCTTTCCACCGATATCCACGACCTGCTCCTCGCGGTTCCCCTTCCCCCTGATCCGGATGTTCCCGAAGGCAAGGGCGCCGAGGATAACGTCGAGGTGAAACGATGGAGCGCACCCAAGAGCCAGGCCCATCCCAACGGCTTCGACACGACAAAGTCCTTCGAGGCCAACAAGGGCTTCAAGCCCAAATCCCACATCGAAATCCTCCGCGACCTTAACCTCTGCGACTTTGAGCGAGGCGTGAAGATCGCCGGTTCGCGGAGTTACGTGCTCAAGGGCGCGGGGTTCCGCCTGCACCAGGCCGCCCTGCGATACGCCTTCGATTTCATGGTCAGCAAGCACGGCTTCACGCCGATGTCCGTCCCCAGTCTCACTCGCGAAGAAACCATGATCGGCACGGGCTTCTTCCCCGCGGGGCGCGAGCAGGCGTACCAGATCGAGGAATCCAAGCGTGGCGGCGGGTACGACCTCTTCCTCGCGGGTACGGGCGAGGTCGGGCTGATGGGCCTGCACATGGGCGAGATCCTCGACGAGGCGCACCTGCCGCTGAAGTATGTCACCGTGTCGCCGTGCTTCCGTCGCGAGGCCGGGGCCGCGGGCAAGGACACCGCCGGGCTCTATCGCATCCACCAGTTCGACAAGGTCGAGCAGGTCGTGATCTGTCGCGCGAGCGAGGAAGAGTCCCGTCGCTGGCACAAGCAGATGATCGCCTTCGTCGAGGTGCTGCTCCAGAGCCTGGAACTCCCGTATCGCCTGCTCCAGTGCTGCACGGGCGACCTGGGCGTTAAGAACGCCGACATGGTGGACATCGAGTGCTGGATGCCCGGACGCGGCGAGATGAAGAACGGCTCACCCACCGGCGACTTCGGCGAGACCCACTCGGCATCACGTCTCTACGACTTCCAGTGCCGCCGGCTGAACATGCGCTACCGCATGGGCGGCGAGCAGGGCGCGGGCGAGACGACCTTCTGCCACTCGCTCAACAACACCGTTCTCGCGAGCCCGCGCGTGCTCATCCCGATCCTCGAGATGCACCAGCAGCAGGACGGGAGCGTCCGCATTCCCGAGGCGCTCCGCCCGTACATGGGTGGGATCGATCGAATCGGCCCGGCGTAATCACGCGGCGCACGCTTCCTCCACGGGTGACTCTGGATCGCGTGACGACCAATTTCGCACCAAGTGGGCCAAGTCTCGCCAAGATCGCCGGGGTTTCCAGCCGATAATCGTGGGTCGGGTCCGGTCTGTCGGCCCGCATCCGGGAGCCTTCCTCGTGCGTTGCACCTGCTGCGAGTCGAGCCATCTCTTCGACGTCCTCTGCCTCGAGGGCGTGCCGGTCTTCTGCAACGTGCTATGTGAGACGGTCGAGGACGCGCGCGCGTTCCCGCGCCACGACATCCGTCTCGTCATGTGCCGCGAATGCGGACATCTCTATAACGCCGCCTTCGATCCCGCCCAGGTTGAGTACTCCGGGACCTACGAGAACGCGCTTCACTTCTCGAGCGTTTTTCGCGAGTACCAGGCTCGCCTCATCGAGGAACTCGTCGAGCGCGACGGCGTTCGCGGCAAGCACATCGTCGAACTCGGCTGCGGCGACGCCTCGTTCCTGAGCGCGCTCTGCGAGAAGGGCGCGAACACGGGCATCGGCTATGACCCGGCATTCGACCCCGCGCGCGCGACTATCCCCAATCCGGATCGAGTCACCGTTCGACGCGAACTCTTCACGCCCGCGACAGCCGCAGGTCAGCGGATCGATGTTGTCTGCTGCCGGCACGTGCTCGAGCACATCGACACGCCGAACACATGGCTGAAGGGCGTGCGTGACAGCGTGGCGCGCGCAACAAGGCCTGCGGACACGCTGCTCTTCTTCGAGGTCCCCAACGCGGCGTACATGCTCCGTGCCCTGGCGATCTGGGATCTGATCTACGAGCACTGCAACTACTTCATGCCCCGGGCGATGGCACGCGCGTTCCAGCGTGCGGGTTTCCGCGTGGACCGGACCGACGAGGTGTATTCCGGGCAGTTTCTGACGCTGCGCGCGCATCTGGCGCCCGCGAACGCTCCGGCCGCGATCGAGCCGCGATCGACCGAGGACGAGTCGAATGAGACGCTCTCGCACCAGTTCGGCTCGGCGTGCCGGGAGAAGATCTCGCAGTGGCGGTCGCGATTCGGCGGATGGGGAAAGTCCGGCAAGCGCGTCGTGCTGTGGGGCGCGGGGACGAAGGGCGTGATGCTGCTGAATCTCGCGGACGCCGATCGGGCCGCGGTTGGAGTTGTCGATCTGAACCCGCGCAAGCACGGGCATTTCATCGCGGGGACAGGGCAGCCGATTCTGTCGCCGGGCGAATTGGCGAGCGTCAAGCCCGATGTCGTGATCGTGGTAAATCCGGTGTACGAGGCGGAGATCCGGCGTGACCTCGCGTCGCGCGGGCACTCGCCGGAGGTTGTGCTCGCGTGAGCGAGTCTCGCGGCGCATCCACCGATCCGACCTTCAGCGATTGCTTCGAGGGGCCGCACCAAGGGCGAGAGATCGTCGATGCCGAGGGCGTCGTGTCGATCGATCATGGGGAACTGCGAATCCGTCCGCTCGCGAAGCCCGGGTTTGGGCGGGCCGGGGTTCGATATGGCGACACGCCGACTTCGCCCCGCACGCTCGTGTATGCATCGATCCTCAACGGGCACAACACGTCGCAGACGTATCGATTGAAGAACCTTGCGAGGCAGGTGTATCGCTTCACGAAGGGGAGTGGGAGCACGCCGCACGCCCTGCACGTGCTGTATTGGCTCTTCCACCAATCCCGCGAGTCGTTCGTGCGGCGGTTGTGGTGCTGGGCGTGGGCACGATTCGCTCCGCCCGATCCCGTGATCAAGGACAATCTGTCGTTCGGCGTGCGTCGTCCCGGCTCGTCGAGCGTGACGCCCGATGCGGACTTTCTCGGGCTGGTTATGCATGCCGCGTCGCATGACTGCGGCGAGTTGCACGCGATCGGCGCCACCCGGACGAGGCTCCTGCGCGGCGTGCAGAACGTCCCATTCCATGTCGCGATTGTGCTGCGTGAGCGAGAAGCGATCGTGCTCTTTGGCGGCGTGCCCGGGGCGCGATCGCACGGGCCTGGTCCGGGCCTCATGCCGATCGCGGTCGTCGATCGTCCGGCGTGGTTGGGCGATCAGGCGACGCTGGAGTTGCAACAGGCGGTCCTCGGCGAGATCGGATTCTCGGTGGACACCCGCGTGTGCGAGATCGGCGCGATGGCCGACTCGCAGGACAAGATGGGATCCAGTGACACTCACGCGGGGCTGATTCTCGTTCGCACACGGCGAGACGTGGACACCCTTTCCGTGTTCGTTCGCGCCGGTGCGTTGGAACTGAGAGTGGGACCGACGAGTGTCGCGTGGGTACGGCATGAGCATGGTCACGAGGTCACACTCTGTGAGGATTCACGCTCACTGCGGCTGGCCAATGGATCCCGGCTCGTGATCGTGGACGATGGCACGCACATGGGCGCGAGCCTCGATGGCGTGCCCGTGATGGGCGAGTTTGCCAACGACCAGATACGGCTAAGCGATCACGCTGCGCCGCAGGGCGGAGCGCCTCTGGTTCGCGTCGTGACGGGCGACGGCACAACGCTCGAAGCCCGCTCAAACACGACTACGTCTGAAGGATTTGAGATCGAGGTCTTCCCTCGTTCCGTGACGCCGGTTACTACGGGGAGCACGACCTCGAATGCCCGATCCGCGACCGGCATGACAACCGGCACAACGGCCATGAAGTCGACCGGACACTCGACCGAGTCCTTCGCTCCGTTTGTGTTGCCCAAGGATTCACGCGTGGTCCTGGACGAGATGTTCCCCGACGCCGGAGATTCTGCGGGCACACTCGACACGCTCTCCAATGCGCTCGGCACCTGGCAACGCACGCTCGGCCACGGCGTCATCGAACGGATCGCCGGTGGTGGCGCTCGCGTGCGCGCGGCGGTCGGTAGCCCGTGCCCCAATCGCACGCTCTACACGCTTCCCTGGCGCGATCCGTCGTACGCGGCATTGCGTGTGGAGATGACGCCGCCTGGGTCTGGGCGAGGTGAAGGGCACGACGGGCGTTCCGGCGTCGTCTTCGAGCAGGACGCGAAGAACTCGATCATCGTGAATCTCTGGCTGAACGATGGCTATGAGGGGGCGTCGATCTCGACGTTCTTTGTGGTCGATGGGTTTGACGACATCTACTCGGCGGTGTGGACCAATGTTGGCGATCGCGTCTCATGGGGGAAACGCTTCGCGCTCGACGTCACCATCGATGGCGAGTTGATCTTCATCACCCTCAACGACGAGCCGGTCCTCTGGAGGCGGATGTCCGACGTGTATCCAAAGCGTGGACCGCTGCGGATCCATCGCGTCGGGCTCGCTTCGAACTGGGAATGGGGACTGGACACGGGGACGATCTTCCACTCTTTCACGGCTCGCATGCGGGCCACGACGTAAGGCACGATCAGCATGGAACACTTCAACACAGTCGTGATTGGCGGCGGGATCGTGGGTCTCGCGACGGCGTACAGGCTCCAGTCGCTCTCGTCGGCTTCGGTCGCGGTCATCGAGGCCGAGGGCGAACTCGCGACGCACCAGACGGGACGAAACTCGGGCGTGATCCACTCGGGGCTGTACTACAAGCCCGGCTCGCTCAAGGCGACACTCTGCGCCTCGGGGCGGGACGCGATGTACGACTTCTGCGCGCGCCACAGCATTCCGCACGAGCGATGCGGGAAGGTCGTGGTGGCGACGACGCCGGAGGAGATCCCGAGGCTCGACGAACTCGAACGCCGCGGGCGCGCCAATGGACTGACGTCGATCCGGCGGGCGTCACGCGAGGAGATCTGCGAGCGCGAGCCGAATGTCTCGTGCGTCGCGGGATTCATCGTCGAAGAGACGGGGATCGTGTCGTATCCGTCGGTCGCGAGGCAACTCGCGCGGTTGATCAATGGTTCGGGCGGGAGCGTGCGAACGAATGCGAAGCTGCTGAGCGCGGGCGTCGAACCTGGCCAGTTCACGCTTGAGACCTCGGCAGGACCGATTCGCGCGTCGTCGATCGTCAACTGTGCGGGGCTTCAGTGCGATCGCGTGGCGAAGATCTTTGGCGTGGAGCCGAACGTGCGGATTGTGCCGTTCCGGGGCGAGTACTACGACCTGCTGCCGCATGCGCGCGGGCTGGTGAAGGATCTCATTTATCCCGTGCCCGATCCCGCGTTTCCGTTCCTTGGGGTTCACTTCACGCGCGCGGTGGATGGGACAGTGGAGGCGGGGCCGAATGCGGTGCTCGCTATGGCGCGCGAGGGATATGACTGGGAGACCTCGTCATGGCGCGACCTCGCCGACATGGCGCGATACCCGGGTTTCTGGAAGTTGATCAACAGGCACTGGCGCACGGGCATGATGGAGGCCCGGAGGTCATTGAGCAAAGAACTGTTCCTCGGTGCTCTCCGGAAGTTGATACCGGACCTTGGCCTCGAGGACATCACGCCGGGACGCGCGGGTGTGCGAGCCCAGGCGGTTGAGGCGGATGGCGGCCTCGTTGACGATTTCCGCATCATCCGAGGCGGCGGGATGGTCCACGTGCTCAACGCGCCCTCGCCCGCGGCGACGGCGTCGCTTGCGATCGGTGCCACCATTGCCGACATTGCCGCCCAGGACTTCCATCAGGCCCGAAAATAATGGATTGGGACAATCTCCGTGTTGAAGGAAAGGGCTTGGGGGGCCGATCCTTCTGCGGTATCCTTCCGGGGTTGCTCTTGTCGGCGAACACCCCGTACAACGCACGAACGTTTCGTGCTCGGATGCTGTGCGCGTTCTAGGGATTTTCAGAAAGGTGTGGATGTCCGGGGGTTCGTCCAACTCGACGCATGTCTCGCTGGCGATGCCGGTGTACAACGGCGCGCGATTCATGCCTCGCGCGCTGGAGTGCATCCGGTCGCAGACGCACCGCGACTGGACGCTGCTCATCAGCGACAACGCCTCGACGGACGCGACGGAGTCGATCGGACGCGAGGCCGCGGCCGGTGATTCACGCATCCGGTACCACCGGCACAGCGAGAACATCGGGGCGGCTCCGAACTTCAACTTCGCCTTCAAGCAGACATCCGGCGCGTTGTTCAAGTGGTGTGCGCACGATGATGAGTTCGCGCCGACGTTTCTGGAGGCGTGCGTGAAGGCCCTGGGCGAGAATTCCAAGGCTGTGCTCGCGCACACGAACACAAACTCGATCGATGACTCGGGCGAGGTGCGGTCGCGAGATGGATATGAGTCGCGTGTGCCGTCGGATCGTCCCTCCGCGCGGTTCCGGGCGGCGATGGAGATGGCGTATCCGACGATCGTGTGGGGGGTGATGCGTCGCGACGCCGCCGCCCGCACACCGCTCATCGCGAGTTTTGTGGGGTCGGATCGGTACTTTCTCGCGGAGTTGCTGCTGAGCGGGTCGCTTGTGGTGGTGCCCGAGTATCTCTTCTCGGTGCGATTCCACGAGGGGCAGTTCGCGGCGGCGTTCGAGAAGAACTCTGCGGCGGAACTCTTGCGGTGGTTCGACCCTCGCGCGAAAGCGGGCGGGATCGGGACCGCGTGCCGATCGGCGCTGCACATCGCCGGCACGCTCGCACGCTGCGAGGCGTCGCTGGGCGAGCGGGTCCGCTGCGTGTCGTATCTCACAGGTCGGATCGCGCGCCGGGTTCGCCGGCGGTTGTTCGGAACACGCCCTTTGCCCACGCCGCCCCCGTCGCACATGGGCGCGCAGGAGACCGCTTCATGAAGGTTGCCATTCTTGCCGGTGGAGTCGGCTCTCGCCTCGCCGAGGAGACCGAGATCAAGCCCAAGCCGATGGTCGAGATCGGCGGCAAGCCGATCCTCTGGCACATCCTGATGCACTACGCGCGGTACGGGCACAAGGACTTTGCGATCGCGCTGGGGTACAAGGGCGACTACATCAAGAAGTATTTCACCGACTACGCGTCGCTCGCCGGATCGATGCGGATCAGCCTCCGCTCGGGGAAGGTCGAGCAGTACGACGCGCAGGTTCCCGACTGGAACCTCGACCTCATCGACACTGGGCTGCCCACGCTCACGGGCGGGCGCATCAAGCGGCTCAAGCCCTACATCGGCAACAACACGTTCATGCTCACGTGGGGCGATGGGGTCGCCGACGTCGATCTCGACAAACTGCTCGCGTTCCACAAGTCGCATGGCAAACTCGCCACCGTCACGACCGTCCGCCCCACCGCTCGTTTCGGGCACATCGAGTTCGATGGCGATCGCGTGGCGAGTTTCTCCGAGAAGCCGCAGACCGCCGAGGGGTGGATCAACGGGGCCTTCTTCGTGCTCGAGCCGCAGATCTTCGACTACATCGAGGGCGACACGACGCAGTGGGAGAAGGAGCCGATGGAGGGCCTCACCCGCGACGGGCAACTGATGGCCTACAAGCACACCGGGTTCTGGCAGTGCATGGACACGCTCCGCGACAAGAAACTCCTGCAGGATCTCTGGGACGCGGGCAATCCGCCGTGGAAGACCTGGGCCTAAAGACATCGCACTCACCTTCCGGTTCACCACTCACGATTCACGACTCACCATTCACGTTCCGTTCGCTCTGGGGGTTCTCATGAAAGTTCTCGTCACGGGTCATCTCGGGTACATCGGCGTCGTGCTTGTGCCGCTGCTCCAATCGCGCGGGCATGAGGTTGTCGGCTATGACAGCGACCTCTACCGGCGTTCGACGTATGGACCGGCGAGCCGACTGCCCCAGGTCCGCAACATCCAGAAGGACATCCGCGATTCGGAGTTGAAGGACGTCGAGGGCTTCGACGCGATCCTCCACCTCGCGGGCCTCTCGAACGACCCGCTGGGCGACTTCAACCCGTCGCTCACGTATGACATCAACTATCACGCGTCCGCACGTCTCGCCGAACTCGCGCGCAAGGCCGGGGTCTCACGGTTCATCTTCTCGTCGTCGTGCTCGAACTATGGTGCCGCGGGCGATGCGCCGGTGGATGAGTCGTCGGCGTTCAACCCCGTGACGCCGTATGGCGAGTCGAAAGTGCTGACCGAGCAGGCGGTCTCGAAACTTGCGACGGACTCGTTCTCGCCGGTCTTCCTCCGCAACGCGACGGCGTACGGCGTGTCGTGCCGAATCCGCTTCGATCTCGTCCTCAACAACCTGACCGCGTGGGCGTACACGACCGGCAAGGTGCACATCAAGAGCGACGGCACGCCGTGGCGCCCGATCGTGCACATCGAGGACATCTCGCGCGCGTTCGTCGCGACGCTGGAAGCCCCCAAGGAGAAGGTCCACAACCAGGCCTTCAACGTCGGCGCGACGAAGGAGAACTACCGCGTCCGCGAGATCGCGGAGATTGTGCACGCGACCGTGCCGAACTCCGAGGTATCCTTCGCCGAGGGCGGCTCCCCCGACAAGCGGAACTATCGCGCGAACTGCGACAAGTTCACGAGCACGTTCCCTCAGTGGGCGCCCAAGTGGACGGCGAAGGCCGCCGCGAAGGAGTTGCACGACAGTTTTAAGGCTGTCGGCGTGACCCTCGACGAGTTCGAGGGCGATCGCTACAAACGGATCGGGCAACTCAAGGCGCTCCTCAAGGAGGGGCAACTCGACGAGTCGTTCCGATTCACCCGATAGTCTCTACTCGACCTCGTGGCACAGGCGTCTCGCCTGTGCCACCACAATCTTCAGACGTCACCATACCACCGACTGATTTCGAACCCAAGGATCCCCATGGCCGCCGATACCGCCTCCGTGTTCACTCCCGCGTTCGTCGAGAAATGCAAGCGCGTCCGTTGCCGCATCAGCGGCGAGGTCGGCGTGGAGCCCGTCGTGGACCTGGGCATGATGCCGCACATCAACGCGCTGCTCACCAAGGAGCAGCTCGGCAAGATCCGCTCGGGCGAGGTGAAGGAGCCGATGTGGCCCCTCGAACTCATCTTCGCCCCGGAGAGCAAACTTGTCCAGATCACCGAGACCGTGGACCCGTCGATCATCTTCGGCGCCGATTATCCGTACTTCTCGTCGTTCATGGACGCGTGGCTCGCCCACTGCAAGAACCACGCGAAGCACCTGATCCAATCGCGCGGGCTGAACATGAACAGCCTCGTCATTGAACTCGCGAGCAACGACGGCTACATGCTCAAGAACTTCGTCGAGGCGGGCGTGCCCGCGCTCGGCATCGACCCCGCTCCGGAGCCGTGCAAGGCCGCCGAGAAGATCGGCGTGCCGACGATGTGCGCGTTCTTCGGCGTGGACCTCGCGCAAAAACTCGTGAACGAGGGAAGACGCGCCGACGTCGTCATCGGGAACAACGTCATGGCCCACGTCGCCGACACCAACGGCTTCGTCAAGGGCATGGGCATGCTCCTCAAGGACGACGGTACGACCTCTGTCGAGAACCCCTATCTCCGCGACTTCATCGAGAAGTGCGAGTTCGACACGATCTATCACGAGCACCTCTGCTACTACTCCGCCACCAGCGTCACCTACATGTTCGAGAAGAACGGGCTCTATCTCAACCACGTTGAGCGCATCCCGACGCATGGTGGCTCGCTCCGGTACTACGGCGGGAAGAAGAAGAACCTGCAGGACTCGGTCAAGAACATCCTCGCCGAGGAACGCGATCTGGGCATGGACAAGCCCGGGTATTACCGCGGCTTTGCCCAGCGCGTGCATGGCATCCGCGAGACGATGCGGAGCCTCATCGCCGACATCCGTCGCCAGGGAAAGACGGTCGCGGCGTATGGCGCAGCAGCGAAGGGAGCCGTCATGCTCAACTTCCTCGGCGCCGACCACACCCAGATCGACTTCTGCGTGGACAAGAACCCTTTCAAGCAGAACAAGTTCATGCCCGGCGTGCACGTCCCGATCCTGCACCAGGACGAACTGCTCAAGCGCAAGCCCGACTACTGCATCATCCTTCCCTGGAACTTCAAGGAAGAGATCATGCAGCAGCAGGCCGAGTATCGCAAGCAGGGTGGACGCTTCATCGTACCGATTCCAAGCCCCGTGATCGTCTAAGCCATCATGTCGAGATCCACGCACAACACCGGCCCGCGCTTCGACGTCCACCACGACGCGGCGGCCCAGTGCCCCAACTGCGAGCACCAGGGGCTCACCATCTTCTATGAGGTCCACGGGATTCCATGCCATAGCATGATCCTGCTCGATTCCGCGAAGGAGGCGAGCGACTATCACACGGGCGACCTGCGCCTGGGCTTCTGCGAGTCCTGCGGCTTCATCACCAACACGCGATACGACATCGCGAACTCGGAGTATTCACAGAAGTTCGAGGAGAGCCAGGGGTTCTCCGCCACATTCAACAAGTTCGCCCGCGAACTCGCGAAGCGGTACGCCGATCGATATGACCTCGCCGGCGACAAGGTCGCACTCGAGATCGGCTGCGGCAAGGGCGAGTGGCTGTGCGCCCTGTGCGAGGAATCCGGCGGGCGCGGCATCGGGATCGATCCGGGATACACACCGAGTCGATTGACAAGCCCCGCGGCCGATCGTATCGAGTGGATCATTGATTTCTACGGGCCGAAGTTCGCCCATCTCCAGGCGGACTTCATCGCCTGCCGGCACACGCTGGAGCACATCCAGCCGACGCTGGAGTTCATGCGATCGATCCGCGCGACCATCGGCGATCGCAAGGACACCATTCTTTTCTTCGAACTCCCCGAGGTGCTCCGCGAACTCGAGGAGGGCGCCTTCTGGGACATGTACTACGAGCATTGCACGTACTTCAGTCCGGGCTCGCTCGCGCGGCTGTTCCGCAAGGCCGGGTTCGACGTGACGTACCTGAGCGTGGAGTACGCGAACCAGTACATCATCCTCGATGCTGTTCCCTCTGATACGGAAACCAAAGCGAGACTGCCCCTCGAGGACGACATGGCGAGGCTACGCGCTGGCGTGAAGACGTTCGGCGAGACGGCGTCGCGTGTCGCGAGGTATTGGAGCGACTCGATCCGTGCCGCCCACGCCAGGGGCGAGAAGACCGTCGTGTGGGGAAGCGGGAGCAAGGGCGTCTCGTTCCTGACGACGCTGGGCCTGCGCGACGAGGTCTCGTGCGTTGTGGACATCAACACCTTCCGTCAGGGCAAGTTCATGGCCGGCTCCGGGCACGAGATCGTCGGGCCCGAGGCGCTGACTCGTGTTCGCCCGGATCACATCGTGATCATGAACCCGATCTATGTCCCCGAGATCAGCGAACAGGTCCGCTCGATGGGTCTTTCACCGAAGATCGTCGCGGTCTAGTGGTCCATTCCCAATAGCCGATACCATCGCCGACGATGTCTCTGCTCTCTTCCATCGAGTCGGCGTGTTTCACGGCACTTCGGCGCCTTCTCTCGGCCCGCGCCAGGGACATCACCTCGGAGACAGGCTCGCGATCCTGCATTATCATCGCACCACACCCGGACGATGAGGTGCTCGGGGCCGGGGGCACGGCCGCGTTGAAAGTAGCCGCAGGATCAGAGGTGACGATTGTGATCGTGACCGATGGGCGGCAGTCGCACAAGTCGACGAAACTCGCCAGCGAGGCTCTTGTCGCGATGCGAGAGCAAGAAAGCGTTGATGGTGCGGCACGACTGGGCGTTTCCAAGGATCGGTTGCTCCATCTCCGCGTGCCCGATGGCGAGACCGACAACAACAGAGACGTGATCCGCTCGGCGTTGCTTGCGATACTTCGTGATCGATCCCCAGCGGAGATCATCTCGCCCAGCCCGATCGATCGGCACGCGGACCACCGAACGCTCGGCGTGCTCGTGGGTGAGATGCTCGCCACGGATGAGATCACGGTGCCCGTTCTCGAATACCCGGTGTGGTTCTGGAGTTTCGGCGCGTGGCGTCCGCGTTCCGGCGGGGCCGGTCCTGTGTGGTCGATGGTGCGCATCGCGAGGGCGCTCCTGAGTAAGCCTGTGGTGTCGGTCGATGTACGAGCACACTTGACGCGCAAGCGTCGCGCACTGGCCGAGCATCGCACGCAGATGGAGAGCATCACGGGCGAGCCGGACTGGGGCGTGCTCGACGAGCGGTTTCTTGCACATTTTTTCGACGGGCGTGAACTCTTCTTCCCGCTCTCCAAGGAGAAGGCGACGCTTCGCGCCAGACGGGGGTTCGCGTGAGCAGCGCCGTGCGTGTCATGCACGTCATGCCCGACCTCGCGATGGGCGGCGGACAGCAACTCCTCCTGCGCAACATCTCGGGCATGACGCCGGGCGCGATCGAGCACCATGTCGCGAGCGTCAAGACCGATCTCGAACTCCGGGCGCGATTCGAAGATCTCGGTTGCTCGGTGCATCCGTTGAACGTACGCCAAGGGTCGGACGCCCCCGGTGCGATTGTCCGCCTTCGTTCGCTCGTCCGTTCGCTTGGTATTGATGTCATCCACACGAATAACACCGGCTCGGATCGCCGCGCCGGGTATCTCGCCGCGAGTGGGCGTCCAGTCGTGAACTCGCTCCATGCCGAGGCACCAGGACCGACACGCTCGTTCGCCATACGTGCGTTCGATCGGGCCGATGGGCTGCTTTCGCGGCGTGCCGTCCACTCGATCGTCGCCGTCTCGAACTCAGCGCTCACGAGTTGGACGCCCTGGCTCGACGCGCATCGCGTCGCGGTTGGGTCTCGCGTCGTGAGGCATCCGGGTCTTGATTTGACGAGATTTCCTGAGATGAACGCGGGCACACGACGGTCGTGGCGCGAAGCACATGGTCTCGGCCTTGGATCCGTGGTCCTCGTCCACGTCGCGCGGCTTGTGCCCGGCAAGGGTGTGAACTTCTTCCTGGATGCGCTCGCCGCGTGTCGTGCAGTAGGTCTCGATGCTGCGGGCGTCATCGTCGGCGACGGGCCCGACCGCGCGATGCTCGAGTCTCACGCGGTGTCACTCGGCATCACCGATCACGCCAGATTCCTCGGTCCTCGAGATGATGTCCCCACCATCCTCGCGGCGTGCGACCTCATGGTTTTTCCCTCGCTCAGCGAGGGTTTCGGGCTTGCACCGCTCGAGGCGATGGCCGCCGGGCTCCCCGTTGCCGCGTTCGCGCTGCCGTCGCTCACGGAGTTCATCGAGCCGGGGCGCAGCGGCGAACTCGTCGCGCGGGCCGATGGTGAGGCACTTTCCAGGGCGGTCGTCTCTCTCGTGCGTGACGCGGGCATGAGACGCTCCTTCGGCGATCGCTCCCACGCCATCGTGCGCGAGCGATTCGACCAGCGGATCGTCTCGGCGTGGTGGGTCGATCTCTACACCTCGCTCGCGGGACGTTCGACGTGATCCGTCGCCTGCGAGGCACAATCAGCGGCGTTTGTCGCTGGTGGCGAACACGACGCCCCGTCGTCGTCGAGAATGGCCCGGGCAAGGGCCTGCGGCTATCGCTCCGATTCGCCAGCGCCGACTACACATCCGGGCGCAATGAAGAGGCCGTGCAGCGTGCGTTCGTGGATCTTGTTCGAGGCGTTGGCGACGCGTGCGTGCTTGATGTCGGCGCCAACATTGGCTTCTTCGCGCTCCTGGCGGCCCGCGAAGGGAAGTTCGTTGTCGCGTATGAGGCCGTGCCACGGCTCGCACGAGAGATCGAACGCCACGCCCAGTGGAATGGAGTCGCGCCACTCGTTCGCGTGGATGGACGAGCCGTGTCCGACTCCCCGGGAACTGCCAGACTCACGCTCGCCCGTCATCCCGGCGGGGCGGCGCTCGACGCCTACGCGAGCGTCCCCGATGCGTACGCCTCGATCGATGTGAAATGCACGACGATCGACGCCGAGTTTACTGCGGGGAGGCTCGATCGAATCGGCGCAATAAAGGTTGATGTGGAGGGCGCCGAACTGGCGGCTTTGCGAGGCGCGGAACGCACGCTGCGTGAGCAAGCCCCGGGGCTGCTCATCGAGGTTGATACGTCGAGCCGCGACGCGGCCGAGTCACGCGCGAGAGCGATCGAGTCATACCTTGCCGGGCTTGGGTATCGCGTTCACAGACTCGAGTCGGCGTACGACGCGGCGTGGACAGTGATCCATCTCGTGGGGGTCAGGTCGGTTACCCGTGCGTGATGGCGCGGCAGGTGTAGGGCCAAGTTCCTCGCTGAAACTGACGTCTGGGCTGAGCACTTCAAGACCCCACGCGGAGCGTGGGGGTACCCAAGGCACGTGTTGTTGTGCGCGAGCAATCGAGAGAAACAGGGGCGATAGAGAAGTAGTCAAGGTCGGCTCGGATAGCCGATCGTGCTTGATCATCCGAACGCCTTGCGATAGTCGGCGAGGAACTTCTCCAGGCCGATGTCCGTCAGAGGGTGCTTCATGCACTGCTGGATCACGCTCAAGGGACACGTCGCGACATCGGCCCCGGCGAGAGCGCACTGGAGCATGTGGTTCGGGTGGCGGATCGATGCCGCGAGAATCTTCGTGCGAAAACCGTAGTTGTCATAGATCGTGCGGATTGAGCGGATGAGGTCCATGCCCTCCTCGCCCACGTCGTCGAGTCGGCCGATGAACGGGCTGACGAGGAACGCCCCGGCCTTGGCGACCATCATCGCCTGGAGCGACTGGAAGCAAAGCGTCATGTTGGTCTTGATTCCCTCGTCGCTGAAGATCTTGCACGCCTTGAGCCCGTCGATCGTGCTGGGGAGTTTCACGACGATGTTCGGCGCGATCTTCGTGTGCTCGCGGCCTTCCTTGAGCATACCCGCCGAATCCGTAGCGATGACCTCGGCCGAGACCGGGCCTTTCACGACCCCGCAGATTTCGGCGAGACGCTTGGTGTAGTTCACGCCCTCCTTCGCGATGAGCGTCGGGTTGGTGGTGACGCCGTCGAGCACGCCGAGGTCGTGGGCCTGCTTGACCTCGTTGAGGCTGGCACTGTCGAGGTAGATTTCCATGGCGGAGGGTAGTCGGGCGAGGACTCGTGAACCGCGAAACCAATCGTCCTGTCGGTTGCGAACGCCCCGCGGAACGCCAAGTATTCGCGATGCCGCGACCACACCCGCAATCCGTACCAGGACTGATAGAGGACCTGCCATATGGCGTGCGGCTGTCGCCGAGCGGCGGGCAGGGGCTCTTTGCGACGCGCGGAATCCCGCTCGGCACGCGCGTCATCCAGATGCGGGGCGAAGTGCTCCACCGCGATCAGGTCGACTGGAGCCGTCACTGGTCCATGCAGGTGGATCGCGACCGGTATCTCTGCAATGACGAGTCGCACACGGGCGTGGACCATTTCCTGAACCATTGCTGCGAGCCGAATCTCGGCTTTGTCAACGGCGGCATGCCGCGACACGAGCCATGGCTGGTCGCGCTCCGCGAGATCCACTCGGGCGAGGAGTTGTCGTGGGACTATTCCACGTCGATGGGCGAGCGCGGGTGGGCGATGGAGTGCCGATGCGGGTGCGACACGTGCCGGCGTCGCATCGTCGGGTTCTGGGACCTCGATGACGCCACACGTGCACGTCTCGCGCCGAACGCGCTGGCGTATCTCGTTGATCGACCGCTTCTCGGACGCGAGTGAATCGAACGCCCTCCCAGGCGTCACCGCCCGCCGCGGCCCATCTATCCCTGTTCATTTCGACGAACGTGCAGACCGATCCACCACATGGGACCGCGCGTGCACTCGCGCGTGGTTGCGCGTGGAATGAGCCGGTCCTACGTCCGGCGACGGTCGCCAGAGCGTTGGAAGTTGGGGAGCGATGATGGCAGGCACGAGCCGGGGACGCATGTTCAGCAAGGTCGAAGCGTTGCTCCTGGTGCTCATGATCGGGACGCTCGGCGCTGTGCTCATGCCGCAACTCTCGAGCGCCGGCGAGGATCGCCGCATCGGTGAACTCCAACGCTCGCTCGAATCGCTCCAGCAGTCGATCGATCTCTATCGGGCGCGCGACGCGTCGGGAAGATATCCGGACCTGCTCGGATCGGGCTGGAAGCCGCTGATCGAGCGGGGTTTTCTGGAGAGAGCGCCCGAGAACCCGTTGAACGGGCATTCGGACGTTTCGCGGGTTGCATCTCCGGGCCACGGATGGCACTTTGATCCTCAGACAGGTCGATTGGGCGCGTGTTATTTCGACGAGCCGAGTGGAACGATCACGGAGCGCCCGTAGGCGAGTGATCGATGGAGGAGTCCCGATGTGCGTTGACATGATGAACGGACGATCGATGACGCGTGGCCCCCGAGCCATGGCGCGCCGAGCGTTCACGATGGTCGAAATTCTCATCGTCGTGGTGATCCTGGGGATCCTCGCGGCGCTCGTCGTCCCCCAGTTCGCCAACGCGACCGAAGAGGCCGGACGCACCGCGACCATCGACTCGCTCACGAAGATCCGTCGCGCGATCGACGTGTACTACATCCGAAACGGGAACTTGTGGCCGAACATCATCGAGGACAACGGGCAGGCCGCCTGGGGTGAACTGATGACCAACACCTCCAACACGTATCTCCGCGAGGTCCCCCACAACTACTGGGTGCCCAGTTCGGCGGCTCGAGTCGTGATCTTCGGCACGGCGCCGGACGTTGCCTATCAGACCACCCACGGCTGGATCTTCGATCCGACGACCGGGCGCGTCTGGGCGGGTGGATTCGACGGGCTGGACCAGGCCTATCCGAAGCCGTGATAGTCCGGATAACCCCATGGAACGCCGGTGTATTCGCGACGGATTCCCTGCATGGGCGATCCGAGAACGCCGATGTCATCGAGGCCCGCGGTTGTCGCGGCGAACTCCAGAACCGTGCAGAAGGACCACATCCATGAACGCCCCGAATCAGACGACCAACCCCGCCCGCGCCTCCTCGAGGACGTACCTGAACGCCGTGCTGACGGCGAACGCGCTGTTCCTCGGCCTGGTGGCGTTCAACGGACTTGTGCCCTCGGACCACACCGCGCTCTCCGGCTCCGTCGCGATCGCCCAGCCGTACGTCGGCGTGGGCCAGCCCGACGACGTGGACGGCGGTCGCGTGAGTGCCGCCGAGCAGCGGAAGCAGATGATCAACGAACTCCGCTCGATGTCGTCGCGTCTCGACCGGATCGAGGCGACGATGCGTGCGGGACTGAATGTGAAGGTGCTCTCGATGCCGCAGATGCCCGACGACAAGAAGGCCGACGCGGGCAACCAGAGCGAGAAACAGATCAAGCCGGAATCGCGGATCGAGATCCGCACGGACGCGCAGGGCGGCAAGTAATCGGCCGATCCGGTGGCGTCGTCCGGCGTGGGGAGTGAGGGGGGAGTCATGGGAGTTCGCACACACGCCGGTTCGTCTCGCACACGTCGCCTTGGCGCGAGGCGCGGCTACACCCTCGTCGAGGTCCTTGTCGTCGTGACGATCCTGGGGATCGCCGGGGCGATGGTTGTGCCCGTATTCTCGCAGACAAACATCCTGCGGGTGCAGGCCGCCGTTCGCCAGGTCGTGGCGGACATCACCGTCGCGCAGTCGGACTCGCTGGCGTACCAGACAGGCCGCGCCGTCGTCTTCACGCCGATGGTCGGGACCACACCCAGCACCTATCGCATCGTCGAGGTCAAGGGCGGCGCGATCGACATCGCGACCAACACCCTCGAGACCCGCGACTTCACCAACTCGGAGTACGGCGATTCCAACATCGTTGGGGCCGATTTTAGCGGAACTACCACCCTCGTCTTCGACGAGATCGGAAGCCCCATCACCGGCGCGGGAACCGGAGTGGCGGCGGGCGACGGATATCTGGATATCACCGGCTCGGGCGAGACCTATCGCGTGCACGTCGAGGCCTACACCGGACGCGTCACCGTCGAGAAGCGTTGAGCACGAGTCACCACACAGTCGGCGGAGGCGAAGACATGACCAGCGGACAGCAGCACAGCCCAAACACGAGGTCCTCCTCGCGAGGGATCCTCATGACGACGGCGATCGCGTGCACGCTCAGTTTCGCCCTGGTCATCTGGCTGAAGTTGCGGGTTGTGACCAGCGTGCCGCGCCAGGCCTACGCCGATCCCGATCAGAGCGCGCCCGTGGCCACTGACCCCAAGGACTCATCGACCACGGCCTCGCATCACACGCCCAAGGGCGAGTGAGTCGGATTGACGTGCCCGTGAAGTGATCCACGCGTACGACATCACTCTCAAACTCGGTTTCGCGATGATCCTCACCCTGGATCCGATCTCGGATCGAGGGAGTAGGTCTCGCGCACTTTGTGCGAACTCCAAGGAGATCGACCCCGCGCACAACCTGCGCGTCAGCCTGTGCCGCTCGCAACGGTCGTGTGGTTTGCGACGGATAGCCCAACCGGGATATTGATGCCGCAGAGGCGTTCCCGGGGGAACAGGAAAACTCGGGCCAAAGTCGGGGGTGTGAAACGACGACGAATGAGAGGCCGGGTTCCTTGGTCCGTTTGCCAAGGTCCCGACAACGCAGTCAACGTCCGGGCAGTGGGCCCGACCGTCACGATCGTTTCCCAAGTTCAGATAGGAAGATTTCCATGGCAACGAAGAAGGGCTCGCACAATGGCTTTGAGAACGCGGCTCGTCGCGTGACCGGTGGAGCGATCGTCTCGACGCTCGCTCTCGCGGCACTCGCCGGCACCCCCACCACCCTCCTCGCGCAGAACGCGCCGACGGGCGGCAACGCCTCCAGCGTTCCCCCCGCCGCCACCGAGGGCGTCAAGGGCACGAACTTCGGCGAGGACGCTCTCATCGACCTCCACGTCAACGACGAGGATCTCGGCAACGTCCTCCAGATGCTCTCGCTGCAGAACCAGCGCAACATCATCGCGAGCAAGAACGTCTCCGCTCGCGTCACCGCCAACCTCTACAACGTCAGCTTCCGCGAGGCCCTCGATGCCATCCTCCACGCCAACGGCTTCGGCTACATCGAGAAGGGCAACTTCGTCTATGTCTACACCCTCCAGGAACTGACCGAAATCGAGAAGGCCAACCAGGTCATGACCAGCAAGGTCATCCGCCTCAACTACCTCAGCGCCGTCGATGCTGCCGACTTCGTCTCCTCGCTCCTCAGCGAGAAGGGCTCCATCAAGTCCAACGGGAAGGTCGAGGCCTTCGGCTCACTCGACGGCCCCACGGGTGGCGAGAACTTCGCCCACGGCGCGACCCTGCTCGTCGCCGACTTCGAGGAGAACGTCAACGAGATCCTCGCCCGTCTCGCCGAACTCGACACGCCTCCCTCCCAGGTTCTCGTCGAGGCGACCATCCTCCAGACCCGCCTCAATGAGCAGAACGCGTTCGGTGTCGACTTCGCCCTCGTCGGCGACATCGACTTCGCCGACTTCGCCGCGCCACTCCAGGTCGTCAACGCCCTGCAGTCCGACGCCACCAATGCCGGCTCCACTGCCGACGGCGAGGGCATGGGCCTGGTGAGCAGCGTCGGCGGCACCAGCGGCGCCAACACCCTCAAGCTCGGCATCACCAACGGTGACGTCTCGGCCTTCATCCGTGTCCTCGACGAGGTCACCGACACCACCATCCTCAGCAACCCTAAGTTGCTCGCCCTCAACCGCATGCCCAGCCGCGTCCTCGTCGGTCGTAAGGTCGGCTACGTCAGCACGACGTCCACCGACACCGCGACGACCCAGACCGTGCAGTTCCTTGACACTGGTACGCAGTTGTACTTCCGCCCCTTCGTGAGCAACGACGGCAAGATCCGCATGGAACTCAAGCCGCAGGTCTCGGAAGCACAGATCCGCGACGTCCAGGACTCGGGCGGGCAGACCGTCACGATTCCCGACGAGATCACCAACGAACTCGTCACCAACGTCATCGTGCGCGACGGCGAGACGATCGTTCTCGGCGGCCTCTTCCGCGAGTCCACCACCGCCACGCGTCGCCAGATTCCGTTCCTCGGAGACCTCCCGTGGATCGGCGCGGCATTCCGCGGGAACGACGACGTGACCGAGCGCAACGAGATCATCTTCCTTATCACGCCCAGCATCGTCAACGAGGCCACCCTCGCCGACATGGGCGCTCGGGGCATGGAGTTCGCCGATCGCGCCCGCACCGGCGCCCGCAACGGCGTCCTTCCGTGGAGCCGCGACCGCATGAGCGCCGCCCGCAACGTCGAGGCCGAGCGCCTCTTCCGCGAGGGCAAGAACGACGAGGCGAACTGGAAGCTCTCCTCCTCGCTCGCGCTCAACCCCGTCCAGGCCGACGCCATGGCTCTCCGCGAGCGCGTCACCGGCCAGGTCAAGACCTCCGCGGGGCGCAGCATGCTCGAGGAGATCATCCATGGCGAGAGCATCCTCCGCCGCGGCGAGACCCAGGTCCGCTCGGGCGAGCCGGTTCCCTTCGACGTCGCCGAGTTCTGGCACGTCAACCCCGGGCAGAACGCCAACGTCACCGTTCCCATGAACGAGCCGTCCGCCCAGCCCGAGGACTTCAACAACTGGGACGAGCCGACCGACGGGTCCATGAACGTCATCGTCGAGCCCGCGCCGGCTCCGGCTCCCGCGCAGCCCGCGCCCGCAGCGAACCCGGACAATCAGTCCGTCTTCACCCCCGCGCCGCAGTCCAACAACACCAATCCCTCGAGCGGCGTCCGCATCGAGACCAGCGCCAGCGATCAGGGCCTCGAGCCGAACCTCGATGAGTTCAACCTCGACGCCGCCCCGGAAGTCGAGCCGGCTCCCGAGCCCCAGAGCAAGGTCGACAGCACGGAGTTGCGTCGCCTCGCCGACACCCTCCCCCGGGGAGCCACGTCGGGGATGTTCCGCTGGATGATCGTCCGGAATTCCGAGAACTCTTCCTTCACCCCGGCCTCGCGCCTGTCGATGAACTCCAACGACTGAGTTCTCGGCACTCCCGCACATGACACACGCGGGGGCGTCGAGAGACGCTCCCGCGTTTTCGTTCCGACACACGACACGAACACAAGAAAAGGACACCGATTATGAAGACCCGTTCGCTGATTCTCGTCGCCGCCATTCTTGCCACCGGCTCGCTCGTCGGATGCTCCGGACACGGCGCCTCCACGGCCCAGCACGTGAGCAGCGCCAAACTGAAGATGGACGCGATCAAGGCCGCCACCCAGTGGCAGACCTCGCACCAGGCCTTCCTCGCCGGCGATCTCAACAAGGCTCTCAAGCATGTCAACATCGCCCTCGAACTCAACCCTTCCGTCACCAAATCGCACGTGCTGCGCGGGCGAATTCTGATGGAGCAGGGCGAACTCGAAGAGGCCGGCCTCGCCTTCAACAACGCCGTCGCCATCGATCCCAACGCCGTCGATCCCCAGTACTTCCTGGGCGTCCTCCACGAGCGCTTCGCGCAGAAGGACAAGGCGCTGGCGTTCTACACCAAGGCCGTCGAACTCGACCCGGAGAATCCGCAGTACGCGATCGCCGCGGCCGAGATGATGATGGACCTCGACCGCATGCTCGAGGCCAAGGACTTCCTCACGCAGCGTCTCAACACCTTCGAGCACAACGCCGGCGTCCGCCAGACGCTCGGGCACATCGCCATGATCGAGAAGGACTACGACAAGGCGGCCGACTTCTTCGAGATCGCCCGCATGCTCAGCCCTGATGATTACGGTATCCAGGAGGACCTCGCCCGCGCCCAGGTCCAGACCCAGGACTACGCCGGCGCCGAAACCACGCTCGCCCGCCTCATGTCCAACGACGCCTTCAAGGAGCGTCGCGACCTCAAACTCCTCCAGGCGACCTGCCTCATCAAGACCGATCGCCCCGTCCAGGCGCGCGACATCCTCTTCACGCTCACCAACGACCACGTCGGCAGCGCCGACGCCGAGGCGTGGATCGCCCTGGGCAACGCCTGCTACCTCGTCAACGACCTCTCGAACCTTCGCTCGGCGGCGAACCGCGTGGTGGCGCTCGCGCCGCGTCGGGCCGAGGGCTACTTGCTCCGTGGCCTGCACGCCCGCGAGACCAAGGACTTCCCCAATGCCGAGCGTGCGGTCCGTCAGGCTCTCGCCATCGAGCAGACCGCCGACGCCTTCATGCTCCTGGGCATGATCTATCAGGACTCGGGCAAGGACCGCCTCGCCCAGGCCAGTTTCGAGAAGGCCCAGCAGATCGCCGCGTCCGACTCCTCCACCACCAACGGCACCATCACCAACGCCTCCGACGCGGCCGACCTCCCCACCGAGTAATCACGGGCCACGCGCCCGCTGGGCGCTCGCCCATCGAATCCGTGTAATCTCCTTTCTGTGGCGGCGGAACGCGCACGAGCGCGTTCCGTCGTTTTTTTGTGCACCCCCACCACCCACGCCGCGCCCATACCCGCCCATGAAAACAGGCCCCCTAGAGCGGGGCCTGTGAACGAGGTCATGTGGTTGTTCAGGTGCGCCGACTCGCACTCGGCGCGTGGTCATGTCTTATTCGTCCGACGGCTCTTCGTCGTCGTCCATCGCCGCGCTCGCCGGAGCGTTCTTGAGTTGGGCGCCGCGGATCGCGAGGACGGCCTGGCGGAGTTCCTTCGCGAGATCCGGGTTGTCCTTGATGAACTGCTTCGCCGCCTCGCGTCCCTGCCCGACGCGCGTGGACTTGTAACTGAACCACGAGCCCGACTTCTCGACGACGTCGCAGGCCACGGCGAGATCGAGCAGGTCGCCCGACGCCGAGATCCCCTCGTCGTACATGATGTCGAACTCGGCATCGCGGAACGGCGGGGCGATCTTGTTCTTGACGACGCGGGCACGCGTGCGGCTGCCGATGGTTCTCTCGCCATCTTTCAGAGCGCCCGTGCGACGGACGTCGATTCGGACCGAGGAGTAGAACTTCAGGGCGCGTCCGCCGGTCGTGGTCTCGGGGCTGCCGAACATCACGCCGATCTTCTCGCGAATCTGGTTGATGAAGAGGACGGTGCAGTTCGATCGGGCGATCACGCCGGTCAGTTTTCGCATCGCCTGGCTCATGAGGCGGGCTTGGAGCCCCACCACCGCGTCGCCCATCTCCCCCTCGATCTCGGCCTTGGGCGTCAGCGCCGCCACCGAGTCCACCACGATCAGATCGACCGCATTGGAACGGACGAGCATCTCGCAGATCTCGAGCGCCTGCTCCCCCGAGTCGGGCTGGCTGACGAGGAGTTCGTCGATGTTCACGCCGATCTTGCGGGCCCAGGAGGGGTCGAGGGCGTGCTCGGCGTCGATGAAGGCCGCCACGCCGCCTTCTTTCTGGGCCTGAGCCGCGATCGTCAGGGCGAGGGTCGTCTTGCCGGAGGACTCAGGTCCGAAAACCTCGACGATGCGCCCACGCGGGACGCCCTTGCCACCCAGGGCCAGGTCGAGGGAGATCGAGCCCGTGGAGATGCCGGGAATGGCGAGGAAGGCGTCCTCGTCCATCCGCATGATGGCGCCCTTGCCAAAGGTCTTGTCGATTTGCTGGAGCGTCCGGTCGAGCGCCTGCTGCTTGGCCCGGTCTTCGAGTTTGATCTCGACCTTGGGGGCGTCGTTCTTCGGTGCGCGCGCGGACTTCGACTCTGTTGCTGTGTTCGAGGCCATGCCGGCCCCTCCCTTCTTGGGTGCCCTCCCTACGGCCGCCGGAACGGACGCGGTTGGACGGACCCAGCGTGAGGCGGCCTTGGACCAACCATGATCCAAAAACCGGTCAGGGGCGACGCTGGACGCGAGCCTGACATAAACATGATACCAGAACCCAAACGTTCGTCAACAGTTTGGAGTGTGAACGGAGAATGATCGATATCAAAGCCATGCTGGACAATGACTTGCGTCCACGAGATTCTTCACGCATGGGGATTCGAGAGAAACTCCAGTCCCGCATGAACGCCCTAGCGGTCTCGTCGCTCGCGCACACGCCGACGTGTCCGAGGTGTCATCAGACCATCCCATCGGAGGATGTGAACGTCGTCACGGATGTTGCCTTCTGTCGGGCGTGCAACGTGACGACGTCGCTCTCGGGTCAGGCGAGCAGCGTGCCGCTGGATCCGAATGTCGACATCACGAATCCACCAGCGGGCGCCTGGTATCGCGACGACGGTCTCGAACTCCGCGTGGGCGCGTCGTGCCGATCGCTGGGGTCAACGCTCGGTCTGCTCTTCATCTCGGCGTTCTGGAACGGCATCGTCTCGATCTTTGTGGCGCTTGTGATCTCGGCGACGCTTCACAACCTGGGCCTCGCCCAGCCCAGTTGGTTCCCCGCACCGAAGATGAACGGCTCGACGATGAGCGTCGGCATGACGCTGTTCTTGTGGCTCTTCCTCACGCCGTTCATCCTGATCGGGTCCGCGATGATCGGTGCGCTTCTCACGTCGATGATGGGGCACACCGAGGTCCGCGTGCGGGGCGGCGAGGGGAAGGTCTTCACCGGGATCGGATCCATCGGCTTCACGAAGCGATTCGACGCCACGGGCGTGAACGAGATTCGTAACGAGGACCGGCAGTACCGCGACAGCGACGGCGACAAGCGCACGAAGAAACAGATCGTGCTCGAGATCACCAACGCGAAGCGGATCACCTTCGGGTCGATGCTCCGAGATGATCGACGGGCGTTTGTGGCAAGTGCCCTGGCAAAGGTCCTCCTGCCACAAGACCGTGGCTCGTATCGCTCCGCGGTCTGAGCCTCCATGGCGAGTTGGATCAGGCGACCTTGAACCGCGAGACCGCTTCGACGAGTTCGCTGGACTGCGACGCCAGCGTCTCGGCGGCACGCGTCGTGCGCTCGGCGCCTTCCGCGGCGGACGTCGAGACCGCGGCGATCTCCTGGATCGCGGCGCTGATCTGATCGCTCGCCGCACGCTGCTCTCCGGCGCCCGCGGCGATCGAACTGATGTTCTCGGAGACGTCGCTCGCGGCCTGGACGATCCGATGGAGCGTCTCCCCGGCCCGGGTCGCCCGCTCGACGCCGATCTCGACCTGCGAACTCCCGGTCTTCATCTCCTCGACGCTGCGCTGCGTCTCGGTCTGGATGCCCGTGATCGAGTGCGCGATCTCGGCCGTTGCCTTCTGCGTGCGATCGGCGAGTTTGCGCACCTCATCGGCGACGACGGCAAAGCCGCGGCCGTGCTCGCCGGCTCTGGCGGCCTCGATGGCGGCGTTGAGCGCCACCAGGTTCGTCTGGTCGGCGATGTCGTTGATGACGCCCACGATCTCGCCGATCTCCTGCCCGCGCCGACCCAGGGCCGAGACCAGTTCCGACGTCCGGGTCACGGCGTGCGAGATCGACTGCATCTGTTCGATGGTGTCGTTCACCACGTTCACGCCCTCGCCCGCGACCGAGCCCGACTCGGCGGCACGGCCCGAGGCGGACTCCGCCTTGTGGGCGACCTCGATGGCCGACGCCGAGAGCTCCTCGATAGCGGCCGCGATCTGGTTCACGCCCTGCGACTGTTGCCGGATCGAGTGGGTGGACTCGTCCGCCGCTGAATCGATCTCCTGGGCGGCGCGGGCGACTTCCTGCGCGGCGCGGGTGACCTGGGTGATCAGTTCGCCGGTGCGGATCGCCGTCTCGTTGCAACTCTTTGCCAGGTCGGCGATCTCGTCGGTGGTGCCGACGGTCACACGCCCAGTGAAGTCACCGGCGGCCATGTTCGCGAGAAGTTCACGGCACGACTCCAGAGGGCGCGTGATCGAGCGGACGATCAGATACGCGGCCGTGAGAGCGCCCACGCCCATCACACCGATGGCGACGAGGATCAATGATCGCGCGTGCGCCAGCGTGGACTCCGCGGATTCCCGCGCGTCGTTCGCGGCCTTCTCGAAGAGATCCGAGGCCGAGCCCTGGAGTACCTCGAGATTCTCGAAGGCCGTGATGAAGTTGGGGAGATCCGCCTGGGCCCTAGCGCGATCGGTCGCGGCGTGCGAGACGAGCTCCTCGCCGGCGCGGATGTAGTCCTCGAGCGCGGGCGCGATCCTGGTCAGGGTCCGCCCCACTTCCTCGGGGAGTTGCAGTTGACGATTCGCCGAGAGTGCCTCCTTGAAGGACTTGGCGTGCTCCTGCAGCGAGTCGATCGCGGCCTTGGATTCCTCGGGCGTCGAGGCGAGCAGGGCCGCGAGCACGTCGGCCCGGATGGCGTCGTGCATCATGTCGCCCTCGAGGTGGTGTCGCAGGCCCGCCGTCGTGTTCACCACGCTGTCCAGCGAGTCTTTCGAGTCTCCGAAGCCGGACATCCCGATGGTCCCGATAACACCCGCGGCACAGATCCCGCCGAGCGAGAGGAAGTAGAGTTTCTTGGTGACCGAGATGCGCATGCTGGGAATCCTTTGGAAATCGCCTGGTGCTAGTGTGCGAAACCGTCTTTTCAGGCCGGCGCAGACCTCGACTTGGGACATCGGCCCGACGTCGAGCAGCCTGAGTCGCCGCATGCAGGGCGAGGCGTGTTCGGGCGGGTCTATCACGACATCCCCCTCGGGGAGGGGGTAGTCCTGCCACAAGCGTGAGCGAGATCCGCAACGAGGATCGGCAGTGGCGCGGCTGCGACGGCAACAAGCGCACGAAGAGGTCGATCGAGCTCGAGTTCACCGATACGAAGCGGATCACATACGGGTCGATGAGACGATCGGCGGTCGTTTCTGGCGAGCGCGCTGTTGCCGAGCGACCGTGAGATGGTGCGAGCCACTAGGTGTGGATGGCTTGTTCCGGCGGCAGACCGCGTCGCGGCTCAGGCGATCTTGAACCGCGAGACGGCCTCGACGAGTTCACGCGACTGGGACGCGAGGAGTTCGGCGATGCGCCTCGTGCGGGCCGTTCCCTCGGCCGACGACGACGAGATCGAGGCGATCTCCTGGATCGTCGCGCTGATCTGATCGCTCGCGGCTCGCTGCTCTCCGGCTCCAGCGGCGATGGATCGGATGTTCTCTGTCACGTCGCTCGCGGCCCTGACGATGCGCTGGAGCGTCTCCCCCGCCTGGGTCGCGCGCTCGACGCCGGTCTGGACCTGGGCTCGTCCCGTCGCCATTTCCTCCACACTCCGCTGGGTTTCATGGCGGATAGCCTGGATCGACTCGCCGATCTCGGCGGTGGATTTCTGGGTGCGATCGGCGAGCTTGCGCACCTCGTCCGCGACGACGGCGAAGCCGCGCCCGTGCTCGCCGGCGCGCGCCGCCTCAATTGCGGCGTTCAGCGCCAGCAGATTCGTCTGATCGGCGATGTCGTCGATGACGCTGACGAGCTCGCCGATCTCCACGCCTCGCTTGCCCAGTTCCGTCACGAGCTCGGAGGTGCGTATGACAACGCTGGAGATGGACTGCATCTGATCGATGGTCTCGTTCACGACGCTCACGCCCTCGCCCGCGACCGAACCGGACTCGGTGGCACGCCCCGAAGCGGTCTCGGCCTTGCGGGCCACCTCGATGGCGGACGCTGACAGTTCCTCGATGGCGGCGGCGATCTGGTTGACGCCCTGGGACTGCTCCTTGGCGGAGGCCGTGGACTCCTCCATGGCCTCATCGATCTCCTGGGCGGCGCCTGCCACCTCCCTCGCGGAGCGCGTGACTTGGGCGATCAGTTCGCCCATGCGTGTGGCGGTCTCGTTGCAACTGATCGCGACGTCTGCGATCTCGTCTTTCGAACGGACAGTCAGCCTGCCCGTGAAGTCTCCCGCCGCCATACGCCCCAGGAGTTCGCGGCAGGCCGCGAGGGGACGCGTGATTGAACGCACGATGAAGAATGCGGCGGCGAGGGCGCCCACACTCATGAGCGTGACCGCGAGGATGATCAACGCCCGGGCGCGGGCCATGGTCGCCTCCGCGGCGGATTGGGCGTCGCTGGCGGTCTTCTCGATCAGGTCAGATATCGTTCCGAGTTCCACTTCGAGGTGCTCAAATGATTCGGTAAACTTGGGCATCAGGGACTCGGCACGGGCGCGCTCGGTCGAAGCAAGCGAGACCACGCCTTCCGCGGCGTCGATGTAGGACTCAAGGAGGGGCGCGGCTTTGGTGAGCTCGGCCCCCACGTCGCCGGAGAGTTGCAGTTCGCGATTCTCCGCGAGGAGACGCCTGAAGTTCGAGGCATGCTCATCGAGCGACTCCTTGGCCGAAGCGGCGTCCTCGGGGCTTGCGGCGAGCATGGCCGCGAGCACGTCCGACCGGATCGCGTCGTGCATCATGTCTCCCTCCATGTGATTCCGGAGGGCGGGGGTCGCCATGACCACGCTCTTGAGCGCCGCTTCCGAGTCATGAAACGCGGAGATCCCAATGGACCCGATAACCGCCGAGGTGACAACCCCGCCTAGAGAGAGGGCATAGAGCTTGCGGCTGACGGTGATTCGCATCTGGGATACCTCGATAACTCTGTGGGCACCACGTGCCCGGGGGATGGAAACGCACAAATGGACGTTGGCTCATGGACATCGGGCGTGGCTGGAATGGTCTTGAATGAGGCAAGATGCCAGAACTCGTGCGACTGGCACACCCTGCATAAAACAACAACCTCATTGGTGCGGAAAGGGGTAGCCTTCATCTGCACACACTCCGGAGACGCCGAACGTGAACCGCACCGCCACGACCTCTCAGTCTTCCAGCAGCCCTTCCATGCTCCGAGACCTCGCCGATGGCATGCTCATCGATGAGTTCAAGATCCGCCAGGGGGGCGGGGCGAAGGCCATCGAACGCCAGCACGAGAAGGGGCGGCTGACGGCCCGTGAGCGGGTTGCACGGCTGGTGGATCCTGACCATTCGAAGTCGCCCCACGCGGAGCGTGGGGGTACCGGAGGCTTCCAGGAACTTGGGTTGTGGGCCGCGCATGGCATGTATGGCGAGTTCGGCGGGGCGCCAGCCGCGGGTGTCGTCACGGGCATCGGCGTGGTGCACGGTCGCCGAACGATGATCATTGCGAACGACGCGACGGTGAAGGCCGGGGCGTTCTTCCCGATGACGTGCAAAAAGATCATCCGGGCGCAGACGATCGCGATGATGGCGCGCCTGCCATTGATTTATCTGGTGGACAGTGCGGGTGTGTTTTTGCCATTGCAGGAAGACGTCTTTCCGGACACCGACGACTTCGGGCGGATCTTCCGGAACAACGCGGTGATCAGCGCGATGGGCATCCCGCAGATCGCGGCGATCATGGGGTATTGTGTGGCCGGGGGCGGATATCTGCCGGTGCTCTGCGACACGCTGCTGATGACGGAAGGCTCTGGGTTGTATCTCGCCGGGCCCGCGCTCGTGAAGGCGGCGATCGGACAGGACATCACGGACGAGGAACTCGGCGGGGCCGAGATGCACGCGAGCATCAGCGGGACGATCGATTTCAAAGAGAAGGATGATGAGGCGTGCATCGAGCGCGTGCGCTCGCTCGTCGCGAAGTACTCCGACGCCTCGATGCCGAGATGCCGAGATGCCGAGATGCCTTCGTCTGCATCACCCGCCCGGCCGGCCACGGGCATCACGTCGTCCTTCACCGATAAGCCTGGCGCGCAGTACGACGTGAAAGAGATCATCGCGTGCCTGGTGGATGCGAAGGCTCTCGGAGACTCTCAAGCCACCGACTTCGACGAGTACAAGGCCGAGTACGGGCAATCGATCGTCTGCGGCTATGCCACCATCGGCGGGCACGCGTGCGGCATCGTCGCGAACCAGAAGAAACTCACCCAGAAGACCATGGCGGGCGGCAAGGCCGGACCCACCAAGAGCGTGAACATGCCCGGCGTGATCTATGACGACTCGGCGGACAAGGCCGCCCGCTTCATCATGGATTGCAACCAGCGCAAGATCCCGATCATCTTCCTCCATGACACGACCGGCTTCATGGTCGGGCGCGACAGCGAACAGGGCGGCATCATCCGCGCCGGGGCGAAGATGGTCAACGCGATGAGCAACTGCATCGTGCCCAAGATCGTCGTCGTCATGGGTGGCTCGTACGGCGCGGGGAACTACGCGATGTGCGGGCGGGCCTTCGATCAGTTCCTGTCGTTCGCCTGGCCCAACGCGAAGTGTGCCGTCATGGGCGCCAACCAGGCGACGGGCGTGCTGACGACGATCGAGGAGGCGAGCCGGAAACGCAAGGGTGAGACGATCGACGAGGAAGCGCACAAGGCGATCTATGGCGCGATCCACGCGGCGTACACGGAGCAGGCCGACATCCGCCACGCCGCCGCCCGGGGGTGGGTGGATCGGTTGATCGAGCCGGAGAAGACCCGCGACGAACTGATCGCGGCGCTCGATGCGGCGAATCAGGGGTGGGACTACTCAGCCGGGTTCAAGACGGGAGTGTTGCAGACGTAACGACTGCAACCCATATGGTGCCGTGCTCCGCACGCCCCTAGGGTTGGTCCATGGACGTCAATGATCGCATCCGTCAGTTCGAGACCATGGTCCGCCCCGAGGCCGACCCGACCAATGACATGGCGTGGTTCAGCCTTGGACAGGCCTATGCCCAGGCCGGGCGTCATCGTGACGCCGCCAACGCCTTCACGCGCTGCACCGCCCTCAACCCGGCGATGAGCAAGGCCTATCAACTCGCGGGGCAGGCCCTCGTCGAGGTCGGCGACACCGAGAAGGCCGCCGAGGTGCTGACCGCGGGTTACGTCTCGGCCGGTGAACGCGGCGATCGACTGCCCCAGAAGGCGATGGGCGAACTGCTTGCGGCAATTGGGGCGACGGTACCTGAGGTCAAGGCAAAGGGTCCCGCGGCGGGCGCCAGCGGCGGCACGTTCGTGTGCGGTCGAACCGGCAAGCCCGGGCACCAGATGGCCCGACCACCCTTCAAGGGACCCGTCGGCGAATGGATCAAGGACCACATCTCGCAGGAGACCTTCAACGCGTGGATCTCGCAGGGGACGAAGGTCATCAACGAACTTCGCCTGGACCTTTCACGCGAAGAAGATAGCGACACCTACGACAAGCACATGCGCGAGTACCTTGGCATCGATGATGAGTTGTACGAGTCGCTCATGCGCGTCAAGGGTGTGTAGAAACGGCATTAACAGGCGGGACGCCTGTTCCACAAGATGATGAAGGGCTTTGGAGCCTTGCTTAGTCGGCCTGGGCCGTGGGGCGCGAGGAGTCTCGCAGCGACGCTGCGGACTCACTGGCGGACATGATCCGTCCGGCGAAGACGGCGAGCACGATCACGCCCACCGCGGAGATGGCCGCCGCGACGCGACGAGCCTGGAAGGGCGAGCGGGCGAGAGCGTCCTGCGTGGGCGTCGCCGCCTCGAGCAGGGGGGCGCTCATGAGGCGCAGGTAGTAGAACGCGGCGATCGCGGAGTTCAGGCCGAGCACGATGACGAGGGTGATCTCGCGCGCGCTGATCGCCGACGTAAACAGCGGCAACTTGCCCCAGAAGCCAAGCAGCGGCGGGAAGCCCAGAAGGCTCAGGCTCGAGAGGACCATCGTCCAGCCAAGCAGCGGGTGCGACGAGCAGAGGCCGCGGAGATCCTCCACGCGATCGATCTCGCGAGGCTCGCCCTTGCTGTCGCGATCGGGGGACTTCTCGAGTGCGGCGACGACGGCGAAGGCGCCGACGTTCATCACGCCGTATGCCGCGAGATAAAAGAGGACCGCGGCGATGCCGTTGCGTGAGAAAGAGCCATCGCCGGGGCCGGCGATGACGCCCACGAGCATGTAGCCCGAGTGGGCGACGGAGGAGTACGCGAGGATCCGTTTCACCGAGGACTGCAGGATCGCGAGGACGTTGCCGACGGTCATGGTGAGGGCGGCGATGACCCAGAGCACAACGCGGACGGCGACGGGCAGGCCGTGGTCCACGCCCTCGTGGCCCGTCCACCCGATGGTGGCGCAGAGGAGGATGATCGCGAGAAATCCGGCGGTCTTGGGAACGAACGCGAGGAAGGCCGAGACCGGGGCAGCGGCGCCCTCGTATACATCGGCGGTGTAGAAATGCATCGGGACGGCGGCGATCTTGAAGGCGAACCCGACGAGCGCCAGCATCACGCCCGCGAGCGTGATCGCGTTGAGGCCGCCGGTCGAGATCGCCTCGTGGATGGCGTTGAGTTTCGTGGAGCCGGTGCCGCCATAGATGAGGGCGAAGCCATAGAGGAAGACCGCGGCGCCGAGCGCGCCGAGGAAGAAGTACTTGACGCCCGCTTCCTTCGCGCGATCTCGCGACGAGGAGATCGTCACCATGATGTAGGTCGGAAGGCTCGTGAGTTCGAGGGCGAGGAAGAGCCAGATGAGATCATCGGCCGAGGCGCAGAGCATGAGGCCCGTGATCGAGAAGAGGAAGAACGCGTAGAACTCCGCCCGGTTGGTGCGGAGCGGATTGAAGGACGCCTTGCCCGAGGCGACGAGATCCTCCTCGTGTCGATCGACCGTTCCGGCGGCGAGGGCGAGCAGCAGGAGCGCCACCAGCGCGATCATCACCTTGGAGTACATCGCGAGCGAGGGGAGCATCGTCTGGCCCATCGAGGCGTTCACGACCTCGCCCACGGGCGTCGTGGTGTACGCCGAGATCGCCGAGACGACCAGACCCAGGCCGGCGATGAACGGCGTGGCTCGTCGCGACGCCGCCGATTTCGACAGCCCCACCACCATCACCGCGCACGTCGTCACGAAGAGGATGATCTCGGGATAGAGATAGGCGAGACGATCGATCATGGGTGGAGTTCCTCGGCGAGCGAGGCGAGGGGTGAGGAGGTTTCCGTCGCCGCCGGGGTGTGATTCGTGGACGAACGCGGGGCGGGAGCGTCGGTGGACTTGCTCTCGGCGAGCGCGGCATTGCGGGCCTGGCCCAGGGCCTTCACCGTCTGCGTGATCGGGGCCTCGAGCGGGTCGGTGATGAGCGAGGGATAGACGCCCAGCACCACGCACAGGACCGCGAGCGGGATGAGCAGGCCGATCTCGCGACGCGTCAAATCCGCCGGGAGTGCGTGCTCATCGTGATGATCCGTGGCGTGATGCGCGTGCGGCTCGAGCAGTTTGCCCCACACCACCTTCCCCAGCATCAGGAGCAGGTACATCGCCGCGACGATCATGCCGATGCCGGCGATCGCGGCGTACCACGGGCCCAGCGAGCCGAGCGTCGCGCCGGGGATGGCCGCCCCCAACGACCCCCACTCACCCGACCCCCACGCGCTCGAGGCGCTGAACGCGCCCTGCAGGCAGAAGAACTCGCTCACGAAGCCGTTCAGCCCGGGAAGGCCGACGCTCGCCATGGTGAAGAAGACCATGAACGTCGCCCACACGGGCATCTTGGTGGCCAGCCCGCCGAGTTCCTTCATCGAGCGCGTGTGGTAACGCTCGTACATCATCCCGATGAGGAGGAAGAGGGCTCCGGTGGAGAGCCCGTGGTTGATCATGTAGAGCACCGAGCCTTGCAGCCCGACGTTGTTCATCGCGAAGAGGCCGAGCATGCAGAAGCCCAGGTGGGCGACCGACGAGTAGGCCACGAGTTTCTTGACGTCGGTCTGCACCCAGCAGATCAGGCCGCCGTAGAGGATGCCGACGATGCACGCCGCCGCGAGCAGGGGCGCGTGCTCCTGCACGGCCAGGGGCGTGAACGGGAGCACAAAGCGGAAGATGCCATATGTCCCGAGTTTCAGCAGCACGCCCGCGAGCACCACCGAGCCGACCGTCGGCGCCTCGGTGTGCGCCAGAGGGAGCCACGTGTGGAACGGAAAGAGCGGCACCTTCACCGCGAAGCCCAGCAGGAGGGCGAGCATCACCCACCCCTGGATCGCGGCGGGAAGCGCGGCGCTCGTCGCCTCGAGCGTCTTGATGTCGAACGTGAGCGTGTTGCCCATGTCCACGTGGCACCAGGCGACGTACGCCAGGCCCGCGAGCGTGATGATCGAGCCGGTGAATGTGTACAGGAAGAACTTGATCGCGGCCTTCCTGCGATTCGTCGAGCCGAAGAGGCTGATCAGGATGAACATGGGGATCAGCGTGAACTCGAAGCAGACGTAGAAGAAGACCAGATCGCGGGCCGCGAACACGCCCGTGACGGCTCCCTGCAGCACGAGGAACCAAGCGTAGTACGTCCGCTCGCGCGTCGTGATCGCGGTGGTCGAGGCCAGCACGCAGATCGGCCCGAGCAGCACCGTGAGCGCGATCAGGAAAAGCGAGACGGCATCCGCCCCCACCGAGAGCGTCACACCGAGTTGCTTCAGCCACGGCACCTGCACCGCGAACTGGAAATCGGCGCTGTTGGCATAATCAAACGTGAACAACGCGTACGCGCCGCCCAGGAGCGCCGCCAGCGTCGTGAAGAGCGCGATCGGCCTCGCCTGACGCGACGGCCCGAGAGCGACGACGATCGCGGCGACGATGGGGAGCAGGATGAGCCAGAGAAGAATCATGGAGGTGTGTGCTTCGTGTGACTAGTTCCAGGCGACGACAAGAACAATGGCCAGAATCATCGCGATGCCACCCGCCATGCCTAGGGCATAGCCGTGGAGCACGCCCGACTGGCTGGGACGGATGGCGTTCCCGGTGAGGCGGGGCAGGATTCCCGCGAGGTTCACCAGCCCATCGACGAACATGCGATCGATGAAGTGGAAGATGTGCGCGAGCACGAGGATCGGCTTGCGAATCAGGAAGTCATAGAACTCGTCCACGTACCACTTGTGCTGCGCCCAGCGTGGGATCGAACCAAGCATGGGGAGCAATCTGTCGGCGTTCGCCGTCGCCGCGGTCGTGCGCCCGAGGAAGTGGAGGACGAACGCGATCGCGATGCCCAACGCCCCGACCACGCCCGAGACGAAGTACATCGCCTTGTGCGGGTCCATCCCGAAGATCGTGCCTGCGTGGGCCTCGTGGGGATGCGCGACGAAGTTCGGCACAACGCTCAGGGCCGCGTGGGCGTCGGCGACGTGCTCGCCCGCGCCGGCCTCATGGTGGGCGAACGGCGAGGCGAACTGGGCCGTGGAATGCTCCACGAGCGACGCGATCGCGCCGTGCTTCCCACCGACAAAGAACAACCCCATAGCCGCGATCGCCAGGATGGCGAGCGTCGCGAGGACGGAATTGATCGCCCAGCCCGGCGCGTGGGGATGGGCGTCGTGATGCCCGTGATCGTGCGCGTGATCGGCACTGTGTGAATGCCCTTGGTCGTGGCCATGATCATGGCCGTGGTCGTCGGCGTGGGCGGCGTCGCTCCCGTGTCCCTCATCGCCCATCTCGAACTGCACGGGTCCCATGAAGACACGGAAGAAGACGCGGAAGGTGTAGTACGCGGTGAGCCCGGCCGTCAGCACAAGGATCCACCCGACCATCGACATCCCGGGCGTGACGAACGCCTCGGCGAGGATCATGTCCTTGGAGAAGAACCCGGCCGTGAAGGGGAACCCCGCGAGATTGAGGCACCCCACGAGCATGCCCACGCCCACGATCCGCCACCCGGGCATCTTCATCACGCCCGACAACTTGCGCAGGTCGAGTTGCCCCCCAAAGCCGTGCATCACCGCGCCGCAGCAGAGGAAGAGCAGTGCCTTGAAGAACGCGTGAGTGACGACGTGCGACACGCCGCCCGCTGTCGAGAGCACCGCCAGCCCGGCGAACATGTACCCGAGTTGGGATACCGTCGAATAGGCCATGATGCGCTTGATGTCGAACTGGGCCATCCCGATCGTCGCGCTGAAGAGGGCCGTGAGCGCCCCGACCCACGCCACGATCGGCAGGGCCGTCTCCGAGAGCAGGAAGAACGGGAACATCCGCGCGACGAGGTACACCCCGGCCGTCACCATCGTGGCGGCATGGATCAGCGCCGAGACCGGCGTCGGGCCTTCCATCGCGTCGGGGAGCCACACGTACAGAGGCAACTGCGCCGACTTGCCGAAGGCCCCGCCAATGAAGAGCAGCGGGATGATCTTCGCGATCATCGGGATATCGCCCAGTCTTCCGGCCTTGAGGGCGTCCAAGTACACCGCGGCCTTCTCGAAGACGACGCTGTACTCGACGCTCCCGAAGTGGACAAACGTCAGCATGATGCCGAGCGCCAGGAAGAGATCGCCGATGCGGTTGACGATGAAGGCCTTCTTCGCCGCCGCCACCGCCGCCGGCTTCTTGTAGAAGTAGCCGATGAGCAGGTACGAGCAGAGGCCCACGCCCTCCCAGCCGAGGTAGAGCAGGACGAGGTTGTCCGCCATCACCAGGCAGGCCATCGAGAAGACGAAGAGGCTGAACGCGGCGAAAAACCGGTTGTATCCGCTGCCGACATCGTGCGACATGTACTCGCTTGCGTAGAGTGCAATCAGCGTCGCCAGCCCGGTCACAAAGAGCATCCACAGGACGCTCAACGAATCCATGTAGAACGAGAAGTTCGCGACGAACGACGACGTGTCCGAGGTCTTGATATCGAGCCAGCGAAAGGCCTGAACGACCTGGAACGAGGCTCCATGTCCCTCGCCGCCACTCCAGCCGTGCCCGTTCGCCGTGAAAAAGGTTGCCGCGGTGCAGACGAACGCGAGCGCGAGGCACGCGACCGTCATGTACGCCGGGAGTTTCGATTTGACGCGCATCGCCGCAAAGATCGCGTTGAGCACAAAGGCGAGCATGGGCAGGCCCACGATCGCCAGCACAAGGCCGCTCGAGAGACCCAAGGCCGCGTGCTCGGCATCGCCAGCACCAGGCGTCGCGCTGGTCATGCCGGCGAAGGACGGTACGACGTGGGACAAGGTTTGGTGGAGAGCGTCAAGCATGGCGGCGTCGATCGAGATCGGCGAAAAACTCACCCCTTCAGGTCGGACCATTCCTCGGCAGACAACGACTCGTTCCGGCGGAAGAGCAGCACCACGAGCGCCAACGCCATCGCCGCCTCCGCTGCGGCGATCGTCAGCACGAAGATCAGGAACGTCTGCCCGTTCATGTCCAGGTGGTACCGCCCGAACGCGACGAGCGCGATCCCTGCGGCCTGGAACATCAACTCCGTGCACAGGAACATGATGATGAGGTTGCGCCGGGTCAGGAATCCGATCAGCCCCAGCGTGAAGAGCACCGCCGACAGGAAGAGATAGTGCGCCAGCGTCGGGTGCGACACAAAGGCCGGGTACGCCAACTGCGCGAGCGTGGAGGACGTAGTCGACATCGCGGTTGTCATCATGACATCGCCCCCTCGACCCGCTCGGCCGCGTCACTCAACCGGCGCGATTCGTGGAGTTTGCGATCCTCGTCGATCTGCACCTGCTTGCGCGACAGGACCACCGCGCCGAGCATCGCCATGAGCAAGATCACGCCGGCGATCTCGATCGAGCCGGGGTGGTCGCGCAGCAGGTTGAACCCGACCTGCTCGACGTTGGTCAGACGCAGGTCCTCGGGCCACTCGTTCCGTGCCAAGACCCGCTCGCTCTGGTCGGCCTTCACGATCGTCAGGAACTCGCCGCTCGGTCCCATCACAGCACGATCGCCGGCCTGAAGCAGCCCGTGCGCCTCGAGAATCCGGTCAACCTTCCGCGGCATGTCCACGAGTTGCGACGAGACCGCCCGTGGCGTCGCCTCGGGAAGTTTCGGAATGCCTCGGAAGAGCAGCGTCGTCAGCACTGCGAGTACGACAAAGCCGGCAATGGTCGCCGCGATCGGCTCGCGGGCCACCGTGTCATACTCCGCGAGCACCTCATCCTCGCCCTCGGCCGGCGCTTGTGTCGCGAGCATGATCACGAAGAGGTACGTGATGAGGATCGCCCCGGCGTACACGATCACCAGTGCCGCCGCCATGAACTCCGCCGATAGCAGCACGAGGATGCCGGCGGTCGAGAGTACGGTCATGATGAACCACATCGCCGCATAGACGGGCCGCTGGTGCGTGATCATCCGCAGTGCCGACCCGCACCCGAGCAACGCGAAGACGTAGAAGAACGGATTGGTGAGCCCCACAGAGTTCCCGGGAGCCGCATCCGCCGCGTGCTTGGCGTTCATGCCCAGCACGATAAAGACGATCCCCGCCGCCGCCCCAGCCAGGAGCGCGCCCAGCACCTGCGGGTTCGGGCCCTTTCGCGGAAGCGACATCAGCACGCCCACGGCCCCGAGCGCGACGCAGGCGTACAGCAGAATCGGTTGGATCAGGTCGCTCACTCGGGCGATTCCATGCGGATAGAGCGGTCGGAAGGACCTCCGATCGGGGCACACGCCACCGATCAGGGTCAAGAGCCATGGGAGTGTTCGCCCGTTCGATCCGGCGCGGCACCCCATAAGGCCCTGAGGATAGTGCCCGCTGACCCGATCTTCAACCAACCAACGCCGCACCAACGTCGGCTTTGGGCACGCGTGCCGCTACGCTCTGGGTGCGATGACGCACGCGGCTGCCTCGACAGTTCCCGCTCCAGCAACCCTTGGCTGGCGACGATGGTTCCCCAACGCCTTGACCGGCATGAGGTTGCTCATCGCCATCGCCTTCTTCACCCTGTTGGCCGTCTGGAACTATCCCGCCCGCGAACTCGTCGTCTCCCCGCGTCATCCCCTGATCGCGTATCTCGTCGCCGCCGCACTCTTTGGTCTGGCCGCCGTCACCGACGCAATCGATGGCCCGCTCGCACGGCGCTGGAAGGTCGTCTCCGCCTTCGGCCGCATCATGGACCCCTTCGCCGACAAGGTCCTCGTCGTCGGCGGGTTCATCATGCTCGCCGGCCCGACCTTCGGCACGCCCATCGCCGACGGTGAGGGCGGCCTCGAGATGCTCCACGTCAGCGGCGTCCACACCTGGATGGTCGTCGTCATCCTCGGGCGCGAACTCCTCGTCACCTCCATCCGCGCCGTCGCCGAATCCCAGGGGCACGACTTCTCCGCCACCTGGTCGGGCAAGGCCAAGATGATCCTCCAGGCCTGCGTCATCCCCCTGATCCTTCTGGTCCTCGGGTTCACCAGAATCACCCCGGGCACCTGGGGGCGCTGGGTCATCGACATCGCCGTCTGGCTCACCGTGGGCGTCACGATTCTGAGCGGGATTCCCTATCTCCACAGGGCGATGCAGATTTTCGGGCGTCAGTAGCCTCATTGCGTTCGCGGGGCAGTCTCCTGTTGACCTTCCGAGTCGTTTCCTGTACGTTGATATCCGGCTGCTCGCGGGGGCAACTTTTTTCGGCGAGCCCACATCATGAACATTCGACGCTGCGCATACATCGGAGCCGTGCTCGGTGTTGTCGTCTTTACTTTCCGCGCCCTCGCCGTCGACCCGCCCATCCGATTCCAGAGCGTCGCCACCGGGCTGACCCAACCCATCTTCGTCACCCACGCCCCCAACGACCCCTCGCGGCTCTTCATCGTCGAGCAGCGTGGCAAGGTCAAGGTCATGGTCAATGGCGTCATGCAGCCCACGCCCTTCATCGACGTCGGCGCACGCCTCACCGGCTCCGATGGCTATGTGCTCGAGTACGGACTCCTCGGCATCGCCTTCCACCCCGACTACCAGAACAACGGCTACTTCTATCTCAACTACACCGTCGGCACCTCTAGCCTCGCCGACACGGTCATCGCACGTTTCCGAGTCTCGGTCGATCCCAATGTCGCCGACCCCAACTCCTTCCAGCAGATCCTGCGGATTCCGTACACCGTCAAGCAGCACCGCTCGGGGTGGATGGACTTCGATCCCGCGGGGTATCTCTACATCCCCACGGGCGACGGCGGCGAGACCGATCCGCAAAACAACGCCTCCAACACCAACGTCCTCATGGGCAAGATTCTCCGCCTCGACCTCAATGGCCCCGACGGAATCCCCGGCACAACCGACGACGACGGCTTCCCCGCCGACGCCAACAAGCACTACCAGATCCCCGCGACCAATCCGCATGTTGGCGAAGCCGGATTCCAGCCCGAGATCTGGGTCTATGGCCTGCGCAACGCCTGGCGATGCTCCTTTGATCGCGAGACGCACGATCTCTGGATCGGCGACGTCGGGCAATCGGCACGCGAAGAAGTCACCGTGATCCCGCCAACCACCAACGGCGGATTCCTCGGCTGGCGCTGCCGCGAGGGTACCTTTGCGACCGGATACGCCGGCTGCCCCGCAACACTTCCGCCCTCGCTAGGCCCGACCTACGAGTACACCCACGCCGTCGGCACCGCCATCATCGGCGGGTACGTCTACCGCGGCTGCGCCATGCCCGATCTCCAAGGCACCTACTTCTTCGGCGACTGGAATCGAAAGATCTTCTCGTTCCGATACGTGAACGACACCGTCACCGCGTACGTCGAACGCACCGCGACGCTCCCAATCCCAGGCACCTTCGTCTCCTTCGGCGAGGACTTCTACGGCGAGATCTACGCCTGCAACTGGTCCACCACCGCCGGCGCTGGCTCGATCTTCAAGATCGTTCCCGTCACTCCCGCGCCCGACACCAACGCCAACGGCATCCCCGATTCCTGCGAATCGAACTCCTGCATCGCCGACACCGACGACGGCTCGGGCACAGGAACACCCGATGGCGGTGTCACCATCGACGACCTCCTCTACTACCTGGATATTTTCGCCCAGGGGTCCATCGCCGCCGACGTGGATGATGGCAGCGGCACAGGCACACCCGACGCCGGTGTCACCATCGACGACCTGCTCTACTACCTCGTCCGATTCGGCGAGGGGTGCTGATCACGCCCACGATCGCCCAACGCCAGTCGACCTCGACACCGGCGCGTCTACCCTGATGCTCTCGCGGCTGGGCCATCCCCTCCATGCCGCGAGCACACCCAGGAGCTTCATGGCGATCGATCCCTTCCAGCGGCGGCCACTCCGCCTCATCACCACCTTCGGCCTGGGACACATGCGCCCCGCCTCGGGGACGTGGGGCTCGCTCCCGCCCATCGTCCTCGCCCTCATTCTCGTGGCGGTCGGCCTCGGGCCCGCCGATCACCGCGCGTTCTTCGACGCCGCCATGGTCCTCATCGCCGTCGTCTTCTCCTGGGCGTGCGTGCGCGACGGCGACTTCGCCGAGGCACGATTCGGAAAGAAAGACCCGGGCCAGGTCGTCGCCGACGAGACCGCCGGCCAGGCCGTCACCCTCCTCATGCTCCCCACCGCCGCGATGCAGGACGTGCGCGCCGCGATCTTCACGATTGTCCTGTCGTTCTTCGCCTTCCGCATCTTCGACATCCTGAAACCCTGGCCGGCCCGCTCGCTCCAGCGCGTCCCAGGCGGCTGGGGGATCCTCATCGACGACCTTTTCGCGGGTGTCTACGCCGGCGTCGCCGTCTGGCTCGCGTGGCATCTCGGCGTCGCCTGGCGCGGCTGAGATCCAGCACACCAACTCTTCACCGCCAATGAAACAGGCCCCAGCAAACTGCCGGGGCCTGTGTCGTGCTTGGACATTCCATCAGAAGTGAAGCCAGCGAGTTACTGCGCGGTCTCGGCCTTCGCCCGCGGCTTGCGGGCCTTCTTCTCGCCGCCCTCGGCGTTCTCCGCCGGAGCCGCGCCCTCGGCCGGAGAGTGCTCGCTCGCCGCCGCCTCGGGCTTCTCCTCGTCCAGATCCAGTTCGCGATCAGGATTGATCTTCAGTTTCAGCGTCGCGTCGAGGTCCGAGTCGAGTTTCACGTGGATGTCGTACGTCCCGAGGCGCTTGATCGTCTCGTTGATGCGGATCTCACGCGGCTTGACCTTGTAGCCCTTCTCGGTCAGCACCGTCGCGAGTTCCTGCTGCGTCACGCCGCCGTACAGGATGCCCTGATCGTTGCACGAGCGGATCAACTCGATCGAGATCCCCTCGATCTTCTTGACCATGTCCTCGCGCTGCTTGCGGAGGAGCGCGAGCTGCTTCTGCGCCTCGGCCCGCTTCGACGCGAGTTGCTGGATCAACTCGTCGCTGGGCGTCGTCGCCAAGCCACGCGGCAGGAGGAAGTTCCGGGCGTACCCGAGACGAACGCCGACCACATCGCCGACGATGCCCAAGCTATCGACGGACTCGGTGAGCAGAAGTTTGACGGTCTTGGCCATGATGCTGTCCTTGTCTCCCGCGATATTGGCTAGGCGGGGAAAGTGAGGAGCCGGAGAGCGACACCACGTCGAACCGACCCCAACGGGGGTGAGATGTGAACGGAAAGTGTAGGCGATCGACCCCGAGGCCGCCCGTCCCACGCGTGCGATCTAAGTCCAACCCAGAGAACGATCTACACAATCTCGTGGCACAAGCATCCCGCCTGTGACTACCCGTTCTACTGGACCAACTCCAACGACTTCTCAAAACGGAATGTCATCCGGCTCAGGCTCATGCGCCGGCGCAGGCCGCCCGGAACCAGTCCCCGAGGCCGACCGTGAAGCCTGCCGAGGCGCCGACGAGTAGTTCCCGCCGCCGCCACCACCTTCGCCTCCCCCACCGCCGCCGCCTTTGCTGTCGACGAACTGAAAACTCTCGACAACAACCAACATTTTTGATCGGTTCTGTCCGGAGTCCTTGTCCTGCCATTGATCGAGTTTGAGGCGCCCCTCGATGAATATGGGGCGGCCCTTTGAGAAAAACCTCGCGATATTCTCAGCCGTGCGACCCCAAGCTTCGCAGTCGACGAATGTTGTTTCTTCTTTCTTCTCACCGTCAGGACTAGTCCAGTGCCGGTTCACAGCCAAGCCAATCCGAGCAACTTGATTGCTCCCAGATGTTGAACGAAGTTCAACATCACGCGTGAGATTGCCCATTAAAAATACTTTATTGAGATTGCCCATACGCGCATGGTATCCGAAACCATGCCCGTGGGGAACAGAATCCGGCCAAACCGCCATCCACTCACACCAAATCCACACCCCGTCAACCGGTAAATTGACAACCTCCAGCTAGACCCTTCGGCCAGACCGGCTCCTCCGCCGCAAACCCCGAATACCTGAATACGAATGCCGAATCACGAATGCCGAATGCCGAGCCCCCAGTGCCCAATGCCTGGTGCCTAATGCCTACCCCTTCGGCACATAGGTCGCCCCCGCCAGCACATCGAAACTCACCAGTTGCCCCGCCTCGAACTTCTCCGCGACCTGCCTCGGGTCCGTCGGCGTGCAGTGGATCACCGTCCCCGCATCCACCACCACCGCCCCGCCTTCAACGCGAACCACGACACCTTGCACGCGACGAGGCCGCCCCGCCACAGGCTCCACGAACCGTCCGCCCGTCTGCACGACATCGATCCGCCTCGCCTGCGCGTGGATCGTTCCGATGAGGCGCCCGCCCTTGGCCGCGCGGATCTCACCCTTGGGCACCAGGTGCAACTGGTAACTCGTGTTCGGCACGCCAAAGACCAACAGCGCCGGCCGCCCCGACACCGACGAGGTCATCCCCTCGTACACCCCGCGTGCAAGCCCGGCATCAATCTTCGTCGTCGGTGAAGGCGTGATCATGGCCGATCAGAATAGGAACCCCGATCGCGCCCCATCCACGCCCTCATCCTTCCCACCCTTCTCAGGCTCACCCCCACGCTCGGGCACGCACGCGATCAACTCCCGCGAATCGTTCCGCGGGTTGTTCACAAGCGACCGAACACCATGCCCCACAAGGACCCCCTCCGGCGCGGGTCGTATCAGGCTTTGTGCCGCCTCCACAGGCCCGCCCACCCACGTCCACGCGTCTCGCGCCTCGAGGATCACCGGCATGCGATCGTGCATCCGAGACATGAACCCGTTCGCCGACGTCGTCACGATCGAGAACGTCGGCAACGCCCCGTCAACCATCGACTCGTGCGCCGCTTCCCACACCCCCGCGGCAAGCAGCGGCCTCGAGTCCGCACGCGTGAGATACCACGGCCGCTTCCGCCCGCCCTCGATCCCCGAACGCTCCCACTCATAGAACCCGCTCATCGGGACGATGCCACGCCGCCGCGCAAACGCCCCGCGATACGCCGGCTTCTCCGCGATCGTCTCCCCGCGAGCGTTGATCATCCGCGAGCCAATCGACGAGTCCTTCGCCCACGCCGGCACCAGCCCCCACCGCGCCAGCACGCACGCGATCTCGCCGCCGGCATCCCCGGCACACAGCAGCATCGAACGCTGCGTCGGCGCCACGTTGAAACTCGAGCCGATCCCGCCCGCGAACGGCGACAGCGTCACCCCGTCGGGGAGAAACACCCGCATCAGTTCATGGAGGTCCGCCCACGAGAAATCCCGTGTGAATCGCCCGCACATGCCGAACTCTACGTGTTCCGCACCAACTGCGCCTCAGGCCGCGTCGCTGCTCTGGTCGGGCGTCCACGCCTTCGTCCCCGCCACGCCGTCCCGCGTCACGAAGAAGAAGTCCGCGCAGATCGGATAGGGCAGGCGCCGATAGTCGTGCTCGACGCGCCCGTGCAGCCGCTTGAGGAACGGATCGGGCCCCGACGACATCGCGACGAACATGTCCCGCGCCGGCGTCGCCACGTAAAAGTCACCGCCGAGTTGCGGCGCGAGCCGATCGTGCAACCCACTCAACAGCAGGCGGGCCGCGTCGTACCCGTCGTGCTGCGACAGGATCGCCGCCCGCCCCCCCTCCTTGCTCTCCACCAGTTGCACCTCGAGATCCGGCGCGTAGTCGTCCAGATTCTTCCGCGCGATCTCCTCCATCTCGTCCACATCCAACTTCCAGCGCACCATCTGCTCGGTCGTGATGCTCACCGTCATGTTCGGGAGGTCCGTCACAAAGACAACCACCGTGTCATTGACAAATGGCACGTGGGCCACCTGCTCGCGCGACAGGTGCTCAAAGATCGACTCGGGCTGGATCCGGGGCATGATCCGGTGACGCGCAAAGTCCAGCGTCATCGCGTTCGCCTGTACCGAGTCGCTCGCGAATAATTGCTCGATGTAGTGCGACACGATCTCCGTCCCGCGCCCCGGCTCGTGGTTCACCATCCGGAAGAGGTTCTCAAGGTCCAGGCGACGCCCGTTCACCAGGAGTTCGCGAGGGCCCACCAGGTCGATCGAGTACCCGGGTTGACGCTCGCGCAGCATCGTCGCGACCTGTTCGGCAAAGGCTTCCGGCTCGTGAGGCATGAGACCCATCCGCGCTCTCCCCCGCTGTCGTCCGTGGGCCTCTCACCACAGAAGCGGGGCCGCTCCACGCGTACCCACCACGCCCCTCCGGCGGTGCCGTGGGCCAACCATCGACCGATGCGACCCCGATCTGAACCTCCCGTTCGGGTTCTCGAGTCAGACCGCCTGTGATTCCGGTCCAAACGGTCCGAGACGCGCCGACTCACACCTCGAACAGACGAAAGCCGCATCGGCGTCACCGCCTATAATCACCGCTCGACCCAGACTACACCCACCTTCCCCGGGCACTTTCTGCCGCTTCGATCGACGACCCCACCTGAACCATCGCCCACCAAAGCCTCTACCCGACCACACAACCCTCCGGACACGCCCTACCCCAGCGTGATATCCTCCAACCAAGGATCGTCCGGAAAGATACCGAACGTACCTTCAAGCACCGGCTCAACGAGCCCTCTTCGGAGAATCACTGTGACCGAACAGGAAATCGAATCCAAGGTCATCGAGATCGTCGCCCAGCAACTCGGGCACGACAAGGCCAAAATCAGCCGGACCATGAGCTTCACCGAAGATCTGAACGCCGACAGCCTCGATCAGGTCGAACTCGTCATGGAACTCGAGGAAGCCTTCGAGACCGACATCCCCGACGAGCAGGCCGAGAAGATCAAAACCGTCGGCGACGCGGTGGACTTCATCAAGACCCAGCACGGGGTCGAATAACCCGTCTCCACGGGCCCGCCGCCCGACCCCTGTTGACGGGCGAGTCCAACCACCTCCCCTCGGAGCCGCACGCGCCGTGAGCCTCAACCCAGCCCAACCCAACGAGCGCCGGGTCGTCATCACGGGCATGGGCGCCATCACCAACCTCGGGCTCAACGCCAGGGACACCTGGGCGGGCATGCGCGAGGGCCGATCCGGCATCACCACCCTCGAAGGCGACGACTTCACCAAGTACAAGAACTGGACCGTCTCCGTCGCCGGGCAGGTCAAGGACTGGGATCCCACCCCCCTCATCGACGTCCGCGAGCAGCGCCGCATGGACCGCTTCTCGCAACTGGGCGTCTGCGCCGCCCACGAGGCCATCCAGCACTCGGGGATCGACTTCGCCAAGGAAGACCCCGAACGCTGCGGCGTCGTCATCGGCGCCGGAATCGGCGGCATCAAGACCATCGAGGATGGCGTCATCACGCTCTCCGCCAAAGGTCCAGACCGCATCAGCCCCTTCACCGTCCCGCGCCTCATGGCCAACGCCGCCGCGGGCAACATCTCCATCCGCTTCAATCTCCAAGGACCCGCCTCCACCCACGCCACGGCCTGCGCGAGTTCGGGGCACGCGATCAGCGACGCCGTCGTCGCCCTGCAACGCGGCTGGGCCGATGTCATGCTCGCCGGCGGCGCCGAGGCCGCCTGCACGCCCCTCTGCATCGGCGCGTTCATGGTGATGAAGGCCCTGAGCACCAACAAGGACGCCTCGGGCGCCAGCCGTCCCTTCGACAAGAACCGCGACGGCTTCGTCCTCGCCGAAGGCTCGGCCCTCTATGTCCTCGAGACCCTCGAGCACGCCAAGGCCCGCGGCGCGAACATCCTCGCCGAGATCGTCGGCTGCGGCAACAGCAACGACGCCGGGCACATCACCGCGCCCGACGAGCAAGGCCGCGGCGCCGCCCGCTCCATGAAACTCGCGCTCATGGACGCCCGCCTGAACACGGGCCAGATCGACTACATCAATGCCCACGGCACATCCACACCCCTGGGCGACAAGGCCGAGGTCGCCGCCGTCCTCTCCACCTTCAAGGACCACGCCCGCAAATCCGCCGGCGGCAAACTCCTCATGAGTTCCACCAAATCCATGCACGGGCACGGCCTTGGAGCCTCTGGAGCCATCGAGACTGTCGCCTGCATCCACGCCGTTCGCGACGGCGTCATCGCCCCCACCATCAACCTCCACGAGCCGGACGAGGGCTTCGACATCGACCTCGTCCCCCTCCACGCCCGCGAGCGGCGCATCAAGTACGCCATGAACAACACCTTCGGCTTCGGCGGGCACAACGTCACACTCATCATCGCCCGCTTCGAGGGCTGAGCAGACTCTCCAAAACTCACGACACACAATATCTCGTGGCACAGGCGTCCCGCCTGTGTCTACTACTTCTACTTCTTCTCGCCGCTACGTCGGCAACCCAAGGTCGTCGCCGCCCATCTCGTCGTCCGCGTCCGGCCCGCCACCATCGCGGAACCCCGACACAGGCCCCGTCTTCTTCCCAGGCGAGAACGCCACGCTCCCAGGCTCGAACGGCGAGCCGAAACTCTGCGCCGCCTGACTCGGCGACGAGTATCCCGAGGCCTGCCCGCTCGGTCTCGCCTCCATCATCGATCCCCCACCAATCGAGCCGCCCATCCCGCCGCCGCCGAACGAGTGCGGCTCCATCGCCGTCGCGTCGTAGTTCATGAACCGCGTCCGCCGGTTGTCCCACTTGAGTTCCACGATCCCCGTCGGCCCGTTACGCTGCTTCGCGATGATCAACTCCGCCATCCCCACCTTCGTCGGGTTCTCGATCGCCCAGTCCTGGTTCTGGACGTGGTAATACTCCTCGCGGTGAAGCAGGATGATCACGTCGGCGTCCTGCTCGATCGACCCCGACTCGCGAAGGTCGCTCATGCGCGGGCGATTCCCCTCGCGCTGCTCGCTGGCGCGGTTCAACTGCGAGAGGCAGATCACCGGCACGTTCAACTCGCGCGCCAGCGCCTTCACACCGCGCGAGATCGCCGACACTTCGACCTGCCGGCTCTCGCGCGCCGCCCCCGGCGCCGTCATCAACTGGAGATAGTCGATCATGATGACCTTCACGCCGTGCTGCGCCACCATTCGCCGCGCCCGCGCGCGCAGCGACAGCACCGTGAGGTTCGGCGTGTCGTCGATGTACACCGGCGCGTTCTTGAGATCGTCCGCCGCCTCCAGCAGCCGCCGGAAGTCGTCATCGGGAATCCGATGCCCGCCGCGCAGCATCTGCGACGAGACCCCAGACCGCGCGCTCAGCATGCGCTGCACGAGCGCGTTCTTCCCCATTTCCAGGCTGAATATCGCCGTCGGCACGCTCCGGGTCGCCGCCGCCCCGGGGACGGGCACGCCCCCGATGGAAATCTGCTCCGCCATGTTCAGCGCCAGCGCCGTCTTCCCCATCGACGGCCGCGCCGCGACGATGATCAACTCGCCCGGCTGCAACCCCGCGAGCAGTTTGTCCAACTCGTGGTAACTCGTCTTGATCCCCTGCCCGCCCGTCCCGTCGAAGTCCGCCGCCTCGATCCGCTGCATCTCCGCGTCGAGCAACTCCGACAAACTCTGCGGGTCCGCCGATTCCTGCTCCTGCGCGATGTCGAAGACCATGGTCTCGGCCTTGTCGAGCACCTCCTTCGCCCCCTCGGGACCAAGATCCCCCGAGTGATACGCGTCGTACAGGATCTGCCCCGCCGCGTCGATCAACCGACGCAACTTCGCTTTCTCCGCCACGATCCGCGCATAGTGCTTCGCGTTCGCCGCGCTCGGAACGGCCTCGGCCAACTCCCGCAGATAATCATCCCCCCCGATCAACTCCAACTGGTTCTTGCTCCGCAGCGTGTCCTGCAGCATCACCAGGTCGCCGTCGCTCCGCGCGTCGTACACCTCCACCAGCGCCCGGAAGATGTGCCCGTGCGCCTCGGTGTAGAAGTCTTCGCCACTCTTGATGTGCGACAAGACGTCCGCGATCATCCGCGGGTCGAGGATCATCGAGCCCAGCAGCGACATCTCCGCCTCGACGCTTCGAGGCGGATCCTTCTCAAACAGTCGCTGCGCCGAAACCCCCGGCCCCGCCCCGCCGCGCCCTCGTCCACGACCATCCCTGTTGAAACGGCTCTCGCCCACTGCGTCCATGCGGCCCTCCAGATGTGGTTGTAGGCGCTTCCCGCCCTCGCACACCCGACAACTTCCCCACACCCCGTCCTAGGCTTTCCTAAGGGCATTCCACTCCATCTCCTTCACCCCCTCGTGGCGCGGGCTCTCGCCTGTGTCTACTCCTACTTCCGCAACTCTCCTCGATGCCCTTTGGGACATTGTTTCTCTCCCCAAGGAGCCGCCCATGAACCCCTCCAATCCCGCCATTCCAGTCCCCGAGGCCCTCCTCGAACACCTCCGATCCCACCATCCTCTACCGGCGCCGCTGCCGACCGCCCCATTCGCTCTCTTCAAGTCCTGGCTCGACGCCGCCGAACGCCACCGCCACACGCCCAACCCCAACGCCATGTGCGTCGCAACCGTCGATCCCGACGGCACGCCCTCGGCCCGCATCCTCCTCTGTCGCGGTGTCGACATCGCCCAAGGCAGCATCACCTTCTTCACCAACTACACCAGCGACAAAGCCGCCGCCCTCGAGGCTTACCCAAACGCGTGCGTCAACTTCCACTTCGACCACGCCGAGCAACAGGTCCGCATCAAGGGCCCAATCATCAAGGCCTCGCCCCAGGCCTCCGACGAGTACTTCAACGCACGCCCATGGGAGAGCCGCCTCAGCGCCTGGATGAGCCACCAGAGTCAGCCCCTCGCCAGCCGCGAGGAACTCTTCGCGCGCGTCCCGGGCATCCTCCAGAAACTCAACCTCGCCCCGGACGAGATCCTCTCCAAGGGCAACGACGCCCCCATCCCGCGCCCACCACACTGGGGCGGATACCACCTCATCGCCTCCAGCGTCGAACTCTGGCTCGGCGGCCCGGGACGCCTCCACGACCGTGCCCGCTGGACACGATCCGTCACCCTCCACGCCTCCACGCCCAGAACCGGCCCCTGGAGCGTCACACGGCTCAATCCGTGACGCCACGTCTCGCATTCGACGCCACCAGCAGCGACTGGATCATCCGATAACCCGCACGGAAGACCCAGATTCCAACCCACACTCAGGGGAGGTCCGCGCCATGCCGATGACCTCGTGGTGGTGGTGATTTCCATCACCCAGTCCATCGCGCCCAATCCCCAACTCACACGATGCCTCCCAAAGCCGACTCCACGACCGCCACCCTCCCCGCGCCCATCGCGTCCTCGCTCATGGACCGGCTCGCGACGCTCTCGATCCCCACGCCCGATCCCGTGGCGTTCCGGATCCTCGAACTGGGGTCCAACCCCGACGCCGGCATCCGTGAATACGCCGCCGTCCTCCGCTCCGATCCTGCCTGCGTCGCGCGCCTCCTTCGCCTCGCCAACTCCGCCTTCTGCGCCCAGCGTACCTCGGTCACCACGATCGAGCGCGCGTGCATGCTCCTGGGTGTCGGCCGCGTTCGCGCGGTCGCCCTGGGCATCCACCTCTCAAGGGCCGCCCAAGGCAGCACCGCCGATTCCTTCACGCGCCAGGTCTGGGGCGAGTCGCTCTTCCGTGCCTGCCTCGCCTCCTCGCTCGCCAAACTCTCCAACCCGACCTATCAGGGCGAGGCCTTCGTCATCGGTCTCCTCCTCGACGTCGGCGTCACGCTCCTCACCCGACTCTACCCGGGCCTCTACCCCACGCGTGAGTCGCGCGATCTTTCCCCAGCCGTCCGTGCCGCGTGGGAACGCGAGCACCTGGGCGTCTCCCACGCCGATGTCGCCGCCGCCCTCACGCTGATGTGGAAACTCCCCGATCTGCTCGCGTTCCCCATCGCTCACCACCACCAGGTCCCGCGAGATCTCACGCGCCCCGAGCCGGTCCATCGCCTCCACCGTCTCGCCTACGCCGTTGGCATCGTGGAACTCGCGGCCTCACCCGCGCGCACCAGGCCCGACACGCTCCCCAGCGTCGCCTCTCCCACGCGTCACGCCATCGCTGAACGCCTCCTCACCATCGACCACCACCAGTCCGAGGCCGCTCTCGCCGCCGCCCGCGCCGAGTACGCCCTTCTCGCCGACACCTTCACCGACATCGCGCAGCCGATCGACATCGCCGACGCCATGCTCGAGCGCATGCAAACGTTGCTCACAACCACGGTCGACCAACTCCTCCTCGAGACCATGGGCCCAGGCCCCAACGAGCCCCTCGCCCAACTCACTCTGGGCGGGCACCGCATCGAGATCCAACGCGAGAACACCGGCAAACTCACCGCCTTCCTCTATGACTCCAAAGGCCAGAGGCTCGTCGGCCACTCCTTCTTTCCTTCCGACGAGTCCGCCTCGACGATCGCCGGCGCGCTGGGACTCTCGATCGCCCCCAACGACGACCTCGAGCCGCTCAACCGTCTCCTCGATCAGGCTTCGACCTCCACGCGTCCGTCCTAGTCCGCGACCGACGCACTCGACTTCGCACCGCGCGACTTCCCGTGCGCGTGCGACGCGACGACCTCCACAATCTCCACCAGGCCCATCGCTCGCGCGCCGCGATCACGTCGATCCGCCCCCAACGCGTACATCCGCGCCCACAACCCCAGTAGCACGCCATACGCCCACACCGGCGATCGCCCGGGGTCGTACATATTCGTCGGCTCCGAGGTCAGCCCGTTGAGTTCCACGATCCCGAACTCACGCCCCTCGCGCAGCGCCTCCACGCTCGTGTACCGAAGATCAAAGCGTCCAAAGTCCAGCCCGCCAAAGTCGCGCACCATCGTGTCGATCGCCGCACTCAACTCGGGTGTCACCAGGTGCGCCCCGTCCCGAAAGAGCGTCCCCTGCGCATGATTCCCGGCCTGCGCCAGCCTCACCTCGTCGCCGGCCCCGGGCACGCGCGACAGTTCCGCCGCGAACCGATCCAGAAACACACCCGCCTGCCGCCGATATCGCGGATGTGTGAGAATCAACTCCTCGAGCGTGCGAACGCCGTTGCCCACAAGAACCGGGAACTCCTTGTGCGTCACCGCATAGATGGACCCGAGCGCGCCCGGGTCCGTTTCTCGCCTCCCCGGATGCCGGACCCACAACACGCCGCACTCGTGAGGCCCCGGGTGGTACGCCTGCACCACCACGTCCGCGGAGATCTCCCCCAGCACCTCACGCAGCCGCGTCTCATCACGTACCAGCCGCACCGAGTGCCCGCGCTCCCCCTTGTCGGCCTTCACGATCACCGGAAATCCGCCCAGACGTGCCTCGGTCCGAATCGCCTCGAGCGCACACTCCACGCGTCGCTCCAGCGACTCATCCGCCTCCACGAGCATCGCCGTGAGCACCCCCGGTCCGCGCGACGCCATCACCGCATGCCCCGCCTGCACGAACTGTTGCACGATCGCGTGCTTGCTCTCGCCGGCGATCCCGCCGCCCTGCTCGATCCCCGGATTGCAGCACGTCGGCAGCAACGCCCCGCGATGCCGGATCGCCAGCCACGCCGCCCAGGGCACTACCGGCATGTACCACGCCCACGTCGGCCAGTACTCATGCCGCCACAATCGCCCCACCCACGCCTTGATCCGCGCCCGCCCGCGCCACGACGCCACGTGCACCAACAAACCCACAGTCCCCGCCGCCACAAACCCCTGAATCAAAAGCCCCCACACGCCCCACTCGATCGTCAGTCGCTTGCACACGCCGACCGCGATCACCGCCCCGACCATCGCGAGGCCGCCAACAACCACGCTCCCCATCAGTCGCCACACCAGCAACCACACCGTGACGATCCAGCCGCCCCGATCACGTTCCCCAGCCGTCGCACGCCCCACGCCCACCGCCGAAGCCCGGCGTGACCGCGTCTCAAACGTGCTCTGCAGCACCTCGATCGCCACGCCGCGAGACATCCGCAGTCGCCAATCCGCGCCCGACACCCTCGGCCCCACGCAGCCCAGCCACGACACGTCCATCAAGCCCGCCGAACGCCGCCCCACCACCCACAATCCCACGCTCTCCACCACTAGCCCCACCATCACGCCCACCGCCGCCACCGCCGGATCCAGCGACGCCCGCCCGATGAGCAGCGACACCACAACCCCCGCGAGCACCGGACCACGCAGACACACTGCCGCGATCACCAGCACCTCCACCCACCACGGCACCGCGTCCACCACCCGCCGCATCACCGACACCACCCACTCCCCCACGCCCCGCCGCGCCACGCTCAGGTCCTCAACACCCGCCCACGCCGTTCGCGCCCCATCACCCTCCGCCCCGCGCGCCACCCGATCGATCCACGCCGCGGACACTGCCGTCTGCAAGATCGGTAGAAAGTGATCCGCCTCCAGGATCACCAGACGGCTCGTCGAAATCAACGCGTGCGCCGACTCCGCCGAACGCTCCGGCGCCAGCGAGTCGTACTTCCCATGCAGGATGAGCGTCCGCACGCCATGCTCCCCCACGCGCCGCATCGACTCGCCCAGATCCCGTTGGTCCGACTCGTCGAACGAGTCCAGCCACGCCGTCCGAGTCGCCGCCGTCCCCAGCGCCCCAAAGTGTGGCAGCACCTCCACGCCCCACCCCAACCCCAACTCGCCGACCGCGTACTTGAAGTGCTCGAAGCGATAACTCCCCGAGCCTTCGAACCTCTGCTCCCCGATGCTCGCCATCAGCGTCATGCTGGCCGTGCGCTCGCTTTGCGCGTCGGCCATATGGACCACCACGCCCCCGCCATTCGACCACCCGACGAGACTCACCCGCTCCACGCCCATCGCCCCCAGCACATCCCAGCACGTCCGCGCCGTCGCCCGCATCGATCGGGCGCCAACCGGGAATCGCCCGCCGCCCTCCAGACGCGTCCCCGCATATCCAAAGAGATCGATCGCCGCCACGCGAAAGCCCCGCCCCGCCAGCGCCTCGCCCAGTCGCCCAAAGTCCCGCGAACTCCCCGGCGAGCCGTGCACCAGAAACACCACCGGCCCGCCCCCTCCTCCATCTCCATCCCACTCCCCCCACCGCGACACCACAAACCGCGCCGAGACCCCCGCCGCCAATCCATCCGCGTGATACAGCGGCGCCTCCACCACGATCTCGTTCGCCTCGAGCGCGATCTCCCGCGCCGGCGAACGCCGCTGCACCACCCACGACGCCGCCACCGCGATCGCCCACACCGCCAACGCGATCACCATGAATCGCCGGCGGCGCGCGCGACGCCTCGCCCATCCCACGCTCACGCCGCCATCACTCGAGGTCGCCCCGCTCATGCCCCCGGCACGCTGACCTGCACCAGTCGCCGCCGGCGGATCTCCTCGCTCCCCAACTGCCCGCACGCCCCCATCATCCGCCGCCCTTTCGTCCGACGCCGCTTGGCAAACACACCATGCTCGTACAACTCCTCCAGGAACCGCGTCACCGACTCCTCGCTCGGCGCCGGCCAGGGCGACTCGCGCCGCGGGTTGTACGGGATCACATTCACGATCGCCCGCCTCTTCCCCTTGCGATCCACCAGCGGCATCACGAACTCCGCCACCTCCGCCGCCGCCTCCATCGAGTCGTTCACGCCGGGAATCAGCACATACTCCACGCAGATCTTGTTCCCCGCGAACTCCGGCCACTCGCGCAGCGCCCGCTGCACTTCCGCCAGATTCCACTTGCGATTCACCGGCATCAACTCAGACCGCACCGCGTCGTTGGGGGCATTCAAGGACAACGCCAATCCCAACCGATGCCACCCCGGCTCGCGCACCTTCTCCGCCAGGCGCCGGATCCCATCCACCCGCCCCACCGTCGAGACCGTGATCTGGCTCATCGCGATCCCCGCCCCCACCTGATCCGTCAGCACCTCGATCGCCCCCAGCACCGCCTCGATGTTGTCGAGCGGCTCCCCCATCCCCATGAACACGATGTTCTGCGGGCGGATCCCCACCTCGTGCGCCGCCGCGTGCCACTGCCCCACGATCTCCGCGACGGTCAGCGACCGGATCAGCCCCATCTGCGCCGTCTCGCAGAACCCGCACCCCATCGCGCACCCGACCTGGCTCGACACGCACAGCGTGTACGTCCGCTCGCCCGAACTCCCGATCATCGGGATCAGCACCGACTCGATGTCCAGATGCGGGAACCGCTCGCGGTCCACGCCATCGGCCGGCAACCGCTGCACGAACTTCACCACCTCGCCCTCGTCCGACTCCTCGCGCAGCATCCGCACGATTCCCGCCCGCTCGACCCTGATCTCCCCCGCTTCCCCTCCCTCGTCCGTCGCCACACGCATCACCCCGTCGCGCACCATCGCCCGATACGCCGCGATCGCCCCGCCCCGCCCGCCAACCCGTTTCCCATCCGCGCCCTCATGCACGATCCGCCCCCCCCAGCCCCGCCCCCCCCCCCGCCCACGCGACCACCGCGCCGCGAACGCCGCGCTCGTCATCGACAACGGATTCTCCCCGCCCATATCGCTCGGCATCCCCAAGCGTACGCGACGCGGCCTCTCCCCCCCCGCCCTCCCCGCCCTCCCCGCCCTCTACCCGACTCACCCCGAACCACGCCCACCCGCCGAGTCGCCCCAGAGCGCACGACGCTCTCGTCCTGTCGCCCGCCCGACGATCGTCGCGATCGCCCCTTCCCGCGCCTCCCCACCGTCCGACAATCCTTCTGTTCGGGTGCGGCGGACTTCCAATCGCCTCCGCGACGTCCACGCCGAACACGGCAAGGTCCGAATCGAAAACGGCGACGAGCAAAGCGTCCCGGTCAGGAACCAAAGCGGCCACGGCGACGACCAAAGCGTCCCGGTCGGGAACCAAAGCGGCCACGGCGACGACCAAAGCGGCCACGGCAACGACCAAAGCGGCCCGGTCGGGAACCAAAGCGGCCACGGCGACGACCAAAGCGGCCACGGCAACGACCAAAGCGGCCGCCGGGAGTGTTCCCGTGCCCGCCGCAAGACCTCCGGCGGGCGTGGGAAGAGTTCGCCCGCCCGCCCATCACGCGAACACCCCCACCCCGCGCGCGAGCACCCCCGCCCCGCGCGCGGACGAGCGAGGTCCGATCACGCCTGCGGGCCGGGCCGAGAACAATGGAAGATCGAACAACGAACCGGGGTGTCGGCGATCGACACCCACGCCGTGGGGTTCTTACCGTCGCCGCCGCGTGGTTGCGAGGGTTCCGCCAAGAATCAGTGAAACCAACGTGCCAGGCATTGGGATGGTGACCAGAGCGCCGCCGGTCGGACCACTCCGACCCGCGAAATGCAGTCCATCACCCGAGACCACGAGGCCTGTGAAGAACGATTCTAGATTGACATCGACGCCGTGGTAGGCAAAGAAGTCGGCGGCACGCATGGCACCTGTAGATTCTGTCCAGACCCATGAGCCTTGCGCTCCGAGTGATCCGACGAGCACGCTGCCGTCGTACGATGCACCACTCGGAAACAACTCCGTGAATCCGGCAAGGTCGCCGAGCTCGAGCGGTGTTGTTACGCCATTCGTGATCATGATCGCGGGCGACGCGAACTGACCGGAGTTGTACACGCCATACTTCTTGGTCCCATCGCCGCTGATCGCGGTGAGTCGGCCGTTGAAGATCGCCTGGCCGTTGGGATCGAGCACGGTGTCGAGGGTGGAGCCGCCGCCCGTCCACGACATCGGCACGGCGGGCACCGACGAGTTGGGCGCCTGCTCGCCCACGACGATGCTCCCGTCGCTTGACATGCCGTACGCACGATTCCATGTGCTCCCGCCGGGAATGGGGGGAAGGCTGGTCGTGTTGCCGTCGAGCGTCCAGCGATAGGCGGACTCGTTGGATACTCCCGTCCCCACGCCGAGCATCGCGACCGTGCCGTCGATGTTCAGATGGGAGACGCCGCCGGTGCGGAGTTGGCCCTGGTAGACCACACCGGGGAGGACGCGCTGGGAACCATTGGTATAGTGCAGCGTCGCGATGGGCCCGTTAGGGCCGCCGAGGGTCTTGATCCCGATGACCTGCGCATTGCCCGAAATGCGAGCGTCGGTGCCCGAGGGATAGAGCACGCGATTCCCCCCGGGTGAATATCGAAGCACCGGAGACGTGCCCGGCCCGGAGCCGGAGTAACTCAAGGCCACGACAGTCCCGTCGTCGGCGATGTCGCGGATCGAGACAAACGTGAACCCCGCCGAGGGCTGGATGAACTCGATCATCGGCGTCTGGGCGAGGGCGGATGTGGTCGGCGTGGTCAGGCCCGCGAGGACGACCAAAACACCAACCGCCGCCCGAACCCTGGCGGAGGTCTTCGCCCGGTTCGCCGACGGGCCCGTCCGATCTTGATGGTCGCTTCGCATCTGGCCGCCTCCGATCGCCCCACTACGGAGAATGTGCGCCATGTTTTCCAGAATGCCAACCAAAGTTGGCGGAATTGTGATTCCCGATTGCGAACTCGTGATCGTGGGCTCGTTTTTTTGCTCTTCACGGGTGAATCCCGCGTTGCGGATTTGCCGCGATCGTGGATAATCAGGCCGGGCGAGCGGTCGCCCATCCTGGAGGCACACGCATGGGCATGTCACGTCGCCAGTTTGTCGGTTCCGGGCTTGCGGCCCTGGCGGCGGGACTCTCCGCGCGATTGACCTTGGGTGGAAGGCCTCCGCTTGGGCCTCCTGGGCATGGCGGTCGCCCTCGCCCCGTGCCGGCGGGTGTGCCGTGCGACACCGGGGGCGTGCCGATCGGGTTCAGCGGGCCGCTGCGTCCCCTCGCGTGGACGCCCGAGTCGGTGATGGTGGACGGGCTGCCCTTTGAGCCGTGGTGGCTGGGCGAGTCCTTCCGCGCGGCAGAGATCCCGTTCCATCGACCGGAGTTGCCCCTGCCGCCCTTTGAGCCCCCCGAGCCTCAGGAGACGACCGAGGTCGTCGTCATCGGCGGCGGGCTGGCGGGACTGACGGCGGCGTACGAACTCCGCGAGTTCTCGCCGATCGTCTTTGAACTCCACCCGCGCTTCGGCGGGACGGCCCAGGGCGAGACCTGGCGCGGCACACCGTACTCCCTGGGCAGCGCGTACTTCATCGCGCCCGACGAGGGGTCGTATCTCGAATCGCTCTATCGAACGCTCGGCGTCGATCGGATCGTCCACGAGAGCCCCCCCACCGACGATCCATATGAACTCAACGGGAGCGTGGTCGGCGACCTGGGTGCGCTCGGCACGCTCACCGCGGACGAACGCGAGGCCTTCCGCCAGTATCGCGATCTCGTCGCGTTCTATGGCGAGAACTATCCCGAGATTCCCCTCATCGACAACGGGCCCGGGGGGAACGACTGGATCCTCGACCTCGACCAGATGACGCTCGAGCAATCCGTGCGGAACGCGCTGACGGTGCCCGTGCCCGAGATTTTGCGCAGCGCGATCGAGGGGTACTGCTTCTCGTCGTTCAACTCGTCGTGGCGGCAACTCTCGGCGGCGAGCGGGTGGAACTTCATCGCCGCGGAGGAGTTCGGGCGCTGGGTGCTCCCCGGGGGGAACGCGGGTCTGGTCGCGGCGCTCGTGGATCGCCTGCGTCCGCTGGAGCGCGGGACGCGCCGCGGTTGCGGGCCGGCGCGCCTCCGCGCGGGGTGCCGCGTCGTGGACATCCGAAAGCAGGGTGACGAGCACATGCTCGTGACGTGGAAGGGCGTCGATGGGGCGCTCCGATCGCTCACCGCCCGGCGCGTCGTCTTTTCCTGCCCCAAGCATCTCCTCCGCCACATGATGCCCGAGGTGCACACGTACGACCCCGAACTCGCCGAGGCCACCCACCGCGTGAGCACCGCGTCATACATCGTCGCCAACGCGCTCATCGAGGGCGAACTTCCCCCGCAGTTCCAGGAGTACTACGACCTGTTCCTGTTGGGGAACGGGTCGTATCCGGCGACCGACGCCGAGATCCCGCCCTTCGCGAGGATCACGGACGCCGTCAACGCGGGCCTCTCGCTCACCCCGACGGGGAACCCGGGAGCACCATCGAGACACGGACACCATCATCACGGGCACACCGGCCGGCGCCATCCCCACCACGCCCCGCAGTCCTCGGTCCTTACCATGTACTGGCCCCTCCCCTTCGGCACGAGCCGATTCACGATCATCGAGGACGAGGCGTGGCTGACGCACGCCCGGTCGGCGGCGGCGCAGGTCCGCAGCCTCCTTAGTCTCATGGGCGTGAACGAGCAGCGCGTGCGCCAGATCCGGCTCGCGCGATGGGGGCACTCGATGCCGATCTCCACGCCCGGATTTATTGCGTCAGGAACGCCCGAGATTTTCCGCAGGCCGTACCTGAACCGCGTGTACTTTGCGCACTCGGATAACTGGGCCCTGCCGGCGGTGGAGACGGCGCTCCTCGAAGCGAAGTTCCAGGCCGACCGCGTCGCGGCGAGCCTGTGATCGCGAGAGACCTGTGATCGTGAGAGGACTCAGCGGGCGGCGCGGGCGTCTTCGTCACGCTCGCGGGACTGGCGATCCGCACGGCGGCGGGCGCTCTCGTCGAGAAGTTTCTTGCGGAGTCGGATGCTCGTGGGCGTGAGTTCCACGAGTTCGTCGTCCTCGATGTACTCGAGCGCCGCCTCGAGGCTCATCTTGCGGGCCGCCTTGAGGACGACCGTCGCGTCCTTGCTCGCCGCACGGAAGTTCGTGAGTTGCTTGAGTCGCGTGATGTTCACCGTCAGGTCGTTGTCGCGGTTGTGCTCGCCGACGATCTGCCCGGCATAGACCTTGTCCTGGGGGACGACAAAGAGCGAGCCGCGGTCGGAGAGCGCCTCGATCGCGTACGACGTCACGCTCCCGGTCTCGAGCGCGATGAGCACGCCCTGGGCGCGATGCGCGATCTCGCCCGCGACGGGGGCGAACTTGAGGAACGAGTGGTGCATGATCGCCATGCCCTGCGTCGCGGTCAGGATGCGTCCCTTCATCCCGATGAGGCATCGCGAGGGGATGTGGAAGAGCATGTGCGTCGTGCTCTCGCCGCGGGGCTCCATCTTCTTGAGTTCGCCCTTGCGTCCGCCGACGAGTTCCATGACCGAGCCGACGGTCTCGTTGGAAGTGTCGATGACGAGTTCCTCGATCGGCTCGTGCATCTCGCCGTCGATCTCCTTGAGGATGACCTCTGGCTTGCCGACGCTGAGTTCGAACCCCTCGCGGCGCATGGTCTCGATCAGGATGCCCAGGCTGAGCACGCCGCGCCCGCTGACCATGAACTCGTCGCTGCTCCGCCCCGGCTCGACGCGCATCGCGACGTTGCGCTGGAGTTCGTCCATCAGGCGATCGCGGATCTGCCGGCTGGTGACGAACTCACCCTCCTGCCCCGCGAAGGGCGAGTCGTTGATGCGGAAGAGCATCGTCATCGTCGGCTCCTCGACGCGGATCGTCGGGAGGGCGACGGGGTTCTCAAAGTCCGCGACGGTGTCGCCGATGTCCACGCTCTCCAGTCCCACGATCGCGCACAGGTCGCCCGCCTCGACGCTCTTGACCTCGGTCCGCTTGAGCCCCGAGAACTGGAGGAGTTGCGCCACCTTGCTCGAGACGAGTTTCCCGTCGCGCTTGATGACCTTCACCTGCTGCCCGGCCTTGATGGTCCCGCTGAAGACGCGGCCGATCCCGATGCGCCCGACGTACTCGTTGTAGTCGATGTTCGTGATGAGCACCTGGAGCGCCTTGTCCGTCTCGGCGAGCGGGCCGGGGACTTCCTTCACGATCGCCTCGAACACCGCGCGGAGATCCTTGGGCCGATTCGCCGGATCGGGCACGGGCCACTCACGCGTCGCCCAACCCTGCTTCCCCGAGCAGTACAGAATCGGGAAGTCCAGCGCGTGGTCATCGGCCCCGAGATCGACCAACAGATCAAAGATCTCATTCACCACGTCCGTCACCCGCTGGTCCGGGCGATCGACCTTGTTCACGATCACCACCGGCTTCAGCCCCGCCTCGAGCGCCTTGCCCAGCACGAACTTCGTCTGGGGCAGCGGGCCCTCCGACGCATCGACGAGCAGGCAGCACCCGTCGGCCATGCGCAGCACACGCTCGACCTCGCCTCCAAAATCGGCGTGCCCCGGCGTGTCGAGGATGTTGATCCGATAGTCATTCCCGTCGGCGCTGTGATAGTTGACGGCACAGTTCTTGGACAGAATCGTGATGCCGCGCTCGCGCTCGAGCGGGTTGCTGTCCATGATCAGCCCGTGCTGCCCGCCCTCGAGTTTCTCGAGTTCGCCCGCGCGGAAGTTCCCGCTCTGCTTGAGGAGCGTGTCCACGAGCGTGGTCTTGCCATGGTCGACGTGCGCGATGATCGCGACGTTGCGGATCGAGTCGTTCCGCGATCCCTGGTTGGTGCTGGTGGTGGAAACGTCCGTGCTCATAACCGTCATGCTCGCTCCGACTAGGTCTGTGTCCGCGTTCTCCGGCGTCGGCGGTCGGCGCGCACCGACGACTCCCGACCCCACACCCGACATCACTCAAACAACTTCCGAATACGCCCGAAGAAAACGCCGTCAATGGTAGACTCCGTGCCACGGCCACGCCGATTCCCCCACATCCGTTCCCCAATGACCACGTTCTTTGGTACACTGGACCGGCTCGATCGTGGGGTTTATCCAGGCGCGACCCGTTCTCGGCACTCTCCCGGCGTTCTGCCGTGTGTCCCGCGCCCACTCTCGGAGGACCACCATGACGAACATCCGCCAATCCCTCAACTTGACCGCGCAGGGCACGATCGCCGCGCTCGCCCTCGGCACGCTCGTCACGGCGACTCACGCCCAGACCATCGGGCCAGACCTCGTCAACTCCAGCCTCAACGACGTCGCCATGAACGGCACGAGCGCCGATGGCACTATCACCGGCTATTCCTGCGGCAACGTCACCTGCAATCGCGGCGACATGAACCTCGATACCTCGCCAAACACATCCGTCCGGCCCATCGTCGGCATGAACATGTACCGTTTCGTGCCCGGCACGCTCAACGCCTTCCAGCAACTCGGCCAGGGCTGGGGAAAATGGGTCGCTCTACCCATCAACGGCAGCCACGCCTCCTGCGGCGGCGACTGCAATGGCGGTGGCGTCGGCAATATGCCCCCCAACTGCGCCGACCTCTATTCCTCCGGGTTCAATAGCCCCGGAGGCATGTGCCCGCGATCCCAGGTCAACGTGACCCTCGGCACGCTCGCCGGAGGCCGCGGCTCCAATACCGGCGAGGCCAGCATCTCCACTCGTGTGCAGGTCCCCACCTCCGCCGTCACCACCCAGCTGCTCGGCGTCGTCTACTTCTTCGAGACCGTGGACTCACTTCCCGCCGACGCGACGTATGTCCGCCCGGGCCAAACCGTCGCGGTCAACGCGATGAACAACGCCACGAGCCAGCAGATCAACATCAACCCGGCGACCAAGCAAGCGACGCTTGTCGGCGGCTCGGGCGCGGGCGGGGCGCAACTGCTCCCTGCGATCGCCCGCTGGGCCGAACTCGATGACGATGTCGTCCTCGTCACCGCCGACCACGACGACACCCCCAACCCCAACGCCTCCTTCCCTAACACCTTCATCCGCTCACGCTACTACCTCGCGGGCAAGGCCACCGACCTCGGCGGCGGCTCGTGGCACTATGAGTACAACGTCTACAACCTCAACTCCGACCGTGCCGCCGACACGCTCCGCATCCCGTTCCCGTCCTCGGCCACGCTCAGCGGTGTGTCCTTCCACCATCCTCGATCGCACTCCGGCGAGCCGTTCACCAACGAGGCGTGGACCGCCGTACGAAGCGGAAGCGAACTCGTCTTCGCGACCGAGAAGTTCGACACCAACCCCAACGCCAATGCCATCCGCTGGGGGACGATGTACTCCTTCGGATTCACCACCAACGTCGCCCCTGACCAAGGCTCGCTCACGCTCGAACTCTTCAAGCCCGGTTCGACGGCCTCGATCCAGGCCTCGGGAATGACCGTCCCCGGCACGCCGGCTTGCCTCGCCGACGTGACCGACGACGGTGGCGTGACGATTGACGACCTGCTCGAGTATCTCGATCGATTCAATGCGGGAACCATCAACGCCGATCTCGACGGCGACGAGGGAGTCACCATCGACGATCTGCTCCTTTATCTCGAACACTTCTCCGCCGGCTGCTGATCACCACATGAGACATTGATTCCGAGTGCCCCCCGCGCACGCGTGGGGGTATTTCTTTCCTTGTACTCTGCTCAACTGGCCCAGCATCCGCACGGATCGTGTGCCCTGCGGTGGCACGGATACGTCCTACCTGCCCGGTGCCTTTGCGCGCGCGCCCGACGGGTTCATGATCGCGGGCCTCACATCAGGGCGGTGCAAGAACGACCACGGGTCCGCCGCCCGCCACGTCGCGCTCTGGGGTGTGGAGTCGATGGCTCCCCCACCAATGCCGACGAGAATCGGATCTGGTTCATACCGATCGCCAGGCCACGAGGTCGCGGGCGGAACACTCTCAAAGACCGACGAAAGGGCCGGAAAAACAGGGCTGAACGCGCCCGATCTAGTCATGCCCATGTTCTGCGGCCGAACGTTCCCGATCACGAACGACGGGTCGTAGGCACGTCCGACAGTGCCGATTGTAAGACCCGTGGAGACTCTGGTCGGTCTCGCACGATGGCCCGTCCGCAGGGGCTCGGCTCTCGACGCCGTATCTCCAGGCGACATGTCTGCCGACGCGGCCTCGGTCGCCGGCTGGATCGCAATCATGGGCGTCCCCGCGGGCGTGCCGAGGTTCTGGACGTACATCACGAGCCCTGCGGCCACCAGCACCGATGCCGCGAGCATGATCCGTGCGGTCACGGCGCGCCGGCGCGTGCTGCTGGTGAGGAATGGCCTGGCGCGATGGGCCGCGCCCAGGATCTGGCCCATCAGGTCGGGCGCTTCCACCGGATCCTTCAGCGTGGCGAGCGCGCGGCGCAACTCCAGCGCGCCCCGCGCGATCTTCGGATCGTCGCGCAGCACGCGCTCCAGGTCCTCACGCCCCGACAGCCCGTCCCAGGCGTCCATGATCGCGTTCAGGCGATCGGTCTCGGGCTCTCTGGTGGTCTCTCGAGTTGTCTGAGGTGAATCGGTCATGACGAACAATCCTCGGGGAAAACAACAAAGTCCCCATCCAAGGCGCCGGAGCCGGCGCAATCATCCACGAGCAGAAGTTCTCTCAGTTTCAATCGAGCCCGATGCAGGTGGCTCTTGACCGTCCCCTCGGGCAGGCCCAGATGCTGGGCGACAAGCCACACCGGCCAATCGTGCTGATAGAACAGCAGCACGATCGTCCGCTGCACCTCGGTTAGTTCCAGGATCGCCTGCTCCATGTCGCCTCGGAGTCTCGCACGATCGTCTCTCTCGAGTTCGGACTCGCTGGTCTCGCCCCCGCCGCGTGCCGCCTCGAGCATCTCGTCGGATGCACGGACCGCCGATCGTCGTTCCAGATGGTTGTAATAGGTCCGCCGAGCGATCGTGAAGAGCCATGTCGAGAAACGGAACTGGCTGTCGAAGCGGTCGAGATTGGTGAGCGCCTTGACGAACGCGTCCTGCACGATGTCCTCGGCCAGGTCCCGCTTGCCGCATATCCGCAGCATGAACGCGAAGAGCGAGGCCTGGTGCGCGCGCACCAGCGACTCCGCCGCGCCGCGGTCCCCCCGCAGGCATCGACGGATCACACGCCGCTCTGTCGCTCGGCTCATCGTCGCCATGCATCAGACTCTACCGGTGGGCGTGCGGGCCGGTTGCGAAGGAACCTGACGAAAATCCAAACCTTCCAAAACACAAACGACCGCCGGGGGAGTCGTCCCGGCGGTCGCAGGAGCGTGATATGTAGACGCTGGTTGCCTTGTGTGAGTGGTTCTGTGCTATCAGGCTGCCCTGGTCCGACGCTTGCGCATCGGAGTGGCGGCCGTGGCCTTCAACTTCTCCGCCGGGATCTCGGGGATCTCGCCCGTGAGTTGCTCGACGAGTTCCAAGGGGTCGCCGGCGTAGAGGTCCGCGCCCATCTCCTCGGCGAGGCCCTCGGCCCGCTTGAAGACGCCCGCGCCCACGGCAATCTGGGTGTTCGGGCTGGCATTGATGGTCCGGATCGTGTCGATCACCTCGCGGATGCCCGGGAGATCCGACGCCGCCGACGCGAACATGACGACATAGTCCGGGCGAAGTTCGTGGACCTGCGCGAGGATCTCGTCGCTGGGCAGCCCGCCGCCGGCGAAGCAGACGCGCATCCCGCGGGACTCGAGGAGGTCGACCGCCATCTGGGCGCCGAGTTCCTCGCCCTCGGAAGAGCCGCAGCACGCGAAGACGGTCTTGGCGGTGTTGTTGGTCTGGGAGAGCCGCCGGGCATTCTGGTCCACGAGTGTGCGCAGGAGGCGCGTCGCGTAGTGATAGCCCATCTTCGAGAGTTGATCGGACCTTCTCAGGCGATCGATCATCTCGTGCGCCGGCCAGAAGATCATCTCGATCATGTGCTCCGCGGAAAGATCGCTCGCCGCGGCATCGATAATGGACCTCGCCTCGCGCCGGTCGCCGTTGACCAGCGCCTCAAAGAATCGTTCCAACGTGGCCTCGTGATTCATCACCTTGCTCCTGAAGTGGGCGTCGATGCGGCTCCGCCGATCCGGCCCATGGATTCGATCGCACGGTGACTCCGCAGCCGTGGACCGAACGCGACCAACGCGTCGGCCACGCTGCCTATCGACCTTGGTGCCGAGATGCACAGGAGTTCTGAGGGGTCTTGCGCGGGGCCGATAACACCCGCGCACATTCCGCGCCCTGGAAACGAGGTCTCAACGTCCGGAAACAGGCCGAACTGCCCGATAACACGCGCAGATCCCCATGGTGAGGGACCGGCACTCCGCCGACGTGAACCCGGCCTCGCGCAAGGCTTGCAGCATCTCGCCACGGGACATGAACGTGCCGACACTCGCGGGGAGGTACTTGTACGCGCCGGAGGTGTCGCGGGAGATCATGGTGGCGGTGAGCGGCATGATGCGCGCGCAGTAGAGGCGATTGATCCAGCGGCCGATCGCGAAGTTCGGCTGATCGAACTCGAGGATGACGAGGCGGCCATTGGGGCGGAGGACGCGGTGGAACTCCGCGATCGCGCGCGCCGGCTCGGCGACGTTGCGGATGCCGAAGGCGATCGAGACGATGTCGAAGGACTGATCGGCGAAGGGCAGGGCCATGGCGTCGGCCTGGAGGTACTCGATCTTGCGCGCGCAGTTGGGTTCGAGTTTCGCCTGCTTGGCGCGCGCCTGGTCGAGCATCTCGGCGGTGAAGTCCGCCCCCACCACTCTCGCGGCACCGGACTTTGCGAAGGCCTGGGTCAGATCTCCCGTGCCACAGGCGACATCGAGGACGTGGTCGTTGGGCTTGACACCGGCGATTCGCACGGCGATCTTTCGCCAGGACTGATCGAGCCACAGCGAGTGGAGGCGGTTGTTCAGGTCGTACGACGGTGCGATGGCGGCGAACATCCGCCGGACCTTGTCGGCTTTCTGCTGGTTCGCGTGCGGGCGGGCGAGTTCGGCCTTGGACCAGGCTGGGGAGACATCCGCGGCGCCACGGTCGGGCGTTGGTGGTGTCGAACTATGATCGGCCGTGTTCTGGCGATCGGATGTCTGGCGGTCTGTGGCGGGCATCAGGGTTGATCGTACGACGGCGATGGGATGAATCTCACTTCATGCTGAAATGAACATTCCAGAGAAGGTGGATCTCATGCGGATTGAGGGTATTCAGAGCGGTTTTTGTGGCTGGCGTCGGGGCCTCGTCGCGGGCATGGTCTCGACGGTGTGCGTGATAGGCCTAGGCGGGTGCGTCACGAACGAGGCGACGGGGCGGAGCATCTTCGCGATGTTGAGCCCGCAGGAGGAGATCGCCTTGGGTACCGAGGCCGCGGGCCAGTTCACGCAGGAGTATGGCGGGGCGGTGAAGAGCGCGCCCCTGAACCAGTATGTCACGAACCTCGGGCAGCAACTCGCGAGCAAGACCGAGGGCGATTACCCGTCGTATCCCTGGGAGTTCACGCTGCTCGACAGCGACGTGGTCAACGCGTTCGCGCTCCCCGGCGGCAAGGTGTTTGTCTCGAAGGGGCTGGCGCGAAGGTTGACCAACGAGGCGCAACTTGCCGGCGTCATGGGGCACGAGGTCGGGCACGTCACGGCCCAGCACGGCAACCAGCGGATCAGTTCGCAGACCGCGTTCAACGTCGGGCTGTCGGTGGCGGCGGTCGTCGTCTCGCAGAGCGACAACAAGCAGGTCCAGAACGTGGGGACGCTGGGCATTCCCGCGCTGCAGATCGGCGGGAACCTGGTGATGCTCAAGTATGGGCGCGACGAGGAGCTCGAGGCCGATCGGCTCGGCGTGCGCTACATGACGCGCTGCGGGTACAACCCGATCGGGCAGATGCAGGTGATGCAGTTACTGGCGAGCCTCTCGGCGAACTCGGAGAGGCAGCCGGAGTTTCTCTCGACACATCCGGACCCGGCGGCCCGAGTGGCGGCGATCCAGTCGATGCTCGCGGGGGAGTATGCCTACACGCAGAATAACCCCGAGTACCGGCTTGAGGAGCAGCGGTTCCGCTCGCAGTTCCTTGCGACGCTGGCGGCAATGGAAGGACGCGGCTGGACCGAGGGTGTCGTGAACGCCGGGGTGGTCGGGAGTGAGGATCCGGCTGCGGTGCTGGGTCCGTCATCGATGTGGTGTGCGCATTGTGCGGCGGAGGAGCGAGGTACACACTCCACAGCCGTCCACTCGGACGCTGTTGAGAACTGAGAGATTTGTTCTGGTGCCTCGGGTGAAGTTGTTCATGGCTGATCTGGAGATCGGCGGCAGCAGATATATCAGGACACCGCTCTAGAGAGCGGTGCCACCTTGAACGAGGAATGCATGATGGCGCGAATGGTGAAGCACGAGGGGATGGGGCCGATCAAGATTGATCCGAACGCCGAGGGCGAGGGGGCATGGCCTCGCGATGATCATGGGAATCTGAAGCCGGTGTTCGTGTGCTCTTGCGGGATCTCGAGTAGTTTTCCGTTTTGTGATGGATCGCACAAGCAGTGCAAGGCCGAGGTCACAGGGAAGGTGTACACCTATGACCCGGTGACGAAGCAGGTCACGTCGGAGGGGGCGTGAGCACGCTTCACGTGAAGTCGAGAAGAAGTAGAAGAAAGTAGAATTGGGAGCACCACGCGGAGCGTGGTGGTACCCAAGGCCTGTCGGCGCGATCAGCGCACGCCCATGGCCTTGAGGATGGCGTCGAGATCGTCGGCGACCTTGATCGGCGGATTGCTGATTCGGCCATGCGGCCTGGCGTGGGAGAGGTCCACGGCGGCGGCCTTGGTGTCCAGTCCCGTGTGATACGCGACGGTCACGTCGGGGTCTTTGAGCAGGTGTCCGGTGAGCACGCAGGCAACCGTGTCGGTGGGCTTGATGAGGCCTTCCTTGCGGAGCATTCGCACGCCGGCGACCGAGGCGCCGCTGGCCGGCTCGCATCCGAAGCCGTATTTGCCGACGAGGGCCTTGTGCTCGACGATCTCGGCGTCATCGACGCAGCGGACGACGCCGTTCATCGCCCAGAGCGCGCGGAGGGCTTTCGTGAGATTCACGGGGCGGTTGATCTCGATGGCGGTCGCTACGGTCTTCGCCCGCTCGTTGGCGGCGTCCATGCGTGCGTACTCGCGGGCGATGGCCTCTTGATCGAACCGGCCGGTGAGATCTGGATTGATGCCGGCTGTACCGGGTGCGGGCGAGTTTGAGTTCGGCGTCCACTTCAGGCCCAGTTCGTTGACCACGCGGTCGAGTGTGCGCGCGCCCTTGGCCTGGATGACGGCCAGCCGCGGAATCTTGGTGACTAGTCCAAGGGCCTTGAGTTCGAGGAAGGCCTTGGCGAAGGCGGAGCAGTTGCCGAGGTTGCCGCCGGGGACGAGGATCCAGTCGGGGACCTGCCAGTCGAGGCCCTCGAGAATGCGGAGCATGATGGTCTTCTGGCCCTCGAGTCGGAAGGGGTTGATGGAGTTCATGAGGTAGACGCCGACCTCGGGCATCTTCTCGGCGATGTGCTTGACGCGGGCGAGGCAGGCATCGAAATCGCCGGCGACCTGGAGCGTCGTCGCGCCATACTCGAGGGCCTGGCTGAGTTTGCCATAGGCGATCTTGCCATCACCGATGAAGACGAAGCACTTCATACCGGCAAGGGCGGCATAGACGGCGAGGGCCGCGGATGTGTTGCCGGTCGAGGCGCAGGCGACGCGGGTGGCGTTCACCATGCGGGCGTGGGTGAAGCCCGCGGTCATGCCGTTGTCCTTGAAGGAGCCCGAGGGGTTGAAGCCCTCGTATTGCAGCATGACGCGCCCGCCGTGGTCGATGTCCATCCCGAGTTCGCGGGCGAGGAGGTCGGCCCGCTGGAGATTCGTGCGACCCTCGCCGAGGGTGACGATGTCGGCCTCCTTGGAGTAGAACGGGAGGAGTTCGCGGAAGCGCCAGACGCCCGAGAAATCGAGCATGGAGGTTGAGGGCGACTGACCGGCGGCGGATCGCGGGCCACGTGTGCTGCTCCGGGCCTCGAAGGTGTCGAAGGAGGGGATCGCGTCGCGTCGCCACTCGTAGGCGACATCGAGGAGTTGCCCGCAGGACTTGCATGCGACGAGGACCTCGTCCACGGGGAACTCGGCCTTGCAGTCGGCGTTGATGCATCGCTGGAAGGCGCGGGCCACGGAGTTGCCGGACGCGGCGTGACGAGGGGACGGTTGTGCGGCGGTGGGCATGAGGGATCGTACGACGAGACCGGCACAAGGCTAACGATTGGTCATGGGCGAGCAAGGCAAGGACCACGCAACCGGGAACGACACCGCGGAAGCGACGGGCGGCGGGAATACGACCCCACTCGAATTCGGCGATCACACGCCACGGACGAGGCCGCCGCGCCGGCTCTGGCCCTACATCACGACGTATCTCGTGCTCCAAACGTTCGTCGCGATGGTGGTGTCGAACATCGTGCTCGGCAACTCCTTTCAGTCGGTGGACTCGATCCTGACCGCGATCCGGTATGGATTGTCGAATGTGGAGGGTGCCGTCGGCGCGTTCGCGCTGGCGGTGCTGCAGTTGTGCTTTATCGTGCCGGTGCGCAAGCCCGGCGAGCGTGACGATGCGCGAGTCTCGTGGTGGCGTGTGTTGGCGGCGGGGCTGGGCGTCGGCGCATGCGCGATGGGGGTCGGGTTGGCATTGCTGCACATCCTTCAAGTCTTTGGAGTCTTCCCGTTCACGGGCGATCGCGAACGAACGTGGTGGTTTCTTGGCGGGATGTTTGTGATCGGGTTGCCCCTGGGCGCGTACTTCAAGCGGCGATTCCGGGGCGGGATGCCCGTGACGTTCTCGCTGATCGTGGCGGGGATGGTGTGCGGCCTGCTCGTCGGCGCGATGGCGGGCGCGGCGCTGGGCGCCTGGGGACTTGTGACGAGCAACTCGCCGGGCGATCGGGTGGCGGCGACGTCGATCGTGGCGAGCGTGATTGTGGGATGGATCGTCGCGGCGCCACTGGTGTTGGCCTTCATGCGTAGAGGACCGAAGTCGCTGCTCGTCGAGTTCCGCCTGGCGCGCCTGGCGCAACGCCTTTTCATCGGAACGGCAATCGAGGCGCTCGCGATCCTGCCGATCGACGTCATGGTGCGGCGACGGACGAGTTGCTACTGCAGCGAGGGGACGTTCTGGTCGCTGATCCTGATGGGGTCGGCTGGGCTTCTCGCGCTGGGGCCGATGGTGTTTCTCCTGCCGTTGGGTCGGCGCCGCCAGAGATTGGTCGATGGGTGCTGCCCGGCGTGCGGGTATGACATGACCGCGACACCCAAGGCGGAGCGGTGCCCGGAGTGTGGCGTCGGATGGCGGGTCGCGAATGAGCCCGCTGATTAAGGGGCGATCGGAGGATCCGTGGGAGATATTGGGTCGAGACTCGATCCCGGGACGAGAGTTTCAGGAAGTTTGTCCTTTGGACGGTAGACACGCAAACTCTTGACCACGATCTGACCACCGGATCGTGACCCCGAGAGGGTGAGCAGTCCTCCGATTTGCGTTGTGGACTTGCTCCAGAGAAGACTGTCGGTGGTCTGGCACACGACTCCGTCAACGATGAGCATCGCCCTGGACTGGTCGATATCGAGGATGATGTGCCGATCCGGTTCGCCCACGGGGTCGATCTTGAACGAGTCTGTGGTGTACTGGTTGTCCTTGCGCTTTGCAGTGGAAATCGGTGGAGATAGTCTCACATCATCCTGGCGGATCGTTGTGCTGAAATAGGGTGTGCCCGCGCGCGGGTTAACCCCCGGCTTGAGTCCGATGGAGATCGACGAGGCTGGTGAGTATTTCGTTGGCGCCGGGTTCGGCTTGATTCTCACCTCGCAGTCGATACGAACTCGACCAGTCAGCCACAACTGAGAGAATGCGCTCGCACCAACGGGCACCATGGGTATGACTCGGCTAAGATCCAGCACAGATGTGCTCGCCTGGGGGTCGTCGATCCAGTCGCACCGCCCTTCCCAGACCGGCCTGAGTCTGAGCGAGAGCAGATCGATCGTCTCGCCCGCATCGAGCGCGATGTAGAACTCCTGGATCGTGAGTCTCTCTTCGAGTGCCCATCGGATCGAGTGTGACGTGGAGTTGGTGTGCAACGTCGCGGTCGCCGTGAGCGCCTCAGACCACTTGCCCTCGCGTTCGAGCCGATCGATCTTTGTGACCTCCTGCCGGATGTCCGAGCCGAAGCGCAAGACCCAGCGACGCACACCATTTATATCGAAGTTGAAGGTGTCCGAATCGAGTGGCACATAGGTGCGATCGGTCAGTTCGAGCAACTCGTCGCGTGCGATCGGCTCGCTGATGAGCCACGCCTGAGCCAGCGCCAGCGTCCACGAGGTATTGCGATCAATGCCAGGCCGATCGTGCCCCCAGAGCGGACGGAGGCAATCCGTGTACGCCGTGAGTGTCTCCTTTGGGAGTGAACCACGACGCCGCTCCCCCGTGTCGCGAGAAATCGATCCCGCATCCATCGAGGCCCGATCCGCAAGCCCGAGAGCGACCAAAGCGATCCGCTCCCCTCCATCGAGTTTCACGGCCTCTTCAACGCGACGAAGGAGCGACACGCGATCACGCGGCGAACCTCCCCAACGATCCAGCTTGGAGGACGCGAGTCGCGAGTACGCGGCGGCGTACAACGGGTCGGCACGAGTCGCCAACTGGAACCAAAACTCCGGCGTCTCGTGAGAGTTATTCGTGGATCCGGTGGCCAGACTGATGAGTTCCGTGGCCGCGTGCGGGCGATGTGGCGCCAGTTCGTGCGCGCGCCGGAGCGAGGCGTACGCGCCATCCATGAACATCTGCATGGCCTTGAACTCGACCTCGAGCGTCTCGCTGGCGTCGGCCGACCCGCGAGCGCTCCACGCCGAATAGAGTTTCACCACGCCGTCGAAGTACGCGGCCATCCAGGGATCGGCTCCATCAAGTTCGGCGTACAACCGGGCCGCTTCCAGATAGCACACCGCATCGAGATCATCATCGAGGTAGTCGGCGATCAACGAGGCGACCACACGAATACGCTCTCCCTGGAACCTCGGATCGTGCACGGCCGAATCGATCGCATCGACTATGACTGGCGCCAACTTCTTGACTCGCTCCAGATCCTCTTGTATATATCGCGAGGTCCGCTCCTCGTCTGATTCATCCTTCTTCCGCGTCACCGCACCCTTTCCGCCCCTTCGATCATCCATGCGCGCGAGATTCGAGGTGGACTCGGCAGAAAGCACGATTGCCAGCCGAAGAAGCGACGAACGCGTGAGATCGCCCATCGACGCGGTCTTTTCAGTATCAATGTACACGTGCGGCGCGCGTCGCTCGAGACGATTCGCGCCAGAGATCATCGATTCGATGAAACTCAGCGTGATCGAGTCGGCCGTCTTCGAGAGACGCACGCCCTTGAACTCGGGAGCAGCGTCCCAATCGATGCGGTGGATGCGGGTCTGATAGACCACGCTCTCGGCCAACTCGTCGAGGAATCGATCCAGGCCCGAGGCGCAAAGAGGTTGACTCATGGCATAGGCGGCAAGGTCCTCGCGCATCGCATTCGCGATCTGGACACGCGTCCACAACTCGCCGGATGTCCAGGGCGTCGGCTCGTGGTCCAGATCGACCAACTTCAGATATGCGGACTGCACGGGTGCATGCGTCCATGGCGCCGCGTTCAGTCCAGGTTCATCCCTCACCTCGGACGAGTTGGATTCGCTCGCCCCTTTGGACACGAACGACAAGCAAAGCACCAGGCCGATGACGATCGCGAAGACGAAATTGGCTCGTTTCATCGTCCCAGCGTACCCGAACGTCCCAGCACACGCAACCGGTTCGGCACGGCAAGCCGCAAGCCAACCATGAAACTTACATTGTTTCTTAGTCGACCGTGAGCAACCTGCCCGGAGCGAACCGTGCGCCCGTGTGCTCGAGCATCCGGTTGAGGGCGAGCAGGGCCGACTCACGGGCCTGGGGATGGACCTTGACGACGTTCACGGGCTTTGGCGAGCCATCCTTGCTGAAGGCGCCGGCGAGGTGGTCAAGGACCCAGAGCAGGTGGGCCTGATCGATGCGGTACATCGTCGTGCAGAGGCACTGGCACTCCGAGAGCATGCGGACGTGGACGTGGCGCTTCGCGGCCTCGTTGGCGAGGCGGTTCACGAGATTCGTCTCGGTGCCGATCGCCCAGCGGCTGTGCTCCGGGGCCTTGCGGATCGTGTTGATGATGAACTCGGTCGAGCCCGAGAGATCCGCGAGATCGACGACGCTCTTGGAGCACTCGGGATGGACAAGGACGCGCGTGGGCTCTTCCTTTGGATTGGCGCGGTCGTGGGCGCGGATCGCGGCGATGTGCTCGGGGCGAAAGAGTTTGTGGACGGAGCAGTGCCCGGCCCAGAGGATGACGCGCGAGGCGAGGATCGCGTCGGGTGTCGACCCGCCGAGGGGTTGTCCCTTGCGTGCGAGTTTGGGGTCATAGACCGTGGTCTCGCGATCGGTATCGATGCCATACGCGGCGGCGGTGTTCCGGCCCAGGTGCTGATCGGGGAGGAAGAGGATCTTGATGCCCGTGCCGGGCTCGACGCCGTCGGCGAGGGGTTCGGTGCCGCCGTTCATCGCCCAGCGGAAGACCTCGTGGGCATTGGAGGAGGTGCAGCACGCGCCGCCGTGGTCGCCGACGAAGGCTTTAATGGCGGCGCTCGAGTTGACGTAGGTGATGGGGACGACGCGTCCGGTCCAGCCTTGTTCGCGGAGCGACTCATGGATGGCGTTCCATGCGATGACGGTGTCGTCGAACTGGGCCATGTCGGCCATGGAGCAGCCGGCGGAGAGATCGGGAAGGATCACGTCGACGTGCTCTGGTGTGAGCATGTCGGCGGACTCGGCCATGAAGTGCACGCCACAGAAGACGACCCATTCGATGGGCGGCTTGCCGGCAGTGTTCCCGCCCGGTTGGGTCGCAACCTTGGCGGCGAGTTGGGAGAGTTTCAGCGAGTCGCCGGTGTAGTCGGCGTGGCGGATGACCTCGTCGGTCTGGTAGTGGTGTCCGAGGATGATGAGACGCGAGCCGAGTTCCTGGCGACGGCGCGTGATCGCCGCCGCGAGTTCATCAGCGGACGCGGTCAGGTATCGATCGGGGAGTGAGGGCTGCCACAGCACGAGAGGTGTCCTCCGTGCGATGGTACGGTGACTCGAAGGGCGAGGTTCTTGGACGTGCCCGACGGCTTACGCGGCATGGTCGAGGCGCTGGTCGGCGGGCTTGGCCTCGATGAACTGCACGCCAAGCATCTGCTCGCGAGAGTCCGTCGGGAGAACCCGCACAACCTGGGCGTGGAGGGCGGCGTTGCCCACCAGGATGTGCTGCCCGCTCCAGGCGATGACCAGGTCCAACTCGTCGGTCGTCGCGATCGGTCGAGAACTGAGCACGCGGACGAGCGCCCCGCCCGAGGAAATATCGCACAACAGCCCCGCGAGATAGCGCTGCGTCGGCCTGTGGAAGACCTTGCACAACTTGCTCGCGTTGCGGCGTTCGAACTGGCGTCGATCGTGCGACGTGGTCGCCATGTTCTGACTATCGACCATGCCGGGCGTCGGCTTTGGTGGGTCTATCCCGAGTGGCGAAGTTGGGGATCGGGCCGCATTCGTGGCCAATCGCCGCACTCCCTGCGTTGCGATTATCGGGCGTCGCGAGCCTTCCGGAGCAGATCACAGACTTCTCGGACCGCCCCGTTGCCACCGGGTCTTCGTGTGGCGAAGCGCACGCGAATCAGAACATCGTCCCAGGCGTCGGCGACAGCGATGCCCAGACCGACGTGCTCCAAACACTCGAGGTCGTTGACGTCGTTCCCGACGTAGCAGATCTGCTCGAGGCGGAGGTTCTTCTCCTTGGCGACACGTTCGAGGACGGGGAGTTTGTGGACCTGTCCCTGGATGCAGGGGATCTTGAGTTTGTCGCAGCGTCGCTGGACGACAGGGTTCTCCTCCATGGAGAGGACCATGACCTCGATGCCGACTTTCTTGAGCATGCCGATGCCCATGCCGTCGGACCGGTTGCAGCGGACGCGCTCCTGTCCATCCTGTGTCACGATGACGGCGTTGTCGGTCATGACGCCATCGAAATCGAAGACGACGAGTTGGATGTCTCGGGCGATGGCCTCGGCGCGCGGACGCTGGCGCTCGAAGTAGACGCCGCGGAGGAGACGGGCGAAGTGGCTGGGACTCTGGTGGAATACCGGCCAGGGGTGGGCGATGCAGCGCACGGCACTGGGCGGATCGGCGAGGCGGGCGCGCGTGGTGGCGAAGGCGGGATAGTCCATTGCGGGCTGGATGGAGCGTGCATCGGGCGTGATCGAGATGGAGCCGCTCAGCGTGGTGGCGAGGGCCGCCGAGGGGCTCGTGTGTGCGCGGAGCCAGTCGAGGTCGTGGCGTTCAAGACCAACCAGGAGCGGATGCACGACGATCACGGGGTCATGCGCGACGATGCCGAGTGTGGCGCACGCGTGCTCGAAGACGTTGCCCGCGTCTTTGGTGCACTCGCGAAACTCGGCGTTCGCGCGACGGGCCTCCGGCTCGAACTGACGCGGGGCGATGAGTGTGGGGGTCGTGCCGCTCTCGTGGAGCGAGCGCAGTGTCTCGGCGAGGACGGTCCCGCCGGCGAGGGGTGTGGAGAGCAGCGTGTGGAGCGTTGGACGATCGTGTGGGACTGGAACGAGTGTGCGCGGCGTGGTCATCGCGGGACCGTATGCCGGGCGCGTGGGTGTTCACCAAGTACACATGAGTTGCTCGTCGGTACGCGGCTCTCGAACATCGTACGGCAAATGTTGGAGAGGCACAAAGACACAGGCGTGACGCCTGTGCCACGAGGTTGGGTAGAGTGGCGACCTGAGACTCAGCCGGCTCGGCGTTTGGCGGACAGGACGCCGATGTGCTCGGTGCCCACGGCGAGAGCGAGGGCGTGGACCTCGAGTTCGCGGGGCAGGATCGCCTGGATGCCGAAGCGGGCGCGAGTGACGCGTGAGGCGGCCGTGCCGAGCATCTCGCGCCAATCGACGTCGTTGAGCAGTTCACCGATCGCGGTGGCGAAGGCCTCGGGGTCGCTGGGTAGTCGCAGTCCCGTCGCGCCGTGCTCGACGACATCACCAAGGCCCGGCGTGTGGGCGACGATGACCACGGCACCGCTCGCCATCGCCTCGAGAACAGTCTTGGGCTGGCCCTCAAGGTCCGACGCCTGGGCGTAGATCGTGCAGCGCGACATGAGCGACAGCAGTTCGTGATGTGGCATCCGCGGGAGGAACTCCAGGGGCGCACCGAGCGACATCGCGAGTTGCTCGAGCGTCCGCTTCTCCGGGCCCTCGCCGACGACCACGAGTTTCACCTTCTCGCGTTTGTCCTCGGGAAGATCGGCGATGGCGCGGACGAGCAGGTCGACGCGCTTGCGCGCGATGAGTTGGCCGGCGAAGAGGATCAGGCCCGGATCGCGATCGGACGCCGGGACGGGGTCGAAATCGGTGAGGACGTAGTTCGGGACGACGCGTGTGCGCGCCGGGTTCAGCCCGTACCGCCAGGAGAGGTCCGAGACCATCTCGCTGGTCGTGCCGACGACGACATCGGCGGCCTGGCAGAGGAGTCGCTCGCGAAGCCCGGCATCATCGGCGGCCTCGGAGTGCGGGCCATGCTCGTGCGTGACGAAGCGTGTCCAGAGGTAACCGCCGCGGGCAACGAGTCCGACGTCCTTGCCCTGGAGTCGGAGCCACTCGGTGAGCCGGACGGCCGCCTCACCGCCGACCATCTGGTTGGTCTTGACGACGACGCGGCGCGCGTCGCGGAGTTTTTCGTTGACGAGTTCGGGGAGTCGCGCCATGTACTCCATGATGTTGATCTGGCGCTCGTTGCAGACGAGGTGGACCTTGGCGGCCTCTTCGGGCGTGCAGACCTCGCGCAGGGTGTTGAGGTCCTCGGCGTCTCCATAGGTCACGAGGACCAACGAGCCGTAGCGTTTGAGGACCTCGCGGTACATCGCCCACTCGCGTCCGAGCAGGCCGGCCTGCTTCCAGCCCTTCAGGGACATCCCGAAGGTGAAGACAAGGACGAACGCATCGGCTACATTCGGCGGCACGAGGGACTCCCGGAGCGCCCGGGCCACACCCAACCCGGGCGAGGCCGCCAGCGCGCGACATGGAGCCTGTATCGGCGAGCGCGCACGGGCGCTCCAGCAGAGGTGCGGCAAGTGGGGTGAATGAGGAGGATGCGGCGGGATGGCCCGAGAATCAGCCTCGTTCGAGTGCCCGGAGCGGCCCTGCCTTAACCAGCGTCTCCTCCCATTCGGCCTTTGGATCGCTGTCGGCGACGATCCCGGCGCCCACGGCGTACTCGACCTCATTCCCCTGAATCAGGGCCGTGCGGATCGCGACGTTCAACTCGAGATCGCCGTTGTCGAAGAGGCCGCCGACGCAGCCGCAGTACGGCCCGCGTGATCGCTCCTCGAGTACATCGATGAGTTGCATGACGCGGATCTTGGGGGCGCCGGTGATGGACCCTGGCGGGAACGTCGCCGCGAGGAGCGCGTCAAGCCCCACGTCGTCGCGCAACTTGCCTTCAACCAACGCCGTGGCTTGCAGAATCGAGGTGCCGATCCCAGGTAAGGACGATGGCGTGCCATGCTGTTCGATCGTCCGGGGCGAGGCGACTCGGACGGAGCCAACCTCACACACACGCGAGAGGTCGTTGCGCATCAGGTCCACGATCATGTGGAGTTCGGCCCGCTCCTTCTCGCTCGACCAGAGTTCGTCGCGTTGTTCGAGCGATCGGCGTGTGCCCTTCATGGGGCGCGTTCGGACCCGGCGCGTGCCGGCATCGAACTCAAGGAACAACTCCGGGCTGGCGCTGGCGACGGCGTGGTGGACGCCCGCGTCGTTCCATTCCACATACGCTCCGTGCCAGGGATCGGCCGCCTCGAGCAGTCGCGCGAAGACGCCCCGCGCCGAGCCAAGGAGCGTGGCACGCATCGCGTGGGTGAGGTTGATCTGATAGCAGTCTCCCGCGGCAATGTGCGCCTTGGCGCGGGCAACGCCGGACATATAAGCCTCTGGTGCGGTCTCGATTCGAATGTCGCGCACGCCCGCGGGCACCACGGGGCTTGCGGGCGTCAGGAGCATTCGAGTCGCGTCGACCTCGGCGAGCGCTCCCGTTCCCCACCACGCTCCGTGTTCGCGATCGTGGATCAGTTGATCGCGGGTCTGAAACGCGGCAACGAGCGGCCATGTGGCACGATGTCGGCTGGAGGCCGTCGACTCAAAGGCCCCCCCAAGGTCGTACGAGAGCATGAGCAATGAGGACAGGGCGACCGGCTCAACGTGTGAACCGAGAACGGCACGTTCTGGCGTCTTTGCCGTCGGGCGAGATATCTGGCCGAGCCTTGCGAGCAAATCCCGTGCTCCATGGAATGTGTCCTCTTGGTGGTGCGTCTCAGGACGAGCGAGATACGACCAACGACGAGGCGATGTCGGCGTCGAGGTCGCCGGAAGCACGCCAAGAGACCACGCTTCTGGCCAACGGACCAAAATGTCGCCAGGAGACAGTCCATCAAGGTGAGGCAACCGCGTCGGACGCCAAACCGCCGGGGAGCACTCAACGGGGTTCTCGTTTGTGGTGGAAGTCACGATTCGGCCTGATGTTAGGGTGATCCTATCGGGCACTTTTCTGGGGATTGCACCGGGCTCATTGTCGCCAGTGCGTGGTAAGTTTCCTACACTTCCGGGCGCACCAACACACGGGAGAATCCCGGCGGGCCGCCGCTGCCCAACCCATTCGATCCTCGCAGGAAGTGTCCCCACGGAGCCGATCGCCACGACCAACGGCGGTTTGGGATCATTCGTACCCCTCCGGGTCCAATCCCAGACGACGAATGGACTCTCCAGAGCACGGCCCGCGGTCGGTCCCAACGTCCGATTGAGAAAGGTTCAGTTGTCATGCCCAAGTCGTTGTCGAAGTCGTCGAGCAAGTCCACCGTCACCCACGCCGCGCAGTCCGGCTCGAAGAAAGTAGTCAAGAAAGTGGCCAAGAAGACCCACGTCCTCGGCGAGGTCGGCGCCGCCGCCCCCGCCCCGATCATGCGGAACAAACCGGGCAAGATGGTCTTCTTCTTCGGGAAGACCAAGACCGAGGGCCGGGCCGAGATGAAGCAACTGCTGGGCGGCAAGGGCGCGAACCTCGCCGACATGACGTCGATTGGGCTTCCCGTGCCCCCCGGGTTCACGATCACGACGGACACGTGCGCGGCGTACTACAAGGCCGGACAGCGCCTCCCCCACGGGCTCATGAACGAGGTCCACAAGAACATCGCGATGCTCGAGAAGGAAACGGGGAAGAAGTTCGGGAGCAACGACAACCCGCTCCTCGTCTCGGTGCGTTCGGGCGCGGCGGTGTCGATGCCCGGGATGATGGACACGATTCTGAATTTGGGCCTGACCGACGCCGCCGTCGTCGGCCTCGCGAATGCGACGGGCAACACCCGTTTCGCGTACGACGCGTACCGGCGCCTCATCAACATGTTCGGCGACGTCGTCATGGGCGTCGATCACCACTACTTTGAGGAGGCTTTCAACAAGATCAAGCGGAAATACAGCGCCACCCAGGACACCGATGTGCCCGAGCAGGGCATGGTCGAGTTGTGCGAGGCGTACAAGGCCGTCTATCAGCGCTACGTCGGCGAGGTCTTTCCCCAGAACCCCTTCAAGCAACTCGAACTCGCCATCGAGGCGGTCTTCAAGAGTTGGAACGGCGATCGCGCCATCTCGTACCGGCGTATCGCCGGGATCCAGGGGCTCAACGGGACCGCCGTCAACGTCCAGACGATGGCCTATGGCAACATGGGTGATGACTCGGGAACCGGCGTCGCCTTCACGCGGAATCCGGCCACCGGCGAGAACGAGTTCTATGGCGAGTTCCTCATCAACGCCCAGGGCGAGGACGTCGTCGCCGGCATCCGCACGCCCCAGAGCGTCGACCAGATGCCCAAATGGAACAAGAAGGTCTATCAGCAACTCCTCGAGATCAAGACCAAACTCGAGAAGCACTACCGCGACATGCAGGACATCGAGTTCACCATCGAGCGCGGCAAGTTGTACATGCTCCAGACGCGCAACGGCAAGCGCAACGGTGTCGCCTCCGTCAAGATCGCCTGCGAGATGGTCCGCGAACGCCTCATCGACGAGAAGACCGCGATCCTCCGCATCCCCGCGCAGGACCTCACGCAACTTCTCCTGCCGAGTTTCGACCCCTCGAAGAAGAAGGCCGAGGTGCTGACGACGGGGATCCCCGCGAGCCCCGGCGCGGCCGTGGGCAAACTCGCCTTCACCGCCGCCGAGGCCGTCGAGCGCGCCCACAAGGGCGAGAAGGTCATCCTCGTCCGTCGCGAGACCAGCCCCGAGGACGTCGAGGGGATGCACTCGGCCGTGGGCATCCTGACGAGCACCGGCGGGCGCACCAGCCATGCGGCGGTCGTCGCGTGCGGCTGGGGCAAGTGCTGCGTCGTCGGCGCGGGCGAACTCCAGATCGACGAGGCCAAGGGCACGCTCACCGTCAAGGGGAACAAACTCTCCCGCAACGACGTCGTCTCGCTCGATGGCGGGACGGGCGAGGTGATGGCGGGCGAGATCTCCACCGTCGAGCCGAAACTCTCCGGCGACTTCGCCCAGGTCATGAAGTGGGCCGACAAGTATCGCAAACTAGGCGTGCGCACCAACGCCGACACCCCCGAGGACGCCGACCGCGCCCGCGGCTTTGGCGCCGAGGGCATCGGCCTCTGCCGCACCGAGCACATGTTCTTCGAGGGCGACCGCATCAAGGCGATGCGCGAGATGATCCTCGCCGAGACGCTCGAGGCCCGTGAGAAGGCCCTCAACAAACTCCTCCCCTTCCAGCGAGACGACTTCATCGGCATCTTCACGAGCATGAAGGGCTTGCCCGTCACCATCCGCCTCATCGATCCGCCCCTCCACGAGTTCCTCCCCCACGAGGAAAAGGCGCAGAAGGAAATGGCCCAGCAACTCGGCGTCTCGGTGGACAAGGTCAAGAGCCGCGTCACCGCCCTTCACGAGATGAACCCCATGCTCGGGCACCGCGGCTGCCGACTCTGCGTCACCTATCCCGAGATCCTCAAGATGCAGGTCCGGGCGATCGTCGAGGCCGCCATCGACTGCCTCCGCGACAACCTCAAGGTCTACCCGGAGATCATGATCCCCCTCGTCGGCACCAAGGCCGAACTCGACGCCCTGCGAGCCCAGGTCGAAGAGACCATCGCCGCCGTCAAGACCGAGGAGGACTACCGCCCCAAACTCGACATCAAGATCGGCACGATGATCGAAATCCCCCGGGCCGCCGTCACCGCCGATGAGATCGCCCAGTCCGCCGACTTCTTCTCCTTCGGCACCAACGACCTCACCCAACTCACCTTCGGCTACTCGCGTGACGACGTCAACACCTTCCTCCCCGATTATCTCAGCAAGGACCTCCTCCCCGCCGACCCCTTCCAGACCATCGATCAGGGCGGCGTGGGCAAACTCGTCAAGATGGGCGTCGAACGAGGCCGCTCCACCAAGGGCGACCTCAAGGTCGGCGTCTGCGGCGAGCACGGCGGCGACCCCAAGAGCGTCCACTTCTTCCACAAGGCGGGGATGGACTACGTCTCCTGCTCGCCGTTCCGCGTCCCCATCGCCCGCCTCGCCGCCGCCCAAGCCGCGTTGATGAAGTGATCGAGTGACGAATCTGATTTCGAAGAACACCCACGCGCCGCCGCGTGGGTGTTTTCTTTGATGGCCGCCACTCCGAGGCGGGACTCAGCCTTAGGTGGCACCGCTCTCCAGAGCGGTGCTCGCATCTCATATCCTCCCGCATGTACTGCCTCGGCTGCGGCTACAACCTCGCGGACATTCAGCCCATCGGTGATCCGCCCCGGCACATGTGCCCGGAATGCGGTCGAGCATTCGACCCTCACGACGATCGGACCTGGACAACCTGGACTGGCCGGCACGCCGTGCGTTCCCGCGGTCTTGATGCTGTCGTAACCATCACCTGGCTGTGCGCGAGATGGGCGCTATTTGCGAGTATCTACCTGTGTGTGTTCTTCATCGGGTTGCTCTTTCGAGTCACGGTTCCCTATGAACTGCGATGGCTGATGAGCATGTTCTTGATCGCGTCCATCCTCTTCATCGGCGGGGGCATCATTGTGGCCTTGCCGGTCGCTTGCGTGCTGCTCTTCTCCGCGACCCGATACGAGATCCGCGCACGCCGCAATCCCAAGCGATCCGAACGACTGACCTACCACATCATGGGGACGTTCGGGATCCTCCTGATAGACGTCATCTTGATTTGCTCCGGGGTGTAAACGCACGAACCCGAGACCGAGACCCAATCTCACCCAGACCTCCACCGGTTGTACTCCCACCGCGTGTGAATCGATGTCCACGCGCATGGCCAGACCTCGCCGTCTTCGCCCCTAGAATCCCCCACCAAAGGAGGCACGTCGATGGCATACTACTTCAAACTCGGAAACCTCCCCAAGCAGAGGCACGTCCAGTTCCGCCGCCCCGACGGCGCGCTCTATTCCGAGGAACTCTTCGGCACCGAGGGGTTCGTCGGGCCCAGCAGCACCATGTACCACATCCACCCGCCGACCCAGGTCAGCGGCTGGAAGACCCTGTACAAGACCAAGCCCGAGTACGTCGAGGAAGACGTGATGCGCATGCGTCACGCCAAGACCGCCAAGATGAAGGCCCGCGGCGACTCCGTCACCGGACGCGTCGTCCTCTATGGCAACAGCGACGTCGAGATGTCCGTCTGCGTCCCCAAGGACCAGATGGACTATCACTTCAAGAACGGGCAGGGCGACGAGTGCCTCTTCGTCCACTTCGGCAGCGGGACCGTCTACACCATGTTCGGAACGCTCAAATTCGGGAAGAAGGACTACATCGTCATCCCCAAGGGCACCATCTATCGCATGGAGTGGAACCCGCTCAAGGACGCCGACCGCCCGGAGAACTACACCAAAGACGAGATGCCCTTCGGCAAGTTCGTCTGCTTCGAGACCGCCAACGGCAGCCACATCGGACCGCCGCCGCGCTATGTGAGCAAGGCCACGGGCCAGTTCCTCGAGCACTCGCCCTATTGCGAGCGTGACCTGCGCGTGCCCGAGTTGCCCCTGACCTTCGACGAACTGGGCGAGTTCGAGGTGCGCATCAAGGCCCGCGATTGCGTGCACTCGTACATATACTCGTACCATCCGCTCGACATCGTCGGGTGGGACGGCTGCTACTACCCGTACTGCTTCAACATCGACGACTTCGCCCCGATCGTGGGCAAGTTGCACATGCCGCCGCCAATCCACCAGACGTTTGAGGGTCACAACTTCGTGATCTGCTCCTTCTGCCCGCGCGTGCTCGACTTCCACCCCAACGCCATCCCGATTCCCTACAACCACAGCAACATCGATAGCGACGAGATCCTGTACTACGTCGAGGGGAACTACAAGGCCCGCCGCGGCATCGAGGTCGGCTCCATCAGCCTCCACCCGCAGGGCATCCCCCACGGGCCGCACCCGGGCACCGTCGAACTCAGCCTCGGGAAGACTTTCACCGACGAGTTGGCCGTCATGTGCGACACCTTCCGCCCGATGTTCCCCACCAAGGCCGCGCTCGACATCGACGACATCTCCTATCCAGAAAGTTGGCGAGCCGACCACCACGCCCCGCTCCAGCAACGCCACGGCAGCAACGGGCACGCACCCAAGCCCGACCCCAATCGCGTTGGCAACGTCTGGGCGACGTGATCGAAACACAACCGCACTCAAGTGATCGATAGAGAACCCCACGCACTCGTGGGGTTTTTCATTGGGATTGGATGACAGGCAGTGTCAGACGAGCAGGCTCGCCGGCTTTTCGAGCATGCTCTTCACCGTCGCGAGGTATTTCGCCGCCATCGCGCCATCGACGACGCGGTGATCGCTCGACATCGTCATCGACATGACCTTCGCCGGGACGACCGTGCCGTTCTTCACGATCGGCTTGTCGAGGGCGGCCCCGACCGCGAGGATCGCGACATTCGGCGGGTTGATGATCGCCGTGAAGTGGTCCACGCCGAACATCCCGAGATTGGAGATCGTGAACGTCGCGCCCTCCATCTCCTGGGGTGACAAGCCCTTGGCCCGGGCCTTGTCGGCGAGTTGCTTGGTCTGCGACGAGATTTGACGCAGGCCGATCGCGTCGGCGTTGCGGATGGTCGCGACGACCAGCCCGCCGCCCTTGGCCTCATCGAGCGCGATGGCGACGCCGACGTTCACCTCGCCCAGAATCTCGATCGACTCCTGCCCTTTGGTGGCCACCCACCGGCTGTTCACGAATGGATGCTCATGCATCGCCAGAGCGCACGCGCGGACGAGGAAGTCGTTCACGCTCAGTTTCACGTTCTGCGTCGCGAGTTGCTCGTTGAGTTGCTGGCGGAGCGCGAGGAGCGCGTCCATCTCGACCTCGACCGTCACCTGATAGTGCGGGATGGTCTGCTTGCTCTCGACAAGGCGCGTCGCGATCACGCGACGCATGTTGGAGAGCGTCACGGTGCGGGCGGCGAGGACCGGAGCGCCCGGCGCGAAGGCGGGCGAGGGCGCCGGAGCCGCGCCGCCGCCGCGGCCGGGAGCGACCTTCGCGCCCACACCGCCACGGATCGCTTCTTCCACATCCTTGCGGACGATACGACCGCCGGGGCCTGAGCCTTCGAGCGACGCGAGATCGATCCCGGATTCCTCGGCGATCTTCTTGGCGAGTGGCGAGGCGAAGACGCGGTCGTGCGTGCCGTGCCCGACACCGTTGGACGTGTGCGACGTGCCGCCAGTCGGGCGATCGATGACGGCGGTCGATCCCGCGCCACCCGACGAACCACCGGCGTTGGACGAACCCGCACCCTCGGCCTTCACGCTCTTTGCAGGGGCGGCACCGCCGGCGCTCGCCTTGATCTTCGATGCGTCCTCGCCTGCCTCGGCGAGCACCGCGATCACGGTGCCGACGGCCACCGTCTGCCCCTCGCTCACCCCGAGCGAGGCGATCGTGCCGTCATCAAACGTCTGCAGTTCCATCGTGGCCTTGTCGGTCTCGATGTCCGCGATGACATCGCCGGACTTGACCTGCTGACCTTCCTTGACGTTCCACTTGACGACGGTCCCCTGCTGCATGGTGTCGGACAGGCGGGGCATGGTGATGGAGATTGACATCAGACGATCCTCAGAGTTGACCTCGAACCAACTAGACCGACACCTCTCGGCACCGAATTACGCCAGCGTCTTCCTCACCGCCGCCGCGATCTTCTCCTTGTTGGGGAGATACGCGTACTCCAGGTTCTTCGCATACGGCGTCGGCACGTCCTCCGTGTTCACTCGCACCGGCTGATAGTCCAGCCAGTCGAAGCATCGCTCACAGATCTGCGTCACCACCTCGCTCGCCACGCTGGCGAACGGCCAGGACTGGTCCACCACCACCACGCGCCCTGTCTTCTGCACGCTCGCGATGATGGAATCGATATCGAGCGGGCGGATCGTTCGCATGTCGAGCACGTCGCACTCGATGCCATCCTTCGCGAGTTCCTCGGCGGCCTCAACGCAGAAGTGCACAGGACGACCGAAGGACACGAGCGTGCAAGACTTGGTCTCGCTCGCGGCCTCGCGCACGAGTCGCGCCTTCCCGAACGGGATGTAGTACTCCTCCTCGGGGACGTGGGCCTTGTCGCCCAGCATGCGCTCGCTCTCGAGGAAGAAGACCGGGTCCAACTCACGGATCGCCGTCTTCAGGAGGCCCTTGGCGTCGTACGGATTGCTGGGGATCGCGATCTTCATCCCGGGGACGTTGCTGTACAACCCCTCGACGCACCAGGAGTGGGTCGAGCCCAACTGACCGCCCGCGCCGTCGTTGCCACGGAAGACGATGGGGCACCCCCACTGCCCGCCGGACATGTACAGCATCTTCGGCACGTTGTTCAGGATCTGGTCCGCCGCAACAAGGCTGAACGACCACGACATGAACTCGATGATGGGCTTGAGCCCGTACATCGCCGCCCCGACCGCCAACCCGGCAAAGCCGTTCTCGCTGATGGGGCTGTCGATGATGCGCTGGGGCCCAAACTCCTCGAGCATCCCCTGGCTGACCTTGTACGCCCCGTTGTACTGGGCGACCTCTTCGCCAAGAAGGAAGACCCGCGGGTCGCGGCGCATCTCCTCGCTCATCGCCTCGCGGAGCGCCTCTCTGAACTGGATGACGCGATCGCCCTCGCGCGGCGGGAGGGGCTTCTCGAAATCGGGCAAGGCGGGAAGATTCAGCGTGCTGACCATGGACTCGTTTTCCGTTTCTCTTCAATGTTCGAGAGGTGTGGCGATCGGGCCGTATCGTGGATATCGGCCTCTCATGCCCCCGGGATTCGCCCAAGGCGACGGGGCACACCGATACCGTCCACGACCAGCCACGATCGTAGCGTCCTGAGCCATTACCGGGGGTTTTGCGGGGCCAAAGCAGACGGCGGCGGGATGGACTCCCGCCGCCGTGGTATAGGCGTTCAAATGTGTCTACAGGCGGCCTCAGCAGCCGGCGTTGAAGCGCGTCAGGTAGTAGAGCAGGTCGTCGATCGTGACGCCGCCGTCGCGGACGCCCGTTCCCGAGCCATTGTCCACGTCCGCGCATCCCGAGCCAGTGCCGAAGATCCCGATGTAGTAGAGGAGGTCATCGACCGTGGCGCCACCGTCGGGCGTGCCGTTGCCGCTGCCATCGTCCACGTCGGCGATGCACGTCGGCGCGCCGGGGACGGGAAGCCCGCCCACGCTGACGGAGGTCGGCGTTCCGGGCTTGAAGAGGCCCATCGAGGCCGAGCCCGTCGTCGGGGCCGAGGTGGACGTGAACCAGAAGTTGTACATCGTTCCCCAGCGAAGGGCGTTGGTGTTGGGGTTGTCTTCGTACTTCTCGGGGCTGGCCCACGTGACGGTGCAGTTGCTCACGTCGCTATTCCAGTCGGCGTTGTCATAGGGATCGTCGTGGTAGTCCACCGAGTGGAAGCCGATGTTGGTGACCACCGAGCCGAGCGGATTCGGGACGCTGAGCGTCGTGCCCGCGCGGTCGGAGTTGAGGTTGTACACGGCATAGTCGTACATCCACGTCCCGTTGCCCAGGTCGGTCGCCTTGCCGCCGATGAAGTACCGTCCCTCGCCGGGGACATCCACGGTCTGGATGACGATCGAGGTGTCGGGCTGATTGAGTCCCAGTCCGTGGTCGCGCCACGCGAAGATCGCCGCGGTCCCTTCCTTATCCACGTCGGCGAGGCTCCAGACATAGGTCGGCGTCGCGCCCGTCCGCGCCACGCTCATGACGCGGTGCGTGGCGTTGTTGAGCTGCTGCGCCGGCTCTTCCTCGGCACAGACATACAACCCTTCGCCGATGAAGATGGCGTTAGGGTGGTTGGCCAGGCTCATCTCGCTCTCGTCGATCTGCACGCGACGCCAGATGGCGTTGCCTGTCCCGCCGGGGATCGCCGTGAAGGTCCCCTCATAGGGATTGATCCCCGAGCGATTGCCCAGCCGGCTCTGCCCGCCGTTGAACCCGCTGGAGTAGGTATCGCGGCAGCCGGGGCGGAGCGTCCCCGCCGGACCGGCTGTGCACGTCCCGCAGCCCGACCCGTTCGCCACGCAGCACCCGTGCTTGGCGTTGCCGATGCCGATCTGCATGAGTCGGCCGTTCTCGAGGCGATACGCGTTCATCGCCAGGGCCGGCGTCCCGCCGTTGATCCATGCCAGGGGCGCGTCGCCGAGGTTGCACGTCTGGCTCCCCCACGCGTAGCCGTGGACCGTGCCGACGGGTCCATAGTGCGAGGCGCTGTGCATGCTCTGGTGGGTGATGTCGGGCCCGCCGAGCGCCGTGGGGGCCAACGCCGCCAACGCCGCGGCCACGCCACACATGAGGCCTGCGCGGACCGACACACGGGAAACGTCACGAATCTGTGCCATGGAGAACTCCCTTCAAACCGGCCTGTAGCGAGAACGAACGCCACGCCCAGGCCCCAAGCCGAACCCACGAAGGACGAGAAGCCCAGTATACAGGGAATCCCCTTGGGGCACAACCCGCCCCCCTACTGCCCCCTCGCGGGGAAATGGCCAAAGGACCAAATGGCCAAATTGCCAATACAGAGGCCCCCATCATCCGTGGCCCCATGAAACGATGCCCTTTGGGCCATTTGGACAGTTTGGCCATTTCAAGCGGCCAAGTCGGCTACCCGTTCTTGCGCTCGAAGTCGCGCATGAACGAGGCCAGGGTCTCGACGCCGCTCATAGGGAAGGCGTTGTAGACGCTCGCCCGCACGCCGCCTGTCGAGCGGTGGCCCTTGAGTTGGTCCATCCCCGCCGCCTTGGCCTCCTTCACAAACTTCTCGTCCAGGGCCGTTGCGTCCTTCACCTTCGGGTTCACTTTGAACGAGATGTTCATGAGGCTGCGGCTGTCCTTGCGGGCGTGCCCCACAAAGAACTCCGTCGAATCGAGCACGTCGTAGATCACCTTCGCCTTAGCCGTGTTCCGCGCGTGCATCTTGCTGAGGCCGTCCTTGCCGCAGGTCTTCTCGATCCACTTGAAGACCAACCCAGCAACATAGATCGGGAAGACCGGCGGCGTGTTGTGCCGGCTCTCGTCCTTGGCGTGCGTGGCATACTTCAGCATCGTCGGCAGCGGACGCACCGCCTCAAGCAAATCCTCGCGGATGATCACCAGCGTCGTCCCCGCGATCCCGATGTTCTTCTGCGCCCCGGCATACACCATCCCGAACTTCGAGATGTCCATCGGGCGCGAGTAGATGTCGCTGCTGGCGTCACAGATCAACGGAACGCCATCGGGCATCTTCGGGTACCGGAACGTCCCGTCAGCATTCCGCCACTGCGTGCCATAGATCGTGTTGTTCGAGCACATGTGCACGTACGCGGGCTTCCCACCCCCACCCCCCCCACCCCCGGCATACGCGATCTCGTTGTCCGCGGGGCAGTACGCGTGGCTCACCTTCCGCCCGTCCCACGCCTCGTGCACGTTCTTCGAGTAGAACTTCCCCTCCTCGAAGGTCTTCTCGGCCCAGTATCCGGTCGTGAGATACTCCGCGCTCCCGCCCTCGGGCAGAAGGTTCGCGGGGATCATGAAGTTCTGGCTCGTCGCCCCGCCCGTCAGGAAGAGGATCTTGTAGTTGTCGGGGACGTTCCCCACGCGCCGGCACGCCGCGTGCGTCTCGGCCCACATCGCGTCGGCCGCCTTGCCGCGATGGCTCTGCTCGGCGATGCCGATCCCCGTCCCCATGAGGTTCATGAGGTCGTCCTGGGCCTCGCGGATGACCTCCTCGGGGAGCACGCCCGGCCCCGCCGAGAAGTTGAAGGCTCGCCCGGGGCTCAAGTGATCGATGTCTACGCCGTGCGAGGACGAACGGACGCCGGCTGCGTGTGTGGTGGTCATGGGGAACACTAGGCACTAGGCATTCGGCATTAGGCATTCGCCATTGGGCAAGAGGAACAGCAAGAGCGGATGCGCCAACGGTAACCCCGGCGGTTTCCCTGGCAAATAAACCCACGTACCTGATGCCTGGTGCCTGGTGCCTACTTCTTGAGCACCACCGTCCCCGCGATGATGTCGTGCAGGCCCTGCTTCTTCTGGGTGAAGCCCGCCATGATCCAGCCGATGAGGAACGTGAACCCGTTGACGACCTTGCCCAGCATGCGCAGGTTCGCCTTGCCGAAGGAGATCCGCTGCCCGTTCGTGTCGGCGACGATGATCCCCAGCGCCCGCTTGCCGAAGGTCGCCTGCTTCTCGCCCGACTCGAGCATCGCGAAGTACAACCACGTCGCGACGATCGCGGCCAACTGCACCAGCAGCATGATGCCTCCGGCAATCGCCCCGGCCGCCCCCCCGCCACCACCACCACCACCACCCGGTCCGCCCGAACCGCTCACGCCGGCCACCATCCCCACCAGGAAGGCCAGCACGAACGTCACGATCACGATGGGGACCGTGATGATGAGGCAATCGAGCAGGTACGCGGCGAAGCGCACCCAGAACCCGGCATAGTTCGTCGGGTCGATGGTGCGATCACCGGCAAAGCCGATCTGCCCCGGAGCCGTCGGCGGGGCGGCGTGCGTCCCGGCCTGGGCCGCCCCCGCGAGCGTCGCCTGCAACTCCGCGACCGATCGCGCCGCGACCCAATCGCCCATCCCCTCGCGCCACACCAGCGTCTCGGGGCGCACCTGCCCCACGCGGATCAGTTCGACCAGCCGCCCCATCGGCACCGGCCCAAACCGCGACGACCCCAGCGCGTAGTACCAGCCGTCGGATCCACCACCCGCCCCACCGGCCCCCCCGGCCATCGGTTGCTGCATGTTCATGGGGGGAATATATCGGAAAACCCGGCGTCGTGCCGTGAAGGAGAAAGGGAATGGGGAATAGGCAATGGGCAATGGCACTCGACCACCGCCGTCTCATCAATCCTCACGAATGCCGAATCACGAATCACGAGGGAGGAAATGGCCAAATGGACAAATGACCAAATGGCCAAATGAAAAAGGCCCCGGAATCCTCCGAGGCCCCATGGCGGGTGGCGTGGATTGATCCTGCCTTGGGTGCCATCAGTCGGCGGCTCTGCGACGACTGATGCAAGCGCCACCGGATGCGTCGTGTCCCTCACCAACGCTCGGACTCCCGGCTGGCCGAGTCGGCGGGAGCGGATCGATAGCCACGGGTCCCGTGCAATCGCCCCCCCACCCCGCGTGCCACCGCGCCGACGACCACGCCCAGTCCTCGGGTCGCGGGACCAGGCCCCGGCAAACGGGGTTCTCATGGATGTAACGTAACTTCTCGTCGAACTCGGCGAGACTGGAGATGTTGCGGTCGTACCCGCCGCCGCGTTGCCAGATTCGGATTGTTCCATCGGAGCCTCGGATCTCCGCGAGGGATCCGGCGTCGCGCCCACGCCACCACCCGATCGTCTCCTGCGCCGTCGATCGCTTGAGATCGTGGAGGACCTTCGCGACCGGCCCGTCGGGCAGCCGCGGCCACAGCAGGAGATGCACGTGCTCGGGCATCACGACCCAGGCGTAGAGATGGAACTTCCATCGCGCCCTCGTCCGCTCGAGATGGCGGGCCAGACAATCGCGAGTGTCGGGATCGAAGAGGAGCGGCAAGCGCCGGAAGCACGAGAACGTGAGGAATCTGGCGTGATGGGGGTCCTCGTGCCGTCGGAGGTGCTTTCGTGGGGGAGGCGGGGGCGGGGGTAGAGCGTCGGACGGGACGGTCATGGCGTCAGCGTACGCCTCGCATCAGTCGGCCCAAAGCGACCGACTGATGGCACCCAAGGCATGACCAAAGCCATGCCACCCGCCGGGCGAAGCGCATGGGGGGCCGTCCCACGCCACCCGCCTACCACCGGCAAAGGCTGTGAAGACAGGCGCTCTGATCGCCTCGATCGTTCGTGGCGCTTTCAAACGGAGTCCAAACAACGAGGCGTGAATCCACGTTCACGTTCCGCCGCTCGCACAATCGACTTGCCGACACCCTCGGATCTGGTAGGATCGTGCTGTGGGTGCGCTAACTCTGTTGTCTCTCTCACCACCTTGGATGGGAAGGGCGTCATGAACACACGTCGTCGTTTCGTTCTTGCGTCGGTCGTGATCTTCGGATCCGCCGCCACGGCATCGGCCCAGACCGCCGTGGTCGCCTTTGACGATCCCGGCAACTTCCACCTCTACGACCAGACCGCCACCGCCGCTCCGAGCGATGGGCAGATCCGATTCCGGGCCAACACGTTCTCGGCCAGTTGGCCGGGGCCGGGCGTCATGGACGCGGACTTTTTCTATGGTTTCGGCTCCGCCGGACCCGGCGTGACCGGCGTCGAGAGCCCCATCTCGTATGTGACGCTCACGAATGTGCTCGTCCGGCGTGATCCCGCCGATCAAGTGCCCGGCGCGATCTATGGCTTCCAGAGTCTCTCCTTCTCCATGCCCAACATCGGCGCCATCTATCCGCAGGGGATCCAGGTCGGCGCCTTCTTCACGGGCTCACTCGTCGACTTCGATAACGATGGGTTCATCACCGGCACCGTCCTCCTCACGACCAACATCGATGGCGGGCTCGGAAACAACGCGCTGGAGTTCAGCGTCACCAACGCGGCCGTGGTTCCCGGCGGCTCGATCCCCTTCAGCATGAGCGCGCTCGCCGGACCAAACTCCGCCGAAGGTTTCTCGCTGGGTCTCGGGCTGTCGTGGTCGGTCCAGGGCGGCGATGGGTTCGAACTGCCCGGCAGCGCCCACGCCATCGCCATCGAGGGCGGCACCGGGTTCAATCCCCAGGTCCCCGCGCCCGCATCGCTCGCTGTTGCGGCTCTCGGAATCACGGCCGTGACACGCCGCCGTCGTTCACGGCGTGAGACGCGATAGTCATACTCCAACACATAGCGCACGAAACACACTCGATCGGGTGCCGAGGGTCGTGCGCCCGGTGCCACCAAAGTCCGGCGCCACCTTTTCTCCATTCCACTTCCCCGTCTTCCCGGACTTTGGTGCGGTGCGCTCGAGGCGAACTCGGGGACTCTTCGACACTCGTCACGCCCAACACACTTCAAGTCCGGAGGAATGGGGGGGGCGGGAGTTGTGGGGGGCGCTCGTCGCGGGGCGATGCTTGTGGAGACCGGCCGGCGGCGTGTGTGTCGTCGCCTTCTACTTCGATTTCTTCGGCCGCGTCTTGCTGGCCCCGGGCTTTTTGGCCGCGTTCCTGGCCGCCGACTCGATCTTCTTCTCCCTCGTCATCCGGGCCTGGTCGAGGACGTGCGAGGGGTCGAGCCTGCTCCCCGAGTGCGGCGTGAGCGCGGACGTCCGCGACTTCCCACCCGAGGCCTTGGCTCCTGTCATCCCCTTGACCTGCGCCCCGCCACCCTTGCCGCCGCGACTGCTCCTGATCGATGACATCGCCGTCTCCTCGTTCGCCACCAACGCCCTACCCCAGGAACACCAGGGCCCGTGAACACCAGGGCCCACGACCCCGGCTTGCGATGGGGACAGAGATGCTACGGCTGAGAGCGACGCGGGGGCGCCGAGGGGATGCAGAACGCGGGGGCGCCCGTCCGCACGAGGACCATCGTCCCATAGTCTCCCGCGTTCGGGCCAATCACCACGCGCGGCCGGTCTTGATCTTGCCAAGGCCTTCAACGCCCGGTAGATTGCGGGGGGCGGGGAGGGGGGGCTTCGATCACACGGCCCCGACGACGGCACGATCACGACACAGGAGACGCGCCATGCCACACGCCACGAGGGTTCTCCGTTGGGCCATGGTGGCCGCGCTGGGTGTGGGCCTCGTCCCCGCGTCCCTTGTGGCCCAGGTCTGTCCCGCGCAGTGGAGCGCCGACCTGGGCACGCCGGGTATGGGCAGCACTGTCAACGCCCTCGCGCTCCTGCCCAATGGACATCTCATCGCGGGTGGCGGGTTCACCTCGGCTGGTGGCGTCACCGCGAGCCGCATCGCGCGCTGGGATGGCACCTCATGGTCGCCCCTGGGCACGGGCATGAACGTCACCGTCCTCGCCCTCGCCGCGATGCCCAATGGCGACATCGTTGCCGGTGGACAGTTCACCGTCGCCGGGAGCGTGACGACGTCGTGGTACATCGCGCGATGGGACGGCATCGACTGGCAACCGATGGGCGCGGGCCAGGCGGCCACCGTGCGCGCCCTCGCCGTCATGCCGAGCGGCGACGTCATCGCCGGGGGCGCGACGGTGGAACGCTGGGACGGCACGGCGTGGTCGCCCGTCGGCACGCCGCTCAACGACCTCGTCTTCTCTTTGGCCGTCATGCCCAACGGCGACCTCATCGCCGGAGGACAGTTCAACTCCATCACCGGACCGGCCGACCGCATCGCCCGATGGGACGGAACGGCGTGGCAGCCGATGGGGAGCGGGATGGACGCGAACGTGACCACGCTCGCCGTCATGCCCAACGGCGACCTCATCGCGGGCGGGGGCTTCACCACGGCGGGCGGCGTCTCGGCCAATCGCCTCGCGCGATGGAACGGCACGGCGTGGTCGGCGCTTGGCACGGGGATGAATGCGACCGTGCAGGCCATCGCTCCATTACCGAACGGCGATCTCCTCGCCGCCGGCTCGTTCACCACCGCAGGTGGAGTCTCGGCCAATCGTGCCGCACGCTGGAACGACGCGTTCTCGATGTGGACGCCGCTGGGCACGGGCCTCAACGGTGGCGTGAACGCCCTTGCTGTCACGCCCATGGGCGATGCGATCGCGGGAGGCTCCTTTACCACGGCCGGTGGGAACTCCTCGCTGCGCCTAGCGCAATACTCCTTCGGAGGCGTCGCGCCGGCAATCTCGTCTCAACCCTCGACGCTCACCGCCAAGGAGGGCGCCATGGCGGCCTTCCGTGTGACCGCGACGGGATCGACCCCGCTGAGCCTGCAATGGCGGAAGAACGGCGTCCCGCTCGTCGATGCCGGGTCCATCTCCGGCGCCACGAGCGACACCCTCATCATCAATCCCGTCACCGCCGGCGACGCCGCCACGTATGACTGCGTCCTCTCCAACACCTGCGGCACGCTCGTCAGCGATCCCGCCGCACTGACCGCCACCTGCACCACCGACGTCGACAACGGCACCGGCACGGGCACGCCCGACGGCGGCGTCACGATCGATGATCTGTTGTATTACCTCACACGCTTCAACGCGGGGTGCTGAATCAACTGTGAGTTCTCGTGGGCGGGTGTCGAGGACGAGTGCTTCGCCCACACCGCAATGAGGAGCACGGCTTGTGGGGGGGGGGATGGCCCAGAGCCGCTACTGTCTCGGGGCACTCGCCCGGTGTGTGGGAAACGAAGGAGACGGTAGACGCCGGCTCGGAGAGCCGGCCTACTGCATGTGCGTCAGTGGTCGGCGTGGTTCGTGGCGGGAGTAATCTCGACGATGGACCAGCCGGTGCCGTCGGGCCAGGCGGTCTGGTTGTAACCATCGAGTTGCAGGTGCTGCGCCGTCGCGGGATGGTCTGGCGTGGGCCGGTGCTCGGTGGACTGGTTCACGGTTGACGTGTCCTGCTGGGCGCGAAGGAAGAATCGCCACGAGGCGAGTTGGCGGTTCTGCCCCGGCTCGACGATAGGGTGGTCCTCGGTGGCGTCGGGCCGGGGCGGCGGCTGGGGAATGGAAGACTCGAGACGCGCGAGGAGCGAGACGCGTGCGCCCTGCTGGATGACCAGAGCACGCAGATTCGAGCGCGAGAGGCCGTCGCGACGCACGCCGCCGGCGTCCACCAGCAGCGAGTCGGCGACGCTGACGCCGATGAGATCGCCGGTCGCGAGGTCCACCTCGACGCAGGCGTCCTCGCCGACGCCGATCCCAAGTCGCGTGCCGCTGGTCTCGAGGGCCGCGACGAGCCGGCCGAAGCGGTGCCTCTCGAAGAAGTGCGAGTCGGTGATCGCCCAGGGGAGAAAGCCCATGCCCTTGCCGATCCGCGGGCCGAGGGGAGGCCGTGTTGATTTCTCGTCCGCGTCGTCGTCGGGGCCCTTGCTCGTGCGCGTGGAACGGATGCCCAGCGCCTCGGCGCTGCGCCCCGTCAGGAACATGGGGTCGGACATCATCGCGTCGCCGGCGCTGGTCCCGGCGATGGTGCCGCCGCGCGCGAGCAGGCGCCGCATGGCGAGCGACTCGGGCGTGTCCGCGTCGTCCTTGAGGTATCGCGCCGTGATCCGCTTCTGATCGCCGCCGGTAAAGAACATCGCATCGGCGGCGTCCACGAGCGCCACGGTCTCCTCGGTCGGGGTCTCGCGCGTGATGGTGTCGATCCGGCACGTCGGGCAATACGCAAGGATGGACTCGGTCTTGCCCTTGGAGTTGGCCTCCTGATCGAGGCTGGCCGCCGTTGCGATGAGTATGCGCGGCTCGCGTGCGGACCCGGCGCTGTGCCGCGCCAACTCGATGAGGCGGTCGTAGACAGGTCGATTGTCGTCATCGAGCCCGCCACCGATGATGAGCAGGTGCCCCGCGCGTCCCGCTCCCTCACGGCTGTCACTTCCTTGACCGCGACCACGGGCGTCGCGATTCGACGCGCACGCCGCCATGGCCAGCGCTACAAGAACTCCCACAACACCGCGAAGAGCCGAGTTCATTTTCATGGGGCGATCCTATCCGGGCGAGCACGCACGACCCGCCGAACATTCGGTTGCTCACCAGGGCGGGATTGGCCGGGCACGGTCGCAAGAGATACGTCATGGCGCCCGCCGGCTCGTTCGTGATGAGGCTTCGCGAGTAGCTCGTCTCAGCAGCATGTTTCCACAGCATCGATCACTGATCCGCGTGCGGTAGTGATGCCACAGATCTCCGTTATTCGTGGTCGTTCGTCCCCGGTTCGGATCGACCTCCCACGAGTTTCCGGACGCAAGACGGCCTTTTGTTTCTCGTCATTCTCAGGTACGATCTTCCCTACCCCGGCGCTATGGCATGGTTGATGTTTGACCGTGCCGATTGAGTTTCTTGTGACCAGCGCCGGCGTCCCTGGAGTTCGTTCATGAAACGTGCCACTCTCGCGTTCGTGTCCGTGCTTTCAGCCTCGTCGCTCACTCATAGCCTAGCCCACGCCCAACAGTGCGGCCTGCGAAACAGCGCCCGGATGGCCCATGGTATGTGCGACAGCGGCGGAGCGGCCGAGACCCGACCTGACACGGGCATTGTCAGCGCAGGACCGATCGTCACCAGCGCGAGCGTCAGCCCCACCAACGCCTGCGGGTGCAACTCGGAACTCTCGGTGCTGATCACGTCAGACTATGGATCGCTCTCATACCTCGGGAGTGGTGTCGGATCCTCGTGCTCGTGCTGCGGCATCTTTCTGTGGATCGACCAGGGCGACGGTGACGCCAAGGCCCAGTTCTTTGATCGACTCACGATTGCCTCTGCGACGCTCCCCGCCGGCACGCCTGTCACCGTGCGCGCGAACCTTTCCCTTGTCGGAGGACACGTTGCCAGCAACTCGGCGAGCTTCCCCCCCACCGAGAGCTCATTCAGCGCCAGACTCGACGTCACAGGGCCCGTCGGCAGGTTTCTCTCGATCAACGACACGCAGGGCACGACGAATGACGAGTTCACGCTCGTCGTTGGACAATCTTTCGACATCCGTGGGCGGCTCGACAGCCTGCTTCGAGATCGCGTCCTGCAGGGGCTGAACCAGACCGGCTCCTTCGAAGCCAGCCTGAACGCCGTGGTGTGGTTCGATGTCTTGACCGCCGGCGCGGGGCTGACTTCGTGCAGCGGACACGACTATGCCCCCGTCATCACGTGCATCGCCGACGTGGACGACGGCACGGGCACGGGCACGCCCGACGGCGGCGTCACCATCGATGACCTGCTCTACTACATCCAGATCTTCAACATGGGCCTCGTCGCCGCAGATGTGGATGATGGCAGCGGCACGGGCAACCTCGACGGAGGCGTGACGATCGACGATCTGCTGTATTACCTTGTGAGGTTCAATGCCGGATGTTGATAGACGATGACACGGTGCATGGTGTCATCGAAACTTTGTGCGATGGGGTTTCTGGCAAGGATCATCTTGTGCGATAGCACCGCATTCGATCCGTGACCGTTTCGATGTGGGGAGACACACCATGAGACGCGTAGTGATGATCCTTCTGTTCGCAACACTGAACTCCATGGCCTGCGCCCAACCCCAACTCCGGGCCACATCGCGCGCGGTCTCGGAGGCGTTTGGGCCAGGGCCCGGCGACGTGTCGGCGGACTCGGGGGTGCTGGCCGTCGCGCCGGCGAGCGCGATCTCGTCGGCCATGGACAACAACGTGGAACGCGGCGCCTTTGGGATGTGCCTTGCCGAGTGCGACGCGGACTTTTCAGGGTTCCATTTCTCCGCGTCCGGCACGGGAGAGACCTCCGGCGCGGGTATGTTCCTGACCGCGTTCGGCACCGGCTCCATCAGCGATCAGATCACCATCACGTCCACGACACTCCCGGTCGGCACGCCGGTCATGCTGCGGTTCACGGCGGCCACGACCGGACACGCGACCGTCACCGATCAGGACCCGGTGGTGGGCGTCATCGCCTCGTTCGGCCTGTGCACATCCTCCTTCTTGTCGGGCTTCGGATCACTCTCTCAGACATGCGCCTCCAACGTGGGTGCGACGTTCACGTGGTCGCGAACGCTCAATGTCACGCTCTCGGCCAACCGGCTCAGTGGCAATGGCCCGATCATGTCGGGCATCTCGGCCGATGTGCACGTGCTGCACACCATCGAAGTCCTGACACCAGGCGCGCTCGTGTCCGCGCAATCAGGGCATAACTATGCCCCGCCGATTGTCTGCATCGCCGACGTCGACAACGGCACGGGCACGGGAACCCCCGACGGCGGCGTCACCATCGACGATCTGCTCTACTACATCCAGATCTTCAACCAAGGCCTCGTCGACGCCGACGTCGATGATGGCTCGGGCACGGGCACCCACGATGGCGGTGTGACGATCGACGACCTTCTCTACTACCTCACCCGGTTCAATGCGGGGTGCTGAAGTGGCCTTGTGATCGTGCGACATCCTGTGTAGATTGTGGTAATGACGAACCTCCGCCATGGCATCGGCTCATTCCCATGCCCAAGAACCACCGAGTCACGCCGAGTGACATGCTTGGCGCGCTGTCGGGGCTTTATCTCGATGGTCGCGGCAGTCACGTCGCTCGCGGTTGTGCATGTCGCCTCCGCGACCATCCACTATGTGAACGCCACCGCCTCGGCCGGCGGCGATGGGGTGACGTGGGCGACGGCGTACACCGATGTCCAGAGCGCTCTGGGCGTGGCCGTCGTGGGTGATGAGGTGTGGGTCGCCGAGGGAGTGTACAGGCCGGAGGACAACACGTCTTTCGTCGTCCTGCCGGGAGTCTCGATCTATGGCGGATTTGCTGGGACCGAACTCAATCTCGACGATCGCGTGATCGCCGCCCATCCCACGACGTTCGAGGGCGCCGGACCACGGACCATCACGGTCACGGGCACAGCACCGGCCGCGAGCACGCCGCTCACGATCATCGATGGGCTGATCGTTCATGGCGACGGCACGCAGGCCCCGCCACCGCCAGCCGGGAGCAATCGATACATCAGCGGCGGTGGCCTGTCTCTCTATCAAGCGAACGTGCTGCTATCACGATGCACGGTGAGGTTGTGCCGATTCAGGGTGGATCAGGCTCGCTTTGGGACGGTTGATGGAGTGGGTCTTCTGGCTGGATCTTCGGTACTTCACATCGAGGACTGTCTCTTTGAAGACAATCTCACTCCCTTTGGCCACTTTGCGGGGTGTGCTGCCGGCTCGACGTACATCGGCCCTGGCAACGGGGCCGCCTTGTATGCCGACTCTTCGAGTATCGCGGTGACGGATTCGAACTTCACGAACAATAGATGCGGCAGCGGGGGAATCGGTGCCTGCTCCTCAAGAAATTCACAAGCCGGAGCGAACGGAGGTGCCATCGCATCGGTCTTTGGCTCGCTTGCCGTCTCCCGATGCGTCTTCGAGAGGAACATTGCTGGGAACGGCGCTTCATCAACGAATACATCGTCGGGTGCGGGAGGACTCGGTGGAGCGATCTTCTTTCGTGGGTCCGGCACCAACGCCATGACCATAGACCGAACTGTGTTTGTTGGCAACACCGCCGGGGCGGGCGGCAATGACAACAACCAGACGGGCGTCTCACCCAGTGGTGACGGCGGCGCGGTCGCCGGGATCCGCTTCGGTTCCACGAGCCCCGCCGTGTTCTCGGGGTGCATCTTCATCGCCAACCAAACCGGTAACGGTGGCAACTCCGTCGGACCCAATCTTGGCGGAAGCCCGGGTTTGGGATCCGCAATCTCGCTCAACTCCGCGACAACCATTTCCAACTGCGTGTTTGCGGGTAACTCCATCGGTCGATTCGGGAACAACCACTTCATACCGTCGAATCCTCCCACGCGCGGCCTCCTCGACGCATCCCTCGCCACCATCCGCAACTCGATCTTCCTCAACAACACCGGCTCGGCCACCACCCCCCTGCTCGCCCAACTCGGCGTCTACCAATCTATTGAGCACTCCTGCGTCGCGATTCCGCAAGGCCCCACCACCAACGGCAACATCAACCTCGATCCCCGCTTCCTCGACCTCGACGGGCCCGACGACATCCTCGGCACCGCCGACGACGACTACCGCCTCGCCCCGGACTCGCCCTGCATCGACGCCGGCCGCAACGATGCGTATCCCGCCACAGCCACGCTCGTCGATCTCCTCGGCAATCCCCGCTTCATCGACGACCCCGCCACGCCCGACACCGGCCTGGGCACGTCCCCAATCATCGATATAGGGGCCGTGGAGTTTGTTCCCATCGCTGCGCCCTGCCCCGCCGACCAAGACGACGGTAGCGGCACGGGCACCCGCGACTCCGCCATCACCATCGACGACCTCCTCTATTTCCTCGGCGTCTTCCAGTCCGGCAACGCCGCCGCCGATCTCGACGATGGTTCCGCCACCGGCACACACGACGGAGCCGTCACCATCGACGACCTGCTCTTCTTCCTCGATCACTTCAACGCAGGGTGTTGAGGGAAGAAGGCATCAGGCACTAGGCACTGGGCACCAGGGTATGTGAAACGGCCATGGCAGAGTGGCCACGGCCTTGGCGACGCGCCCCACGAATGCCGAATCACGAATCCCGAATGCCGCTCCAAGAATGAAGCCGGCCAACGCCGTTGCCCCGATTACGACCGCCACCACGTCGTCGAGCCGTAGACCGCGTGGCCCTGCAACTGCTCGGCGATTCGGAGCAACTGGTTGTACTTCGCGTTGCGGTCGCTTCGGCAGGGGGCGCCCGTCTTGATCTGGCCGCAGTTGGTCGCCACCGCGAGGTCCGCGATCGTTGCGTCCTCGGTCTCGCCCGAGCGGTGCGACATCACCGCAGCATACCGGTTCCGCGTCGCGAGGTTCACGGCCTCGAACGTCTCGCTCAGCGTTCCGATCTGGTTCACCTTCACCAGGATCGCGTTGGCGCACCCTTCCTTGAGCCCGCGCTCCAGGAACTTCTTGTTAGTGACGAAGAGATCGTCGCCGACGAGTTGGACCTTCTCGCCCAGGCGGGCTGTCAGTTTCTTCCAGCCGTCCCAGTCGTTCTCGGCCAGGGCGTCCTCGATCGAGCGGATCGGATAGTTGTCGCACCACCTCGCCCACATGTCGATCATCTGGTCGCTCGACATGACCTCCTTGGTCGACTTGAACATGCAGTAGCCGTGCTTCTTTTCCTTTTCGGCCTCGTTCCAGCACTCGCTGGTCGCGGGGTCGAGGGCGACGAAGATCTGCTCGCCCCACTTGTAACCGGACTTTTTCACGGCTTTCTCGATGATCTTGAGGGCGTCCTCGTTGCTCTTGAGGTTGGGGGCAAACCCGCCCTCATCGCCGACGGCGGTGGAGAGGCCATCATCGTGGAGGACCTTCTTGAGGGCGTGGTAGATCTCGACGCCGGCGCGGAAGCCCTCGCCGAAGGTGTCGAAGCCCCAGGGCTGGATCATGAACTCCTGGAAGTCGACGGTGTTGTCGGCGTGCTTCCCGCCGTTCAGGATGTTGAACATGGGGACGGGGAGCGTCTTGGCCGACGACCCGCCGAGGTATCGATACAGCGGCAACCCGCTGGCCTCGGCGGCGGCCTTGGCGACGGCCATGCTCACGCCCAGCGTCGCGTTGGCGCCGAGGTTGGCCTTGTTGGCCGAGCCGTCGAGGGCAATGATGCGGGCGTCGATCGCCTCCTGCTCGCGGGCGTCGTGGCCGAGGAGTTCAGGCCCGAGGCGCTCGTTGACGTTGGCGACCGCCCGCAGGACGCCCTTGCCGCCCCACGCCGTCCCGCCGTCTCTGAGTTCGACGGCTTCGTTCTCGCCGGTGGACGCGCCCGAGGGAACGGCGGCCCGTCCCAGGGCCCCCGAGTCGAGGAGCACATCCACCTCGAGCGTGGGATTGCCGCGGCTGTCGAGGATCTGGCGGGCGTGGACGGTGGTGATCTCAAAACTCATGGTGGATCCATCTCCTTGGCAGCGGACGGTCAGGTGACGCCGGTTCACGTCGGCGGGGTCAGCACAGGATACGACGCGCCCCCGATGGCCATCACATTCGACCGTGCGGGGGATCGGGCATCGGCCACTCGTGTGAACGGGGCTATCGTTGGGACACAGGCGGAGACCTGGAGACGATGCCGACCCCTCCACCACATTCCACGCCCCCAACTCCCCCGACCCCTGCGCCGCAGGGTCAGCCGGGCTTTGCCCAGCGCGCCCAGCGCTTGAAGGCCGACCTCATCGAGCAGGCTCGTCGCGTGCAGGCCCTGAGCGAAGCGGCGTTCGAGGCTGTCTTTACCCGCAATAAGCCTCTGGCCGACCGCGTGCCGCAACTCGATGATGTGATCGACCGGGCCGACGTGGCGATCGAGAAGGCCTCGGTCGCGCTCTTGCTCGACGCGACCGCCGCCCACGCCACCATCACCGAGGCGAACCTCCGCCTGATCCTCACGATCGTGAAGATCAACAACGAACTGGAGCGCATCGCCGACGTGGGCGTGGACCTTGCCGCCCTCACCAGGCCGAATCTGCCCAACGCCGCCCCACACCCCGCCTTCCCCGACACCTTCCGCGTGATGGCCAACAGCGTCATCGGGATCCTGCGCGATGTCTCTCAAGCGCTCCTCCACGACGACCCCGTCCTCGCCAAGGTCGTCCTCCAGAGCCAGCACACCGTGACGGCGTTCAAGGACGCGCTCCTCCGCGACGCCGAGGAGAAGATCTCCAAGAGCGCGATGCCCCTCGAGTTCGCCTTCCAACTCCACGAGATCGCGGGCCTCTGCGAGATCGTTGCCGACCACTCGACCAACATCGCCGAGCAGATCATCTATCTCACCACGGGCGCGATCGTCCGCCACGAGGCGACGAGCTGGGTCGAGGTTCCCTCGGCCCCAAACTCCGGCGGCGCCGCGGCGAAGCAGCCCTGACTCCCTTCGAAACGAGCACAACCTGCCTCATCTCGTGGCACAGGCGTCTCGCCAGCGTCTACTCGTTCTGCATGGACCTCTGCCGTGGACCTCTCCACTTAGGCAATCCCGCGACCGATCTCGTCGAGAGCCCGAAGCGCCCGCTCGAACTCTTCGACCGGCGTGAACACCCCCGGACTCAGCCTCAAAACCCCATGCGGCGATGTGCCCAACGCCGAGTGCACCCCGGAAGCACACAACAACCCCGATCGCGCCAGCACGCCGAACTGCTGCTCGAGAATCGCCGCCAGTTCCGCTGGCTCCACGCTCTCGTGCGCGAACGAGAAGACCGGCACACGCTCGCCCGGTCCTGATTCCTTTCCCGGGCCGATCAACCTCATCCCCGGCATCACGCCCCGGCGAGAGACGAACTCCAAGCCGCACAAGATGAGTTCCGCCTCGTGGGCCGAGATCGATTCCACGGTCCGATTCTCGACCCACTCGAGACTCGCGAGCAGTCCCGCAAGCCCGACCACATTTGGCGTCCCGGCCTCGAACCGTGTGGGCATCGTTGTGGGCTGTGATTCCGATTCGCTTCCCTCGCCGCCCGACCCGCCGACGCGCCAAGGATCGATCCGATCCTCCACGCCGGCTCTGATGTACAACCCGCCCGTGCCGCTCGGGCCGAGCAGACCCTTGTGCCCCGGAAACGCGACGAGATCCGCGTGTTGATTCAATACATCCACCGTCACGTGCCCGATCGACTGGGCCGCATCCACGAGAAACAGCACTCCCCGTGCCCGGCACGCCTCCCCCACCGCATCCACGGGCTGGATCGCCCCCGTTACGTTGCTCGCGTGAGCCAGGACGACGAGAGCGGTCTCTTGCTCCATCGCGCCGATCACCTCAGCCGCGCGCACGCGTCCCGCCCCGTCCGCGCCGACGAGTGTCACCCGCGCCAAACACTGCTGCTCCATGAGTCGGAGCGGGCGGAGCACCGAGTTGTGCTCCATCACGCTCGAGACGACATGCACAGAACGCGTTTTTCCATCGCTGACTCTCGACGCCGTTCTCACGACGCCCTGGATCGCAAGGTTGAGCGCATCGGTCGCGCTCGCGGTCAGGACAATCTGTTTCGCTTGCCCACGCACACCGAGCAGCCGCGCGAGAGACTCCCGCACGCGCTCGATCGTCGCCCTCGCCGCAAGGCTCTCGGCATAGCCCCCGCGACCGGGCGATCCCGGCGACTCCAGCGCGCGGACCATCGCCTCACGCACCCCCGGCGCTTTCGGGAAACTCGTCGCCGCGTTGTCCATGTACACGCGATCCACGCCGGGATCCTACGAGACCCTCAGCACGCAACCGTCAGATCGTCATCGCCGGTTTGGGCTGGGGCTTGGGCGCCTTATAAAACGGCATCGCCACCACCGTCGCCTCGAGCGCCCCGCGGTCGCCGCCCGGATCGATCTGAAGGCCCGTGCCCACGGGCGTGTGTTCCACGTCCACGAACGCCATCGCGATGCACTTCTCCAGCGTAGGGCTTGGCGCGCCGCTTGACACAACGCCGATCTCCTTCCCGCCGCTCTTGACCTTCATCCCTTGGCGTGCCGCACGTTTTCCCGCGATCTCCAGCCCGACCAGTTTCTGCTTTGGGCCGCCCTCGCTCTGGGTCTTCCGAAGCGCGTCCAGCCCGATGAACTTCTCACCGCGATCCATCTGGTCTTTGTCCATCGCGATGGCGAAATCCACGCCGCACGAGAGCGCGTTGATCTCCTCACCCAGTTCATGCCCATAGAGCGGCATCCCCGCCTCGAGCCGCAGCGTGTCGCGTGCCCCAAGCCCGATCGGCTTGATCACCGCGTCGGGCCCGTCCATCGGGACGCCCTGCAGCATCATCTTCATCGCCATCGACACCGCCGACGCCGGAAGGATCGCCTCCACGCCGTCCTCCCCCGTGTATCCCGTGCGGCTCACGATGATCTTCACGATCAGGAGGTTCTTGGTCGCGAAGCGATACCGCTTGAGCGTCGGGATCTCCTTGCTGAACTTCGAGACCAGGTCCATGACCTTCGGGCCCTGCAGCGCGATCATCGCCGAGTCCATCGTCTCGTCCTTGATCTTCACCGCGAAGTCCGACGCCGCGCGGACCTGCTCGAAGTGCCCGAGAAGTTTCTCGCGGTTCGACGCGTTCACGACGACCAGGAACTCGTCGTCGTCGATCCGATACACGATCACGTCGTCCCGCACTCCGCCCTGCTCATTGCAGACCAGCGAGTACCGGCACTGCCCGTGGTCCATGTCCACGATCTTCCGGGTGCACAGACGCTCGAGCAGTCGCCGCGCGTGCCGACCGCTGAAACGCACCCTCCCCATGTGCGAGACGTCAAACAGCCCGCCACGCGTGCGGACCTGCTTGTGCTCCTCCTGGATCCCCGAGTACAGGATGGGCATCTCCCACCCCGCGAAGTCCACGAGGCTGGCCTTGTGATCGACATGGAACTGATGGAGCGGTGTGCGGAGCACTCGGAACTCTCCTTGGAGATTCTGGGAAAACGAGCCAAGAGCGATTCGATCACGCGAGCGTGGATCGCGAGGACCATCGTACGGCGATCAAACACTCTCGGAATACCGGCACTTCTCAGCCGCCATTCGACCACGGCGCATTGTCGATCAGCCGCACCGATCCCAGTCTCGCCGCGATGAGTGCCCGCGCCGGCCTGCCCACCTTGACCTCGAGCAGCGACGCCGCATCACGGACCACGGCATACTCCGCGATGATCCCCGCCTGCGAGAGCGTCTCGGCCATGACCTGCTCCGCTCTTCGCGGTTCCTTCATCATCGACGCCTGACGAAGCGCCCAGTTGAGCGCTCCGGCCCGCGCGCGATCTTCGGATGTCAGGAGCCGATTCCGGCTGCTCATCGCCAAACCGTCGGGTTCACGCACCGTCGGCGAGGCGACGATCACGACGCCAAGCCGCTCCAGGCGGACCAGTCCCTTCACGACCTGCAACTGCTGCCAGTCCTTCTCGCCAAAGATCGCCGACGCGGGCCTGACGAGTTCAAAGAGCCTCGCGACCACCTGGCACACGCCCGCGAAGTGTCCGGGGCGGAACCGATCTTCAAGATTCGGCATGGTCGCCACGCCCGGCAGACGCCGCGTGTGTTCACTCGCGCCTTTCGGATACACCTCGTCCACCCCGGGCGCGAAGACCATCGATGCCCCGGCCCGCTCGCAGACCTTGACATCCGCCTCCAGCGTGCGCGGGTACCGCTCAAAGTCCGCCGCCTCGTTGAACTGCGTCGGGTTCACAAAGACGCTCACGACGCACCCGCCCGAAAGCCCGCGCCGTCGCGCCAACTCCGCCCCCCGCATGATCAGTTCCGCGTGTCCCTCGTGCAACGCACCCATCGTCGGTACGAGCACCGACGCGCGCGCACCGGCGATCTCTCGAAGTTCCTCGGCCGTGGTCACGACTCGCATGGGGCCAATCGTAACCCCAACGCCGCAACCCTCGCCGAGACCCAAACTACGCGTTGTTGCGCCCGAGCGTTGCCATCCACTCGTCGATCAGCACCTGGTCGGGAAGCGGCCTCAGGTCGATGCTCAGCCGGTGCATCCCGTCCGTGTCGTACTCGCACGACCCGACCTGTCCAAAGAGCGGCGTCGGGCGATCGTCGATCATGTGCACGGCCAGCAACACCAGGCGACCGATGTGGACCATCCGGCGCGACACGAAGACCACCGAACTCCGACCCAACTCCTTCCCCTTCGCGCTGAACCACGCGCCGGGGCGGAGCCGATCGTCGATCTCCGTCACCTCGAGTTCCGCCTCAAAGGCGAACATGCCCGGCTTGCCCGAGCGAGCCGCCCGTGGAGTCGGCGCCGGCGCGGCACTCGCCCGCGCGGGGGCCGATCGACCGGGCGGCGGCGGAACCGCGCCAGGCCCCATCGGCCGCGACACGCCGTTCCACCCGGAGGTGCTCCGAAGAATGTGAGGTTGGCCTGAGTCACGTCCCACGACTCAGCCCATCGGCGGTTGGTCGCTAGAAGTTCAAACTGGGCAATCGCCCACGATTCCCGGACCCGGGCGATCGGTCTCGACAATCATTGACGGTGCCGCTCAACACGCCGGAAGACTGGACCAGATTCCTCCTGCACGCCGCAAACCAGGGGCTTCCCGCGGAGTTGCGCGACGCGCCGGTGTCGGGCGATCACGCGAAACGATTTGTGGACCGGTTCTCGGACGAACTCGGGCACCGCCGCACCCTCGATCGTCCGCTTCTCTCTCGGTTGCTCGGTCTTGACGTTGAGTCGCCCACACCACCCGCGTGCACGGCCGAACGATTGTGGTGGTCGGTTGTTGGTAACGCCGAATTCGGCCTTGACGCGCGCGCGATTGGACCTTTGTGCGGTGTCGATGAACGGGCGACGATCGAGACGTGGACGGAAGACGAACTCGCCGGGCTTCATGCGCTGGCGGACCTTGCTGCGGCCGGGCGTCACGACGCGTGGCGTCGCGCGCGCCACCACATGCATTGGCTCATCGCGGAGTTGCAGCCGGACAACGCGACAGCCCACCCGTGGGGGGTGCACGCGCTGGCGGCGCTCGCGATCGTGGAGCGAAATGCCGAGGCACGCCACTACGCTGAGGCGCTTGTGCATCACTCGTTCGTCAACATGGGCCGCCCGGATCGGTTCTCGGCGTGCATCCTGCTCGACGCGGCCCGTACGCTCGACGCGCTCGTGCGAGTTGCTCGCCTCAACAGCCTTGATTGAATCGCAATAGGTAGTAGAGCAGGTCGTCGATGGTCACGCCGCCGTCGTGGGTTCCTGTTCCCGAACCATCGTCGACATCGGCGCTGACGAGTCCCTGGTTGAAGATCGCGAGATAGTACAGGAGATCGTCGATGGTGATGCCGCCGTCGGGTGTTCCGGTGCCGCTGCCGTCATCGACGTCGGCGACACAGGTGGGCGAGGTCTCATCGAGGCGGAGGAGCCAGGCCTGCGTGCGACCGTTAGGATCCACGCCGTACCCCACGATCGATCGGCCATCGGAGGAGATCCCGGTGGCCTCGATGAACGTCCAGCCCGCCACCATGGCGCCGCCTGCGCTGGCGACATCGACGAGCCGTCGCATGCCGTCGGTTGGTGTCCAGAGAAACGCCTCACTGCCAGCGTCGGTCGTCGCACGGCCCACGACGACGGTGCCATCGCCTGAGACCGCGCGGGCCACGCTGTCCACCGGGCCACCATCCAGATCGCCCAGGGGCGAGATGGTCACGCCGACGCGTCGGAAGGCCTCGCTCCCGTTAGAGGTCGTCGCCGCCCCGACGATCGTCGAGGCGTCGGCCGAGATGGCGAGCGCCCGCATGTCGCCCGTTGGAAGAATCCTTGGAAGCGACGCCGGCGTCGAGAGGAGCCAGACGAGCGCGACCGTACCGATTGAGTCCAGTCCTTCGCCGACCGCGAACTGTCCATCGGGCGTGATGGCATTCGCCGATCCAAGCGTGACCCCTGCGGGGAGCGCGAGCGAGGCGATGGATGGATTCCAATCGCACGCGAGCACGCCAGGGCCGGCCGCGCTGGATCCCACGATGCGTGAGGCATCGTTGGAGATTCCCGTTGCGACGCTGAAGTAGACCCCCCCGCTGAGTTCGCCCAGTTGCTGCAGCAAGCCGCCGACCCATCGGACGCCCTCGCCCCCTTGGAACCCCGCACTTTGTCCGACGATGACGCCCGAGTCGGTCACGGCGCTGGCCGTCGCCTCATATGTTCCGCCGGCGAGTTCCGGCAAGGGCTGCATGCCCCCAGCCTCGGTCCATACGAATGCTGCCGGCCCCGGGGTGATGGAGGCCTGACCCACGATGTAGGTGCCATCGGGTGAGATCGCGTTCGCCCGGCTGAATCCCGGAGCGGGGGCGAGATGCCCAAGACCGGTGAACGTCGCGCCAGCCCAGGCCTGCGATGACCCCATGACCCCAAGCGGGAGACACATCCAATGCAAGATTCTGCGGGTGGACGCCATGTCTGCCCTCCGCCCGGCCGACGCTTACCTTCGCGTCGGCACGAACTCCAGGAGTTCCGCAGGGACGTCCCTGATCCCTCGCCTGATCGCCTTCCCTACAGCATAGCGCAGCGAATCACGACGACGCTTCTCGACGCGCTCGGTGATCGCGATGCCCTGGCGGGCCATCTCCTCGAGGGCGAAGCGCCAGGCGTGGTACTCCTCGAGGCACCGCGGCTTGTAGGCCCCGATCCCGATCGCGTGGTGCCCGATCTCGTGGAGAAAGATCGCCGCCGACATGGGCCCCTTGGGCTTGGGCGACTCGATCAGGCGGACGACCTTGCCGTCCTGATATGTGACGGTCCATGCGACGCCGGACATGGACGTTCGCCATCGCCGGACGCGCACGCCGTGGATCGCGAGCAACTCGCGCGTCATGCGTTCGTAGTTCGAGGCCGCGCCGTTGAGTTGTGACGCGGCTTTCACGCTCCCACCGGTCGGAGATTTCCGCCTTGTTCTCGGGGTCGCAGATCGTGTGGGCACTGGCGCAGGCGCCGCGAGTGTCACCGGCCGAGTTGACGGCGACGGTGGATGGACCTTGGCGCGCACTCGCGGCTTGTGCCGACCAAGCCCGAGCACATAGTCCCACAACGTCGGGATCATTCCTTGGGGTCCATTCATGACGAACTGAAGCGTAGCGGGAACTCACCAGACCCCGCAACTTTTTCCTGTGTTCGTCAGGGCGCGCCGGGAACTTCGAGCCTCTCGCCATCTCGCACGGTTCTGCCTCGTGCGAAGTCAGCCCAGGGCATGGCCCGCTTTCCCGCCGGGTGGACTTCGATGAGGCGAAGGGCGATTGCATTCGCGCAGGTGACGAGGCCTCTGGGCGCATCAACGATCGTGCCCGGCTCACCACCTTCCAGTGTCTTCGCAGGATCTTCTTCGACAGCCGCCCTCAGGAGTTTCAGCGGTTCGCCTCGGAATGACACCGTCACCGTCGGCCAGGGGTTGAGGGCGTGGATCTGTCGCACGCACACGTTCGCCTCGCGACCAAAGTTCGGTACGCCATCGGCTTTGGAGAGTTTCCGCGCGCGTGTCACGTGAGCCTGATCCTGAGGTTCACCCACGAGTGTTCCTGCGAGATGCCGACTGAGCACATCCTGCACGAGTTCAGGCCCCATCACGGCAAGGCGATCGTGCAGATCGCCCGTCGTGTCGGTGGGGAGGATCGGCGTGCGCTGGCGCCCCAGGACCAGCCCCGCGTCCATGCGCTGGGCGAGCGTAATCACGCTGTTGCCGGTCTCGGCGTCGCCCGCGAGGATGGCCGCGTGGATCGGGGCGGCCCCGCGCCAGCGCGGCAGGAGCGAGGCGTGCAGATTGATCGCGAATCGATCCTTCAGAAGTTCCTCGCCGAGTTTCTGCCCGAAGGCGATCACGACGAGAGCGTCGACACCTTCTGTTGTGGATCGAATGTCCTGGCATGAGTCGCTCTGGTTCACGTCCTCGACACGAAGCAGACGAAGTCCTCGCTCCAGGGCGAGACTCGAGATCGGCGTCGGCGTGGGCTTCCCACCACGTCCGGCCGGGCGATCCGGTTGAGAGACGACGAGCACGACCTCGTGGCGATCGGCGAGGGCCGTGAGCGTTGGAACACCGAACGCGCCCGAGCCGAGGAACGCGAGACGCATCGGACGATGACGGTCGATCGTGCGTGTGGTCACTGAGCGGCCTCGCGCTCCAGGGCGCGGATCGCCGAGCGATTCTTCAGGCGGTGGATCTGGGGCATCTTGTCGATGATGAGCGCGCCATCGAGATGGTCGTTCTCGTGCTGGAGGCACCGCGCGAGCAGGCCGCCGGCATGCTGGGTGAACTCCGTGCCATCAAGCCCTCGGGCGCGAACCGTGATGAGGGCCGGGCGTTGCACCGGTCCGCGGATGTCGGGGAGGCTCAGGCACCCTTCCTCTTTGGACTCCAACAGGCCGCCTGCTTCCGACAGCACGGGGTTGATGTACACGACAGGCCCCTTCGTCGCGGTCATCGGCTCGCCCGACGCGGATCGGCCGTCGTCCTCGGGTATCTCGACGACGAACATCCGCCAGGAAAGGCCGACCTGCGGAGCGGCCAGCCCGATACCCTCTTCCTCACGCATAAGGTCGATCATGCGGGCGGCGACCCAGCGGACCTCGTCTGTGATGGATGGCACATCGCTCGCCTTGGCGCGCAGGATGGCCGCTGGATAGTGGACGACATAGAGCGTGCTCGGATCGACCGGCATGCCCGATCGTACCCGGCGCGTCACCACAACCCAAACCGCCCCCGATCGCGAGTAGCCAACCCGCGTCGGATGCTTTAGAATCCGCACTTCCCGGCCCCGCCAGCGCCGAAGCGCCGGCCGAACCGCCGATACCTCCCACCGCACCAACGCGGAAGGATCCACACCTTGGCGCTCTTCCCCTGGAAAAAGTCCGCAGACGAAGGCAGCACCCCAAGCGAGCCGATCACCTTCTCGCCCGAGAAGGCCAAGCGGTTCTTCGATCATGCGCGCGTCGTGGACGAGGCTGAGAACTATGAGTATGCCGTCCAATCGTGGCTGAGCGGGCTGAAGCAGGACCCCACCGCGATGGATGGGCTGGAGGGGTTCTTCTCCTCGATCGCGAAGTTCCTCGGAACGGCCGCCGCGAAGAAGGGTTTGAGCAAGGAGGTCATGAAGAGCGTGAGCGGGCGGACGCCGCTGGATCGGTACCTCGCCTCGCTCGTGGACTGGGGGATGAAGCCGACGGACGCGGGGTGCGCGGTGAAGGCGTTCGACAGCGCCGTCTCGCTGGGTCTGGAACAACCCGCGGACTGGATCGGGCATCGGGCCCTTGGTGCCGCGATGCGTGACAAGCCGCGGAAGGATCTCTTCCTGAAACTGACCGAGGGGTTCGAGAAGATTCGGAACTATGAGCGAGCCGTCGTTGCTGCCGAGCAGGCGAGCAAGCTCGATCCATCGAACGGCGACCTCTCGGCGAAGGTCCGCTCCCTCGCGGCCCAGGCGACGATGACCCGGGGCGGCTTCGACCAGTCGGGCGAGCAGGGCGGCTTTCGCCAGAACATCCGCGACCAGTCCAAGCAGCGCCAACTGGAAGAATCCGAGCGCATCGTCAAGACCGAGGACACGCTCGATCGGCTCGTCGCCGCGGCCGAGGAGGATTATCGCGCCCGCCCCACCGATGTCCCCGCGATCGAGAAACTCGGGAAACTCTGGGCCGAGCGCGCCAGGGGCAACGACGAGGCCCGCGCCATCCGCCTTTTCATGGACACTCACGAGAAGACCAAGCAGTTCCGGTTCCGCGAACTCGCGGGCGATCTGAAACTCCGCCAGGCCCGGCGCGAGGCCCAGTCGCTCAAGGAGGCCGCCGCGGGCGGAAGCCCCGACAAGCAGACGGCCTTTCAGGACGCGATGAAGCGTCTGGGCGACCTCGAGGTCGAGGAGCATCGCCTCCGCGTCGAGGCGTATCCGACCGACATCACTCGAAAGTTCGAACTCGGACGGCGGCTCTTCATGACCGAGCGCTATGAGGAGGCGATCCCGCAACTGCAGGAGGCCCAGTCCGACCCGCGCAGCCGTCTCCATGCACTCAACATGCTCGCCCAGTGCTTCCTGAAGATGGGCTGGGTGGATGAGGCAATCGAGACGTTCCGCAACGCGCTCGCCGGCAAGGAAGTCATGGGCGACACGCAGATGGATCTGCAATATGGCCTGATGACGGCGCTGCAGGCCAAGGCCGAGAACGAGCGGGATCTGCCCTGTGCCGAGGAGGCCGAGAAACTCGCGAGTTCGATCGCGATCAAGCAGATCACGTACAAGGATGTGCGTGCCCGGCGCGAGACGCTCAAGAAACTCGTGCTGGATCTCAAGGCGTAGCGATTCTTCGCCATCGCGCGGCGACGAAGCATGAAGCCCAACCATGAGGCGCGGCTTTCATCGACTTCCGATGGATCTCAGGGCACTCCCTTACGATCGGGCTGCGTGTTGCAATGCCTGCCCCGGCACATTCCATTCCTCGCGCAGCACGTCCCAGCCCAGTGTGTCGGTGTAGCCGATCCCATCGATCCATCGATCGAGGCGCGTGTGCTGTGACTGGCGGAGACCGAGTCGCGTGGGAATCGCGCACGAGGACGTGTTGGCCACCGAGGCGAAGATGTGCACGCGCCGGAAGCCGAAGCCGCCGGACGATTGGTCCGTGAACAGCCACGAGAGCATCGCGGCACAGGCACGTGTCGCCACGCCCTCGCCTCGCGCGCTCTCTCTGAGCCAGTACCCCGTTTCGGCGTTGCCCATCGCGGCATCCACACGGTTGAACCCCGTGCCGCCGAGCAGTTCATCGGTGCGGGCGTCGAAGACCCCAACGACAAACCCCATGGTGGCACCGAGTTCGGGGTCGAGGACGTTCTCCCTCGCCCTGGCCATCAGACGGATCGAGTCCAGCGCGGCCTGTGCCGAAAGGTGCTGTGTCGCCGCCCAGGGCAGCCAGGGGTGGAGCGTTCTGCGCGACGAATCCACGCCCTCAAAGAGTGCCGGAGCGTCAGATTCCTCGAAGGGCCGGAGCAGCAACTCACGCCGGCCTGAGACCGAACGCGCATCAAATCGCGTGGGCATCGGCGTGGGCGCGCACCACCGTGCCGGTCTCGACTTGGTCTCTCGCTCGTGTTCCCCGGTGCCTGCCATGGTCAACAATACCGACGTGCCCAACGACGCGCGCTACGCCCGCCAACGAATCCTGCCCCAGATCGGCGACGAGGGCCAGACGCGACTCTCGTGCGCCCACGTCGCGATCGTCGGCGTGGGCGCGCTCGGGACACAGTGCGCCGACCTCCTCGCCCGCGCCGGCGTTGGCCACCTCACGCTCATTGACCGCGACATCGTCGAACTCACCAACCTCCAGCGTCAGACACTCTTCACCGAGGCCGACGCGGCACAGTCGCTTCCCAAGGTTGTCGCCGCCGCCCAGCGGCTCCGCGAGGTGAACCACACGATCGTGATCGACGCGATTCCCGCCGACGTGCGTCCGTCGAACATCGCCACGCTCCTCGCGCTCGACGTGAATGCATCGAGCGACGCAGAAGTTGGATCACGCGCTCGCCCCACACTCATCCTCGACTGCACCGACAACTTCCAGGCGCGATACCTCCTCAACGACGTCGCGGTGCGATTCTCTCTTCCGCTCATCTACGCGGGCGTCCTCGGCACGAACGGCACACAGTTCACGGTCCGCCCCAGCCCACACGCGATCGCCACGCCCTGCCTTCGCTGCGTCTTTCCCGATTGCCCTGCTCCAGGCACAACGCCCACCTGTGAGTCTGCCGGCGTCCTCGGGCCGGCGGTCGGCGTGATGGCCTCGCTCCAGGCCGCCGAGGCGATCCACGCGATCGTCGATCCCGCGTCGATCCCCGCTCGCCTGCACACAATCGAGGTCTGGCCGTTTGGAGTGCGATCGATCGACCTGGGGCCACCGAATCCTGAGTGTCCGTGCTGCGCCCATCGACAGTTCGATTTCCTCGACGCGACTCGACACGAATCGCAGGCCGAGTCCACGCTCTGCGGGCAGAACGCCGTGCAGATAGTCCCGATGTCGCAAGCCAGGCTCGACCTCGCCTCCATCGCGAGTTCGTGGCAGTCCGCCGCCGGCGTGAAGACCTCAACGGCCAACCGGTTCTTCGCGCGGCTCGAACTCGCCGACCACGCTCTCCGACTCACGCTCTTCCCCGACGCACGGGCCATCGTCCAGGGCACGACCGACATCACCATCGCGAGGAATGTGTATGCTCGATACGTGGGGCTATGAGCGGCATCACAAGAGACTTGACACGAAGAGCACATAGAACGAAGTCCAACAGAGACGAGAACACGAAGTAGGAGTAGTCACAGGCGGGACGCCTATGCCACGAGGGCGAGTCGAGAATGCCCTTACACACACGCCACACAAAAACACGGAACTGACTCATGGGCCAGATCGCCGAACTCACGCTTCCCGCCGCCAATCGTGTCCGCGACAACGCCGTCGCGCTTTGTCATGGAGTCGATCCGAAAGTCGCAGCGCACCGCCCCACCTTCGAGCATGATGGGAAGCCAGTCACGATCGAGACTAACCACCCCGTCTTCATCCTCGGGCACTTGGCGATCTATCCGCCGATGATGCTCACGCTCCTTGGGCGGGACGCTTCGAGAGTCCAAGTCCCCGAGTCCTACACCACGCTCTTCGGACGCGGGGTGGAGAGCCACGACGCCCGGCACATGCCCGAGGGTCTCGCGTATCCGTCGTTCGACGAGGTGCGTGACGCGTTCATCGCCGGGCACGACGCCGTCGTCGCCGCGATCCCGACCATCGACGACGCACTGCTGCTCTCCAACACGCCCAAGGACTCGCGCTACGCCGAGCGTTTCCCAAAACTCGGCCAGGTCTTCCAGTTCTTCATGCTCACCCACCCCATGCTCCACCTCGGGCAGTTCAGCACCTGGCGCCGCTGCATGGGCCTGGGTCCGTCGGTGCCCTGAGTCGGGTGGCACTCCTCCAGGTGGCACCACTCTCCAGAGTGGTGATGAGTTCTCTCGCCTTCAGTTCTTCATCTACTACACCTCGTGGGGCAGGCGGCCCGCCTGCCTCTACCTCGTCTACACACTCTGCGCGTAGAGCAAGATCATCCTCTCACAAACGGATTCGACCGCTTCTCACGCCCGATCGTCGAGGTCGGCCCGTGCCCGGGAAAGATCACCGTCTCCTCGGGAAGCGTGTACAACTTCTCACAGATCGACCGCTCGAGCGTCTCGAAGTCGCTCCCGGGGAAATCTGTTCTCCCGATCGATCCGGCAAAGAGCGCATCGCCGACGAGCGCGACGCCGCCGCCCTCAACGACCAGCGTGATCCCCCCCGGCGAGTGCCCCGGCGTGTGCCGGACTTCAAACTTCACGGCACGCTCGCCCGATCCCCCCGAGTGCGATACATCAAAGATCTCGACGATCTCGCCATCCTTCAGCAGCCGATCCGCGGGCGGTGCCGTCACCGGGAAGCCGCCGAGCATGCTGAGATTGAGTTGCGGGTTCGTCAGCCACTCGCGCTCGGCCTCATGGATCATGATCGGCGCCTCGGGAAACGCGCTCTTGATCGCGCCCACGCCCGCGATGTGGTCCATGTGCGCGTGCGTCAGGATGATCGCCGTCACGCGTGCCCCGCGTGATCGGATCGCCTTGAGCATCCGCTCGGCCCCCATCCCGGCATCCACGACCACGCACTCGCGCTCGCCTTCGGGACGGTCACGTTCGCCCGCCCCCCCCGCCGGCCACACGACCATGCAGTTGGTCTCGAACGGCCCGAGCGTATAGACCTCGATCTCCACCGGCCCATGGCGATGGACCGGCGAGTTTCCCGTGTTTTCTGGGGGGTTGGACATGGGCGATACTATTCGTGACGCCACGCGTGCAAGGACCACGCGGCATCCACAGGAATCACCACCATGCTCATCCGCAACATCAACGACGTCCCCATGGCCCCCGTCACCATGCCCGGCGTGAACGGCGCGACCATGGCCATCATGGTCGGACGCGAGGACGGCGCCCCCAACTTCGCCCTCCGCCAGTTCAAGGTCGAGCCCAGGGGCAACACCCCCCGCCACAGCCACGACTACGAACACGAGGTCTTCATCGTCGACGGCGGCGGCACGGTGCTTCTTGAAGGGGCCGAACGCCCCGTCAAGTCGGGCGATGTCGTCTATGTCCCCGCCGACCAGGAGCACCAGTTCAAGGCCGGCGAGAAGGGCCTGCGATTCCTCTGCCTCGTCCCGGTTCACCGCAACTGCGGCGACCCCACGCCCGGAAGTTGAGGAGGGGAAATCGACCTCGTCTCGTGTCACAGGCGTCCCGCCTGTGACTTCCTTCTCCTACATCACTTCCCATTCCCTCCCATGATCCATGCGAGAGTCCTGATCTCATGCCCGAACCCTCCGATCCACCACGCCCGCTGACTTCTCGCCCCTCCACCGGCGACGGCCTTCCCTTCGCCCTGATTCTCACCAGCCTCTATCTCGCCCTGGCCGTCCTCTCCGCGTTCCTTCTCCCCGCCGACCCATCGTGGGTTCGGCCCCTCGTGGCGATCCTGCTCCTCGCCCTCGCGCCTATCGCCTTTATGCTCACGCTCCTTGCCGCACGCCTCAAAGGCACGGGCGCCATGCTGGCCCGCCTGAACGAACTGCGGTCCACCACGCTCGACCTCGCCGATCGTGCCGCGCTCAGCGACACCGCCCGCCGCGCCCTCTCGCGTCATGCCGAGCGCGACATTCTCGTCGAAGCGATCGAGGCCGACCTCGAGGCCCGGGACTGGGAATCCGCCCTCGCCCAGATCGCCGTGCTCGGCGACACGCTCGGGGCGCGCTCCCTCGCCGAGACCTATCGCCAGCGGATCAATGACGCGCGCTCGGGCGCGGTGGACGCCGCCCTCGATGCCGAACTCGCCGAGTTCGAGCGTCGGCTCTCGCTCCGCCACTGGCAGGCCGCCCACGAGCGTGCGGCACGCCTCGCGCGGCTCTACCCCGATTCGCCGCGTGTCGTCGGGCTCATGGAGCGCCTGACGCGCGCGCAAACGCTGTACAAGGTCGATGTCGAGCGCCGGTTCCTCATCGCCTCGCGTGAGGACCGGCCCGACGAGGCCCTGGAACTCCTGAAGGAACTCGACCAGTACCTGACCGAGGTCGAGGCCGAGCCGTATCGCGAACTGGCGCGGGGGATCATCTCCAAGGCCCGCGAGCATCTTGGGGCGGACTTCAAACTCGCGGTCCAGGACCGCCAATGGGACCGGGCCGTCGTGCTGGGCGAGCGGATCATCGCGGAGTTCCCCAACAGCCGCATGGCCGCCGAGGTCCGCGAGATGATCGACCAACTCCGCACCCGCCGGGCCGGCCAGTCTCAGCCCTCTTTCAACCAGTAGACCTGACTCCCGCCGCTCCCACCGCAGCCGCCCTCTGGATTCGATACCCAAATCCCCCTCTGTCTCCCTCTGTGTACCCTCCGTCTTCCTCCGCGTTCGCCTTGCCTCCCCTTCCCCCCTGGCGAGCGGAACCCGCTTAGTATTTCGCCCACACCGGAATCTGTTCGCGTTCCCCGAACGCTCGTCCCCGCCACCTTTCCGAGCGAATCACACGCCGTGTCCAAGGTCATGACGACCAACTCCGATCTCCGCCCGACCACCCGCGCTGTCGCGGTGTCGCGGCCGCATGGTCGTGCCGTGGCCTCGACGGGCCTCGTTGGGGTGCTCATCGAGTCCACCAAGCCGCGGATCGTGCGACTCGTGGTCATCACGGCCTCGGTCGGACTTGGGCTCTCGGCCCTGACGCACGGCTTCCGCGATTCCGGGCTTCCCGGGGCCTCACTCGGATGGACGGATCCCTCCGGTCTCGGCCTTGTCCGCCTGATCCTGATCACCATGATCGGGACGGCTCTCAGTGCCGCGGGGGCGAACTCGATCAACCAGTGGATGGAGCGGCACCGCGACGCCCTCATGCCGCGGACCAGGCGTCGCCCGCTCCCGACGGGGCGTGCCGAGCCGCTGCAGGTCCTCGCGTTCGGCGTCATCCTCAGCGTGCTGGGCGTGATGACGCTGCTGCTCCTCTCGACGCCGCTGCCGGCGCTCCTGAGCGCGACGTGCATCCTTGTCTATGTCCTGCTCTACACGCCGCTCAAGCCCGTGACGCCGTGGGCGACGCTCATCGGCACGATCCCCGGCGCTCTGCCGCCGCTGATCGGGTGGACAGCCGCATCGAACTCCCCCGGCCTTTCTGCCCTGTGGGAGTCCGGCGGGCTCTCGCTCTTTCTCCTCATGACCGCGTGGCAGATGCCGCACTTCATGGCCATCGGCTGGATGTACAAGGACGATTACGCGATGGGCGGGTACAGGATCCTCCCCGTCGTCGATGAGACGGGACGCAGGACGGCCCGCTCGATCGCGCTGTGGACGCTCGCCCTCTTCGCGCTCTCCTTGCTTCCGGCGTGGATGATGCCGCGCTGGGTCGGCCTGCCCTACGTCGTCGTCGCCTCGGCGGCGGGGGGCGTCTTTGTGGCCCTGGCCCTGCGGCTCATCAAGGAGCGCACCCGCGAGAACGCCCGGGCGGTCTTCTTCGCCTCGATCGCCCACCTCCCGCTCATCCTCCTCGCGATGGTCGGCGAGGCCCTGGTGCGGGCGATCCTGCGCTAGCCCCCCTCCCACGCCCTCCCCCCCACGTCCCCCCCGATTATCTCGCGGGAATCGCCGCATTCCCGAACCAGTTCCTGACAAATCACCCCTCGCGGAGGAGTTTCTTCGCTGCAGGAATCATTCCTGCAGCGACAAGAACGATTTCTGTCGGTACAGAAACGACATTTGTCATTGAAGAAATGATTTCTGGTGGTGCAAAGACGATTTCTGGGGGACGAGAAATCATTTCTCGGGGACCAAAAACGATTTCTCGGGGACGAAAAATCATTTCTCGTGGTGCAAAAACGATTTTTCGAGGACTAAAAGTCGTTCCTCGAGGACCACGAACGACTCGATGCGGGCCACAGCCGATCGCCCGAGGCCTCCAAATGCCTACTCCACGACGCGCAAGAATGGCCTAAGGGCCTGGGTCTGTACCATGTCTCGTCGTCCCCACCACTGAAGTCCGGAGGAGCAGAACTTCGTCGCCACGCACAACGGCCTTCCGCTCATTGTCTTCTCGCAATCAGGTCTCGCATCTGCTCTGATTTGTGGGAGTAATGACGCCGATTTCGGAAGGCCACTTGCGCAAGATGCTTCTGTCGCACTAATGGGTCCAGGTTTCCATCAACGATGTTTGTAGACTCGTAGAACGTGACCCATTCCAAGCCATCAAGCTTCTCCAGTGGCATCAGAGAGTCGATTTCCCCATCGTTGTTGAGGAGTAGCTTTTTCAACCGTGGCAGCTCGCCAACTTCTTTAATCGAGGTGATGGCTCGGCACGTGTGAACCTCCAACTCTTCCAGGTCTTTCAGCTCCTCAATGCCCGCGAGAGAGGTCAGCCGTCTCAAGTTGCCGAGTCGCAACGACCTGAGTCTCTTCAGGGTGTTCAACCCATGCAGTTTCTTTACCGGCGCATTCAAGATGGTCAGCGATTCCAGATTCACCAGTTTTCCAAACAATTCGGTGTCTTTGCCATTGTAGCGATTGACGAAGAGGTCTTTGAGTGTCACGCATCCAAACAGCGATTTTGCCTTGGGACGCCACTCCAGTCCACAGTCTTCAAGCTCTGGGAACGCAGAGAAATCGATCTCGGTCGAGCAATAGGTCGTCACACCAAGATTTCGCAGTTTGTGCAGATCGTGAATCGGTCCCACGTTGCGGATATTGAGGTCGAGAATATCAAATGACTTCAACCACGGCAGCGATGCCAAGAACGAAAGATCCTGACCCCTCCAGCCCTTTGCTTGATTCAGTTCAAGCTCGACGACGTCATTGCTTGCCAGGTACTCGATCATCACGTCTGACCACTCGGACTTGAGAATGGCACGACGACCGTATTTTCCCGTCTCCAGAACGATGGTCATACAGGACATCCTAAGAAATCACAGGTGCCGGGTGCCGTGGGACGGGCGCTTCGCCCGCCCCACGATTGAGCGCGCTGCCCGAGACCCACTACCTAACGGCGTTTCACGCCCGAACCTCCGGCTCGTTCACTTCTCGCGCCCGCCCCCGCCCGCCCCCCCACGAGCGCCTCGATCTCCCTGACCCCCTTGGGGATCGCCGCCGAGAGGTTGGTGGAGCCCTTGGGCGTCACGAGGATGTCGTCCTCGATCCGCACGCCGATCCGTTCGCTGGGGATGTACAGGCCCGGCTCGATGGTGACGACCATGCCCGTCTGCAGGGGGAGGTCGGGGTTGGCGTCGTGGACCTCGAGGCCCAGGTGGTGCCCGATGCCGTGGATGTAATAGTCCTCGACACCCCCTCCCCCGGCCTTCTTGAAGACCTTGCGTGCCGCGGCGTCGACCTCGTGGATCCGCACGCCCGGGCGGATCGCGTCGATCGCGGCCTGCTGGGCGTCGAGGACGAGTTCATAGATCTCGCGCTGGCGGGGCGTGAACGTGCCGCCGACGGGGTACGTCCGCGTGATGTCGGCGCAGTAGCGGTCCACCTTGGCCCCCGCGTCGACAACCAAGACCTCGCCGTCGTAGACCGTCTGGTCGTTGGCGTTGTAGTGGAGCACGGTGGAGTTGAGCCCGGCGCCGACGATCGGGTTGTAGGCGTTGCCGTTCCATTGGCAGCCGTGCTCCATCGCCCACGCCTCGCACGCGCCCTCGAAGGCGCGCTGGAGGTTCCGCTCGTTGGTCTTCGGCTTGAGGGCGCCGGTGAGGGCGAGGAGGCCCGCCGCCGTCGCGTCGATGGCGCGTTGCATCGCGGCGAGTTCGGCCTTGGACTTGATCGACCGCAGCGTGGGGAGGAGGTCGGTCTTGTCCTCGACGCCGCACCCCGGCACGCGCTCCATCACCTTGCGGAAGACCGCGAGGTCCGCCGAGACGGGTGCGTCGTAGACGCTGAAAGGGTGGAGGCAGGCGAACTTCTTTCGTTTCCGCGCGATGGCGGTGAGAAGGCGCGCGAGGGCCGTCGTCCGCATGATCGTGTCGATCTTGAGTTTCGATTTGAGTTCGCCGCCGATCGGCTCGCGGTAGCCGTCCCAAGCCTCCATCTCCGGGTTTGCGGGGCGGAGGAGGAGCGTGACGCGTTTGGCGGAATCCTCGGCCTCGGGGTCGAGCAGGAGCACAGCCCCCGGCTCATCGATGAGGCCCGTGAGATACTCGAAACTCGCGTCGGGCTGGAACGTGCCGTGGAGGCCGGCCCCGCCTCCGTCGGGCGAGGCGAAGATGAGGCCGATGGATGATTTCAGTTCACGCAGGACGCGCTCGCGGCGCTGCGCGAACTCGTCGGCGGAGATCGCGGGCGGCGAGACACGCGTGGACGCGGCCGCGGCGTTGGACGTTGAGGGCGACGATTCCTGGCGACGACGGCTGGGCATAAGGAAAACTCCGAGGTTGATCCAAAGACGCTCGAGAGAGGCACGCGACCGATGGCACGATCCGGGTCGCGGGCACCGCGAACCTCACGGTAGCGGAGGAGTCGCCGCGACGCGTGTCAGCACGGCGTCACGGGCCGTGACGCGGAGTTCGACCCCGGCCAATCGCATCCGGCGCGGGCGGTGCTCGTCGTCCAGGATCAGAGTGGCGGCCTTGTTGAGCGTCCGGGCGGAGAGCCGGCTGGCCCGGTGGCAATCGAGCAGGTCCATTGCCGCCATCTTGATAACGCCCGAGAGGACGCCCGGCGGTTGCGAGCGGAGATCCGCCCGTGGCCAGCGGATGGATGCTTCCACCCCCCCACTCCCGCCCACGCGCACGCCACGTTCGACGATCGAGGCACACTCGTCGTCGAGCAATCTCCCTGCCGCACGAAGGGCCGCCGATGACGCCGCGAGGTGCTCGAGGGGCGCACGATTGCTTCCGCGTTGCGATTCTCCGATCACTCGAAGGATCGGCACCACGCGATGGCGGATCGCGGCCCGAAGGCGCGAGGTGTCCGCGTTGGTCCGGTCGATCGCCCACGCGACGCCGGACATGGCACACAGCGCCTCGGCATTCGCCCGCGTGATCCCCAGCATGGGACGGATGAGCGTGATGTCTTGAATCTCGGATTGTTTTAAGGCTTTGGTCTTCTCGCTCGAGATCGCCCGTCGCTCGTGAAGCCCCGCAAGGCCGGTTGCGCCCGCGCCGCGCAGGAGGCGCATGAGGATCGTCTCCATCTGGTCGTCCGCGTGGTGGGCGGTCGCGACGAAGAGGCAGCGCTGCTCTCGCGCCATGGCCTCGAGCGCCCTGTAGCGTGCCCGGCGCGCGTTCGCCTCGGCGTTGCCCTTCATCGCTCGCACGTGGACGTGGCGCTCGACGAACTCAAGATCAAGTGATTCGGCAAGTTGCCGCGCGATGTCGCGATCGGCGAACGACTCGTGCGCCTCGCGGAGGTCGTGCACCACATGCCCCACCACGATCCTCGCACGTTTCGCCCTTGTGGCGAGCGCGAGAGCGAGCGCACACGAGTCGGCCCCACCCGAGCAGGCCACCAGCGTCGGGCGCTCCGCGTCGCGGACGGCACGTCCACCGGTCAAGCGTCGCCAGGATGAAATGATGGCGCGGAAGGTCGCGGTGACGTCGCGGGAGGGCCGCTCGACCTCCCCATTCGCCTGAGTTTGTCGCGTTCCTGGTGGATTCGGCACGCGAAGCCCATGCGACGATCCCCCTCCCGCGGGATGGCCTCTGATCGAAGTGTTCAAGTGTCTCGGCACGCAGGAATCATAGAGAAGGCTCAACACGCGCCGAAACGGCCGGCTTGGGGCGCAGGAAATGCAGAGTTTGCGCGGCGTTGGCCGATGGTGCTGGATCATGACGCTGTCGGTCCATCCTGTGCTCGCCGAGGCGACGCCCCTGCCCGGCGTCCTTGCGCTCGAGGCCGACGTGCGCGGCTGGGTGGTGATGGGGATCCTGCTCATCGGGCTCGGAGTTGTCGTGTATGCGGCATGGCTGGCACGGCGAGCGCTCGCCACCCAGCAGTCAACTCGACCAACACCAACCGAGCGCGACGTCGAGTCGCTGGCTCAGGCGATCGCGAAACTCCACGAGGTGGCGCAGGTGCAGGCGCGCGAGATCGTCTCGCTCAAGAGCACGCTCGCGCGAATGGAACGCGAGAACGCGGCCGCGAGCGCCATCGCCCGCGCGACGGAAATGGCAGCCAGCGAACGGGACCGGCACGACGATCGCCGATACGACGATCGCCACGATCACCGCACACCCACCGGCATGGCCGAGATAAAACCGATGCCGCGTGCTGATGAGCAGGTTGGGGATCTTTACGGCGATCGTGCTCAGAATCGAGGCGAGCGTGAGTTGCAGGATCGGCTCGCGATGTCCGAGCCGATGCGGCGCGAGCAGCCCCCAGTAGCAACCACGCCCCCGATCGATCCGCTGCACCGCACGATCCACACGCTCAGCGACGAGGGGCTCTCGCCCGCCGAGATCGCGACGCGGGTCGAGCGGCCGGTGGGGCAAGTTGAACTGATCCTCGCGCTGCGGCGGGTCCTCTCGCCGGCGTGAAGCGGGCGCTGAATCGTCGGCTCATCGACGAGCCGCGTCGAGGGCGAGGATCTCGAACACGATGTGGGCCGCGAGAAAGGCCGTGATCCCTGCGGGATCGCGATCGGGGAGAACCTCGACGACATCGGCGCCGACTACGTCGATACCCTTGAGGGATCGCAGGAGTTCGAGTGCCTCGGTGGAACTCAGGCCGCCGACGTTGGGCGTGCCCGTGCCCGGCGCGAAGGCGGGATCGATCGCATCGATATCGAAGGTGAGATACGCCGGCCGTGAGCCAATCTCGCGGACTTTCGTGGCGAGGGAGCGCTTCCCGGCATCGGTCGCGACCTCCTCGCGAGTGAGGATCGTCACGCCATGGTCGCGGGCGAACTCGAGATCCGTCGGCGTGTTGAGCGGCCCGCGCACGCCGATGGAGACCATGGCCATCGGGTCAATCAGTTTCTCCTCGATCGCGCGCCGGAAGGGCGAAGCGTGCCCCCAGGACTCGCCCCAGACGTTGTCCACCGTGTCGAGATGGGCGTCGAAGTGCACGAGCGCGAGGGGCTGACCGACGCCCGCGTGCGTCGCCTTGATGTTCGCGTAGGCGATGGAGTGGTCGCCGCCGACGGCGAGGAGTCGTGAGGGATTCCCGGTTCCCCCGTGCGACTTGGCCTCATTCGTCGCCCACGCCGCGATTCCCTCGAGCGTTTCTTTCAGGGCGTAGGGCTGAACCGGGGCGTCACCCGCGTCGGCGATCGAGAGTTTCTCGACAACGCTCACGCGGTGCGTCATGTGGTACGACTTCACGTATTGCGATGCATCGCGAATGGCACGCGGGGCGAAGCGCGCGCCCGGGCGGTAGGTCACGCCCGAATCGAACGGCACGCCATAGAGCAGCCAGTCGATGGGCCTGTGGGCGGCGTCCACATCCTCGGCCCGCGGATACCGGCAGAAGGTCGAGATCCCCGCGAACCGGGGCGTCTGACGCGGGTCGGGGAGGATGGTCCGGGGGCCCTTCGGACTGCTGCTGTTCGTCGGCATGAGCGAGGGTAGTCGCCACGCGGCCGCTCGTGCCCGGGACTCATCTCTCGCCGCTTCGTCGATATGCTTCATGCACGTGGCGCAGCGTCGAATTCTGCATGACGAGTACTTCAAGAAGGCCAAGGCCGAGGGGTATGTCGCGCGCTCGGCGTACAAACTGCTGGAGATCCAGGAACGCTGCAAGGTCATCCGCCCGGGCGACCGCGTGCTCGACCTCGGCTGCGCCCCGGGTTCGTGGCTGCAGGTCGTCGACAAGATCGCGTGCTCCACGGCAAGGAGCGGGCGAACGGGTGCCGCCGTGGGCATCGATCTCAGCGAGACGACCGCGCCCCTGGGTCAGCGTGTCGTGACGCTCCGGGGCGACGCGTTCACCACCCCCGTTGCGGAGTATGCCGAGGCGCTCGCGAGCATCACGGGGGCGAAGGAACCACTCGACGCCTCGGCCGGGCTGTTCCATGTGATCCTCAGCGACATGGCGCCGAGCACCAGCGGGCATGGGGACGATCTGCTGTCGGCTCGTCTCTGCCGGCGCGTGCTCGATGTCGCGATGGACGCGATCGTGCCCAACGGCAACCTCGTGATGAAGATCCTCGAGGGCGCGGAGTATCCGGAAGTCCTTCGCGAGTCCAAGGCGATGTTCCGCGACGCGAAGGGGTTCAAGCCCAAGTCCAGCAGGGATGTCTCGCGAGAGATGTTCATCATCGGGCTCGGGTTCAAGGCGGCGAGGAACCTCACGCACAAACCGCACCCCGGCGCGCGTCTCCCGGAGCCCCACGCTGACGGCGGAGGCGGCTCGTGACGTTTCTTAGCCCCGGGGCCGCGATTCTGGCCGCCGCGATCGCGGGGCCTCTCTTGCTCGCGATCTATGTCTTGAAACTCCGGCGTCGCCCGGTACGGGTCTCGAGCGTGGTCTTCTGGGATGAGGCGACACGCGACCTCGAGGCGAATGTGCCATTCCGACGCCTGCGGTCGAGTCTGCTGCTGATCATCCAGGCGCTCGTCCTCGCGTGCCTCGTGCTCGCTGCAGGCCGGCCGGTGATCGGATCGTCGAGTGGCGAGCGCCTCGTGCTCGTCATCGACGCCTCGGCCTCGATGAGCGCCCGTGACGGACCCAACGCGACGACACGACTCGATGAGGCGAAACGAGTCGCGTTGCGCGTCGCGAGATCAAACGCTGGTGGCATGCTCTCAAGGATCTCGGGCGGCGGCGGCTCGGTGTGCATCGTTCGGTTCGCTGCGGACGCGGAGGTGCTCCAGGCCTTTACCTCGTCAACCAATCTCCTTCGCACGTCAATCGATGGGATTGAATCGACCGATCAGGCCGGCGATCTCGCGAGCGCCCTCTCCCTCGCCCGATCTCTCGCGACGAGCGTCGGCCCGGGTTCCACCACTGGGGATATGGAGTCCGCGGGAGATATCGCTGCGGGAGCGCGGATCATCGTCATCACCGACGACGACGCTGCGATTCCCATGGATCCCGCGATCGAGGCTCTCTCGGTCGCTCCACCCGCGGCCGAGGCTCGTCCCACACCGCCGCCGGGCGTTGCGCCCCACAACACCGGGATTGTCGGGCTGTCGGCCGCACGCCGCGCAAATGACCCCACGAACGCGATTCTCTTCATCGACGTGCTGAGCACGGCGAGGGAGCCGCGAGTCGTCGAGTGCCTCGTGCTCGTGGACGGACGCGACGCCTCGTCGGCCTCGATCAAGATCCCAGCCGCCTCGGACAAACCCGCACGCTCGAGCGCCATGATCACGATCCCGCTTCCCCGGGGAGGTCTTGTCACGGCGCGCCTCGCCGAGCGGGATCTCCTGGAATCGGACAACGCCTCGTCGATCCTCGTCCGCGAGCCGCTCAGCCCCACGATCGCGGTCGTCCGGGTCGAATCAACGCAAACCGTCGGACTCGGTTGGGCTCTCCGCGATGTGCTCGAAGAACTTCGTCCCAAGCGACTCGACATCCTCTCGCCCACCAACTATCTCGAAGCCAGTACGAAGGGCGCGATCCACGCCGACCTCGTCGTCTTTGACGGGTGGACGCCACCAAGCCCGGCCCTGGGCGCCTCGCTGAGTTTCGGCTCAACCGGCGCGATCCCGGGCGTCATTGCCACGCCCCTTGACGCGCGCGCGACGCGGTCCGTCGTCCTGTGGGAACGCGACCACCCGGCCTTGCGCACACTCTCGCTCGATGGGATCATCGCCCGCATGGACACTCGATGGTCGCTCGACGCCTACGCCGCGCCGGAGTGGACGCTCCGTGACCTCGCCACAACCTCTGACGGCCCCATGATCATCGAGGGCGATCACGCGCGCGATCGTCACATCGCCTGCGTCTTCCGCCCGGAACTCTCCAACTGGCCCCTCCAGCCGGGATTCGCGCTCTTTGTGGCCTCTGCCGTGGAGTATCTCACGCTCGATCGACTGGGCGGGGTCTCGATGTCGTACACGACAAGCGACCTCATCCGCATCGATGCGGGCGAGGCGCCGATCACGATCGATGGACCGATTACGCGCACGATCGATGCCGGCGCGCCGATGCACGCCCAGCGCACGCTCGGCACGCTCCCCAAGGCCGGCGTCTACACCGCCACAACCGGGGGCAAGACCACGCTCATCCCCGTGAATCTCGAGAGCGCGGCCGAGTCTTCGATCCCGCTCACGTTTCGGGAACGAGCAGACAACCCACGACGAGCGAGTCGCTCCGAGGACGATCGGTCGTTCTGGCCATCGTTCGTGCTGCTGGCGCTCGCTCTGCTGGGTGTCGAGTGGCTCATCTACGCGAAGCGCACGCGCGTCTAGCGCTTGCCCGTGGTCCAGGCTCGCGTGTCGATCGCCGCGCGCCCCGGCTCGTGCTGCCAGGGGAGCATCGCGCGAGGCCACGACGTGCGACGCCCCGCGCTGTCCGATCGCACCACGCTCACCAGCAGCGTCCCATCCGACGCGATGCACTCCTTGGGCACGGGCAATCGGATCGACCACGTGCCCGATCCGCGTGATTCGGTGGCGACCGCCGACACCGACGAACGCACCGACGGCGTCTCGACGATGTCCGCGCGACGTGCCTCCTCGGCGATCTGCCCGGCTCGATTCACGCGGAGCACGCTCCGCGGATTGCCGTAGGGTCCAAAGTAGAATCGCACGGTGTCCTCGGTCGCCTCGGCGATGCCGCGAGAGGTGCCGTCGGTCTTGGCCTGATCGAAGGTGCAGGTCAGGACGATCTCAAACATCGGGCCAGTTTGATCGGGACCCTCGAAGGTACGCGCTTGGAGCATGCCCTTGGCCGACCAGGAGTCGGGAGCCACCGCCGTGCGACCATCCATCCAGTGGTCCATCGACAGGTCGCGGAGCATCGGGCCGATGGTCAGACCCGGCGGCGTCACGGGCGTCGCATCCCAGGCCACGGGCAACTCTTTGGACCAGGTGCCTAAGTGCGCCTGGGGCATGCGTGGGCCGACCGCTCCAACACCGGCAGGAGATCGCAATGGGATCTGCAGCGTCTTTCCCGGGTCGAGTGCCGTGAGCACGGGCTTCTCCTCGGTGCTCGCGCTCGACGTGGTCCACGCGAGCGTGGGGAGGGTCGCGAGGTTGGCAATGCCGATGGTGGCGACTCTACCCTCGGCGGTCGAGTCGGAAAGGCCCGCGTCATCCACGATCCACGCGACTGCCGGTGCTCTTTGATCCAGCCAGCGTTCGACGGACTGTGTGCGAGATCGCGGCGTCGCACGAGGATCGAGGATTGAAAAGAGCAGTTGATCGAGGGACGCGTGGTCGCTGGGCCACGCCGGGGCGATGACGCTGGTGCCAAAGTCCACGACCGAGGTCAGGGCCCGACGAAGACGCTCGCACAACCCCGAGTCGTCCTCCCAGACTCGTGCGAGGGCGACCGCCCAGCGGTCCTCGTTCTGGCGCGCGATCGCCTCCGCCACGCGCGACTCGAACGCCTTGGACGAGCCGACGCTCTGGTGCAACGGACGAAGACCGTCGGTCAGCATGCGATAGCGCCATCGCCCCAGAGGATTTCGAGACTCGGGCCAGGAGAGGGCCGCGAAGTTCTTGCTCGTCGCGAGGTCGAGCGACATCGTCGCCTCCCAGGGCCCTCCTGCGTCGAGGAGTTTGGGGTTCGAGCGTGCCGAGTCTTCGGCCGAGGTCAGCCAGTTCACGTCGATCTGCTTCGTGCGGAATCGAATCACGCTCCCGGGGCGCCCCTCGGGGACATCGATCACCAGGACGAGCCGCGATGCCGGCCCGGCACGGAATGTCGTGAGGTCCGTGCGCGTCAACGGGCGGTCCACCCAGATCCCCGGGAGCGGGAGCCATCGGTCCGCGTTGAGTTCGTCACTCCCCACAGGCGACGGGATGACGCGGAGTTCGTGCAGACGGACCGGGCACAAAGTGCCATCCTCGAAGACCGCCGCGACCACGCCCGAGGCCTCGACACGCAGATCGCTCAACCACTCGTCGCCGATAGGCACGACCTGCGTCCGCCCGGCGATCGCGTCGAGGCGCGGGCGGGCATCGCTGGGCGTGCGCCCCGGGCCGCTGGAGCATCCCGACGAATACGCAACGACGAGCGCGAGCAACACACCGATCAGATGTCGAAACACGTCACGCATGTCAGGCTCTACCGAGGTGTGCAAAGGTTCAGGACGCCTGGAGTGGCAGGGTCTGCACGAGGTTGCTCACGATCGCGTCGGCGGTGATCCCCTCCGCGTGGGCTTCGAAGTTCAGGATCAGGCGGTGACGCAACGCCGCGAGCGCCACGGCCTTGACGTCGTCGATCGCGAGCGACGGCCTTCCCGAGAGGAGCGCCTTGCACTTGCCCGCGAGGACGAGCGACTGAGCCGCACGAGGCGAGGCCCCCAGACGCACGTACTGCTCGACCATCGGCGAGGCGAACCGCTCTGGACGCCCTGCGTGCGTCGCGAGGACCAATCGCACGGCAAAGTCGCGCACGTTCCCAGGGACGGTCACGTCACGGAGCGCTCGCTGGTGGGCGAGAATCCGCTCGGCGTCGAGCGTCGGCTCGATGGTGGGATCATGCGCCCCGGTCGTCCGTTCGACGATCAGGCCCAACTCTTCGCGCCCGGGCACATCCACAAGCACCTTGAAGAGAAACCGGTCCAACTGGGCCTCGGGGAGGGGATACGTCCCTTCCTGCTCGACGGGATTCTGTGTCGCCATCACGAGGAAGGGGCTGGGAAGCGCGTGGGTCTCGCCGCCGACGGTGACGCTCCGCTCCTGCATCGCCTCGAGCAACGCCGACTGGGTCTTGGGCGTGGCGCGGTTGATCTCGTCGGCGAGCAGGATCTGGGTGAAGACGGGGCCTTTCTGGAACCGAAACTCGCGCACGCGTCTCCCAGAATCGTCCTCATGCTCCGCGACGACCTGCGTCCCCGTAATGTCGGCGGGCATGAGGTCCGGCGTGAACTGCACACGATTGAACGACAGCCGCATCGCCCCCGCGAGCGATCGGACCAGGAGCGTCTTCCCGATGCCCGGCACGCCTTCCAGCAGCAGATGCCCGCCAACAAAGAGGGAGATCAGGGCGTGCTCGACGACGTCGGCCTGGCCTACGACGACGCGACCGATTTGCGCGCGCACGCCCTCGAAGTCGCTCCTGAACTGCTCGATCGCCCGCTCGGCCAGGCGGGCGGGAGAGTCCACGGACCCAACGGGAGATTCGGGGGAAAGCAGGGGAACACTCATCGGGGGCATCGTAGTGCCATGTCATCGGCGGCCATTACGGGCCGTGGGCCTCGGTCGGCGGTCGGTGGCCGTTGGCCTTCCAGCGGCGCATGGATTCGAAGGCGGCAATATCGGCGACCATCGTCCGCTTCAGGAACGACTGGATCTTCTCGCGTTCGGCGGCCCAGAACTTGTGGGCCGGGCATCCCCGCTCGTCGCAGCATTCGGCCTCAGCGAGCATACAGCGAGTCTGGATCGCGGGATCGTCGAGCGCTACGCAGACATCATGCAGCGAGAGTTCGGTGGCCGGCTTTGCCAGGGCGACTCCCCCGCCAACTCCCCTTTGAGTAGTCACCAGACCCTTGCGAGCGAGGACATGGATCAGTTTCGCGAGGTAAGGTCCGGGAACTTCTGCAGCGTCAGCAATATCTTTGACGAGAACAGCCCTACCGCCGGCGGATGCGACGTAGCCCATGGCCGTAATGGCATATCCAGTCCCTTGGCTCAGCATGATTTAGGCTCCGGAATAACGACTCCTAAATGACCCGAGCATCGTCAATACAAACCAAACATAAACCAACAATCATGCACGAATGGTCACACATTTCGTATCAGAAAAGCGCTCACAGTATTTCTTGACATATTTATCCAGAAAGATATCGTCCTGTCAAGACGATATTCGGATCGTTTTTTCTTCTATTGGCCGGGTTCACCCCGAGGAGATTGGTCCATGTCCGCATCCTCTCCCCATGCTCCTGCCAGCGCGTCACGATCGCCGGGGCTGGAGTCGTTCTCGTATGACGATGCCATCGTGCGCAAGTTTCTCCTCGCCACGGTGGTCTTCGGCGTGGTGGCGATGCTGGTGGGCGTGATCGTCGCGATCCAACTTGCCTTTCCCCAGGCCAACCTCACCGAGTTCGGGTCGTTCGGGCGATTGCGTCCGCTGCACACGAATGCGGCGATCTTCGCGTTCGCGGGGAACGCGATCTTTGCCGCGGTGTACTACTCGACACAGCGGTTATGCAAGGCGCGGATGTGGTCGGACCGGCTGAGCAATCTGCACTTCTGGGGGTGGCAGGCGATCATCGTCGCCGCGGCGATCACGCTGCCGATGGGGATCACGCAGGGGAAGGAGTATGCGGAGCTCGAGTGGCCGATCGACCTGGCGATCGCCGTGGTATGGGTCGGGTTCTTTGGTGTGAACTTCTTCATGACGCTGAAGAACCGGCGTGAGCGTCACATGTACGTCGCGCTGTGGTTCTACATCGCGACGATCGTCACGGTCGCCGTTCTGCACGTGGGCAACAGCATGTCGCTCCCGCTCGCGCTCGTCGAACTGGCGCACGGGCGGATGCCCAGCGGCTCGGATTGGATGAAGAGCTGGTCGATGTACGCCGGCGCCCAGGACGCGATGATGCAGTGGTGGTATGGACACAACGCCGTGGCGTTCTTCCTCACGACGCCGTTCCTTGGGTTGATGTACTACTTCGTGCCCAAGGCCGCGAACCGTCCGGTGTACTCGTATCGCCTGAGCATCGTGCACTTCTGGTCGCTGGTCTTCATCTATATCTGGGCCGGGCCCCACCACCTGCACTACACCGCGATCCCCAACTGGGCGAGCACGCTGGGGATGATCTTCTCGGTCATGCTCTGGATGCCGTCGTGGGGCGGCATGATCAACGGCCTTCTCACGCTCCGCGTCTCGTGGCGCGATATCACTAGCGTGGATCCGATCATCCGGTTCTTCATCCTCGGCGTGACGTTCTATGGCATGTCCACGTTCGAGGGCCCACTCCTTTCCATCAAAAGCGTCAACGCCCTCTCGCACTACACCGACTGGACCATCGCCCACGTCCACTCCGGCGCGCTCGGCTGGAACGGGATGATGACCTTCGGGATGCTCTACTGGCTCCTCCCGCGCGTCTTCCAGACGAAACTCTGGAGCACGAAGCTGATGGTGGCCCACTTCTGGACCGCGACCATCGGCATCCTGCTCTACGTCATCGCGATCTATACCGCGGGGATCACCCAGGGCCTCATGTGGCGGGCCTTCACGGAGAACGGCGAACTCCAGTACCCCAACTTCCTCGAGACCGTGATCCGCCTCATGCCCATGTACTGGATCCGCGTCCTCGGCGGGACGCTCTTCCTCTCGGGCATGATCCTCGCGGGCGTCAATATGCTCATGACCTGGCGCACGCGTCCGTCGACGTACGACGTGCCCGTCCACGAGGCCGCCCCGCTCAGCGCGACGTTCGTGGATCCTCCGGTCCCGCAGAGCCGGCTCGAAGCGAACACAGATTTCGCCAAGGAGTTCGACTCCAAGGTGATCCAAGGCTGGTTCCACCGCGTGTGGGAGCGCAAGCCGATGAAGTTCACGGTGCTGACGATTGCCGCGGTCCTCGTGGCGTCGCTCTTCGAACTCATCCCGACGCTACTCGTGGGCGGGTTTATTCCGAAACTGGCGCAGGTGAAGCCGTACACACCTCTCGAACTCGCCGGTCGTGACGTCTACATCGCCGAGGGCTGCTACAACTGCCATTCGCAGATGATCCGCTCGCTCTTTGCCGAGACCGAGCGGTATGGCGAGTTCAGCCGGCCGGGCGAGTCGCAATATGACCATCCCTTCCAGTGGGGCTCTCGCCGCATCGGTCCGGACCTGGCTCGCGAAGGTCTCCGCCAGTCGGCGAGTTGGCAGGCCGATCACCTGTACCGCCCGCAGGATCTCAGCGCCGAGTCCATCATGCCGTCGTATCCGCACCTCTTCACGCAAGACTTGAACTTCGACGCGATCCAGTCTCGCGTGAACTCGATGGCGATGCTGGGAGTGCCCTACGGCGACATGATCAAGAAGTCGAACGCGACCGAGCACGCCAAGGTCCAGGCGAAGGAACTGGCGCAGCTCATCGCCGTCCAGGGGAGCCAGACCGCCGGCGAGGGCAAGCGACTCGAGGACAAGAAGGCTATCGCCCTGGTCGCGTACCTGATGCGTTTGGGTGTGGATTTCTCCAAGCCAGCACCCGCGGAAACCCCGGCGGTCGCCGATCAGCCCGCCATCCCAACACCCCCAACACCGTCCGTGTCCTCCGTCGCGCCGCACCACCAGGAGGCCAGCCGATGAGTCTCAGCGAGATCATGGGGTCGCTCCAACTCTGGATCTTCCCCGTTGTGTCCATGGTGATCTTTCTCGTCGTCTTCGCGGGGGTGTGCGTGTCGATCTTTGCCCGGCGGTCCAAGCAGGCCGCTGGTGAGGCCGCCCGCATCCCGCTCGAGGACGCGCCGATCGTGACGAACCCCGGAACCCACTCGCCCCTCGCGCCCTCCATAGTCTCGGGCAAGGAGCACGCATGAGCACCCCCCACCCCACCTCCACGCCCCATATGCAGCAGACCTCGAGCACACCACCCAAGGACCACCTGAGCGATCACGAGTACGACGGGATCCAGGAGTTCGACAACCCCACGCCCGGGTGGTGGCACCTCATCTTCATCGGGAGTGTGGTCTTCTCGCTCTTCTACTACGCCTTCTGGGAGATGAGCCCCCTGGCCCCGACGCCCGTCTCGGAACTGGCGAAGCAGAACCTTGTGAAGGACCGCAAGATCTTCGGGAGTGTGGGCGACATCAAGAACAATCCCGAGGACCTCTTCAACCTCATGAAGAACGAGTCGCTGATGCGTGTCGCCGAGTCGAAGTTCGCCGCCAACTGCTCCCAGTGCCACGGTCCCAAGGGCGGCGGGATCAACGGCGTGAACCTGACCGACGACTCGTACAAGAACGTGAAGACCATCACGGACCTCTACACCGTCATCACCAAGGGCGCGAATAACGGCGCCATGCCCGCGTGGGAGGCGACAATGAGCGAGAAGGAGCGCGTCCTGATGGCTGCGTATACCGCTCGCCTCCGCGGGCAGAAAGCCGACAATCCAAAGGGTCCCGAAGGAGTTCCGATCCCGCCGTGGACCGAGCCCAAGAGTTGATCGCGACGTGCGAACCATGTGGGCGTTGTGTGTATTTCCGAGTGTGAGTTGACATGGTCGCACCTTCGCAGACGAATCACGAGCACGCCCCGTCCGCCAGGCCCGAGGGGACGCTCCCACCCGATTCGATCTCGGTCCTTTCCACGCTTCGTGACGACGGCTCGCGGCGATGGCTGAAGCCCAGGCCCAGCCCGGGGAAGTTCTGGAATCGCCGACGGGCCGTCGCCTACATCCTGATCGCGATCTTCACACTCATCCCGTACATCAAACTGGGCGGACACCCCATCATCCTGCTCGATGTCGCCCATCGAAAGTTCCACATCTTCGGGACAACTTTCCTCCCCACCGACACGCTCTTTCTCGCGCTCCTTGTCCTGAGCGTCTTCGTCACGATCTTCCTGCTCACGGCGTTGTTCGGGCGTGTGTGGTGCGGCTGGGCTTGCCCACAGACCGTGTACATGGAGTTCCTCTTCCGCCCCATCGAGCGGTTCTTCGATGGCACGCCGGGACGAGCGAAGAAGGGCTTCCTCCAGACCACGCCCGTGGGACGCGTGCTGAAGTACATCACGTTCTTCGTGATCTCGTGCTACCTCGCGCACACGTTCCTCGCGTACTTTGTCGGCGTCGATCAACTCCGCGTCTGGGTCACGCGATCGCCATTCGAGCACTCGAGTTCGTTCCTCGTGATGGCCGTCGTCACCGGGCTGATGCTCTTTGACTTTGGGTTCTTCCGCGAGCAGACGTGCCTGGTGGCGTGCCCGTACGGGCGGTTCCAGTCGGTCCTGCTCGATCGCAACTCGCTCATCGTGAGTTACAACAACCGGCGTGGCGAGCCGCGGGGCAAGGCTAGGAAGCCCGCGTCCTCCAGCGATGTCTCGCTCCCCGTCGTCCAGGGTGATTGCGTGGACTGCGGCCTGTGCGTCGCGACGTGTCCGACGGGCATCGACATCCGCAACGGCTTGCAGATGGAGTGCATCCACTGCACCCAGTGCATGGACGCGTGCGACGCGGTCATGACCAAACTCGGGCGCGACCCGGGACTTATCCGCTACAGCAGTACCGCCCGCAACGAGGGCGAGGTCCGCAAGCGCTTCCGCCCGCGCGTCATCGTCTATCCCACGATCCTGACCATCCTCCTCACCACGCTCGGCGTGCTGCTCACGCATCGTGACCCCGTCGACGCGACCATCTTGCGTGCACGTGGCATTCCCTTCACCGAGTTGGATTCGGGCGAGATCGGCAACAACTTCTCGATCAAACTCGTCAACCGCCTCGACCACGCGACGAGCGTCACGCTCACGCCGCACAAGGGCATCACGGGGATCATGGGCGTCTCGGGCCCGATCGCGTTGGAGGTCGACGAGACCAAGTCCGTCCCGGTGATGCTCGTGGCGCCCCCCGAGGGCTTCCATTCCAGCCGCCTCGCCGCCGAGGTTCTCGTGACGGGCGAGGAGAAGTTCGAGCACGCGTTGTCGGTCTCGATGATCGGGCCGGCGAAGAATGGATCGGTCAAGAGAGAGCCACCCTCGAGTTCCACGTCGCCGAGCACGCCGCAGTCCGCGCCTGTTGCACCTTCGCCATGAGCAAGATCCTGTTCATCGCCTTTGTGGTCGTCTTTGTTCTCGCGAACGCGGGGATCGCGACGTGGACCATCGTGGCCGCCGCACGCCACCCCGATCCGGTCGTGCATGCGCAATCCACGACCGATCCAAGGGAGATCGCCGCGTACGCCAGGCCCGCCTCGACGCTGCGCTGGCACGCAGTGCTGGAGTCCGACGCTGGAGCATCTCGCATCCGCCTCGTGGACGCCGACGGCACCTCGATCCGATCGGCCATGCTGTGGCTCGAGTCCGCCGACGACACCTTCGCATTCGCGGCCGAGTCCGAGCCCGGAATCTATGACGTTCCCACGGGAGTGAAGCCAGATCGCTTTGTCCTCCGCGCATATGGCATCGCCGCGACAGGGACCATCACGACGGAGGCGCCGCGATGATTGCCCTTGCGTTGGCGGCCCTTGTCGGCGGACTCGGCGGCAGCCTGCACTGCGCGGGAATGTGCGGGCCGATCATGATCGGCGCGACCGTGCCCCTCACCGTTGGGGGCAGCCCCACGCCATGCAACGCGCGCGACACCCGTCGAGCCACAATCCTCTACAACGCAGGGCGCGGGCTCTCGTATCTCCTGCTTGGCATCGTCGGCGGTGCCGTGGGCGGCGCGGTGAACGTGCTGGGCGATGCACGCGGGCTTTCGAAAGCGGCCGCGATCCTCTCCGGGTCGATCCTCATGGCGTGGGGCGTGCTCGCACTGCTGCGTTCCACGCGGTGGGGTGCGCAGACGCTCGCGCCGTACTTCGGCGTGCCGCGTCCGATGCGATCGCTCATTGCGCGGCTCCATGCTCGCGCCGGCTCGCCACGACTCGCCCCCGCCGCTCGCCCGCTGCTCATCGGCGCATGCTCGGGACTCATCCCCTGCGGCTGGCTCTACGCCTTCCTCACCTCCGCCGCCGCCACGGGATCATCGCTCCAATCGGCGATGCTCATGCTCTTCTTCTGGCTCGGGACGCTTCCCGTAATGGGGTCGCTGGGCCTGGTCGCGTCGAAACTCTCGTCGCGCGCCCGGCGGGCGCTCCCGGTCGCGTCGGCGGTCGTGGTCGTCTTGATGGGCGCCGCCGTGATCGTGTGGCGGGCCGCCCCTCTTGCAGGATCTCCCTCGCCCGATGCCGCACCGGTCTGCCACGGAGACGCCCATGTCGCGCGCGCCGGCCACTAGTTTCGCACGGGTCGAGCGCCAATCGGATCGTGCGGCCACGCCGATCTCCACGAAGAGCACTGTCGCCTGCGCCCACTGCGGCCTGCCCGTCCCCGGTGCCTTCCGTGCCGATCTCAACACGCCATCGTTCTGCTGCGCCGGATGCCAGACCGCCCACGAGATCATCCATACCTGCGGCCTGGAGCGGTACTACGAACTGCTGCAGAACGCGGCCAATCCCGTCCTGACCAAAGGCCGCTCCTTCGCCGAGTTCGATGATCCGGAGTTTCTCAAGGCCTCGGTCGCCACCACGCCCGAAGGCTTGTCCTCGATCGAACTCGTGCTGAGCGGCGTGCACTGCGCGGCGTGCGTGTGGCTCGTCGAACGCCTGCCCCGACTCGCGCCCGGCGTCCTCAGCGCCCGCCTCGACATGCGCCGGTCACGCGTTCGACTCGCGTGGAACCCGGGCGCTATCGCGCTCTCCACGATCGCGCGCACGCTCGACTCCATCGGCTACACACCCGCGCCGATCCGTGACGCCGCCTCGCAGACGCGACACCTCCGCGACGATCGCGCCCAACTCATTCGTCTCGGCGTCGCCGGCGCATGCGCCGGCAACGTGATGCTCTACGCGATCTGCCTCTACGCGGGAGTGCTCGAGGGCATCGAAGCGGGACACGCCCTGCTGTTTAGCATCCTGAGCCTCATCGTCACCACGATCAGCGTCGCCTGGCCCGGGCGCGTCTTCTTCCGGAGTGCGATCGCCGCGATCCGCGCCCGCACTCCCCACATCGATGTTCCTATCGCCATCGCGCTCGCCGTGGGCTGGACGTGGAGCCTGTACTCGACGGTCACGCGATCCGGAGATGTCTACTACGACTCGCTCGCGATGCTCGTCTTCGCGCTGCTCGTGGGACGCTATATCCAATCGCGCCAGCAGCGACGCGCCCACGACGCCGTCGCCGCGCTCTTCGCGCTCACGCCCACCTGGGCCCGTGTCGTCGAGGATGGCACGACGCGGGAGGTCGCCACCGAATCCCTTGCCGTCGGCATGCTGATCGAGATCCACTCCGGTGAGGCCGTGCCCGCGGACGCGACCATCACTGCCGGCGCATCCCACTTCGATCGATCGCTCCTCACCGGCGAATCGACGCCCATCGAGGCGATGCCCGGCGGCACCATACTCGCCGGAACAACCAATCTCTCGTCCACCATCCGTGCGACGGTCATCGCCTCCGGGCCAGCGACGCGCCTGGGCGCGATCACGCGACTCATGGAAGACGCAGCGACGCGTCGCGCACCGATCGTGCAACTCGCCGACCGCATCAGCGCGATCTTCGTCATCGCGACGATCGTCCTCGCGATCATCGCCGCAGGCGTCTGGGCCCATGCCGGCGCCTCCAAAGCGATCTCGCAGGCCGTGGCCATGCTCGTGGTGACATGCCCGTGCGCGCTCGGCCTCGCGACGCCGCTGTCTTTGAGCATGGCGATGGGCAAGGCCGCCCGGTCCGGTGTCCTCATCAAGGGCGGCGACGCGCTGCAGCGCCTCGCCAACCCGAAAACAATCATCCTCGACAAGACCGGCACGCTCACCCAAGGCCGGATGTCCATCGTCGCGCACGTCGGCGACATCCGCGCCCTCGCCCTCGCCGCCGCACTCGAGCGCCACTCCAATCACCCCATCGCCCGCGCGCTCGCGGCCTATGAGCACTCCTCTCCGCACGAGCCAACCGAGGTGCATGCCGAGCCGGGACGGGGCATCGAGGGGCAAGTGGACGGCTCGCGCGTCCTTGTCGGCCGCCCCGACTTTGTCGCCGAGCGATCAGAGAGTGCCACATCCTTCGCCGATTCGCTCGCATCGTGGACGAACTCGGGTCACACACCGATCCTCATCGCGATCGATGGAAATGTCAGTGCCGCCGTCGCGCTCGGCGATTCCGTGCGTGACGAAGCGCTGGCGACGAGCCGGTTGCTCCGTCGCACGGGGGCGAGTCTCTTCATCGCGTCGGGCGATCACCCCGCGGTCGTCGCCCGCGTTGCGAGCACGCTCGACATCGCCGACGCCCACGGGCACATGGAGCCCGAGGACAAGGTGCGACTCGTCGAGACGCACCGCGAGCACGGCACCGTCGTGATGGTCGGCGATGGCGTGAACGATGCCGCCGCCCTCGCCGCCGCCGATGTGGGCATCGCGGTCCGTACCTGCAGCGACGCGAGCGGCGTCCACGGCGTCGAGGCCTCGCTCGCGGCGGCGGATGTCTCGCTCGCCACGCCCGGCATCGCCCAGATCGCTGATGTCCTCACCGCGGCACGCCGAACGATGCGCGTCATCAAGCGGAACCTGGTCGTGTCGCTCGGCTACAACGTGATCGCCGCGTCGGCCGTCCTGCTGGGCGTGGTCACGCCGCTCTTCGCCGCGATTCTCATGCCCGTGAGTTCGCTCAGCGTCCTCGCTCTGGCGACGATGTCTCGGACGTTCGACGCGCCGCCGCCGGCTCGTTCAGGGCAACGGGCCACACGGAGGGTCGGCCCATGACGATCCTCTATGTCATCGTGCCGCTCGCGTTGCTCTTCGCCGGTGCCGCGGTTGTGGCGTTCATCTGGGCGACGCGCGACGGGCAGATGGACGACCTCGACACGCCGCCGGTACGCATGCTCGACGACGATTGAACGCGCACGCTCTTATCCGCGTCGATCCGCGCGAAACAGCACCGCCACGTGGTTCACATTTGTCCCTGTCGGCCCTGTCCGAACCACGCAACCGGCAGCCTCGAGCACCCTTGCCGAATCGTGATTCACAAGTCCGCGTGCCGCATCGACTCCGCTCGCTGATGCAATATCTTCGGTGCCGCCATCAATCACCGCCCCCGCGTTTGCCGTCGGCCCGTCCACGCCGTCGGTGGAAAATACCAACACGCCGACGCCCTCATGCCCTGCGATCTCCATCGACGCGGCCAACGCGAACTCCTGACTCGGCCCGCCACGGCCAGTTGACTGTTCGACATCAACGGTCGTCTCACCACCCAGAATCCACGCGTGGCGACCACTCGCCGAAGCCTTCGCTTGTAGCGTCTCACGCACCCATCGCTGCGCGACTGTTGCCGCGTCGCCCTCGATGCCGCCACGAACGTCCATGACCGAGAACCCGCTCGCTTCCACGGCCTTCCTCGCCGCGTCGAGTGCCGTGGTGTTGTTCCCCACGATCGTGTGTCGCACGCGGGAGTATCGCGGATCGCCGGGCTTGGGTGTCTCTACAACCTCGCCCCGCGTGCCGCGTTCGAGCATTCGCACGACACCCGCACACATCGGGACGTCACGCAGGCGATATCGCGTGAGGACGCCAAGCGCCTCCGCGAAAGTCGTCGGGTCCGGTGCGCACGGCCCCGAGGCGATCGTGTCGAGCGGATCGCCGATCACGTCGGAGAGCACGATCACCTCGATCGCTGCGGCGTTGCACATCCCTGCCAGCCGCCCACCCTTGAGTCGCTCGACGTGCTTACGCACTGAATTGATCTCTCGGATCGTCGCCCCGACACGCATCAACCGTGACGACGTTTCCGCGATCTCGTCGAGCGACACGCCTTCCATCGGTAACGTCAGATGGGCCGAGCCGCCGCCGGATACGAGCACGAGAAGCCCCTCATCCGCCGAGACTTCTCGCACGAACGACTCCACACGACGCGCCGCGTCCACGTTCCGTGCCGTCGGCCTCGGGTGATCCGCGAACAGCACTTCGAATGTCGAAGGAAGCGATCCTCTCCAATCTCGTGGCCCAGGCGTCCCGCCTGTGTCTACTTCATCGACATCCGCGTCGAATGAACCATCGCCTGCTACCACAACTCCGTTCAACAACCTCGGGCCCAGCACCTTTGCCGCACCCCTCACCATGGCCACCGACGCTTTCCCGAACGCGACGACCTTCCACGTTCCCCCCACAAACTCCTCGGCTCTCGCTCTCATCGAGCGTTCCACCAACCATCCCGGCTCCACAGCCTCAAGCACCTCGCGCACCACGCGATCCGACACTGCCCGAAGTTCTTCCTGCCACGCGCTCATCATGTCCTCGCGCCCGACTTCGCCCTCGGCGTGAGCCGCGCCAGCCGCTCGATCGCCGCCTCCATCGTCTTGGGTTTCTTGCAGAACGCGAATCGAACCAGGTGCCGTGCGTCACGCCCATCTTGATAAAACGCGCTCGGCGGGATCGCCGCCACGCCCACCTCGCGCGTCAGTGTCCGGCAGAAGTCCCAGTCATCCTCGAACCCAAACGCCGAGTGGTCCGCCATGATGAAGTACGACGCCGCGGGCACGCAGACCTTGAAGCCCTGCCTTTCCAGTGCGCCAGCGAGCAGATCTCGATTGCCCTTGAGCAGCGACACGAGCGCGCGGATCGAGTCCTTCCCGTTCGTGAGCGCCACCGCCGCCGCGTACTGCAGGGGCGTCGCCGCACCATACGTCAGGAACTGGTGGGCCGCGCGCACGCCCGCTGTCAACCTCGGCGTCGCCACGACCCAGCCGATCTTCCACCCCGTCAGACTGAAGGACTTTCCCAGGCTCGACATCGTCACCGTCCGCTCGCGCATGCCGTCCAATATCGCGATCGGCACGTGCTCGGCACCCTCGTCATAGATCAGGTGCTCGTAGACCTCATCCGTGAACGCCAGCAGGTCGTGCTCCACGCAGAGACGAGCGATGGATTCCAACTCGATCTGCGTGAAGACCTTCCCCGTCGGATTGTGCGGCGTGTTGATCAGGATCGCCCGCGTCTTGGGCCCGATCGCGCGCCGGAGTTCGTCCTCATCGAACCAGAAACCCTCGCGTGCGCCCACGCCCCACGCCTTCGGCGGTCGCAAATTCACCACTCTGGGCACCGCCCGCGCCATCGCCAGGCACGGGCGATACGAGTCATAGAACGGCTCAAAGAGGATCACCTCATCGCCAGGGTCCAGCAGGCCCAGCATCGTCGACGCGATCGCCTGTGTGCACCCCGTCGTCACCGTCACCCACGAGTCCGCCTCGATCTCACCCAATGTATCGAACCCGCGCTCACGCCACGACCGCGCGATCGCCTCGTTGAGCGCCGGCACGCCCATCATCCGCGCGTACTGGTTGTGTCCCGCGCCGATCGCCGCAGTCGCTGCCTGCTTCACGAACTCCGGCCCGTCGAAATCCGGGAACCCCTGTGCCAGATTCGCCGCCTGGTGCTTCGTCGCCAGGGCCGTCATCTCGGCAAAGACCGAGGTCCCAAAGGGCTTCAGCGCCCCGCTCACCCGCGTCCCGCTCGTTCCATCCGTGTTCGACATGTCCACAGGATACTCGATTCGCCGAGTTCCTCCGACCCCCCCCCACGGCCACTACCAGCCATCTCGGCGTCCGCCCTTCCCCCTCCCGCGCAGGATCGCGATGATCACCGGGCCTCCCACAAGCGACGTCAGCACGCTGATCGGCAATCGCCCGAACTCCGGCATTGCCTCCCGCAACGCCGCCACCGCCAGATCCGCCCCGATCACCAGCGCCGCCCCCGCCACTGCGCTCAGCAGCACCAGCACTCGATGCGACGGGCCCACGAGTCGTCGCACGACGTGCGGCGCGATCAATCCCACAAACCCCACCGACCCCGCCAGCACCACCGCGCTCGCCGCGAGCACGCCCGAGGCGATGAACAGCATCGCCCGCAGCCGCCCCATCGCCACGCCGACGCTCCGTGCCTCGTCCTCACTCAGACTCGCGGCGTCCATCGCCGGCCCCAGCCACACACCAACACCCACGCCGATCGCCACGACCACGGCACAGGCCATCGGAGTCGCATCCGTGACGCGCACATCGCGGATCGATCCCGCCAGCAGCCGCGTGATCTCGACGCCGCCGTCGGGCATCAGGTTGCGGATCACCTCTGTTCCCGCCGCGCACAGCAGCCCGACCACCACGCCCACCAGAATCAGCGTCACCGGCTCGAGCAACCCGCGCCGCTGGCCAAGCAGATACACCACGGCCAGCGAGCCCAGTGCTCCGACCACCGCCGCCCCCGCGGCCCCAAACGCGACGCCGCCACTGCCCCCTACCCCGCCAGCCCACGCGCCGTACACAGCGCCAGCAACGCCCAGCCCCGCCCCCGATGACAATCCCAACAGGTCTGGGGCCGCCAGCGGATTGCGCATGAGCGCCTGCAGCATCACCCCCGACACCGCGAGGGCCGCCCCGACCAGCGCGCCCACCGCCACTCGATTGGCCCGCAACTCCAGCACAACCGCGCCGCTGCTACCTTCCCCACCCCCCCACCCAGCCCCCGCCAACCCCCAGACCCGCGCCGCCGCCACCACGACAAGCACGGCGACCATCGCCACGCCCCATCGCCACACCAAGGTCGTCGATCGCCGCCCGCCGTCACCCATCGTGAAGGCTAGGAAGGGGGCAATGGGGAATAGGCAATGGGCAATGGGTGTCGAACCGCCGGACCTGGCCGATTGTCCATTTGCCCGTTTGCCCCGCCCCGCGCATATCATCGCCCCCACGCCTTTTCGGGAGTCTTCTGTGGCCCTTTCCCCCTCCATCCGCTGCCGCCTCGTCACGCCCACCGCCTCGCTTCTCGATGAGCAGGTGACCTATGCCTCGATCCCCGCGTGGGACGGGCTCTTCGGCGTGCAGGGCGGGCACGCGCCCCTCCTCGCCCGCCTGGGCACGGGCGAACTCCGCCTCGATTTCGCCGACTCCAGCAAGGGCAAGGGCGGCCGGCGCAGTTACGCCCTCGATGGCGGCTTCGTCCGCATCGTGGACAACCAGTTGACGATCCTCGCCGAGCGTGCCGTCGCCGCCGAGCACGTCGTCGTCGCCGACGTCGAGAAGAACGTCAAGCAACTCGAGACCGCCCCCGCCACCGACCGCCGCGCCCGCGACCTGTCCTACGCCCAGACCCAGTTGAACCTGGCCAGGGGCAACCGCGGGATCTGACGGAGAGGCAACGGGCACTAGGCACTGGGCATCAGGTCGTGGGAGTGGGTCCGATTCTGTCTTGTCTGCCATCCGTCGACCGCTCCGGGCCGACTGATGCAAGGCTGCGATGACGCCGAATCGTCGTCGGCACTTCGACACGAAAGACACGGCACGAACAGACGCCTCCCCCCTCACCCACCCCACCCCACCCCACCCCACCCAATAGTCGCATTCAGTCGACAAGACCGGCCTTCGTCCAGGGGAGATGCCTCATTCCCCGGTGTTTTCCCTTGGATCGCACGCGCCGAATCGTGTGCAACGCGCGCTTTCTCGGAGAAAGCGCGCGTTGGCTCCCGCCCCGCGCGCGCCGATCGGCAAGAAACGCGCGTGTTTCGGCACTTTTCGCGCGTTGCTCGTCGGGAAGCGCGTGCCGACGCCCACACGTCGCGCGTCGCCCCGGGCGCGGCGCGCGTAGTGGCCGAGCCGGCGCACGCGGAGCGATCGAGAACCCCCGGCACAAAGGAACGATGCCGAACGAAGGCCACGAGAGATGAGCTAGGAGATCGGAGATAACGGCCCGGAGAGCCTCGTACCGGGCGGACTTACTCGTCGCCGTGGGTTGACGAAGGAACCGGCTCTTGCTTCGAGTCGGCGTCGTCGTCCTTCATGTCCTCGTCCGGCGAGTCTTTGGCCTTGGCCTTCGACGCATCAGTGCTCCCCACACCCCCCACACCCCCAGCCCCGATCGGCTCGAACTCGGGGAGCGGGTGGCGAACGTCGGTCCGCGCGAGGACACTCATCGACGGATCGACGACGGCGCCGACGACGCGCGTCTCGAAGTGCCTCGTGATCTCGACCTGCCGCTCGTCCGTCGGGATCGTGAGCCACTCGACGCGATCGTCGTCGAGCGTGACGCGGATGGGGAGTTCGATCGCGAACGCAGGGTTGTCGGCGTTGATGGTCTGCGTCTGCTCGACGCCCACGGTGAGTTCATTCGTCTGCGTGTTCCAGGCGAAGTCGATCGCGAGGGCGGGCATGCCCGGGCGGCGGCACCACTGGTCGAAGAATCGCTCGAGGCTCTGGCCGCTGACTTCCTCGAAGACCTTGCGGAGATCGTCGGTCTCGACGACTTTGTCCTTGAAGCGCTGGACATAGAGGCGAACGCCCGTGAAGAAGAGGTCGTCGCCCAAACGCTCGCGGAGCATGTGGAGGACGCTCGCGCCCTTGGCGTAGGGATCGTCGAGTTTCATAAAGACGCGGTCGGGGTCGTTGTAGCGCTTGGAGACCATCGGCGGGTACATCGGGGCATAGCCGCGGTTGCCCCGGCGCTGGCTTCGGGCAAATCCGGCGACGGACTTCAGGTACCTCGCCCGGGCCGCCTCCTTGCCGCCCTCCTGCATTCCCAGGTGCTCCTCCCAGAGGCACTCGGCGTACGACGCGAATCCTTCGTTGAGCCAGATGTGCTCCCACGAGGCGCAGGTGATGAGGTCGCCGAACCACTGGTGGGCGAGCTCGTGGCAGATGACATCTTCCCAGCGCTCGCGCGAGCCCGAGGCCGTACGGATGGTGTTGAAAGTCGCGGAGGTGTTCTCCATGCCCCCGGCGGCGAAGTCGCGGACGAGCGCCTGCCCATACTTCGCCCAGGGGAACGGCTCGGCGAAGACCTCCTCATAGAACGCGACCATCTCGGGCGTGCGTCCGTAGATCTCGCGGACCTCGTCCTCGCTGCCATAGGGGCAATAGACGGGCATGGAGAGGCCTGGGCGGGCGGAATCCGGCCCGCCGACGTCGATGACGCTGCACCTGGCGATAAAGAGCGCGACGAGGTAGTTGGCGTGGGGCCGGGACTGGAGCCAGTGCCAGGTGACGCGCGGCTTGCCAGGGGGGGCGTTGACATCAGGTGTTGAGGCGTCCTTCGAGAGCAGCGTGCCATTCGACAGCACCTCGTATCCATCCTCGACGGTGACACGCATCTCGGTCGAGAGGCGGTCGTTGGGGAAGTCGTGGCACGGAAACCATCGCGAGTTGAGTTGGGCCTCGCCCTGGCTGTGGATCTGGGGGAAGGAGTCGGTGGCGCCCTCCTTGGCGGCCTTGCGCGGCGGGGAGTAGGTCAGCCCCTCGCCCGAGCGCACGCCGGGGGCGTCGGGCGAGTAATCGAGTTCGTACTCGAGCACCAGGGCGACGGCCTCTCCCGCCGGCACGGGCGCGGGGAACTGGATCGTGACCGAGCCGCCGGTCTGGGTGAAGATGCAGGCTTGGGTCTCGCCGAGAGCCGAGCGGGAATCGGGCGCTGGGGTGCCGAGGCGGGCGGTGCGGACGTTGGGACCCTTGCAGTCCAGCGTGATCGACTCGCGGGCCTGGGCGATGGGCGTGAAGACGAGCGTCTCGGTCGCGGTGAGGAAGGCCTTGCCCATGTCGGGGATGTCGAGGTCCAGCGTCATGTGCTGGAAGTCGAAGAGGCGATGGGGTGGATAGCGGTTGTTCTCGCGGCCGGTGGTCTCGTCGATGCGGAGGTCCACGGGGTTGCGACGGCTGGGGGTCGCCGGGTCGGGCGTGGGCTGGCCTTGGGCGATCGCGGCAAAGGAAGACAGGATGGTCAGGGCGATCAGGACGATGGAACGCCGGGTCATAGTGAGCCTCGCTTGGGATATGTCGACCGAATCGTCTGCGTGACGCCCACGGAACGGCAACTCTATGGAGTGATTGGTCGCGGACGTGTCACGGGGGTCTCACGCCGTGTTTGGGAGTCCGTCGCGCGTGAATCGAACGGTGATTGATTGGACCTTTCGGGGCGGGCCGATACACTCTCCCATGCCCCCCCAGCCGCCGAGTTCCGCCCCGGGCCACGCCTCGGGATCGTCGTCCCCTGCGCCGAATCGTGACGCGGGGAAGTCGTCGCCTCCGCCGAGGGGCGCATTCACCGGGCTCGCGGCCCTCGCGGAATCGACGGAGGAGTCGGAGTACTACAGCCCGATCCCCAAGGGCTATCAACGTGGCTTCCATAAATATGTCGTCGTGCTGGGCACGGTCATGTCGGGCCTGGGCAAGGGGATCTTCGCCTCCAGCGTCGCCAAGATGCTGAAAGACAAAGGACTTTGCGTCGCGCCCATCAAGATGGAGGGGTACCTCAACCTCGATTCGGGAACGCTCAACCCCTACCGCCACGGCGAGGTCTTCGTCCTCGACGACGGCACCGAGTGCGACATGGACCTGGGGACGTACGAGCGCCTCCTCGATCAGAACCTTTCCCGCTGGAACTTCACGACATCGGGCCAGATCTTCGCGGACATCATCCATCGCGAACGCCAGGGGCAGTATCTCGGGCGCGACGTGCAGTGGATCCCGCACGTCACGGGCGAGGTGAAACGCAAACTCCGCGAACTGGCCGTCCGCGGCGACGGCACGAGGCCCGCGGAGGTCGTCTTCATCGAGGTCGGCGGGACCGTCGGGGACTATGAGAACGGCGTGTACATCGAGGCGCTCCGCGAACTCGCCTTCGAGGAAGGCCCCGGCTCGGTCTGCTTTGTGGCGTTGACGTACGTCATCGAGCCGCCGGCCTTGGGCGAGCAGAAATCCAAGGCGGCCCAACTGGGCATCAAGCGATTGATGGAGGCGGGGATCCAGCCCCACCTCATCGCCTGCCGGGCGACGAATCCGGTGTCGACGAAGGTGATGCAGAAGATCGCGATGTTCAGCAACGTGCCGATGCGTCGTGTCTTCTCGATGCACGACCGCGAGAGCATCTACACGATCCCCGAGGAACTCCGCCAGGAAGGGATGGATCGCGAGGTCCTCTCGCTCCTCAACCTCCACGACAAGGTGGACCTGGGCACCGAGGATCGCGCCCGGTTGGGCTGGACGAGTTTCGTCAAGCAACTCACGACGCCCAAGAGCAGGACCGTGACCGTCGGCCTGACGGGGAAGTACGCCCACCTCCGCGACGCCTACGCCTCGATCGACAAGGCCCTCGAGCACTGCGGGGCCCACCTGGGCGTGGACATCGACATCCGCTGGATCGAGACGACGCAGATTGACGACGCCTCCGCGGGGCACGCGCTGGCGGGGCTCGATGCCGTCATCGTGCCCGGCGGTTTCGGCAGCCGGGGCGTCGAGGGGAAGATCGCGTGCGTGCGCCACTGCCGCGAGACGGGTCTGCCCTATCTGGGAATTTGTCTTGGATTCCAGGTCGCGGTGATCGAGTTCGCGCGGAACGTCCTCGGACTGTCGGGCGCCTCTTCGACCGAGTTCAACCCCGACTCGCCGCACAAGGTCATCAGCGAACTCCCCGAGCAGAAGAAGATCGAGGGCCTCGGCGGGACCATGCGCCTGGGCGCGCAAGACGTCACGATCACACCCGGCACGCTCGCCCACTTCCTCTTTGGTGGGAAGTCGAGCATCCGCGAGCGGTTCCGCCATCGCTACGAGGTCGAGCCCGACTATGTCGAGCGATTCGAGAACGCCGGGCTGGTCTTCTCGGGTCGGCATCCCTCGCGGCCGATCATGCAGGTCCTCGAACTCAAGTCCGAGCCCGAGGCTGATCGAGCGGCCTCGACGCCTCGCGTCACGCACCCCTTCTTCATCGGGGCTCAGTTCCATCCCGAACTGACCAGTCGCCCGGTCCGCCCGCAGCCGATGTTCATGGGCCTGGTGGCGGCGACGATGACGCGAAAGTTCGGACGCTCGCTCCACGAGCCGATCCACGCCGAACTCCCGCGCTGGCTCCGCCCCACGCCTCGCAACTCGCACCAGCCGGCGTGATCGCGGGCAAGCCGTGCCCGGCGATCATTCGCATCACGACCGCGACGGGACGCCGAGGCCGAGCCACGCCTCGCACGTGCCCCGCCTCTTCGATCAGGAACGCCACACCGACCGCAGCGTTCCCGGCGTCGCGCGGGTGCTCTTCTGGAACATCCTCCACGGCGGCGGCCGCGAGCGTATTGCCTCGATCGCGCTCGCCATCATGGATCACCATCCTGACGTCGTCGTCCTCTGCGAGTTCCGCCGATCGATTGGCGGGCAGATCGTCGGCCTGCTCGCCGACCGCGGCCTATCCCATCACCACGCGACCAACCCCGGCACGACCACAACCGGTCAGAGCCGAAATGGCGTGCTCATCGCGTCGCGGTGGGCGATCACACCGGGCCATCAGGGCGTGCTGGGAAGGAAGTTCCCCGGACGATGGCTGGATGTCGAGATCGCCGAGTTGGGGTTAGCCCTATCGGGCATCCACGCCCCGGACGACACCCAGGCAGGGGTCAAAGCCGAGTTCTGGAATGAGGTGATCGCCCTCGCCCGTGTTCGGACGACCGAAAGTCGCCCGTGGCTCATCGCCGGTGACGCCAACACCGGGCGTCACGGGATTGATGAAAAGGGCAAAACGTTCCGATTCCCGGCGCTCCTGGGAACGCTCGTAACCCTTGGAATGGCAGACCTCTGGCGAGATGCGAATCCCGATTCCCGTGAGGTTTCTTGGCGCTCGGGCGACGCGAACGGGACTCGGATCGATACCGCGTTCGCCTCGCCGGCGCTCCGTCCGCGGGTCATTTCGGCCCGGTTTTCCCACGCCGAACGCGAGAGCGGCCTGTCGGATCACTCCATCCTTCTGGTGGACATCGCCCCCCAACCGGCGGAATTTCGGGGAGAAAACGCAAAATTTCTGCGTCCCGAAGAGGAAAACATGTAGCCAAATCGCTCCAACCACCGAAAAATCCAGCGGAAAACCGGCGTGTTGCCGGACTCGGCGCGAACGCCGATGGATTGAGGGAAACGAGTCGTCCGGCCCAGGATGGTCCAGACCGGGCGCCTCGATCACAGCCAACTTTGGAGAAAGTCATGGCCAAGAAAGCCAGCAAGTCGAAAGCAAAGTCGTCCAAGCCCGCCAAGAGCGCCGCCAAGGCCGCCGCTCCCAAGCCCGCCAAGATCAGCGCCGCTCCGAAGATCCGCTCCAAGAGCGAGGTCTACGGCCTGATCGCCGCCCACACGGGCCTCGCCCGCAAGCAGGTCTCCGAGGTCTTCGACACCATGCAGCAGATGGTTAAGGTCGATCTCAACGGCAAGGCCGGCATCTTCGCCGTCCCCGGCATGATGAAGATCGTCTGCGTGCGCAAGCCCGCGACCAAGGGCGGCATGCGTCCGAACCCCTTCAAGCCGGGCGAGATGATGGAAGTCAAGGCCCGCCCCGCGCGCAACGTCATCAAGATCCGTCCCCTCAAGGCCCTCAAGGCGATGGTCTAAAGCGAGACACCCCGGCATCTCGCCGGAATCTGCTACCAAAGGACGCCGGCCCACACGCCGGCGTCTTTTTTTTGATTAGCCGATCACAATCGCATGTGCTACTTCAGTTCACACGAGCAGTTCTTGCGCGGACCCTCGTAGAACGGCCCCTCAGTTCCGAAAACTCGCGACTTCCGCTGAACTCGTTATCCAGACGCGTCGATGCTCCCTCTGTCCCGGCACCCACAGCGCCGGGCATCGGTCCACAGACCAAGGGAGAAAGCCGTGCCCCATCGAAAGACCCGCGATTCACGCCCCGCCCACGCCACGAGCCCCGCGGAGGCGCCCTCACCGATCATCGAAACCTCGCGTCGAGCGCCGCGGAGCAAGGTGGCGCTCGCCGAGTGCCGGGTGCTCCTCGCGACGGATTCCGAATCGGTCCGCGAGCGGCTCATGACCATGCTCGACGGTCGCGTGCAGGAAATCGCCTCGGTCTCGACCGCCGTGGAGGCTCGATCTCGACTCGATCAGATGCGGGCGTATGACGTGCTCCTCGTCCACGACCATCTTCACGCAAGTGCCACGCTTCTCACCCACGCCGCCTCCACACGCAAGGACCTCGTGTCGATCTATCTCGCCGAAGCGGCGGCCCTCGACGAGGCCGTGCTCGCGATGCAGGCCGGAGCGGCTGATGTCCTCTCGCCCTCGCTCGCACCCAACGAACTCGCCACAAAGATCGAGTCCTCCCTTCGTCGTCTTCGTGATGAGCGTGATCTCCACTCCGGCGTGCAGCGCCGGGCCGATCGACTCGTGCGCCTGTGCCGCGTGCTCAACTCGCAGCGCCGCGAACTGATGTCCCAGGTCGTCTCGCTCTGCGATGATCTCCACAAGGCCTACGAGGAGATGGCCGGGCAGTTGGAACGCGGCACCTTCGCCGGCGCGTTCAACGCCCTGGTCCGCCAGGATCTCGACGTCGAGTCACTCCTCCGCACGGTCCTCGAGCATCTCCTGCCACAGACCGGCCCGACCAACGCCGCGATCTTCCTCCCCGCCTCCTCCGGCGACTTCACCCTCGGGGCGTACATCAACCATGATCGCCCGCGCACCGACGTCGAGATGACGCTCGACACTCTTGCCGCCACGCTCGCCCCCGCCTTCGAACGCCACACGGCGATCGAGGTCTTCGAGAACGACGAGTCAATTGCCCGCCACATCGCCTCCGACGCCGACTGGCTCAAGGACTGCACGAGTGCCGTGATTCCCTGTCGCCACGAGGGCGAGTGCCTCGCGGTGCTCCTGCTCTTCCGCGACTCGCGCGTGCCGTATCCCTCGACGCTGATCCCCACGCTCGAGACCGTCCGCGAGGTCTTCGCCTCGCAACTCGCGCGGATCATCTCGACCCACCACCGCCACAAGCCCGCGAAGGAACTCGACTTCCTCGATGGCGTGGACTTCGACACCGACTGGGACGACGACTCCCAGGGCGGGCTCGACGGGCTCGACGACCTGGCGGCGTAAAAGCGCCTATAGGTCGCTCGGCCACAGTCGCGAGTGTCCCCACACGAGTACTGGGGACACACACGCCCTCTCGACTCCATCGAGTTGGCGCGTGGTCACGACGTCGAAATCGATCCTCCGACCAGTCCGAGTTCCCATCCACGAAACCAGCCTCGGGCGGCTCCCAATGAGCATGTGACATAAGATACCGCGACCGGGCGCTGGGGCCCGGCGCACAATGCCACGTCGGCATGGGAGGTGGACATGTTCGACGCAATGCTCGGCGGAAATGCTGTCTGGTTCGGAGTTCCGGCGCTCATCGGAACGGGCATCTTTGCGATCCGTTTGGTCCTGATGTCCGTCGGCGGCGGCGATGGTGATCTTGATCTGGACATCGATCCGGAACTTCCCGCCCATCACGATTCCACAGCCGGATTCAAGGCGATCTCGTTCCAGAGCGTCATGGCCTTCGCCATGGGCTTCGGCTGGGGCGGGCTTGCCGGGCTCAACGGATTCCATTGGTCGGTCCCGGGATCGGTCGGCCTGGGCATCGTGTGCGGCATCGGAATGGTCTGGCTGCTCGCGATCCTGCTCAAGGCCGTCCACGATCTCCAGTCGCACGGGAACATCTCCATCGCCGACGCGCTGGGCAAGGAGGCCGACGTGTATGTCTCGCTCCCCGAGCACGGCAAGGGCCGGGGACAGATCCGCGTGGTGATCAATGAGCGAGCGAGGTTCCTCAACGCCGAGTCCGATTCCCTCGCCGCCCCAACGTCGTCTCGCGTTAGGGTCGTCCGCGTCAATGATGACAACTCGGTTCTTGTCACACCGGTCTCGACCTGACCGCACCATCCGTCCATTCGTCCATGCCCACGATCTTCGTTCGCCACGATCCGCACGACTCATGTAGGAGCGACCGTCCATGACGCAGATCACACCATCGGTTCTCGGCCTCTCGTCCACACTCGGGGCGCCCGGCGCGGGCGATTCGGTGCTCTGGACGCTCGGGATCGTCGTCGCGGCGCTCTTTCTGCTCCTCTTCTTCACCATTCTCATCACCCGGTACTACCGGCGCTGCCCGAGCAACCGCATCCTCGTCATCTATGGTCGCGTGGGGCGCGACAAGTCGTCCAAGTGTCTGCACGGCGGCGGAGCGTTCGTCGTCCCGCTCGTCCAGGACTACTCGTATCTCTCGCTCGAGCCGATCGTCATCGACATCCCGCTCGAGGGGGCGCTCTCGCTCAACAACATCCGCGTGAACGTCCCCTCGACGTTCACCGTGGGCGTCTCGACCGATCCGGTGCTCATGAACAACGCCGCCGAGCGGCTCTTGAATCTTCCCTCGCAGCAGGTGCGCGAGCAGGCCCAGGACATCATCCTCGGGCAGTTGCGCCTGGTCATCGCGACCCTCACGATCGAGGAGATCAACAAGGATCGCGAGAAGTTCATGACGCTCATCAATGAGAATGTCGCGAAGGAGGTCAACAAGATCGGGCTCGAACTGATCAACGTCAACGTCCGCGACATCACCGACGAGTCGGGGTACATCCAGGCCATCGGAAAGCGAGCGGCGGCGGAGGCGATCAATCGCGCCAAGGTCGAGGTGGCCGAGCAGGAGCGTGACGGCGCCGCCGGCGAGGCCGCCGCGGTTCGTGAACGGACAGTAAAGGTGGCGGGCGAACAGGCCGCGGCGATCGAGGGACAGAAGCAGGCCGAGCAGCGAAAGCGTGTCGCCGTCGCCGCTCTCGAGGCCGAGGCGATCAAGGGCGAGGTCTTCGCGAAACGCGATCAGGAGATCACCGTCGCCCAGCGCGAGGCCGAGACCATCGCGTCGCGCAAACTCGCCGAGCAGGAGCAGCGCGTGCGCGTCGCCGAGGCCGAAGCCGCTGCTGTCGTCGGCGAGAACACCTCACGCGAGCGCATGGCCCAGTCCCAGGCGCAACTCGCCGAGATTCAGGCCGAGGCCAAGCGCCGATCCGACGTCGCGACCGCCAAGGCGACCGAGGCCATCCTTATCGCCGAGCGTGAGCAGGAACTCGCCCGCCTCTCGAAAATGCAACTCGCGCCGCAGGAGGTCGAGAAGAAGCGCATCGAGATCGCCGCCGAGGCCGAGGCCGAGCGCCGCCGCCGCGAGGCCAAGGGCGAGGCCGACGCCATTCTCCTGAAGTACGAGGCCGAGGCCGCCGGTGTACAGAAAGTCATGGAGGCCAAGGCCGAGGGCTATCGCCAACTCATCCAGGCCTGTGGCAGCGACGCGACCGTCGGCCCGACCCTCCTCCTCATCGAGCAACTCCCCAAACTCGTCGCCGAACAGGTCAAGGCCGTGCAGGGCCTCAAGATCGACAAGATCACCGTGTGGGATCAGGGCTCGGGCGCGAACGGCACAGGCCGAAACGCCACCGCCGACTTCCTCTCGGGCATGATCGGCTCGCTCCCGCGCCTCCACGAACTCGCACAACAGGCGGGCATCGAACTCCCCTCGGCCTTGGGCAAACTCAACCGCCAGGCCGGGGCCGATGGACACATCTCGCCCGACCCGGAGTCCAACGGCAAGGCCGAGCCGAAGCGCCGCCCCGATCGGAATGAGTAAGGGTCAATCCTCGCATGGCGCGATCGAACTACGTTCGCTCGATGTGACTTGCTCGGCGCAACTGGTCCTATCAAACCACTTCCAGCCCTGCCGCTACACTTTCCGATGCC